>NZ_BTTW01000002.1:0-1200000 GCF_036245865.1 Corallococcus caeni | reverse complement strand
GGAAGACCTGCCCACGGTGCTCGGCTTCGCGCGCTTCGCCGAGGGGGCCTCTCCCCTCGCGGAGCTCGAGGACTACCTGGCGGCGCGCGTGCGGCGGATGCTCGAGCACGCGCCCCAAGGCCACACCGGGACCGAGCCCCCGGAAGAGTCGCTCGACGAGGAGGTGGCATGAAGGAGGGCGGCAAGAGCGCGGTGCGGCGGTTGCCGCTCACGGGGCTGCGGCTCGCGCCCTCGCAGGTCTGGGGGAGCATCCGCCTGGTGCCCGTGCTGCGCGACGACATCCCCGGAGACCTGCGCATCACCCGCAGGAGCTACGACGAGGACGCGGGCGTCGTGTCGCTCCAGGGCGGGTTGATGGAGCCCGGGCTCCACTACGCGTCCTACGTCCCCCATGGCCTGGTGGTGGACTGGGACGACAAGGGCGCGGCGGTGACGCCCGAGACCCGGCTGCGCAAGCCCGAGGGCAAGGAGGGAAAGAGCCTCAAGCACGGGCCCTTCTCTTCGACGCGGGTGCTGCACCGCATGGTGCACCGCGAGGACAAGCACCGGCTGCGGCTGCTCCCCATGCACCTGACGATGGAGGGCTTCCTCGCGCTGTACTTCGGCGGGCCGCAGGTGGCGTGGAGCGAGTACTCCCAGGAGGCCCTCTCCCAGGGGCTCAATCCCCGGAGCGAGTGGGCTTATTCGGGTTGGGCCAGCGCGGCCTTCGCGGAGGCGCTGCGCATCTTCGAGCTGCACGAGCGTCAGGTGGGCATGCTCATCTTCCAGGCGGACGCGATGCTCTCCTGCGCCATCGTCTCGCACCCCGAGGACTATCGCGCCCTGCACCGGGCCCTGCTCGAGGACTTCTACGGGGATCTGCTCGTGCAGTACGGCTTCCTTGGAGACGTGCCCGTGCTGGGGCTGGGCGTGGAGGATGCACGGGTGAACTCGATGAAGGACCTGCGGGCCGCCGTCGAGCGCATGCGCACGGACTGGGCGGACTTCATGGGCTTCATGGCCGAGGGCGTCATCGGCGCCGAGGTGGTCACCTCCCCCGTCTACGAGGCCGGTCCCTTCCACCTCCAGCGCTTCATCACGGGCCTGTCGCCCGCGGAGGAGAACCACATGGGTGAGGCCATCCTGCGCGGCGACGGCACGGTGGAGTACCTCAAGACCTACCGGCTCTCGGCGGCGCAGACGCGGCGGGCCTACCTGCTCAAGCAGCTCGCGCAAGGGGGCTGGAGCCTGGAGCGCACCGCCGAGCAGCTCAAGACGACCCGCGACGAGCTCATCGTCCGGCTGCGCAACGCGGGCTTCGGCTACCTGCTCAAGGAACACGTCCTCAAGGCGGCCGAGACCCGGCTCACGCGGCGCTGAGCACTACGCCCCGGGCATCTCCTCCCGGGGCGTGAACGCGGGCCGGGCAGCCTCGGGCGCGTCGAACTCCTGCACGGCGTCGGGGGCGTCCATGTCGAAGCGGGGTGCGTTGGCGTTCATTCACGAATGGATGTCGACGTGGCAGTTGGCCCAGTGGCGGTGACGGCAACTCTTGCCAGCAACGGCAGCTCTTGCCGGCCCGAAGCGCCGGTTCGCGGCAAGACTTGCCGTCCTCGCAGGTCGCTCCAGGGGAAGCGGCCTTGAACGTGGATTGGCCCTGCCCTTGCTCTGTCGACGTCATGCTCGCCCTTCCGTCCCGGTGCGCCCGGGAACCCCCTTCCAGGGTGAGCCTCGCGAGACCAGTGCCATGATGATGGGAAGAAGCTGCATCCTTGGAGCAGTCCTGCTGACGGCCGCGTGTGGTGTCTCCAACCCTGAACAGGAGGCCGCGGAGGACGAGGTCACGGCGAAGACGTGCCTCCCCAACTGCCCACCGCCGACGAAGATCGCCTTCGCGTCGAACCGGGGAAGCGACCCCGCCCACCCCATCAACACCTACGACATCTTCGTGATGGGCACCGACGGCACCGTGTTGAACCGCCTCACGAACGACCTCGTGATGGACCGGCGCCCCAAACTCAACAAGGCGCGCACCCAGGTGGTCTGGCAGCGCGACTACGGCCAGACATCTCCGTACTTTGGCGACTTCGAGATCGTCACCGCCAACATCGACGGCAGCAACATGCAGCGGCTCACGAACTGGGAAGGTGAAGACGAACAGCCCGCCTTCAGCCCCGACGGGACGCGCATCGTCTTCGTCCACTGCACCTCCCGGTGCAGCCTCTACCTGATGGACGCCAACGGCCAGAACCTGGCCCTCCTGGCCACGGACCTGCAAGGCGCCGGCAGCTACATCACGCCGAGCTTCAGCCCCGATGGCCTGAAGGTCGTGTTCGGCTACGAGGCGCTGAGCACGTCGGACATTCCCTTCCGGGGCATCTACCGCATCAACGTGGATGGGACGGGACTGGTGAGGCTGAACGAAGGCCCCTCCAACTGGACCTCGTTCTTCCCGGTCTACAACGCGGCGGGGACGAAGATTGCCTTCACCGCGAGCATCTCGGTGCAGAGCCTGTACGATCGGGACCTCTACTCCATGAACGCGGACGGGACGGGTCTGGTCGCGCTGGAGAACGGGCCGGAGGACGACCAATGCCCGGCCTACAGTCCTACCGCGGATACCCTGGTGTTCGAACGCCTCCCGGGCGGCACGAGCAGTAGCGAAATCTTCATGAGGTCCGTCAACGGCACCCTCACCAACCTGACGAACACCGTGAGCGCGGACGACGTCGAACCGTCCTGGCAGTGACGGAAGCCCGGTGAGACGGCGCGCCCACCCGCCCGGGCGGCCCACCCGGGCGGGACACAGCCGCTCAAGGTTCGCGCGGTGTCATGCCGTCCGAGCACGGGCACCTCGGGTGAGGCGAGGCCGCTGCGCACTCCCCGGGTGAATCCGCCCACCCATACATCTGGGAGAGGGCGGTGGTGCTGTCGGTGCGGACCTTGCCGCAGGCGTCCGAGGCCGTGGCGGTGACCGTGTTGCAGAGGACGTCCTCGCCCGGCCTGGGCGCGCTCAACTCGGTCGCGCCCACCGTGAGGCGCTCGCCGGGGCCCAGGTTGAACTGGCAGGTGACGACGGGCGGGAGCGGCAACCCGTTGAGGGGATCGTCGGTGAACCGCAGCCGTCCGTCTTCATAAAGGCAGGCGCGGCCGAAGCGCGGCGAGGAGAGCTGCGCGCCGTAGAGTGTCACCGCGCCGGTGTTGCGCAGCTCGTAGCGGAAGGGGCGGCTCTCCTCGGGGCTGCTCTGGTACGGATAGCAGATCAGCTCCGAAGGCAGCGCCCGCAGCTCCAGCGAGGACCGGGCCGGGCAGACGGTGCCGTCTTCCGGCGAGGAGGTGAGCTCCAGGAAGAGCAGGTCGCGCGGGCCCCTGGACGTGAAGACGCGCCCATCCACTTCGATGGGCCGGGGGCCGAAGTCGCCGCCCAGCAGCACCCCTCCCGGCGGCAGCCCCAGGTGCGGGGCGAACCCCGCGGCGAAGGCGCGGGACCAGCGGTGCTCGCCCTCCGGCGAGTAGCGCGCCACGAAGGGCATCACGAGGATCCTCTCGTCGACGCCAAGCGGGCCCCCGCCGACATCGAACTCGCCGAAGCCCCGGCCCAGCAGGGTGAGCGCTCCGTCCGGGCTCACGGCGAGCTCTTGCGGCCTCGCGCTCGCCCCCAGGTCCCGAATCCACACGTCCGCTCCCGTGCGGGTGAGCGCGCCGAAGAAGCCCTCGACCAGGAACGGCAGCCCGGAGAAGGTCTGACCCGCGAAGGTGAAGGTGCCCGCGAGCCCGGCGGCGAAGACGACCCGGTCCGGGCCCTGGGCGCTCACCGAGGTGATGCTCCCCAAGGCTCCGCTGAGCAGCCGCGTCCACAGCAGCTGCCCCTCGGGGGTGTACTTCGCGATGAAGGGGGCGAACTCGCCGACCGGCCCATTCCCGAGGTCCGTCAGGGGGCTCGTCCGGCCCCCGACGAGGAGGTTGTCGCCTTCGTCCAAGGCCACCGCGGAGCCACCGGCCGTCGGGGCGGAGCCATCGCCCTCGAAGGCCCGCGACCAGCGGTTCTGGCCGCCCGGGAAGTACCTCGCCAGGAAGCCGCCCCTGGGGGGTGGCTGGCTCGGGTCCGTCACCGGGCCCGAGGACAGCGCGCCCCCGCCCAGGTCCATCCGCCCCTGGAAGTCGCCGGTGATGACGGCGTTGCCATCGGCGTCTACCGCCACGGCCGAGGCAGACACCGGCTGGGGGGCGCCGCTGTCGTCCGTGGCGATGAAGCCCCGGCTCCACACCGCCACTCCGGTGGGCGAGAACCGGGCGAGGAAGAGGCCCTGCCTCCCCGTCTCCTCGGGCACGGGGGGCAGGCTGCCCGCGCCCAGATCCGGCGAGCCCTCGTAGAGGCCCACCACGAAGATGTCGCCCGAGGGGGTGAGCGCCATGGCCGTCGCGCGGACATCCTCGGTGGCCACCACGCGCGTCCAGAGGAGCCGGCCCTTTCCGGTGTAGCGCGCGAACGCGAGGCCCTCCTCCGCTTCCGGAAAGACGGCGTCTCCGAAGCGGCCCACCGTGATGAAGCCGCCCTCCGGCAGGGTGGCCAGGGCCACGAGCCGGTCGGTGTCCGGGCCCCCGTACTGCCGCTTCCACTTCGTCTGCCCGCCTCCCGAGCCGCGGTAGGAACAAAAGAGGGACGTCTCCACGGTGACGCGCAGGTTGGGACGCAGCTCGGGCGTGCTCACCTCCCGCGAAGAGAAGTCCACGCCATGGCTCGACTGGGGGATGAGGCCGAAGCTGTGGGTGCCCTCGGAGGTCACCGCCTTCGTCACATCGAAGGGGACGCGCGCGCCGGCGCGGATGCGCCCCACGTCATCCAGGGGGCGCCCCATGAGGCTCGGCCGTGTGTTCCAGGTGACGTCCTCGCTCCAGTCGTCGGAGGTGCGGTAGACCCGCGGCCCGCTCGACGTCGAGTCCAGGGCGGTGAGCTCCAGCGTCGCATTCCGCACGCGCATGCCATCAGTGCGGACGCCGAATCGGAGGTAGGACTCCAGCCGGGGCGAACCGTCCACCCGCAGCACGGGCTCGCCGCCGAAGCCCTGGTCCGGCGCGTCCCGTGAAACATACGCGTCCGCCTCGGGCTCGCCGTTGAACTCGAAGGTCTCCAGACGCGGCAGGCACTCGGGCGGCAGTGCCGCATCAAGCTCCCCGGTGACGGCGGGCCGCAACGCCGTGTCGCGGCTCTCCATGGGCGGCGCTTCGACGCGCTCCTGCGCCACGTCACCGCCACAGTGGGTCAGCAAGACCAGCGCCAGCAGCCCCACGGCCCAACGCCCACTCCACGCCCGCTTCCAATCCATGCCAGCCCCCTCAGAGAGACCCGGAGCGGGGCGTGCACCGCATGTGCCCGGGAGGACGAAGCCTTCAGCACACGCGGCGGCCCTCGGGGGTCACGGCGCGGCAAGGCCTGGGGCGCGCCAGGGAACGGCCCTTCCAAGGAGGAGAAGCGGGCTGCCCACAGGCAGCCCGTCCGGGCACACGCGGGCCCCGCAGTTGCCCTTGCGCGCCATGCCGCACTCGAGGCCTCGCGCCTCGAGCAGTTCGCGGTCGATTCGTTGGCGTGGAGCTTCTCGATGGCGGGGACTTCTTGCTGACATTGTGAGGAGTGGGCATCCGGTAGGAGAGGGGCGCACGGCGCTACACTGCGTGGAATGGACTCCCCGCCCGAGGCCGACCTCTCCACCGATGAATTGTTCGCGCGCTCGCTCGAGGGCGGCGAGGAGGACGCGGGCGCGTGGCGCGCCATCTGGCAACTGCACCGCCGCGGCGGGGAGGACGTCTTCCAGCGGGCCGCGGCCTGGCTCCAGTCCGCCTCCCCGAAGGAGCGGGGACGCGGCGCGAACATCCTGGCCCAACTGGAGTTCCAGAGCCGCTCCCCGGAGCGCGTGGCCCGCTTCACGGACGCGCTCCTGCCGGTGCTCGCGATGGAAGAGGATGCCGCCGTGCTGGAGGCGATGGCCGCCGCCCTGGGCCACCTGGGCGATCCCCGCGCCGTGCCCGCGCTCCTTCCGCTGAAGGACCACCCGGACCCCCACGTCCGCTTCGGCGTCGTCATGGGGCTGTCACAGCACCGGGACGCCCAGGCAATCCAGACGCTGATCCAGCTCTCCCGCGACCCCGACGACGTCGTGCGCGACTGGGCCACGTTCACGCTCGGCAGTCAGGCGCGGGAGGTGGACACACCGGAGCTGCGCGAGGCGCTGATGGACCGGCTCTCCGAGCCCCACGTCAAGATTCGCGGGGAGGCGCTCCTGGGGCTGGCCTTGCGCAAGGACCCGCGCGTCCTCGGACCACTGCGGCGCGCGCTGGAGGAGCCCGAGGTCACCACGCTGGCCGTGGAGGCGGCCCAGGCGCTGGAGGATGTCTCACTGCTGCCGATGCTCCTGGCGCAACGGGAGGCCTTCGACGCGGAGGACGATGACCCTGAATTCCTCCCGGTCCTCCACGAGGCCATCCACGTCCTGGAGTCCCTGTCGCGGTGAGACCTCTGTGATTACTGGGGCGGAGCCGCTTTGACCATGATGGAGCACCCGCACGGAGTGTCTTCATCGTTGCAGGTCGCGGGCTGCACCAGGGTGAATCCATTTCTTTGATACCAGGTGACCGAGGACCTGGATGCGGTGACATGCATCGGGAAGCGTCTGTACGGGGCGGTCCGATGCAGCGCATTCGCTTTCGCCATTAGAGGTCCAGCGCGTCCGTCCCGCCCCTGCTTCAGGCCCACACCGTGGCAATGAGCCGCCCAACAGACGCGGGTCTTCGGCAAGCCAGGGTCGAAGAAGCGCTTCGACACGGCTCAGGGCTCGCCGCGGCGCCGCGCCCCTTCCAGGTCCGCCAGCGCCCGCTGTTCGAACAACCGGTTCCCCTGGCTCCTCGCGACGTCGAGGGCCCTCCCGAAGGACTCCACTGCCCGCGCCTCCGCGAAGGCGCTCCCTTCCGCGCGCGCCAGCAGGCCGGTGAGCCGGTGGAGCTCCGCCAGCCAGTACCCCTCACCCGTCGCCGCCTGGAAGGCGTCCTCGAGGTGCGCCCTCGCCAGCTCCAGGTGCCCGCGGGCGATGTCGAGCGCCACGAGCTGCGCCAGGAGGTACGACTCGGACAGCCGGGCCCCCAGCCTCCGGTACGCGTCGAGTCCTTCGCACATGCGCGCCCGCCCCTCGTCCAACCGCGCCTCGACGTCCGCTCCTCCGTGCGCCAGGGCCTCGCCCACCGTCGCCGCGCCAAGGAAGAAGAGGGCTACCGTCTGGAAGAAGTAGCCCCGCTCCCTTGAGGTGCTCAGGGCCCACTCGGCGTGATGGCGCAGCTGCACCAGGTCCCCCATGGACTGGTACAGCTGGGACGCGAAGGTGACCGCGAAGGCCAGGCTGTTGGCGCTGTCGAGTTCCTGCGCGCGGAGGATGGCCGCGCGGCTGTGCGCCACCGCTTCCTCCGGCAGGCCGAGGTGCCAGAGCGTGGCCGCCAGATCGCAGCGGGCACTCACGCCGCCGAAGGCGCCCGCCGGGGTGGAGTACGGACGGTGGCGGTTCGCGTCGTCGAGGTCCACCGCCGTCTGGAGGTATCCGCGCGCCTCGGCGGGCGCGCCGCGGAAGTACAACGTGGAGCCGACGGCGTTGTACGCGGAGAGGAGCATTTCATGCCCTCCCAGGCGCTTCGCCAGTTGGAGGCAGCGGTGTCCCAGCTCGAGCGCCGGGTCGAGATCGGCTCGCGCGTGGTGGAAGTTCCACAGCCCCAGCAGCCCCCAGAAGTGCCGGGGGGAGTCCCCCAACTGTCCGCAGAGCGCGAGCGCCCGTCCGTAGGAGCGCTCCACCTGGGGCGCAGAGAAGCCCCGGCTGGCGCTCCAGGCTCCGCCCAGGGTGAGCTGCGCCGCGAGCTCCTGTTCGTCCCTTTCGGGCCCTGGAGGCAGCCCCTCCAGCACCCCGAGCGCCTGCTCCAGGTGGGTGATGGCCTCCTGGTTGGCGCAGAGCGCGAGCGCCCGCTGACCGGCCTTGCACAGCCATGGGACGGCTTGCGCGGTGAGGCCCGCGCCCAGGTGGTGGTGCGCGAGCAACTCCGGCTTCTCCTCCGCGAGCCGCGGGAAGCGGGCCTCCAGCGCCTGCGCGATGCGACGGTGGAAGTCCTGGCGCGTGCTCTTGAGCAGCGAGTCATGGGCCGCGTCCTGGAGCAGCGCGTGCTTGAAGAGGTAGCTCGCGCCGTCCCGCGTGCTCTCGAAGAGCAGCTCCGCCTCCACCAGGCGCTGGAGCTTCCCCCGCAGCTCCAGCTCCTCCAGGTCCGCGACCGATGCCAGCAGCGAGTAGCTGAACTCCCGTCCGAGGACGGCGCAGAGCTGCGCCAGTTCCTTGAGGTCCCCGTGCCGGTCGAGCCGCGCCATCAGCGCGTCCTGGAGCGTCGCCGGGATGGCCACGGCCGGCAACGGCCCCTTCAGGACATAGGCCGTCTCCTCCCGCTGGAGGAAGCCCGACTCCAGGAGCGTCTTGGTGAACTCCTCCACGAAGAGCGGGATGCCATCCGTCTTCTGGATCACCTGGCGCAGCACCCGCGGCGGCAGCGTCCGTCCGCCGGTGAGGCCCATCACGAACCGGGTCACCTCTTCGTCCGTGAGGCCCGGGAGCGTCAGCCGGAGCCTGACGGGCACCTCGTTCCAGGAGGCATCCCACGGCGGGCGCGTGGTCATGACCAGGAGCAGGGGCGCGTCGCGCATCCGGTCCACCAGCAGCCGCAGCAGCTCCCGGGTGGAGGGGTCGGCCCAGTGCAGGTCCTCCAGCACGAGGACCACCGGCCGCGCCCGGGTCTGTTCGAGCAGCAGCGTCAGCAGGCTCTCCTGCGTGAGTTGGTTCTGCCTTCGCGGGCTCAGCTGCGAGGGAGGGTGCGCCTCCCCGAGCGGGAGGCCCAGGAGGTCGGCGTAGAGCGGCAGGGACTCCTCCAGGGGGAGGCCGAAGCGACGCAACCGCTCCTCGAGCAGCGCCCGCTTGCGCTCGGGGCTGTCCTCCTCGCGCCACCGGAAGACCTGCTTGAGCAGGTCCACCACCGGGTGGAAGGCGCTGGAGCGGTAGAAGAACGCGCAGCGGCAGACCAGCAGGGTGTGGGCGTGCGCCGCGAGCCGCTCCTCGAACTGGTGCAGCAGGCGCGACTTGCCGATGCCCGCCTCCCCCTCCACGAGGACGAGCTGTCCGCGGCCCTCGCGCGCGGCTTCGAAGCACCCGACGAGCGCGTCCAGCTCCCACCGCCGTCCCACGAGGGGTGACAAGCCCTGGGAGCGCTCCACCTCGAAGCGGCTGCGCGCGCCGGTCTCCCGCACCGCGCGGTAGACGTCCACCGGAGTGGAGATGCCCTTGAGCATGCGCTCACCGAGCGGCTCGAACTGGAAGAAGCCCCGCGCCAACCGGTACGTCGCCCCGCTCAACACGATGGAGTCCGGCTCGGCCAACCCCTGCAACCGGGCCGCGACGTTGGGAGTCTGTCCCACGGCGAGGTGCTCCCGGCGAACGCCCGCGCCAACCTCGCCCGCGACCACCGGCCCGGTGTGGATCCCGATGCGCACCGCCAGCCGGAGGCCTTGCTTCTCCATCACCGTCGCATTGAGCCGCGCCATGGCCTGGAGCATCGCGAGCGCCGCGAGCAGGGAGCGACGGGCATCGTCCTCGTGCGCCTCCGGGTACCCGAAGTAGACCAGCAGCCCATCTCCCAGGTACTGGGCGATGTGCCCCTCGAAGCGCTCGATGGGCTCCGCGCAGGCCGCCTGATAGGCCCGCACCACGTCTCGCAACTCCTCGGGGTCCAGCCGCTCCGACAGCGCCGTCGAGTCTGCCAGGTCGCAGAAGAGCACCGTGAGCTGGCGACGGTCCGCGCGAGCGGGCGCTCCAGGCCGTGACAGAGCGGAGGCGGGAGGCTCTCGCGGGGTGAGCGGGGCGCCGCACGCGCCGCAGAACCGGAAGCCCTCGGGGCCCACGGCCCCACACCTGGGACAGGGCTCCGCCCCCATTTTCATCGTCACGCCGCACTCCCTCTCGCGAGCCCCCGGGTGTCCGGCACCGCTGTCGCGGGCACCCCGAGTGAAGCGCTGAAAGCCTAACATCCTCGGAGGGGCAAGGGCAGCTCAAGCGCCCGCGGTGAGGAGGCGACTGTCTTCAACCTCGGCCTTCCGAACACGGACGTGACTTGCGTCCTCGAGCCTGATGATGGCGGCCAGCCTCATCCGCTAATCCCCGCCCATCGGGGCCAATGGCTGTCTTTGCTCACCGCCACTCCGGGGGGCCGCCCGCCTCTCGTGGCGGCGCGCCGTCCCCGGGAATGGGGCCGGAGTTCACTCCCGCAGGAATCATGCAATCGCTCCCCTGAGTCGCGTATTCTATTCGTGCACCCTTACGGAACCGACAACCGCACGGACGTGTATGCGCACGCGGACGCCACGCTGCGCGCCCGCCCCCCATTCGCACGGGCAACACCGCTGGCCGTGGGCACCAACGTGACGGTCATCGGCTCGGGCAGCGGCATTCCCTTCAAGATCGACTCGGGCGGCGCGGTGCGTGATGCCCGCTCGGGAACGCTGGACGACTTCGTGGCCACCACGGACACGTTCGGCGGCAACTCGGGCTCGGGCGTGTACGAGAACAGCGGCTACACGGTGGCCGGCATCCTCGTGCGCGGCGAGACCGACTACAAGGCCAGCGGGAGCTGCAACGTCGTCAGGGCCCCTGGAGCACCTCGTACAACGGGGCGCCGTACGCAGGGCGCTGGAGGTGTGGGCCTGCTCGAGGTGTGGCGGCAGGCGCCGGGTGCTGGCGTACGTGAACGATGCAGGAGGGGTGCGAGCGATTCTGGCGCACCTGGGCCTGCCCACGGCAGGTGCAAGGCGGGCCCCGGCGCGCGGGTCCCTCCAAGCCGCAGGGTGTTGAAGCTCAAGCCGCAAGGGCCCAGACAGCCAGGCACCTGCCGCGCACCTCATGGGCGGGCGCACCGCCTCCGCTCCTGGGCTCGGGGCTACGCGTCCGTCATCGCGCTTGACGGTCGAGCCCAGCAGCGCGACCCGGACCACGGCTGACAGCCGACATGTAATGGCTCTACGTCGTCTTCAGCGCCGAACTGGCAGGGCCGAACCGTCGCTGCGCCGCGTAGGTGATGCCAGTCAGAACAAGCAGTGCGCCCGCGGGCACACTGCTGGCGACGGTGTCATTGGAGGCTACGTGAGAGAAGACCGCACCGCTGAGGTTGAAGAACAGGCCCGCGAACGCCCATTCCTTCAAGCGCGGCCAACGCGAGCCGAACACCAGGGTGACTGCGGCGAGCAGCTTCCAGACTCCGAGGAGCGTGGCCACGTAGCCGGGGTAGCCCAGACGCGCCGAGACCTGCATCACATGGGGCTGGTGGGTGACGTTGAAGGCGCCGGACATCAGGAACATCGCCGCCAGCAAGCCGGTAGGCACCCAGTACAGGAGTTTCGTTCTCATGGCCCTTGCCTAAGCCTTCGCGCCGGCCTGGAGCAATGATGCAAGAATTGGAATGATTGGCTATGATTTGCTCCAAATGGACGACCTACCGGAGACAGCCGAACTGATCGCCTTCGTGCGCGTGGTCGACACGCACTCGCTCTCACGCGCCGCGAAGGAGCTGCGCCTGCCGCGCTCGACCGTTGGACGGCGCTTGCAACGGCTCGAAGAACGCCTCGGCATCCGCCTCCTCAAACGCACGACCCGAAGACAGGCGCTCACCGACGCGGGCGCCGAGTTCTACCAGCACGCGCGCCACTCGGTCGAAGCACTCGAGCGTGCGCGCGCCATCGTCCAGCGGCCGAGTGGCAAGGTAGAGGGCCGGGTGCGCATCTCCGTTCCTACCGGAGCTCCCGACATCCTGGGGGAGCTCTTCGGTCAGTTCTCGTTGCGCCATCCCGACGTCGTACTGGAGGTGGACGCCAGCAATACGCACGTCGATTTGATTCACGGCGGATTTGACCTCGCGCTGCGCGCCGGTCCCGTCGCGTCGACGCCGCTCAACCTGGTGTCACGGAAGTTGGGTGCGAACACGCTGGTCTGCGTGGCGACGCCTGCGTATCTGGCAAGAGCAGGAACTCCCAAGCGCGCCACGGACCTGCGCAGGCACGCTTGCTTGAGTCCGTTCGTGCGCGGAGAAACGCCCACGCTGAGCTGGCCGCGCCTCAATGGGGGCAGCGTGCGCATTCATCCGCGCATGACTTCCAACGACATGTTCGTGCTGCTCGGCGCGGCACGCACCAGCCTTGGCATCGCGCTGATCCCCGATTTCCTGGCGCAGGCAGAGGTCGCTGCCGGCACGCTGGTGAGGGTTCTCGCCAGGCACATCGGCGCGCAGACGCCCATGTCGGTTGTCTACCACGAGCGCGAACTGATGCCGTTCGCCGTGCGCACGCTCATCGACTTCATCGTCGAAACGGGGCTCCCCACCCGCCAATGTGAAGCATCAGGTGTCGCGCGCGCGAAAGATCCGCAACGCCCGCGACAGCGCTGAACGAGCTCGGCCTTGGCCTTCTGCCGCAAGGCCGAGGCGACGCCCGTCGTCTGGCCCCGTGACCTCACCCTCCACATGGCCTCCATCCCGCCTATGGATGTTTCGTGAGAGCCTTTTCAGAGCATGGGAGAGAAGGGCTTCTTGAGGGTCAGCGTGAGGCCCACCTCCCGGCCATACGGGAGGCGGCCTGACAGGTCCCGCGCGTTCTCCAGTGGGACGCTGAAGCGGACGCCCACGGAGCCGTAGACGAAGCCGAGGAAGGGCGCCAGGTGGAGCGACGTCGTGGCCCGGCGGGCCGCCGTCGCCGTCTCGTAGGCCACGCCCGTCTCCAACCCGAAAATGAGGAAGGTGCCTTGCACTCCACCGCACAGCCGCGAGTGGTCACCCTCCATCCATTGGCCCTGCCCGAAGATGCCCACCGCCCCCGACCTGAAGGAGCCCAGGAGATTGTTGTGCATCGCCAGGTTGAGGGTGGACTCCACGCCCATGCCCCATGCGGTTTCCTCCTGACGGCGGCTCACGCTCACCAGCGGCCCTACCGTGAACCAGGGCTGCGGGGAGCCGTCGTCAGACGACGCTGCCGGGACGACCAGCGCGAGCAGAGCAAGAGCGTTCATGGCGCCAGGATATGAGAAGGCATCCACCCCACGGTGGCTCCGCTCCAGACACAGTCCGTGCTTCTCGGCGCGTGGGGGGCGGTGCCGCACGCGTGATACAATCCCCCCTTCTCCTTGAGGAGCTGCTGGACCGGCCTCGCCCCGCCCCCCACCCATGACCAGCCCCTGGTTCAACGTCCCCTACTTGTATTGCCGCATGCGCTTCGATGTCTCTCATCAGTGGCGCAGGTTCGACCCCAAGGAGGGGCCCCAGGCGAACGTCTGGCATCACAGCGCGAACTACACCGTCGCCGCCACGTTCAGGCTCCAACTCCAACGGGACAACCCGCTGCGCCCCACGTTCCACAACCCCCAGGTCACCTTCCGCGTCTCGGGGTGGTCCGAGGCGGGGCTGAGCGAGGGGCAGAAGGGGGCCCTGCTGTCGCGCAGCCGCGCCTCCTTCTCCGGAACCACCGGGGCGGGCTCCGCCACCTTGACGCTCTACACCGACGATGGCCACGTCGGCAGCCTCAGCGTCGGAGACCTCATCAACGGCGACCAGGGCCTGCCCTTGACGTACACCGTCCAGAACTGGCTCCAAGGCGCGGGAGGCAAACCCTCGAAGGAGGAGTCCGTCGTCGGACTGCTGCTGCAACAGCCCTTCCCGGAGCAGCCGGGTGCGGTGCGGCTCGCGGCGAAGCCCAGCCACCTCACGCTGAACAGCCCTTTTTGTCCTGGGGTCAGCGCCTGCGAGGATCCGGTCATCTCCGGCTCCATTCGCGTCACGCCGGGCCTGCCCACCTTTCGCATCGTGGACGACACGGTGGACCAGAACCCGCTCCCCCACTGCCGCCTGCGCGTGCTCTGCCCGGACGGCACGGAGCGCGAGTGCGTCACGGATGAAGAGGGCGAGGTCTTCCTGCCGCGCACCGGCAAGGACGTCTACACGCTCCTGGAAGTGCTCCGCGACAGCGCGCCGCTCACCCTGAGCGAACAAGGCGCGTGGACCGTGGACCGTGTACCCGACGCGGCCGCCTGAACCCTTCTCCTCCGAACGACCCATGCCCGATCTCGACACGCTGTTGAAGGACACGCTGCTGCTCACCGCGGCCCCCGGGGCGACCTACCAGTCCTTCGAGGGCGGCGGGGGTGCCCAGGCCCAGGCCGCCGCCGGACCGAGCGCGGGCAGCGTCTGGAGCTGGACGCACAACCTCGGCACCCCGGGCCGCGTGAGGAACGTCACCCACCGCGTGCGGGAGACGCCGTGGTTCCCCGCGCAGACGCTCACCGTGCTGGACGAGCTGGTCTGGAGCCCCATTGAAATCACCTACAAGGGCACGGCGCTGAAGCTGGAGCTGACCCGTGAGTTCCTCCTGCGCCGCTATGAGACGCCCGGCGGCTCCGTGGCGAAGAGGACGACGTTCTGGATCCCCACGGACCTGGACCGCAGCCTGATGCTGGTGTTCGGCTTCCAGGTGAACCTGCGCGCTCCGGCCGGCACGCTCGCGCTGGAGCCCATCCCGAAGGACGTGCTGTGCAGCGACGGCTTCATGCCCGTCAAGAAGCCCACCGCGCCGCCCAAGCCGCCCGTCATGAAGGTGAAGCGCACGGAGACCGGCACGCTCTCACTGTCGCCCTTGCGCGTGCTCGTCTGCGCGGAGTTCGTCTGCTGCAAGGAGCGCAACGACTACACACCGCACGGGCTCGCCGCCACCTCGCGGTTCCGGCCGCACCTGATGTTCATGAGCAACCGCCCGCTGGAGCGGATGGCCGCGCGCATCCACGTCCGCCGCCCGCCCATGTCCAGCATGGCCCACCCGTCCCCGCCGCCGACGCCGCCTCCCTCGGGCGACATCCCCCCCACCACGCCCACGGACCCCGGGCATGGCCACCACCACGGCGTGCACGCCCAGGCCTTGCCGGGTGACCGTCCAGAGGACCAGGACGAGATGTTGCACGAGATGGCCACGGGCATGTGGTCCGACGCCAACGACGGGCTGCTGTCCTGGAAGAACCTCTTCAACCCGAACATTCCCCCGCTGTGGCACAAGATGTTCAGCCGGTTCAGGACGAACCTGCGAGCGGGCACGGGCTACCTCATGGCGTCGCCCCAAATCGCCGAGGGGCCGGGCTTCAACGTCGACGTCTTCGACCGCGACCACTACCAGCGCTGGCAGGAGCCGCTCAAGGAACGCCAGGGCTACTTCGACAACATCCACGTGGCGCCACCCATGCGCGCCCCCCGGAGCATCCGCGAGTTCTTCAAGAACGCCTCGCAAGACATGCGGTTGGACAACATCGCGATGGCGCCTTTCTGCATCCACGACTGCCTGCACATGCACTGGCGCTGGCTGCCCACGGGCAATGACGAGACGCACCTGTGGGGCTGGGACCACGAGAAGCCCTATGCCGTCGCGGGCGTGCCGCACATCCCGGCGCACCAGCACCTGCGCGTGGAGGTGGACGCCCCGCATGCCTTCACCTACGCCGTCCAGGCGGACTCGTGTCTGGAGGCGGGGCGCTGGCAGTACGTCATGCATGAGGGCATGGCTTTCGGGAACAGCGCCGCCAACGAGTCGCTCGCGCAGCTCATGCACGCGGGCATCCCCCTGCTCCAGGGCTTCCCCACGGTGGCCTACAAGTCCTGGGCGATGTTCTATTGGACGCTGCGCTACCAGTGTTCGATCACGAGCCTGCACCCCCGGGAGCGCCTGCTGGAAGACGGCGCGCATGACCTGACGTGTCTCATTGACACCCACCAGGCCGGCCACGAATGATGACGTCTATCTTTCCTTGGGGGGCGTCATGAGCGAATCGCAGGCGATCACGCAGTTCGCCATCTATCCGTCGATTGGCGTCGCGAGGGTTGGCAACAGCCCGGATGGGTATTTCTTCGGGCCCGAACTGCCCGGCGCCCCGCGTGACCGGGGCGCCTACCGCGACACGAGCGGCCGCATCAAACGACAAGCCGCTCGCTTCCGCGTCTACGGGCTCGATGCGCGGGGTCAGGTCGTCAAGGAGATCACGGCCGACGACGCCCACATCACCTGGAAGGTCGAGGTCGCCAACAAGAAGGCCGCGTGGTTCGACTTCGACCAGGCGCTCGACATCCCCGAGTCACAGGGCCTCGTCGTCGGCACTCCGGGCATCGCGAGCATCCTGCGCAACGCGAACGTGAAGGGGCCCGAGCGCGCGAGCCTGGCCATCACCCCGCCCGCCGCCACCATCGCCGGCAAGAGCATCAACGCGCTGGGCGCCGAGGCCTCCTTCGCGCTCACCGGCCGCTTCATGAACAAGTCGGTCTACCTGGGTGAGCTCCGCACCGACGCCGAGGGCCGACTGGTGTTCCTGGGTGGCCGTGGTGAGGCGGCGAGCTTCGATGGCCAGCCAGCGACCACGTTCGCCAACAACACCGGCTGGCACGATGACATCTCCGATGGACCGGTCGACGCGACCGTCGAGTACGCGGGCAAGACCTACCAGGCGAAGGGGGCCTGGGTCCTCGTCGGACCGCCCGACTACGCGCCCGGCGTGCAGTCCATCGTCACCGGCTGGGACCTGCTGTTCCAGGTCGCGACGGAGATCGATCCCTCCCGGATGCCCGAGCGTCCGAAGTTCTCCGAGCACATCCATCCCCTGCTCCGGCGGTTCACGCTCAACCAGTGGGTGAACGCGGGCTTCGCGCGTGACTTCGGCTTTGGCACGCCCAATGACTTCACGGACCCCGCGCTCGCCGCACGCCTCAACGACCCCTCCGACGCTTCGCGCTCACTGCGCTTCAGCATCTTCAACGGGTTCAGGAACGCCAATTACGACCATCCCCAGCCGGCCGCCCTGCCCGCCTACTACGGCGACGGGACGACGCTCAACACCACGCAGACCGGTCCCCGCGAGTGGATGGCCATCCTGCCGACGCAATACAAGTGGCTCGAACAGTGGGCGGAAGGCGACTTCGTGGCCGACGGGCCGCCCAAGGCACCTCCCGCCTGGACGAGCTTGAGCGCGGCGGAACAGGTGCGGGGCATCGACCGCGCCGTGCTCGACGAGGTGCTCGGCGGGCCCTTCCACCCCGGCGCGGAGTTCACCTGGCCCATGCGCCACGCGATGCTCTACGCGGAGCCGTTCCGCATCAAGCGCCGCGCCGCTCCCGAACCCGACTGGGGCCCCCAGCTCATCTCCTCCATCGCGCTCATGCGCGGCGGCCCGCTGGATGGCTCGACGGCGGGCGACCTCACCCGCTGGATGGCGACGCCGTGGCAGACGGACACCTCGTCGTGCCTGTCAGCCTACGTGCCCTACGTCGACGACTACCTGCCGACGTTCTGGCCCGCGCGCGTGCCCAACGACGTGCTCAGCGAGGAGCAATACCAGAAGGTGATGGACCCGAAGACGCCCGCCAATGAGAAGGAGCGGGTGCTCGCCTTCGACCAGCGCGTGAAGTGGCTGCGCGGCATCCGCTACCCGATGAAGCCGACCTACCCGCCGCAGATCTACCCCTCGAAGGAAGCCATCAACAAGTTCGTCCGTGAGTGGGCGCAGGTTGGCATCATCGAAGCGTTGCCCGGACCGGGTGGCCCGCTGCCCGGCCAGCTCTGGGTGGAGACAGGCCGGCAGGTGGAACACAGCCAGCCGGCGATGACGGCGCTCCGCCCCATCTGGGCCTCCGAAGACTGACGCAGTGGCGCGCGAACTCGAGGCGGACGTGGTCATCATCGGCGCGGGGCCGGCCGGGTGCGCGTCCGCCATCACGCTCGCCCACGCGGGGCTGCGTGTGGCTGTCTTTGGGCGCACGCAGGCGGGTGAACGCATCGGCGAAAGCCTGTCGCCAGGGGCTCCAGCCCTCCTCGCGCGATTGGGGCTTTGCGAGCGGTTCATCGAGGATGGGCCCTTGCCCTGCCACGCGAACGCCTCCGCATGGGGCAGCCCCGTGCTGACATGGCACGACTTCGTCCGCGACCCGCGCGGACACGGCTTCCACGTTGACCGCATGCGCTTCGAGGCCATGCTGCGAGAGAGAGCCGTCGCGGTAGGGGCGCGGTTGTTCGAAGGCGACGCGCCGCGCGACCTTGAATACGAGGACGGGGTCTGGAGGGCGGAGGCGACAGACAGACACCCCGCGGTCCGAGCCCGCTACGTGGTCGACGCGTCAGGCAGAGCGGCCTCTTTTGCTCGACGTCAGGGAGTGTCGCGCCAGCTTGCCTGGGAGCAGGTGGCGCTCTTCGCCTTCTCGCGGGTGACCCGGCAGCTCGACGAGGCGTTCACGCTCATCGAGGCGGTGCCCAAGGGCTTCTGGTACTCGGCGCCCATTCCCGGTGGACGTTTCGTCCTCTCGCTTTTCACCGAGGCATCCCTGCACCACCCGGCAAGCGTGCGCACGCCGGACGGGCTTGGCGCGCTCCTCGCCAACGCGCCGCATACGCGACTCCGCCTCGAGGCCCACGGCGCCAGGCTCGAAGGTGTCCCGCGGTTCGTCGACGCCAGCAGTGCCCACCTCGCGACGACGTGCGGCCCGGGCTGGGTCGCCGTCGGCGACGCCGCGCTCACCTACGACCCCATCGCCGCGCATGGACTGACGCTCGCGCTACGCACGGGCATCGACGCCGCGGACGCGCTTGTCGCCGACGCACAAGGCGATGCCTCCGCGCTGCCGGCCTACAGCACCCGTCTTGCGCGTGCTTTCGATGCCTACCGGCGCGAAGCCCTTCGCCTCTATCGCGACGAGCAGCGTTGGCCGGATGCGCCATACTGGCAAACGCGCCACAGGCTCTGAGGACCGAGCACCCACCGCATGGGCCTGGCGACACGGGGCTTCGTTGGCGCCACGCCTCCGGCGCTCACGTGACGCGCTTGCGTGGAATACGGGCAGGTGGGTTCACGTTGCCCATTCTTTTCCGAATATGACCCCAGTCTCCTCCGAGGCCTCGCACCCCAGCGCCGAAGCCCGTCCCGTGGACTCCAACGAGCGACTGGCGCTCCTCGACACGCTGCGCGGCTTCGCCCTGTGCGGCGTGTTCATCTCCAATGTGATGGTGTGGTTCAGCGGCAGGATTTTCCTGCCGCGAGAGCAGGTCCTCACGGCGATGAACAACGCGCCGCTCGTCGACACTGTCGTCTGGCAGGTGTTCTCGACACTGGTAGCAGGGAAGTTCATCACCCTCTTCTCGTTCTTCTTCGGCCTCGGCTTCGCGGTGCAGATGGGCCGCGCCGAGGCACGAGGGACCTCCATCACGCCGCTCTATGTCCGGCGGCTGGGAGTGATGCTGGTGATGGGGCTCTCCCACCTGTTCCTCATCTGGTACGGCGACATCCTCAGCACCTACGCGGTGCTGGGATTCGGCCTGTTCCTGTTCCGGCGTCGCTCGGACCGGACGCTGCTCATCAGCGCCCTGCTGTTCGCCCTGGGGTGGTCCGTCATCAGCGTGGTCATCATCAAGCTCCCGCAGTTGATGGCGGACACGCCGGAGGCTGGCGCGGCCCTCCTCAAGGCGGCCAACGAGAAGTCCGCGGCCATCAAGGCGCAGACGCTGGCGGCCTTCACGAATGGGAGCTGGCTGGACGCGGTGAAGGCGACCGGGAACTTCTTCTTCCGCGACTACTTCCCGCTGCTGCTCTCCATCCTGCTCCCTGTGTTTGGCCGGTTCCTGCTGGGCCTGCTGGCGGGGCGGCGCCGCATCTTCCACGACGTGCCCCAGCACCTGGGGTTGTTCCGCCGGCTGCTCGGGTGGGGGCTCATGGCCGGCGTGATTGGCAGCGGCAGCGGTCTGGTGCTGCAGCAACTCATGCTGAAGAAGGTCTTCACCCCGGAGACGCTGCCGACCTGGGTGCCCTTCGCCATGGCGCCGCTGCGCAACCTGGGCGAACTGGGCTTCGCGGCCGTCTACGTGTCCGGCATCACCCTGCTCTTCCAGCGAGCCACCTGGCAGCGGGCGCTGGGACTGCTCGCGCCGGTGGGGCGCATGGCGCTGACGAACTACCTGTCCCAGTCCATCATCAGCGTGCTGTTCTTCTACGGCTACGGACTGGGCTTCATCACGAAGCTGGGCCCGGCGGCGTGCGTGGCGTACTGCCTGACTGTCTTCTCCGTTCAAGTGGTGTGGAGCCACCTGTGGCTGTCGAGGTTCCGCTTCGGCCCCGCGGAGTGGGTGTGGCGTTCGCTGACGTATGGAAAGGCCCAGCCAATGCGTCGGGATGACGCCTTGGGACAACGCACGACCGCGCCGGTGTAGCGCTTCGACGAAGAGGGGCTGCCGGTTTACAGCCCTACCTGGAACAGGAGGATGAGCCGCGAGAAGGAGTCCGTGCCCTCCTTCAGCGCTGGATGGTGGTCCCAGCTGAGCGCGGCCCCCAGCGGACCGAAGTGCAGGTCCGCGAGGAGCCGCAGTCCCGGCCTGACTTCAGGGAGCACCTGCACCGGTATCCCCAGGCCGAGCCCGAAGCTGGGGATGATGGCGACCTGGGGCGTCGCATACTGCGTGAGGGGCGTGAGGACGACCTGTTCGCGAAAGTCTGTCTCCACCGAGAGCGAGTGCAGGAAGGACTCGGGCGCGGCGAGCTGGTAGCCGAGCCGGGCCATGAAGCGGGAACCGTCCCCGAGCCGCGCTCCCAGGCCCAGCTGCACACCGCCCGGAGTCCACCACGGCCTGGGCTTCGTCAGCGTGACGTTGAGCCACTCGGGCGCGCTCGCCGCCGTGAGGCTCCGCTCCGCCACCACGTGCTCTTCCTCGTGCCGAAGCCGCCAGCCCGTGGCAACCGGCAGCGTACGCGCGGATGCGTCCGGGCTGCTGCCCACCTCCCACGAGGAAGGGACACGCACCGTGACATGGAGCGTAGGGTTGCCCGCCCAGGTCCGGATGGGCCCCAGCAGATAGTCGATGTCCCAGTGCGTGGCCCGCGGCGGTCCGGAGGACAGCAGGACGTGACGCGCCTGGACCGCGGGCCACACGTACCCCGAGGGCAGGAAGCGCCGCGCGAGCTGCATCAGGCCCCGTACCACCAGCTCCCCCTCCCGCCCGGGCGGAAGCGTGAGGGTGAAGCCGAAGCGCTCCACCGGCGACGTGGGTCCCACCGAGTCCGCCTTCCCCTCCGTCACCGGGAGAGGCTCCTCGTCGAATCGCACGCGGACCTCGTGCGTACGGACTCCCAGGAAGGCGGCATCGATGACCTCCGCTTCGGAGGTCCCGTTGCGCAGCCAGTAGCGCGCCTCGAAGCGGCAGACCGCTTCTTGCTCCGCCTCCGCGCAATCGAAGTCCAGCTTCTCGCTGAGCACCTCCGAGCGCGTGCGCGCGGTCCCCGAGGACAGGGTCAGGGTTGCTGGCGTCCGCGTGGAGGCGGCCACGTTGGCGGCGGCGGGCAAGGCAGCGAGGAGACACACGATGGACGCAAGGCGGACCGCCATGTCCGTCATTGTCGCTCAAATCCGAGGGAGCACCTGACGTCGTGACGGGCAGGTGGGCCTCCACGGGAAAAGCGTTCGGACCGGCAATCGAAAGGTGGGGACGGCGTACACCTCGCGTCCCACCCCCATCCTTCGGTGAACCCATGCGCCGTTCCCTGTCCCGCCTCGTGCTCGCGGCCCTCCTGTTCAGCCCGGGAGGTGCGGCCCTCGCGGCGGAGGGGACGAAGAAGCCCGCCACGCAATGGTTGGCCAGCCCTGCGCAGGCGGCCCGCGCGGCGCGAGTGGAGGCGGGCCTGGCCCCGGTCGTGATCGAAGGCGAGAAACCCCAGAGCCTGACGCTCCCGCAGTGGATGGCGCTGTACCGGATCCCCGGGCTGAGCATCGCCGTCTTCGACAAGCACGCCATCGTCTGGGCCAGGACCTATGGCGTGAAGGAGGCGGGTGGCTCGGAGCCCGTCACCCTGGAGACGCTGTTCCAGGCGGGGTCCATCAGCAAGCCGGTGACGGCCCTGGCAGCGCTGCACTTCGTCGAGGCCGGCAAATGGTCGCTCGATGAGAACATCAACGACAAGCTGCGCTCGTGGAAGCTCCCCGAGAACGACTTCACGAAGGAGCAGAAGGTCACCCTGCGCCGGCTGCTCAGCCACAGCGCGGGGACGACCGTGCATGGCTTCCCCGGGTACGCCGTCGACGCGCCCATGCCCACGCTGGTGCAGGTGCTGGAGGGCGCGGCGCCCGCGAACACCGGCCCGGTGCGCGTCGACCTCGTGCCCGGGACGAAGACGCGCTACAGCGGCGGTGGCACGTCCATCGTCCAGTTGATGATGGTGGATCAGCTCCAGAAGCCGTTCCCCCAGGTCATGCGGGAAACGGTGCTGAAGCCGCTCGGCATGACGAGCAGTTCCTACGAGCAGCCCCTGCCTCCGGCCCTCGCCGTCAGGACGGCGACCGGGACGTACGCCAGCGGGAAGAGCGTCGCGGGCCGATGGCATGTGTACCCGGAGATGGCCGCGGCCGGACTGTGGACCACGCCGTCCGACCTCGCGCGGGTCGCCCTCGAGGTGTCCAGCGCGAAGGCAGGGAAGTCCCAGCGCGTGCTGTCGCAAGCGATGACGAAACAGATGCTGACGCAGCAGTCGGAGCGATTCGGGCTGGGCTTCCAGGTAGAGCCCGGCACCGACCGCTTCGTTCACGGAGGCTCGGACGAAGGCTTCCAGGCCGCGTTCATGGCCTTCAGTGACACGGGCAGCGGCGTGGTCGTCATGGCCAACTCCGACAACGGCTTCCTGCTCTTCGACCGCCTCATCGCGAGCGTGGCGGCCGAGTATGCCTGGACCGCGTTCAAGCCCGAGCCCGTGTCGCCGTCCGCCCAGGTGGATGTGCTCATGCGGCTCAAGGGCGTCGACACCGCGCTCGCCTGGTACACCGCGAAGCATGGCGAGGGCATGAAGGGCCTGGAGTCGGGGGACCTGAACCAGCTCGGTTACCGGTTGCTGGCAGACGGCAAGGGCGCGGAAGCGGTGCGGGTGTTCGAGGCGAACGTGAAACTCTTCCCGACGGATGCGAATGCCTACGACAGCCTGGGCGAGGCCCAGCTCCAACAGGGACAGAAGGAAGCAGCCATCGCGAGCTACAGGAAGTCACTCGCACTGGACGCGGGGAACGCCAACGCGGTGAAGGTCCTCGGGAAGCTGGGCGTGCCCACCGGGAAGTGAGCTCAGGGCATCTTGGGCTTCAGCGCCAGCAATGCCTTGCGTTGCTCCGGCGCCAGCCGCTCAATGGCATAGCGCAGGGTGTCCCGCTGCATCCTGGAGATGTTCTCCTGGATGAACCCCACCACCGCCTCCCGGTGGTGGTCCGCCGCCACCTTCAGCAGCCATCCCACGCTCTTCTGCACGTCGGTGTGCTCCAACCAGTACCGGAAGCGGTCCAGCAGCGATTCGTCGAACGCGCGCCCGACCGCCTTGCGGACCATGGCGAACCCCAGGAGCACCTCTTCATGGTGGGTCGCCTGGGCGAGCAGGTCCTCGGTCACCGCGAGGCAGTCCTCGGGAGACAGGCCCCGCTGCTTGACGAGCGCATCGGCGATGCGCCGAACCTCCGCGTTGCCGACCCCCAGGGCGCGGATGTCCGTGGGGAAGTAGCGGCGGGTCGCCTCGGCGAGGCGCGGGTCGCTCCGCGACTTCAGGGTGCTTCGAAGCTCGTCGATGACGGCAGGGGTCGCGCGCATGGGCCCATCCCGTGAATGGAGGGCCCAGGGTTGTACGGATGTCCGGGGCAGGTCCAGGGCCAGCCTGAGCAGTGGCCAGGCAACACCCCTGGCTTCCTCCGGCCCGGGGCGGAGCGGATTGGGACTACTGTGGCGCCTGGTGGCACTTCCCAGGAGGCTTCTCCATGGCGACCCAGGACGCAGCACCGCAGCTCCCGCGGGCCCACACGGACGAAGGCCTCCGCGTGGAGCGGGAGAAGGCGGACCGGGAGTACGCCCAGCGGCAGAACGCGATTGAAGAGGGCTCGGACGCCGCCATCAACAAAGCCCGCGAGCAGGCGGACGAGGCCCTCCAGGCGGCCCGCGACACCGCGGACGCGAGGAGGGCGCGGAACGCGGCGCCCGTGGCGAAGGAGACCCTCACCCAGGAGCGGGCCGACGAGGACGCGGCCCTCCAGGGAGAGCGGGACACCGCGGACGCGGAGCTGCGGGACGAACGCGAGGAGCGGGTACACGCCCTGGAGGCCCTCCTCCACCTGGAGCGCGCGGAGACCGACCTGCGGCTGTCGGGAGAGCGCACGCACGCCGACGAAGCGCTCGCGACCCGGGACCACTTCATGGGCATGGTCAGCCATGACCTGCGCACGCTGCTGGGGGGCATCGCGTTGCAGGCGGCCCTGCTCAAGCGCGGCGCTGGCGAGGACGAGGCGGGCCGCAAGGCGACCCAGGCCGCGGAGAAGATCCAGCGCTTCACCGCGCGGATGAACCGGCTGATTGGAGACCTGGTGGACGTGGCCAGCATCGAAGCGGGGAGGATCCGCGTCGCCCCAGCGCTGCAGGACGCGACCGCGCTGGTGAAGGACTCCCTGGAGACGTTCCAGCCGCTGGCCTCCGCCCAGGGCCTCACGCTCGACGTGGAGCTGCGTGGGAACACGCTGATGGCGAAGTTCGACCATGAGCGCGTCCTCCAGGTGCTCGCCAACCTGCTGTCCAACGCCATCAAGTTCACGCCAGGCGGCGGCAGGATCTCCCTCCGGGTGGAGCCGGTGCACCAGTCCGTCCGCTTCTCCGTGACGGACACCGGCCCCGGAATCCCGAGCCACCAGCTGGAGGTGGTGTTCGACCGGTTCTGGCAGGCTCGCAGCGAGGACCGGCGGGGCCTGGGGCTGGGGCTCTACATCTCCAAGGGCATCGTGGAGGCGCACGGCGGGCGCATCTGGGCGGAGAGCCAGCCCGGCCAGGGCAGCACCTTCCTCTTCACGCTCCCTGGCGCGGCGGCCACCGCGACGTAGCTGCGCGCAAGGCTTCGAGGTGATGCGCTGTACCTCCTGACGACCGGCGCGGTCGCGGTGCGCGGCGCAGAGGACCTCACCCGCTTCCGTCCAGCACCCGCAGAAGGGCGTCACGCTCCACGACGAGCTTCTTCGAGTTGATGGCCTTGCGGATGATCCGCAGGGCCTCCGGACGCACCTCGGCGTCGGTCAGCCGCGGGAGCCAGTGCGCACGGAGTTCCTCCAATTGCTGCCGCTGGGCAAGCTCCGTGGTCGCCAGCCACCGTTCAAGCTCGAGGATGACGCCCAACCGGGGAGGCGGAAGCTGCCCGGCATCGATGTCTCCGGGCTTCGGCGTGTGGCGGCGTGCGACCCAGTCCTCTGGGAGCGGGCCCCGCCTCTCCGCGAGGTTGCGCAGGCCCTGCTGGACGCCGACGAGAAAGTCCTCGTACCTCGGGGCGGAGGGCATGCCGTGGGCCTCCAGCCACTCGCGCACGGTCGTTTGCCCCTGCAGCTCGTCGTGAAGGACGTCTCCCAGCTCGGCCTTTCCCCACACGTCGAAGTGATGGTTGTGGTTCAGAGCTGCGCTCTCGACGGAGGCGTCGCCAAAGACATAGGTGCCAAGCGGCTCGCCCTGGCCGAACAACTGCCGGACGCGAAGCTCCCCCAGGACGACGAGGTAGCCCTCCGTATAGAGCGTCTGCGCCATGAGGTTGCCGCGGACGAAGACAAGCCCTCCTGGACTCTCCAGCCACCCATCGACGTACAGGTCACCGTCGATGAACGTGGAGCCCTTGTTGTTCGTGAGACTGAGCGAGGGAACGCGGCCGCCCGTGAAGAGCCCGGCGCCACTCTTGTTGAAGACAGACGCGAGGACCTGGGGGTCGACGTCCATGCCCAGGCGGCCACCGCGACACGTGAAGGCCGTGTACGGACGCAGGTATGCGGCGGCTTCTTCCTGGGACAAACGGCCGCATCGCCTACCGGATGAAGCGCCCGCTGCCCGACGGCACCACGCACCGCTTCTTCACCGGGCTGGAGCTCGCCACAGCCGGCGGGCTCCAACCCGGGTGCTGTTCCTCGACGAGCCACTCGCCTCGCTCGACATCCAGCATCAGTTCGAATTCATGCGGCAGATCCAGACGCTCTCGCGCGCGAAGGACCTGGTCACCGTGGGCGTCGTCCACGACTTGAGCCTCGCGGACATCAAGGAGACCTTCGGCATCGAGCCGCGAATCTTGCGGCTCGACGACGACAGCACCTTGCTGGCGATTTCCTGACGTAGCGGGCGATGGGCTCGACTCCCGTGGCAGTGGCGCTGCCGCCACGGGAGGAAGCCCTTCCGGCACATGGCGCGAGGAGGCTACGGCGCCAGCGTGAACTTCGAGATTTTACCCTCGTCCCGGTGCGTGACCCAGAGGGTGTTGCCCACGCCGCGGGCGAGCCCATCGGCGCCGTTCACGGTCACCACGTCAGTGACCACCCCGTCCGGGGTCATCCGCGACAGCTTGTTGCCGAGGTACTCGGTGAACCAGAGGTTGCCGTCCGGGCCGGCCCGGAGATTCTCCGGACCCAGCGAGCCGCCAAGGGGGAAGAGCGTGATGATTCCCGTGGGCGTGATGCGCCCGATGGTGCTGCTGAACGGGCAGGTGAACCACACGTTGCCATCGGGGCCGGCGCCGACGTTCGCCGGCCCGTCGTACGTCACGAACACCGGCCCGAACTGCGTGATGTTCCCGTTCATGTCGATGCGGCCGATCATGTTGTTCTCGTAGTCCGCGAACCACATCGCGCCGTCCGGTCCGGCCGTGATGCCCTGCAGGTTCGGGGGGTAGGGGTTCGAGACGAGGTACCAGGTCATCGCGCCCGCCGTCGTCATCTTGATGACGTAGGACCCCATGGTGAACCAGAGGTTCCCATCGGGGCCGCTCGCGATGTCCCGCGGAAAGCTCGTCAAGCCATACTGATTCACGGGCGTGAACACGGTGAGTGCGCCCGCCGGCGTGAGGCGGCCGATGGACGTGTTCATCGTGAACCAGATGTTGTTGTCCGAGCCCACGGTAATATGGCTCGGGGCCTCCGGCACGGGGAACTCGGTGAGCTTGCCCTGGGTGTCGCGCCGGGCAACCTTCCTCCAGCTGTCCGAGGACTCCGTGAACCAGACGTTGCCGTCGGGAGCGACCACGATGTCCAGCGGCTGGGAGGTGGGGCTGGGAAGGCCGTACGTCGAAAGGGAGCCGTACGAGGTGCCGCCCGCGAGCGCGGTGAGCGAGGCGAGGGCAAGGGCGAGGGCGAGGAGCCTTCCTGGTTGTCTCATCTATATCTCGGGGGGAGTGAGCGGACCGCTTGCCCCGCCCCACCAGACGGCGGAGCTCAGGGTCCTTGAATCGGAACAGCCTTTGTCTCGGTGTTCCTGACGCACGGGTTCTTTTGACAGGCATTGAGTGGCTGTGCAACTGGGTCTGGGCTGACGCGAGAGCCCGGTGCTTGGGGCAAAACGCCACACGTTCAATCCCTACCAACACGACTCAAACCCGGCCTGTTTGTTTACAGCCTGATTCAACAGAGCAGGCTGAATGCGCTGGGGCCCTGGGAGGTGTTCCTCACGAGGTTCCACGGCGTCTTCGCTCCAGGCTCGAAGCAGACCGGGTGTTGAGCCTCGAACAGTCGCGCTGCTCCTGAAGCTCACGCCCCTCGTAGCGCCGCCGTGTCGTTCGGTACCACCGTGGCACTCGCGCCGACGCCGGGCGAGCCGCTCGCCTCCTGCACGACGGGCGTCTGCGCCAGCGACTGCATGGACCCGGGGGCCAGCTTCGGCCGGTGCATCGGCGGCGTCCGCCAGTGCGTCCACTCGACGTGCTGGGACACCGGTGCGGGATGTCGTCCTCCCGCACCGGTGCTTCAAGCGACTGCTTCAGCAGCCCGAGCCGTACGCCAGCAGGAACGTGGTGCGGTCCGTGCTGTTCACCACGCCGTTGCCGTCCGCGTCCGCGTCCAGGCTGCCCGCGTTCCACGCGTTGAGGAACGCGTCGCGGTCCGCCTGATTCACGGTGCCGTTGGTGTCGTAGTCGGCCGGGCAGAAGAACTGGATGTCCATCTTCCACCACGACGTCGCCGTGCCCGCGGTGCCCTCGCGCGCGTCCACCAGCGCGGACACGTCCCCCTGCAGCGTGAAGGGCCCGGGGAACAGCCAGCCCTTGCGGCGCACCGAGTCCGAGTCCGTGTTGCCGATGTCGATGGACAGCACCGGCTCGCCGGTGGTGAGGCTCGCGATGTACACGAGCGACGTGGAGCCGCCGTACACCCCCGCCGTCGTGTCCGCCGTCGCATCGCCGGACACCGCGTAGCGCGCGAAGCGGTTGAGCTGGAACGTCAGGTAGAAGTCCGCGTTACCCGTGGCGTAGCCGCGCCCGGTGGCCTGCGTCCAGCCATTCGCGGTGGCCCGGACCTCGGCGCTGATGCGGGAGCCGGTGATGCTCGACGTCTCCGTGCCCGAGCCATTCGAGTCCGCGTGGCTGTGCGTGTCGTCGTACTGCGGCTGCTTGCTGGCCTTCAGCTCCAGGCTCTCGTTGAAGTCCTCGAAGCCATTCGTCCGGCGCGAGTCGGACGCGTTGACGTTGGTGATGCCGGCGTCCTTCGCGATGACGGTGGCGGACACCGAGCGGGTGCCCTCCGACGGAGTGATGAACTGCGCCTGCGCGAGCGCGGACGTGGCCGCGAAGAGGGGAACAGCACCAGCCAACATGTGAATGCGACGCATGGAAACCTCCAAGCTGCGTGACGGGGTCAAGCGCGCAACTTAGGCGCCCTGCCTGACGGCCTCCCTACCAATCCGGTGACGGCCCGCCTGTTCTCGTAGCTCCGCGAAACACAAGGAAAAATCCGTACCCCTCGTCTCGCTCCCCCACACCCCGAGCATTGGCAGCTCGCGTCACTGTTGGTGACGCACGGGTGGAGCAAGGAGGTCATCAGCATCCTCCACGAGCACGCCACCCGGACGGGCGAGGCGCGCGTTCATCGATGAGCGGAAGAAGCGCTACGTGGACTTCCTAGAGGAGGCCTTCGCGCAGGCCGCGGCCTCGGGGCGCATACGAAATCACGATGAGTGCGTATGCCCCCGTTACCGGGAGTACCGGAGTGGACTCCATCACCTTCATCGTCGAGCCGTGACAGGCCTGGAGGCCCCGCACCCCGTCAGTGCATGAGGTGTTCGCGACCCGTATTCCCAGAGGGGAGACACCCTGTCTTATGGTGGCCGGGCAGCACTCAACCGGGAGACATACACATGCGAATGGCAATCGTCGCGGGCTTGATGGCAGTGGGACTCTTGGCGGGGTGTGGTGGCACGTCCGACGAAGAGGTTGTCGCTGCATGCGCGGACGGCACCACGTGTACCGGTTCCATTGCTCAGTGCGAGGCGACGTGCGGTCCCAGCGCCGACGCGGCTGAGAAGAACGCTTCCTGGGTGATGTGCTACTGCTGCGACGGCACCAGCATCATGGGTGTCTATATGTCGTCCTGCTTCGCCTACTGCGCGGACCGCGACGGCGTCTGCAATTAGCCGCGAAGGCAGCTAGGTGCTTGGCAATCCAATACGGGTTGCCAGGCCTTGCTTTAGCGTTTGCTTCACCAGCTGCTCCCTCGCGGCTCAGCGCGTGGGACGGAACGGAACGAGGGGCGCGCCCGTGGTGGCCACGTCCAGCCGGCCGTAGAGGCCCTGGCTCTCATCCGCCGGCCCCGCAGGGAAGAACGATGGGCTGCCCGTTCGTGCCCTGGAGTTGGACATCCAGGGTGCCCGTCACCAGGTCAAAGGCGTTCCCCCAAGCAGGTGAGGAGGCGGCGAGAGGGGGAAAGGAGGCAGCGGCCAGAACGGAGCGGATGAAGCAGAGAACGCCGCGAGTGGACTTACGCCGAGTTGCTGAGGAGGACGTTCGACTTCGACGTGTTCGCCTGAGTGAGGTGTGGAGGCCGCAGGAGGGTGCTGGCATCCCTGACGGCCCCGGTGGAGGGCGCGCCGTTCTGGAGCACCTGGCATTGCCCTCGCGGCCTGCGAAGCTGACCCCGGCACAGGGTCCACCCCAGGGCGCGTAGTCTTGAGCCCAAGCACCCACAGTGACCTGGAAGCCCACGCCCCTGCGGCCTGCCGCCTGGCTGGGCCGCTTGGGTCGGCATGCGCCCCGAGGGGCGGCACGGCCTCTGCTCCGGCCCGGCGCACAGCCCGCGCGTCACCCTCCAGCGGCCCTTCTTGGCCCCTCTTCACCAGCCCGCCGCCCTCAACAGGGCTCCTATCCGTCCTATACTTGCCGCACATCGCTTCACAGAGGTTGCAGGTGCGGAAGTGGACCTGGGACGCGGCAGGAGCGCTCATGGGGGCAGAGCCTACGCCGACCTCCCTTCCCTGAAGAACCCCCAGCGTCATGGACAGTGGGCGGAATGTCTGGTCTAAGGCGCGGCCGCGCGGAGGTCTTCCTGTTGGGGAATTGGAAGAACTCGCACTGCAAGGAATCAAGGGGCCCACGTTAGATGGGAATTATGAAGATATTTGTGTTGGCGCGCTGGATGGCGCTTGCGATTCCGCTCATCCTTTCGCTGCCCGTTGATGCAGCGCCCGCTTGTGACCCGACTGCTCCTCCCAAAAGCTGCAACAAGGGAGTGTGCATGGGGACACAGGTTTGCGACTACCCCACGACCTACTGCCAATATTCTCAAGCATCGAGCGCGACATGCTCTGTCTGTGGCCGGGCGGGGACCCGGTCCTGTACCGAGGCCGGCGATCTCATTTCAGGGTCATGCTCCGCCTACGCCGCCGAGGCCTGCAACAACTGTGATGACGACGGCGACGGAGCCATTGACGAAGGGCTGACGTCGGGAGCGTGTGATCCTCAGGGGAATGGCTGCTCTGGCACGAGAACGTGTGTCGCGGGCGGATGGCAGTGCCTCATTCCCTCGAACAAGACCGTGGATTGCAGCACCCAGTGCGGAGCGCCGGCCCACCGTCAGTGCAACCCGGACGGCTCTCTGGGAGTCTGCACGAGGGATGTCGCGGCGCCTGAAGCGTGCAACGGCTGCGATGACGACAGGGACAGCGTGGCCGACAACCTGCCGGGGCAGGGACGCGACACCCTTGTCAGCACCTGCCAGGGTGGCAATGGTGAGTGCCCGGGCTCCTTGAAGCGCTGCGTGGCGGGAGCCTGGTCCGCTTGCATCGCTCCCGCGGAAGTATGCAACGGGCTGGATGACGACTGTGACAATCTTTTTGACGAGGGCGGCGTCTGTCGCTCGGACGCAACGACGTGTCAGTGTCAGCCGCTGACGTGTGGACAGCTCGGGGTCAATTGCGGCTCGGCCGCGGATGGCTGCGGGGGGACGCTCAACTGCGGAACGTGCCCCGGGGTGATGAAATGAAATTGACCGTGAGTCGAGGCTTGAAGAATGCCATTGCCCTTTCCTTGGGGCTGGTCATCGCCGTAAGCGCATGCGGTCCCGCGGAGCCCGAAAGTCTTGATGCGGATCTCAAGTTGGGAACGGGTTCCGCAAGGGTTGTGACCACGCCCGCGGACACCATCATTCCGACCCAGGTGGGGCCTGATGGGCTCGCGGTAGGTCTATCGAAGGGGGCTTCGTCCGTCAGCCCGGATGGCACCGCGAAGTACACGCTGCCACTCTGGGTTCCGGATGGCCGCGCGGGCATGCAGCCGGCACTGACCCTCTCCTATCAAGGCAACAGTGGCAGCAACATGCTGGGGCAGGGCTGGAGCATTACCGGCCTGTCGGCGGTCGCTCGTTGCCCCCGAACGCTGGCGCAGGATGGGAGGGTGGAAGGGATCTCCTTCACGAGCGCGGACGCGTTCTGCCTGGACGGCCAGCGACTCATCGCCATCCAGGGGGGGTATGGCGCCTCGGGCACCGAATACCGGACCGAGCAGGAAAGCTTCTCGAAGGTCGTCTCATTGGAAGCGGATGGATCCGGGCCCGCCCTGTTCAAGGTCTACCTGAAGGACGGACGGGTCATGACCTACGGCAAGCTGAACAATTCGACCCTCGCCGGGGAGCGCGGCAGCGTTCGGGCCCTGGACGCGACCGGATTCGCCGTCTCCAGGGATGGAAGGGAGAACCGGCTCGTCTGGGCGCTCTCCCAGGTGGAGGACCGCAGCGGAAACTTCATGAGCTTCCAGTACGCGAAGACCCAGGACCCGGCGGATGGAAGCTACGAACAGACCCTTTCGCGTATCGCCTACACAGGCTCCTCGCTCGGGGCGGGGCGTCCCGCGTACCGCTTCGTCGACTTTGACTATGGCGACCACACAAACCCACGTGTCGTCCACTTGAATGGCTTGAAGACGAAGGCAAGTCGGCGGCTCAAGGAGATTCGGGTGAGTGGTCCGAACCCCGTCTCTACAGGCCTTGTCCGCGCGTACCGCTTTACCTACCTGCCCCCGGCTCAAAGCAGCGTGACCCGCCTTGCATCCTTCCAGGAGTGCGATGGTGCAGGGGTTTGCCTTCCAGCCGTGACGTTCTCCTGGACCCCAGAGAGCGACCTTTTCGAGGACGTCGATACTGGAATCACGGACATCCTGAGCCCGCCCACTTCCGCGGCCATCTTCCGTGCGCTCAATCCCATGGATGTTGACGGGGATGGATTCGACGACCTGCTCTACCGCACGACGAGCAGTCAATCCAACTCGTTCAAATGGGTCATGCGCTACGGTTCGGCTGCTGGCTATGGCGCCGCTGTGGATGCTGTGTCCCTGCCCAATGCCTGTTGGGATAGCTCGGCAGGACACAATGGGAAATGGGCGGATGTCAATATGGATGGTCTGCCGGATGTCAGCATTCTTCAATGGAATGCCTGTGTCGGGCCGGGTCAATACAGTGAATTGAAGCACTTCCGGCGAACGAACCTGGCTGGCGGACGTGCGGCCAATTCGTTCCAAGAAGTGGGAAACGATGGGAAATGGGGAGACGCATTCTGGTACGCGGACCTCAATGGAGATGCCTACCCTGAGTTGGTGCGGGTGCTCACGTCAACCCGGACACTGGGGTACCGCCCGAACGTGGGCGGTGCGTTGCAGCCCTTTCAGCCTATCGTCACGTCGGACTTGAATGACAACACCCAGTTCGCCTTGAACCTGGATGGCTCGTCCAAGACCAGCCTCCTGTTCATTGAAATGCGCAGGCCCCCCGGTCCGCACGACATCTACGCAGAGGTAGGCAAGCGGTACTGGTCGATGACCCAGCGGCCGGATGGCACCTTCGCCAAGCAGGAGACGACGCTCGTCCGCTCAGACGTGGATTTGCTGCCGGATGGAACTCCCTTTGACCATGGCCCTGAAGGAGATGAGACCTGCAACAACTGCTACAACTGGCAATATCTCTTCGTGGATCTGACGGGAGACAGCCTCCCGGATGCCGTCCGGGCAAAAGCGAAGACAGGGGGGGATCTGGAGGTGCTCGTCAACACGGGCGATGGCTTTGCGCCGCCGGTCCCAATCCAGTTGCCGGTCGGATTCAACCTGGCGCCATTCACCCGGGATAACGGAATCCGCGTCCTGGATTTCGATCAGGATGGGCGACAGGACCTGCTGCTGATGGATGATGGAGCCGGGACGCGCGGCCAGGTGGCACTCCTCCAGTCGGTGGGGACCGGGTTCGCCACGCGCTTCTTGGGCGTGCCGGTAGCGCAGGCTGGGGGGCTGGGGGTCAATCTTTCGCAGTTGTTGGATGCGAATGGTGACGGCCTGATGGACCTCGCACAAATCGTCAACGGCAGGCTGCACGTCTATCTTCGAAAGGGGCCGCCCGCCGGGCTGCTGACGGGCGTTTCGGACTCGCTGGGCGCGCGAATCGAGTTCTCGTACAAGCCGATGAGCGATGCGTCGGTCTACACGCCCGGCACGGGCTGCTCCTATCCGCAGGTGTGCGTGAAGAAGGGGCAGTGGTTGGTTTCAGAGCATCGCGTGGACACTGGGTCCCCGGTGATGCATGCGACCCGGTATTCCTATGGGGATGGTCGCGCTGATCTCCTGGGCCGAGGGTGGCTGGGGTTCGCGCGGATGACAGCGAAGGACCTGGTTTCTGGGACGGAGTCCCGGGTCGACTTTGACAACCAGACCCGTGAAGGGACTTTCTACCCACTCGCGGGCACGCCGGTCTTTCAAGTGACCACGATGTTCCTGCCTGGGCGATTGCATCTGCAGGTGCGTGCGACCCAGCACAAGATCCTCGCGCAGGGTACTTCGCGCGTGGATGCCAGACTGCGGGTCTTCCCCGAGGTCATCACGGAAGAAGTGTACGACCGGCTGGAGACGAATGCCTGGAACGCGGGACTCCTGAACCGGGTCGTGAGCGTGCTGGGTTTCGATGAGACTTACGGAAACGTGCTGAACCGGAAGCAGATGTTCTCCAACGGCGATGAGATGGAGTGGGTGACGGGCTACCAGAACGACCCCGTGAACTGGCTCGTAGGGCTGCCAATCCAGGAATCGCAGACGAGCACCGTGCAGGGTGTCGCGCAGGTGAGACGGCTGTCGTATGAGTACAAGCCAGGGACCGTGCTTCTCAAGAAGACGACCGTGGAGCCGAACGACCCGATCCTGGAGGTGGTCACCGAACAGATCCGTGATGACGATGGGCTCCTCACCGAGGTCCGGACGACGGGGGTGGGAATGGTGACCCGGAGCACCCTGTTCACCTACGACGCCCTGGAGCGTGTCCATCCCGCGTCCGTGATCAACAGCCTGGGCCACACGGTCACCCACGCCTACCATCCTTCACTGGGTCTACCCGCGGTCAAGGTGGATGAGAACGGCCTCACGACCCGCTGGCAGTACGATGGCTTTGGCCGGGTGCGGAAGCTGGACAACCCGGATGCTGCGGACGTCTCGCTGTCGTACGTCCCCTGCCCCAACGAGGCCGGGTGCGCGTACCAGGTCCAGTCTCAAACGGTCCAGGGCCAGGAGGAGCGGACGAACCTGGACCGTCTGGGAAGAACGCTGAGTGTTTCGAAGCGTGCCTTCAACGACGCGGATGGCTGGATCACGAGCCGGCGGGAGTTCGACCTGCTGGGACGCGTTTCCTACTCCTGGGCGCCGTCGCCCACGGGCTCCAGGGAGGTCAGCACGTCCTTCACCTACGACGCGCTAGGGCGGCCCCTGGTGACCACGTATCCGGATGGTTCGAAGACCCTCCGTCGATACATCGCGAACCAGGTGAACAGCTTCGATGAGAAGAACAATCTCCAGGTCAGCTGGTTGGATGTCTATGGCCGGACGGCCTCCGTGGACGACTACGTGGACGGGCGCAAGCTCACGACGACGTACCGGTATGGGCCGTTCGGGAATCCCGCCGGGGTGCTCAGCGCGGATGGGACGGGACCGACCTTCAAGTATGACCGTCAGGGCCGACGGGTCGAAGTCAATGATCCGGATTCCGGCCTGTCGATCTCCAAGTACAACGCCCTGGGCGAACTCACTGAGTCGAAGGACGCGAACGGGGACACGACGCAATACGAGCACGACCTTCTGGGGCGTGTGACCAAGACCACGAATCGCGATGGTGTGTCGACGTACATCTGGGACAACGCTATCGCGGGCAATGCGGGCATCGGGAAGCTGTACAAGAGCATCAAGGACGACCTCGCGGGGACCGCCCAGAGCGTGATCAGTACGAAGTATGCCTATGATTCATTCGGGCGCCCGGTGGAGGACCTCTGGACGATCGGAGGCTCCCAGTACGCGATTGGCCGGCAGTATGACGCATACAGCAGGCTCTCCCAGTTGCAGTATCCCCAGGTGGGCACGACGAACTTCGCGGTGAATTATGAGTACACCGCCCGGGGGTCGTTGAAGCGGGTGCGGGCCGCGAACAACGGTCCCGTCTACTGGAGTGTGGAGGGACGGAATGGTCTGCAGCAGTTGACCGCGGAGTCCTTCGGGAATGGCGTCTCCAGCCTGCGCCGGTACGACACGCGGGGGCGCCTCCTGTTCATCCAGGGCACCCACGGGAGCCAGGAACTGCAGAAGCTGGCCTACGAGTACGAGCCGAACGGCAATGTTCGAAGCCGGCACGACCGTCATGACCCGCTGCGGATGTCGACGGAGGACTTCACCTACGACGCGTTGGACCGCGTGAAGTCCTGGACTGTCTTCCAGAACTGCCAGTCGCGAACCGCGAACTACGGGTACGATGATCTTGGCAACCTCCTGAGCCGCCAGGGGATGGGGGAGAACATCTCCAGCTTCTATGAGCGGACCGGCGGAGCGGGCCCTCATGCCGTGACACGGTCCTCCTTTGGATCGTACACGTATGACGCGAGCGGGAACCAGTTGACTGCGCCTGGCCGGACCGTGACGTACACGACCTTTGGCCTTCCCTCGCGAGTCGTTACCGGCACGGGAAACACCGAATACCGGTACGATTCAATGAATGCTCGGGTTGTGAAGAGCGACTCTTCCGGGGAGTCCACCTTCTACGTAGGGGGACTCTTCGAGGAGCGACGAGCCCCCAACGGAGCGATGAGTCGTGTCTTCAATGTCCTGGGGGATGCGGGCACGGTTGCGCAGCTTGCATGGGCCACGGATGCGCTGGGCAATGCGAGCGCTCCCAAGACGACCTATCTCCACACGGATGCGCTCGGCTCGGTCGCGACGTTGTCGGATGAGATGGGTGGAGTGACGGAGCAACTGCGCTACGAGCCGTTTGGCGGGCGCCGGCTGGCTCAATCCCTGGCAAACCCCGTGGTTCGTGGAACATCGGGTGTCCGTCAGGGATTCACCGGTCATGAGCATGAAGAGGAGCTGGGTCTCATCAACATGAAGGGGCGCATCTACGAGCCGTCCCTAGGTCGATTCCTCAGCCCGGACCGGCTCCTGCCGGGGCAGGCCCCCAGCCAAGCCTTGAATCGGTACAGCTACGTGCTCAACAACCCGCTGAAGTACGTGGACCCGTCTGGCTGGCTGCCCCTGGTCATGCCCATCATTGTGTATGACTCCTGGTATGGCGGGTATGTGACCCCGGGCTGGGCCATGAGTCGCGTGGTCAAGTGGATTGATGAAACCAATTGTAATATAATGACCCCAACGGGTCAGACGTGTGACGTAGTACACCGGGAGGAGAAGGCGTGGTGGGAGACCGGCCCATCAATGAGCGCCGAGACGTGGTGGGCCCTGACCCGGTTGACCCTGGGGGCGCAGGGGGCCTACTACCAGGAGGCTCTGAGGCACGGAGCCCGCTTCGCAGGGGGGGCGATCCTTGGGGGTTGGGTCGCGGAGATACCCCTGGGTGCCTATTTCATACCCATGGTTCCCGGTCAGTCCTCCGCGTACTACCAGGGGTATGCGTGGTCGCTGGATTGGGCATCGAAGGTAGAGTCTGCGCTTGGAATGGCGGCAACCTTCGCGGGTATGGGCGGGATGAGTGCGGGCGGGATGATGCTCGCCTCAGGAGGGGCCGCGGGAGCGGGTATCGTCGTCGAGGGCATCAGCGTGTCTGCAGTAGCCGCAGGCGCCGGAGCAGCGGTGGCCGCGGTTGCGAACGCGGAAGGGGCGAAGAACGCGCTCCAGATGGCGAATCAAGCGGGCGGTGGGAGAAAATCGTCTCCCAATGCCACAAAGCAGGTGGGACAGCAGACGAGTTTGAGCCCAGAGAAGTCCATTGAGTCGCTCAGAGATAGAATGGCGGAGCACGAGAAGAAGCTCGCGGATTACCGGGCGAATCCGGATGCCTTCGACAATGAGGGTTTCTTGAAGAACGCTCCGTCGCCTGAGGTGCGCCAGAAGATCATTGATGGACGCATCAAACACTTGGGGGACGAGATTCGCGCGTTCGCAAAGGCCATTACTGATCTTGGAGGAACCCCATGAAGATTAAAGTCTCCGAACTCCGACACATGACGAACCTCCTACTCGACCATCTTGAGCGGAGCGGCCATCCGGAAGTCGAGTTCACCGAGGACTTCTACTGGAACATTCCGGAGGAACGCCTGTACTCGGTCTACGAAGACCCATCCGGCTTCACGGTCGGGCAATTGTCGGACGACTGGAATGAGCTACGGCAAATCGGGTCGGGGCAGAAGCCGCCGATTGGCTACGGTCTGGTGTGGCTGTCTTCGCTGCTGCGGCGAATCGGCTCGAAGATCATTGCGTAGGCGGTCAATCTGCTCTCACGTGCCGGAGACATTGCTCTGCGCCGGCACGCGCACAACCTTTACCCTTCTCCGCGATGGTCACGCTCCCCGGAAGGCTCGAATGGCTGGCGGGCGGAGTCGAGATGGCGACGCTCATCGCGTCGCTGGACTGGTCCAACTCCCCTCTGGGCCCCATCGAATCCTGGCCGCAGAGCCTGCGCACCACCGTCAGCATCTGCCTCGCGTCCAACTTCCCCATCAACATCATCTGGGGTGACGGCCACAATCAGATCTACAACGCCGGCTACCGCGTGGTGTGTGGCGCCGTGCACCCCCGCGCGATGGGGGAGAGCTACCGCGTCACCTGGGCTTCCGCCTGGCCCGCCATCGGGGAACCGTTCGAGCGCGCGCTCGCGGGCGAGACGTCCTACCTCGAAAACCAGCGGATGTTCCTCGAGCGCAACGGCTACCCCGAGGAGACGTTCTTCACCTTCTCCCTGAGCCCCATCCGCGACGAGTCCGGGAAGGTGGTGGGCCTCTTCCACCCCGTGACCGAAACCACCGCCACGATGCTCTCCCAGCGGCGGACCCGGGCGCTGCGAGACATCGCCGACCGGGCGGGGCGGGCGCTCGTGTTCGACGAGGCCTGCGCCCTGCTGCTCACGACGCTGGGCCAGTACGGCTCCGACCTGTCGTTCGCGCTGCTCTACGTGACGCCCCCCCGACGGCACGGAGGCGCTGCTGCGCGGAACGTGCGGGACCCCGGCGGGAGGGCCGCTCGCGCCCCGCGCCCTCCGGCTCTCCTCCGACGCGGAGGCCGGGGCCTGGCCGCTCGCGCGCGCGGTGCGCAGCGGACGGGTGGAGCAGGTGACGGACCTGACAGCCCGCTTCGGGCAGGTGTCCGCGGGCCCCTATCCGGAGCCCCTGGCTCCCTCAAGCGGGGGCGGAGCCGGGGCTGGAGGAGGAGAGCCCGGCCCTGGCTGCGACAGTGGAGTCGGCGAAGGAGCGCACGCCGCGATTGGATTGGACGGGACTGCTGCGCCGGACGTTCGCGCTGGACGGCAAGTCTCCTCACCATGATGGGATAAGGATCGATGAGAAGGCTTCGTCCCCGTATCTGTCACGGTATGGGCGAGGCGTCATCAGTCCGGCGGGAAGGGGGTGAACGCCATGCTGAGCGCCGTGAGGAAGCTGCTGGCCTCGACACTCACCCGAAAGATGATGGCGGCCGTCGTCTTCGCGCTGGCCGAGCATCTTCGGGAACCGGTGAGGCACGGGCAGTAGTGCCTGGGGAGGAGCCCCACTGCGGATGGAGCAGGGCTCTTTGCCCAAGGGCGGACGGGCCAGACAGGTGAACATGACCGCCCGGCTGGCGGACACCCTTCGCAAGCAGCGTCACCTCCGGGGCGAGCGCATCTTCTGGCGGGCCGACGGCCACCCAAAGATGCCCCAGGTGCTGCTGAACAAGTGGATGAGCCGCATCCAGCGGCTGGAAGAGCTGAGGGTGACGGGAGGCATCCCCACATCCTCCACCACACCTTCTACTCCCAGTTGGCGATGGTGGGCGCTCCGGCGGAGGCCGTCCAGGACTTGGCCGGGCACCAGAATATCTACTCCCAGCGCTACATGCACCTAAGCCCGGCGGCCAAGTCGGCGGCGATCCGATGCTTGAGCCCCGAAAATGAAAACGGGCTGGAGACCTTTCGGCCTCCAGCCCGCTTCATCGTTTGGTCGGGGAGACAGGATTTGAACCTGCGACCCCTTGGTCCCGAACCAAGTGCTCTACCAGGCTGAGCCACTCCCCGATATCCGGTGCTGCGCCAGGAACTGCCCTCGGGCCCGGCGAAGCGCGAGCGGATCTATCCGAGCCGCTTCCTTGAGTCAACGGACTCTTTCGCCCCTCCCTTCCCTCCCCCTGCCCACCGCCCCAGCTCCCTCGACTGTTGTCCTACCTACCCTTCAGGACGGGACAATGTTCACCCTCTTCACAACATCCGGGCCTTCCTGTAGTTCCAAGGTGTTGCACGTTGATCCGCCCCTGTTCCCCCACAGAGGACCATGACTGCCCCCACTGTCCTCATCTCGGATGATGAGCCCCTCGTCGTGTCCGCACTCGCCCGGGAGGCCAAGCGCTCCGGCCTCGTGTGCGTGTCCGACACCACCTCCGAACATGTGCTGGAGCTGGCCCGCAAGCACCGCCCCGCCGTCATCATCCTGGACATCAACCAGCACCAGGACGGCCGGGACCTGCTCGCGCAGCTGAAGAAGGACCCCGCCACGCGCGACTCCAAGGTCATCATGCTCAGCGGCGTGGAGGACCAGTTCACCCGCCACGTGTGCTTCGAGCTGGGCGCCGACGACTACGAAGTGAAGCCGTGCGACCCCACCTTCATGGCCCGCATCGCCCGCATGGCCGCCGCCGCCGTGCGCCCGCCCGCTTCCCCCGAAGCCGCCTGACTCACGACGGACGCAGCGAACGGATGGCCGCCGCCCGGTCCTTCGCGCCAAACACGTAGCTGCCCGCCACCAGCACCGTCGCCCCCGCGGCCACCACGCGCTTCGCCGTCTCGGCGTTGATGCCGCCGTCCACCTCGATGTCCACGTCCAGCCCCCGCGCGTCCAACATCGCGCGCAGCCGGCGGACCTTGTCCACCGTGGACTCGATGAACGACTGGCCCCCGAACCCCGGGTTCACGCTCATCAGCAGCACCATGTCCACGTCCCCCAGCACCTCTTCAATCGTCACCAGCGGCGTGCCCGGGTTCAACACCACCGCCGGCTTCGCCCCTGCGTTACGAATCTGCTGGAGCGTGCGGTGCAGATGGGGACTGGCCTCCTGGTGCACCGTCAGCACGTCCGCGCCCGCCTTCACGAACGCGTCCACGTACTTCTCCGGCTCGACAATCATCAGGTGCACGTCCAGCGGCTTCGTCGCCACCCGCTTGATGGCCTCCACGATGGGCGGCCCCAACGTGAGGTTGGGGACGAACCTGCCATCCATGACATCCACGTGAATCCAGTCGGCTCCATCAGCCTCGATGGCGCGGACCTCCTCACCCAGACGGCTGAAATCACAGGAGAGCAGCGACGGAGAGATGCGGACAGGGCGGGTCATGGCGGCGCTTCATAACCGCTTCCCGTTGGCCACGGTACCTCTGCCCGACTGGACAGAGACCTGGCGGACACAGGTGGACCCAGCAGGTGGGGGGGCCGGGCGGCCGACACACCGCGCGTGCTACAACTTGGCGCGCCCGCGGCCATCCGCCGCATCCCACGGAGCCCGCCCCGGTGCTTCCCCAGTCCGTGCCCGCCTCCCCCAACCTGTCCCGCCGACTCGCGAAGCTGACGTCCATCCTGGATGTCGCCAAGGCGATGAGCGCCGAGCGGGACCTCGACCTGCTCTTGCCCCTCATCCTCTATGAGGCCACCAAGGTCGTGGAGTCGGACCGCTGCTCGCTCTTCATCCTGGACCGCGAGCGCGAGGAACTGTGGAGCAAGGTGGCCCAGGGCTCCAAGAATGAAATCCGGCTCCCCATGGGCAGCGGCATCGCCGGACAGGTCGCCCACACCGGCGCCGTCATCAACATCCCCGACGCCTACGCCGACCCCCGCTTCAACAGCAGCTTCGACGTCTCCAGCGGCTACCGCACCCACACCATCCTCTGCGTCCCCATGCGCGACGCGAATGGAGATGTGACGGGCGTCATCCAGGCCCTCAACAAGCGCGGTGGACGCATCTTCGACGCGGAGGACGAGGAGCTGCTGCTCGCCCTGGGCGCCCAGGCCGCCGGCGCGATTGAAAACGCCCTCCTCCACGAGGAGATCAACCGCCTCTTCGAGGGCTTCGTCTCCGCGTCCGTCGTCGCCATCGAAGCGCGCGACCCCACCACCGCGGGCCACTCCGGCCGCGTGGCGGACCTCACCGTGTCGCTGGCCCGGGCGCTGGAGCACCACACCACCGGCCCGTATGCCCAGACGCGCTTCACCGCCGTGGAGCTGCAGGAGCTGCGGTACGCGTCGCTGCTGCACGACTTCGGCAAGGTGGGCGTGCGCGAGAACGTGCTCGTCAAGGCGGAGAAGCTCTACCCGCATGAGCTGGAGACGCTGCGCGCCCGCTTCCAGCTGGCTCGCAAGGACCTGCAGCTGCAGAGCTCCCGGCGCAGGCTCGCCTCCGTCGAGGCTCGCGGCCTGTCCGCCCTGCCCACCATCCACCAGGAGGAGGACGCCCGGCTTGCCCAGGAGCTGGCGCAGCTGGATGAGGTGATGGGGTTCCTGCTCACCTGCAACAAGCCGACGGTGCTCGCGCAGGGCAACTTCGAGCGGCTGCTGGAATTGGGCAAGCTCAGCTACACCGACGCGCACGACCATGGGCAGCCGCTGCTGCTGCCCCACGAAATCCAATCCCTCTCCATCACCCGCGGCACGCTCTCTCCAGAGGAGCGCCGCGAAATCGAGAGCCACGTCGAGCACACGTACCGCTTCCTGTCGCAGATTCCGTGGACTCGCGCGCTGCGCCGCGTGCCGGAGATTGCGTACGCGCACCACGAGAAGCTGGATGGCACGGGCTACCCTCGCGCCGTGCCGGAGATTCCCGTGCAGTCGCGGATGATGTCCATCTGCGACATCTACGACGCGCTCACCGCGAGTGACCGGCCCTACAAGAAGGCCGTGCCGCACACGCTCGCGTTGGACATCCTCAAGAAGGAGGCGGGGTCCGGACAGCTGGACAAGGACCTCTTCACCATCTTCGTCGAGGCGGAGATTCCCCGCCGGGCCCTCAAGAAGGGCCCGGCGTAGAGCACGGCATCAGGCGCTGATGGTGTGCAGCCGGAGGCTGTTGATCTTGCCCGGCTGGCCCACCGGCGCGCCGAACACCACCACGATGCGGTCGCCTCTGCGCGCCAGGCCCCGCGACACCAGCTCCTCCTCGACGCGGCGGAGCATGGTCTCCGTCTCCTGGATGGGCTCCAGCACGCGCGGCACCACGCCCCAGAGCAGGGACAGGCGGCGGCGCACCTCCTGGTTCGGGCTGAACGCCACGATGGGCACCGTGGGCCGGTAGTGCGCGAGCAGCCGCGCGGTCACGCCCGACAGCGTGAAGGCCGCGATGAGCGAGGCGCCGCTGGCCTTGGCCGCCTCGCACGCCACGCGCGCGATGACGTCCGGGAAGTGCAGCGGCAGGCCCAGCGGGGCCTCAATCACGCGCGGCTGGTGCTGCGCGCGGGAGGAGGACTCGGCCGCCAGGATGATGCGCTCCATCATCTGCACGGAGTCCACGGGGAACTTGCCGCTCGCCGTCTCACCCGAGAGCATCAGCGCGTCCGCGCCGTCGTACACGGCGTTGGCCACGTCGCTGGCCTCCGCGCGCGTGGGGCGCGGGTTGTCGATCATCGAGTTGAGCATCTGCGTGGCCACGATGACGGGCAGGCCGCGCAGGTTGGAGCGCCGGATGATGTCCTTCTGGACGGCCGGCACCTCCTCGGGGGGAATCTCCACGCCCAGGTCGCCGCGGGCCACCATCACGCCGTCCGTCTTGTCGAGGATGGCGTCCAGGCGCGCGATGGCCTCCGGCTTCTCCAGCTTGGAGATGATGGGCACCGTGCGGCCCACCTCCGCCATGGCCTGGCGCGCGGAGTCCAGGTCCGACGGCTGGCGCACGAAGGACAGCGCGATGTAGTCCACGCCCGCCTTGAGGCCGAAGATGAGGTCCTCGCGGTCCTTGGGCGTGAGCGCGTCCGCGCGCACCGCCACGCCGGGCAGGTTGATGCCCTTGTTGTTCTTCAGCGTGCCGCCGTGGACGACTTCCGTCTTGATGAGCTGCTTCTTGTCCGTCTCCACGACGCGCAGCTCCAGGAGGCCGTCGTCCAGGAGGATGCGGTCGCCCGGGTTCACGTCCGCCGCCAGGTGCGGGTACGTGGTGGACACGATTTCGTCCGTGCCCTTCACCGTCTCGTCGGTGGTGATGTGGAAGGTGGCGCCGTGCTTCAGCTCCGTGCTGCCGGTGATGAAGCGGCCGGTGCGGATCTTCGGACCCTGCAGGTCGCCCAGGATGCCCACCGCCTTGCGCACCTTCAGCGAGGCCGCGCGCAGCATGTCGATGTTCGCCTGATGCTGCTCGTGGCTGCCGTGGGAGAAGTTGAGCCGGGCCACGTCCATGCCGGCCTCCAGCAGCGCTTCCAACATCTCCGGGGTCTGACTGGCCGGGCCGAGGGTGCAGACAATCTTTGCTCGTCGCATAGGAGCGCGAACATCCGGGACCCCCGCGTTTCGGTCAAGGAGTCACCGAATGTGACCGAGCAGGTAAACCAGTAAATGTCCAGGCTGCTCGGCGTGCGCTCAACCGCGCAACAGCGTGCCCAGGTTCTCGCGCTCCCAACGCAGCGCGGCGGCGTAGTGCGGGTACGTGCGCTCGCGCTCGCGGAAGGCGCGCGGGTGGTGCACGCGGCGCCCGGTGCGATTGCTGCTGGGGAACAGCTGGTGGAGCATCTCGTGGAAGACGATGAACTCCACGAAGAAGGCGGGCACGTCCGGCTTGTCCAGCGCGGGGTGGATGCGGATCTCCCGCGTCTGGTGGTCGTAGACGCCCAGGCGGATGGACTTGCGGCGGCGGCGCGGGGGCATGCGGCCCCAGCCGATGCGGGCCTGGATGGCGTTCTGGAAGTAGGCCTCGTTGACGCCGTTGTAGAGCGCCCGCAGGTCGAAGCAGCGGCCGAGCGGATTCAGCTCCGCGTCCGACTCACGCCGCAGCTGCCGGATGAGCGGCTGCTGGCCGCGGATGTATTCGTCCAGCAGGGCGCCCGCGGCGCGGTGGCCCCGGCCCGCGTAGTCCGCCACCGCGCGCACGATGCCTTCGGGCGCGTCCAGGAACATGTGGTGCAGCCGCAGCTGGAGCACCTGCGAGCCGCGGCGGAAGGACACCATGGTGGAGCGGTTGTCCGTCACGGCCAGGCGCACCGGCATGCCCAGGTTCGCGCTCAGGCGCCACGCGAGCGACTCCGCGCGCGTCCACAGCTCCTCGCGCGACGCGGTGAGGACTCGCGGGGCTTCCTCCGCGACGCGGTTGCGCGGCGGCAGGGGCGCCTGTCCCTCCGGCGCGCGCTGCGCGGAGGTGGCGGCGCGTTCCGCGGACGAGCCACGCGGGAACAGGGACATCTGGCGGAAGGCTTCGGGCGTCACGCGGGGGGCATCGTACCCGGCACTTCCCGAACCTCAAGGCCAGGGGCTGGACGCTCGTCCGCCGGTCGACCTGGCCCACACGCCGAGCGTGACACCCCGGGTTGAATCCGTCCCAGTGCCCCTGTCCTTCAGGGCAGGCCCGGGTCCCCATGGCGCGACTTGAGCAGCCGCTCCAGCCGCTCCGGCTCCATGCGCACCACGAAGGTCTTCTCCCGGGCATACGTCACCTGTCCGGGGGCAGCGCCCTTCAACTTGCGCACGAACTTCACCGGCAGGTAGCTCACCTCGCCGCGCGGCTCGCCCTTCGCCCCCGAGTGGTGCAGCGCCAGGTGCGCCGCGTCCAGCAGCACCTCCTGGGACACCTCCGCGTTCTTCTCCAGCGGCACCACCACGTGGCTGCCCGGCAGGCCCCGCGCGTGCAGCCACATGTGCCAGGGACGGGCCACCTTGAAGGTGAGCTGGTCGTTGTCCTCCGAGCCGCGCCCCACCCAGATGCGGGCGCCGCCGTGGCCCACGTACTCCTTGAAGGGGAGGCCCCCCTTCGGGCCCTCCTCGCCCTGGACCACCTGGAGCACTTCGGCCTGCGCCATCAGCGCGGCGTCGTCCATGGCCTCAATCTGCGTGAGCGCCGTCTGCGCGTGGGCGACCTCCCGCGCGAGCTCCATCTCGCGGTGGCGGGCCTGCTCCACGCCGCGCAGCAGGCGCCGGTACTGGTGGAAGTGCCAGTCCGCCTCCTCCTTCGGGGTGCGCTTCGGGTCCAGCTTCACCTGGACCTCCTCCACGCCGGCTTCCGTATAGGCGGTGAGCGTCACCTGGGACGCGCCGCGCTTGAGCCGGTGGAGGTTCTGCGCGAGCAGCTCGCCCACCTCGCGGTGCTTCTCCGCTTCCGGACCGCGCTGGGCCTCCGCGCGCACCTTCTCCAGCGTGCGCGAGGAGCGCTTCAGCCGCGCCCGGTACGGCTGCGCGAGCCGGCGGCGGATGGCGTCCGCGCGGCTGGTGCGGTCCTTCTGCCCGAGCACCCGCTCGGCGGCCTGCAGCTTGGGGAGCGCGTCCTCTTCGCGCGGCTCCAGGCGCGAGGGCTGCGCGCGCCCCTTCGCCAGCGCCTGCGGGGACACGGGCTCCGGCGGCGACCACTGCGCTCCGGGATAGAGGTTGCGCCTGGGGCCGAAGCCCTCGCCGGAGAGCATCAGCACGCGGTGGTTGTCGCTGAGGAGGAGCAGTCCCCCGGGCGCGCCCACCTCCAGCACCAGCCGGCGGCGCACGCCTTCGCGCTCGAACTCCAGGACGATGGCGCGGCTGTCCTCCAGGTAGCTCGCGGCCTGGAGCTTGAAGCCGGTGAGCTCCTGGCGCAGCCAGCGCTGGAAGGGGGCGGGCTCGCCCGGCGTGGGGAAGCGGTCCTCCGCGACGGACAGGCGCGACAGCTCGCCTTCGGCGCACAGACACAGGACCACCGATCTGCCCGGGACGCGCAGCTCCAGGTAGGCCAGGCGGGGCAGCGGGCACCACGCCTTCTGGGCCACCGCGCCCACCAGCCGGGCCGCGGCCTCCGCCACGACCTCACCGAACTCCACCGGACGCAGCGACATGGGGCCTCCCGGACGCGGGACGCGAGGTGGGAACCCCTGGCCCGCAAAAGAAAAACGGCCCGGCGGGTTTCGCCGAGCCGTTCACCGGACGTCAACCGACGCCCGTCATGACGCTTTACTTCAGGCTTCCGGCGTCGCCGGGGCCGCAGCGGCCTTGCTGGCGCTCTTGCGGGTGGTCTTGCGCGCGGACTTCTTCGCGGCGGCCTTCTTGGCCGGGGCCTTCTTGGCCGCACCGCGCTTGGCGGCAGGGGCCTTGCGGGCGGCGGTCTTCTTCGACGCGGTCTTCTTCGACGCGGCCTTCTTCGCGGTCTTCTTCTTCGCGGCCATCGGAATCCTCCGTTCAGTGTTGAGGCCCGCGAGGACGCGAGCCCTGCACCCACTTTGGACTGAACGTGAGTGCTTGAAATGAATGGTACGGGCGACATGCCAGTGTGTCAACGCATGGTGATGTATTGCAGTGCGCGGCGAGGCCGATTTTTGGCCTCCGGGCGCTTCGAACCGTTCGTGGGCGGTCATTTCGGGGGTCCGGCGCGTCGCGTGCGGGGCCGAGTTTCCGGCTCCGGACGCGTTTCGAGGGTCCGCGCTACAGGTATGGATGTCCGCTGCCGTGCATCCGGCGCGCGCGCATCGCGTCGCTTCCCGTCGTGGAGGCGACGACCTACGGTGCCCGCCCGCATGAGCTCCGCCACGCTGACCTTCCCCGCGTCCTTCACCTTCGGCGTCGCCACGTCCGCGTACCAGGTGGAGGGCGGCATCGAGAACGACTGGGCCCAATGGGAGCGGCAGGGGAAGTTGAAGGAGCCCCACGCCCGCTGCGGCCGCGCGGTGGACCACTGGAACCGCTACGCGGAGGACTACGCCCTGGCGAAGGCGGTGGGGGCCACGGCGTTCCGGCTGTCGCTGGAGTGGGCGCGCATCGAGCCCGAGCGCGGCCGCTTCGATGGCGCGGCGCTGGAGGGCTACCGCGAGCGGCTGCTCCAGCTGCGCGCGCATGGCCTGCGGCCGGTGGTGACGCTCCATCACTTCACCCACCCCACGTGGTTCCACACGTCCACGCCCTGGCACCTTCCGGAGAGCCTGGAGGCCTTCCGCCAGTACGTGCGCCAATGCGCGCCCCTGTTGGAGGGGCTGGACGCGCTCGTCATCTCCTTCAACGAACCGATGGTCCTCTTGTTGGGCGGCTACCTCCAGGGCCTGATGCCGCCGGGCATCACGGACGGGGCGAAGACGATGGCCGCGCTGGGCAACCTGGTGCGCGCGCACGTCATCGCGCGCGAGGAGCTGGGTCAGCGTCTGGGCCGGGTGGAGCTGGGCATCTCCCAGAACATGCTCGCGTTCGCGCCGGACCGCTGGTGGCATCCCCTGGACCGCTCGCTGGTGCGGCTGGCGGCCCCCGCCTACAACCACGCGTTCCACGAGGCGCTGTCGTCCGGCCACCTGCGCGTGTTCATGCCGGGGGTCGCGTCCACGGACGTGCGGATTGAAGGGGCGCGCGACTCGGTGGAGTTCGTGGGCGTCAACTACTACACGCGCGCGCACCTGCGCTTCATGCCGCGCCCGCCCTTCATCGACTTCAAGTACCGCGACCCGGACGGGCGCGGGCTCACCGACATCGGGTGGGAGAAGCGGCCCGAGGGCTTCCTCCAACTGCTCCAGGAGGTGAAGCGCTACGGCAAGCCGGTGTGGGTCACGGAGAACGGCATCGACGACCGGCAGGGGTCGGTGCGGCCGGAATACCTCCACACGCACCTGCGCCAGGTGCTGGCCGCGCGCGAGGCCGGCGTGGACGTGCAGGGCTACCTCTACTGGAGCCTGCTGGACAACTTCGAGTGGCTGGAGGGTTGGGGCCCGCGCTTCGGCCTCTACCACGTGGACTTCGACACGCTGGAGCGCCGCCCCACCCCGGCCTGCGACTACTTCCGCGCCGTGGCCACCGGGCGCGTGCTGGTGCCGCCGGCGGCTCCGAGCCCTGGCAGCGCTCAGCCCAGCGCCGCGCGGTAGTCCACCTCGGGCTCCTCTGGTGGAGCCGTGGGGTCCGTGTCCGCGCCCGCGAAGAAGCGGCGCACGCTGTCCTCCACCGCCTCCGGCGAGTCCAGCCCGTTCACCTCCGAGCGGAAGTGCGCCGCGCCCTTGAGGCCATGGGCGTACCAGGCCAGGTGCCGGCGGAACGAGCGCACCGCGCCCAGGGGGTCCCCGACGAACTCCGCGTGGGACCGGGCGTGCTCCAGCACCAGGGCGCAGCGCTCCTCGGGCGTCGCGGGCGGGCCGCCCGTCAGCTCGCGGAAGAGCCACGGGTTGCCCAGGGCGCCCCGGCCAATCATCACGAAGTCGCAGCCGGTGACGTCCAGCATGCGGTGCGCGTCCGCCACCGTCTTCACGTCCCCGTTGCCGATGATGGGCAGTTCCGGGAAGTGGCGCTTCAGGTCCGCGATGTGGGCCCAGTTCGCCTGGCCGGAGTAGCCCTGCTCGCGCGTGCGGGGGTGCAGGGCGAGCCCCGCGCACCCCGCCTCCTGGAGGGCCTCCGCCACCTGGAGGTAGTTGAGCGTGCGCGCGTCCCAGCCCGAGCGGATTTTACAGGTGACGGGCAGGCCGGTGGCCTCACGGATGGCGCGGACGATGGCCGCGGCGCGGGGCACGTCGCACAAGAGGCCGCTGCCGGCGCCGTTGCGCACCACCTTCTTCACCGGGCAGCCCATGTTGATGTCGATGAGCTGCGCGCCGGCGGCCTTGCCCACCTGCGCGGCCTGGGCCATGGCCTCCGGTTCGCCGCCGAAAATCTGCAGCGAGTAGGGCTTCTCCACCGCCGCGTCGTAGCGCAGGTACTTGAGGGTGCGCTGGTTCTGCCGCATCAGCCCCTGGGCGCTCACCAGCTCCGTGGGGCACAGGGCGGCGCCCAGCCGGAAGGCGATGACGCGGAAGGGGCGCTCGCTCACGCCCGCCATGGGCGCGAGGATGTAGGGGTTGGGGAGCGTGTAGGGACCCAGCTTCAGCATGCGAAAAAGACACCCTATACCCGGCGGGGAACAGAAGCGCGCGGGCCATGAGAACGACCCTGCGCGAGTGGGGGCCAACGATTAAGGTCCCCACCCATGTTCCGTTTTCGGCTCGGGAGCGTCCCCGTCCACGTCCACACGAGTCACCTGCTGTTCTCCGCGGTGCTCGCCTACCAGTCCCTGCCGTCACCGGGGCGGCACTCGGGTGCCGGGTGGCTGGGGGACCAGCTGGCCGACCCCTCGTCGCCCGGGCACATGGGAGCGGTGGTGACCTACGTGCTGTCGTGGATGTTCATCGTCTTCGTGTCCGTGCTCATCCACGAACTGGGGCACGCGGTGGCCTTCCGCTTCTTCGGCTACCGGCCGAGCGTGGACCTGGTCTTCATGGGCGGCGTCACCCGGCCCAACACGGACGCGCCGCTGCCCTGGCACAAGGACGTGGTGAGCAGCTTCGCGGGCCCGCTGGCGGGGCTGACGCTGGGCGTCCTGTGCTGGGCGGTGCTGATGCAGGTGCGGGGCCGCTCGGAGGTGGCGGACTTCTTCCTGGGCAACTTCTTCTTCGCCAACATGGTGTGGGCGGTGCTGAACCTGCTGCCGGTGCCGCCCCTGGACGGCGGGCACATCAGCACGGCGCTGGCCACGCGGATGTTCGGGCGGCGGGGCTTCATCGTGTCGCACGTGCTGGCGCTGGGCCTGTGCGTGGGCATGGTGCTGCTCGCCATCAAGAGCGGGGCCCTGTTCATGGGCGTCCTCTTCGCCTCGTTCGGCTACCAGTCGTTCCGCGTGCTGGCGGACGTGATGCGCGCGCGCAACGAGGCGAAGGAGGAGGAGGGCCCCAAGGCCCAGGCCCTGCGCGAGGCGCAGCAGGCGCTGCGCGAGGACCGGCTGGACGACGCGTGGCGACTGGGCAACCAGCTGCTGGAGACGCCGGGGCTGTCCGCGGGGCTGACCAGCCGGGCCCATTACCTGCTGGGCTGGGTGGCGCTGAAGCAGGGCCACGGGCGGCCCGCGCTGGACCACTTCTCCCAGGTGCAGGGCCAGCCGGTGGAGATGCACGCGGTGGCGGCGGCGTTCTCGCTGGTGGGGGATGACGCCCGGGCGGTGGGCTACTGGAAGCAGGCGTGGGGCGAGTCGCAGGACCGCACCGTGATGCACGAGTACGCGGGCGCGCTCATCCGCCTGGGCCAGGTGAACGAGGCGCTGCGGCTGCCCGGCGTGGACCCGGCGGCCGCGTTCCGGTGCGCGGAGCGGGCGCTGTTCATCCGGGGCGCCTACTCGGAGGCCGCGGCGGTGAGCGAGGCGGCGCTGAAGTACGTGCCGGACCCGGGCATCGCGTACGACGCGGCCTGCGCGTTCGCTCGCGCGGGCAACGTGGCGGAGGCGGTGCGGCTGCTCCAGCGGGCGGAAGGACTGGGCTTCCAGGACGCGGCGTATGCCTCCTCCGACGAGGACCTGTCGCACCTGCACGGCCACCCCGCCTTCGAGGAGTGGCTGGCGCGGCTGCGTCCGGCGGCCTCGCCCTGAAGCCGGGCTGACACCGCGCGCGGGAGGGCGACTTTCTCCCGCGAACCGCCTCCGGGGCCTAGAGTCCCCGCCTGCCCCGTGAGCCCTTCGTCCCCTCCCGTGAAACCTTCCGCCGCGCCGGTGCGTACCGGTGACATGCCGGCATCCCTGGGAGCTTCCGGCGACTCGGACGAGGTGTTGATGGAGCGGTTCTGCCAGGGCGAGGCGCAGGCGTTCGACGCGCTCTTCCAGCGCTATGCACGCCCCGTCCAGGGCTACCTGGCGCGGTTGACGGGCAGCGCCGCCACCGCGGAGGACCTGACCCAGCTCACCTTCCTGTCCCTGGTGCGCGCGCGCGGCCGCTATCAACCCGGCGCCCGCGTCCGGCCCTGGCTGTACGCCATCGCCACCAACGCCGCGCGGGACCATGCGCGCCGCCACCGCCGTCCGGAGGACCTCACCCCGGAGGGCGAGCTGCCCCTCACCGCCGTGGCGGACACCCCGGAGCCGCGCGACGCGGGCCTGGAGCGCGCGGTGCAACGCGCCCTGGCGCAGCTGCCGGAAGGCCAGCGGCTGCCCATCCTCATGCACCGCTTCGAGGGCATGGGCTTCGCGGAGATCGCCGAGGCCCTGGGCCTCACGGAGAGCGCGGTGAAGGTCCGCGCCCACCGGGGCTATGCGCGCCTGCGCGAGCTGCTCGCCCCCCTTCAGCAGGAGACCTCGCGATGACGCCCGAGTGCGAACGCGTCCTGGACTGCCTGGACGGCCCGTTGCCTCCGGAGCTGGCGTCGCACGCGGCCGGCTGCGCGGACTGCCGTGCCCTGCTGGACGGCTTCCAGGCCCTGGCGCCCCCCGCCGCGGCACCGCCCCCCGCCCCCATCGACGAGGCGAAGCTCGAGCAGACGCGGCGCCAGTCCCTCACGGAGCTGGCCGCGCGGCCCCTGCCCACGCCGTGGTGGAAGGAGGTGGCGGTGCTGCTCGCCACCTATCTGGGCGTGGGAGGGGTGGGCCTGCTGGTGGTGGGCCGGCACGGGATGCTGCTCAACGCCGCGTCGCCGTGGGTGGTGGCGCTCGTGGCGCTGCTCATCGTCGTGGGCGTGGGCGGCGGAGCGCTGGTGGCCCTGGCGCCGGTGCGGCGCACCTGGCCCCTCACGCTCGTGGCCGGAGGCGCGCTGCTGCTGGCGCTGGCGCTGCTGACCGGGCGCTCCGGCGTCCAGGTGCGGCCCTTCCTCGCCGGCACCCTGGGGTGCATGGGCGCGGAGGTGATGCTGTCGGTGGTGCCGCTGGCCCTGGCGCTCGTCCTGCTGTGCCGCTCCGCCTTCCAGCCCGTGCGCGCGCTGGCGGCGGGCCTGTCCTCCGCCGGGGTGAGCCTGCTCGTCCTTCACGTGCACTGCCCGGACGGCACCGCGGGACACCTGATGCTGGGCCACGTGCTGCCGTGGTTCGCGTTGGCGGGCGTGGCGGTGTTCATCCGCTCGCGCCTGCCGTCCCGCTCGTACGCGCCCTGAGGGCCCTGGAGCCGGCTGGACGCGGGCCCCCTACTGGAGGCGCGCCAGCGCTTCCTGGGGGAAGGCGCGCGCGTCCACCTTGGCGTGCCACTCCTTGATGCGGCCATCCGGCCCGATGACGACGCCCACCCGGCGCGCGTTGGCGGCCGAGGCGTCATCCGCGGCCCCGTAGGCCAGCCCCACCTGACGGTCCACGTCGCACAGGAGGGGGAAGTTGAAGCCGAACTTCTGGGAGAACGCCTGGTTCTCCGCCGGCGTGTCGAAGCTGATGCCCAGGATGACGGTGCCCTTCGCCTCGTACTGGGTCTTGTGGTCGCGGAAGGAGCAGCCCTCCGCGGTGCATCCGGGGGTGTCCGCCTTCGGGTAGAACCAGAGCACCACGTTCTTGCCCCGGTAGTCCGACAGCCGGTGCGTCTTCCCCGTCGAGTCCTGCACGGTGAACTCCGGCGCCACGTCTCCCTGCTTGAGCATGTGCGATGCCTCCTTCATGGGGTGGAAACAGGGGGCGTCGTAGCACGCCCGGGGGGCGGGGAGCCGGGCACCGCTCGGGTGATGTGTGGAGTGGAGTGCAGGCGGACGGCGCCGGGGTGACACCTCCATCAAGAGGCTTGAAACCCACCGGCCTCCTCCGTTTAGTAGGTGCACCAAATGAACGACTCCGACGAACCTCCGCCTGCTCATCCAGGGCAGCGGGTGGCCGCGCTCACGCTCTGGGCGCGCCAGAACCTCTCACGCCTCATCTACGTCCTGCTGGGCGCGTCCAACCGCATCCGGCTGCCGACCCCGTCCGTGCTGCCCATCGCGGGCGCGGTGGTGGGGCTGTACAGCGGCCTGGCCGCGGGCATCTTCTCCAACCTCATTGGCGTGATGAGCGGCATCACGTTCAGCGCCGCGGAGCTGGCGGCGACGCTGAGGCCGCAGCGGCTGCGCACGCTGATGGAGTCGCTCTCCTCCGCGCGCTGGCACCTGGAGTACGCGCTGGTGGGCGTGCCGCTGGCGCTGGGCGCGCTCCTGCTGGCGCGGGTGATCGAGCCCGGCGGTCCACGCGACGAGGTGAAGCGCCGCCTGCGCCTGCTGGCGCTGCTGACCCTGGGCGCGCTGTCGCTGTACTACCCGCTGGTGGGGCTGGCGGCCGTGAACGCGGTGTTCGGCCACGCGCACAACCTCCCCGCGGCGCTGCCGCACCTGCCCTGGTGGCTGATGCTGCTCGCGCCCACGGTGGGCGGGCTGGCGGTGGGGCGGCTCTTGCGCGACCGGCCGGAGACGCACGGCCATGGCCTTCCGGAGGTGGTGCGCGCGGTGAAGAGCGGCGCCAACGTGGTGCCGGCGGACCGCGGGTTGCTCAAGCTCATCGCGTCCGCCATCACCATTGGCAGCGGCGGCTCCGCGGGCCGCGAGGGCCCCATCGTCTATGGCGGCGCGGCGTTCGCTTCCAGCGTGGGGCGCGTGCTGGGCTTCAGCCGCAAGGAGCTGTCCATCCTCCTGGCGTGCGGCGCGGGCGCGGGCATCTCCGCGTCCTTCAATGCCCCCATCGCGGGCGCGGTGTTCGCGATGGAGATCATCCTGCGCGAGTTCGAGCTGCGGGTGTTCTCCCCCATCATCCTGGCGAGCGTGGCGGGCACGCTGGTGAGCCGGGGCGTGCTGGACGAGGCGCCCATGATCAACCGGGTGAACTACGAGCTGGTCAGCGGCGCGGAGGTGTTCGCGTACGCGGGGCTGGGCATCGGGTGCGGGCTGCTGGCGTTCGCGTTCGTGAAGCTGCTGCACGGCGTGGAGCACTTCTTCCACGGCAGCATGGGCGGACGGCTGTCCCCGTGGCTGGGGAAGAAGCCGCTGCCGGTGCGCGCCGCGCTGGGCGGCCTCTGCACGGGGGTGCTCGTGTTCTTGAGTCCCACGGTGTGGGGCAGCGGGCACGACTACATCAACCTGGCGGCGGCCGGTCAGCTGCCCTTCCTCTTCCTGGTGACGGCGTGCGTGATGAAGCTCGTGGCCACGTCGCTCACCATCGGGTCGGGAGGCTCCGGCGGCACGTTCTTCCCGGCGGCTCTCATCGGCTCCATGGCGGGCGGTGCGTTCGGCACGCTGGTGCACTACTTCTTCCCGCACGCCACCGGGCCCAGCGGCGCGTACGCCATCGTGGGCATGGGCGGCGCGGTGGCGGCGCTCACGCGCGGCCCGCTCACCGGCATGATGATGCTGTACGAGCTCAGCGGCAGCCATGAAATCATCCTGCCCCTGATGGTGACGTGCACCATCGCGTCCGCGCTGTGCCACTACCTCACGGAGCGCACCGCGCCCAAGGTGCAGAGCGACGAGGACCTGCTCGTGGCCACACACGTGCGGGCCCTGATGACGGAGGTGGCGGCGGTGCCCGCGGGCACGCCGCTGCGCGCGCTGACGGACCAGCTGCTCACGTCCGAGGCCGGCACGCTGCCGGTGCTGGACACGCAGGGCAACCTCTACGGCACGGTGCAGGTGGAGCAGCTGCGCGAGGTGTGGCGCGACGAGTCCATGTACCCGCTGCTCGTGGCCAGCGACCTGGCGCGCAAGCTGCCCGCGCTGGCGCCGGACTCGGACCTGGCGCACGCGCTCCACGTGATGGACCACGAGGACGTGGACGCGCTGCCGGTGGCCCCCGTGCTGGGGCTTGCCCCGTGCGGGCTCCTCACCCGCGCCGCCGTCCGGCGCTTCCTCTTCGCGCAGCACACCCGCGCGCACGCCACCGGCGACTACCCCATCACGCCCACCGAGGCGACGCACTGAGTGGTCGCCACGGAGGTGTCCGCCCCGGGCGGAGGGGGGCCCGCGCGGGGGGCCGGGTCTGTCAGGAATCCTGGGGAGCAGGCATCCTTGGGCGCCATGTCCGAACCCGCCCTGTCCACCCTGCGCGCCGAGCTGTCCTCCACCTTCCATGACGCCCGGGTGCGTCACATGGTGGCCCTGGGACGCAAGGCCCTGACGGACCCGGAGGCGCAGGCGCTGCTGGACGCGCTGTCCCGGGGGGACGCCTTCGAGCGGCGGCTGGCCCTGGCGGCGCAGTTCACGCGGCGCGACGGCGCGGCGGTGCTGAAGGCCACGGCGGACGAGTCCTTCCGCGTGCGCGCGCTGGCGTTCCAGCTGGTGTCCGTGGCCTGCGACGATGCGCAGGCGCTGGAGGCGCTGCGCATGGCGCACGGGATGCGCCGCGAGCAGGCCGTCATCCACCAGTTGCGCAAGCGCAGACGGCACGCCGTCATCGACGCGTTCCTGGACGGGCTGGTGGAGCGCGGCGAGCACGCCACCTTCGCGGACACGGTGCCCCTGGCCTCCGAGTCGGTCCTGCGCCGGCACCTGGCTCGGGCGCTGGAGCGGCCCAGCCACCGGTTCTGGGCGCGGCTGGCGCGGCACGCGCCGTCGGTGCTGGGCGAGGTGCTGTTGGAGCGACTGCACGCGGTGTCGGGCGAGCCGGACCCCGTCACGCGGCAGCACCTGGGATGGGGCCTCTCGTGGCTGGCGGAGCGGGCGCCCGACGTCGCGGAGACGCTGCTGGCGCTGCTGCTGGAGCGGGGCATCCCGCCGGACGATCACGCGGTGCGGACGCTGGTGCGGCAGCGCCCCGTGCGCATGGTGGCGCTCCTGCGCCGGCATCCCCCGGCGTTCCTCCCCCACCTGCTGTTCACGAAGGTCGTGGCGTCGCTGGACGCCGGGTCCCTGACGTGGGTCGTCCAGCGCGACCCGACGCTGCTGGGCCGCGCGGAGGACGTGCTGAAGGAGCTGCCGGAGCCGCTGCACCCGACGCTCACCGAGGCCTGGGCCGCGTCCGTGGAGCGCGCGCCCGCGTGGGGCACGCCGCTCATCGCTCGCATCGTGGACCCGGCCGTGCGCGAGGGTGTCTACGCGCGCTGGACCGTGGGGGCACGCAACCGCGACGGCGTCATCCCGCTGGAGTACCTGCGGCACCTGCCGGTGGAGCTGCGGGAGCGGGAGGCACGCCGGCACCTGAACGAGGTGGTGGCGCTGGGCACCCGCGCCGAGGCGCGAATCGCCTACGCGCGCTTCCTGCCCTGGGATGAGGCGCTGGGCTCGCTCCGGGGCGCGCTGGGACATCCGGACGCGGCCATGCGCGGCGAGGGCCTGGGCGCCCTGCTGGCGCTGCCCGGCCTGCGCCCGGACGAGCCCGCGTGGGTGGCGCCCGCGCTGGCGGCGGTGCTGGCCCGGAAGAACGAACAGGACCCGGTGCGCGGGGTGATGCTGCAGGCGCTGGCCGCGTGGCCCCGGCGGATGTGGCGCGCCGAGCACACCGAGGCCCTGGGCCGGATGCTGCGCGACGCGCTGGACGCCGCGGACCTGTCGGTGGGCACGGCCCAGGCTGCGGAGCGACTGCTGGTGCGGGCCTTCGGCGCGGATCCGGCCTGGGGCGCACAGTGGCTGGGCACATTCCTGAAGGAGCGCGGGCGCATCCAGGACGCGGGGCTGGGCCACCGGTTGACGGACGACGAGGTGCGCCGGGCCGCGCCGTATCTCCTGACGCTGGCGAAGGCCTGGGCGGAGCGCGAGCGCGGCGGTCCCCTGCTCCAGCTCGCGGCGAGCCTGGGCAAGCGCGCGGCGCTGGTGGCCGGCCTGTCGGACTGGCTCGTCTCCGTGCGCGACGCCACGCCCGACAACCGGCTGGCGCTGGCGCTGACGGCGTGGCTGGCGAAGGAGGACCGGCCGCGCTTCGAGGCGACGCTCGCGGGCACCCTGCGACGCTGGCGGGACCGGGGCTGGGACGACGAGGTGGTGGCGCTGGCGGTGGCCGAGAAGCGCGGGCTTCCCCTGCACCGGGAGCTGGTGGAGGAGCTGGAGCGCGTGGCGCTGCGGCTGGGCAAGCCGTCCGGGAACGCGCTGTGGGTGCTGCGCTACCGCGCGGTGAAGGACCTGGACCGGATGCTGCCCGCGCTGCTCAAGCGGGACGAGAGCGCCATCGCCATCCCGGTGGTGCGCGAGTACCTGCACCGGCGTCGGCAGGACCTGCTGGGGCCCTACCTCCACGCGCCGGTCATCACCGGGCAGTTCGCCACGGGGGCGACGCACTGGATCCTCCCGTTCGACTCGGGATTCTTCCGGTGGAACGTGGAGCAGAACCGGGCGTATTCGCGCGCGCTCGCGCGGCTGTGCGAGGACCCGGAGCGGGACACGCCCACGCTGCTGGCGGCGGTGACCCGGATGGCCGTGCTGGACTGGGCGCCGATGGACGCGCTCCTGGCGCTGGCGGGCGACAAGCGGCCCGCGGTGCAGGAGCGAGCCCTGCGGGTGATGGCGCGGTGCGACCAGGGCCAGGGCGTGCCCACGCTGCTGGGCGCCCTGGAGGATTCGCGCGCGCGCATCGCCATCTACGGGCTGCGCCGCGCTTTCAACGGCATGCCCGTCACGCGGGTCCTGTCGCTGCTCGCGGAGGTGCCGCTGACCAAGGTCACGGTGGCCAAGGAGGTGGTGCGCCTCTTGGGTGAGCTGCGCTCGGACGCGGGCTACGCGCGACTGCTGGAGCTGGACGCGAAGCCCCTGCACCGCGACGTGCGCATCGCGCTCCTGCGTGCGCTGTGGGACCACCTGGACCGCGAGCCCACGTGGGCGGTGTTCGAGCGCGCCGTCACCGGCGAGGACGCCATCATGGCGTCGCGCGTGGGCGACATCCCGGCGGACCGGCTGACGGAGGCGCTGGATGCGCGGCTGTCCGCGCTGCTCGCGAAGGTGCTGGCGCGGCCGGAGCCGGATGCGCGCATCGACCTGCTGCGGCGCGCGGCCTGGCTCCAGGTGAAGGACCGGGAGCGGGTGTTCCTCTCCGCCTGCGGCGCGCGGCTGGCCTCGCCCTATGACGACGAGGTGCGCGCGGCGATGGGCGCGCTGGTGTACCGGGCCGACGAGCGCGACGTGCCTCTGATGGAGCGGATGCTGGCGGCGGTGGTGGAGGACCGGCGCGCGCTGAGCGTGGCGATGGACGCGCTGCTCCAGCCCCGGGAGCGGATGCGGCCCGTACCCCTGCAGGCCGTATATGGACTGGTGACGGGGGGGCTGCTCACGAAGGACCCGTGCCTGGCGACGCTGCGCGTGCGCTGCGCGGCGGTGGCCCTGGGTCCTCCGGCCTTCGCGCTCCACCTGGACGCGATGGGACAGGAGGGGTGGCTCCACGCGGACGCGCTGATGGCGGCCCAGGTGGCGGTGTCCAACCTGCCGGTGGACATGATGCAAGTGGTGGGCGGGCGCCTGGCGAGGAGCCCCAGCCCGGAGGCGCGACGCGTGGCCCTGCACTGCCTGGTGCGCGACGCGGCGGACGGACGTGGCTGGACGGAGGAGCGGCTGGCGATGCTCGCAGAGCTCCAGCGCGATGCGTCACCCCTGGTGGCCGGCGCCGCGCAGTTCGTGTTCCCGCCCCGGGAGATGGTGAAGGCGCCGAAGGACGCATAGGCCCCCGGAGGCCCCTGCTGCCCACCTCCCGCCCGACGTGGTCCCAACCTGTCCGACTGTCGGACCCGTTTCAGCCACCTGGCGGGAGCGGAGTCCCTCAAGCCCTACGCCAGGTGACAAGGCCGTCATTGGTCCGACGGTCGGACCGGCTTCCGCAGTTCGAACGGGCAGCCCCCCGGCCATGGCGGGGGTCCCAACTGGTCCGACTGTCGGACCAGTTCAAGCTACCCGGACGGCGCGGGCGCCCTCCCAGGCCGTGGTCATCCCAACTGGTCCGATTGTCGGACCAGTTCAAGACGGCGCGAGCGACCTCCCCCGCCGTGGTCGTCCCAACTGGTCAGATTGTCGGACCAGTTCAACACGGCGCGAGCGACCTCCCCCGCCGTGGTCGTCCCAACTGGTCCGATTGTCGGACCGGTTCAAGCTGCCTGGACGGCGGGCACCCTCCCCACGCCGTGGTCGTCCCAACGGGTCCGACTGTCGGACCGGTTCAAGCTGTCCGGACGGCGCAGGCAGCCTCCCCACGCCGTGGTCGTCCCAACTGGTCCGACTGTCGGACCGGTTCGTGCGGTGCGCCGCCGACAGGGCTCAGGCTCGGCCTGGATGTAACGCATCGCGATGAGGCCGTCGTCCCGGGTCCATGAGGCTCAGTTCAGCGAGCGCACCGGGGCCTTCCAGGAGGCGCCCCGGTCCGCGTCCTTCGCGTACTGCTCCAGTTGCACGGCGCGGTGGGCCACGGTGTGTTCGGCCAGGACCCTTGCTCGGGCGCGCATGCCCAGCTGGCGCCGGTCCGCTTCCGGCATCGCGAGCAGGTAGCGCAGCACGTCCCGCTCCGTGCGGGCGACCATCACCTCCTCGCCCAGCGCGAAGACGTCCTCCAGGCCCGGCCAGGGGTCGCAGATCAGCGCCGCCCCTCGGGCCGCCGCCTCGAACAGGTCGGCGGCCGGCGTGTGCTCCGCCTGGGAGAACGCCAGCGTGAAGCGCTGCGCACCGAGGAAGCCCGCGTGCTCCCCTGGCGACGGCGCGGGATGCCTCGCCACGTTGGCGGGCCAGGTGTCATCCACCGCGGACAACATCCCCGCGAGGACGAAGCGCCCCTCGGGCCAGCCGTGCGCTGCGCCGAGCAACCACTGCCTCAGCAGCCCCCGCCGCTCCGCCGACAACGGCTCCAGGTGCCCCAGGTCCCAGCGCATCCTGCCGCTTCCGGGCGCGAAGTGCTCCGCGTCCACACCGGGTAGGAACACGCGCGCACGGGCCACGCCCCACTCGCGCTCCAGTTGCCGGGGCACCGGGCCCGCGCTGGAGCAGAGATAGAGCCGGTAGCCCGCGAACAGCTCCGGCGTCATGCAGCCGGGGTCCTCCCGAAGGGCATGCCGCGCCAGCGTCCGGGGCGTGTCCCGGTCCCAGAAGACGGTGAGCCCGCCCGCCGTGTTCGTGGCCCAGCGGCTCACGTCCGCGACCTGCGGCACGTCCGCGTCCACCAGAACCAGGTCCGCGCGGCGCACCCTCGAATGGAAGCGCGTGTGGAGGTCCGCGAGGTCCTGATACGTCGCGACGGTGGGTGACGCTTCGGACCGCATGCCGGGCGCCGTGCGCTCCAACAGGAGGACCCCGTGTCCGCGCCGCTGGAGCGCCTTCGCGAGCTGCCTCGGAGCCGTGCCCGCTTGCGCCTCGGAGGCGGGCCCGCACACCGGGCCCAGGAAGACGATGTCCATCCACTCGGGCCTCCTCACGCCCCCAGCCCGGCGGATGGAGGAACTCCCGCGCGCGGCGAGCCCAGGGCTATCGCTTCCAGGCTCGGGCGGACAAGCGAGCGGGCCCCAGGCCGCGTGAACTCCTCAACGGCGCGGCCGGCGTTCAGCCCGCGCGTGCCACGAGGACGTCCGCGAGTGGACCGTGCCCCTGTCCCGGAAGTCAGGGGCCCACGTCCGCGTCGCGGCTACTTCGTCGCGGGCTCGGCCTTGATGGGAGGCGTGTTCCCCGCCGGGGCCGCCGAGGGCTTCGCGGCGGCGCCCTTGCGCAGCGGACACGCGACGATGGCGCCCGTGGGGTCGATGGCGTCCTTGCCCTCGTCCACCTTGAGCACCTTGCGGTCCTCGCCCACGACGAACGTGTAGCGCTTGGACACCGTCAACACCGGCATCTTCACGTCGTACGCGCCCACGACCTTGCCGTCCGGATCCGGGATGAACGCGAAGGGCGCCTTCAGCTCCGTCTTGAAGCGCGTCAGCGTCTCCGCGTCGTCCGTGGAGAAGGCCAGCACCTGGCCCTGCACCTGCTCGATGTCCTTGTAGCGGTCGCGGTACGCGGTCAGCTCCTTCGTGCAGCCGCTGGTGAACGCCTTGGGGAAGAAGGCCACGATGACCGGCCCCTTCTTCACCATCTCCGACAGCGTGTAGGTCGTCCCCGCGGTGTCCTTCACCGTGAAGTCCGGGGCGGTTTCACCCACCTGGGGAATCGCTGCGCTGAGCCATCCGACGACGAGCAGGGAGTTGAGCATGCCCGGGACTTAACGGGCCCCGGACAGCGCGACAAGCTCCTGGCGCTACGACGAGGCCATCCGCGCCCACACCGCGGCGGCGGCCTCGCGCGACTGCTCGGCCACCACCGTGGGGTTCACCGACAGCGGCCTGCGCGCCCAGACGCGCCACACGCCGTCCACCATGACCGCTTCCACGTGGCGGCTGCCCAGCCCGTGCACCACGTGCCACGCCAGCGTCTCCGCCGTCAGCGGCGTGGGCGACAGGTAGTCCAGCACCAGCAGGTCCGCGAGCGCGCCCTCGCGCATGGGGCCGATGGCCGCCTCGAACACCTGCGACGCCAGCCGGTGGCCGTTGGCCAGGTAGCGCAGCACGTCGATGGGCTGCCCCGCCTCGCGCGAGCGCAGGTACGCCGCCTGCGCCTCCGCGAACAGGTCCGGCGACGTGCCATCCGTGCCCAGCGACGCGCGCGCCCCGAACTTCAGCGCGGGCGCGTAGCCCACCTCCAGGCCCTGGTTGGAGCGCGGCGTGTGCAGCAGCCACGTCCCCGTGGCCAGCACCTGCGCCAGGTCCGCCCACGCCAGGTGGCCCGCGTGCGCCGCCATGGCGCGGGGCGACAGCAGGTTGCTGGTGAGCAGCCGCGTCACCGGCGTGTTGCCGTGGCGCTCGGTGGACAGCCGCTCGTCCAGCGGATCCTCCGCGAGCGGGAAGTGCAGCCCGGTGCCGGTGGTGTTGAGCGCCTCGCCCAGGCCCTGGAGCGCGTCGTCGCCCAGCGTGAAGCAGGGGCCCGCGCCCACCTGTCCGCGGAAGCGGCCCCGGGCCTTGCGCGCGAAGCTGACCGTCTCCTCCAGCCCCTCCTCGCGGCCCACCGCGCCCATGCGGTCCGTCACCGCGTAGGACAGCACGCCGCGCACGCCCACCTCATGGAGGCCGCGCGCCGAGCGGAGCAGCGAGCCCGTCACCGCCCTGGGCGAGGCGTGCAAGTCAAACAGGGTGGTGGTGCCGCACTGGATGGACTCCAGACCGCCGGCCGTGGCGGCCACCTGCACCGCGTCCAGGTCCAGCGCGTTCTCGAAGGGCCAGCGCACCTGCTCCAGCAGGGCCTGGTAGGAGTCCGGCGGCGGGCGGACCAGGCCGCGCGCCAGCACGCTCGCGAGCCGGTGGTGGGCGTTGACGAGCCCCGGGAAGACGAGCTTGCCGGACAGCGCGACCACCTCGTCGTCGGGGCCGGGCGAAAGGTCCTCGCCCCGCGCCACGATGCGCTCACCTTCGATGCGCAGGTCCACCCGGTCCACGGACGCGGGCTCCAGCTCGACGACGAAACCACCCTTGAGGACGGTGCCCAACATCCCTCCCTGCATCCGCGACGGGTCGCGAGGTTCGTGAAGGCGGCCCCCTCCCCTTAGGGGTCACGCTTGAGGCGGGGGAGGTTAGCACTCCCGCCCCATCCTCCGTCATCGGGTCCACACATCCCTGCACCCACACGCGTCGTCCCGCCCCCTCCAACACGGTGGGCATGTCCGGAGCGTCGGGTGGGATGGATGGGGACAGGCAGGCAGGCGGCCCGTCAGGACGTTGGGCGCCGGGGGCGCGGGCCCGTAGACTGCCGCCACCTTGGTGTCGGAACCCGGCGTTTCGTGGGCAGGCCGCTACCGCTTGAGCGCGCGCATCGCGACGGGCGGCATGGCGGAGGTGTATCTGGCGCGCGCCATCACCCCGGACGGGCAGCGCGGCCCGGCCGTGGCGGTGAAGCGGCTGATGCCGCACCTGGTCGCGGACCGGCGCATCGTGCAGATGTTCCTCAACGAGGCGCGCATCACCGCGCAGGTGCGCCACCCGCACGTGGTGTCCATCCTGGAGCTGGGCATGGAGGGCGCGGAGCCCTTCATCGCCATGGAGCTCCTGGAGGGGCGCTCGTTCGCGGAGGTGCGGCAGGAGGCCGCGGAGCGCGGCCAGCGCGTGCCCCTGGGCATCACCCTGCGCGTGCTGGTGGACGCGTGCCGCGGGCTGGACGCCGCGCACCGCGCCGTGGACGAGGCGGGCCGGCCGCTGAAAATCGTCCACCGCGACTTCACGCCGGACAACATCCACGTCGGCGTGAACGGCGTGGTGAAGGTCATCGACTTCGGCATCGCGAAGGCGGACGCGCTGGGGGCGGGGACGGAGCCCGGGACGCTGAAGGGGAAATTCTTCTACATGTCGCCGGAGATGATCGCCGGCCGCAGCGTGGACCACCGCGCGGACCTGTTCGCCGCGGGGGTGATGCTCTACGAGCAGCTGTGCGGCCGGAGGCCCTTCACCGGCATGTCCACCGACGAGGTGCTCACGCGCATCTCCGAAGGCAGGCCGAAGCCGCCCACCGCGTTCGACCCCTCGGTGCCGCAGGCGCTGGAGGCGGTGTGCCTGATGGCGCTCGCGAAGGACCCGGAGTCGCGCTTCGACAGCCTGCAGACGTTCATCGCCGCCATCGAGAGGCTGGGCGGGCCCGCGGAGGTCGCCGCGCCGGCGCAGGTGGCCGCGTACCTGGACACGCTGTTCCCGCCGGACAGCGACCCCAAGCGGCTGGCGCTGCGCCAGGCGAGGCTCGCGGATCCGTCCAACTCGGGCGCGGAGGGTGCGCAGGCCGTGGACATGCTGCCGCCGTTCGGGGTGCAGGGGGTCCCTGCCTGGCCCGTGCCGCCTCCCCCGGGCGCGGTTCCGTCCGGCGCCCGTCCCCTTCCGCCCGTGGGCACCCACACCGTGTCGCTGCGCGCCCGGCCCGTGACGGCTGGAGGCTCGCCCCCGGGTAACGCCGACCATGGCGCTGAACACGGCGGAGCTCTGACAGGCTCTCAGACCAAGTCGCCCCGTGGCGCTGAACACGGAGGAGCTCCGGCAGGCGCTCAGGCCACGGCGTCCCGCGGCGCCGTGAACGGCGGCGTCCCGACGGGCTCTCAGGCCGGGGCGCCCCGGTCGCGCCGGGCGCTGGCCATCGTCGCGGGCGTGCTCGTGCTGGGCGGCGTGGGCGCGGGGGCCACGTGGTACCTGCGGCGGCCGGACGTGCCGCCTCCCGCGCGGATCGCCGCCGCGGAGGCCGCCAAGACCTTGGAGGCGAAGGTGTCCGCGCTGGATGGGCTGGACAAGGACGTCCGCGTCACGGCGGCGGAGCTGGCCCGCGCGGGCACGCTGCTGTTGAACGCGGGCGCCCACTCGCAGGCCCTGACGCTGGCGGAGGCCTACACCTCGCGCTTCCCGAAGGAGGCGGAGGCGCACCTGCTCGCCGCGCGCGCCGCCACCGAGCTGCGCATGGGCAAGCGCGCGGAACGCGCCATCGACGAGGCCACGGTCCTGGCCCCCAGGGACGTCCGAGTGCCGCTGGCCCTGGCCGACCTGCGGGCCCGCCAGGGCGACGTGCCGGGCGCGCTGACCGCCCTGGCCAAGGCGTACGCGCAGGCGCCGGGCTCCGCCCAGGTGGCCCCCCGCTACGGCCAGCTCCTGTCGCAAGGTGGCCGGCTGGACGAGGCCGCCACCGTGCTGTCCGCCTGGACGCGCCAGCACGACGACGCCGAGTCCCTGGCGGAGCTGGGCTTCGTGCGCTTCCGCCAGGAGAAGCTGGACGACGCCTCCGCCCTGCTCAAGCGCGCGCAGCGCAAGGCCCCCTCGCTCGCGGTGGCCCACTCCTACCTGGGGGCCGTCCTCTTCCGGCAGGGCGACCTTCGCGGCGCCGAGCGCGAGTACCGAGAGGCCGAGCGGCTGGCCCCGGACGACCCGCGCGCCCTCACCGCGCGCTGCCAGCTCCACGTCCACGAGGGCGACGCCGCCGGGGTGGCCGAGGTGAAACGTACGCTGGCGGAAAGGTTCCCGGACCGGGCACTGGCGCTGTCGGCGGAGTGCGGGCCGGGGAACTAGGTTCCGTCCCATGCGCCTTCGCCTCCTCGCCCTCGCCGCGTCCAGCCTGATGCTGACCGCCACCGCGTGCGGCTCCACGGACGACATCGACACCCCGACCGACGCCGGGACGGAGCTCCCGGACACCCTCTCCGGCGACGTGGCTCCCGCGGACCGCGCGGCCTGCTCCGGCCTCACCGTGACGCCCGGCACCTATGACTGGACCGTCGAGCACGGCGGCCGCACCCGCGCCTTCCGCGTCCACGTCCCCACCGGCTACGACGCCACGAAGCCCACGCCCGTCGTCCTCAGCTTCCACGGCTTCGGCTCCACCGAGGCGGAGCAGGAGCTGCTGACCGGCTTCTCCTCGCTGGCCGACGCCGAGGGCTTCATCGCGGTGTACCCGCGCGGCCTCAACTTCCCGGAGGTCTACGGCCGGGGCGAACCGGACACGCGAGGCTGGAACGGCGAGGCCTGTTGTGGCCCGGCGCAGATTGGCAACGTGGATGACGTGGGCTTCGTGGACGCGCTGCTCGCGGACCTGGACACCCGCGTGTGCACGGACCCGCGCCGCGTCTTCGCCAACGGCTTCTCCAACGGCGGCTTCTTCTCCTACCGGCTGGCCTGTGAGCGCGCCCAGCGCATCGCCGCCATCGCGCCCGTGTCGGGCATGTTGGGCGTGACGGACTGCCGCCCGTCCCGGCCCGTCCCCGTGCTCCACTTCCACGGCAGCGCCGACGAGACCATCTTCTACGACGGCGGCGACAACGTCCTCGGCGGCAAGCCCTACCCTTCCGCCCCGGAGTCCGTGCGCCGCTTCGCCGAGCGCAACGGCTGCACCGGCCCGCAGCAGCAGACGTATCAGCAGGGCAACAGCACCTGCGTGGCGTATACGGGCTGCCAGCCGGAGAGCGCCACCGCCAGCCTGTGCACCGTCACCGGCGGCAAGCACGCGTGGCCTGGCCAGCCCCTCTACAATGACGGCACGACGGACCTGGATGCGTCCCTGCAGATGTGGCGCTTCTTCCAGGCGCGTCCCCGCCCCTGAAGGAGGCCCGTCACGCCGGCCCGCGCCCTCATCATCAACGCCGATGACCTGGGCTACGACCCGGGCATTACCCGGGGCCTCCTCCACGCCCTGCGCGAGGGCGTCGTCTCCTCCGCCACCCTCCTGGTGAACGCGCCGGGGACCGAGGACGCCGCGAGGCAGGCCCGGGGACTCGCCATCGGGTTGCACCTGAACCTGGACCGGGGTGCCCCCGTGGACCCCGGCTTCCCGCGCGAGTGGCGCACCGTGGACGGTGGCCTCTCCGGGGCCCGAGTGGCTGAGCTCCCCGCGGACGTGGTGGAGGCGGAGGCGCTCGCGCAGCTGGAGCGGCTGGAACGGCTGCTGGGCCGGGCCGCCACGCACCTGGACGTGCACAAGCACCTGCACCGGCATCCCCAGGTGCTGGAAGGGCTGTCACGCGTCGCGAGACGCGCGGGCCTCCCGGTGCGCTCCGTCGACGCGGACATGCGCGGGGTGCTGAGGGCCCGGGGCGTGGCCACGAACGACGCCTTCGTGGGCGAGTCCGGTGAGACGGCGTACTGGACGCCGGAGCGCTTCCGCGCGGCCCTGGCGGCGCTGCCCGCCGAAGGCGTCACGGAGTGGATGTGCCACCCGGGCCACCTGCCCCAGGTCGTCACCACCCGCTACGCCGCGCAGCGCGAGGTGGAGCTGGCCACCTTGCTGGACGCCCGCTCCCGTGAGGCCCTGGCGCGGGCGGGAATCCAGCCCACGGACTACCGCGTCCTCACGCGGGCGTGACGAGCGGAAGCTCCGACTCCACCGGCGTCAGCGTCCGGCGCTTCTCGCGCGTCAGCACGGTGCGCACACCCGCGAGCAGCTCGTCCGGGCGGTAGTGCCGGGGACACAGCGCGGTGTTCTCCTGCGCCCACCACGGCCGCTCATCCCCGGCCAGCAGGATGGGCACCGGCCGCGCGCGCGGCAGCGTGGCGAAGGTCTCCAGGAAGGTGCCCACCGCGGACTGCGTGGCGCTGGTGGACAGGACGATGAGGTCCACCGGCAGGTGCGTCGCCTTGCGCAGGGCCTCCGCGCCGCTCTGCACGGTGAACACCTCGAAGCCCTCGGCGCGCAGGGTGCGCTCCGCGGTGGCCTCCTGGTGCACGTCCTCGTCCAGCACCAGCACGCGCCGGGGCAGCCTGCGCACCTCGTGCGCGGGCATGCGCGGCAGGTCCAGCGAGAACGTGGAGCCCTCGCCCTCGCGGCTGCGGAGCGCCAGCGCGCCGCCGTGCATCTTCACGATGGAGTGGCTGATGAAGAGTCCCAGCCCCAGTCCGCCGAAGTTGCGGTGCGACACGTTGCGCGCCCGGTAGAAACGCTGGAACACCAGCGCCTGGTCCGCGCCCGGAATCCCGATGCCGTGGTCCTGCACCTGGATGCGCGCGGACTCCTCCGTGCGCCCCACCTTCACGCAGATGGGCGCCCCCGCCGGGCTGTACTTGTGCGCGTTCTCCAGCAGGTTCACCAGCACCTGCTCCAGCCGGTCCCTGTCCCCCAGCACCCAGACGCCGTCGTGCGGCACGTCCACCGTGAAGGGGCGCTCGAAGGCGTGGCGGAAGTGGTCCACCACCTCCGCCACCAGCTGCCCCACCTCCAGCGGCGCCGAGTCCAGCGCCAGCCGCCCCAGCTCCAGGCGGCTTGCGTCCAGCAGGTCCTCCACCAGCCCCGCCAGTCGGTCCACCTGCCGCTTCGACTTGAGCACGCTGGAGAGCGCCACCGGCTGCCCCGAGGCGATGCGGCGCTCCATGGCGAACAGGCCCAGCTTCAGCGGCGTGAGCGGCGTCTTCAGCTCGTGCGACGCGATGGACATGAACTCCTCGCGCACGCGCAGGGCCGCCTGGGCCTCGCGCAACAGGCGCGCGTTCTCCACCGCCACCGCCAGCTGGCTGGCCGCCGCGCTCCACATCTCCAGCTCGCGCACGGAGAACGAAGCGCCCTGCTCCTTGTAGATGAGCAGGAGGCCCACCGTGCGGCGCGGCGCGCACAGCGGCACCGCCGCGAACACGGAGCCCACCGCGTCGCCGTAGCCGCGCTGGATGCCCAGCTGCGGCTGGCGCAGGGCCAGGGCCTGGCGGTAGGGGTCCTCCGACGGGTCGAACGCGTCCAGGGGCGCGTCCAGGCCCTCCAGGTCCGACACCGCCATGCGCTTCAGCGTCGCGTCGTCCTCCTCGTAGAGGAACACCTCCGCGCGGCGCACCTGCGCACACCGCACCAGCGACACCACGGCGGCCGAGCAGACGCGGTCCACCTCCAGCGACTCACCCACCGCCCGGGCAATCTCCCGCACGGCCTGTGAAAACGCGCCCTCGTCGTCCACACCGGACGGCTCCATCACCAGCCACGCCCCGGCCGACCCGTCCGTGTGGGAGGGCTTCACCTGCACACGCACCTGCCGGAGCGCGCGGGTGATGACGTGGCCGGACCAGGCGCGCTTCTCGCGGATGGCGCGCGCCAGGGCGTCCAGGTTGCGGCCTGCCTCCAGCGCGTCCAGCAGGGTGCTGCCCGGACAGAGCGTCACGCCTGTCTTGGCCGCGAAGCCCGGCTCGCACCACTGGACGCACAGGTCAGGCCCCACGCGCAGGAGCGCTTGGGGCAGGCACGAGAGGACATCCTCGACGTCGTTGGGTGGCAGCATGGGAAGGGGCGAAGCAGGGGTCGCCAGCGGGAGATAGGAACCCCCGAGCATGATCGCCAACCACCCCCGGACGTTCTCCTGTCCCGGAGGGCCCCGGCACGTTGGGACCCGAACAGAGCCCTTGGCCGGGCAGCCAGGGGGCGACGTTCTGGAGGGCGGCGACACACGCCGAACGTGTGCTAGACGACAGCGCATGTCCTCAAAGCCGTCCAAGGAAATCCAGACCTTCCCCAACCCCGCCGCCGATCGCGACTACGAGATCGCCTTCGACGTGCCGGAGTTCACCTGCCTGTGCCCGCTGACGGGCCAGCCGGACTTCGCGCGCTTCACCATCAAGTACGTGCCGGATCAGCTGTGCGTGGAGCTCAAGAGCCTGAAGCTCTACATGTGGTCCTACCGCAACGAGGGCGCCTTCCACGAGAAGGTGACCAACACCATCGCGGACGACATCATCAAGGCCATCCAGCCGCGCAAGCTCACGGTGGTGGGGGACTTCTTCGTGCGCGGCGGCATCGGGACCATCGTCACCGTCACGCACGACAAGAAGCAGCAGGCCTGAGCGCGGGCCCTCAGCGGGTGAGCTGCTCCAGGAGCGGCGCCCACTGGGAGTGGGACAGGTAGAGGCCGGTGCCGGCCGCCGCGGTGCCGGCGGCGAGCGCGGCCAGCACCCACTTGAGCTTGCCGGGCGCGCGCGCGGGCCTCTTCGTCGCGAAGACGTCGAGCACGCCCAGCTCCTGCTGGGTGAGGTGGGCCAGGGCCTCGGTCTCGGTGAGCTTCTCGCGGTAGCGCAGGAAGGCCACGAGCAGCGCGGGGTGGGACACGCGCACCTCGTGGGCGAGGAACAGGTCCAGCTCGCGGCGCATGGCCGCGGCGTCCGGGAAGCGGGCCTCCGGCTTCACCGACAGCGCGCGCTTCACGATGCGCGCGAGCGGTGGCGGCACGTTCGGGGCCACCTTCTGGAGCGGCGTGAACTTGCCGTCGCGGATGCGGGCGAACACCTCGCCGGCCGTCTTGCCCACGAAGGGGCGCGTGCCGGAGAGGGCCTCGTAGAGGAGGACGCCCAGGGAGAAGATGTCGGTTCGCGCGTCGATGGGGGCGCCGGTCACCTGCTCCGGGGACATGTACGACGGCGTGCCCACGGCCATGCCCTGCTGGGTGAGGGCCTCCAGGCTGACGTCCTTGGCGATGCCGAAGTCCATGAGCTTCACCTCACCGGACTTGGTGAGCATGACGTTCGCGGGCTTGAGGTCGCGGTGGATGATGCGCCGGAAGTGGGCGTGGTCGAGCGCGCTGGCGATGCGCGCGCCGATGACGGCGGCGACGTCCGGAGGCAGCGGGCCGTCCTTGATGAGGCCGTGGAGGGTGGGGCCGTCCACGTACTCCATGACCATGAAGAGGCTGTCGTTCTTCTCCACCAGGTCGTAGAGGGTGACGATGTTCTGGTGGCGGAACGCGGCGAGCGCCAGGGCCTCGCGGCGGAAGCGGGACAGGGCCTCCTGGTCGCGCTGGCCTTCGGGGAGCAGCTCCTTGATGGCGACCTCGCGCTGCAGCAGCTCATGCAGGCCCCGGTACACGAGCGCCATGCCGCCCCGGCCCAGCTCGCCGAGCACGCGGCAGGCGCCAATCTTGCGGTGACGAAGTCTCTCGGATTTCTCGGCGGCGGCGGTCACGGGGCCGAAGGGTACCGATTCACGTCTCATGCGTCGATGGGCCCTCCTCCGCGGGGAGGGTTCGCACAGGTGTGATGGAAAGGCGCGGTGTCGCTGTCTCACGCCAGGGCGCCTACCTGCCGAGCGTGGACTGGCAGGATGGAGACATGGGACCGGGACGCCGGACGGATTGGCTGAGCGCTCCGCCTCCCGTTCCCCTCCGCCCTGCACCGCCCCGCGGGCGTTCCCATGCTTCTCCCATCCAACGTGCCTGGGAGAACGCCATGACGGAACAGGACGCATACATCCAGAAGATGGAGGCCGAGCAGCGCGAGGCGACCGCTCGCTTCCGCGAAATCGAAGCCCAGGCGGACCTCGCCGACAACGAGGACACGCTCGACGTCCTCACCGGCGTCCGCGGGTTCAACGACGACGTCAACCGCGAGCTCCAGGCGCTCCGCCGCGCCGACCAGCGCGACTGGGATCGCCTCAAGGACAACGCGGAGCACGCCCGCCGCCGCTTCCGTGAGCACCTCGACCGCGCCGGCACCCGGTGGGAAGAGCTCCGCGTCGCCTACCGCCGTCAACGCGAGGACGAGGTGCGGGAGCTCAGCGCCCAGGTGGACCGCTGGGAGGCCGCCCGCAAGCGCTCCAGCGCCGAGGACTCGCTCCTCACCCGCGAGGAGTTCGACTTCATCAAGCGCGGCCTGAAGACCGCCGGCGAGCTCCTGGACAACCTGCGCCACGCACACGGGCAGGCCTGGAAGACCGCCCGCGACCAGTACGAGGCCAACTGGCGCGAACTGCAGGAGCGCTCCCGCCGCATCCGCGCCGACACCGACGCCACCGCCGCGCCTCCCTGAAACCCCATCTTCACCGGCGCCACACGGCTGTCACACGGCTACGCTAGGAACCGCCCCACCAGGGAGGGACACGGCCCGGAAGGACCGTGCCCCTCCCAGGCGTTTCCGCCCGCGAGCCCATGGCCCTTCCTGCCCGCCCCACCCTGCCCCCCGTCCTCGCCGCCATCGATGTGGGCACCAACGCCGTACGCCTGGAGCTGGCTCGCCCGGACGCCGAGGGCTCGCTCGAGACCCTCCACCAGGAGCGGGACCCCATCCGCCCCGGCGAGGGCGTCTTCACCACCGGCGAGATGCCCCCGGAGACGGCCGACCGCCTGCTGTCCACCCTGCGCCGCTACGCCGCCCTCTGCCGCCGCCACAAGGCGCAGGTGCGCGCCGTCGCCACCAGCGCCCTGCGCGAGGCCCGCAACCGCCAGGACATCGTGCGCCGCGTGCATGAAGAGGCCGGCCTGGAGCTGGAGGTCGTCAGCGGCAAGGAGGAGGCCCGCCTCATCTGCCTGGGCGTGCTGCACAGGAAGCCCCCCAACTCCCGCTCGCTCCTCGTGGACATTGGCGGGGGCAGCACCGAGGTCGCCATCGCCACCGGCGAGAAGCCCGACGAGCTCTGGAGCCTCGCCCTGGGCTCCGTGCGGCTCACCGAGGTCTTCGACACCGCGCGCGCCGTGACGCCCAAGCAGTTGCGGCTGATGCGCGGCTTCGTGGAGGAGACCCTCCACAAGACGCTCCCGGAGAAGCTCCCCGCCCTGCCCCGCGTGGCGCTGGGCTCGTCCGGCACCATCGGCGCGGTGGTGGGCTTCGCGGCCGTGGACAACGGAGGCAACGCCACCTTGCGCCAGCTCACCCAGACCGTGGAGACCCTGGCGAGGATGCCGCCGGAGCGCCGCCGCAAGCGCTTCGACCCGCGCCGCGCGGACATCATCGTCTCCGGCGCCGTCATCCTGGAGGGCGTCGCGCGCCACCTGGGCGTGGAGTCCGTCAGCATCGTCAACCGCGGCCTGCGCGACGGCGTGCTGGTGGACCTGCTCTACCGCCAGGACGAATCCCGCGAGGACCACAGCCTCGCGGACGCGGCCATCGTCATGGGCCAGCGCTTCCGCTTCGATGAGAAGCACGCCCGCCAGGTGGCCCGCATGTCCCTGGCCCTCTTCGACAGCCTGGCCGCGCTGCACCAGCTGCCCCTGTCCGTGCGCCCCCACCTGGAGGTCGCCGCGCTCTTGCACGACATCGGCACGGCGGTCAGCTACGAGCGCCACCACCGCCACACGTACTACCTCATCCACAACGCGGACATCCCGGGCCTCGCGGACCGCGAGCGCGAAATCATCGCGCGCGTCGCCCGCTACCACCGGCGCTCGCAGCCGGAGCTGTCCCACTCCGGCATGGCAGGACTCACCCCGTCGGAAGCGCGCCGCGTGCGCAAGCTGGCCACGCTGCTGCGGCTGGCGAACGCGCTGGACCACAGCCACCACCAGCCCATCCGCGACTTCAAGGTGACGGACGGCCGCGAGGCGGTGACGCTGCACCTGCACGCCCGCCAGCCCCTCGACCTGGAGCTGTGGAACGCCGAGCGCGAGGTCGTCGCCTTCCGCAAGGTGTTCGGCAAGCGGCTGGCGTTCCAGGTCCACTCCACCGGACGCTAGGGCCACCGCCTCCCCGCCCGCCCTGCGGCCCGGGGAGCGCGGCGCCAGTCCTGCCCGGCTCCATCGCCGTGGCCAGAGTCCAGACGAACGGGTCCCGTGCGCCTTCCTCGCGAAGCGCCGTGGGCCTTCACGTCTTTCGAGGCCCTGGCGGGGGCAAGGAGCGGAACATGAAGGCAGTCGTTTTCCACGGCATTGGGGACATCCGGCTGGACGACGTCGCGGAGCCGAAGCTGAAGGAGCCCACGGACGCCATCATCAGGCTGACGGCCAGCGCCATCTGCGGCACGGACCTGCACATGATCCGCGGCACCATGCCCGGCATGAAGCCCGGCACCATCCTGGGCCACGAGGGCGTGGGCGTCATCGAGGAGCTGGGCAAGGACGTGCGCAACTTCAACGTGGGTGACCGCGTGGTCATCTGCTCCACCATCGGGTGCGGCAACTGCTCGTACTGCCGCGCGGGCTACTACGCCCAGTGCAACGACGCGAACCCCAACGGTCCCGACGCGGGCACCGCCTTCTTCGGCGGTCCGGAGATGACGGGCCCCTTCGACGGCATGCAGGCGGAGAAGGCGCGCATCCCGTTCGCGGCCGTCACCATGGTGAAGGTGCCCGAGGGCGTCACCGACGACCAGGCCATCCTCGTCTCCGACATCTTCCCCACGGGCTACTTCGGCGCGGAGATGGCGGAAATCAAACCCGGTGACACCGTGGCGGTGTTCGGCTGCGGGCCGGTGGGCCTGTTCGCCATCGTGAGCGCGAAGCTGCTGGGCGCGGGTCGCATCTTCGCCATCGACAGCCACGAGGACCGGCTGGCGCTCGCGAAGGCGCAGGGCGCGGAGGTCATCAACTTCGAGGAGGAGGACCCGGTGGAGACGCTCAAGCGCTTCACCGGCGGCATCGGCGTGGACCGCGCCATCGACGCGGTGGGCGTGGACGCGCAGCACGCTCACCACGGCCCGGCCGCCAAGAAGGCCAAGGCGGAGAAGCCCGAGTTCAAGCGCGAGGTGGAGATGGTCGCCCCGAAGCAGAAGCCGGACGGCGACAACTGGGTGCCCGGCGACGCGCCGTCCCAGGCCGCGCAGTGGGCGGTGCAGTCGCTGGCCAAGGCCGGCACGCTGTCCATCATCGGCGTGTACCCGCAGACGATGAACGCGTTCCCCATTGGCGCGGCGATGAACAAGAACCTCACCCTGCGCATGGGCAACTGCAACCACCGCAAGTACATCCCCAAGCTGCTGGAGCTGGTGCGCTCCGGCGCCGTCGACCCCACGGCCATCCTGAGCCACGTGAAGTCCATGACCTCCGCCATCGATGCGTACCGCAACTTCGACCTGCGCAAGCCGGGCTGGGTGAAGGTGGAGCTGGAGCCGGGCGTCACGATCCAGTGACGCGCGTCACGCCTCCGAATCCAGGACGAGGCACGTGTCGCCGAACTCGTGCCCCAGGTAGCCCGCGGCTTCCGCGTGCGCCGCGGCCCGCTGCAAGAGCGCGAGCGGCGCGAAGGCCTGGAGCAGCGCATGGTGGCTGCTCCCCGGGTCGTGCACGCCGGTGAGCAGCCCGTGCACCACCCGGGGCACGTACCCGGGCCCGAGCAGCAGGTCCGTCACGGCCTCGCCCGGCACCAGCGCCCCGTGTTGCGTCGCGCGGCCTTCGAGCGCGCGCACCACGGTGGTGCCCACCGCCACCACGCGCCCGCCCCTCGCCCGCGTCTCCTCCACCAGCGCCACGGTGCGCTCGGGGATGTCGGAGCGCTCGGGCCGGGGCAGCGCCGCGTCCAGTGCCGCGTCCCCCGTGGAGGAGAGCCCCGCCGCGTGCGTGAGGGACGCCCAGCGCACGCCGCGAGCCTTCAGCCGAAGGAGCACGGAGGCGGTGAGGGGCAGGCCCGCGGAGGGCATCTCCGCGGCCCACGGCCGTGAGGCGTAGAGCGTCTGCACGTGCCACAGCGACAGCGGCCCCGCCGTGTACGCGTACTGCACCGGCCGGCCCGCCGCGTAGAGGGCCTGCCAGAGCGCCGCGCCGCTCAGGTCGAAGGCCACGCGCAGGAGCCGGGGCGACGGCGGCAGCACCTCCACGACCCGCGCGGTGAGCCCGCCCACTTCCAGGCGCGCGCCCACGGAGAGCTCAGGCGGTGGGGGCCGGTCCTCGGTGCGCCGGCGCCAGTCTCCCGCGCCGAAGAGGACGGCGGTCCAGGTGTCGTCCGGTTCGTGGGAGAGCAGGCGCAGCTCGATGGGCGCGCCCGCGCCGGTGCGGCCCGTGAGCGAGCCGGGCAGCGTGGCCGCGTCGTTCATCACCAGCAGGTCGCCTTCGCGCAGGAGCTGGGGCAGCTCCGAGGCGACGGTGTCGGTGAAGCGGTCCCGGCGGGGCTCGACGTGCAGGAGCCTCGCGGTGTCGGGGCGTTCCCGGGGCCAGCGGGCGGCGTTCATGCGGCCTCCCATTTCGCGGCCTCGAAGCGCTGACCGGAGGCGGTGTCGCGGGCCTCCACGAGCGCGAGGATGCGCGCGGCCACGGCCTCCGGCTTCGCCAGCGTCGCGGGGTCGGCGTCCGGGAGCGCGTCGGCGTGCATGCGCGTGTCCATGTCACCAGGGTCCACGGTGAGCAGGCGCACGCCGCTGCCCTCGAACTCCGCGGCCCAGATGCGCGTCAGGTGCTCCAGCGCGGCCTTCGACACGCTGTAGGCGCCCCAGCGGGGATAGGCGGACACGGCGGCGTCGGAGGTGACATTGAGGATGAGGCCGCGGCCCCGGACCACCATGCTCCCCGCCACGGCCTTCGTCAGCCGGAAGGGCCCGAGCAGGTTGACCTCCAGCACCTGCGACACGTCCTCGCACGCCGTGTCCAGCAGGAGCGGGAGCGGCGTGGGGCCCAGGGTGCTCGCGTTGTTCACCAGCACGTCCAGCGGGCCCACCAGCGCGGTGGCCGCGCCCACCAGCGGGTAGATGGCCTGCTTGTCCCCCACGTCGAAGGCGAGCGCGTGCACCGCCAGCCCCCGCGCCTTCAAGGGCGCCACCGCCGCGTCCAGCGCCTTCGCGTCGCGCGCGACGCCCACCACCCGGGCGCCCCGCCGGGCGAAGGCCTCCATCAAGGCCCGGCCCAGTCCCCGGCTCGCGCCCGTCACCAGCACTGCTTGATTCTGTATGTCCATGGCTTTGCTCCTCCTTGGGAAGAAGGGATAGCCGAAGGGCTCCGACGGGATGGCAGGGACGCCAATGCATTGGCAGAATGCCAGCGCATGAGCGAAGAGGACCTTCCGGGCAGGCTGGCGCGCAACCTGCGAACCCTGCGGGAGACACGAGGCGCCACGCAGGTGCAGCTGGCGAAGCTGGCGGGCGTGCCCCGGGCCACCTGGGCGCATCTGGAGTCCGGCGCGGCGAACCCGACGCTGTCGGTGCTGCACCGGGTGGCGGGGGCGCTGCAGGTGTCCCTGGAGGAGCTGCTGGCCCGGCCCAAGGCGAGCGCCCGGCACTACCGGCGCGACAGCCTGCCGGTGCGTCAGCGGGGCGCGGCCTTCCTGCGAAAGCTCCTGCCGGATCCGCTGCCGGGCATGGAGTTCGACCGGCTGGAGCTGCCGGCCAGGGCGCGCATCACCGGAGTCCCCCACACGCCCGGCACGCGCGAATACCTGGCCTGCGAGTCCGGAACCCTGGCGCTGGTGGCCAGCGGTGAGCGCTTCGTGCTGGAGGCAGGCGACGTCGTCGTCTTCCGGGGAGACCAGAAGCACTCGTACGAGAACCCCGGCGCACGCACGGCGGTGGGCTACTCCGTCGTGCTGCTCGCGCCGTCGCTCTAAGGAGACGTCTCCCTGACACCGTGACGCGGTAGCCTCCCGCTACCGCATTCCAATGCCGTCGTCATGTCGGACCGGGGTGGAAGCATCCAGGGTGTCCGCCCTCCCAGGTGGGCTCCCCGGAGGTGGACGATGCGCGTGAGTGTCGTGGCGCTGTTCGCGGCCTTGTTGATGGTGGGCTGCGCGGGCGTGGAGACTTCTGCCACCCGAGGTGGTTCACGGGTCCTCCGGCAGCGCGCCGCCCATGTGTCAGACGCGTCCGACGAGGAGGAGGGCACTCAACGACTTCACCGGCGTCAATCCGTCCGCATGCCGATGGGGACGGTCCTCCTGACTCCTCCCGGGAAGCTGTCGCGGGAGGCCCTGGAGCTGGGCCTGATGGATGTGGACACCTTCGAGAAGTTGCTGGTGCGTGCTGGCCTGGAGGACGTGGAGGAACTCCCCCTGCGCCGCAATCCCTTCACTCCGGACGACGCGGTGGAGGTGCTGGGCCGGTTGATGGAGAAGCCGGTGACGCTCGGCACCTTTCCGCCCCGCATGGCCGCGGGCTTCCTGATGCGGGAGGTGTTGGAGCGCGGCGAGGTCTCTCGCGAGGAGATGGGGCGGCGGGTGGCGCGCTTCGCCCGCGAGCAGGTGGCGGTGCTGCGGCCGGACGGCTACCTCGCGTGGGCGCTCAACGGGCGCACGCAGCAGAAGGTCGCCACGATTGAGTGGAGGAACGGAGCCTTCCGCGCGGGCAACTTCGAACTGGGGCGCTTCTACAGCGCCAAGGGCGGCGTCTTCCGTCAGGTCGATGCCCAGCTCCAGGCATCGGACCCGCGCCCCCTGGCCGAGGTGTACGACGATGCGGACGTCCTCGGCCGCTCGCTGGATGGCGCGGAGGACGCCTTCGTGGAGCTGTACCACGCGCTGGGGCAACTCCTCTCCCGTCCTGCGGACAGCATCGCGGGACTGCGCCACCTCCCGGCGGGCGTCGTGGCCCTCATCGAGTCATCGCCCGAGTACTGGGAGCGCTTCCAGTACATGACGGCCGGCGAGCAGATCCGCGAGGCGGCCCGGCTGACGACGGGGGTGCTCGTCACCTGGGGCTCGGCATCGGCCACGACTCGGACGCTGAAGGGGCTGGCATCGGGCGCTGAGGCCACTCTGCCCGTGCTGTCGCTTTCAGCAGAGGGCGCACTGGTGCTGGAACGGGTTTCAGTACCAGTCGGGCGTACAGCGGCGGTGTTGAGCGGCGCTCCCGGTGCGGCCATCATCCTCCAACGCGTTGATGATTCAGGCTCGGGTGGCGGAAGCGGTGGCGGTTCGCAGGGTGCTTCGCCACCGAACGGGCCCAGGGGCTATTCGTCCTTCAAGTCGTTCAAGCAGGCCATGGGGCCGGCGGGGAATGGGAAGGAGTGGCACCACATCGTGGAGCAGACCGATGGGAACGTGGCGCGCTTCGGGCCACAGGCGCTCCACAACACGGAGAACGTCATCCCATTGAGTGAGGCCGCCCACCGGCAGATCAGCGGGTTCTACTCCTCGATTCGTTCCTTTTCGCAAGGCAAGACCGTACGTGCATGGCTCAGCACTCAATCATTCGAGGCACAGCGAGCATTCGGTCTGAAAGCCCTCCGTGACTTCGGGGTCACTCCATGAAGCATGAGTCATTGAAGCAGGCGTCCATTCACGAACTGGTGGCAGCCTTCGCGAAGGCAGCGGAGCTGCATGGACAGGCGTCCATTGAAGGCGCTCACCGCGCGGCCAACGCGCAATACGTCAAGCTCAGCGCAGCAGGGCGGGAGCTGAGGACCCGGGGAGAGGCTGGACGTTCGGCCCTCACGGAACTGCTGCAAGACAGCAACCCTCGGGTGCGACTCTGGGCTGCATCCCATGCCCTGGAGTTCGCCCCTGTGCTCGCGGAAGCGGAACTGGAGCGGTTGTCCCAGGGCCCCGCGAGCGTCCTGAGGCTCGATGCCGAGATGACGCTCAGTGAGTGGAGGGCAGGGAATCTGAAGTTCACGGAAGACTGAACGAAGCCACCCGCTCCGCCAGCATTCTCCGGACATCACCTTTCAAGTCCAAAGCCTGTGGACTTTTCAGGTTCACCGTGCCCAGACTCCCGGGTGGCGCCGTCGCGCCGACACCTGGCCATCGAGGAGTCATGTCCACGTCCACCCCTGCCGGAGCGCCAGCGCACCCCAAGCCGGCACCGCGCCTCGGTGCCTTCCTGGCAACACCGGGCCAGCCCTGGCCGCTCTTCACCATCGACGGCGTTCGCTACGAGGCCCTTCGCGAGCTGGTGCGGATGCAGACAGGGGAGCTGCTGATGCTCGCCCGTCGCCACCCGGAGCGCGGGGACACCCTGCCAGGGCTCTGCCTCGTGCGGCGGCTGGCCAACCCCTCCACCACGCTGCGCCGCACCCGCCTGGGAGAGGAGATCCAGCTGGCCTTCCGCCTCCATCACCCCGCCATCGCCCAGGTGTTCCACCGCAAGGTGCATCGGGACGCGCTGCACGTGGTCATGGAGTACGTGGACGGCCCCTCCCTGGAGACGCTGGTGAGTGCGAGCGTGGCGCGCGGCCAGCCCGTCTCCGAGGCCTTCGCCCTCTACGTGGGGGCGGAGCTCGCCGAGGCGCTGGACCATGCGCACACCCTGACGGACGACGGGGGCAAGCCTCTGGGAATCATCCACCGCGACGTCAATCCCCGGCACGTCTACGTGGGGGCGCACGGAGAGGTGAAGCTCATGAACTTCGGCGCGGCCTACTCGCTGGTGATTGGGCGCGAGGAATCGCCCGCGACCCTCGTCCGGGGTGACGTGGCCTATGCCTCACCCGAATACCTGGAGCGGCTGCCGCTGACGCCGCGCTCCGACGTCTTCAGCCTGGGCGTGCTGCTGGTGGAGCTCTTCACCGGCAAGCATCCCTTCGACGTGCAGGACGTGCCCCGGCCAACCACCAGCCTGAGCCCGCTGCGGGTGGAGGTCCTCCCCTCGCTGCCGCTGACGCAGATGCGGGTGCTGCTGGCCAGCTTCGGCCCCGCGGAGGTCGAGGCGGCGGTCGAGCGGCTCTCTCCGGACGTGAAGCAACTGCTGCACGCGGCCCTGCGCTCCAATCCCGAGGAGAGGATCGCCACGGCGGCGGACCTGCGTGACGTCCTGCGCACGGCGCTCGTCAGGAGGCACCCGGGCTACGGCCGCCAGGAGGCCGCCAACGAAGCCGCGCGGCTGCTGGCGGACGGCGGTGTGCTCCGGGACGTGGTGGAGTTTGGCGAGGGCGGCCTCTTCCCGGAGGGGCTGGAGCAACACGAACTCGAGGGCCTGGGGAAGAAGTAGCGCCTTTCAGCGTGCCAGCACGGAGGCGACGTGCAGGAGGGCGTCCAGCTTCTCCGCGTCCAGCTTGCGCGCCAGGTGCAGGAGGCGCCGCAGGTCCGGCGCGTCGCCGTCTTCCCGGGGCGCGGGCTTCCGGCCCTTGCGCACGGCCCCCTCCGGCGTCAGGCCCAGCATGGTTTCGGGGGAGACGCGCAGCTCCTGGCAGAGGCGGTAGAGGGACGGGACGCTGGGCAACATCTTGCCGCGCTCCAGGCGGCTGTAGACGGGGTGCACCAGTCCAATGCGCTCGGCGACTTCGGCCTGCGTCAGTCCCAGATGCTCGCGGGCGGCGCGTGCCGCCATGCCAATGGTGATGCCGAGTTCTTCATTCATGGAGGGCGCGCAGCGTATCCGAGATGCCCGCCCCGGACCCTCGCACCCGGATGGCGTGCGGCCCCTGTTGGGAGGAGACCGCATGCAAGTGCCACGGGAGCTTGAAGGAAGGACGTCGTGAGGCCGCCCCCCGCCCTCCTGGTGCCCGGGGCCGAGGTGCTGGGCTACACGGTGGAGCGCCAGCTGGGACAAGGCGGCTTCGGCACGGTGTACCTCGCACGCAACGCGGGAAGGCCCTTCGCGTTGAAGCTGCTGCACCTGCCGCGTGTCGGGGAGCGGGTGGAGCGCGAGGTCTCCATCCTCCTGAAGCTGCGCCACCCCCACGTCGTGGGACTTCAGGGCTACGGGCTGTGGCCACCGGGCGAGCCGCGCTTCGCGCTCATCGTCATGGAGTACGTGGACGGGCGCCCGTTGGACGCATGGGCGGACGCGGAGAATCCGTCCGCGCGGCGGGTGGCGCGAGCCGTGCTGGACGTGGCGCGGGCGCTCGCGGCGACGCACGCGGCGGGGGTACTGCACCGGGACGTGAAGGAGGCCAACGTCATGGTGCGCGCCTCGGACGGTCTGGCCAAGCTGGTGGACTTCGGGATTGGCGACTACACGGGCGCACGGGGCCTGACGGAGGACATCCTTCCACCCGGCACGCCGGAGTACCGCGCTCCCGAGGCGTGGCGGTACTTCCGGCAGCACGCGCGAGTCCTGGGTGCCCGCTATGCGGCGAGCGCTCCGGATGACCTGTGGGCGTTGGGCGTCGTCCTCTACTGGCTGCTGACGGGGCACAAGCCCTTCGATGGCGAGGATGACGCGGCGTTCATCGAGGCCGTGCTCACCCAGACGCCCACGCCGCCGTGCGACGAGAACGAACGCGTGCCGCGGGCGTTGAGCGACGTGTGCATGCGGCTGCTCGAGAAGACACCCGAGGCGCGCACACCGGATGCCCTCGCCGTCATCGCCGCGCTGGAGGAGGCGCTGCGGGGCGCGGACGCGGCGTGGGACGTGCCCCTGTGCGACGCGTTCGGTGAAGACACCGCGACGACGCAGGGCCAACAGGACAGCTTCGAGAAGTGGATGAACCGGCCGAGGCATCGGCCGCGGCGGGGTGCACGCGCGGAGCCGGAGGCGCCACCGATGCCTGCCGGAGCCCCGACACGGGTGAGGGCGAGACCGCGAGCCTTCCGAGCATGGACCGCGATGGCCATGGTCCTGGCAATGGTCGCGGCAGGAGCGGTGCGGATGCATGGGACTTCGCATGCTCCCGAGGCGGTCCCGCTTCGTCAGGAAGTAGCGCCCACTGACAAGTCGCCTCAATCTGACCGGGCTGCGGCTCCCAGCGGGCCAGAGGCCACCGCCGCGGCCGTCGCCCTTCCCGCGACGCACCAGGAGGTCGCAGCCACCGTGACGACGCAGACGCCAGAGACTCCCTCCCTTCCGCTCCCCTCGAAGCCCGTGAGGAAGGTCCGGAGCGTCATGACCCGCGCGGCAGGCACGGCGGCCTGCACGGCCTTGATGGCCTGCCCCGGCCCGCAGGTGCGCCCTCCTCCTCCGCCCGAGCCCTGCCCCATCGGAGCAGTGAAGGCGATGCAGGAACGGGGCATCAGGATGGGGGACCAATACATCGCGGTCTTCGACTTCTCCCATCCGCGCATCATGTCGGTGTCGGAAGGTCCCGCCCAACTTCTCCTGGGAGAGAGAGTGGGAGACCTGCACAGCGGGACGGCACTGTCAGGCCGGCTCATCGTGAGGGATCGCGTCTATGGGCGCCTGACATGGGCGGTGACCAAGCCAGGCGACAGCTTCCCCGTGTGTCTGGAGGTCTTCGCGGAGGAGGGAGGCCGGGGCATGCCGAGGGAGCCTGGAGACGACTCAACGTCGAGCGCCCGGGTCTTCACCACGGTGCGTGTGAAAGCGGTGCATGAGTTCGAGTAGCAGGCTTGCCCGGGAGACACCGCCAAGTGCCCTCTTCATCCACGGCTGTCCTCCTGGGACTTCTGCTCGCGAGTGCGGCAGCATTCGCTCAATCCGAGTTCCCAGCCTCCGTGCCGGGCGCCCGGCGGATTGAACTGGCCCCTGACGGGAGTCCATCCATCGCGGAGATCGCGGTCAGCGCAGGGCTCTCCACGGGGCTCTATTTCGACTCGGACCTGATGCGTGACGGCATCGAATTGGAAGGGCGGGAGCGCTTCTCGCTGGTGGACATCGGCCAGGCTACCCTCCGCCTGGTTCCGTCTTCGCGTGTGGCCCCTGGCGAGCGCTTCCGGCTCGTCGTGCGATTCAGAGATGGCGCGGCACCGGTCAGTGCGTCCTTTCTCCTCCGGGTGCATCCCGCGAAGGCGGAACCCCTCGTTGAGATCTTTCGCGAGAAGCGGACGATCGAGACCTATCAACAAGAGACCCGGGAGGTCCGTGCGGAGTTGGAGCGCTGCCAGGACGAGAACTCACGGTTGGTGGCCGAGCATGAGGCCCCACCCGGGCTGGCGGGACTCCTCTCCACTGGAACCCTGGATGAGCACGGCGTTGCGGGGCGCGTCGTGACCAAAGACATTCCCCGGTTGGCTGGAAATGCCCTGGAGGCGATCTCCGTCACCACCTACCGCGCCAAGACGGCTGTTGCCGTGGTCGTCCAGTTGGCGACGAAGGCGGGTGCGCACCTCTGGAGCCCGAAGGGGGTGACACTACGGAGCAGGACAGGAGCGGAATTGAAGGTGCTCCGCATCTGGCAGCAGCCATCCACTCCCTTGGATGAGTCCCGAAGCATCGTGGTCGAGGCCGAGGCTCCGGAGGCCGGTGTCCAGGGACCGTTCTCCTTGAAGCTCTGGGAGGACGGGCCGCGCACCGTCACGCTGGGCAACGTGACGTTCCCGTAGTCACTGCCGCACCCGGCTGCCGCCTTCCTGACGCTTCCGGCGAAAGACACCGAAGCGTCAGCACCGAAGACGACGAGTTCGACGCGGCACTCGGGCTGCGCGCAATGGACAACATTCGGAACGGACCATGGTGACAGAAGACCGTCAGAACCTCGTCGAGGAGTTCGCACAGAACGTGGCCGCCCAAACTGACGCCATCTGGCGAGGTGACGCGAAGACCGGAAACAAGCATGCGGATCGATACATCGCGGCGTTCAAGAAGCTACGTGCCCTTGGGGATCCTGGGCGTGAAGCATTGGCGGTACTGCTGACGCATCCTCGGATGGATGTTCGGACCACTGCCGCGACCTGCCTGCTTCGTTACAAGACCGCGGAGGCTCGGGCGGTCCTTGAAGAAGCGGCGAAGGGCACGGGGCTCATCCCCTTCTGGGCCCAGCAGGCGCTGAAACGCTGGGAAGAAGGAACCTGGTCGCTGGACCCCGCTTGAGCGAAGCCACCCGCTGCGCCCCGCGCGTGAGTGTCACCTGGGGAAGCGGCCCTCCCGTTCAGGACCGGTACCGCTCCGCCTCATGGAAGAGCTGGGTGAGCGAGCAGTCCAGGAGCGACTGGCGGGACTGCATGTACCGGCGGGCGCGGAGGAAGGGCAGCCAGACGCGCCTGCCAACGCGCACCTGGGACTCCTCCATCTTCTGCCGCAACACCCACGTCCCTCCCAGTCGCCGCACCAGCACGTCCCCCAGGTAGGCCCCTAGCGCCGGTGCCGTATGCCCGTCGATGAGTTCGCGCGTGTACCGCTCGGGGAAGTTCTCCCTCCAGAAGTAGAAGTCCAGGTCCGTGAGAGACCCGGGCGTCTCGTCCATGATGGACGGCACCTTCGTGTGCAGCGCTGCCACGAGGCCTTCGGACAGCTCTCCGTAGGACGTGAGGACGCGCTCCGGATTCTCCACGTCCGAGGGAAGGGCGACTGGCAGCCACTCTTCCGGCTCAGGAGGCCGGAAGGCGTTGAGTTCGGCAATCTTCCGATGCCTCTCGCTGATGGCGAACGTGTCCGGCAACCGCGAGAGGAGCGGCGCCAGGTCAGGGTGGAAGTGGGGCTCCACCGGGGCGAGCTCGGCACTGCGCTCCCTCAGCGTGCGCAGCACCGTGTCGAAGTCGAGGTCTGGCCGCAGGTGGACATGCGCATGGGCCTGGGCCACGCGCGCTTCCTCGCTGGCGAACTCGGCGGCGGTGGGCCATAGCACCAGGAGGACGGAGCCGTTGGGAAGCTCCTCCACGAGGTGCGCCGGCGTCGAGAGCATCCGCTCCCGTCCTACGGACTCGACCAACTTCGGGCCGAAGACGTTCAGCCAGAACAGCTCGTAGACCTTGTCGAATCCGTCCCTTCGCGAAGTCGTTCCATCACGATTGAAGGAGGGAGCTCCTGCGAGCTGCCGATCCGCCATGCCATGGGCCATGGCATATGTCATTGGGAAGGACCGAGCCCAAACTCGGACCATTTCAACGAACTCCCGGCAGCGCTCCGCCCTCGAAAAGAAAGAAAGCGGCTGGAGCGCAATCGAGATCCCCAGTTCGGAGGGCGAGGCTGTGTCACCGAGGCTGAGTGTCATGTCCAACGCGGGAGCCATGGTTCGATAAAGCCCAATCGACGCGCTTCCGGCTCCGCGCTCTTCCTCAAGCGCCTTCGAGATTGCGGTGCGTGAATACTTCCGCCGCCGCCTTCCTTCGACAACATCCGGCATCCACTCGCCGGCATGCGCCTCAAGTGCATTCAGGATGGACTCCAACAGCGTTTCGAGCGCGACGTGCTCGGCGATTGCGCCGTCGACGAGCAGTCGCAGACGGTCCTCCGCTGGCAGCTCATGGAACTCCAAGATCTTCATTGGAACTGCACCTCCACACCGGCAACCTCACGCTCAGCCTTCCTCACTGAGCGTTGAAGCGCATCAAGATCTTGAGGCTTGAGCCTGCCACTCTCGTAGATGACTCGGACCCTCTGAACCTGCGCTTGCTGCACAAGCCCTGGTCGGCGGATGGACACCGTCTCCCCGTAGTACCGAAGTGCCTCACCAGCATCCTCAATCAACTGAGCTTGGAGCGGCTTTTCCCTCAACGATGAGAGGTCCCGGCTCTTGAAGCTGAACGTCTCCACGCGGGGCGTCGCGCCAGCTGCGGGCCCTTCTTCGATGACGAGCACATCCGCGAAGCGCAGGTCCGCCTTGGCCACCCCCACGTGCGTCTCGATGCGGGGCTGGTCGAAGTCCCTGAGCCACCGCCGCTGCGCCCGCGGGAGGGCCGCGTCCGCCTCCAGAAGGGCAACCATCTCCTTCTCGAAGGCCAGGCCGCGAGCGTACCGGTCACGAAGGAGTTGGTAGCCGGCCCACTTCAGGGGTCCCTTCTGCGCGATCCCCTGCTTGATTTCCGCGACCCGCGTCTCCAGATACGCCACGTAGTCGGACCAGAGTGGCGCTGCCTTGACCTCGGAGGGAGCAGCCCTCCGCAGTGCCTGGCGGTGCCTCGTCAGCTCCGCCACGTCCATCGACAGTCGCTCTCCCGGGAACTCCGCCTCCCACTGCTTGAACTTCGCCTCCGCCACCTCAGCGGGGAGTCCGGCGGCCTCTGGAGGCACGGAGGGCCGGGTACCGCGACTTCTCCCGGGGCTCCCGCCGGTGGACACAGCACTCGGGGGCTCGCGGTACCGCACCGCCAACGTGGCCTGTGCCTGAGCAACGTTGCCTCGCGCCTCGTGAAGAGCCAGCGCGCCGGCCTCGCCCCACTCCCCCACCAGGATGGCTGCCTCCCGATCCTGCTGGAGGTAGCGGGCCAACTCGCCCACGACGCTCTCCCCGACTCGCGCCTCCAACCTCTCCAGCACCGCCTTCAGTGCCTCCACGCGGGGCACCACCGCCTGGAGGCGAGCCCTTTCCAGCCGGGAGAGGCTGGCTTCACGGAAGGCACGTGCCCCCTTGCCTCCCGCGTACAGGCCCACCATGAGGGCCGCGGGCGCCAACTGCCGCGTGGCCTCCTCGTACTCACCCTTGGCGAGGGAGGCCGCGCCCTGCGCCGTCCCCGCCGTCAGGTGGTAGAAGCCCAGCGGCACGCCGAAGGTGAGGGAGTCAAAGGACGCCAGGGCCACGTTGCCCGGCGCGAAGGCCCCCAGGTACTGCGCCTTCTCCACCTCCCGGTATGCGGCCTGGTAGGACGGCGGAAGCTGCGTGGACAACGCGGACGCATGGATGCTCCGGCTTCCGCCGACGAGGGGAATGGAGGCCGCGACGTCATCCGCGGCCCGTCCCAGCCCGCGTGCGATGTCGCCCGCGCGAAAGTCCCGCTCCGGGAAGTCGGTCAGGGCCAGGCCCCGCTGCTTCAGCTCCTCGCGCACCACCTCCATGGCCCCCAGGGCGCGCTTGAGCAGCTTGTCCTCGGCCAACAGGAGCAAGAGCTGCCGCACCTCGTCGTCGTGGGCGGTGTGCAGGACGAAGAGGGCGAGGACTTCCGCCTTGGCCAGGCCGTGCTTCTCGACGGCGGTGGAGAGAAAGGCCGCGCGCTTCTGGAGGAGGACGCGGGCAGCCTCGGCCTCCAGGGGCCCCAGGGCGCCCAGCCGGACGGCGTTCCAGTCCGAGAGGGCTTCCACCAGCCGGGGCATGTCCGCCTGGCGCTGCAAGGCCAGGAAGGCCGCAGGCGTGGTGCACTCCAGGAAGGGCGCCAACACCTCCTCCGAGTCCAGGTGCGGCCAGCCCACGGGAACTTCCCCGCACACGCCTGCCAGGGCGCCCACCCCAGGCAGGGGCGCCGTCTCGCCGCCGCCGGGACTCGGGAGGGCCGACGTGGCCCGGCGACGGTGCAGGAGCGGTCCGGCCGTGGACTCCTCGTCGTCGAAATCCTCGAGCGCGTCGCCCTCGGGGAGACTCGCGACGGCACCGCGCCCCACGGCCCCCAGGGGCGTCAGGCCCGAGCCAGCAGCCAGGGTGGCGCCAGGGCCGGCCCGAGAAGGCAGCGAGGCACACCCCGCCGTGAGGAACGCCAGGGCCAGCACCATGATGCCCGCTCCGCCGCGCGGCGGTCGCTCAGCGCGCATTGTCCACCCCCAGCCCCACGGCCGCGAAGCCCCACGGCCGCAGCGTTCCCTCCGGCGTGGGAAACAGCAGCGTGCCGCCCTGCCCCAGCGCGTAGAGGTTGCCTCCCAGGAAGCGCCACCGGACCTCCCCCGAGACGACGTAGCGCGCTCCGGGCTGGCCCATGGCCGTCGCCAGCCCACCGACGCCCACCGTGAGGTTCCGGTGGAAGAGCTGCGCTTCCCCCCGCCCGTCCACGTCCACCCGGCCCCAGGAGAAGGCCTCCACCCCCAGGGAGAGGAAGAGATGTCGCTGGCGCATGCCACTCAGGCGCACAGCATCCCAGCCGAGAATCACCTCTCCGTAGGCCGAAGTCCCCTCCGGGAAGGACGCCTCCGCCAACGGCACGGAGGCCGGGCCCGCCACCTGGAAGCGCGCCAACTCGTAGTCCGGGCCGAAGGCGCCCTGCCGGAAACCGCCGCGCTGAAGGCGGGCCTCCAGACGGGCCCGCAGGTCCACCGTCGGAGTCAGCGCATCCACGCCCACGCCCACCACCGCGCCCCAGGCCCCGCCTGCGCCCGGGCGTCCGCCCCACCCGCCCAGCAGGTGCGCCTCCACCCTCTTGCCCTTGCGTCCTCGACGCAGCACCACGGCGGTGGCGTCCAGGTGCGCCAGCGTCATCGGCCTCGCGGCGCCGCCTATCCGCCCCCAGTCATGCACCGCCGACAGCGCCAGCGTGTAGCGCCCCGGGACAGGGGGCCGGCCGAAGAGGACGTGCTGCACGTCCAGGGCCACTTCGGCTCCCGCCAGGCGAGCGCTCAGCACGTCCGAAGCGAAGGCCTCCGCGTACACCGGCCCCAGCGTCCCCGTCGCGATGACGCTGGCGGGGTGGTAGTCGGGGTTGATGCGGTTGCCGTAGCGCCGCACCAGGTGCCCGGACAAGAGGGAGTAGCCCTCCACCATCCCCAGCCACACCGAGTGGGGCGTGTCTCCTCCCACCATGAAAAGGCGCACCACCTGTCCCCAGTCGGACAGCGTGTCCCAGTCCTCCTTCCTCACGAGGCCCGCGCCCGCCCCTCCGCCCCACAGCCGCAGCCGCACCGGCGCCCCGAGAATGAGGCGCGACGACTCCCCCGTCCCCAAAGCCACCATGGGCTCCAACTGCACGAAGCCTTCATCGGCGCCCTCGCCCCTCCGAGGCAGCAACGTCAGCGTCGCCGCGTCCATGCGCAGCAGGTTCGTCCACGGCAGTGTCGAGTCGGCCGTGGCGGGCGGAGAAGCCCCCTGCGCCCCTCCTGTCGTTGGCAACAGCAGCATCAAGACGACGGCCCAATTCCAATGCATGCCCATCGACGCCTCCGTGCAAGGCCCCAGCAGGGGCGCTCAGGACAGAGGTTCCCCGCTCGGTCCGACAGGACGGCGGACCGGGGGCATTGCATGGAGAAAGTCACGGGCGACCCGGCCCGTCAGGCGATGGCCAGCCGTGCTACGCCACGGCGCCAGGACGGGCCGACTCCAAACGCGCGAATCGGAATGACGGAGGAAGAGGAAGGAACCGGGTCCCTGGACCCCGCTTGAGCGACGCCCTCCCGCTACGCCCCACCGCCCTGCCAGATCAGCATCCCCATCACGCCCACGTCGCGCTCGCCGCCCGCGTGGAGCCTCCAGGGCACCGCCACTCCGAACTCCAGGGACTTCATGGGACGCGCCATCAGGCCCGGTGACAGCAGCATCGTGGAGGTGCCGTCCTCGTCCCTCCAGCCGGCCTCCACCATGGGCCGCAGCGGTCCCAACGCCAGCACCGCTCCGGCCGCGAGGTCCGGATGCAGCTCGCTCCCCAGCCCGCGCACCCCGGGCAACTGCTCCGCCTTGAGCTGGAGGTTGAAGCCCACCGGGCCCACGTCCTGATACGCCAGCAGGTACGGCTCGAAGCCCGGGCGGAAGCGGTCGTCCGCGAGGTCGCGCGTGGCCTCCACGTCCATGCCCAGGCTCAGCGTGAAGCCGCGCTGTCTGTCATTGACCAGCGCCAGCCCGACGCCCACCTCCGCCGTGTCCAACCCGCGCGGATCCTCCGGCGTCGTCAGCGCCACCTGCGCCTCCAGCTGGATCCGGTCGCTGAGGCCGTACTCGCCGAGCACCGGCACCTCGAAGCGCGTCTCGCCCTCCTGCCGCGTCCACTCCAGCCCCGTGCCCAGCTGCACCTCGCCACGCTGCTGCGGGGGCGCGCCATCCCCCAGGAAGAACTCCTGCACGCGCCCCTCCACCCCCTCCTCCGCGACCGCGGGCACCGCGAAGAGACCCACGACGCCTACCGTGACGAGCTGCCGTACGTTCGCCATGTCAGCAGGGTGGACACCCTCCTGAGACACCGGGGCCCCTCCTCCAGGCCGCCCACCGCCCGACTGCCCGACTGCTTCCCGGGAACAAACCCGCTGTCGCTCCGGGTGGAGGCTTGCGTCACCGTGCGTGAGGGTGGCAAAGCCCGTGGGCCCACTCCTTCGAAAGCGACCATGCCCCTCCGACCCCTCCCCTTCGCGCGACACGCCGTGGCCTTGCTGGCGGCCCTGGGCCTCACCGCCTGTGGCAGCAAGGAGGTGCGCCCGGGTGACGACGCTCCGCCCGACGAGAACCCCGTCACGGACCCCTGCGCGGAGAACACCACCGCGGATCCGGCCAGCGGCACCTGCGCCCCGCTGCGCTTGCAGTGCGCGAAGGACCTGGGCGGCTTCAAGACGGACCGCTACGTCTGGCGCGACCGCGACTGCCACGTGCGCTCCGTGTCGCTCGTGCGCAACGACGCCGCGGACCCCGCTGGCTGGAACGGCGGCTACATCCGCCGCTACACCTACGAGGTCGCGGGCGCCGAGCGCATCTGCGACGGCCAGAACCCCCAGGTGCCCGGCTGGGGCATGGTGACCAGTCACCTGAAGGAAGGCCCGTCGTGGGGCGCGTGGACGCAGGACGTGCGCGGCACCGGCCGCATCGTCTTCAAGGGCGCGCACCACGCGCTGCATGAGCTGAAGTGGCCGCTGTCGCTGGACGGCCACGTGGTGCAGGTGACCGTGCAGTACCTCTTCGCCACCGGCCGGGACCACCCGCTGTATGCCATCACCCACGACGCGTCTGGCTTCCCCGCGAACCAGATTGAGGCCGACGTGCGCTCGCCCTACGGCGACCTGGCCTTCGACGGCAACGCCAACACGGACATCGCCGGCCTGGGCTGGGGCGACCGCTACCGTTTCGTCACGCTGTCCTCCCCCGTGACGATGAACACCGGCTGGGACTACCGCGAGCCCAACGTCGTCCCCTACACGCGCATGTGGACCGCCGCACCGGACGCGGAGATGGGCGCGGTGCAGACCCAGACGTGGGAGCAGAAGCCCGCCGGCGGCTACTGGCTGTATCCGGAGTGGGGCACCCGCCACGCTGGCGGCCCCATGCCCCTGGACTACAACTGGGCCTACCAGCTCAACCAGTACGAGCTGCCCTCCGTCACCAACTCGCACCGGCTGGCGTGGGGCAGCAACTTCGGCGCGGTGGGCCTGTCGCAGTACCCGCGCCTGGGCGACGACGGCGTGATGCTCTCCGGCCACCCCTACCAGAGCTACTCCGTCTTCATGGTGCTGGGCACGCACGCGGCCAGCCCGGTGCTGTCGCTGGTGTCGGAGGTGGAGGCCTGGCAGGGCGTGAAGCTCACCGCCTCCGAAGGCACCGTGCGCACGCGCGGCCCTGGCGGCGTGGGCCGCACGGACGCCGTCCCCTATGACGTGGCCGGCTACAACCCCGTCTACGCCACGTGGGAAGCGGACGCCGCCTCCAACCGCGTGACGCTGACGTTCGACACCGCGGGCCGCACGCTCGCGCACCCGATGCTGGTGGTGCACGGCTACACGGCCGCCACCGCTCCGGCGAAGGTCACCCTGGACGGCCAGCCCCTCTCCGCGGGCACGGACTACTTCGCGTCCGTGGACGCGGAGGGCCAGTCGCTCTGGCTCACGCTCCAGCGCGACCTGAAGGGCGCCGCCACCCTGAAGGTGGAGTAGCCGCTCGCGAGAGGACTGGCCCCTGGCGTCCGCGTGGATGCCCAGGGCCGTCCGTTTCGCGCTTCACGCGGGAGCGTCAGTCCGCGTCGCCGCTGCCGCCGTAGCCCTGCGGGGCCTGCGAGCGCAGCCGCTGCCACTGGGCGCGGGCGTCCTGCTCCACGCGCTTCTGCTCGCCCACCTGGCGCCGGGCGTCCTCCACCCCGCGCTTGGCGTCCGCGACGGCGGACAGGTAGTTCGCCTCGGACATCTCCTTGGCGCGCACGTCGCCGCTGCGCTCCAGCGCCTTGTACTGGGCCAGGTTGAGCTCCGCGTCCGCCACCTTCAGCTCCGCGTCGCGCAGGTCCTTCTCCGCCTTGGCGGTGTCCGTCTTGCGCTCGTGCCAGGCCACCTCGGCGTCGGCGGCGGCGCGGCCGGCCTGGGCGCCGTCGAGCCTGGCCTTCGCCTGGGCGATGGGGGCCTGCTGGCCGGTGGCCTCGGCGGCCTTCACCGCGGCCCGCTCCGCCTCCATGCGGCTCTCGGCGGCGTCGCCGTTGCGGCGGGCCACCTCCGCGGCGCGCTCGGCGTCGCGCACGGCCACCTCGGCGCGCGTCACGTTGTCGGCGGCCTTCGTGCGGGCCAGCTGCGCGTCACGCACCTCGCCCAGCTGATCCTCGGGGATGCGCGCCATCATCTTGTCGTCCACGCGCGCGGCCTTCGCGCCGCCGCAGCCGGCGAGGAACGTCATGGACGCCCCCACCGCCAGCCCCACCATCCAATGCCGCTTCGTCCTGTTCTGGAACATGCTCTCGATCCCCCGTACGAAGATGACTGGGGAAGAACCTAGACACGCCCCCGCCACGCGACAGGCGCCACGGACGCAGGTGTTCCTCCGTGGAATCCGCCCCGGTCCGGGCTGGCCGTGGAGCAGGCAGGCTCCGGTCCATTTCCGCCGCGCGCCGTTGCCCTCCGGGACTTTCGTCACGGTGCATGTCCCAACCCGCACGGGGTGCGTGTCTCAAGGTCGCGCGGACGACGCGCCGCCCGGGAGAGGGACCACATGAAGCGAAGCCGATGGGGAGTCGTGCTGGGGACGAGCTGCGCGCTGATGATCGCGGCCTGCGGTGCCGGAACGGACGAGCCCGAGAACGCCGAGGGCACGGAGTCCGTGAAGATGCGCATCTCCCTCGCGGGTGACGCGTGCGGGGTCGTGGGGGCCGAGGCGACCGTGACCGCGCAGGACCTGCCGCCCACGCCTCCCCAGTCCCTGTACGTGGGCAATGGCTACATCGAGGGTTACCTGAGCAACATCCCCGTCGGGTCGCGGCGCATCGTGGACGTGCGGGCCTACAACGGCGCGGGGCGGGAGGTGTACGCCGGCAGCGCGGCCGTGGACGTGTACCCGGGCTCGGTTTCGTATGCGCAGCTCCAGCTGAAGCGCAATCAGCAGAACTGCCCGGGCACCGGAACGGGCGACATCTACATCATCGGCACGCTGGAGGGCTCCGGCCCGTCGCAGGACGCGGGATACGACGCGGGCCCGGTCCCGTCCGTCGATGCGGGCAGCGCGTTCGACGCGGGCTAGCGGCTCAGGTGCCCCGGCCGTAGAACCACGCGGTGAGGGCCAGGCGGGAGGCGTGGGCGGGCAGCACCTCGTGCTCCAGCCGCTCGCTCAGGAACACCACCAGGCGGTCCAGCACCGGCGCCACCTCCACCGGGTTGCCGGTGTCCTCCGGGAAGAGGCGCAGCACGCCGCCGTGCTCCGGCTTCCAGTCCGCGTTCGCGTACCAGATGGCGGTGAGCCGGCGGTTGGACTGGCCGGGGAACGCGTCGCGGTGACGGGCGTAGTGCGCACCGCCGCCGGGGTAGCAGGCGAGCTGCACGTCGAAGCGCCCCAGCCCCAGGTACGCGCCCGAGGACACGGCCTCCCCCAGCGCCTGGAAGCGGTGCCACAGGGCTTCGAGTTCGGGGGCCGCGCCGGGCAGCACCCACTCGATGTGGTCGCCGCGCACGGAGGTGTCGAGCGAGTGGTCCGCGCCGCGCCGGATGCCCGCGGGCTTCAGCGTCCCGGCCTCCACGCGCGCGAGCGCCGCGGCCCGCACCGCCCGGGCCTGGGGCTCGCCGAGGAAGCCATCCCGCACGAAGTACCCGCGCGAGCCCAGGGCCTCCACCTCCGCGTCCGTCAGCTCCACCGTGCGACTCCCCTTCCCGGGCGCCTGTCTGGAAGCCCGCGTCCGACACGCTGCCCCAGGACGCCCCCGTTGCGGAAGCGGGTAGACTTCCCGCCCATGGCGAAGAACGTCTCGCGAGCCCTGTCCCTCGTCGCCGCGGTCGCGCTCGGCGCGCTGGGGGCCTGGGTGCTGCTGCGCCCCGCGGCCCCCCGGCTGCCGGACACGGCGGCGGTGGTGGAGCAGATGCGGGAGGTGGCCCGGCTGGAGACGCTGGACGTGTCCCTCTACAAGAAGGTCACGTTCACGCCGGAGCCGCAGGCCACGGACGCGCTGTGGAAGGACGTGCTGCTGTGGGCCAGCTACACGCTCCAGGACCCGCACGGCCGAGCCATCGTGTTCGCGGACGCGCACCTGGGGTTCGACTTCCAGCGCTTCGACTCGAGCCACCTGCACGCCGTGGGCACGCGCGTGGACGTGCTCCTGCCGCCCATGCAGGTGACGGTGGCGCTGCGGCCCGGGGAGACGGAGGTCATCGACTCCAACCTGGACAGCGCGCAGACGGCGCAGCTGCTGGAGAAGGCGCGTCTGGCGTTTGAAAAAGAGGTGCGGCAGGACCGGCGCCTCCAGGAGAAGGCGCGACAGTCCGCGGAGCGCTCGCTGCGGGGCCTGTTGCTCACGCTGGGCTTCCGCGAGGTGCGGTTCGTGGAGACCTTGCCGGTGGGGAGCGCGGGATGACGGAACGTCTGGAGTTGATCCAGGGAGACATCACGCACGTCACGGCGGACGCCATCGTGAACGCGGCCAACTCCTCGCTGGGCGGAGGGGGCGGCGTGGACGGCGCCATCCACCGCGCGGCGGGGCGGGAGCTGCTCGCGGAGTGTCTCACGCTGGGCCGTTGTCCCACCGGGCAGGCGCGCATCACCAAGGGCTACCGGCTGCCCGCGGCCCACGTCATCCACGCGGTGGGCCCGGTGTGGCAGGGCGGGCGCAACGGCGAGGACGCCCTGCTGGCCTCGTGCTACCGCAACGCGTTCGCGCTGATGGAGAAGCACGGGCTGCGCACGGTGGCGTTCCCCTCCATCTCCACGGGCGTCTACGGCTTCCCCATCGAACGGGCAGCCCCCATCGCGCTGCGGGAGATCCGCGCGGCGCTGGAACGGCGGCCGGAGCTGGAGCGCGTCACCGTGGTGCTCTTCAGCGAGAAGGACCTGAAGGTGTATCAGCAGGCGCTGGGCGCATAGGTCACACGCTCCGCAGCGCGTCCCCTTCCAGCAGGAACACGCCGGGGACGCCATCCGGCGCGTGCCCCAGCGCGGCCAGCCTCCGCACCGAATCACCGTCCGATTCGCGGCACAGGAGCGCCACCTCGCGCCGGCCCAGGCTCACGCGCAGCGGGCCTCCGCCCGTGGCCGCGTCGAGCCTGCGGCGCTGCGACTTCGTGAGCAGCCGTGCGCCGTCATGGCCGTCGCCGCCCGTCACCGCCCAGATGCCGGAGAACGCCTCCGCCAGCCGCACCTCGCCGTGGTCGATGACGACGGGCCGCACGTCGGCGGGACGCAGCTCCAGGTTGTGCCACGCCGCCGCGTCCACCGCGTCGAGCGTGAGCACGGCGTCCTTCAGCGCGGAAGCCGGCAGGTAGCGCATGAACTCCGCGTCCTCCAGCACGTAGAAGACCTCCAGCCCCGCGGGCCCCGGCCGGAACAGCGCACCCTGGGTCCCCGCCACGAAGCCCGAGGGCCGCAGCACGGGGCGCAGTGCATCCAATGACACCCCCGTGGGCCCCACTCCGGAGGACAGCCCGCCCAGCCGTGAGGCCAGCGCCTCCACGTGCGCGGTGAGCCCTTGCGAACCTGGTGCCTCGCGATACGCGGCATACAGCGAGCCCACGTCCACGCGGCCCACGCCACCCGAGGCCAGCTTCACCAGCAGGTCGCGGCCCTGGCGCCGGAAGGCCACGCCCGCGCGGCCCAGCGCTGCGGTGAGCGCGGCGGTGAACTCCGGGCGCAGCACCTGCTCCTCGGGCACGGGAGGCGGAGGCAGGTCCGCGGCCTCCAGCTCCGCGCGCAGCAGCTTCGCCTCCGCGTCGAAGGGGTCGCGCTCCACGGCCTCGGCCACGTAGGCGCGGGCGCGCGCGCCCTCCCCCTGCCGCAGCGCGAGCACGGCCAGCACCTTGAGGGCCTCCGGGTCGCCGGGGCTCAGGACCAGCGCTTCGCGCAGCTCGGCCTCCGCTTCACGGTGCCGCTCCAGGCCCAGCAGCGCTCGCGCGAGCCCCAGGCGCACCTGGAGGTCCCTGGGAAAGTCGCGCCGCAGGGCCTGCATCAACGGCAGGGCCTCCCGCTCCGCGTCCGCGTTGACCAGGGCATGCGCCAGGGTGAGGCGCAGCGTGGGCCCGGGAGTGCGCGCGGCCTCGGCGCGCAGCGCGTCCAGCTCCGAGCCGCCGAGCACTTCACCCGCCTCCACCTTGCGGCGCAGGCGCTCCAGTTCCGCCGGGGAAATCACGCGCGGACTCTAATGGCCCACGCCGGGAGCGCCCAGCGCCGTCCTCCCGCCGAACCTGTCCGACTGTCGGACAGGTTGCGGCCGCATCGGGTGGGAGGCCGCGAACGTTCCCGCCCATCAATGCGTGGCGTCGTGCGGGCCTGGTTCCTCGGCGGGCTCGGGCTCCTCCTCGCCCCGGGTCTGGGAGAGGAAGTCATCCAGGGCGCCCACGTCGATGGGCTTGCGGAAGACAGCGTCCACCTGCGCGAGGCTCGCGCGGTTCTGGCCTCGCACGTCCATGCCGGTGACGATGGCCAGCAGCGCCTGGGGCGTGCGCTGCCGCAGCTCGCGCGCCAGCTCCCAGCCCGTCATCTCCGGCATCACCGCGTCCAGCAGCGCGGCGTCATACGGATGCTTCTCCCAGATGCGCAGGGCCACCTCCGGGCTGTGCGCCACCTGCACGTCGTAGCCCTCCTCGCCCAGCACCTCGGCCATCATCCGCGCGTTGTCCAGGTCGTCGTCCACCACCAGCACGCGGCGCGCGCGCGCCGGCATGCGAGGCACCCCTCCCGGCGCTTGCGGTATCGGCTTCGCGGACGGCGGCGGCGCCCCGGCCGACACGTCGCTGTAGCGCGGCAGCCTCACGATGAAGCTCGCGCCCGAGCCGTCGCGCCGGTTCTCCACCGTCAGGTCTCCGCCCCAGCGCTGCACCTGCGTGCGCGCCACCGCCAGGAACAGCGAGAACTGCGGCGCCCCCGGGTCCCGGCGCAGCGGGTCGAACAGGCCCGCCAGTTCGTCCTGCGCGTAGGGCCGCCCACCGTCCTCCAGGCGCATCTCCAGCCAGGCGTCCCCGGCCGGACGCGTGCGGACCACCAGCGTGCCGCCCGCCTCCATCCGGTCCCGCGCGGACAGGAGCAGGCTGACGATGAGCTCGCGGAAGAAGCCCGCATCCGCCTTCACGCCCCACGGGAAGCCCAGGTCCAGCTCCGTGTGCACCGGGTGCTCGCGCTGCTCCAGCTCCCCCCGGGCCAGCTCCAGGGCCTCGCGCACCGTCTGGTCCACCGGCACGTTGCCCAGGCGCTCCTCGGTGCGCTGCACGCTGAACTCCTGCAGCCGCGCCACCAGCTCGCCAATCTGGCGCACCGTCCTGTCCAGCGCCTCCACGTGCTCCGGCTTGTATTCGCGCTGCAACAGCGTGATGCGCAGCCGCAGCACGTTGAGGAAGTTGTTGAGCGCGTGCGCGGCGCCGCTCGCCAGCTGGCCCAGCGCCTGCTGCCGGGTGCGCCGCAGGAGCTGTCCCTGGAGCCTGCGCACCTCGTCGTGCGCGTTCTCCAGTGCCTTGGTCTTCACGGCCGCCTCGGTGCGGTCGCTGAAGGTCTGGATGACGCCCGCCAGGACCTGGTCCTCCTCCCACACCGGCGTGGCGCTCATCTCCAGCGTGGCGTCCCCACCGCCGGGCCGCTCCACCTGCATCATCACGCCGCGCACGGGCGCCTTCTCGCGCAGCGCGCGCAGGAAGGGCATGTCATGGACCTTGAAGGGCTCCCCCGTGGGATGCCGCGCGTTGACCTGGGTGAGCACGGGCCCCAGCGTGCTCGCGGCGCGCGCGCCCACCACCGCGCGCATGGGCACGCCCATCAGGCGGCTCACCGGCGGCGACGCGAAGGACACCATGCCGTCCGTCTCCGCCAGCAGGATGCCCACCTCCACGTGGTTGAGCACCGACTCCATCACCGCCGCCTCGCGGAAGCGGACCTCCTCCGTCTTGAGCACGCGCGCGTAGGAGGCCTGCGCGGACGCGTCCGCCTCCCACACCAGCTCCGACACCAGCTCCGCGACGTCCGCGTCGATGACGCCCCCGTTGCGGCGCGCGTAGACGTAGAGCAGCACCTCCTGGAGCGACTTGAACTCGCGCGTCAGGTCCTCGGGTTCGAAGTTCTGGTCGTACCGGAAGGCCCCGTGCGAGCGCACCACCTCCGGCCACAGCCGCACCGCGTCCTCGCCCCGGCTCTCCAGCAGGCGGGCAAGCTCATCCAGCAGATGGCGCAGCGGCGCGCGCAGGTCCCGGCCCGGGACCTCCACCTCGTACGTCTCCGCGCGCAGGCGCTTGGACCACAGGCGCGTGATGCGCTCGCCCTCGTCCGAGAGCAGGCCTGACAGCGCGGCGATGGCGGTATCGGAGGAAGGCACGCTCAAGGGCGCACGATGCGCACGCCCCAGGCGTCCAGCCACCCGTCCCCCCTGCCCACCCGGCGTGGGAATGTCCGGCGTCCCACAGCCCTGGCGTGCGGAAGGCGCCGAGGGCCCGCCTGCCCGGCCGCCCTGGCCGAAGGGGGCGTTCGTCCCCACCTTCCCCGGCACGGATGAGCGTCAAGGAGCGGAGGCAGAACGACCTGGAGCAGCCCATGGTCTCGCAGCAGGCCATGGCGCAGCTCTTTCGTGGCGAGCTGAGCCGCTCGGACACCTGGCGCACGCGCCTGGACACCACGACGAACTGGGCGCTCACCACGACGGCGGCGGTCATCTCCTTCGGCTTCGCGACGCCGCAGAGCTCGCACGTCACGTTCCTGGTGGGCATCTGGATGGTGGTGTCCTTCCTGCTCATCGAGGCGCGGCGCTACCGCTACTACGACCTGTGGAACCGCCGGGTGCGCCTCTTGGAGGACGGCTGGTGGGCGCCGATGCTGCGGCGCGAGCCGGTGGATCCGGACGCGCTGCGCGAATTGGCGGTGGAGATGTCCCGGCCGCAGATCCAGCTGTCGCTGGTGTCCGCCATCGCGACGCGGCTCAACCGCGCGTACGGCCCCATCCTCATCGTCCTGTTGGTGACCTGGTTCTTCAAGGTCTACAGCCACCCGCGGCCGCCGCGCGACTTCGGGGACTTCGTGGACCGGGCGCACGTGGCCTGGATTCCCGGCCCGGTGGTGATGGCGTCCCTCCTGTTCCTCACCGTGGCGGCGGCGTACCTCTTCACCGCGTCCTTCTTCATCCGGGCGCCCCTGGGCGAGCTGCGCACCCGGCCGCGTGGACGCCGGGCCGCGCTCTGGGAGGCCTTCTACCGGCCCTACGCCATCCAGCGCCGCAAGCGCCCGCGCCCCCCGGGCGCCCGCGCCAACCCGCCGCGCCCGCCGGCCCCGTTCGACCACTGAGTCACCCGCCGAGCTGCGCGCCCACCTGCGCCATCAGCGCCATCACCCGGGCGCGCGTGGGGGCCTGCAGGTCCGGACGCAGCGCGATCGCCTGGAGCATCTGGAACACGGGCGTGCCCCCTTCCAGGTGCTGGGCCGCGACCGCCAGCAGCGCGGGCTCCTCTCCTGGCGCCAGCCCCCCGGCCACCACCCAGGCCCGCAGGTGCTCCAGCGCGCCCGCGTCCAGGGACCGCGTGTTCAGCGCGTCCAGCAGCGCCCGCTGCACGCCCCGGTCCTTCTCCGTCTCCAGCGCGTCCAGCAAGAGCCGCGTGGCCAGCTCCTGCGGGGCGGCGCGCAGCGCGTCCGCCGCGGCGGCGCGCACGTCCGGGGACTGTGCGCGCAGGTGCGGCGACGCCACGTCCATCAGCCGCTCCGCCCGCGTGCCCCCCATCGCGCGCAGCGCGTGCGCCCGCGCCTCGTCCCCCGGAGCCTGCGCCACGGCGGTCTCCAGCGTCCGCACCGCGGCGCGCGCCTCCGCCGAGCCAGGGTCCAGGTGCGATGACCAGACGCCCAGCGCGTACGACGTCGCCCGCTCCACAGGGACGTCGTGCTCCGTCCGGGCGCGCTCCAGCAGGCCGTTGAGCATCGCGCCCGTCTCCGGCTCCGGCTTCGTCAGGAACCCCGCGCGCTGCACCATCATCACGTATGCGCCCGCGTGCTCACGGGCCTCATTCGACAGGAGCAGCGTGCGCAGCGTGGCCTGCGCCTGCGCGTGGCCCGCGCCCACCAGCAGGTCCAGCATCAGCTCGCGCATGGCGGGCTTCGTGCCCGGCTTCAGGAACAGGCGCGCCAGTTCCTGGCAGCGCTTCGGCTCCAGCGTCAGCGCCGCGATGGCCCGCCGCGCGAACACGTCCAGCCCCGCGATGGCGTCCGGGCCGCTGGCGTCCTCCAGCGTCTCCAGCAGCTCGTCCACCGTCATCCCGTCCGCCTGGCCGCGCAGCGCAGCCGTCTCCGGATCCAACTCGAAGGCGACCTGCGACGGCGTGCGCACCACCCACTTCTGCTCGTCCGACGGCGGCAGGGGCTGCATCTGCCTCGACTGGTACGTCAGCCGCAGGCGCAGCCGCTTGGACAGGAGCACGCGCCCGTCCGTGCCCAGCGCGTCCAGCACCTCGTCCTGGCTGATGGCGACGAGGCGCCCTTCCGCGTCGCGGTCGAAGGTCGTGAGCGAGCCCAGCTCCTGCTTCGCCACCGTCGCCGCGCCCGCCGCGCGCAGGCTCTGGTAGCGCGACCTGCGGCGCGTCAGCCGCGAGCTGTCCCCGGGCTCGAAGGCGAACGCCGACTCCACGTCGCCCGTCTGCGTGGACTCGGTGGCGGTCCAGGACGCTTCATCGCGCAGCTCGGAGGGGAACAGCTCCGCCGCCAGCGTCTGCGCGAACTGACGGAACAGCGGCGGCTCCGCCTCGGAGAAGCGCACCGCCTGGAGCGCGCCGCGCGCGTCCAATTCCAGCCACGCGCTGGCGGTGTCCGGCAGGTGGGCCTGGAGCGCCGCCGCGTCGGGCAACAGCGCCTGTCCGGAGAGGACCGCTTCGTGCCGCGCCAGCCGGCGCAGCGTCAGGCGCAGCCGGGTGCCCGTGGCGCGCGTCTCCAGCGCCTGGAGCGTCAACTCACCGTCCAGGTGCAGCACACCCTCCAGCTCCTGGGCCTTCGCGTCCTGCGTCGGCATGGGCAGCGCCACGCGCGTCAGGTCATCCCAGACGAGGTGGAAGGTGTGCGCCTCGCCCACGCGCCAGCGGAACAGCGGCAGCCGGTGGACGGACTCGGAGGCCTGCACCGTCGCGGCGGACGGGGACGACTCGGACAGCCAGAAGGGCAGCGCCCCCAGGCACACCAGGACACCCAGGCCAGCCACGCCACGAACGAGGGTCGAGCGACGCATGAAACACTCCCGCAAAAAAGAAAAGTCGAAGAAGGTGGGGCACCACTCCCCCGGGGCCGTGGAAGCCAGCCCCGGGGGTCCTGCGAGAGCGCGCGCGGCTCAGTACAGCTGCGCGAGCGGCAGGTAATGCTGGTCGTTGAAGAGCTGCGCGCTGGTGCCGATGCCCTGCCACGACACGATGGGGAACTCCGCCTTCAGGAAGCCCAGCTCCGCGAACAGGGAGAGCCGGCCGTCCAGCGAGCGCAGCGTGAAGTTCAGGCTGGTGCCCAGCCCCAGGAACAGCGTGTTGGGGTTCGTCGGGTGCGTGGGCGAGCTCAGCGCGACGCCGATGCGGCCCTGGAGCGGCAGCTCGAAGCGCAGGATGGTCAGCGTGCCGCGGACACCAATCTGGAGGCCCGGGATGCCGATGGCCAGCGACACGAAGCCGTTGGCGGACGCGTAGGGCCCGATGTTGCCCAGCAGGTCCAGCGTGATGAGGTTGCGCGTGCAGTCGCGTCCCAGGGCGCCGCCCATCGACGCGACGATGCCCACCTCCACGGACAGGCCTCCGCTCACCGTCACGGGGATGAACCACACCATGAAGGTGGCGCTCGCCTTGGCCGCGTCCTTGTCCACGAAGGGCTTGCGCTCCACGAAGGTGAAGCGCGCCGGGTAGGACTGGTCGAACGTGAAGACGGGGTTGCCCAGCACGCGCGCGCTCAGCTCCGCGCGGATGGCGGAGGGCTGCGTGGACGCGCGGCCCGTCAGGTAGGCGATCTCCCTGCGCGTCGGGCTGAACACGTTCGCGTAGAGCCCCAGCTCGCTGAAGATGCTGGCGTTGGTGTCGCACCAGTTGCCGGTGAACGCGGAGCCGGGCGTGGACATCTCCCAGCCCGCGCGCAGCGAATAGCCACCGCCGAAGTTGTTGTCACCCGCGTAGCCGCCCGCGGAGAAGTCCTGCCCCTGGCGCTTGGTCATGGTGACCGGGTTCGTGGGCGGCTGCTGGTTCGCCGCCTGCTGCGCCAGGTACTCCGCCAGGATGCGGGAGTACGAGCCCACCAGCGTCGGGTTGAGCGTGTAGTCCTTCTGGTCCAGGCCCTTGATCTTCAGCCGGTCCGCGTTGCGGATGAAGCTCTCCGCGCCGAAGTCGTTGCCGGTGACGGTGAGACACTGGCGCAGGTCCGCCTCGCGGCGGGGCACCATGACCGCGTCCACCATGGCCTTGTAGCGGCGGGGGCTCCAGTCACACGCCGTGGTCTTGTCGGTGACGAGGCAGCCTTCGGCGTCCGCCTTCACCAGCGACTCCTCCAGGGCCTTGTCCAGGCCGTACAGCTGCTCGGCGGTCTTCTCGTCCAGCTCCACCGTGCTGAAGTCGCGGCTGCGCAGCATCTCCGACTCGCGCTGCCAGCTGGCGTAGGCGGCGTTGCGCCGGTCCAGCAGGGCGGAGAAGGCCTCCTGGCGCTGCTGCGACTCGTTGAGCACGTCGTCCGCGACCTTGCTCAGCGCCTTGCTCATGGTCAGATGCCACGCGTCCGAGGGCAGCACCGCCTGACGGGCCTCCACGTTGTTCGCCTTCTGCGCGGCCTCGGAGGTGAACTCGTAGGCCTTGGCGCCCTTGGGGTACGGCCCCGGCACGAAGCGGAAGTACGCGTTCTTCTCCACGCGCGTCTTGCCGTCCCAGATGGGGGCCTGCTTCACCCCGTCCTTGCTGAACAGCGTGCGCTCCGCGATGCCCCCGGAGCCGTAGGCCGCGGTGAACAGCGCGCGGAAGTCGTCGCCGAAGCGGCCCGCGTTCTGCTCGAAGCGGCTGTAGTCGTAGTGCTTCTCGTGCGCGTACTCCTGGCAGGAGCGCTCCAGCAGGCCGTTGGCGTCCCACTCCTGGCGCTGCTTGTCGTACGCCACCTCCACCTTGGTGAGGTTCTTGTAGCCCTTGCGCGCCAGCACCTGGCCGCGCTGCACCTGGCCCACGATGGACTCATCCGAACCGGAGAAGAGCGTGTCGAGGACGGCGTTGGGCTGCACCGCCACCGTCTCCACGCCGCCGCCCATGCTGTCGGGCAGCAGCGCGGTGCGCTTGGACGCGGCCGTGTAGCGCGCCTTCCACTCGGACTCCATCAGGCCCTGGCAATAGGAGTCGTTCTCCTGGCCGCACGCGGAAGCGCGGTAGTCCACGTTGGAGCACTCGGTCAGCGTGGGCTGGGGGCAGGAGGCCGCCAGCGCCTGGGGCGCCGCCAGCGTCAGGGTGGACAGCAGGGCCCAGCGCGCGGGGCGCGACAGCCGGACAGGGGTTCTGCGCAAGCTCATGGAAGCCTCATCGGGGGTGCGCACGGGCCGGCATGGCCCGAACGCCGCGGCCCATGAGCACGACGCGTGCCGCGCCCCTCCCTCCCGCGCTCCAGAGGGAGCCCCGGGGGATTGCCCGGCGCCGTGAGGACGCGCAGACCACAAACGGAGGGAACCGCGGTTGCCTGGAAGGCAACGACAGACGTCCGGGGCGCGATACACGTCCGCCCCCCCGAACCAGGCCCAGCCTCCGCGCCGGTCTCCGCCGTCACGCCTCCCCCACGGCCCCCCGCCGGGCGGCCGGACGGCCCACCCGGGCTGATGGGGGCCATGCCCCGGGGTGAATCCCGGCCGCTTTCGCCCTTCCGGCCCCCCCGGATTTGTGGTGTGAACCGCCCCCATGGCGAACACGCGCACTGTGACGGTCATCAACGGCGACGGCATCGGTCCCGAAGTCTCGGCGGCCACCATCCGCGTCCTGGAAGCCCTCAAGGTCCCCCTGGAGTTCGAGTTCAAGGACGCGGGCACGGAGGTCGTGGCCAAGTTCGGCACCAACCTGCCCCACGAGACGGTGGAGGCGGTGCTGCGCAGCGGCGTGGCGCTCAAGGGCCCCACCGGCACCGTCGTGGGCGGCGGCCTGCCTTCCGCGAACGTGGGCCTGCGCAAGCGGCTGGACCTGTACTCGTCGCTGCGCCCGGTGAAGAGCGTCCCCAACGTCAAGACGCGCTACGAGAACGTGGACCTGGTGGTCGTGCGTGAGAACACCGAGGACCTCTACGCGGGCCTGGAGCACATCGTGGTGCCGGGCGTCGTGGAGGCCATCAAGGTCATCACGGAGAAGGCCTCCACGCGCATCGCGCGCTTCGCCTTCGAGTACGCGAAGAAGAACGGCCGCAAGAAGGTGTCCGCCATCCACAAGGCGAACATCATGAAGCTGTCGGACGGCCTCTTCCTGGACTGCTGCCGCAAGGTGAGCCGCGAGTTCCCTGAGGTCGCCTACGACGAGGTCATCGTCGACAACCTCTGCATGCAGCTGGTGAAGGACCCGACCCGCTTCGACGTGATGGTGCTGGAGAACCTCTACGGCGACATCGTCAGCGACCTGTGCGCCGGCCTGGTGGGCGGCCTGGGCATGGTGCCGGGCGCCAACATCGGCGAGCGCACCGCCGTCTTCGAGGCCGTGCACGGCACCGCCCCGGACATCGCGGGCAAGGGTATCGCGAACCCCACCGCGCTGATGATGTCCGCGGTGATGATGCTGGAGTGGCTGGACCTGCGTGAGGCGTCCCAGCGCATGGCCAACGCCATCCAGAAGGTCTACGGCGGCGAGTCGAAGGTGCGCACCGGCGACCTGGGCGGCAGCGCCACCACGCGCGAGTTCACCGACGCCATCATCGCCGCGCTGTAATCCTTTTCCGCGCGGCGCTTGAGGGGGGCGGGAGGGTTTCCTCCGGCCCCCTTCGTGTTTTCAGCCGACGATGACCTTGCGCACGCCCCGCGCCTCCAGGAGCGCGGGAAGCCGTTCACGCTGGTCGCCCTGCAACACCAGCGCGTCCTCCTCCACCACGCCGCCGCAGCCCAGGCCGCCCTTGAGCGCCTTGAGCCAGGTGTCCAGCTGGGCCGCGGGCAGCCCCAGCTGCTCCACCACCGTCACCTCCTTGCCGCCCCGGCCCTTGCGCTCCATGCGCACCACGGCGCGCGCGGGGCCCTTGGGCTCCGGCTTCGGCGCCGAGCCCTGGGGAGGAGGAGGCGGCGGCCCCACGGGCAGCGCTTCACGCTGCGCGGACAGGGCGGCGAAGGGGTTGTTGAAGGGCCCCGGCGGCGGGGCCTCGTCCTTCTTGTCGCGCTTGCCCATGGCGTCCTTCGGCTCCCTCCGCCCTTACGGGTGGGCGTGGCCCTCGTGGCCCCCGGCGGAGCCGCGCGAGCGCGGAGGCGGCAGGGTGCTGAAGGCCGGGGCGTCGGGGTTGCCGCTCGCCAGCACCAGCGCGTAGATGAGCGCCGCGGACGGCGGCACCTCGCGGCCGTTCACCAGCACCAGCGGCGTGCCCTGGATGTTGTAGCGCATGGCGTATTCAACGTCCTGGCGCAGCTTCCCGATGGTCTCCGGCGCCGTCATGCACGCCTCCAGCTGCGGGCGCGCCACGGAGCCGGAGCTGGCGATCTCCATCACCTTGTCGGTGTCCAGGAAGGCCTGCGCGGCGAAGAGCTTCTCGCGCAGCGTCCAGAAGTCCTTCGCGCCCTCCAGGCACACCGTGGCCCGGGCCGCGGCGCAGCGCACGCTGAGCGCGTCCGGCCCGCGGTTGGGGATGGCCGGGTTGCACTGGCCGTCCAGCGGGAACTGCCGCGCCTCCACGGACAGCATGCCCTTGGGGGCGTGCTGCTTGATGAGGGCCAATTCCTCCACCAGCGCCTTGCAGTGGGGGCACTTGCTGTCGGTCCACTCCAGCACCTTCACGGGCGCGTCCGCCGGCCCGAAGAGGTTGCGCGGCGGATAGGCCGCCAGCTTCGGCTGCGCCGCCCGGTACATGGCCAGCGCGTCCGACAGGAACTGGAGCTGATCCGGCGGCAGGCTGGCGAGGAACGCGTCCAGCGTGGCCGGCGGCGGGGGCGCGGGCGGCGTGGCGCTGTCCTGCGGCTGGGCCTGGGCGGAGGCCACCGGCGGCAGGAAGGCGCCGGCCTTCTGCGCGTGCGGCGTGGCCCGGCCGGGCATCAGCATGGCCACGAACGCGACGGCGGAGAGGCCCACGGTCCACTTGAGCGTGTCGCCCCACTCGCCCGCCTGGGGCAGGAGGGGTCCGGGCAGCCCGCGCCACGCCACGCCGGTGAAGACGAGCACCAGCGCGTAGGTGCCCATGCACGTGGGGCACACCACGCCCAGCCGGGCGCTGACGGTGGCGAAGACGATGATGGAGACGACGCCCGCGAGCGCCAGCAGGCGCAGGCCGTTGGCGGCCGGACGCACGGAGCGGCCCGCCTTCGCCCACGCCAGGTACAGCGCGGAGAGCCCCACCGCGGCGAGGCCCCACACCAGGCCCATGCCCGCGATGGGGATGCCCAGCGTGTCGTGCACGGCGCTGGCGAAGTCCGAGTTCCAGACGGTGGCGCAGTTGACGGTCTCGCTGATGCTGCAGGCGGTGGAGCCGCCCGCGCGCACCGTGAGCAGCTCCAGCCATTGATAGACGGCGAGCCCACTGGTGAGGAGGCCCAGCACCAGCAGCGCGAGTGCGCCACGGGTGGGGACGGGGGCGGCCGGGGTCGGGGCCTTCTTGCTCATGCGTGCTCCGGAGGCGGGGTCATCAGGACGAGGAGGCGGGCGTTGTCCGGGCCGTCGTTGACGACGCCGTGTTCGGTGCCCGCGGGGGCGAAGAGGGTGGAGCCGGGGCCATGCGCCGCTTCCTCGTCGCCGATGCGGAAGCGGCAGCTCCCCTCCAGCACGAGGTACACCTTGTCGGACGTGGCGTGCCGGTGGGGCTTCTGCGCCTGGCCCGGGGCCAGGCAGTAGACGTCGAGGAAGAAGCGACCGGACTGGAACACGGTGTGCTTCTGGAGCTTCTCTGTCGAGAAGCCCTGGAAGGCCGAAAGCTGCTTCACATCCATCGTGGCATCCGCTCCTGCGCCTCTATATAGCGACGGGCATGGAACCGCTGACGCTGCATTTTGTTCACGAGCGGGTGGGTGCCCGCTTCATTCCGGTGGGCGGCCGTGAAGTCGTGGCCGGGTATGGAGACGTGGGCGCGGAGTATGGCGCGGCGCGCGACGCCGTGGCACTGCACGATGCGTCCTACCGCGAAATCCTCCGGATAACGGGGGAGGATCGCGCCTCCTTCCTCCACGGCATGGTCACCCAGGAGGTGAAGAACCTCCCGGTCGGCTCGGCCGCCTATGCCGCCTTCATCACGGTGAAGGGCGCCATGGTGGGAGATGCACGCATCCTCAAGCGGGAGGACGACCTCCTGCTGGACCTGGAGCCCGGCCTGGGCGCCAAGGTCCGGGAGTTCCTGGACAAGTACCTCATCTCCGAGGACGCCGAGCTGCACGACGGCACCCCGGACCAGGCCTGGCTGAAGCTGCTCGGCCCCCGGACGGCCCAGGCGCTGGCCGCCGCCCTGGGCGGCCCCTTCGAGCTCCCGGCCCCCCTGTCCAGCCGCAAGGCGACCCTGGCCGGTCAGGACGTGTGGCTGTTGGGGACGGCGCTGCCGGGCGGGCTGTCCGGGGTGGATATCCTGGTGCCGCGCGCGGGGCTGGAGGCGGTGTGGGCGGCGCTCGTCGGGGTCGGCGGGGTGAAGCCGGCGGGGTTCGACGCGCTGGAGCGGGTGCGGGTGGAGGCGGGGGTGCCGCGCTACGGGCAGGACATGGTGGACACCACCATCCCGCTGGAGGCGAACCTCACGAACGCCATCTCCTACAACAAGGGTTGCTACATCGGGCAGGAGGTCATCGCCCGGGCCACCTTCCGCGGGCACATGAACCGCAAGCTGGCGGGGCTGCTGCTGGGTGAGAAGGACGTGGCGCCCGGCACGGAGCTGCGCCGCGGGGAGAAGAAGGTGGGCTGGGTGACCAGCGTGGTGACGTCCCCGGTGAAGGGGCAGCGGGTGGCGCTGGGCTACGTGCACCGCGACTCGCTGGAGCCGGGCACGGAGCTGACGCTGGGCGGGGAAGGCGCGGGCACCGTCACGGTGGCCGCCCTGCCCTTCACCGCAGCGTCGTGAGACCTCTGCAATAGGCACACAAGCCTATAAATTCCAGCGACCCTGTTCTATGGAAAAACTATCACCACGAGCTCACAAGCTAGTATCCGCAGCCTTGAGGCATATTCGTGACGCAGAACACCTAGCCGAGGCTGCAACTCCTTTTCGCTCACTAGACCAAAGCTATCATCTTGCCGGATTTGGCCCGGAGTGCATCAGAAAAGCGACGCTCGATGCCCGCTGGATTGACAAGCCACTAGGCCACCTGCTTGGCAAAGCCGCAGATCCACTAATTGAATTAGCTCTAGATCTTGATCCAGTTGCTAGGCGTTACAACCCTTTAAACTGGGCCGAGCGCTACCCGGCACTCGCAAAGTGGGATCCTCAATGCCGCTATGCTCAAACAGGGCATCACTCTCAAAATAACACGATGGAACTCATTTCCGAGGCACGCGCAGCCGTTGACTCGATTGCCTCCGCACTTTGGGCAGACGGCCGTCTGGATGCGATTCTCTTCACATGACAACATTCGATCGAGCGCTTCCCTCCCTGCTGCAAATCTGTGAACAGAGCAGCGGTTTTTCAGATTTCAAACGCGCATGCGCGGTGCGAGATCTTCGAGGCCGCATTCGGTTAATTCTGGAGTCACAGGCAAACCAAACGCAAGAAAGCATCAGCAGCTTCTGCACAACACTCGAAAACAAGCTTTCAAGCCAACTAAAGTCATTCTTTGTTCCGCCCATCCTCACAACAACTGGACCAGGGGAGCGCGCAAGAATTGCCAAGGAAATACTAAGTTCCGCTCAGCCTTGGCAGAACTGCTCTTATGAAGACCCTGTTTCTGGCACTCGGATGACACCACCGGGCAGTCGTTGGTTCCTACTTGAGCGAAGACTTTCGAAGCATAGCTGGCTTGAGTCAAATAAGCTCACCCCACCTTGGCCACTAATAAAAGGAGCCCCTCCTTTAGTAACCTTTTACTCTTTTAAAGGCGGAGTAGGCCGCACAACATCCCTGGTGTCGTGCGCGTGGCAACTCGCACGCGAAGGAAACCGTGTAGCAATCATCGACCTAGACCTAGAAGCCCCAGGACTGGGTTCTCTCTTGGAAGCAGAGACACAACGAGGCGCAGTCGATGCGATCGTAGACTTCTTTGCCACAGGATCAATTGACACAAATGACCTTTATGCCCCTGCTCAAGCACTTGGCGCCGAAGATGCCACTCAGGTTGATGTAATCCCCGCTGGGAACCTCGACATCAACTACCTAGAAAAACTAGCAAGACTTGATTTCATTAATGACACACCGGGAGAACTGAACAAATCAAGTCCAGTCGAGGATGCCCTGCGCGCGCTTGTATTGAAAGTTCGCAGCGCCCTAAAGCCGAACTTCATCTTCCTTGATGCGAGAGCAGGACTGCACGACCTCGCAGGTCTGTCACTCCATGGCGTCTCGCATGTCGACGTCTTGGTCGGCAGAGCATCTGAACAGTCGTTTCGCGGCCTAGACATTGCAATCCAAGCACTGGGCATCCGAAAAGACGCTCAGGACCTAAGGTGCATTATAGTTCATGGATTCGCCCCTCGGGATCCAGAATCAGAACCAAGCAAGAAAGAGATTGATACATTTCAAACGCGAGTCTACGATAGTTTCTGCACCCACATATACGAAGAAGACCCCCCGGGCCCAACAGACAGGACAGCTGCACATTGGCCATGGCCCCTACGGCAGAATCCAGATCTTGAGCGCTTTACAAGCCTGTCATCAGTAAGGGACAGCCTTTTCTCCGATCAGCACCAGCAACTACTACTCCGAATCAAGGAACTATGCACCCCTGAGCCAGCACCCAACTCAGGCGACGATGCACCGGAGGAGACACTGCCATGAAGTCCCAAGAAAGACTGCAACTCCTCACGGCCCTCGAAAAGCTTTCCCATCGAGAGTCTGAGAACACAGTGGACCTTGAGAAAATCTTCCTGCCACTTCCTTCCCACGCCTTGGCCTTAAGGCCAGAAATCGTAATCATTCGCGGCGGCCGTGGTGCTGGCAAGAGCGCGCTATTCAGACTCCTGAGTGCGGTAGATGGGCCAAAGCAACTTAGGCGACTCATAAACGACGACAGAATTCCAGATGCCAAATGGATAGAAGCCTTCTCACAGTCACATCAACATCCAGATGTAACCCCACTAGATCAATACGGAAAAGAAGCAAGCAGCGAGGCACTTCGAACATTCTGGATGACGCACCTTTTGCTTCGCATCAGCGAAGAAATGCCCACACTAGTCTCGGTTCCAGAGCAGGTGCGAAATGCATGGATGCAGCATCGAACAGACTTGCAGTCCTGGGTACCTGTAGCACAAGCCCACCTAGGACAGGTCTCTCAAGCCCTAGATCAAGCCGAGCGCGCGCTTTCCTTGAAGAAACAGCTAGTATTTGCCACCTACGACCATCTCGATCGAATTGGCTCATTTGATCCCAGCGTTCGTCGGCGCTACGTCGGGGCGCTATTGGCGCTTTGGCTATCTTACTCAAATCGTTACCGTCAATTGCGCGCGAAGATTTTCCTCAGAGATGATCTACTTGACGCGGGAGAGCTTGGATTTCCCGATGCCAGCAAGCTTCGTGCCCGCTCGGTTTCGATCGAATGGGATGTTGAATCGCTTTACCGAGCTGTTGTTCGCCACATGTCGCAAGATGAGGACCTCCACACATGGCTCAGCCGACTTGCAACTGGTCGACATGCCGTAGAGCTCACGAAGCACGGTGAATTTGGCTGGTACCCGGGGCCAATGCCTGAGACTACTCAGCACAGATTTGCAACACTTCTAGCCGGGGAGGTGATGGGTACTGGAACAAAGAAAGGGTATACCTATCGATGGATACCCAATCACCTACAAGATGCTCAAGGTCGAATTGTCCCTCGATCAATGCTTTGCCTAATTGGCTTTGCTGGGCGAGAAGCATCAAAACATCCTCTTGGAAACGGTCTACGCCTAATAACGCCTCAAGATCTGCTTGAATCCCTACAAGAGACATCAAGCACTCGCGTCGGCGAAATCAAGGAAGAGTATGAGCTTGTGGTTCGTCTTGAAAACCTAAGAGGGCGAAGACTACTCCTAAACCCGGACGAAGTTATTGAGGACGTCAGTCACCCGGTACCAAACGAAAAGCCTGGGCTTTCCACAGATGGTCGCGCCGTTGTTGATGAGCTAGTAAGACTAGGAGTAATAAGCATTAGACCTGATGGGCGCATAGATGTTCCTGATATCTATCGTTACGGGTTCGGAATCCTCCGAAAAGGAGGAGCCGCACGTGCCCGATGAGATGTCATCTCGATACAGCCTCCTGGCTCTTTCATAAGGGCCAGGAGGCTGTTTCTACTCATAGGAAACTAAATAGTGTGCAAGCGCCCCTTCAGGACGCATCCACCTCTCCGAGCAGCCACACCTCCGTGCCAGCGGGAAGGTCCTGCTTGGAGAGCGTGCGGAAACAGAGCACGTGCTGAGGCCGTGACCGGAACGTGCCGAGCGGAACCTGCGCGAGCGCGACAGCCTCCCGGACGTCACCCTCCGGACGCCGCAACACCACGGTGAACTCCACCTGGGCCCGCGCTCCCAGATCCACATCAGGGGTGACGAGGATGCCGCGCCCCTGGATGTCGAAGGTCTGCTCGACCACCAGAAGCCGCCGTGCGCCAGGGACGGGAGGGGCTGCCTCTGAGTGCGTCCCCCCTTTCGCCCTGGCGGGAAACCGGCAAAGCCTGACGTCCTGCGGGCATCCCGCACATTGGATGCTCGCGGACGCAAGCACCTCCCTGTGGACGTACTCAATCCGGACCGGGCCACCACAATCGGGGCAGAGCACCGGGTCGGGGAGCGGGTCCCAGGACGCCACGCGGCGCTCCAACTCCTCCCAGTCCAGGGGCTGCGTTGGCGATGTCATGGTGGCACAAGAATATGCCAGAGGCCGCTCAGGGGCGCTCTGGAGGACGCCTTCTCCACAGGGCCTGCAGCATCGCGCGTGGCCCTTCCCTGAACAGCGTCATCAACATCGCCAGGACGAGCAGCAGCAGCAAGAGGATGGGGCCCAGGACGACACCTCCGACGAGGCCCGCCGCCGCCCAGCCGATTCCCGACCCGAAGCCCCAGACCGCGCCCGTCACGCCTCCAATGGCCGCCCCCACGAGCATGATGGGTTCAATGAGGTTCATGGGGGTTTCGCGTCGCGGTACACGGACTTCGTCCCGGTGGAGCCGCCCGCATGGGCGCACTGTGGCTCCTTCCTTGCCACGTTGTCCTTCTCAATCAGCGCCTGGAGGTCATCCCCGTTCGCGCAGGACAGCCACTGAACGCGGCGGGAAGGGCTCGACGCGCCCTTCATCAAGACCTGGAGCAGGAAGCCGAGCTCCTTGTCCCCGTCGATGAGCACCTCCAGCCCGTCTTGCCCCGGACGCGCCGCACCTGGAGCACCTGCGCGAGGAACATGCCGGCGAACATCGCGGGCACGAAGACGAGCAACCGCGACGCTCCGGTGGCGAGCGAGGTGAGCGCGGGGCCGGGGCAGTAACCGCCGAGCCCCCAGCCCACGCCGAAGAGGGCCGCGCCCACGAGGAGCTTCGCGTCCAGCCTGCTGGCGGAGAAGCTGGGGAACTTCGCGGCGAACAGGGGCTCCTCGCGCTTGTGGATGAGGGGCCGCAGCGCCGCGTGCACGGCGATGGCGCCGCCCATCACGAACATGAGCCGGAAGTCCCAGTTCCCGGCGACGTCGAGGAAGCCCAGGACGTTCGCCGGGTCCGTCATGCCGCCGACCCCCAGGCCGATGGCGAAGAGCAGACCGCTGAGGAACGCACTGATGTTTGAACGCATGGAGAGCTCTCTCTAGAGGACGTGGCGGACCAGGAAGACGGTGAGGACGCCGGTGGCCATGAAGGTGAGCGTGGCCGCGATGGAGCGGGCCGAGCCGCGGCTGATGCCGCAGACGCCGTGCCCGCTGGTGCAGCCGTTGCCCAGCCGCGAGCCGAAGCCCACCAGCAGGCCCGCCGCCACCAGGAGTCCGGCGCCGCCCGCGCTCAGAGATGCCGGGGGCGCGAAGGAGCCGGGGCGCAGCCACGCCAGCAGCAGGCCCCCGGTGAGCAGCCCGCCGAAGAAGAGCACGCGCCAGGCGATGTCGCCCCGGACGGGCGCCAGCAGCGAGCCCACGATGCCGCTGATGCCGGCCACCCGGCCATTGGCCAGCAGGAGCAGGGAGGCGCTCAGGCCAATGAGCGCCCCACCCAGGAGGGGAGCAAGGAGGGAGGAGATCATGTCCCGTGAGAGCCAGATTCAGGGGGGAAAGGATTCCGCCGGGGGGAGGCCCTGAATCCTCCAGCCCGCCCCCTGGCTCTCACTGACAGGAGGCTACGACATGATTTTCCGCCAGCTTTTCGATTCCGAGTCCTCGACGTACACCTATCTCCTTGGTGACGAGGCCACGCGGCAGGCCGTCCTCATCGACCCCGTGCTGGAGCAGGTCGACCGGGACCTGCGGCTGGTGGGCGAGCTGGGGCTCACCCTCACCCATGTCTTCGACACCCACGTGCACGCGGACCACGTCACCGCGTCCGGCGTGCTGCGCGAGCGCACGCGGGCCACGGTGGTGGGGGGCAGGGGAGGCGCCGCTTGCGCCAACGTCCAGGTGGGCCACGGGGACGAGGTGCGCGTCGGACAGCTCGTCTTCCAGGTGCTGGCCACGCCGGGGCACACGGACGACAGCGTCAGCTACCTGCTGGGCGACCGCGTCTTCACCGGGGACGCGCTGCTCGTGCGCGGCAACGGCCGCACCGACTTCCAGAACGGGAACGCGAGCCAGCTCTACGACAGCCTCACCCGCGTCCTCTTCCGCCTGCCGGATGAAACGCTCGTCTACCCCGCGCACGACTACCACGGCCACCTGGTGACGAGCATCGGCGAGGAGAAGCGGCACAACCCGCGCGTCGCCGGCAAGAGCCGGGAGGAGTTCATCGCCATCATGGAGAACCTCCACCTGCCCAAGCCGAAGAAGATCGACCTCGCCGTCCCCGCCAACCGCGCCTGTGGACACACGGCGCCTTCCCCGCAGGGGGCCTGAAGGCCCCCTGCCCCTGCCACCCGGAGCGAGCCATGACACCCCACCCCTATCAGGACCTCACCCCCTCGCAGCTCGACACGCTGGGCCCCGACGTGCGGCGCATCGACGTGCGCGAGCCGGACGAGTTCACGGGCCCCCTGGGCCACCTTCCCGGCGCGGAGCTCGTCCCGCTGGGCACGCTGGAGGCGGCGGCCGCGTCGTGGCCGCGGGAGCAGCCACTGCTGCTCATCTGCCGCTCGGGTGGCCGCTCCGCGAAGGCGGCCCAGGCGCTCGCCCGCGGCGGCTTCCAACACCTCTACAACCTAGCGGGCGGGATGCTCGCCGTGCGCGAGCCGCACGCGCCCCAACGTTGAGGCGCGCGCCGCCTCGGAAACAGACCCCATGCCCATCCTCGGCTTCTCACTCGCGGCACTGATTGGCCTGTCGCTCGGCCTGCTCGGCGGCGGCGGCTCCATCATCACCGTCCCCATCCTCGTGTACGTCCTGGGCTTCGGGGCCAAGCAGTCCATCGCCATGGGGCTGGCCGTGGTGGGCGTCACCAGCCTCTTCGGCGCGGCGAGCCACTGGCGCCGGGGCAACGTCCAGCTCCGGGCGGCCCTGGTCTTCGGTGGCGTGGCCATGGCGGGCACCTACGCGGGCGCGCGCCTGTCGGCCTTTGTCTCGGGCGCATTGCAGCTGCTGCTCTTCGCCACGGTGATGCTGGTGGCCGCCTTCTTCATGTTCCGCAACGGCCGCAAGGAGGCCGCCCTCGCCGCGCGCAAGCAGTCCGCGCCCGTGCCCGAGCCCCGCAAGGCGTCCTTCCCGGTCATGGCCCTGGCCGCGCTCGGCGTGGGCGGGCTCACGGGGCTCGTCGGGGTGGGCGGCGGTTTCCTCATCGTCCCGGCGCTGGTGCTCCTGGTGGGCCTCCCGATGAAGCAGGCGGTGGGGACGAGCCTGCTCGTCATCGCCCTCAACTCCTTCGTGGGCTTCGCCGGCTACCTGGGCCACGTCGAGGTGCCCTGGCTCTACCTCGGCATCTTCACGGCCATCGCCGTGGTGGGCATCCTGCTGGGCACCTGGGCCTCCCACTTCGTCTCGCAGGCGGCCCTCAAGCGGGCCTTCTCCGCCTTCCTCGTCGTGATGGGCGCCTTCATCATGTTCAAGAACCGGGAAGCGCTGGCACAGGGGGGCAGTGAGCCCGCGCCCCGCGCCGCCTCCGCCACGCCGCACAGTCGCTGAAGCGGCTCGGGGCTTCCGTGGAGGAGCCCCCGGCCGGGCCGAGGACAGCCACCGCGGCTACAGCTCCACCCCGCCGCAGCAGCCACAGCCGCATGAGCCTTCGCATGGGGAAAACATGGGCCATGCCCCGGATGAAGAAACCCCACCGCTCGCTGCCCGGAAGGGAGCGAGGGGTGGGGTCTTCATTCCGCGAACGCAGCGGGAAAGGCTAGACGCGCCCTTCGGCCTTCTGCGCGCGCTCGATGCTCTCGAACAGGGCGCGGAAGTTGCCGCCGCCGAAGCCCTGGTCGCCCTTGCGCTGGATGATTTCGTAGAAGAACGGGCCCGCGTCCGCCTGCTTGTAGAGGCTCGCCGCGTCCTTCATGAAGATCTGGAGCATGTAGCTGCGCTCCTTGTCCCCGTCGATGAGCACCTCCAGGTCGCGCAGGACGTTGATGTCCTCGTCGATCTTCTTGATGCCCATGCGCTGGATGCGGTCCGGCAGCGCGTCGTAGTACGAGCCCGGCGTGGGCATGAACTGGATGCCCGCGTTGTGCCGCATGTCCTTCACGGACGTGAGGATGTCCTTCACCGTGATGGCCAGGTGCTGCACGCCGTCACCGCGGTGGTCCTCGTTGAAGATGTTGATCTGGCTGGCCTTGAAGAACGGGAACTTGGGCTCGTTGTTCGCGAACTTCACGCCGCTCTTCGGATCCCACATCACCTCGGACTTCAGGCCGCTGCCGTGGTCGCGCTTCTGCTGCGACGCCACGTCGTCGGTGTGGAACTCGATGTGCCAGAACTTCTCGAAGCCCATCACGTGCTCCATCCACAGGAGCATGGGCTTCATCGTCTGGAAGTTCGACGTGACGTGGTCCAGCTTGTCGAAGCCGTACTTGTTCTGGCCACCCTTGGGCTGCGCGTGCACCTGGAAGCCCGGGTAGATGGACTTGTAGTTGTCCCGCTGCAGGAAGCGGAACGTGGTGTCACCAAACGGCGTCGTGATGGAGAAGAACGCCAGCTTGCCGCCCGCGTCGTCCGTGAAGCGCTGGATGTCCGTGATGAACGTGGCGCCGCGCGAGTCCAGCAGCTTGAACGCCTTCTCCACGTCCTCCACTACGAAGTTCAGCGTGCCCACGCCGTCCGGGTGCTTGCGCAGGTAGCGCCACGCGCGGCCGCCCTCGCCCACGGGCTGGCTCACCACCAGCGCAATCTCCCCCGCCTGGAACAGCGCGGACTTCTGCTTGCCGTGCGCCTCCAGCTCCGGCCCGGACACCGCCACCTCCGCGAAGTCCAACCCCTTCGTGTAGAACTGGCGGCTGCGCTCCAGGTCATGCACGTACCAGTGGATGCTCTCCAGGGCCTTGATGCCCAGCGATTCCTGCTTGGCCATGTCGCTGACTCCTCGTGATGAAGAAGATGGTTCGTGATTACGCCGGCTGCGCGTCGGGCTGCCGGTCCGGCTGCGCCGCCTGGAAGGCGGGAAGTTCGTTGCACGCCGCTTCAATCCGCAAGAGCGTGGGATGGGGCTTCAGGTCTACACCGAACCGGCGGGCCCCGTAGAGCTGGGGAACGAGCAGGACGTCCGCGAACGACACTGCGTCTCCCACACAGTAACGGCCGGCCGTCTCCTGCACCGCCGCCTCCAGCGCCCTCAGCCCGTGCGCGTTCCAGTGCGCCGCCCAGGCCTTCTCGTCCGCCTTCAGCTCGTTCTTGATGCGCAGCGTCACCGACGTGTTCTGCAGGGGCTGCATGCCGGCGTTCACCATCTCCGCCAGCATGCGCGCCTTCGCCCGGAGGTACGCGTCGCCGGGCAGGAGGGCGGGCGAGGGCACGCGCTCCTCCAGGTACTCCAGGATGGCCATGGACTCGGACAGCTTGCGCGCCTGCCCGTCTGCTTCCGTCCACTCCAGCGTGGGCACGCGGGCCATGGGGTTCTTGGCCCGGTAGGCATCCGTGAACTGCTGGCCGCCGTCCTGGAGCAGGTGCACCGCCAGGTACTCGAAGGGGAGCCCCTTCCAGTTGAGCGCGATGCGCACGCGCCAGGACGCGGAACTGCGCCAGTAGCTGGAGAGCCGCAGGTTCCTCATGGCGCCTTCACCACCGTCTGGGAGATGCGGCCGAAGAGGCAGTGCCCCTCCCCGTCCAGCATCTCGATCTCGATGGTGTCGCCGGGCTTCATGAAGGGCGTCTTCGCCTTCCCCTCGTCGATGGTTTCAATCATCCGGCGCTCGGCGAGGCAGGAGATGCCGCGCGTGCGGTCCGCGTTGGACACCGTGCCGCTGCCCAGGATGGTGCCCGCGGTGAAGGCGCGCGTGCGCGTCAGGTGCTGGATGAGGTCGCGGAAGGAGAAGTGCATCTCCGGGCCCGCGTCCGCGTCGCCCACGAGCTGGCCGTTGAGCGTGCTGCGCATGCGCAGGTGCACCCGGCCGTCCTGCCACGCGGCGCCCAGCTCGTCCGGCGTCAGCGCGAAGGGGCCGAACGCGGTGGCGGGCTTGCTCTGGAAGAAGCCGAAGCCCTTGGCCAGCTCCTCCGGGATGAGGTTCCGCAGCGACACGTCGTTGGCGATCATCACCAGCTTGATGTGCTTGTCCGCGTCCTCGGCCTTCGTGCCCATGGGCGTGTCGCCCAGCACGACGCAGACCTCGCTCTCGAAGTCCAGGCCCCAGGCCTCGTCGCGCAGGGGGATGTCCTGCGTGGGCCCCAGGAAGTCGCCGGAGCCGCCCTGGTACACCAGCGGGTCCGTGCGCAACGTGGCGGGCGGCTCCGCGTTGCGCGCCTTGCGCACCAGCACCACGTGGTTGATGTACGCGCTGCCGTCCACCCATTCGTAGGCGCGCGGCAGGGGCGCGTGCAGCGCCTTCACGTCCAGCGGGCGGCTCTGCACCGCGCCGGCTTCCAGCTGCTGCGCCAGCGCGCGCAGCAGCGGCTCCTTCTGGTCCCAGTCATCCAGGGCCGCTTGCAGCGTGAGGGCCACGTTGGTGGCCAGCGCGTAGGCGGAGTTGTCCCGCTTGACGACGATGAGCCGCCCGTCGCGGGTTCCGTCCCTGAGCGTCGCGAGCTTCAATTCCGCGCTCCCTCGGCGGCCTGCGGGGAAGGAAGGGGGAGGCCGCCTGACCCGACGGGCTTTTCCGCCGGGCCACCAGGGGAGTCAAGCACACCCGTTGAACGCGGCGCGGCATCCTTCCTCCCTCCAGCAACGCTGCTGGCCGCACGCATTCGCGTGGCTGTCGGATGACGGACGCCACGCGGCCCGCCCCACGTCTCCTGGTGGAAACCCACGAGCCTGGCGGAAACCAGTAGGGGCGCGGGGAGCGGGGTGCTGGCGGGCTGCCTGCCCCACGAACGGCCAGGGGGCACCGGGGGACGGGCGCGGGAAGCAGGAGCGTGCCGACTGTTCAAATCCCGAGCAGCGCACGCGGGGCGTGGGTTGCTCCCCCCTGGCAGGGACCCGGGCGGCAACCCAGCTTGTGGAAGAGGGACGTCCGGCCGACCGCGCCGCCGGGGCAACGCGGTGGAGGGGCTCGCGAGGGTACTGAATGGCGCAAGGCTTCCAACAGGCCGGCGACACCCCTGGGGAGCCACACCCGGGCCAGCGGCTGGGCAACCGCTACGAGTTGCGCCAGCGGGTGAAGGCCGGCCGGGGCATCTCCAGTTGGCAGGGGGTGGACCTCCTCACGCACGAGCGCGTGCTCGTGAAGGTCACCCCCCTGTCCGCCTTCGTCCCCACGGCCCGCCACCGGCTGGAGCACGAGGCGCAGGTGCTGGCGCGGCTGCACGACCCCGCGCTCGTGCCCGTGCGGGACCTGGGCACGTTCGACGACCTGCTCTACCTGGTCACGCCCTGGGTGGACGGCGAGACGCTGGAGGCGCGCCTGCAGCGCGGCCCCCTGTCCCTGCCGGAGGCCATCGTCCTGGGCCAGCGCCTGCTGAGGGCGCTCGCGGAGGCGCACCGCGAGGGCGTCCTGCACCGCGACGTGAAGCCCACCAACATCCTGGTGCGTGACCACCCGCTGTCGACCGCGTGGCTCACCGACTTCGGCCTGTCGCGCAGCGAGCGGCTGGACCCGTCCCTGCGGGATTTGCCCGTGGGCACCGCGCGCTACCTGTCGCCGGAGCAGGCGGGGCTCATCAACCGGCCGGTGGAGGCGCCGTCGGACCTGTACTCGGTGGGCCTGGTGCTCTTCGAGGCGCTGTCCGGCCGCCCCGCGCTGGAGGGCGCGACGGTGGGCGAAGTCTTGCGCCTGCACCTCACCGCGCACCCGCGCCTGAGGCCCGTGGGCGTGGAGGTGCCGCTGGCGATGGAGGAGCTCATCTCCCGCCTGAGCCAGACCGACCCGCGCGACCGCTACCAGTCCGCGGACGCCGCGCTCGCGGACCTGAACGCGCTGGAGGCCGCGCTGTCGCGGGGTGAGGCGGAGCCCGCGCTCGTCACCGGCGCGCACGACCACCGCCAGAGCCTCACCGAGCCGTCCTTCGTGGGCCGCCGCGAGGAGCTGATGACGCTGGAGCGCGAGCTGGAGCACGCGTGCGAGGACGGCTCGCGCGCCGTGGTGGTGGAGGGCGAGTCCGGCGGCGGCAAGAGCCGCCTCTTGGAGGAGTTCTCCGCCCGCGCCGTGGGCCAGCGCGCGTGGGTGCTGCATGGCCAGGCGCAGGACCAGGCCGCGCAGCGCCCCTTCCAGCTCTTCGCGGGCGTGGCGGAGGGCATCGCCGCCCAGGTGCGCGAGGAGCCCGCGCTGGGCGCGCTCTTGCGCGAGCGGCTCGCGGGCCAGGAGGCCGGCCTGTGCACGGTGCTGCCCACGCTCTCGGAGGTGTTCTTCCCCGACGCGCGGGCGCCCCAGTCCCAGGGCCTGGGGCCGGAGTCCCTGAGCGAGAGCCGCAGCGTGTGGAGCCTCACCGCGCTCCTGGGCGCGCTGGGCACGCCGGACGCGCCCGCGGTGGTGGTGCTGGAGGATTGCCAGTGGGCGGACACGCTCACGCTGCGCGCGCTGGAGGCGTGGTCGCAGGGCCGCCGCGCGGGGGACGGGCGGCTGTTGCTCATCGTGTCCTTCCGCAGCGAGGACATCCACGCGGGCCACGTGCTGCGGCGGCTGGCGCCGGGCGCGCACCTGAAGCTGTCCGCCTTCGGCGCGGCGGAGGTGGCGCTGCTGGCGGAGTCCATGGCCGGCGTGCTGCCGCCGGAGGCCGTGGAGCTGGTGACGCGGCTGGCGGAGGGCAACCCGTTCATGGCCTCCGCGGTGCTGCACGGGCTGGTGGAGGACGGCGTCCTCATGCCCGGCCCGGACGGCTGGCTGGTGCAGCCGGAGGCGATGGCGCACGCGCGCTCGTCGCGTCAGGCGGCCACCTTCCTGGTGCGGCGCCTGCGCCTGTTGCCGCCGGAGTCCCTGCACGTGCTCAGCGTGGGCGCCGTGCTGGGCAAGTCCTTCGACGCGAGGGCGGTGGCGGCCCTGTCCGGCACGCCGCTGGAGGCCGTCACCACCGCGCTGGAGCCGCCGCGCCGCCGGCACATGCTGTGGACGGAGGGCACGCGCTCCACCTTCGTGCACGACAAGCTGCGCGAGGTGCTGCTGGACCTGCTCTCCCCGGAGGAGCGCCGGGAGCTGCACCGGCTGGCCGCGCGGGCCGCGCAGCAGGCCGTGCCCAACGACCCCTTCGAGCTGGCCTACCACTTCGACGCGGCGGGGGAGAGCGCGCAGGCCCTGCCCTACGCGCTGGTGGCCGCGGAGCAGGCGCGCCAGCGCTTCTCCCTGGACACCGCGGAGGTGAACTACCGCATCGCCGAGCGCGGCGCGGAAGGGGCGGACGCGCACACCCGCTACCGCATCGCGTCCGGGCTGGGCACCGCGCTGATGATGCGCGGCCGCTACGACGAGGCGCAGCGGCAGCTGGAGGCCGCGCAGGCGCTGGCGCACGACCGGCTGGAGCAGGGCCGCACGCTGGGGCACCTGGGCGAGCTCGCCTTCAAGCGCGGCCAGACGGTGCAGGCCAACGCCTACCTGGAGCAGGGCCTGAAGCTTTTGGGCCGCTACGTGCCGCCCGGCACGCTGGCCACCGGCGCGAGCGCCGCGTGGGAAATCCTCACGCAGGCCGCGCACACCGTGGCGCCGCGCCTGTGGCTGGCCCGCAAGTCCCTGGCCCAGGGGGAGGAGGACCTGCTCGCGGTCAACCTCTACAGCCGGCTCGCGTACGGCTACTGGTACCAGCGGGGCCGCGCCGCGGTGCTGTGGGCGCACCTGCGCGACATGAACCTGGCGGAGCGCTACCCGCCCACGCCGGAGCTGGCGCAGGCCTACTCCGCGCACTCGCCCGCGCTCACCACCCTGCCCTGGTTCCAGCGCGCGTATGCCTACGCGGAGAAGTCGCTGGCCCTGCGCCAGCAGCTGGGCGACGTGTGGGGCCAGGGACAGTCGCTGCACTTCTACGGCCTGGCGCTCTACGCCTCGTCGCGCTTCAAGGACTGCATCGAGAAGTGCCGCGAGGCGGTGCGCCTCTTGGAGCGCACCGGCGACCCGTGGGAGGTGAACAACGCCACCTTCCAGATCGCCATGTCGCTCTACCGCCTGGGCCGCCTGAGGGAGGCCGCGGCGGTGAGCCAGAAGCTGCACGCGGCGGCGCTGGCGCTGGGGGACCGGTACTCGCTGCGCCTGGGCCTGGAGGCGTGGGCCAAGTCCACCGGCGGCCGCATCCCCGCGGCGCTGCTGGAGACGGAGCTGGCGGCGCCCACCGCCACCGACCCGCAGTCCTTCGCGGGCGTGCTCCAGGCAGAAGGGCTGCGCCTCTTGCGGGAGAACGAACCCGCGCGCGCCGCGGAGGTGCTGGAGCGCGCCGAGCGCGTGGTGGAGGACGCGCACCTGCGCCAGGAGTACGTGGCCCCCATCACCCCGTGGCTCGCCACCGCGCGCAGGCGCCTGGCGCAGCAGGCGAGCCCCTTGAACCCCCGGCAGCGCGACCGGCTCATGAAGGAGGCCGACAGCGTGGCGAAGCGCGCCCACGACATCGCGCGCACCTACCGCAACAACCTGCCGCATGCGCTGCGCGAGCGCGGCCTGATGTGCGCGCTGCGCGGCCGTCCCGCGCGGTCGCGCAAGCACCTGGACGAAGCCCTGCGCGTGGCCGAAGCGCTGGGGATGCGCCAGGAGCGCGCGCTGACGCTCCAGGCCCGCGGCGAGGTGGGCCGCGTGCAGGGCTGGCCCGGCGCCGCGCGCGACCTGGAGACGGCCGCCCGCGAGCTGGAGGCCATGGAGGACGGCCTGCACAAGGAGGCGGAGCAGGCCACGGCCGGCGTGGAGACGCTGTCGCTGGTGGACCGCTTCCCGCGTGTGCTGGAGGTGGGGCGCAGGCTCGCCTCCGCCCTGTCGCGCGACGCCGTCTTCGAAACGGCCCGCCAGTCCATGCAGGAGCTGCTGCGCGCGGAGCGCTGCGCCGTGGTGGACCCCCGCGCGGTGGTGTCGGAAGAGGACGCGAAGAACCAGGGCCTCAGCCGCACCGCGCTGGCCCGCGCGCTGGAGACCGGCCGCATCACCGTGCTGGGCCAGGGGCTGCCCGGCGGCATCAGTGAGAGCATGGAGCTGCTCGGCGTGCGCTCGCTCCTGTGCGCGCCGCTCCAGGTGCGCGGCAAGACGGTGGCGTGCGTGGTGGCCAGCCACCGCAAGGTGGGCGCGCTGTTCGGCGAGGACGAGGAGCGCCTGGCGTCCTTCGTGGCGGTGCTCTCCGGCGCGGCGCTGGAGAACGCGGAGAACTTCGAGCGCGTCGCCGCCCTCTCCGAGGAGCAGGGCCGCCTCTACCGCGAGGAGCAGGAGGCCGTGCGCCGTCGCGACGACTTCCTGTCCATCGCCGCGCACGAACTGAAGACGCCGCTCACGTCGCTCCAGTTGCACATCCAGGGGCTCCAGGCGAAGGCGAAGGGCGCGCCCATGGCGCCGGAGAAGCTGACCGCGAAGCTGGAGTCCGCCTACTCGCAGACGCAGCGGCTGGGGAAGCTGGTCAACGACCTGCTGGACATCTCCCGCATCGCGCAGGGCCAGCTGCACATCAAGCGCGAGGACGTGGACCTGGTGACGCTGGTGCGCGGCCAATTGGAGCGCAGCCGCGAGGCCCTGGTGCGCGCCGAGTGCGAGGTGCGCTTCCACGCCAGCGAGCCGCGCCTCGTGGGCCACTGGGACGCGCTCCGGCTGGAGCAGGTGGTGGGCAACCTCCTGACCAACGCCATGAAGTACGGCGCGGGCAAGCCCGTGGAGGTCACCCTGGACGGGGACGCGACGCGCGTGCGGCTGGAGGTGCGCGACCACGGCATCGGCATCGCGGAGGAGGACCGGGCGCGCATCTTCGAGCGCTTCGAGCGCGCGGTGTCCGTGCGCCACTACGGCGGCTTCGGGCTGGGGCTGTGGATCGTCCGCGAAATCGTGCAGGCGCTGGGCGGCAACATAGAAGTCGCCAGCGCCCCGGAGCAGGGCTCCACCTTCACGGTGACCCTGCCCCGCTCCGGCTCGCCCGTGCACTGAAGGGGCGAGCCTGGAGGGCCGGCGCTACTGGCGCGTCGCCTCCAGGTAGATGACGTTGTCCTGCGAGTCGCGGAACAGCCGCACGTTGGCCACCTGCTCCAGCGGCGTCTCCGACAGGAGGCCGCGCATGCCGTCCTCGTCCCGGTAGGTGAGCCACCAGTCCATGAAGGCCTCCATGTAGCCCGTCTCCGGCGGGTGCACCGCGAAGTTGGCCACCAGCAGGCGTCCGCCCGGGCGCAGCATGTGGAAGAGCAGCGCGGTGAGGCGGGCCGCCACGGAGTCCGACAGGTAGTCGTACAGCCCGGCGGAGTACGCGAAGTCCAGGTCCGTGAACACCGCCTTGCCCGCGAGCAGCGAGCGGACCGAGCCGCACACCGGCCGCACGATGCCGCCCGGGTGCAGGCGGGAGATTTCGGCCAGGCTCACCGGGTCCTGGTCGAACGCGATGAGCTCCTCCAGCCGCCGCTCCGCCACCGCGCGCGACGACTCCGCCTCCCGCAGGTGCCCGCACGCCACCGACAGCACCCGCCCGTCGGGCCGCCGCTCGGCCGTCTCGTCCATCATCCGCGCGAGCAGCTCCCGGCGCTCGCGCACGCTCCGCGCGGAGGGCTGCCCGTGCATGTACCGGTAGATTTCGCGGCCCGCGTGCAGCTCGTCCGCCGCGTGGTCCATGTAGAGGTAGTCGATGAGGGCCGCGTCGCCCGCGTAGCCGCGCGGCCGCTCGAAGGCGTGCCGGGTGAAGGGGCACTGGTGCAGGAAGGGGCGCATCGGGTGCTTGCGCGCCAGCTCCAGGCAGAAGCGCTTCCACAGCTCCGGGCTCCACTGGCGCCGCCGCTCGATGAGGCCCCCGTGCAGGTCCGTCATGCCCTGGTGCAGCATGTCGTCCGGGCCCTGCATCATCCGGGAGTGCAGTGCGTCCAACCACTCCCGCGCTTCCAGGAACGCCTCCTCGGAGGTGGGCACTTCCTCCCTGGGGCCGTTCACCAGGATGAGGTGGTTGGGTTCAGGCGCGACCGGCAGAGCCGCGCCGTGGACCGAAAAGAAGGGCTGGCGCATAGGCATCATCCTGACAACCTGGGAGCGGAGGTCATCCACTTCCCGCGCCCGCGCCCTTCGGCAGGCCCTGCTCCAGCCGGCCAGCCAGGGCCCCGCGCACCGCCCGTCCCGCACCCACCGCGCGCGGCGTGACGCCCCGGGTCCGGCGGGACTGGGCAAGGCAGGGTTCTACCCGCAAGGTCTGACAACCCCTGCGGCGGAGAGCGACGTGGGGTGGCGGAATGCGGGGGTGCGGTATCCGGCGACAGGCACTGCGGCTAGGATGGCGCGCCCCGCCTGGAAGAGAGCCGCAAGCCGCGCATGAAGATTGAAATCGCCCACCTGCCCCACGACATCATCGAGATCATCTATCCCTCGGAAGTGACGCCGAAGGACGTGACCGAGTACGTCGAGCAACTGAAGAAGGACATCACCGCCCGTGGGGGCGCGGAGTGGTCCGCGCTGGTGGACCAGTCCAAGCTGCGGGTGATGCCCGCCTCCGTGGTGGGGGAGATGGCGCGGCTGAACGCCTATGCCCAGCAGCGCGGCATGAAGCGCTCCGCGCGCGTGGTGCAGGACCCCGGCAGCGGCCTGCAGGCCTGGCGCATGACCAAGAACGCCGGCCTCACCATCCCGGCGAAGACCTTCGAGTCGCGCGCCGAGGCGCTCAGCTGGCTCGAAGCGCCCGACGCGGACTGAAAGCAGACCCCCGACATCCCCCCGGCACGGTCCTTCCCTGCGACCGCCGGGGTCCGCCTCCGTCTTCCAGTGACACCCCCTTTCTTCGCTGTGTCTGTCGCAGTACCCGTCAGGAGTCGCCCGCATGTCCGTGTCCGCCCCCAACCTCCGAGCGAAGCTGCTCGGTACCCTGTTCTGCACCCTCACCGCCCTGGCCTGCGGGCCGGCCCCCGAGTCGGGCACGCCCGAGCAGCAGCCGTCGCTGAACGAGTCCAGCGCGCCGGTCGTCTACGGCACCGACGACCGCCAGGATGTCTACGCGCACCCCAGCGCGGTCCTGCGGGACCGGGCGCAGAAGTCCACGGTGGCGCTGCTGACGCCGGACTTCCTCGACATGTCGGATCCGAACAACGTCAAGGTGGACCCGCTGACGCTGGGCGAATGGGAGAACCTCTGCACGGACCAGCGCTTCCGCGACGACCCGAACCCGGCCTTCTGCTCCGGCACGCTCATCGACGATGACCTGGTGCTGACCGCGGGCCACTGCGTGGGGCCCGCGGCGGAGGACGCCGTGGAGTGCGAGAACACGCGCTTCGTCTTCAACTTCTACAAGACGGCGGAAGGCCAGCTGCACACCATCACCAGCCAGGACGTCTTCTCCTGCAAGAGCATCATCGCCCGGCACCTGAGCGATGACACGGAGCCCACCTACGTGGACTTCGCCATCATCAAGCTGGACCGCTCCGCCGCGCCGCGCTTCACCCCGGCGCCGGTGCGCGCGGGCAGCGCCCCGCTGACGGTGGGCCAGAACGTGGCCGTCATCGGCAGCGGCAGCGGCATCCCGTTCAAGATCGACTCGGGCGGCTCCGTGCGTGAGAACAACGCCGAGTACATGGACTACTTCGTCGCCACCACGGACACCTTCGGGGGCAACTCCGGCTCCGGCGTGTACGAGACGGCCACCCACACCGTCGCGGGCATCCTGGTGTTCGGTGACGATGACTACGTGCCGAACCCGGACCCGAAGCAGGCCTGCAACGTGGTCAACGTGTGCAAGGAGACGGGCTGCGGCGGCGAGGGCGTCATCTACGTGCACCACGCCATCCAGGAGCTGTGCGCGCGCACCACCAACCAGCGGCTGTGCAACACCACGCCGCCCCCGGCGACGAAGTACGACTTCACCGCGACCAACACCGCCAGCGCCTCGCGCAACACCGTCAACGGCACGGTGACGCTCGCGGCCGGCCAGAAGCTCACCGTGGGCACCTGCGGCGTCACCGGCGCCGCCCTCACCAGCGGCGACTCCTGGCTGCGCCTGCGCGGCCCGTCCGGCGCGGAGGTCGCCTCCAACGACGACGGGTGCGCCAGCGGCGTCGGTTCGAAGATCACCTACACGGCCACCGTCGCGGGCACCTATGAGGTCCGCGCCGGCTGCTACCAGAACGGCAGCTGCGGCGGCACGGTGTCCTGGGAGGTTGCACAGGGCGGCGCGGCCACCCAGGGCTCCTTCAACTTCAACGTCAGCAACACCGCCAACGCCACCACGGGCACGGCGAACGGCGACGTGACGCTGCAGGCCGGCCAGTCGCTGTCCTTCGGCAGCTGCGGCGTGGCGGGCGCGTCCGGCACGGGTGACACGATGGTGCGCCTGTTCAACGCGGCCGGCCAGCAGGTGACGTTCAACGACGACGCCTGCGGCTCGCTGTCGCACGCGGCCTACACCGCGCCCACGGGCGCGGGCGGCACGTACCAGATCCGCGTGGGCTGCTTCGGCAGCAGCGCGTGCAGCGGCACGCTGGCCTGGACCCTCCAGTAGCCCCGAAGCCCCACGGCTCCCCTGCTGTCCTTCCGGGCCCGTCCCTCCCCACCACGTCCGTGGGGAGTGGCGGGCCCGGTGTCTTCCCGCCCTCAGCTCGCCCCTCCTCCGGGGCACCTCGCCCCACCGGAGGCTTGACACCATGGAGGGCGAGGTCTAACGCAAGGCGCCATGAGCACACCCCGCTTCCCGCCGTCGCCCCGCCGCCCCGTGAGCACCCAGGGCCCGCTGCGAGTCATGCTGCTGGAGAACATCCACGCCTCGGCCCAGGAGATGCTGAAGGCGGAGGGCTTCGAGGTGGAGCGGCTGTCCGCGGCGCTCAAGCCGGAGGAGCTGGCGGAGCGACTCAAGGGCGTGCACCTCTTGGGCATCCGCAGCAAGACGACGGTGCCGGAGGAGGCGCTGAAGTACGCGGACGACCTGCTGGCGATTGGCGCCTTCTGCATCGGCACCAACCAGATTGATCTGCTCGCCTCCAGCGTGCACGGCGTGCCGGTGTTCAACGCGCCGTTCAGCAACACGCGCAGCGTGGCGGAGATGGTGCTGGCGGAGGTGGTGGTGCTGACGCGCCAGCTCTTCGACCGCAGCCGGGAGGTGCACGCGGGGCAGTGGCGCAAGGTGGCCACGGGCAGCCACGAGGTGCGCGGCAAGACGCTGGGCATCATCGGCTACGGGCACATCGGCTCGCAGCTAGGCGTGCTGGCGGAGGCGCTGGGCATGCGCGTCCTCTACTACGACGTGATGACGAAGCTGCCCTTGGGCAACTCGCGGTCGGTGTCCACGCTGAACGGGCTGCTGGCGGAGTCTGACTTCGTGACGCTGCACGTGCCGGCGCTGGCGTCCACCCACTTGATGATGGGCCCGGAGCAGCTGGCGGCGATGAAGCCGGGCGCGTGCCTCATCAACGCCAGCCGCGGCACGGTGGTGGACATCCCGGCGCTGGCGCAGGCGCTGCGCTCCAAGCACCTGGGCGGCGCGGCGGTGGACGTGTACCCGGAGGAGCCGGAGGGCAACTCGGACGGCTTCGTGACGGAGCTGCAGGGGCTGCCCAACGTGGTGCTCACGCCGCACATCGGCGGCTCCACGGAGGAGGCGCAGGCGTCCATCGGCAAGGAGGTGGCCACGTCGCTGCTCAAGTTCGTGAAGGGCGGCGCGACGACGGGCGCGGTGAACTTCCCCAACGTGGAGGCGCCCATCAACCCGGGCACCCACCGCATCATCAACGTGCACCGCAACACGCCGGGCGTGCTCCGCGACATCAACCGCATCGTGTCCGACCTCAACGCCAACATCCACGCGCAGGTGCTGAGCACGGACGCCAACGTGGGCTACCTGGTGATGGACCTGGACCAGGACGTGTCCCGCCAGGTGTGCGAGGCCATCGCCGGGCTGGAGACGGACATCAAGACGCGCATCGTGTCCTGAGGCGCGTGCTCAGGCGTCCAGGATCTTGCCGGGGTTCAGGATGCCGGCCGGATCCAGCGCACGCTTGAGGGTGCGCAAGAGCTCCAGCTCCCCGGGCGCGCGCGTGTAGTCCAGGTAGTCCTTCTTGAGCAGGCCGATGCCGTGCTCGGCGGAGATGCTGCCGCCGTGCTTGCGCACGAGGTCGAACATGGCGTGGTCGGACTGCTTGGCGTGGGCGAAGAAGTCCGCCTTCTCCACCGCGTCCGGCTTCATCACGTTGACGTGCAGGTTGCCGTCGCCGATGTGGCCGAAGAGGCAGATCTCCCAGCCCGGATAACGGCTGGCGAACACGGCGTCCAGCTCCGCGCAGAACGCCTCCAGGTTCGCCACCGGCAGGGAGATGTCGTTCTTGTGCAGCACGCCCGTGGCGGAGAGGCTCTCGCTGATGGACTCGCGCAGAGACCACAGCTCCTGCGCCTGCGCCGCGCCCTGCGCCTGGGTGCCGTCGGTGACGAGCCCGCGCTCGAAGAGTGAGCCCAGCCACGCCTCCACCGCCGCCGGGTCGCCGCCCTCGGACTCCAAGAGGACGTAGCAGCCGCTGGGCGCTTCGAAGGGCGAGCGCAGCTTGCGGTGGCGCTGCACGCGGGCCAGGCACTTGTCGGTGAAGAACTCGTAGGCGGACAGCACCAGCGGCGCCTGGCGCGCGTCGCGGAACAGCCGCAGCACGGCGGCCACGTCCGGCACCGCGAAGAGGAAGACGTCCTGCTTGCCCGGCAGCCGCGTCAGCTTGAGCGTGGCCTCCGTGATGATGCCCAGCGTGCCCTCGCTGCCGATGAAGAGCTGGCGCAGGTCCGCGCCGGTGTTGTTCTTCTCCAGCGCGCCGTTGAGCTCCAGCACCTGCCCCTGGGCCGTCACCACCTGCAGGCCCAGCACCCACTGCCGGGTGAGGCCGTAGCGGATGACCTTCACGCCGCCCGCGTTGGTGGCGATGTTGCCGCCCACCGTGCTGCTGCCCTTGGAGGCGAAGTCCACCGGCCACGTGAGCCCGTGCGGCGCGCAGTGCTGGTGCACGCCTTCCGTCACCGCGCCCGCCTGCACGCGCACCGTGTTGCCCAGCAGGTCCACGGGCTCCATGCGAGTCATCCGCTTGAGCGACAGCACCACCTCGCCGTGCATGGCCACCGCCCCGCCCGCCAGGCCCGTGCGTCCGCCGGAGGGCACCACCGCGACGCGGTGCTGGTGGCAGAGCGCCATGAAGCGGGCGACCTCGTCCGTGGTGCGGGGGAAGGCCACCGCGCCCGGCGCCGGGGCGTACACGCGCGTCCAGTCGCGGCCGTACTCCTGGAGCTCCGCGGGCTCCCGGGTGAGGAAGTCGTCGGGGAACGACTCGGCGATGGCGCGGAGGAAGTCAGCGGGCAGCGCGGGGGTGGACATGGGTCCAAGGCGTATTGCACCCCCTGGGGCATGACAAGCCCGGTGGTACCCGGGGGCACGGCCCCCGACGACCTCCGGGCCGGGCCGGGGAGGGAGCGGACGGCCATCCCGGGGCCTGGCGAGCCAAGAAACCGAGCACGCTCCGTATACGGCTCGACGCCGCGCTCCCACCGCGCCCCTGCCCCTCCGAGGAACACCCCATGTCGTCGCTCCGCGCACTCGCCCTGCTGGCCACCCTGTCCCTTGCCCCGGCTTCGGCCCTGGCGGCGCCGGAGGAATCCGTTCCGGGGGTGAACTACGTCTTCACGACCGTGGATGCCTACACCACCGGCTATGGCCACTTCGTCATCACCGGAGTCCTTCAGGGGGAGAGCACGCCCCGCACCATCTCCTTCGACGCCCCTGCGTACGACGCCTCGGAGGCGACCCGGTGTGACCGGCTGGCCCTGCTCGCCATGACCCGGCCCGGACGCTTCCAGTTCAGTTGGTTCAAGGAATACGGCGGCTACTACCCGACCTGCACGCTGACCCGTCAGTAGCTCCCGGCCGCCTCCATGGACACGCGGGTGCGATTGATGCGGGCAGGGGTGTGGCTTGCCCTGGGACTCCAGCTCGGCTGCGGTGTGGGCGGCGGCCTGGGCTCCCGGGACCTGGACGGCGACGGCCATCCGGCGGAGCTGGACTGCGATGACGCGAACCCCACGGTGTGGCGGTCCGTCACGGGCTACGAGGACACGGACGGGGACGGTTTCGGTGAGGGGACCCCCTCCGTCGCCTGCGTGGGAAGCACGACGAAGGGCCGGACGTCGCAGGGAGGCGACTGCGCGCCCCTGGACGCCACGCGCTGGCGCTCTGTGTCCGGCCTGTATCCGGACGCGGACGGAGATGGGGCCACGGGCAAGGGCCCGGTGACGGGCTGCGTGGGGGACACGCTCGCGGGCTACCGGGAGCAGCCGGCGGCGCCGGACTGCGATGACGGGGACGCGGCGGTGTCGGCCCTGTCGGAAGCGTGGGCGGACACGGACGGGGACGGCGTGGGTGCGGGAGCGGCCATCGCGTGGTGCCCCAGCCGGGGACGCTCGCCTCCCAAGGGGTACGTGCTCACCTCGGGTGACTGCGCGCCGGGGGACACCCGCTCCTGGCAACAGCTGCCCTTCACGCATCGGGACGCGGACGGGGACGGCTTCGCCGTGGAACAGCGAGGCACGGTGTGCGCGGGCGAGCACCTGCCCGCCGGCTACGACACCGTTTCCGACCCGCAGGACTGCGATGACAGCAACGCGAATCGCACGGTCCGGGTCGAGCGCTGGTTGGATCCGGATGGAGACGGCTACGGCGACGGCGCATCGGTGCAGCGATGCGCGGGCCCGGGGGAGTCCGCGCCAGGAGAGACGTTCCGGGGCGGGGACTGCGCGCCGGGCGATGGGACCCGTTGGCAGAATCTGTACTACGCCTCGCGGGACGGCGACGGTGACGGCCGCCTGTCTCCGGCCACGGGTCAGGTGTGCAGCGGCTTCTGGCTGCCTCAGGGTTACTCCCAGGAGGTGCGGAATGACGACTGCGACGACGGGAACAGTGCGCTGTTCCGCGCCTGGAGCGTTTACGCGGACGCGGATGGGGACGGCGTGGGCTTGGGAGAGGCGACCTCCATCTGTGGCGCGGCGACCGTCCCCACGGGCTACTCCATGCAAGCCACGGACTGCGCGCCCCAGGACGCCTCCCGGTGGCGGCTGCTGGGCTTCTACTACCGCGACGCCGACGGCGACACGTACACCGTGGCCCAGAACGGCGCGTTGTGCGGGGGCGTCGCCCTGCCCGCGGGCTACTCCACCCAGCGGCTGTCGGGCGAGGACTGCGACGACACGAACGCCGCCGCCTTCCGGAGCATGACGGCCTGGGCGGACACGGACGGGGACGGCGTGGGCGCGGGAGCGTCGACGGTCCTCTGCACCAACGGTCAGCTCCCCAGCCCCTGGTCCGCCAGCGGCACGGACTGCGACGCGCAGGACGCGACGCGCTGGCAGAACCTGTCCGCCGACCAGGTGGACCGCGACGGGGACGGCTTCACCGCGCCCATCCCCGCCCAGACCTTCTGCACGGGGAAGACGCTGCCCGCGCCCTACGCCTCCAAGGCCGTGGGCAACGACTGCGACGACGCGGACGTGGACCGCCACGAGTGGGCCTACTTCTACCGCGACCAGGACGGCGACGGCGTCGGGGCCACGCCCCGGCAGATGACGTGCCTGGGCCCGGAGGTGCCCGCCGGGTGGTCGAGGTACGGCGACGACGCGGATGACGGGAACGCCGCCGTCCAGACGGATGAGACCGCGGAGGAGGAGCTGAGCCTCATCCTGGACCTGTGAGCCCCCGAGCCGTCGGACAGGAATGCCGTCCCCAGCGATGAGAAGGTGAGAGCCCTGCGGGGCCTCCCCGTCCGCGGCGCATCGCGCGAACTGGTCCGACAGTCGGACCAGTTGGGACCACCGAGGCCGGGCCTCGCTCCCCCTCAGCGGCGCACCGCGAACTGGTCCGACAGTCGGACCAGTTGGGACCACCGAGGCCGGGCCTCGCGCCCCCTCAGCGGCGCACCGCGAACTGGTCCGACTGTCGGACCAGTTGGGACCACCAAGGCAGAGGAGGCCTTCGCTCCTCCCGGCAGCGGAAACCGGTCCGACTGTCGGACCAGTTGGGACCACCAAGGCAGCGGGGGTCCTCGCTCCACCCGGCAGCGGAAACCGGTCCGACTGTCGGACCCGTTTGGGAGAACCGCTTCGGGCGGGAGGTGTCCCGCCCGGGGGGCTGGACGCTCAGCCCTGGAGGAACGCCAGCAGGTCCTTGTTGATGACGTCCTTGTTCACCGAGCACATGCCGTGACTGAAGCCCGGGTAGACCTGGAGCTTCGCGCCCTTCGCGAGGGTCACCGTGATGCGCGCCGCGCCGTCGATGGGGACGATCTGATCGTCGTCTCCGTGCATCACCAGCGTGGGCACGTCGAAGCGGGCCAGGTCCGCGCGGAAGTCCGTCTCGGAGAAGGCCTTCACGCAGTCGTACTCGGCCTTCAGGCTCCCCATCACGCCCTGGAGGCGGAAGCTCTCGCGCAGCCCCTCTGACACCTGCGCGCCCGGCCGGTTGAAGCCATAGAAGGCCATGCTCAGCTCCTTGAAGAAGCTGGAGCGGTCCCCGCGCACGCCCGCGCGAATGTCATCGAAGACCTTCATGGGCAGGCCGTTGGGGTGCCAGTCCGTCTTGAGCATGATGGGCGGCACGGCGCTGATGAGCACCGCCTTCGCCACGCGCCCGGTGCCATGACGCCCGATGTAGCGCGCCACTTCCCCCCCGCCCGTGGAGTGGCCGACGTGGACGGCCTTGCGCAGGTCCAGCGCGGACGTCAGCTCCGCGAGGTCATCCGCATACGTGTCCATGTCGTGGCCGTCCCACGGCTGTGACGAGCGCCCGTGCCCCCGCCGGTCATGGGCGATGGTCCGATACCCGCGCTCGGACAGGAACAGCATCTGGTCCTCGAAGGCGTCGGACGTGAGCGGCCAGCCGTGGGAGAAGACCACCGGCTGCCCCTGCCTGGGACCCCAGTCCTTGAAGTAGAGCTGCGTGCCGTCCCGCGTGGTGAGGAAGCTGCCGGAAATCCGTCCCGTGCGAGGGGAGCCCGTCTGGGTTTCGTTCGTCATGGCGCGACGGTGCGCATCCAGGCCCGGAGCGCACACTGCCCTGGGGGCTGGCAGCCCACGGCCTGCGGTCCTGGCGCTCAGTCTCAATGACGCCTTCCGTCCAGGCCCTGGCCCGTGCGTCTTCATTACATCTCAAAACATCTCAAAAACGGCCCGGGCAGGGGGGCCCGGGCCGCCAGGGTTCTTCAGCCGCTGACCGCGACAGCCGCCGCTACGGGTGGCTGGCCGGGTTCGCGGGGTGGGTGCCCGCGGCGCGCTCGTCCCCGTCGAGGAAGCCGTCCAGGTCGCGGTCGATGCCCACGCGCTGGCCGGAGCCCGGCGGCGCGCAGGTGTACGTCAGCACGCCGTGGTTCGTGGCGACGCCCGAGCGCAGCGACGCGGACGGCACCAGCGGGAGCGCCGCGCGGTCCGCCTTGAACTGCCCGCCGCCCAGGTAGCGGAAGCCCATCTCGGACGTGCCCGCGCGGCCCTTGGCCACGAGGTCGCACTCGCCCGCGTCCGCGCGCGCCATCAACAGGTCGATGCGCGAGCCGACCACCGCCGCGTTGGTCGCGGTGAGCGTCACCTGCTGTCCGACGATGGGCGCCAGGTTGGTCTCGAAGGCGAACATGTACTGCTCCATGTCCTTCTTCGCCTGGAAGCCCGAGGGCGTGTCCGGGATGCCCACCTGGTTGAAGACGGGGTGGAAGTCGAAGCCGCTGTTGAAGAGGAACAGCGTGGGGATGGCGCCGTCGCTGTTGAAGCCCGTGCCGCGCACCTGGTCTCCCAGGAACGGATCCACAGGCGTGTTGCCGAAGGGGAAGCCGGCGCCGAACATGCCGACCTTCTGGTACATGTTCCGCAGGTGCGGGACCTTGGGGAACAGCGGCTCCGCGTCGAAGGAGCTGCGGCCGTCCGTGCCGAAGAAGCCCTTGAAGGGGCCTTCCCCCGGGTTCGCGTTCACGTCCACGCGGTGGCAGGCCTCGCACGAGCCCTGGAAGAAGCTGGTGGTGTTCGTGAAGAAGTCCTTGCCCGCCTGCTGCGAAGCCGTGAGCGAGTTGTCCAGCTTGCGGATGGGGTTGGGCGGGTAGACGACCTGGAGGATGAAGTCGGAGAACTTCCGCATCTCCGTCTCGGAGAGCTGGGAGCTGCGGCCCAGCAGGTCCTTGAACGCGGGGTTGAACTGCTTGAAGGCCGCGACCTCGTCGAAGGTGCCGCTGTTGGGCTGCACGCTGGGCGCGCTGTCGCCGCCGGTGCGGTCCCCTCGCCAGTGCATGGGGCCCTGGTTGGCCATGCCGCGCAGGCTCTGCGTGGACAGGGGGCCCTTCATCGGGTGGAACGCCGTGTCCTGGCCGAAGGTGGGGTCCGTGCCGAACTCCGGCAGCACCGGCACGACGGGGTTGTAGCTCGTCCTCACGTCGCCATCCGGGTTGCCCAGGTCCCAGGTGGTGCTGTCGAAGTCACCGAAGATGTGGCAGCTGCCGCAGGACGAGTCGCCGTGGCTGGAGCTGGTGCGCGCGTCGTAGAGGAACGGGCGGCCCTGCACCACGCTCGCGGGCTCCGGGTTGAACATGGGCAGGTGCGCCACCTCCGTCTTCGTCGCGGTGTCGACGACGGAGAGCGCGTTGTCGAAGCGGGTGAGCACGTACAGTCGCCCCCGGGCCTCGTCCAGCACCAGGCCGGTGGGGCCGCCGCCGCTCAGCGAGACCTGGTTCGCGGTGGAGGGCGTGAAGGTGCCGGCCTCCAGCTGCGACGTCGCGTACACGCCGAGCTTCGACGAGCCGAACGCGGCGACATAGAGCGTGGCGCCATCGGACGTCACCGCCATGCCCGTGGGCTGCGCGAGGCTCTTCTCGCTCTCCGCGTTGGGCGTGGGCGCGCAGCAGGCCGCGTAGTTGATGTGCGTGTTGAGGTGGCGGGGCGTGACGGTGGGCGCGCTGGCGTTGCCCAGCACGGTGATGCGGCTCTCGTGCAGGTGGCCGCGCAGGCTGCTCCCCGTCAGCGTGCCGGGGCCCTCGAAGCGCAGGTCGTTGCGCGCTTCGGTGTTGCTCACGTAGACCTTCCCGCTCACCGGGTTGACGGCCATGTTGAACAGGATGGTGCCCACGCCCGCGTAGGTGCCCGCGGCGCCGGACACCTGCACGGGCGGGTTGGCGGTGGCGGAGATGGCGAACACGTCCTTGTCCGGCAGGGTGAAGCGCAGGGAGTCCGTCCACGGCCGATTGAGGATGTCCAACCAGTCCTGGCCGTTGTACTTCACGATGACGGAGACCTCCGGGGCGGCGATGCCCTGGTGGTTGACGTTGGGGCCGGGGACGCCGCCCACGGACTCGCCGCCGTTGGGCACCAGGCTCTCGTGGACCACGGAGGTGCGGTTGCCGGAGTGGAACGCCGCCGCGTAGACGCGGCTGCCGTCCGGCGTGGCCGCGAGCGCGCGCGGCGTGTCGCCAAAGAGGCTCAGGCGGGTGAGCGGCGTGCCGCCCAGCGTCGTCCCCAGGTTCTCCGAGTCGAACACCCAGACGTCCGCGCGGCCGATGCCCGGCGTGGTGAGCTGCGGGTCGAACCCGGTGTTCTGTCCGCGGTGCGCGGCGGTGATGAACGCGCGCTTCTTGCCGGTGCCGGCGAAGACGATGTCGCGGGGCTCGTCACCCACGAGCAGCGTCCGCGTCACGCTGCCACCCTGCCCGTTCGCGTCCACGCGCACGATGCTGACGCTGTCGGACAGGTGGTTGACCACCCAGACCTCGTCGTTGGTGCGCGCGGCGACGGCCACGGGCTCCAGGCCCACGGGCACGGAGCCCTTGTGGGTCAGGCCGCTGGCGGCGACCTGGAAGATCTCCAACCGGTTGTCAGGCGTGTTGACGGCGTAGAGCCACTGGCCGTTGGGCGACAGGGCCAGGGGGCGGACCTGGCCACTCTCGAAGACGGTGAAGTGCTGCGCGTGCGACGTGCGGCCGTAGGCAAGGCCCAACAGCAGCATCGCCGCGGACGCGGTGCGCTGGAAGACTCGGCGCACCACCGGGTGTCTGGCTTTCATGATGTCTCTCGGGGAAGGGGTGGGGACCCCGGCTTCACAGTAGAGGTGGCGTCCGACATGGGGGAACGGATGAAACCGGACCGGGCGGAGTCGTTGCGCGGCGCAACGACCCTTTCTCAGTACGCAGCGAAGGGCGTTCCCTGGTCGGACCGGCGCTACCGGGGCCAGTCCCGCAGGAGCCGTTCGGTGGCGTCCTGCTGGTCCCACTGCACGCGGCCGGTCAGCGTCAGGCGCCCGTGCTCGATGACGATCCTCCGCCACACCGGGGCGCCCGGGACGTAGCGCGCGTCCGCGCGGGCCCAGGCCGCGCCGCCGGTGGCCTCCACCATGCGCATCACGCAGGCGTCGAACTCCGCCTCCGGCAGCCAGCGCAGCGCGTCCAGCACCTGGTCGGACTCGAAGTCGCGCAGCGGCGAAGGCCGGCCGGTGACGGCGCTCAAGGCCTGGGGGCCCTTTCCCTCCGGGATGAAGGAGAGGCCCTGGGGGCCCAGCACGCAGAACCCCTGGCGCCTGCCGAGCTTCGCGGGAAACACCGCCACGCTGTCCAGGCGCACCCCCGCCCGGGCCGCGCCGCGCAGCGGGGGCTGCCGGTGCAATTCCACGAGCAAAGCGACCGCCGAGGCTCCGCGCACGGAGCGCGCATGGAGCCGCCGGTCTCCTTCCACCTCGAGGTCCACGCCCTGTTCCAGCCGGAAGCCGTCAGGGGGGATGGTGCCCAGCCGCACCTCCTGCGGCTCACCGAGCACCGGCGCCCAGATGAGCCGCTCACTGGTGAGCCTCAGCCTGCCCGCGCGCAGGGACTGTGATGCCAGGAGACCCAGGGTGGCCGCCACCAGGCCGGCCACCACCGGGACATCCATCGACCTGGGGAGGACGAGCAACAGCAGGAAGCCCAGCGCGGCCAGCGCGCCCCAGGCGAGCACCAGGCGCGGTGACACTTCCAGCCGCAGGGACATGGGCACGAGGCTCGGGCCCGAGCTTCGCCAGGTGTCATCCTCGAAGACGAGCACCTCGCCCGGCTTCAGCGCCCAGCGCGCGGGCTGGCGCACCAGCGCATCCAGCCGCGTCAGCGCCTCCTCCAGCGACACGTCCTCCGGCGCCACCGTCAGCACGTCCAGCCTGCGCCGGGCCAGCCGCGTCAGCCGCTCCCGCCGCGCCGACAGCGCCCGGGCCTCGCGCAGGACGGGCGTGGCGTCCGGCCAGGACTCCAGCGCCGCGCGGCGGTGGACGCGCTCCAGCGCCTCCTCCACCGCCCGCGCCTCGGCCACGAGCGCGGGCACCAGCTCCGGACGCCGCGTCAGCGCGCGCCGCCATCGCCGGCCGGACAGCACCTTCTCCAGCTCCGCGTGCGGACGCCGCGCCGCCGCGAGGACCTCCGCGCGGCCCTCCAGCTGACGCTCGACGTCGGCCACGGTGAGGCCCGGAACGCTGGCGCTGGGACGTGACCGCTCGGACATCGCGCCGCGCATCATAGCGGCAGCGGACCGGGGCTACTCGACCGGGGGCTCCAGCTCCAGGCGCTCACACTGGCGCAGCATCTCCGCCGCGTCGGCGGGTTCGCCCGGCGCGGAGGGCGCCGCCTCGGACCAGGGCACGGACGGCGGGGCCGGCGTTCCCAGCGACTCCTTCAGCAGCAGGATGAGGTCCCTCGCGGGGTCCCGGGGAAACGAGCCCACCGCCCGCGAGGACAGCGGCGCGGCGGGCGGGAGCTCCGGCGTCTCCTCCAGCGCGGCGGCCTGGAGCAGCAGCGCGGGCGAAGGCGCCACCACCGCCACGGGCTCCGCGGGCAGCAGATCATCCGGGTCGAACCCGAAGGGCACCCGGGGCGCCACGCCCAGGGGCACGTCCTCGCGCTCCACCTCCTCCGGCGCGTCCCCCGCCTCCATCGGGATGCACCGCAGCGAGTTCAGGCGCGGCGTGGGCGCTTCCGGGTACGTCACCGGGGACGCCGCATCCAGGAGCCCTGGAGGCAGCGGCTCCATCCGGGGAGGCCACAGCGGCACGGGCGCCGGCAGCGCCACCGCCGGCTCGCGCAGGGGCAGCGAGCGCACCCGCGCGCCTCCCAGCCCCGCCGCCGCCTTCGCCAGCGCGGCGGCGTGCTCCGCCAGCACCCGCTCCGCCCAGGCCTTCAACCACCGCGCCAGGACCAGCACCCATGCCAGGTGCCGCCGCGCGCGGGGCAGCGTCCCCACGGCCTCGGCTGGCGGTCCCGCGGCCATCGTCACTCCTCCTTCACCAGCATCCGGATGATCAACGGCGCAGTCCCCGTGGCGAGCACCTCCGACTCCACCGCCAGCATCTCGCCCTCCGCGCGCACCTCCAGCCGGCCCAGCGACTCCACCGGCGGCAGGCGGGGGAAGTGGAACTGTCCCTGCGCGTCCGTGCGCGTGCTCAGCTGCAGCTCCGGCAGCGCCACCCACGCGCCGCGGATGGGCACGTCACCGGGCCCCACCACCCGACCCAGCAGGGGGGCCGGCGTGGACGCCCCGTCCACCAATGACAGACATCGCACCTCCGCCAGGGGTCGCTCCTTGCGCACCTGCACCCGCAGGCGGAAGGCGGGACGCGGCACGGAGCGCAGGCCCGCCCACAGCGCCGCCGGCACCGGGCTCAGGTCCACCTCCAGCTCCTTGTCGCTCATGGCCGCGAAGACCAGGTCGCCCAGCAGCCGGTGCGCGCGCTCGGGCGTCTCCGCGCCCACCGTCACCAGATAACAGACGGTGAACTGCAGGCCGCCCCGCTTCCCCGCCCGCGTCAGGGGCGCCGGCCCCAGCTCCAGGAGGTAAAGACAGACACCCCGGTCCAGGGACTCACGGTCGGGCACGCCCAGATAGACAGGCGCTTCCGTGGCAATGCGTCCCACCCACGCCTTCATGCGCAGATCGACTTCGTCGATCATCCTTGGCCCCCCGGTTCCCGGCCCTGAACGTCACGCCACCGTGTCCTTTCATCATACGCTCGCATCGCGCGGCATGTCTGGACATCACCCGTGGGATTGAACAGGACGTCGGTGATTTGACAGGCATTGCACGCATTTCCGGGTCTCTTCGGACGACTCCGCGTGTCGGGAACCGGGCAGTCCACCCACCGCGTGTCCTGCCATCCCGGAAAGCCCGTACGGGATTCACGCGTCCCGCTTCATTTCCCGCTCGCCTTCCGCGAAGAATGGCCGCTGGGCCGGCATTCACCGTGGAACTTTCGTCATGACGATGGACTCCTCTTCCTTGAGACGACGACACCCTTCCCTTCTCTCCTCCGGCATCGCCCTGGGGTGCCTGGCGGTGTTGGGCACCGCCACGCCCGCGCTGGCACAGGACGACGACTCGCCCCGCAGGGTGGGCCTGCTGCTGGACGCGGGCGCCCCGCACGGCATCGGCCTGTCCGCGGTGGTGCGCCCCACGAACTGGCTGCGGCTGCAGGCGGGCCCCACCACCAACACGCTCAGCATCGGCGTGCGCGGCGGGGTGAGCATCCTTCCGATGGACACCTTCATCGCGCCGTCCATCAACGCGGAGGTCGGGCACTACTTCGGTTCGGAGTACAGCGAGGTGCTGGACTGGCTGGGCCGTGAGCCGAGCGCCACGTCGCAGGCCATCCGCGACGTCACGTACAACTACGTGACGGGCAGCCTGGGCCTGGAGGTGGGCACGAAGAGCCGCTTCAACTTCTTCCTCAACGTGGGCCTGAGCTACGTGGCGCTCACCGTGCCGGACCCCACGCCGCTCATCCAGGACGCGGCGAACGACGACAGCGTCACGTCCGGGCCGCTGCACGTGCGCGCCACCATCCCGTCGGTGAAGCTGGGCTTCATCGTCTACTTCTTCTGAGCCAGGAGACCTCCCACCATGCGAACGCCATCCTTCCGCACCCTCCTGCTCGCCAGCGCCGTGACCCTGCTGGGCACGGGCTGTGATTCGCTCTTCACCCTCGAGGTGGAGGCCGAGCGCATCTGCAAGACCGAGAACGACCTGTCCTTCCCCGCCGCCCCGCCCATCAGCGGCTCCGTGGAGCAGTCCTTCGAGATTCCGCTGGGCGACTTCGCCAGCGCGCTGCCCGAGGACGCCGACGTGGAGACGGAGCTGCGGCTGAAGCTCTTCGACGCCACCGCCAGCACGGACATCAGCGGCATCGAGCGCGCGAGCCTCTCCGTGCGCAAGCCGGGCTCCGCGGAGTACGTGCTGCTGGGCGAGTTCCGGCGCACGGGCACCACCGGCGCCACCAACACGCTCCAGCTCACCAGCAGCGGCCCGGTGGACGTGCTGGACCTGGCGAAGCAGGAGCAGCTGGAGTTCCTCTTCCAGGCCACGGGGTCGCCCCCCACGCAGTCGTGGACCGCGGACGTCGAGGTCTGCGTCGGCGCCAAGGCGAGCGCCAACTACTTCGGCCTGCTGTTCTAGGCGCGCAGGAGCCCCCGCCCCGGCCACGCGCGCCGGGGCGGCCGGGCCCGGTGTCCACTGGCGCGGGCCGGAAGTTGGACGGGGACGCGCGGGGCCCTTAAGTGGGGAGGGTGGGACGCAAGCGGGCCGTGGGCGGCATCGAGATTCCGGGATGGGCGTGGCTGGTGCCGTGCGCGCTGGTGCCCGTGGTGCTGCTCAACGTGGGCGTGGCCTGGCTGGGCGGGACGCAGGTGTCGCCGCTGTCCCTCTCCTTCCTCCAGACGAAGGCGCGCGCCCTGGGGGCCTACGTGGCGCACCGGCCCGCGTGCGTGCTGGATGACCACCCGCCGCTGGAGCCGCTCATCGCGGACGCGGAGCGCCGCCACGGGATTCCGCCGGGGCTCCTGAGGGCGCTCATCCAGGTGGAGTCGGAGACGCGGGTGCACCGCATCTCTCCCGCGGGGGCCATGGGGCCCGGGCAGCTGATGCCGGACACGGCGGCGCAGATGCGGGTGGAGGACCCCTTCGACCCGGCGCCGTCCGTCGACGCGAGCGGGCGCTACCTGGCCGAGCAGCTGCGCAGGTTCCGCGACGTGCGGCTGGCGGTGGCCGCGTACAACGCGGGCCCGGGGTCGGTGAACGGACACGTGCCACACAACGGGGAGACGGAGTTCTACGTGGCCAAGGTGCTCGCGGCCTATGAGCACACCCGGCCGAAGGCGCCGGTCCTGGCGAAGCGCCCGGCCGCCTCCGAGGCCCCGGTGAAGGCGCCGGTCCTGGCGAAGCGCCCGGCCGCCTCCGAGGCTCCGGCGAAGGCGACCGCCGCGAAGGCCCCCGTCGCGCGCAAGGCCCCCGCGCCCGCCCTGAACGTGAAGCCTCCCGTGGCTCCCAAGGTCGCCGCGCCGGGGAAGAAGCCCGTGCTCGCCTCCGCGCGCAAGCCCGCCGCGTCGCGCTGAGCCGCCGTCAGGCGCCGCCGTCGCGGGGCCGGGCGTCCTGCATCCCTTGCCCGTGCAGGCCGCTGGCCGCGCCGGCGTCCAGCCACAGCTCCACGTCGCGGTGGAGCTGGAGGAACGACGCGGGCCACCGGGGCGTGAGCGGCCCGTGCACCATCGCCGTCACCGCCGCGGCCTTGTTCACGCCGAACGCCAGCACCACCACCTTGCGCGCCTGGAGCACCGCCGCCATGCCCAGCGTCAGCGCCGCCATGGGCACCTTGGACGGATCATCCCCGAAGGCCATCACGTGCGACAGCCGCGTCTCCCGCGACAGGCGCGCGCGGTGGCTCCTCGCCGTCAGCACCTCGCCGGGTTCGTTGAACGCGATGTGCCCGTTGGGCCCCACGCCCAGCAGCAGCAGGTCCAGCCCCCCGGCCGCCGCGAGCGCCGCGTCATAGCGCGCGCACTCCGCCTCCGCGTCCGGCGCGCACCCGTCGAGGAAGTGGATCCGCTCCGTTGACAGATTCACATGCCGGAACAGGTGCCGGTCCATGTACGCGCGGAAGCTGCCCGCGTCCTCCGGCGGCAGGCCCAGGAACTCGTCCACGTTGAACGTCGTGGCCCGCGACAGGTCCAGCGCCCCCCGGGCCGCCAGGTCCACCAGGTTCCGGTACACGTTGAGCGGCGAGCGCCCCGTGACGAGCCCCAGCACCAGCTCCGGCGTGTGCCGCACCGCCTCGGCGATGCGCGCCGCGCAGGCGCTGGCCGCCTCCTGCTCCGTCTGGAACACCCTTGGGTTCATGAGCCGGCCAGCATACGCCGTCCTCCCCTGGCCCCCCAGCCGCCCGGTGCGTGGCGCCGCGCGGCAAGGCCCCACGCCTCCGGGAATGACAGAGGAACTCCGCTGGCGATTAACAAGGCCAGGTCCCCCGCACGCCCGGGGAACCGGGAAGCGTTGCCCACGGGCGCCCCGTGCAATCCGTCCTCACGCGCGGAGGCCGGGTCGCGCTAGAACCTGCCACATGAAAGTCGCCGTGCTCACCGGCGGGGGTGATTGCCCCGGCCTCAATGCGGTCATCCGAGCCATCGTCCGCCGTGCCAGCGAGCACGGCTTCGAGATGATGGGCCTGCGGGATGGATGGAAGGGCCTGCTGGACGACAACCACTTCCGCCTCACGCGGGAGACCACCTCCGGCATCCTCCACCGGGGTGGCACCATCCTGGGGACCTCGCGCGTCAACCCGTTCAAGGTGGAGAACGGCCTGGAGCGCGTGAAGCGCGCCATCGAGCGCAACGGCATCCACGCCGTCATCGCCATCGGCGGCGAGGGCACGCTGTCCGCCGCCACGCGCATGTCGCAGGAGGGCCTGCGCATCGTCGGCGTGCCGAAGACCATCGACAACGACCTCAACGGCACCGACTTCACCTTCGGCTTCGACACCGCGGTCTCCATCGCCACGGAGGCGGTGGACCGGCTGCACTCCACCGCGGAGTCCCACAAGCGCGTCATCGTCTGCGAGGTGATGGGCCGGCACGTCGGCTGGATTGCCACCTACGCGGGCATCGCCGGCGGCGCGGACGTCATCCTCGTCCCGGAGATCCCCGCGGACCTGGAGGCCGTCGCGCAGCACCTGGTGCGCCGCAACGCGGGCGGGCGCACCTTCTCCATCGTCGTGGTGGCGGAGGGCACGCGCATCAAGCTGTCCGCGGAGCAGAACGAGCAACTGGTCACCACGGGCGCCCTGGACGAAGCGGGCCGGCCGCGCCTGGGCGGCGTGGGCAACATCGTCGCCGCGGAGATTGAGCGGCGCACCGGCTTCGAGACGCGCGTCTCCGTGCTGGGCCACATCCAGCGCGGCGGCGCCCCCACGGCGCACGACCGGGTGCTCGCCACCCGGTTCGGCGTGCATGCGTGCGACATGGTGGCCCGCGGCGAGTTCGGCAGGATGGCCGCCCTGCGCGGCAACGACATCGTCAGTGAGAACCTGGCGGAGGCCACCCGGGAGCTCAAGCGCGTGCCCAAGGAGTTCTTCGAGGTCGCGCAGGTTTTCTTCGGCTGACATTGACGTGTTGCGCCATGCCTGCTCCCACGGGGAGTGGCGGGCATGGCGCCGCGCATCCGGTAGCATCCGGCCCTTCCCCCTCTCCCGAAGGGATGGTGTCGATGCTCACCGGTCGCATGATGGACTTCCCGCTCACCCTGACGCACTTCCTGGAGCGGGCGCGCTCCTATTACGCCGCGCAGGAGATCGTCAGCCGCAGGCCGGACAAGTCCCTGCACCGCTACACGTACGGGGACTTCCACCAGCGTGTCTGCCAATTGGCGAACGCGCTCACCCGGCTGGGGGTGAAGCCCGGGGACCGCGTGGCGTCGCTGAGCTGGAACCACCACCAGCACCTGGAAGTGTATTTCGGCGTGCCGGCGATGGGCGCGGTGATGCACACGCTCAACCTGCGGCTGCACCCCAACGACCTGGGCTACATCGCGCGCCACGCGGAGGACACGGTGGTGGTGGTGGACCGCTCGCTGTTGCCGCTGGTGGAGAAGTTCGAGAAGGCCGCCGGCCACATCAAGCACGTCATCGTCATCCCGGACGACGGCCCGGTGCCCGAGGGGCGGCTGGACTACGAGCAGCTGCTCGCGGCGGAGGCGCCCACGTTCGACTTTCCGCGCCTGGATGAGAACAGCGCGGCGATGCTCTGCTACACGTCCGGCACGACGGGCAACCCGAAGGGCGTGCTCTTCAGCCACCGCTCCATCGTGCTGCACACGCTGGTGTGCTGCCTGCCGGAGGTGCTGGGGCTGAAGGAGTCCGACACGGTGCTGGCGGTGGTGCCCATGTTCCACGCGGCGGCGTGGGGCCTGCCGTTCGACGCGCTGCTCACGGGCGCGAAGCAGGTGCTGCCCGGGCCGCACCTCGACCCCCAGTCGCTGCTGGAGCTGATGCAGAACGAGAAGGTCACGGTGGCCGGCGGCGTGCCCACCATCTGGCTGGGCATCCTGGCGCAGCTGGACCGCGAGCCGGGCAAGTGGGACCTGAGCGCCATGCGGCACATGGTGATTGGCGGCTCCGCGGCGCCGCCGGCGCTGATTGACGGGTTCCGCAAGCGCCACGGGCAGAACGTGCTGCACGCGTGGGGCATGACGGAGATGAACCCGGTGGGCACGCTCGCGCGGCTCAAGGGGGACCTGCGCACGGCGTCGCCGGAGGCGCAGCTCGAGGCGTACGCGTCGCAGGGCTACTCGGTGCCGTTCGTGGAGACGCGGCACGTGAGCGACAGGGGGGAGATCTTGCCCTGGGACGGCAAGGCCATGGGCGAATTGGAGGTGCGCGGGCCCATGGTGGCGGCGTCGTACTACGGCGACGAGGGCAAGGACCGGTTCACGCAGGACGGGTGGTTCAAGACGGGCGACGTGGTGACCATCGACCCGGCGGGCTACCTGCACATCACCGACCGCAGCAAGGACGTCATCAAGTCCGGCGGCGAGTGGATCAGCTCCGTGGCGCTGGAGAACGCGCTGATGGCGCACCCGTCCGTGCTGGAGGCGGCGGTGTTCGCGGGGCGGCATCCGAAGTGGGACGAGCGGCCGCTGGCGGCGGTGGTGTTCAAGCCGGGACAGCAGGCGACGAAGGCGGAGCTGACGGCGCACCTGGAGAAGCAGTTCGCGAAGTGGTGGCTGCCGGATGACATCCTCTTCGTGACCCAGATTCCGCGCACGTCGACGGGGAAGTTCCTGAAGATGAAGCTGCGGGAGGACTACGGGGACCACCTGATGAAGGCGTCCGCGGCGTCCTGAAGTGGGTGGAAGGACCGCCGGGCACCTGACACTGGGGGCCGGCGGCTCGCGCCGGGGCGGGGCTGGGGGTAACGTGGGGGCGTGATGCCTTCCGTCCAACAGCTCCGCCCGTTCGCCTACGCGCCCGTGCAGGCGTTCCTGCAAGCCTCCGGGCCGGTGGTGCTCATCCAGCAGCCGCCAGAGCCGGTGTTCCAGCAGGTGGCGTTGCGGCTGGCGGAGGCGCGCACGGTGGGGATGGCGCACCGCTCGCGCCTGGTGGACCGGCTGCTGGTGATGCTCCAGGCGTTCGACTCGCTGGAGGTCCACTTCCTGGGGCCGGAGCAGGACGGGCAGGAGATGAAGGTGGGGCGGCTGGAGGGGTGCACGCTGATGGTGCACGACCCGTCGGTGTCGAAGCAGCACGCGGTGCTGCGCTGGCACGCGGCGCAGGGGACGTGCTCCGTGAAGGACCTGGGGTCCATGAACGGCACCTGGCTGAACGCCGCGGAGCTGGGCGAGGGCGAGGTGCGGCTGCTCACGGACGGGGACGCGCTGGCCTTCGGGGATGCGCAGTTCCTGTACCTGCGAGCGGAGACGCTGCACTCGCACCTGCGGCTCGCGAGCCCGGGCGGGGGGATGTGACGCGAACTACCGCGCGTCGATCTCCTGGTAGTGCACATCGCTGGGGCCCAGGCGCTGCACGGTTTCCACGAAGCGTTCGCTGACGACGCGCGGGTTGGCCCCATCAATGCCGAAGACGTCGAGCCCTTCCGGGATGGAGGAGCGCAGCAGCCAGCGCTTCGGCGGCAGGGAGAACGACTCCGGCTTGCCGCAGAGGTCGCACGCAGGCGTCTTCCATTCGCCGATGCAGTCCGGATGCAGGCGGGCCAGAGGCCGGGCCTCCAATTCGTAGAGCGCGGGCATGGTGCTCCGGCGGGACCTGAGCTCCATCCGGACCGCGATGACACCTTTCAGTCCCTCGGCCTTGAGCAGTTCCACCGCGTCCTCGCGGAGGAGCACCCGCCATGAGGGCCAACAGGTGATCGGGCCAAACCTGCCTCGCACCGTTCCGATCATGGGCCCGAACGAGCCCCCTGCTCTCACAGGAAGCTCGGGAGGAACAAAGGGGCGAATGAGGGCCACCAGCCGGTTGTATTCCGCGACGGACATGGGTCCCTTGGGCTCGGCCAGCACCGGCTCCGCCACCGCGGAAAGGTCCACGGATGGGAAGGCATCCATCCACGCCCAGGGGCCGAACCTGGGACAGTCAACGCCGGACAGGTGCCATCGATGCTCGGCGCGGTAATCACCACTCCATTGCGGTTCTACGCCGTCAGGCGGGCCACGAACCTCGAAGTAGCGCATTGATCAGTCCTCGAAGGGCACGGGCGTCAGGTCCACTTGCTGCCAATACGTCATCGGCAGACCCAAGAGCTCATACTTTCGAATCATCCATGCGGCGTGCTCGAAGTGATCCGGAATGTCGGCCTCGGCCCCCTGCAGCCCGATGAAGGTATCCCAATCTCGATTCCAAGGTCCGCCCCACGCACCACGATGGATGCGTGCGTGCACCTCCGCATCGATGGCCAGGACGTACTGGTGGATATCGATGCCCTTGTCCTGAAAATGCTTCTTGAACGCCTGCGGGAAGATGTGGTGCCGCTCCTTCGGTCGCTTCGCCCACTCCTGTAGCGCCTTCTCCCGGCGCACCTCGCTGGGCAGCTTCTCGCGCCGGTGCCAGCGGAACACCATGACGGGCACCGCGTCGCCCGGAAGTCCCTGCGCGCTTCCCCACGTCCGCTGCGGCCCACTGCCGGGCGCCACGAAGATGGGCGCCACCGGCATGGCCCCTCGCGTCCGCACGATGCGGTTCGGGGCCAGGTCCTCGCACCGGAACAGCGCGCAGACGTCGTCCTCGCAGACGTGCGTGAGGCACTGGTCCTCATCACGGTCCTCGCACTCCCGCGACGCCTCCGCCTGCTCCCAGTCCTTCGCCGGTGAGTGCACGGGTGCGGACGCGCACCCCATCAACACCACCAGCCACAGCAACCCCTCGCGCATTCAGCCTCCGATTTTCCTGTTATCCCATTCAACCGGCCAATCCTTCCGCCGATGTTTGGATGAAGGGAGCAGGGGAAGAGAGGGGCTGGGCCTGGCCTGTGGCAGTCACGGAGGGCAGAGGCAGTGCTTCCGGCAGTCGCGGGCTGGGCGCCCGGTCCACGCGGGGAAGATGCATGAAGGGACTGCGACTCCACCCCTTCGGATAGCCAAAAGAGCGGCGCGACTGGGGAGTCTCTAGCGACTTCCCCGGCGCGGGGGTGACTCAGGAGCGCGGAAGGCGAGACTACCCATAAAGTCCCGCGCTCTCTCCGCCGGGAGCTCCCGGGATGCGCGGCCGGACAGGCCTACTCGCTGGCGGAAGGCCCCGTCCCACGCGCTGGAGTCGTCCATGAGAAGTGAGAAGAGAAGCGGTCTGGCACTGCTGGCCCTGGGCCTAGTGCTGGCCCTGGCAGGCTGTGGCAGCACCCCAGAAGTGCAGGAGGGCAGCGCCCAGACCGTCTTAACACAGCTGCAGCCTTTAAAAGCAGGCGACATCGCCGAATCAAAGGCATTGAATACCCAGGCCCAGAATGGCGTGTGCCGGGGCCAGACGCAGCAAAACGCGACGGCCTGGCAGCAGTATACCCACGAGGGCATCTACGTGGATGTGAACACGGCGAGCTGCGGTTTCAGCGAGACGCCGCTGTACTTCACTTCCATTGGAGGACTCAGCACCCACTGGGTCAGCTCCGGCGCCACGTCCATTTACACGCCAACGCCCACGGGATTCCGCATCTACGTCCACCTCCCAGGCATCACTCCTGGCCAAGCCAACGCTTACGGCTGGCACATCAACTGGCAGGCCACACCCAACAATCTACGTCAGCCGACGCTCTGCACCGGCCAGACGCAGCAAAACGCGACGGCCTGGCAGCAGTATACCCACGAGGGCATCTACGTGGATGTGAACACGGCGAGCTGCGCTTTCAGCGAGACGCCTCTGTACTTCACTTCCATTGGAGGACTCAGCACCCACTGGGTCAGCTCCGGTGCCACGTCCATTTACACGCCAACGCCCACGGGATTCCGCATCTACGTCTACCTCCCAGGCATCACTCCTGGTCAAGCCAACGCTTACGGCTGGCACATCAACTGGCAGGCCACACCTAACAATCTACGCCAGCCGACGCTCTGCACCGGCCAGACACAGCAAAACGCGACGGCCTGGCAGCAGTATACCCACGAGGGCATCTACGTGGATGTGAACACGGCGAGCTGCGCTTTCAGCGAGACACCTCTGTACTTCACTTCCATTGGAGGACTCAGCACCCACTGGATCAGCTCCAGTGCCACATCTATTTACGCGCCAACGCCCACGGGATTCCGCATCTACGTCTACCTCCCAGGCATCACTCCTGGTCAAGCCAACGCTTACGGCTGGCACATCAATTGGAGTATGCGATAGCGGCGAGCCAAGTGCGGTTGCGCTGACGCTCTCCGCAAGTCTGCGAGGGCTGGCCCAGCTAGCCTTGGCAACGTGGGTGACACGCCGCCGGGCCCGTGGTGCGAGCGACTTGAACGTCGCAGGCGCCGCCAAATCCCTGATTTCGGGCGGTTCATCCGCGCGATTTACACGTTCAGGCCCGTGGAGCCCAGGCGAGCAGCCCGGTGACGGAGGACAGCGCGGCGTCAGGGGGTCCGTTATCCTCGGGCCTCCTCACGACACCGAGAGCGCGCACACCATGGGAAGGCTGCTGGTCCTGCTGTTCGTCTACCTGGGCGCGTACCTCGTGCTGCGCAGGCTGTGGCCCGCGGTCACTCGCGGCTGGCGCCATGGCGTGTTGCTGGGGCTCATGGGCTTCGCGTTCGCGGCCTGGACCGTGCCCGCCGTCACCGGCTACGGGCTCCACCACACGCCTCCGTTCCTCGTGCCGGTGAAGCTGTTCGCCGTCGTGTGGAGCATCACCGCGCTGCTGGTGATGCTCATGGGCCTGCCGTTCCTCGTCCTCAAGCTGCGCGCCGAGCGCCGCCAGCGGGCCGCGCCCCCCGGCGTGGACCTGGAGCGCCGCAACCTCCTGGTGAAGGCCGGTCAGGCCATGCCCGTCTTCGCCATGGGCGCCAGCGCCGTGGGCGTCGTGGGCGGCAGCCTGGGCTTCACCGTTCGCGAGGTGGAGGTGAAGCTGCGCGGCCTCCCCTCCGCGCTCGACGGCTTCCGCATCGGGCAGATCACCGACGTCCACGTGGGCCCCTTCATCTCCCCCGAGTACCTGCGCGGCGCCGTGGAGGTGATGAACACCGCGGGCGTGGACCTCCAGGTGATGACCGGGGACCTCATCGACGACGTGAACCAGCTCGACGAGACGATGGCCGCCCTCGCCTCCACGACGGCCCGTCACGGCATGCTCGCCATCCTGGGCAACCACGAGCACTGGCGCGGGCTGGACGAAGTCCTGGGCGGCTACGCGCAGCTGGCCCAGCGCGGCGCTCCGGTCCGGCTGCTCGTGGATGAAGCCCACGTGCTGGAGCATGGCGGCCAGCGCTTGCGCGTGGTGGGCGTGGACTTCCCCATGTCCGGCCGCAGCCGCACGGTGCGTGACCAGCGCTGGCAGCACTCCGCGGAGACGGCGTTCAAGGAGGGCCACCCGGACGACGTGGTCCTCTGCCTCTCCCACCACCCGGACTTCTTCCCCTACGCCGCCGAGCGCGGCGCGCGCCTCACGCTCGCGGGCCACACCCACGGCGGACAGGTGGCCTTCCTCGGGGTCCCGCTGTTCGGCTTCGCCTTCAAGCACATGCTGGGCCGCTATCGCTTCCGCGACAGCCACCTCTACGTCTCCGGCGGCACGGGGCACTGGCTCCCCTTCCGCATCGGCATCCCGCCCGAGGTGACGCTCCTCACGCTGCGCAGCGCCTGAGTCCTCAGTGGGTGAACCGGGGCCCACGTGAGTCCGGGTGTAACCGGGTGCGGACGCATTCCGTACAGGGGGCAAGGAGAGCCCCTCATGCTCACGAAGCTTCTGTCCCGCCCCCTCTCGCCGGCCCCCGCGCTCCAGACGCCCAAGGCCCCCACTCCGGCCACCCTGACCGCCCCGCCCCGCCTCCAGAACACGGCGGTGCGCGCGTTCCAGGGCACCAGCGGCTTCGAGCCGGCCCGGCTCACGAAGCCCCTCCTCCCGCCGCTCCCGCCCCTGCTGCCCGGCGACCTGGGGAAGCTCATCAACCCCCGCCATGCCGCGGTGGAAGAGGCCCTGGCGACGGGCAACACGGTGCCCTTCACCAACACCGACGGGAAGACGGAGCAGGTCTCCATCACGCCCGTGTCCCTGCCCTTCGGCAATAGCGACCTCTACGTCGTCCGCGTCGGCGACGACACGTTCACCGTGTCCATCGAGGAGGGCAGCGACGCGGACGCGGCGGACGTCCTCACCCAGGTCATCGATTCGTACAGCGAGACGCCGGAGGACCTTCGCGGCTCGCTCGAGCACGTCGTCGTCAAGAAGGACCCGGATCCGGATGGGGCCGCCGCGCGCGCGGGCGACGGCACCATCACCTTCTATGACGGCCAGGCCAACGTGACGGCCGACATCTTCCACCACGAAATCGGCCACCTCATCGGCCGGCAGGTGGAGGACGCGAACGACAGCATCCTGTCCGGCATCTTCGAGAGGCTCTCGGGCGAGCCCCCGCCCATCCCCGATGGCTGGGCGGAAGCCGCGGCCTCGGACGGCAACCACCTCAACGACTACACGGAGGAGAGCTTCGAGAAGTCCGGCGTCTACACGGAGGACTTCGCGGAGGCCTGGTCCGAGTACATGCGGGCGCTCGATGGCGGCCCCAAGGCCCTCGCCCGGTTCGAGCAGATGTATCCCGAGCGCTCCGAAATCCTCGAGGACCTCTACCCGCCGCCGGCCTGAGCCATCCCGCCCGCGTCCAGCAACCGCAGCGGCGTGTCCCGCCCCATGGCGATGAAGGGCGCCCAGTAGTGCGGATGGGGCTGAGCCTTCCGCAGCTCCCGCATCGCCTCACGCAGCGCCGTGGCCAGCCCTTCCCCGCCCAGCAGGTGGCGGTAGTAGGTCTCCATCAACGTGCGCGTCGTCGCGTCGTCCACCTTCCAGAGGCTCATCACCACCGTCTCCGCGCCCGCCACCAGGAAGGCCCGGCGCAGGCCGTAGACGCCCTGCCCGCGCCGGACCGCGCCGCGGCCGGTGTCACAGGCGGACAGCACCACCAGCTGCGTGCCCCACAAATCCAGCCCCGCCAGCTCCAGCGCCGTCACCAGCGCGCTGTCGGACGTGCTCTTCTGCTCTGTCTCCCCCGCGAGCAGCAGGCCGGAGCGCAGCAGCGGATCCGGCGGACGCACGGGCTGCGGATCCTCGCCCAGCGCGCCGAAGGTCGCGACGGCCCGCGAGCTCTCCTGCGCGGTGGCGTCCTCCAGGAAGAAGCCGTGCGTGGCCAGGTGGAGGATGCCGGGCGTGCGCAGTTGCAGCAGCCGCTCCTTCGTCGCCTTCGCCCCCAGGAACAGCTGCGCCTGCGGGAACAGGCGCTGGATGGCCTCCGCCTCCTCGCGCGAGCCCGGCAGCGGGACCGGGGCCCAGTCCCGCGCCACCAGGTCCTCGCGCCGCGTCGAGGGAGAGCGCTCCGCCACCAGGGACGCGCCTCCCGTGGGGAGCTCGGCGGTCCGGGGTCCCGTGTTGAACGCTGGATCCGCCAGCACCACCACGGAGGACGCGGGCTGGGGCTGCTGGGCACGCGGCAGCAGGTCCTTGCCGGAGGTGACATAGGTGAAGTCGTAGCCGTCCACGAGGTACCGCTGGCCGTCGTGCAGCGCCGCGAAGGGCACCAGGGCCAGTTCGCCATCCGGTGACAGGAAGAGGCGGCGGGCCTTACCCAGCAGCGGCAGCAGCGGCTGGAAGGCGAGCTGGTAGAGCGCGTGCGCGGAGTCCTCGAAGGCGGCGTCCCGGCGCGCCAGCGCGTCCCGCAGGCTGGAGGCCGCCGCTTCGATGGGCCCCGCGGGGCCCAGGTCGAGCGCGTGAATGTCCGCGTCCGGAAGGAGCACCAATGCCAGACAGCGCAGCTGCGGCGTGCCGGTCCCCTGGACCAGGGGCCGGTCCTCGTAGGTGATGAACTCCACGAGGGCGCCATCCTTCGGCAGGGACTCGGCGACCCGGTCGACGATGTCCTCGGGAGACGGCAGCGCGGCCAGCGCGCGCAGCGGAGCGGAACGGCTGGCGAGGGTCGCCTCCAGCGCGTCGCCCTGCGCGGTCAGCGCCGTGAGCTGCCCCTGGTAGACGGACGGCGCGAGCGCGCCGGGCCCGTGGAGCGAGAGGCTGGCCAGCTGGGTGCGCAGCTTGCGCAGCTGCTCGAAGGTGCCGCGCTCCTCCGGGCCCAGGCTCCGGTAGACCGCGCGGGAGATGTCGGCCGTCTCCTCGACGGAGCGGCCCTTGAGCAGCAGCGCCGCGCTCAGGGCCAGGCGCCGGACGCCAGCGGAGTCCGGGTGCGCGCGCACGAGCGCATAGAGCTGCTCCTCGTCCGCGCGCAGGTGCTGGAGGAAGCTGGCCAGCCGCGCCTCGGAGAACTCCAGGGCCTCGCGGCGCAGGCGCTGCTCGGAGACGGCGAAGGCGCGCGTGAACAGCGGCACGGCGTCCTCCAGGCGGCGCTGCGCCAGACGCAGGAGGGCCAGGTTGTTGAGCGAGGCCGCCAGGTCCGGGTGGTTCTTGCCCAGCACCGCCTCACGGATGGCCAGCGCGCGCGCGTAGAGCGGCTCCGCCTGGCTGTACATCCCCTGGTCCCGGTAGAGATTGGCCAGGTTGTTGAGCGAGCCGGCGACGTCCGGGTGGTTCTTGCCGAGCACCTCCTCCCAGATGGCCAGCGCGCGCGCGTAGAGCGGCTCCGCCTGGGTGAGCTTCCCCTGCTTGCGGTAGAGCGTGGCCAGGTTGTTGAGCGACGCGGCGACGTGCGGGTGATTCCTGCCGAGCGCCGCCTCCCAGAGCCCGAGCGCGCGCGCATAGAGCGGCTCGGCCCGGGCGTACTTCCCCTGCGCTTGATAGAGCGTGGCCAGGTTGTTGAGCGCGGCGGCCAGGTCCGAAGCGCTGCTGTCGGGAGCCGCCTCCCGGATGGCGAGCGCGCGCGCGTAGAGCGGCTCGGCCCGGTCATACAGCCCCTGGTCCTGATAGAGATTGGCCAGGTTGTTGAGCGAGTCCGCCACCAGGGGATCCTTCTTGCCCAGCGCCGACTCCCGGATGGCGAGCGCGCGCAGGCCCAGCGGCTCCGCGCGGCTGTAGAGGCCCTGGTCCTGGTAGAGCGTGGCCAGGGTGTCCAGCGAGTCCGCGACCAGGGGATGCTTCTTGCCCAGCGCCGACTCGCGCAGGGAGAGCGCCCGCACGTACAGCGGCTCCGCCCGGCTGTAGAGGCCCTGCTCCCGGTAGAGCAGCGCCAGGTTGTTGAGCGAGTCCGCGACGGTGAGGTGCTGCTTGCCGAGCACGTTCTCCCGCAAATCCAACGCGCGCGAGTAGAGCGGCTCCGCCCGGCTGTAGAGCCCCTGCTGCTGGTAGAGGTTGGCCAGGTTGTTGAGGGACTCGGCGTAGGCGGACTGGTTCTCGTTGAGGGTCGCTTCCTGGCTGGCGAACGCGCCCATGCGGCGGCGCTTGTCCAGGCTGTACAGGTTGTTCGTCCGCCGGGCGAAGGCGTGCCCGTGGTCGTAGAAGCCCCCCGCCTGACGGTCCGTCTCCATCGCGGGGGAGGCGGCGAAGCTGAGCAGCGCGGCCGCGGTGACGGACCTCGCGGCGTCGTCGTTCACCACCGCTTCCCGGATGGCCAGCGCGCGCTCGTGGAGGACGCCCGCCCGGGCGAAGTCCCCCTGCAGCCGGTACAGCTCCCCCAGCAGGTTCAGGGCGTAGGCCACGTCCGGATGCGACTCCCCGAGCACGGTCTCCCGCAGCGCCAGGGCCCTGGCTCCGGGCGCCATGGCCTCGGCGTACCGGCCCTCGTCGTAGAGCGTCACGGCCTGGTCATAGGCCTGGAGCGCGTCCGCCAGCCGCGCATCCAGGGGCTCCCGCCCCCCCGGCATGATCGAGGCACACCCCAGTGCCATCACCACCATGCACCCGAGAACCCACCGCATGCCGACGCCTCCAGGGAACCGGAGATGACCCACCCGGGCCCGCCCCTCCCGACTTAGAGGCAGGGACCCGGAGAATCATGCAGGAACGTGTGCGCGAGGCACTTCCTACTGCCCATACCCCCGGAATTGCTGGAACACGCGCTCCATCTCGGCGTCGTCCAGCAGCACCGGTTCGCCCAGCTGGAGAGCGCGCCAGTACATGGCCGCCAGCGTCTCCACCTCCACCGCCAGCTTGAAGGCCCCGGGCAAATCCGCGCCCACCGCCACCAGCCCGTGGTTGGCCAGCAGGCACGCCTTGCGGCCCTCCAGGGCCACCATCATGTTGCGCGCCAGCTCCGGGGTGCCGAAGGTGGCGTACTCCGCGCACCGCACGTCCGTGCCGCCCGCCGCGGACACCATGTAGTGGAACGCGGGGATGCCCCGGCGCAGGCACGCCAGCGTGGTGCTGAACATGCTGTGCGAGTGCAGCACCGCGCCCACCTCCGGCCGCGCCTGGAGGAGGTCCCGGTGCAGCTGCCACTCGGTGGACGGCTTGCGGTGGCCCTCGTGCGAGCCGTCGAAGCGCATGAGGACCAGGTCCTCCGGCGTCATCGTCTCGTAGTTCATCCCGGACGGCGTGAGGAGGAAGCCGCCCTCCACCCGCTGGCTCAGGTTGCCGGACGTACCCTGGTTCAGCCCGGACGTGTTCATCCGCCGCGCGGTGGCCACCATCGCCTCGCGCAGCGCCAGGTGGCCCCCCACCCCGCTCACTTCGCCGCGCTCCGCTGCGCGCGCCGCTCCGGGAAGAGCGACAGCATCCCCTCCTCCGTCGCCGGGCACACGCCGCGCTCCGTGACGAGCGCCGTCACCAGCCGCGCGGGCGTCACGTCGAACGCGTAGTTCGCGGCGGGGCTGCCCGGAGGCGTGATCCGCACCGTGGCGATGTCCCCCGACGGCAGCCGGCCCGTCACGTCGCTGAGCTCCGCGCCGTCGCGCTGCTCGATGGGGATCTCCTTCACGCCGTCGTGGATGGTCCAGTCGATGGTGGGCGACGGCAGCGCCACGTAGAACGGCACGCCGTTGTCCTTCGCGGCCAGCGCCTTGAGGTACGTGCCGATCTTGTTCGCCACGTCGCCGTGGGCCGTCGTGCGGTCCGTGCCGACGATGCACAGGTCCACTTCCCCGTGCTGCATCAGGTGGCCGCCGACGTTGTCCGCGATGACCGTATGCGGGACGCCGTGCTGTCCCAGCTCCCACGCCGTCAGCACCGCGCCCTGGTTGCGCGGGCGCGTCTCATCCACCCAGACGTGCAGGGGCAGGCCCGCGTCGTGCGCCAGGTACATGGGCGCCAGCGCCGTGCCCCAGTCCACCGTGGCCAGCCAGCCGGCGTTGCAGTGCGTGAGCACGTTGAGCCGGCCCTTGCGGCCCTTCTTGTCCCACGCCGCCTGGAACAGCTTGAGCGCGTGCTCGCCGATGGCGCGGTTGATGGCCACGTCCTCGTCGCACAGCGCCGCCGCCTGCCGGTACGCCGCCGCCACGCGCTCGGAAGGCTTCAGGGGCGTCAGCGCCGCGCGCATCCCGTCCAGCGCCCAGTGCAGGTTCACCGCCGTGGGCCGCGTGGCCCGCAGCATCGTCAGCGCCTGCTCCAGCGCGCCGTCGGACGCGTCCTGCCGCATGGCCAGACACACGCCATACGCGGCCGTGGCGCCGATGAGCGGCGCGCCCCGCACGAGCATGCTGCGGATGGCGTGACCGGCTTCATCCGCCGTGGACAGCTTCACCTTCACGAACGCGTGCGGCAGGCGCGTCTGGTCGATGACGCCGACGCTCCAGCCGTCGGACTCGACCCAGATGGAGCGCATCGGAACGCCTTGGACTTTCATCGCCGTGTCTTCCTTGTTCCCGCGTTCAGCGCTTGAGGACGCGGCCCGCCACCGCGGAGAGCTTCTCCACCATGGCCGGGTCGCGCGCGTCGGGCGACGTCATGATGGCGTGCTCCAGGGCCGTCTGGCAGCCGGCGCGGCACAGGGCCGTGTGCTGGCTCACGAGCGGCGCGATGTTCTTCACCAGCCCGCGCGCCTTGCCCGCGTTGCCCAGCAGCACCGCGACCACCTGGTCCACCGTCACCGCGTCGTGGTCCGGATGCCAGCAGTCGTAGTCCGTGACCATCGACACGCTCGCGTAGCAAATCTCCGCTTCCCGGGCGAGCTTGGCCTCCGGCATGTTGGTCATGCCGATGACGTCGCAGCCCCACTGCCGGTAGAGCTTGCTCTCCGCCAGCGTGGAGAACTGCGGGCCCTCCATCACCAGGTACGTGCCGCCGCGGACGATCTTGATGTCCAGGCCCTCGCACGCGGCCATCACCGCGTCGCCCAGGCGCGAGCACACCGGCTTCGCCATGGACACGTGCGCCACCAGGCCCTGCGAGAAGAAGCTCTTCACGCGCGCGAAGGTGCGGTCCACGAACTGATCCACCACCACGAAGGTGCCGGGCGGCAGGTCCTCCCGCAGGCTTCCCACCGCGGAGACGGAGAGGATGTCCGTGACGCCGCTGCGCTTGAGCGCGTCGATGTTCGCGCGGAAGTTCAGCTCCGACGGGGGAATCCTGTGACCGCGACCGTGGCGCGGCAGGAACACCACCGGCTGGTCGCCGATGCGGCCGAAGCAGAACTCGTCCGACGTCTCGCCGAAGGGCGACGACACCCGGCGCCACGAGACGTCCGTCAGGCCGTCAATCTGGTACAGGCCGCTGCCGCCGATGATGCCCAGCACGGGCTTGTTGGAACTCGACATGGGGGAGACTCCGCTCCGGGATGGAGAATCAATTCAAGACACGCGCGCGAACGGATCGAGCGACGTGAAGTCGTGGAACACCGGGTGCCCGTGGTCCGGCGGCAGGGCCACCTCGCCCCGGTCCAGGGCCGCGGTGCGCAGGCCCGCCTGCTTCGCCGCGTCCAGCTCCGCCACGTTGTCGGAGAGGAACAGGATGTCCCCCGGCGGCAGCTCCAGCGCCTGGGCAATCTTCGTATACGACGCGGCCTCCACCTTGGGGCCGGTGGTGGTGTCGAAGTAGCCGGAGAACACCGGCGTCAAATCCCCCTCCACGCTGTAGCCGAAGATGAGCTTCTGCGCGGCGATGCTGCCGGAGGAATAGACATACAGGCGCAGGCCCCTGGCGTGCCACTCACGCAGGGCCCGGGCCGCGTCCGCGTGGACGTGGCCCTTGATTTCGCCGCGCGCGTAGCCTTGCTCCCAGATGAGCCCCTGGAGCGTCTTGAGCGGCGTGGCCTTGCGGTCCACGTTGAGCCAGCGCTGGAGCAGCGCCACGGTACCTGTCTCGTCCAGCCCGGGCTCACCCGCGAGCGTGCGGGCGTCGGAGAGGCACTGGCGCACGGTGGCTGACTGCCCGTGCGTGGCGACGTACTCCGCCAGGTGCTTCCGGGCGAAGGGGAAGAGGACGTCCTTCACGAAGGCGATGGAGCTGGTGGTGCCTTCGATGTCCGTGACGATGGCCTTGGGCGCGCTCACGGTGCGTACTTCGGGAAGCGCTCGGCGATGGTCTCGCCGGTGAAGTGGCCCACCCAGCCGTCCGGGCGGATGAAGAAGCGGATGGCGGCGAAGCGGGGCGCGGCGCCCATGTCGAACCAGTGCTTCATGCCCTCCGGCACGCTGATGAGGTCGCCGCGCGTGCACTCCACCTGGAACACCTTGTCGCCCGCGTGCAGGTAGAAGCAGCCGCTGCCCTCCACCATGATGCGCGACTCGTCCTCCGTGTGGGCGTGCTCGGAGAGGAACTTCGCGCGGGCGGCCTCCACGTTGGGGGCGTCCGGCTTGATGCGCGCCACGTCCACGGTGTTGTAGCCGTGGGCCTTCATCTCCGCGTCCACGATGTGCTTGTAGGCCGCGAGGACCTCTTCCTGGCCCGCGCCGTCCGGCAGGTCCACGGACGCGTTCACGCGCTCGAAGCGCACGCCCGCGGGCTTCAGCTCGCGACGGATGTCCTCGGGCTCGGTGTAGACGCCCAGCGGCGCCTCCGGCTGGTGGTCGTTGTAGACAATCAGCTTGCTCATCGCCGCACCTTCATCTTCTCGAGTTCGTACGTCAGCAGGTGTTCCAGCGCCACCACGTGGCGGCGCGCCTCGGCCATGCTCCGGCCCCAGGTATAGAGCCCGTGGCCGGCAATGAGATACGCGACCAGGTCCGTGCGCTTCGTGAGCATCGCGGTCACCTTGTCCGCGAGCCGGGGGATGTCCTGGTCGTTGGGGAAGATGGGGATGGACACCGCCGCCTCGTGCGTGCGCGTGTCGCCCAGGGCCTTGAGCAGCTCGAAGTCCTGGAGCACCAGCTCGCCCTCCGGCAGCCGCAGGTTCGACAGGAGCGCGGCCACCACGGAGTGCGTGTGCAGCACGGCCTGCGCCTCCGGCCGGTCTCTATAAAGCTGCAGGTGCAGGGGCGTCTCCGCGGACGAGCCCTTGGGCGGCGGCGCGTGGATGTCCGCCACCAGGATGTCCGCCTCCACCAGCTCGCCCTTGTCCACGCCGGAGCGCGTGACGGCGGCGGTGCGGGCATCCAGCCTGCGGGAGAAGTTGCCGCTGGTGGCGGGCACGAAGTTGCGCACGCTGAGGAAGCGGCCCACTTCGACGATTTCACGGGCCGCTTCGGACAGGGTCGCGGCAGGGGCCGGGTCGATGCTCATCCATCCCTCGGGGGAGCTTGAGGACGCGATGAAACATCGCGTTGATGACAGGGAGCATAGTCCGGGGGTCGCCGGTAGGCGCAAGGGAACGCGACGCAGGACGTCATGCGTCCGCCCGGCCCGCTCAGGTCCCGTCGAGCGCGAACGTGGCCAGCCGCGCGAACTCCTCCTGGCCGCCCCGCTCCAGCACGTCGTTGTGGTGGGCGCCCGGCACGGTCACCACCCGGGCCTGGGGGAAGCGCGGTCCCAGCGTGCGGCCCATGTCCACGGGGATCACCTCGTCTTCTTCGCCGTGGATGATGAGGACGGGGATGGGGATGTGGGGGGCCTTGTCGAACGACAGGTAGCGGTCGCGCATCAGCAGCGACGCGGGCAGGAAGGGGAGCGTGCGCTGGCCCATGGCGACCATGGACGTGTACGGGGACACCAGCACCATGCGTGCGCCGTACCCGCGCCGCGCCATCTCCACCGCGACGCCGGTGCCCAGGCTGCGCCCGCTGAGCACGATGTCCTCCGGCTTGACGCCCTGCTCGCGCAGGAACTGGAGCGCGGCCTCCGCGGACGAGTACAGGCCCGCCTCCGTCGCACTGCCCGGCGACGCGCCGTAGCCCGGGTACTCCACCGCGAGGAAGCCCAGCCCCGCGTCCCCGAGCGCCTGGCCGAAGCCCCGCTGATCCAGGAGCTGCTCGCCGTTGCCGTGGAAGTGCACCACCGTGGGGGCCCCCGGCGGCGCGGGCACGTAGAAGCGGTCCACGTCGAGGCCGCTGGCCAGCGGCACCACGCCGAAGCCGGGCTGGTCGCGCAGCATCGTGGGCTCAGCATGGGGCGCGGGGTAGATGAGCGAGCGCTGCGCGGCGAAGGCGAGCGCGCACAGCGCGAGGTACAGCATGCCGGTGATGAGGACGAAGGCCATGAGGGGGCGGCGGAGGCGTTGCACGCCGCCAGTCCATCACACCGCGCGCTCCCGGGGCGACACCCGGGCGATGAAGAAGAGGGGCCTCCGAGCCCGAGCGCGGCACGAACTGGTCCGACTGTCGGACCAGTTTGGACCGCGTGGGGCGGGAGTGGAGCTCAGGTGAACATCCCCAGGGCGCGGTCCTCCCGGTAGCCGGGGAAGACCTTTGACAGGTCCACCCCGGGCCGGCAGGCACGCAGGGCTTCGGCCAGCGGAGCGCGGACGTCGGTCCAGGAGGGCACGTCCCGCCCGTCCTGGAGGTGCTCCACCGTGAGGGCTTCGAAGCGGCCGTGCACGCCGCCCTTCACGCCGCCGCCCAGCGCGAGCATAACGCCGCCCACGCCGTGGTCGGTGCCCTGGTTGCCGTTCTCCTTCACGGTGCGGCCGAACTCCGTCATCACCAGCACCGTCACGGTGTCGAGCTTCGGGCCCAGGTCCGCCGCGAACGAGGCCAGTGCCTTGCCCAGCTCGTCGCAGCGCTTCGCGAACGCGCCCTGGGTGACACCTTGCGCGACGTGGGTGTCCCAGCCGCCCATCTCCGTCGCGGCGACTTCGAGCCCCACGTCCCCCTTGATGAGGCGCGCGATGTCCTGGAGGCGGCGGGAGAGCGGGGTCGTCGGGTACGTCACGCCGGGCGATACGGGCAGCTTCGCGAGGCGCGCTCCGTCCAGCCTGGACATGGCCTCGAAGGCATCCGCGCCCGCGCCCTTCAGGGCCTGGTCCACCGCGCCGGAGTAGAGCGCGGAGAAGCCCTGGCGTGCGTCGCCCTGCTGGCGTCCGGTGCGCAGCCGGAAGTCCTCCAGGCGCCCCATCGCGAGAGCCCCCGCGTCGCCGTAGAGCGCTCGGGGCAGCGTGGGTTGCAGGGCCACGGCGCGCAGGGGTGCGTCGCCCTTCGCGTCCGCGAGCGCGCGGTTGAGCCAGCCGTCCGCGGTCGACTTCCGGCCGGGCGTGCCGGACTCCAGGAAGTCCTGCGCGTCGAAGTGCGAGCGCGGCGCGACGGGCAGCCCCACGCCGGGGAGCACCGCGAGCTTCCCCTCCGACCACAACGGCATCAAGGCGCCGAGCGACGGGTGCAGCCCGAAGGGGCCCGTGAGCTTCAGCGCCGCGTGCTCGCCCTGGAGCCTGAGCGCCAGTGTGGGCCGTGCGCGCTGGTAGGCGTCATCCTCCACGGGTGGCACCAGCGAGAGACCATCCGCGCCGCCGCGCAGGAAGACCGTCACCAGCGCGCGACGGGCGGGCGTACTGGCGGGTGTCGCGGCCCAGGCGCGGGAAAGGAAGGACGGTGCCAGCACGAGGCCCGCGCCCGTGACGCCCAGTGCCTGGAGGAGCTGCCTGCGGGAGAGACGTGCGGTCATTGTTTCTGGAACTCCGGCGAGCCGAGCAGCAGCCCCGCGATGAGAGGCACATCCACCGGAGGCGCTTCGTCCACGGCGCTCGCGGCCTCGCGCTTCTCCGCCAGCGCCGCGAGGATGGTGGCCCGCGTCTCCTCCGACGGCTTCGCGCCCAGCAGCGCCTGCCCCAGGCCGTCCACCCACTCCACCGCGCTCGGAGCCTGCTTCGGCGCGAACGCATCCAAGGACACACGCGCTCCGGGCATCCGGCCTCCCACCAGGTCCAGGCCGAAGTTGAGCCTCGCCACCAGCGCTCCGCTGTTCACCCAGGGCCCGGCCACTTCCGGGAAGCCCGTGGGCGCGGGGGCCCGGTAGAGCGGCTCGCCCATCAAGGCCAGATGCCGCAGCAGCCGGGGCGTCACCTCCACCTGAGCGTTCGTCGCCCTGAGCGCGGACACCACGTATTCGAAGGGCGTCTTCACCTTCGCGGCCCGCGCCCGAGGCGACTGGAACTCCGGCGACTGGAACAGCGCGCGATACACCGCGCGCAGGTCCCCCTTCGAGTCGAGGAACACCTTCGCCACGCGGTCCACCAACTCCGGCGGTGGTTCATCCGCGACGAAGCGTTGCGCGAGCTTCAGCGCCACGCGGCGCGCCGTCGCGGGATGGCTGGCCAGCAGATCCAACACCCGCTCCCCGTCCTTCTCCCCTCCTCCCGCGGGAATCGCCTTCCCCAGCACCCGCTTCGCATCCGCGTCGTGCGCCACCTCGCGGAAGACGAAGCCGGGGTCCTTGCGCGGCTTGCGGATGCTCCAGCCCGTGAAGCAGCGCGCCACCTCGCGCACGTCATCCTGCGTGTAGCCGCCGTCCACGCCCAGCGTGTGCAGTTCCAGCAGCTCGCGCGCGTAGTTCTCGTTGAGGCCCAGCTTCGGCTTCGCCTCTTCCTCGTCGTCCGCGTCCTCCATCATCGCGGCCTGGCGCCGGAAGCGGCGCGGGTGGCGCAGCTCTTCCTGGCTCAGCCCCTCCCGCGTGCTGCGCCAGTTGTCGAGGTAGAAGAGCATCGCCGGGTGGTGCGCCGTCGCGCCCAGCAGCTCCCGGAAGGTGCCGAAGACGTGCGGCCGGATGGCGTCGCGCTCGTAGGACGTGGCCAGCCACTTCACCGCGCCCTTGTCCTCGGAGACGTTGAAGTGGTTGAACCAGAAGTCCACCAGCACCTCCTCCAGCTGGCGCGGACTCTCCACCGCGCGCAGCACCCGCGCGGAGGAACGCTCGAAGACGACGCGCGCCGGGCCCCGCTCGCGCTTCTCCTCGGGCGGCATCTCCGGGGGCGGCCGGGGGTAGTCCTCCACCAGCTGCTCCATCGACATCCGCAGCGTGGGGAACGCCTGGAGCTTCGCCTCCAACCCGGGGGGCAGCGCGTCACCGGACGCGGGCTGGAGCTGGGCGTCCACCCAGCCGTCCACGCCCAGCCGCTTCACCTCCGCCAGGTCCTTCTCCGACGGGCCGTACGCCAGCCGTTGCAGCACGTGCACCGCGCGCGCCTCGTCGAAGGGCGCAGGTGCTTCAGGTGCCGTGACCTGCGACCGGGACGCACACGACAGGCACACGGCCACCAGGGGCCAGACAGGGAGGGCGCGCATGTTGATGCCTTCAACCCCGGACGCGCCGGAAGGTTACGCGCCCGCCTGGAAGAACCTCAGTGCAGCATCGCGCCGAAGAGCGACAGGCCCAGGTGCACCGCGGACGCGACCACCAGGCCCGCGCCCACCAGGCCCGCCGCCGTGAGGGCCATGGGGTTGCGGTCCGCGAGGCGCAGGCCCTTGTGCAGGGTCTTCTTCAGCATCGTGCGCTGGCAGTGCACGTGGATGCGGCCCTCCAGCGCGGCCTGCAGCTGCGCCACCATGTCGTCCACGGACTCGAAGCGGTCCTTGGGGTCCTTGCTCATCCCCTTCTTCACGAACCACATCAGCTCCGCGGGCACCGGGCCCTGCGCGCTGTTCAGGTGCATGGACGCCATGTCCAGCGTGCGCGTCTGCACCGCCGTCATGATGTCCGGCACTGACTGGAGGCCGTCCAGGTAGTGCGACAGCGACAGCAGCTCGTGGAAGAGCACCGACAGGCTGTAGACGTCGCTGCGCGCGTCCATCGTGTCGTGCTCGCCGCGCGCCTGCTCCGGGGACATGTAGAGCGGCGTGCCCACCACGGAGCCCAGCTCCGTCTGCAGCGGCCGGGCCGAGTGCAGGTCCGTCGGCTCACCGGCCGCGATGGCCCGGGCGGCGGACGCGCCCACGCGGCGCGCGAGGCCCCAGTCCAGCACCGTCACCTCGCCGAAGGGGCCCACCATGATGTTCGCGGGCTTGAGGTCGCGGTGGATGAAGCCCTTGCCGTGCGCGTACGCCACCGCGTGCAGCACGCCCAGGAAGATCTGCACGCGCACCTGGAACGGATAGCGCACCAGCGCGTCCAGCTCCGACTTGCGCAGCCGGGCGATGATGGACTCCAGCGTCTCGCCCTTCAGGTGCTTCATCAGGAAGTAGTACCGGCCCTGCTCATCCACGCCCACGTCGTGCACGGGCGCGATGTTCGGGTGGTCCAGCATGCCCACCGTGCGGATCTCCTCCACGAAGCGCAGCACGCGGTCCAGGTCCGCGCCCGGGGGCAGCCGCTTGAGCGCGACCTCCCGCTCGATGTCGTGGTCGCGGATCAGCACCACCTCGCCCATGCCGCCCTGCCCCAGCGGGCGCACCTCCTCGAAGCGCTCGCGCTGCAGCGGCACCACGCTGGGTTGCTGACCCTGCCACTCCACGCGCGGCAGCACCGTGTTGCGGCGCTGGGTCGTGGATGCCCCCGGGGTGAGCGTGGGCGCGAGCTGCGCCCCCGAGGACGGAGAGATGAGCGTGTTTTCCAGGCCGGCCGCGAGCGTTTGACTCATACGCGGCCAGGAATAGCAGGCACTCCGTGCGCGCGCCCACTAACGCGCAGTCCCTGACGCAACCGCGCGAAACCACTGGGCTGGCGAGCAGCCAGGCGTCACCCCGCCGGGGTGAAGGGCACGTCCAGCACCGGCAATTTCGTAGCGCCGGGCAGGTCGTAATGCCACCACTCCATCTTGTTGCGCTGGAAGCCGGCGCCCTCCATGGCCTTGCGCAGCACCTCGCGGTGTTCGCGCGAGGCGGGGGTGCCGCCGGAGTAGCCGTGGTGCGCCGCGGGGGTGAAGTCGTCGAAGGGGGTGGGCATCTCCACCTCCGCCCCATCCTTCGTCACCAGGGTCAGGTCCACCGCCCCGCCCCGGTTGTGGTTGGAGCCCTTGCGCGGGTCCGCCACGTAGCCGGGCTTCGGGAGGATCTTCCACATCTCGTACTGCACCGCGCGCGGCCGGTAGCAGTCGTACACCTTCAGCCGGTAGCCCTGGGGGCGCAGCGCGTCCGCGGCCCGCGACAGGCGCTTCGCCGAGTCCGGCAACAACAGACACCGCGCGCCGTCCGGGTACACCTGCTTCTTGAGGAAGTTGTCCTTCGTCGCGTAGCGCAGGTCCAGCACCAGGTCCGGGATGACGGTGGTCGCGTCCACCAGCTCCGCCTTCGGTGCGGCGGCCTTCGGTGCGCTTCCGAGCAACGCCAGGGTCAGCGTGAGTCCCGTCGCCGTGAGCATCAGCGCACCCCGTCCGTATACACCGTGGGGTCCGGCACACCGGCCTCCTGGAAGCCCTTGGCGCGCAGCAGGCAGCTGTCGCAGCGGCCACACGCGCGGCCCTGGGCGTCCGGGTCGTAGCAGGAGTGCGTCATCCCGTAGTCCACGCCCAGCTTCACGCCGGCCTGGATGATCTGCGCCTTGGTGAGGCCGGACAGCGGCGCGTGCACCTTGAAGGTCGCGCCCTCCACGCCCGCCTTGGTGGCCAGCTGGGCCATGGCCTCGAAGGAGCGGATGAACTCCGGGCGGCAGTCCGGGTAGCCGCTGTAGTCCACCGCGTTGACGCCGATGTAGAGGTCCGTAGCGCCCACCACCTCCGCCAGCCCCAGCGCCAGCGAGAGGAACAGCGCGTTGCGCGCGGGCACGTAGGTGACGGGGACGTCGTGGGACATGGCGTCCTCCGAGCGGTCCTTGGGCACCGGGATGTCGTCCGTGAGGGCCGAGCCGCCCACCTGCCGCAGGTCCACCGTCACCACGCGCACGTCGCGCACGCCCATGGCGGAGGCGACCTTCTTCGCGCGCTCCAGCTCCACCGCGTGGCGCTGGCCGTAGGCGATGGACAGGCACACCGGCTCGAAGCCGTCCGCCTTCGCCATCGCCAGGCACGTCGTCGAGTCCAGGCCGCCGGACAGCAGCACCACCGCACGCTTCGCCATTCCATCCTCCACTTCGGGGCGGCGCACGTTACACGACGGGGACAGGCCCGGGGTGCTTCAGTCGATGCGGTCGCCGCTCACCGTGTACACGGTCGTGCAGGTGGACGGGTTGCATTTGCAGGCCGCGCCCTTGCCCGGCAGGAAGACGTCCGTGAGCGTGCCGCACGCGAGCGACACGTCGTAGCCGTTCTCCGTGGGGGCCGGGATGTCGCCCTCCGGCACGCCGCCGTCCAGGCGCTTGCAGTCGCGCGCCACGTTGCGCGACTGGCTGTCGCTCAGGAGCATGACGTTCAGCGCTTCCTCAATCTCGGAGTCCTCGCAGCCAGTGCCGCACGAGTCGCGGCGCGCGGTGGCGCGGTGGGTGGAGGACACGCTCTGGCCGGTGTAGCCCGCGTCGCGCGAGAAGCCCTGCACGGTGAAGAAGCCCGTGCCCGCGTCGGTGTCGCGGGAGAAGGTGCCCTCGAAGGTGAAGGTGCCCGCGTCGTCCAGCTGCGCGAAGTCGCGCGAGCCCGCGTCGCACGTGGTGCGCGCCGCGTCCAGCTTCGCCTGGAAGCGGAACGTCCCCATCACCTGGTTGCCCGGGTACACGGGGTCGGAGAAACAACCCACCGCCACGGCCAGGGCCGCCGCGGGGAAGAGCGCCAGTGCCAGTCGCTTCAGGTGCATGAGGCGCTCCAGGTTAGACGTCCAGCGAGGCCAGGGCCAATTGCCGGAAGGCCTCGCTGCGGGACAGCACCGCGCCCACATCCACGCCCGCCGGGTCACCGCCGCGCACGTCCGGGTCCAGCCGCGCCAGCACGCGCCCCGCCGCCAGCGACGCGGGCATCGCGCGCCAGGCCACCACCGCCGCGTCCTCCCACGCCAGCACCGCGCCGGGACGGGTGAGCTCCACGCCCTCGGAGCCCAGCGCCAGCGCCAGCGCGCACAGCCAGCCCAGCTCCACCGCGCCGAAGCAGCCGAGCGCGCCCGCGCCCAGCACCAGCGCGTCCGGCGACGTGAGGTACGCCTCCACGCCGCCGCGCGGATCCACGGACAGGCGCACGTTCTCCGCGCCCAGCGACACGAGCACCGGCTTCAGCGCGACGTGCAGCCGCGCGAGGCTCGCGTCCGTCACCGGCACCAGGCCCTCCGGCTCCGGGTGCTGGAAGTCCCGCGCGCGAGGCTCCAGCCGCGACACGGGCGCGCGAGGCGCGGGGGCGTCGCTGCCGACGAGCGCGGCGCCGATGCCGTCCGTGCGCTCCGCCTCCGGACGGCCCAGGGCGCGCAGCGCTTCCGCGTACAGCGTCCAGCCATCCACGTCCGGCCACTTCTCACGCAGGAGCGCGGGCCAGAAGCGCACCGCGAGCACCGCGCCGTCCGGGGACGGAGAGAAGCGCTCGGTCACCCACCGCGTCAGCGCGGGCGTGAGCTGTTGCGCGTCCGCGAGCCGCTCCGCCAGGCGCACCGCCGGGCCCACGAGCTGCGCGTCCAGGTAGCCGCGCAGGATGACCTCCAGCTCCACAGGGTCCTGCGTGAGGCGCTCGCGCAGCCGCAGCGCTTCGCCCACCAGGCCGCGCGCGTCGGCGAACTTCACGCGGCGGGCCAGCCGCTCGTCGGTGTCCGGGAGCTGCTCCAGCTGCGTGGCCGCCTCGGCCCAGCGCTGCTGGGCTTCGTAGGCGTCCGCCAGGCGCTCGCGGTACGGCGTCCACGCGTCGGCGCCCGCGAGCTTCGCGAGGGTGTCCGCCAGCGCGAGGAACACCGTGGACTCGCGCGCCTCGTCCACCAGCGCGAGCAGCGACTGCACGGCGGCGAGGTTGTCCGCGTCGTCGGTGAGCGCGGCCTCGAAGGCCTCGCGCGCCTCGGCGGGCTGGGCCAGCGGGCCCTGGAGCAGCTCACCGCGCTCCAGGTGCAGCAGCGCGCGCGCCTTGGCGTCCTTCGTGTCCTCCGCGATGAGCGACAGCGTGCGCTCCGCGGACTCCAGGTTGCCCAGCTGGCGCTCCAGGGCGTAGCGCTCGCGCAACAGCTCCTCGCGGCGCGCGGGCCAGCCGTCCGCGGCGAAGGCCAGCGACTCCAGCCGCGCGGGCTCCGGCAGCTGACGCACCCGGGTGAGCACCGCTTCGGCCAGGGCCTCCGGCTCCAGGCCCAGCTCCGGCAACAGGAGCATCAGGCGCGCGCCGAGGCCGGGCTCGCCGCCCAGTTCTTCCAATGCGCGCAGGCGCGCGAGCACCGGGGCCGGACGGGCGCGCAGGACCTCGTCGCGCAGCGCCACGGCGAAGGCGGCGTCGCGCTCGTGGGACAGGGCTGCCAGCTCCAGCAGGCCTTCCCACTCCGCGTCCTCGCGCAGGCCGTCCGCCAGCGCGGAGGCGTGGGCGGGGTCCGCGTCCGGCATCGCGACCAGGGCCCAGAGGGCCACGCGCGTGCGGGGCACGTCGCCCGCCTGCGCGGCCATGGCCAGCGCGTCGGTGTACTCGCCGGCGGCCATGGCGGGCGCGAAGCCCACGTCCAGGGCGCGCGCGAAGGCGCCCAGGCGGGCGAAGCGCTCGGCCAGCTCCGACGCGGACAGCATGTCCGGTGCGTCGGTGGCGATGCGCTCGATGACCTCCAGCGCCTCGCCCATCTCCCCCGCCTTCTCCCAGAGGCCGGCGGCCTCCAGCAGCAGCGGGGGACGCTCCTCGGGGGCGGCGAGCCGGGCCGCCTGCAACAGCGCGCGGGCGGCGCGGGGCGCGTCTCCGGAGGCGCGGTGCAGGTGCGCGACGAGCAGCGCGGCGCGCAGGTCCGGCTCCGTGGCGACGGCGGCCTTCGCGGCCTTCAGCGCCTCGTCCAGTTGGCCCGCCTTCTCGAAGGCGCGCGCGGCGGCCACCAGCAGCGACACCCGCTGTTCACCCGACGCCAGCTCCGAGCGGGCCACGCGCACCTCGGCGCGGCGCGCGTGCGCCTCACCGAGCAGCGGCTCCAGGGCCTCCAACGCGTCGGCGTAGCCGGCACCGGAAGCGCCCCGCGACACCACGGCCTCCAGCGCGTCGCGGGCGGCGTCCTCGCGGCCCGCGTCCTTCGCCAGCGTCGCGAACTCCAGCCGGAGCACCGCGGACTCGTCCGCGTCCTCCGTGAGGGGGATCAGCCGCTCCAGCGCGGCGAGCAGCTCGGCGGACGCCTTGCGCGCGCGCAGGCCGTCCACCAGCGCGCGCAGGGCGGCCGGGTTCTCCGGATCCGCTTCCGCCGCGCGGCGCGTGAGGGCCCAGGCCGTGTCCGCGTCCGACAGCGACTCGTTCGCCACGGACGCGGCGGCGAGCAGCAGCTCCGCGGCGCGCGAGCCTCCCGCGGCCTCCGCGCCCGCTTCGTAGATGCCCAGCAGGTCGCCGTGGCGGCCCAGGGCGCGCAGGCCCTCCACCGCGCGGTCGATGACGCTCGCGTCCGCCGGGCGCAACCGGGCCAGGGGCACCAGCGCGTCGATGGCCTCGCGCGGATCATCGAAGAGGTCGGCCGCGCGGCGCAGCAGCACCTCTTCCGTCGCCGCGTCCTGGGCCCTGCGCGCCAGCTGCAACGACGCGCGGTACAGCCCGGGGCCGTTGCCCGTGCGCGAGTGCACCTCCGCGAGCAGCGACAGCGCCTCACCGCCGCGCGCGCCCTCCGGCTCCAGCGACACCACGGCTTCGAAGGCATCCGCCGCGTCGTGGAACGCCCCCGACGCGAGCGACGCATGGCCCAGCCGCAGCCACGTGCGCACGCGCACCGGCACCGGCAGCGAGTCCCCGCCCAGCGCCAGCACCCGGCGGTCATACGGCTGCGCGGCGGCGGGGCCTCCACCCTGCGCGGCCAGCTCGGCGCGGGCGCAGAGCGCATCCACGTCGCCGCCCGCGCGGCCCAGGTAGTCGTCGAAGGCCTCCGCGGCCTTGAGCGCTTCGCCCGCGTCCAGCAGGCGCTGGGCCCGCTCACGCAACAGGGGCAGCGCTTCCGTGGGGGCCACGGCCTCCGCGCGCTGGCCCAGCAGGTCCGCCAGCCGGCGCACGTCTCCGGCGGCGCGCTCGCGCACGTGCTGGAAGGCCTCCGCGTTGGCGGGGTCCAGCTCGAACGCGCGGTCCTCGCAGAGGATGGCGCGCTCGCGGGCCCCCTCTTCGCGGAAGGCGCTCGCGGCGGCGAGGTAGCTCGCGGCGGCCTCGGCGGGCGTCTGGCGCTCGGCGCGGCGGAGCATCAGCTCGGCCAGGGCCTGGCGCTCGCCGCTCTCCTCCAGGAAGGCGCGGTGGCGCGTGAAGACGGGCTCCCGGAACGGATCCGCCTCCAGGAGGATGGCGTCGAACTCCGCGGCGTCGGCGGGGCGGCGCACCTGGTGCAGCAGCTCCGCCGCCTGCGCGGTCAGGTCCAGGTCGTCCGGCTTCGCGGCGCGCGCGGCGATGAGCGCGGCGGCGGCGGCCTCCGGCTTGTTCGCGCGGTCGCGGTAGAGGACCGCGGCCTGGAGGAGCAGCGCCGCGTGACGGTCGGCGTCAATCTCCCCCTCCGCGCACTCCTCGTACCAGGCGGCCAGCTCCGCGAGCCGTCCGTCGCGCTCCAGCAACTCCGCGAGCAGTCCTTCAGCCTCCGTGAGCCACCGGTCCTGGCGCAGGGCCTGACGCAGGAAGCCCTCGGCCTTTTGCACGTCCGCGAGCTCGCCCAGGTTCAGGCGGGCAAGCCGCAGCAGCACCGCCGCGCCCTCGCGCGTGCCCGTCATCCGGGGCAGTCCGCGCTCCCACCAGCGCGCCTCGGCGGCCGCGTCGTCGCGGCGCTCGGCCAGGGCCGCGCCCATGCGCGCGGTGTCCAGCTCCGCGGCGAACCCGAAGGCGCGCTCCAGGGACGCTTCGGCCGCGTTCAGGTCCAGCTTCACGTCGCGCAGCAGCTCCGCGCGGCGGCGCTCACACGCGGCGGCCTCCGCGTTGCGCTCCCCGGCGGCGAGCAGGTCGCGCGCATTGGCGAGCGAGCGAAGCGCTTCGTCCGCGCGGCCCAGCGACTCGGCGAGCCGGGCCTCTTCGTCATAGGCCGCGAGCGCGGCGTCCACGTCCCCGGCCTGGAGGCTGAGCGCGGCCACCGGCTGGAGCTCCGCCAGCAGCTCCGACGTGCGGCCCGTCTCGCGGTAGAGCGCGACGAGCCGGCGGCGCAGCGGCAAGGGCTCCTTCGCCATCTGCGCCGCGTGCGACAGCAGCGATGCGGCGATGCCCGCGTCCGCCAGCGCCTCGCGTGCGCGCTCCGCCAGCGACACGAGCCGCGCGACGGTGTCCTCGGACGGCGCCAGCACGCGCGCGTGGGCGACGCGCACCTCGAAGGCACCGCGCGGATCATCGCGCTCCAGCAGCGCGGCAAGGCGCTCCACGGCGCGCTCGCACAGCGGACGCTCCGCCAGCAGGTGCCGGTACGCGGCCACCGCGCGCTTCACGTCGCCGGCCTGCTCCGCCAGGTCACCCAGGCGCAAGCTCGTGGCCTCCGCCGCCTCCGGAGCCGCGCGGAAGTCCGCCGCCTGGACCAGGGCCTCCTGCAACGGCAGCGCTTCGCGCACCGCGCCGCGCAGGTAGAGCAGGTCCGCCAGCGTGGCCAGGTCCTCGCCCTTCGCGGGCACCCGCGCATGCGCGCGACGCGCCAGGGCCAGCGCCCGGTCCAGCTCCTGGGCCTGCCGCGCGTACGTGACGCCCTCGCGCAGCAGCGCCGCGGCCTCGGCGGCGTCGGCGTCCTCCGCCGCGGCCTCCAACAGGCCCGCGGCCTCCAGCAGCTCGCCGCGACCGGCCACCAGCGACACCAGCCGGCGGCGCACCGCCGCGTCGGCCGGGGTCAGCCGCAGCGCCTGTCGCAGCGCGGCCTCGGCGGGCGCACCCTGCCCCAGCCGGTCGAGGTAGAGGCTCGCGAGCTCCGAGTACAGCGACGCGGCGAGGGCGGTTGGCGCATGGGGCGCCTCGGCGGCGAGCAACTCCGCGAGCCGGGCCCAGTCCTCCAGGTCGCGCAGCACGCGCTGCAGCGCGAGCGTGGCCTCTTCGTGGCGCGGCGCCAGGACGAGCGCGGCTTCCAGGTCGCGCGCGGCGGCCTCGCGGTCACCCAGGTCTTCGAGCAGCGTGGCGCGCAGCAGGAGCGCCTCCACGCGGCGGGCGATGGGCCCCTGACGCGCGGCCTCGACCAGCGCGGCGGCTTCGTCGGCGGGCTTGCCGTCGCGGCGGGCCAGCTCGGCGAGCGCGAAGAAGGCGTCGCACCGCGCGTCGGCGGGCAGCTCCAGCGCGATGGCGGCACGCAGCGCGTCCCCGGCGGAGGCGCGCTCGTCCTTCTCCAGCAGCACGGTGGCCAGGGCCAGCAGCCGCTCCCGGGCGCGAGCACCCAGGGTGGCATCCGCGGCGACAGCGCGGCGCCAGGCATCCAGTTCAGCGGGCGCGTCCGACGCCTCGCGCGCCAGCTCCGCCAGCATCAGCAGCAGCGGCGCGGGGCGACGCGACAGCTTCGCGGCCTGGGCGCAGTCGTCCCGTGCGAGGCCCGTGCGGCCCGCGCTGCGGTGCAGGGCGGCACGGCGCGCGAGCAGTTCGGCGCGGGCCTCACCCGACGCGGCGGACACCAGCGTGCCCAGCAGCTCCAGCCGCTCGGCTTCTTCTTCCGGCGTGCCCGTACCGGGCGGGGGCAGCAGCTCCAGCAGCGCCTGCGCCGCCCACGCGTCCTGCGACTCCTCCGCCAGCAGGCTGCGCAGCGAATCCGCCGCGGCGCTCGCACGGCCCAGGGAGAGGCACAGCTCCGCCAGCTCGCGGCGAGCCTGACGGCGGGCGTCTCCGGAGAGGCGCGGCCACAGCTCCACCAGCAGGTCCGCCAGGGCCTCGCGGGCGCCGGCCTTGCGGTGCAGCGCGGCCAATTCCAGCCGCGCGTCCAGGTCCTCGGGCGTGCGCGCGCAGAACTCCGCGAGCAGGCGCCGGGCCGCGTCCGTGCGGTTCGCGCGCACGGCGGCGGTGGCGGCCTTGCGCGTGAGGGCCACGCGCTCCGCCTCGCGCGGGGCGTCCACGTCCGCGGGCGGCAAGGCCAGCACCGCCTCGAAGTCCTCCAGCGCGGCGCGGGCATCCGTGGTCAGCCGCAGCTCGCCCCGGCGGATCCTCGCGGGCGCGAACGTCGCGTCGCGCTCCAGCGCCTCGGCGAGGAAGGCCTCCTCGCGGCTCGTGCCCGCGGCCAGCAGCGACGCGCGGAAGAGCAGCTTCGCGCCCGCCCGGGCATCCGGCACCAGCGTGGCCCGCCGCGCGTACAGCCGCGCCGCCTCCAGCTTCTCGCCGCGCTCCAGCTCCAGCTCGGCCAACGCCTCCAGCACCTCGGCGGCGAGCGGTCCCTCGGGGCTCGCCTCCAGCGCGGAGGCCAGGCGCATCAGCGCGGCGGCCTTCTCCCCGCGCTCCAGCAGGGCGCGCGCGCTCTGGAGGAACAGCGGCGCGGCCTCCTCCGACCGGTCCGCGCCCACCAGCGCCTGCGCGCGCGTGGCCCACAGCTCCGCCAGCGCCTGCGTCTCGCCGGCCTCCGTGTAGAGGGCCTCCAGCCGCGTGGCGAGCACGTCGTCCAGCCGGCGCAGCGGGAACGCCTGCGCGTACGCGGCGATGGCTCCCTCGCGGTCGCCCAGCAGCTCACACGCCCGTCCCAGCCGCGCGCGCACGTCCGCCAGCTTCTCCGGCGCCGCGGTGCGCGGCAGCGTGGCCAAGAGCGACTCCAGCGCGCGCCGGGCATGCTCGGGCCGCTCGCAGCGCAGGCTCAGGTCCGCCAGGTCCAGCAGCACCGCCGCGTCCGGCGCGAGCCGCGCGGCCTTCTCCAGCGCCACCAGCGCGTCGCCCACGCGACCCAGCCGCGCCTCCAGCACGCCGGCCAGCTCACGCAGCGCCGCCGCCGCCAGCCGCTTGTCGCCCTGCGCCTCGGCCACGCGCGCGCGGTCCTCCAGCGCCGTCGCGAGCCCCGCCAGGTCGGAGCGCTTGCGCTGCAACGCGCACAGCTCGCCCAGCGCAGGCAGGTCATCCGGCTCCGCGCGCAGCACCTCCTGCAGCGCATGCACGGCGAGGTCCAGGTCGAATGCCAGGTCGCGCGCGGCCACCGCGAGGCGGCGGTACTTCTGCGCCCGCTCCTTCGGCTCCACCGTCAGCCGCGCCAGCGCCGCGAGGCACCGGGTGAGCTGCGCACCGTCGCGGCGGGCCTCGGCCAGCGCGAGCAGCGACTCCAGCGCGGGCCGGTGGTCGCCATCCGCCTCCAGCGCGAGCGTGAGCAGCTTGTCGGCCTTGTCCGCCTGTTGGAGCTTGCCCCGGTACAGCTCGCCCGCCTCGGCCCACAGCGCGGCGCGGGCCTTCGGCTCCTCCTTGAGAGCAGCGGCCTTCTCCAGCGCCTCGGCCAGTTCCTGCGAGCGGCCGGTGACGCGGAAGTATGGAATCAGCTCATCCAGCGCGACCGCGTCGCGCGGATCCAACGCGAGCGCCGCTTCCAGGTGCTCGCGCGCCCGCGCCGGGTCACCCAGCTTCGTGCGCGACAGCCGGGCCAGCGCGTGGTGGCTCTCGTGCGCGGCGTGGCGCACGCTCTCCGAACGCGGCGCCGGTCCCGCCAGCTCCAGCGCCTGCTGGTAGCCGCTCAGGGCCTCCTGCAACCGGCCCAGGCCTTCGGCCACGCGCGCGGACGCGAACAGCGGCTCCGGCTCACCGGGCAGCAGCGACACCGCCTCGCGGTAGCGCAAGAGCGCGTTCTCCGGCTGCTTCAGGCCGTCTTCCCACACCCGGCCCGCGAGCAGGTCCGCCTGTCCCACGCGGTCCAGCTCGTGGCGCGCCATGGACACTTCGCGCAGCCGGTCCAGCGCCTTCAGCGCGCGCAGGTGCTCGCCGCCGCGGTGGCACAGCTCGCCCAGCAGGAGCAGCGCGTCCGGTTGATCCGGCGACAGGCGCAGCGCGGCCTCGCAGTGCAGCCGGGCCCCCGCGATGTCGTCCTCCGTCTGTGCGCACAGCCGCGCCAGGTGCACGTGCGCGTCCGCGGCCTCCAACGGGTCGCGCGCCAGGGCCGCGAGCCGCCGGTACGCCCGCACCGCGCCCGCCCGGTCGCGCGCCTGGTCCGACGCGCGCGCCAGCGCCTTCAACGACGGCAGGTGGTCCGGCTTGAGGCCCAGCAGCTCGTGCAGCGCCTTCACCGCCACCTGCGGCGCGGTGTCGCGCGAGGAGCGCGCGGCGGCCTCGGCGGCGAAGAACGCGGCAGCCTCTTCCGACGTGCGACGGGCCAGCGCGCACAGCGCCAGGTAGCGCTCCGCCGCGCGGGCACCTTCACCCCGGCGCTCGCGCACCACGGCCTCGCCCCACAGCGCCGCGGGGCTGCGGTCCCGGCGGCGCGACAGCGTGGCCGCCACATCCAGGGCCAGGTCGTGCGCCTGCGGATCCGCGACGAGCAACGCCAGCAGCCGCTCCGCCGCGAACGGGTGCGCGTCCTGCGCGTCTCCGGCCTGGAGGTACGCCTGCCGCGCCTCCGCGAGCCGGCCCTGCGCGACCAGCGCTTCCGCGTCCGCGAAGGCCCGCGCGCCCTCCAGCGCCAGCATCAGCTCCTCGTCCGGCGCGGCGGGCGGCGGCAGCCCACCGGCGGCGAAGCGCAGCCGCAGGCCCGTGCTGGAGACCTCCGCCGCGGACAGGCGCGCGGTGTCCAGCGTGGGCACCTTGTAGCCCCGGCTCAGCGCGGCCAGCTCGCACAGCGCGGGCAGCACGCGGGTGGAGAAGCCGGTGGCGCCGCGCACCTCCACGTCCGGCAGGAGGCCCAGCGCGCCCACGGCCTCCGACAGGACGCCCGGCAGCTGCACCGACGGCGTGGCGGAGAAGCCATACAGCCGCACGTCGTAGACGTAGACGGCCAGCCGGTCCCCGTCCGCGTCGAAGGCGATCTTGAACGTGAACGGCGTGCGCTCCGGCGCGGGCAGCCGGCCCTGGCCCTCCAGGTAGCCGGGGCGGAAGTGCAGCCGCAGCTCCTCGATGCCCGCGAGCCGCCCGGCCAGCTCCGCCACCTTGCGGGTGACGAGGTCCGCGTCGACCGTCAGCTCCAGGAAGCCGAACAGCAGCTTCTTGCGCTGGTAGCGCGTGGCGCCCGCGCTGACGTTGAACGGGAAGCTGACGTCCGGAATCTGGAGCGCGAAGTCGGCGATGCGCAGCCCGGGCTGGACCTCCAAGGCCGGAAAGCCCACGAACGCACGCCGATCCAACAGGCGTAGCTCGGGGGCGGCGCCGGATGCGGGCGCGGCGGGCTTGGGGGACTCGCTATCGGTGGCCATCGTCGGAGGCTGGGGAGGCTACCATGACCCCTAAGCCCTGGAATTTTTGGGCAAACCCCCGCCTGGGAGGCAGGCGGCGGGGCACGATGTACCCAGGTGAATCCGCCCTGGAGGAACGTCATGCGCCCAAGGCGGAAGCCGTGCAAGATGCCGCGCCGTGCTGGCCCCCGACGCACTGGTTCTCGACGGTCGTTTCCGGGTCCTCGGGCCCCTGGGCTCCGGGGGCATGGGTGAGGTGTACCTGGGCGAACAGGTCTCCCTGGGCCGCAAGGTCGCCATCAAGGTCCTCCACCACGACCTGCACGCCCAGGCCGGCATGGCCGAGCGCTTCAAGCGCGAGGCCCGCCTCCTCTCCGCCGTGGAGCACCCGGCGGTGGTGCGCATCGTGGACTTCGGCGAGTCCGGCGACGCCGCGTGCCTCGTCATGGAGTTCGTGGAGGGGCAGAGCCTCTACGACGCGCTCCAGGGCGGTCCGCTCCTCGCCCCCCGGGCCCTGGCGCTGCTCCAGCAGCTGGCGGAGGGGCTCGCGGCCATCCACGACAAGGGCATCATCCACCGCGACCTGAAGCCGGAGAACGTCCTCATCTCCCCGTCGGTGCGCGGGGAACAGGCGCGGCTGTTGGACTTCGGCATCGCGCGGCTGGTGGAGCCGGACGCGAACAGCGCGCTCAGCCAGGTGGGCGTGGTGCTGGGCACGCCGGAGTACCTGTCCCCGGAGCAGGCCGTGGGCGCGAAGGTGGACACGCGCAGCGACCTGTACTCCTTCGGCGTGCTGGCCTACCGCGTGCTGTCCGGGCGGCTGCCGTTCGACGGGCCCTCGCCGCGCCACTTCCTGTCGCAGCACGCCTCGCACGCGCCGCTGCCCCTGGACCGCGCGGCCCCGCAGCTGTCGCGCTACGTGGGGCTGCTGTCATTGGTGATGCGGCTCTTGGACAAGGACCCGGCGAAGCGGCCGCAGACGGCGCAGGAACTGGCGGACGCGCTGGGCCTGGCGCACGCGGCGCTGATGGCGTTCACGCCCAGCCAGGGCACGCCCATCGTCCACGCGAACATGACGCCCTCCACGGGCACGGCGGCCTTCGGCGTGAACCCCGCGCCCGCCGGTCCGGGCTCCGGCACGGCGGCGTTCGGCGTTGCGCCGGCCGCGCCTTCCGTGACGGCGCCTCCGGTGCAGGCGCAGCAGCAGCAGCGCACGGGCACGGCGGCGTTCGGCACGGCGGCCCGGGTGACGGGCGGCGGGATGCCCGCGGTGACGGGCGGCGCGGCGGTGACGAAGGCGCAGAACGTGACGGTGATGCTCACCGACATCCAGGGCTTCACCGACCGCATGAGCCGGCAGACGCACGAGGAGAACGCGCGCATGCTGGACACGCACGACCGGCTGCTGATGCCGCTGGTGCGCGAGCATGACGGGAAGCTGGTGCAGAAGCGCGGCGACGCGCTGCTCGCGGTCTTCCGGGCCCCCTCCTCCTCCATCCGCTGCGGCATGGCGATGCAGCAGGCGCTGTGGCGCTACAACCAGACGGTGCCGCTGGAGCACCAGCTCCACATCCGCGTGTGCCTGCACGCGGGCGAGGTGCTGGTGACGAACGACGCGGTGCTCGGCGAGCCGATGGAGGTGGTGAAGGCGGTGGAGCACGTGGCCGCCGCGGACGAGGTGACCTTCACCGAGGCCGTGAACATGGTGCGCAACCGCGCCGAGGCCCCCGCCGAGCCCTGCGGCTCCATCCCCCTGCCCGGCCGCAATGAGAAGGTGCAGCTGTACCGGGTGACGCGCTCGGCGGAGGGCTCACCGTTCGGCGCGGCGCTGGGCCTCCCCGACGCCGGGACGAAGCCCTCGCTCCTGGACGGGCTGCGCACGAAGGCGCGCGAAGGCCTGGCGTACCTGCGGCAGCACCCGCGCGCGCAGGCCGGCGTCGCGGGAGCGCTGGCGCTGCTGGTGGCGGGCGCCGCCTGGGTGGCGCACGCGAATGATCCGCTGGTGCAGGCGCGCGGGCTGCTGGACGACGACAAGCCCAAGGAGGCACTCCAGCGGCTGGAGGCGCCAGATGCGCCAGACGACGCGGAAGCGACGCGGCTGCGCGCGGTGGTGAAGCACGCGCTGAACAGGCACAACGAGGAGCACGGCCTCATCCTCGGCCTCGACGAGGAAGGCCGGAGGTCGCCGGAGCCGCGGCTCCTGGACGGGCTGGCCGAGGACTTCGGCAACAGCGAGAAGGACCTCTCCGCGCGCCGGGCCCTGGAGGCGCTGCCCGCGACGACGGTGCGCTCCCATCTCGAGTCCCTGGCCCGGGGAGCGCCCTCGACGAAGCAGTGGGGCGCGCTGCGCTACCTGGACGTGACGAAGAACAGCGCGGGCCTGGACCTGGTGGGGCTCTACTCCGCGTCGTTGGAGTCCAACGACTGCAACGTGCGCACGAAGGCCGCGGGGCAGCTCGCATCGCTGGGCAACCCCGCCGCCCTGCCCGCCCTCACGCGCGCGGCGGAGAACCCTCCAGGCGGCAAGGCCTGTAGCCCCCAGACGTTCGCCCGGATCATCGAGGAGCTGAAGAAGAAGTCCGCGCCGTAGCGTGGCTCCCCGGACGCGGGTGCGGCACGGAGGCCGCGCGTTCGCGGGGGACTCGGACTGGAGCGCGGCGGATCCGCTGTGCATCCATCTTGCAGTCGCGGCGGGCCTCTCAATGCGTTCCCCTTCCTGGAGCCCCATGAAGCCACTGCACCGCGTCACCCTGCTCGCCTTCCTCGCCTGTGCCGCCACCGCCTCCGCGGCGCCGCCTCTCAAGACGTCCACCAAGGCTGCCTCCGCGAAGCAGGAGGAGGTCGTGCTCGCGAAGGACGTGAGCGTGCGCCGCATCGCCCCGGGCGTGTGGATCCACGTCACGAAGGCGGGCAAGGACTGGGGCGGCACGCCCGCGAACGGGCTCCTGGTGGAGGACGGTGACGCGTCCATCCTCGTCGACACAGGGTGGACGCCGGAGCACTCCAAGGTACTGCTCGCCTGGGCGAAGGACACGCTCCACCACCCGGTGCGCGCGGCGCTGGTGACGCACTTCCACATCGACCGGACCGGCGGCATCCCCACGCTCGACGCCCAGGGCATCCCCGTCCACGCGCGCGAGGACACTGCCCGCCGCGCCAAGGCGGAGGGCAACCCCGTGCCCCAGCAGCGGCTGAGCGACGCGCAGGACTTCGGCCCGCTGTCCGTGTTCTTCCCCGGCGCCGGCCACACGCCCGACAACCTCGTCGTGATGCACCCGGCGTCCGGCATCCTCTACGGCGGCTGCTTCATCAAGGACGCCAGCGCGAAGACCCTGGGCAACCTGGAGGACGCGGACGTCGCCGCCTGGCCCGCCAGCCTGAAGCGCGAGCGCGAGCACTTCCCCGACGCCCGCATCATCGTGCCCGGCCACGAGCAGCCCGGCGGGACGCAGCTGCTGGACCACACCGAGGCCCTGCTGAAGAAGGCCTCGAACTGAGAGCGACGCGGCGGCTCAGTCGTCCCGGCGCGCGTGGCCCTTCTTCTTGCCACGCCCCGGGCCGTCCCAGTCGTCGTCGTCCCAGTGGCCGCCCTTGTCCTTCACCTTGTCGTTCACCTTGATGAGGTTGCGCGAGTACGCGTCGTAGTCCAGGTGCAGGTGCCCCTTCTCGCCCCGGCCATCCACGCGGAACTTCACCTTCCACACGTCGTTGCCGGTGAGGTGCGCCTCCTGCAACTCGCAGCGGTAGCCGCGAGCGCGGCACTGGTCGAACCCGCGCCGCACGGCCTCGTCGTAGCCCATCGCCACCGGGCGTGACGGGGGCGGACGCGGAGGCGGTCGGTGCGGATGCGAGGGGCGCGTCTCCGCCACGATGCAGCCGGACGACAGCAACAGGCTTCCCAGGAGCAGGGACAATCTCATGCGCGGGATGACGCCACACCCGCGTCTGGATTCAAACGCGCTCGCGGTGCGAGCCCTGGAGATGGACTGCCGTGAGACTACAAACCTCCAGGTGAAGCGAACGCGACGAACAGCTCGCCCGCGAGGTACGCGCGCATCCCCTTGCTCGCCGGTCGGATGAAGTCGTTGAGCAGCGCACCGGAGTTCAGCTTGTGCACCGTGGGGAAGGCCAGGTTCATGCGGCTGCGCGCCACGCCCTTGCCGCCCCGGTGGATGAACGTCACGGTGCCGTCCGGCGCCACGGCCTCCACGACCGCGATGTGCGTCATGCCGTCGTTGCGCTTGCCGTCGCGGTTGCGGTCGTACGTCTCCTTGAAGAACGCCAGGTCGCCCGGACGCGGGTTCAGCCGGTGCACCGCGCCCGCCGCCTGCGCGCGACGGAAGATGCCCGTCACCGCGTTCTCGCCCGCGAGGAAGCCGTGCGCCACCAGGTCGATGCCGGCCTGGAGATAGGCCAGCCGCACCAGCCCCGAACAGTCATTGGGCACCGAGCGGTCCAAACGCCGCGCGCCCACCAGCTGCGCCGCGCGCGCCACGATGCCGCGCGCCTGCTTCGACGGCGGCGGCAGCAATTCGTCCCAGAAGCCACCCGGCCCCTGCGTGGGTCCGGTGAAGAGCGCCGCGGCCTCCAGCGCCGCCGCGATGACGCCCGCCTCCTCCGGCATCGGGTGCGCGTCCGCCTCCAGCAGCGCCGCCAGTCCCTCGCTGCCCTCGGGCGTCACGAAGGCCAGCGGCGGAGGGGCTTCGGCCTTCGCGCCGAGTGCGCCCTCCGCGCCCACCGCCGCGACCCTTGGCGCTTCAACGGTGGAGGGCGGCGAGGCGGCTGAAAGCGGCAGTTCCACCGCCATGCGAGGCGCGGCGTCCGGGACGTGCGCACAACCCACCAGGCAGCCCAGCGACATCAGGGTGACGAGCGACGAACGGCGCAGCAGCAACAAGTCCTCCGGGGGTGAACGCGGGCGCATTCAACCCCGGAATCGTTTTACGTCAAACAGCGATCATCCCTCCCAGGTCGCGAGCAGGTCTCGCACCCGCGCGTACTTCTGGAGCAGGGCTGCGCGGTGGGCGCTGAGCACCACCATGAATCCCACCACCATGAGGCCCAGGAGCGACAGGAACGCGGCGCCCACGCGGTGGTCGCGCATGCCGAAGCGCACCAGGTTGGCGGCCACCGCCGTCACCAGGAACGCCGAGCCCAGGTACACGTAGGAGCGGATCCGCAGCGCGATGCCCGCGCCCACGCCCACGAGGCAGAGGAAGACGCACAGGAGCATCGCCTCGCCGTCGTTGAAGAGCAGCGGCTTCCACGCGCCCGCCACGTAGATGCCCGTCACCGCCAGGGCGCGCAGCTGCGCGTAGGCGTCCTGCGACAGCCCCTTGCGGAAGACGCGCAGGAGCAGGAGCAGGGAGAGGCCCGCGGGGATGGCGTAGTACTGCGGCTCGCCGGAGCCGGTGCCCAGCCACACGAGGTACAGCGCCGTGTTGAAGGCCGCGACGGACATCAGCGACGCGGGGCCCTTCTGCTTCGTGAACGCCGCGAGCGCCGCGAAGTGCGCCGCGTAGCCCACGAGCAGCGCCATGGCCACGAACGGCTGGCTCCACGGCACCGTCAGCAGGCCCGCCAGCGGGAAGAGCCACGCGCCCGCCACGGCGGGACGGCGGAAGGCCTTGCGGCCCAGGCCCTCGCGCCGCACGAAGAGGTACAGGCCGGTGAAGGCCGCGCCGCCCATGATGGACACCAGGCTGTCCGCGGCGTCGGGCCGCGCGTCCAGGCCGATGAAGCGCACGCAGAAGTAGCCCGTCGCCACCACCGCCTGCGCGAGCCACGCGGCGGACTCGTCCTCCTCGCGCGCCGCGTGGCGCACCAGGGCGAACAGCAGGACCCCGAGCCCGCCGCACGCCACCCACGCCTCGCGCGCCGCGCCGCCCGGCAGGCGCACCGCCAGCACCGCGAACAGCACCTCGATGAGCGCGATGACGGAGAACGCCCGCCCCATGCGCCCGCGCACCGCCTTGCCCGCCACGGACAGCACCAGCGTGGCCAAGAGCGCCGTCGCCGCGCCGAAGTACGGGAGGATGAACTCCGCGCCCCGGCCGGTGGAGTGCGTTGCCCCATAGTTCAGGATGAAGGCGTGCACGGCGAAGAGGGACGCCAGCCAGCCCACCCACTCGCGGTCCCGGCGGCGCAGCACCACCACCCACGCCGTGGCCCACGCGAAGAGCACGCACAGCGGCATGCCCGGGTGCGTGAGCGAGCGCAGGCCCGCCAGCGACACCAGCGCCAGCACCGCGCCGCCGTGGTGCAGGGCCGCGCCCACCGCCACGCCGCGCCGGTCCAGCGCGAAGCCCACGCCCGCGAGCACCAGGCCCGTGCCCGCCACCACCGCGGGCGCCCACAGGGGCGGCACGGCGGCGACCAGCACCAGGCCCAGCAGCGCCGTGGCGGCGTTCATCATCAGGCGCTCGCGCGTCACCATCAGCGTCAGCGACGCGGCGCCCGCGACCAGCGCCACGGACAGGGGCAGCTCGCCCGGGCCCGCATCCATCAGCCGCAGGCCCACGAGCAGCGCCACGGTGCCGGCGCCCCCGGCCCACAGCGGCTCGCTCCAGGTGCCCTCGATGCCGGGCGTCAGGCGCGCGGTGACGTTCGTCAGCGCGCGCTGCACGGCGCCGGACTGGCACAGCGCGGACAGCAGCGCGGAGGCAAGGGCCACGAGCGCGACGAGCACGGCGCCATCTGAACGCCACTCGCCCACCGAGAGCGTCCCTGTCTGCCCCAGCGGCGCGAGCGCGAACACCGCCACCGCCGCCGTGAGCAGCCAGCGCTGCGATAGCAGGAACGCGGACAGGAGCACCACCGCGCCCAGCACCGCGAGCGCGCCAGGAGACGGCAGCACCAGCGTGGAGATGGCCGCGATCGCCAGAGCAGAACCAGTGGCGGAGGCGCGCAGCGCCGTGTCGCGCGGGCCGCGGAAGAAGGCGGCCAGGGCCTGGGGAGCGTGGTGCTCCGCCAGCGCCAGGGCCAGCAGCAGGCCGGTGGCCCAGGGCCGCGCGTCCGGGATGAACACCAGGATCAGGGACGCGGCGATGACACGGACGGACGGCAGCGGCCCCGTCATGGGCACCAGCGCGATGGCGCAGAAGAGGGCCGTGCGCTGCCCCAACTCCGCCTCCGGGTTCAGCAGCATCCCCGCGCCCAGGCACGCGAGCGCCACCTGCATCCACTTCGACAGCTCGTGGCGCGGGCCCTCCTCCCGCGAGTGCAGGAGCAGCGAGGCCACGGCGGGCACGTGCTCCACGACGCGCACCACGAACAGCGGGAAGAGCGGCAGCAGCGCGGTCCACATGAACGGCGGGTGCCAGGCCGTCAGGGTCAGCACACCATAGGGCACCATCAGCGCCGCGACGAAGGGCTGGCGCAGCGAGCGCGTCCACAACAGCGGCAGCAGCGCCGGTCCGACGAGCGCGAGCGGCATGGCGCCGCGAGACAGGGACAGCGCGTGCCCGTGCCAGGACATCGACGCGTCCGCCATCACCGCCATCGCGCCCAGCGTGGCGACGATGCGGAACGACTCGCCGCCCGTGGCGATGCGGCGCACGGCGGGCACTTCGTCCAGGAGGGCCAGGACGCTGAGGAGCGCGGCGAGCCCCACCAGGGCCAGCGGGCCGGCCGTGTGCAACGCGACGGTGGCCTCGATGGTGGCCAGCAGCAGGCCCACCGTCACGGGCAGCGTGCGGGCGGTGAAGAGCGCTGCCAGCGCCGCGCCCAGCAGGAACAGGGGCTGCTGGCTGTAGGGGGCCAGCGCCACCGGCACCAGCGGCAGGATGAGCGCGAGGATGCCCGCGGTGGTGGTGCTCGCGCTCTTGCCCTTGCGCGCGGCGACGAGGGAGGCCACGAGCGACCCGACGACGAGCAGCCCCAGCGACAGCCCCGGCGACAGGCCCCACGCGGTGTAGACCTGGGGCACGTCCGGCAGGAGCGCGAAGCCCACGAGCACGACCGCGAACGGCCGCACGCCCGGAAAGCTGCGGGAGGTCACCGCCACGGTCGCGGCGGCGGTGAGGAGCACGGGGCCCATGAAGGCCTGGTCGACCAGGCCCCACATCACGGCGAGCCCCGCGTACAGGAGGGCCGGCACGCCCAGCCGCTTGAGCAGGCCGCCGCGCTCGCCCAGGAGCGCGAGCACCAGCGCGCCGCCCACCATTGTCGCGAGCAGCGCCTGCGTGGAGTGGACCGAGGCGAGCTTCGGCAGGATGGCGCCCGCGAGGAACGCGCCGTAGGCGAGGTAGCGCTCGTCGCGCAGCCGGTACGCGGCCACCAGCACGCCCGCGCAGCCCAGCGTCATGCCCACGACGGGCGCGGTGATGGGCTGGGTGACGAGCGCGATGGCGAACCCGCACGTCGCGATGACGCCGACCACGGCGGAGACGAAGCGCCGCGTGCGCTCGTCATCGAGGCGCCAGGCGAGGCCCGCGAGGCCCAGGGCCAGCACGCCGGCCACGACGGTCGCGGGGCCCGCGCCGAAGATGCGGATGGCGTCGAAGGGCAGCACGGCGAGGAGCACCGAGCCCACGGCGGTCAGCGGGAAGCGCTTGAACAGCAGGCCCGCGCCCAGGGACATCCCGGCCAGCGCGAGCGCGGCGAAGAAGGCCGGGCGCGAGTCGGTGCCCAGGTGTCCGTAGATCGCGAACACGGGCGCGGCCCACGTGGTGGCGCGCAGCAGCACGTCCGCGAGCCCCAGGGAGCGCGCGTCACCGGTGCGCTCGCCGCGCTGCTGGGCGCGGTACGCGAGCACGAGGCCCGCGAGCACGAACGGGATGGCCGTCAGCGCGCCGTACTGGAAGGGCAGCACCTCCGCGGGCGGGTAGCCCAGGCGCGCCTTGATGGCGTTGAGGAGGACGGTGATGGCGTGCGGGACCAGCTGCACGCTGGACGCATAGGTGAAGTAGGCGCCGACATAGGCCGGGTAGAGCCACGGCAGCCGGTTCACCGGGCCACGCGACAGCGACACGAGCGTGCCGGTGAAGATGGCGGCGGTGAGGAAGAGGGAGGGGTTGGTGCCGGTGATGGCGCCCGCGAGGCAGGCCACCTGGAGCGCGACGGTGCCGACCGCGAGCGGATCCGCGGCGCGGTTCTCCTCGAGCGTGCGGAAGCGCAGGCAGGTGGCGAGCACGAACGCGACGAAGGGCGCGTAGGTGCCGGGAGGGACGGGAGTGCCCGCGGTGGCCAGGGCCAGGTGCAACCGGATGGCGAACAGCGCGGTGAGGTACAGGGGCGCGGTGAGCGCGAACGCGAGCGCGTCGCCCTTGCGCGGGGTGGTGGTGGCCTTGCTCGACAGCAGGAAGAAGAGGACGCACGGCAGGGCGTTGAGCCACACCGCCGGGGTGCCCACTCGCGCGGCCAGGGGGGCCAGGCCCATGATGAGCGTGGCGCCGACGAGGCCCAGCTGGATGAACGGGCGGGAGGGCGCGTCGAAGGACTCGGAGGGCTTGCGGGCGAGCCAGGCGGCGGCGCCGGCCCAGACGAAGAGGAGCGGAACGAGCAGCGCGGGGTGCACGCCGTCGAGTTGGAGGGTTTCACCGAAGCCCATGGGCCCCAGCGCGACGCCGCCGAGCGGGGCCACGGCGGAGCCGATGAGGCCGAGGATGTGGCCGGGCCTGCGCAGGGACTCGCGGCGGGCGAGGACGCCGCCCCAGACGGAGAAGCCGACGGAGTAGCCCACGGTCATGAGGAAGACGGTGAGCGAGCGGGTGACGGACGTCATCCCGGCCCAGGACTCGAAGACGAAGTAGAGCGTGCCGGAGAGGATGAGGAACGCGCCGATGAACCACGCGATGCTCTCGTAGAGGAACGGCCGCCACACGCGGCTCCACGTCGACGTCTCCTCGACGAGGCGGGCCGTGCGGCTCTTCGGAGCGGGAGGCTCCATGAACGCTTCGCCCGGGTTCGGGGGCAGCTGACGGGCCGCGCGCTGTTCGTTCACGGCCCGCGCACGGGACTCAGAGGAATCACGGGCCGCGGCCGAAGCGTGAGGGACGCGGGGGAGCCCGGGAGTCGGAGGCGCGATGCCGAGGGCCGCAGCGAGATCGAGCGTGGTGAAGCGAACCGCGGAAGGCCCCGTAGCACCAGGGGTCGCGGAGGCGTCGGTGGCGTAAGCGTTCGAAGTAGCGGAGACAGCGTCGCTGGCGACAGCGGCGTGGGCGTCCGGAGCGACAGCAGCGTCGGAGACAGCGGCGTGAGCGTCCGGAGCGACAGCAGCGTCAGAAGCGACAACGTGAGCGGCGGACTCGTTCGAGCCAGAGGCATCGATGACAGCAGCGTGAGCAGCGGAAGCGGAGGCATCGGCGACGAGGTCCGCGGCCACCTGCGCGACAGGCGCCTCAGCGGGAACCGCGTCGACGGCAGGAAGCGCGACAGGACCGAGGGCGACCGCGCCCTCCCCCATCGTCGGAGGCACGACGGCCTCGTTGCGAGCCTCGGCGGGCGTCTCCGTGAGGACGGAGAGGAGGATCCGGGCCTGCCGCTCGTAGCGTTCGGTGAGGCGGCGGCTGACGTGGGGCGGTACGTCATGGACGTCCCAGCGTCGCACCTCGTCCAGGAGGAAGTGGACGTGCGCGAGCTCGGCCTCGATATCGGACCGGGCTCGTGCGGCGAGACGATTGCCACAGACGACGCACTGGCGCGCGCTTCCCAGGCGTTCTTGTCGGCAGGCAGGACAGTACATGGAGCTTCCCCCTCTACAACGACCGTGCCACGCAGAATGCCCTGGAAGGACAGAGGATTGATACCCACCGGGGTGCGTCGGGGGCGTGGCGGTTGTGCAGGGCGCTGCACAGGTGCACACCCGGCGCCGCTGGCCGGCAGGCGTGAGTCATGGGACCGTGGAGGCCATGAGCACGGAACTGACATTGAGGCCCATCGAGGCCCGGGACGACGCGGCGATGGCCGCGGTCATCCGCGCGGTGATGCCTGAGTTCGGAGCGGACGGCCCGGGGTTCGCGATCCACGACCCGGAGGTGGACGCGATGAGCGCCGCGTACAGCCGACCCCGGCACGTGTATTTCGTCGTGGAGCATGGGGGCCAGGTGGTGGGAGGCGCGGGCATCGCGCCGCTGGACGGAGGCGCACCGGACGTCTGCGAGCTGCGCAAGATGTACTTCCTGCCCAAGGCCCGGGGCCACGGCATGGGCGAGCGCCTGTTGAGACACTGTCTGGAGTTCGCGCGAAGCGCCGGCTTCCGGCAGTGCTACCTCGAAACGCTGGGAGGCATGGAGCAGGCCCAGAAGCTCTACCGCAAGGTCGGCTTCGAACCGCTCCGCGCCCCCATGGGCCGCACCGGCCACTTCGGCTGCGACCGCTGGTACGCGCTGAACCTCACCCAAGCGTCCTGAGCGCTACGGCATGAACGCGCGCCGCCCGAGGACCTTTCCCTCGGGTGATACCGCGTACAGCTCGAACCAGTCGAACTCCAACTGGCTGCCCACTGGCCATCCGCATCGGTCGAGCCGCCGATCGACCCGGACAAAGTAGATGCCCTTTTCCAAGCCCACCACGACGTCCAGCGAGCGGGCAGAGGACTCACAGGCTCCCGCGTCCTGCTTGGAAAGGCTGGCGAGGACGCGCTGGAGCGCGGCATTGGCGGCCAGGACAGCAGGCCCCTCCAGTGTCGCGAGCGGACGCAGGTCCGTGGGCCACGGGATGCCTCCATCCGAAGCCCCGGTCACGACGCCTCCATCCGGCCGTGCAGAGGCCCCGGCATCGGGTCGAGAGGGTGTGCTTCCGCCATCCGCCACGAGCGATACCAGCAGCAGGACGTGATGAGGCTTCAGCAAGTAGCACCTCGCCAACAGGAACGTGGCCGCATCACCCCACCAGCCTGACCGCCCGCCCACCGTCCCGGCAAGAGCGCCCAGCCAGTCACGTCCTCCGGACCCAACTTCCCAGGTCAGGAGGCCCGCATGGCCCTCAAGAAGCCACCGACAGCCCCACGGCGTGCGCCGCGCGCACAGAGCGCCCGCACCGCGCATGCCGTGCCGTCAGACACGGACAGGCTCCCCTTCGACATCGAAGAGGTCCTCCGCCGCGTGCGCCACGAAGTCCGCTCCTTCGCGGACGCGGCCATGTTCGAGCTCGCCGCCAAGGGCCACGGCTCCCTCTTCGAACAGCTCATCGCGTGCATCCTCTCCATCCGCACGCTCGATGAAGTCAGCCTCCCGGCCGCGCTCCGCCTCCTGGGCCGCGCGCACACGCCAGAAGCCCTCGCGCGCCTCACGCCGGAAGAGATCGACTCCCTCATCCGCCCCGTCACCTTCCACGAAGGCAAGGCCCATCAGGTCCACGCCATCGCCGTGCGCACGCGTGACGCGTTCCACGGCCAGCTCCCCGCGGATCCGGACGTGCTCCAGTCCTTCAAGGGCGTGGGCCCCAAGTGCGCGCACCTGGCGCTCGGCATCGCCTGCGGCCATGAAGTCATCAGCGTGGACATCCACGTCCATCGCGTCACCAACCGCTGGGGCTACGTGAAGGCCGCCACTCCGGAGCGCACGCTCGCCGCGCTCGAAGCCGTGCTCCCCCGCCCCTACTGGGTGGAGCTCAACCGGCTCCTCGTCCCCTTCGGCAAGCACGTGTGCACCGGCAGCCGCCCGAAGTGCTCCACCTGCCCCGTCCTCCCGTACTGTCGGCAGGAGGGCGTCACCTCCCACCGCTGAAGCCTACCGGTCGTGCCCTGCCCACTGCGTGGCCCGCCGCGCGAACCTCCGCCACGGGTTCGTCCGGCCGCCGTTCTCCAGCGAAATCTCCTTCGAGTGCCGCACGTCCTTCTCCCAGCACCCCTCCAGCTTCGCGGCGATCTCCCGGTCCTCGAACACCAGTGACCCTTCGCTCAACTTGTTGAGCGACAGCGAGTCCAGGTTCGTGGAGCCCACGACGCACAACCAGTCGTCCACCAGCATCGTCTTGGAGTGCAGCATCGCCGGCTGGTACTCCCAGATGCGCACCCCCGCCGCCAGCAGCCGCTCGTACGTGGACCGCTGCGACGCGCGCACCACCGGCACGTCGTGGTTCGGCCCCGGGCCCATCACCCGCACGTCCACGCCCTGCCGGACCTTCACCTCCAGCTGCTCCAGGATGTCGTTGGGCGGCGTGAAGTACGCGTTGGCGATCCACAGCCGCTGCGTCGCCGCCGCCACCACCAGGCGCACCATCCGCTCCGCCTCGGTGATGCCCAACCGCCCGGCGCTGTCGATGAACGCCGCGCACCCGCCTCCGTCCGCCTTCAGCTCCGGGAAGCACTCGCGCGGCAGGAACCCTCCGCCGGACTCGATCCAGTGCTTGGCGAACGTCACCTGGATGCGCCGCACCTCCGGCCCCTCCACGCGGATGTGCGTGTCGCGCCAGTTGTCCGGCTTCAGCCCGTCCCCCTCCCACACCTTCCAGATGCCAAAGCCGCCCGTGTACGCGACGCGCCCGTCCACCACGACGATCTTCTGGTGCGACCGGCTCAACAGCCGCCCCAGCACCTTGCCCGCGAGCAGCCGGTAGTAGTGCACCTCCACGCCCGCGTCCGTCAGCCGCTTTTCAATCTGCTGGTCGAAGTCCTTGTCCCCGGTGGTCTCCTCGCTGCCCACCGGATCCACCACCACGCGGCACTGCACGCCCGCGCGGGAGCGTTCAATCAGCGCCTCCACGAACCGGTCCGACAGCTCGCACGGCCGCCAGATGTAGATGAGCATGTGCACGCTGTGCTTCGCCGCGCGGATGTCCTCCAACATCCGGTCGAAGACCTGGCTGTTCTCCAGCAGGTGCATCCGGTGCCCCGGGGTCAGTGACACGCCCGTGGCCTGGTAGAGCGCGAACGAGAAGCCCTCGGGCCCGGGAGGCAGCTCGAACGGCCCCTGCATCTCGTGCTTGCGCGTCTCGTCGCCACCGTCGAACCCATGCGCCCCCGGCTGGGGCAGCAACTCGTCCGTAAGCTCGCTCATGGTCCCGGCAAACTAAGAACGCCCGCTCGACTCCGGGAGTCACCGCCCGGTCCCCGCTCCGCCCGGTGAACAGGTCCCCATTCCATCGTTGCCGGAGCCTTCCGCCATGGCGACACTGGCCGGGTTCCGTTCCCTCGTCTGGAGAGACTGCATGCTCGACGCCCCATCCCGCCCCTCCGCCCGGGAGCTGCTGTCCCTGCCCAGCCTGGCGCCGCTGGTCCCCATGCTCTACGTCGCCTGGACGGACGGCGAGTTGACGGGCGACGAGCTCCGCGCCCTGGGCGCCGCCGCCCGGTCCCAGCCCTGGCTGGACCTCAGGTCCAGCTCCGTCCTGGCCCTCTGGGTGGATCCGCTGCGTCCGCCCCCGCCCCGCGAGCTGGCCGTCGTGCGCGAACACATCCGCGCCACCGCGGAGAAGCTGGCCAACAGTCATCAGCAGAACCTGGCGGAGCTGGGCGTGCAGCTGGCCCAGGCGCTCGCGGGTGAGGCGCCCCTCAACATCCCCGCGGCGGAGCTGGGCAAGGCCCTGGCCTCCATCGAGGCCACGCTCGGCGTGGACGGCAAGGAGGCGGTGCGCTCCCTGGTGCCCAGGGCGTCGCGAGTCCCGCGCGCGGAGCCCCGCTCGCACGCGGCCTCGTTCGACCCCGCGGCGATGACGGCCGTGCTTGAGCGCACCTACTCGGACGTGCGCCAGCGGGTGCGCGGTTGGTTGGAGGACGCGGACTTCCGCTACAAGGAGGGGCTGTCCACCACCGCCTACCGCGACCAGGTCTTCGACTGGCTCAAGCACCTGGCCAACGACGGCCTGGGGCAGCTCGCCTTCCCCAAGGGGCGCGAGGGCGGCGGGGACCTGGGCGCGTTCATCGCCGCGTTCGAGACGATGGCCTTCTTCGATTTGAGCCTCGTCATCAAGGCGGGCGTGCACTTCGGCCTGTTCGGCTCCAGCATCCTGTTCCTGGGCACGAAGCGGCACCACCAGCAGTACCTGCCGAAGGTCGCCTCGCTGGAACTGCCCGGCTGCTTCGCGATGAGCGAGCTGGGCCACGGCTCCAACGTGCGCGACTGCGAGACGGTGGCCCGCTACGACGCGGCCACGGGCGAGTTCGTCCTCCACACCCCGTCGGAGACCGCGCGCAAGGAGTGGATTGGCAACGCCGCCCGCCACGCCCTCATCGCCACCGTGTTCGCGCAGCTGGAGGTGGATGGGGAACGGCTGGGCGTGCACGCGCTGCTCGTTCCGCTGCGCGACGCGCACGGCAAGGTGCTGCCGGGCATCCGCATCGAGGACTGCGGCGAGAAGCTGGGCCTCAACGGCGTGGACAACGGCCGGCTGTGGTTCGACCACGTGCGCGTGCCGCGCGACAACCTGCTCGACCGCTACGGCCAGGTGACGGAAGCCGGCGAGTACACGTCCTCCATCACCGGCGACTCCAAGCGCTTCTTCACCATGCTGGGCGCGCTGGTGGCGGGCCGCGTGAGCGTGGCGTGCGCGTCCTTGAGCGCGGCCAAGAGCGCGCTGACCATCGCCGTGCGCTACGGCGACCTGCGCCGCCAGTTCGGCCCCCAGGGCGCGCCCGAGGTGCGCCTGCTGGACCACCAGTCGCACCAGCTGCGGCTGTTGCCGCTGGTGGCCAAGACGTACGCGGTGGACTTCGCGCTGGAGTACCTGGTGGACCGCTACGTCCACCGCACGGAGGACGACGCGCGCGAGGTGGAGGCGCTGGCCGCGGGCCTGAAGGCCTACGCGTCGTGGAACGCCACCGCCACCATTCAAGAGTGCCGCGAGGCGTGCGGCGGCCAGGGCTACCTCACCGCGAACCGGTTCGCCGCGCTCAAGGCGGACACGGACGTGTTCACCACCTTCGAGGGCGACAACACCGTGCTCATGCAGCTGGTGGCCAAGGGCCTGCTCACGGGCTACCGCCAGCGCTTCGAGGACGACCGCGTCTTCGCCGTCTTGCGCCTCATCGTGGACCAGGCCGCGACGGTCTTCACGGACCGCAACCCCATCGCCGGCCGGCGCACGGACACGGACCACCTGCGCGACAGCGACTTCCAGCTGCGCGCCCTGCGCTTCCGCGAGGAGGCCCTGCTCGCGTCGGTGTCCAAGCGGATCCGCAAGCGGCTCACCGCGGGCGTGGAGGCCTTCGAGGCCTTCAACCAGGTGCAGGCGCACCTGCTGGCCCTGGCGCACGCGAGCGTGGAGCGCATCGTGCTGGAGCAGTTCCTGCGCGGCGTGGCGGCGGTGAAGGACGAGTCGCTCAAGCCGGTGCTGGGACGCATGGCGGACCTCTTCGGCCTGTCCTGCCTGGAGTCCGCCAGCGGCTGGTTCCTGGAGCACGGCTGGCTCACGGCCCCCAAGGCCCAGGCCATCCGCAAGGAGCGCGTGAAGCTGTGCGAGGAGCTGCGCCCGGACGCCGTGGGGCTGGTGGATGCCTTCGGGATTCCGGACACGTTGCTGGCGGCGCCCATCGGCCTGGGGCGGCTGGCGCCCGGCGGTGAACGGTTCGACGACACGGCGGCTGACAGCGCCCGTGCGGGCCCGGCAGATTCCCGCGCGTCATGAGGACCTGTGTGTCGTGGGTGGTGTTGGGGCTCGTGGGGCTGACCGGTTGCGCGACGGTCTCCCCGGCGGAGCGGGCCCGGCAGGTGGGCGAGTCCAACAAGGAGCGCGCCCGCCTGTTCACCGAGGAGATCTACAACCAGAAGCGCCTGGAGCGCATCCCCGAGTACGTCGCCGCCGACTTCGTGGACCGCTCGGAAGGAGCGCCCCAGGAGCTGCGCGGCCCGGAGGTGGTGCGCACCCAGGCAGAACAAGGGTTCACCCTCTTCCCGGACCTGAAGTTCGAGCTGCTCCACGTGATGGCGGAGGACGACTGGGTGCTGGTGCGCTGGCGCGCGACGGGCACGGACACCCAGGGCCCGCCCACCCACGACGGCAGGTCCCGCCCACTCACGTTCCACGGGGACTCGCTGTACCGGCTGCGCGACGGCCGGCTGGTGGAGTCGTGGGACCTCACGGACCGGCTGGCCCCGCTGCTCCAGCGCGGCTTCAAGGTCGTCCCGCCGGACCCCTGAGGCGCCCTGACCCGGTGACAGGCCGAACGGCCACGGGTCGGGGGCGACGCCGCCGGAGTCAGGAAAAACCGGGCACCGTCGAAACGTCTCCCCATTGACACCCATGCACCGGAGCCATCAGGGTCCGGGGATGAGGATGAACGCGGGACCCATGCGGGCCGCGGACAAGGCCCGACAGAAGGCCTTCCGCACGGCCTTTCCCTCCTACGGCCAGCGGCCGTCCTGGGGCGGCCGGTTGTTGCGCCTGCTGGGGTGGGCCCTGCTGCTGCTGGCGGTGTTCCTGGGCATCGTCGTCATCGATGGGTGGCGCGCGTTCGGCAAGGCGCCGGAGGGGGCGCGGCTGGAGCGGATGGCGCGCTCGCCGCAGTGGCAGGACGGGGGGTTCGTGAACCCGCAACCCATCCTCAACAACTGGGAGCGGACGCTGTCGGACCTGTTCCACACGAGCGCGGAGAGCACGCCCCGGATGCCGGTGGTGGTGGACCGCATCGACCCGAAGCGCTTCGCCACGCCGCCGGAAGACGGGCTGCGCGTCACCTGGCTGGGACACTCGTCCACGCTGGTGGAGGTGGACGGGCACCGCGTGCTCACGGACCCCGTGTGGGGCGAGCGCACGTCGCCGCTGGAGTGGATTGGCCCCAAGCGCTGGTTCCCCGCGCCCATCGCGCTGGACGCGCTGCCGCCCATCGACGCGGTGGTGATTTCGCACGACCACTACGACCACCTGGACTTCGCCACCATCACGGCGATGAAGGACTGGAACACCACGTTCGTGGTGCCGCTGGGCGTGGGCGCGCACCTGGAATACTGGGGCGTGCCGGCCAGCCGCATCGTGGAACTGGACTGGTGGGAGCGCACGAAGGTGAAGGGGCTGGACATCGTGGCCACGCCCGCGCGGCATGCGTCCGGCCGGTTCCTCCAGCAGGACAAGACGCTGTGGGCGGGCTGGGCGCTGGTGGGGCCGCGGCACCGCGTCTACTACTCCGGCGACACGGGCCTGTTCCCCGCGATGGAGGAGATTGGCGCGAAGCTGGGGCCGTTCGATTTGACGATGATTGAAACGGGCCAGTACGGCGCGGGTTGGCCGGACTGGCACCTGGGGCCGGAGCAGGCGGTGCTCGCCCACCGGCTGGTGAAGGGCCGGTTGATGCTGCCGGTGCACTGGGGGCTGGTGACGCTGGCGTACCACGGCTGGACGGAGCCCATCGAACGCTCGCTGGTGGCCGCGAAGCACGACGGCGTGGGCATCACCGCGCCCCGGCCCGGGCAGGACTTCCTCGCGCTGGCGCCGCCGCCCGTGGAGCGCTGGTGGCCCGACCGTCCGTGGAAGACCGCGGAGGAGGCGCCCATCGTGGCCAGCCAGATTCCGCCCAAGCTCCGCGAAGGGCACCCGGCGCTGCCGCTGCTCGCGGTCCCCGCCACCGTGAGCCCGCAGGGCGCGAAGTCAGCGGCCACGATCGCGCAGCCAGCACCCACCCCCGTGACCGCGCCGGCCGCGCGCCCCCCGGCAGCGCCGCAGGGCACGACCCCTCCGGCGGCGGTCCCTCCGCAGGGAGCGAACCCGACGGTCGCGACCCCTCAGGGTACGCCGAGCACGGCGGCTCCCGCTCCGCAGGCGGCGGGGACGAAGCTCGCGACTCCGCAGGGCACGCCGGGCACGGCGGCTCCCGCTCCGCAGGGGACGGGGACGAAGCTCGCGACTCCGCGGGCCGCACCGCCTGGCGCGAATCCTCCCGCGATGAACGCGGCGACTTCCGCTCCGCAGGGTGCGCCAACGCAGTCCGCGCCTCCACCGGACGTGACCGCCCCGCTGGGTGTGGGAGCGACGGTCGCGACGCCGCATGAGTGACGCGCTGCACGCGGCCTTCAAGGCCACGGCCTACGTCGTGCGTCCGCACCCGCTCGTCGGTGACCGCGAGCATGTGCTGCGCGTGGACGCCCTGCACCCGGTGCTCGACGCCGCGCTCACCGTGCACGGCATCACCACCTGGGCCTTCATCACCGCGTGGAATCCCCGCGCGCAGCCGTGTCCGCCCGACACCAACGCGCGCCTTCAACAAGACCTCCTCGCGCTGCTCGAAGCCCAGGGACATCCGAGCGTGTCCGCCGTGGGCGAGGCCGACGACCGGCGCTGGTTCGAGGAGAGCCTCTTCGTCCCCGGCCTGTCCCGCGACGAAGCCCGGCGCATCGGCCGGCTGTTCGACCAGGAGGCCGTGCTCTGGGGCTCCGTGGGCGGCGCCGCGGAGTTGGTGCCGTGCCTGGAGCCCTCCCGCTCCTGAGTCACCCAGGCCACGGCCACCCGCTGGAGGCCTCCCTCACCGCGAAAATCTCGGAGACTCCGGTGCTCGACCGCGTCACCCGGCGGCCGTAACCCTCACTGGGGACCCGAGCCGCCCGTCGCGGGGCTCGACTCGCTGGGCAGGGACGTGCGGGGGATGGGCGACTGGGCGGAGGTGATGTCCAGGCGCCGGGCCCCGGTCACCTGCTGCGCCAGCTCGTCGAAGTCCAGCTCCAGGAACTTCCCGGAGCCCTCCTCCGGGAGCGCGAAGCGGATCCGCCAGTAGTTGGGGCGGATGCGCACCGCCTGGCCGCTCTCCGCCAGCACCATGCCGTTCTGCCGGGCGTACTCCGCGCCCGCGTCGACGACATTTCGCTCGCCCAGTTCCTCCTGGACCGGTTGGGAGCTGGGGGGAACGGGCGTGCGGCCCGTCGGGCCGGTGGCACAACCCATGCCCGCCAGGAAGGCAGGCAATAGAGCGGCGGCGAGGAGGCGGGGGACCATACCCGAACACTGGGCATGGCTCCGTCAAGCCGCACCGTGGGGCGGCTTGCGAAACCGCTGCCCTTCGCATGCCCGCCCGGAGGAATGGCGCGGGGCCTGCTCCTCCGGTCCCCGCTGGAATGAAAGCTACTTGGGCGCCGGGACGCCGGAGGCGCGCTCCACGACCTCGTCGATGAGGCCGTACTGCCGGGCCTCCTCGGCGCTCATGAAGTAGTCGCGCTCGGTGTCCTTCTCGATGCGCTCGATGGTGTGGCCCGTGTGCTTCACGAACAGGCCGTTGAGGTACGTGCGCAGCCGGAGGATTTCCTTCGCCTGGATGTCGATGTCCGTCGCCTGACCCTGCGCGCCGCCCAGCGGCTGGTGGATCATGATGCGGCTGTTGGGCAGGGCGTAGCGCTTGCCCTTGGAGCCCGCCAGCAGGAGCAGCGCGCCCGCGGAGGCCGCCTGGCCCACGCAGATGGTGGACACGGGGCACTTGACGTACTGCATCGTGTCGTACATCGCGAGCGCCGCCGTGACGGAGCCACCGGGCGAGTTGATGTAGAGGTTGATGCCCTTGTCCGGGTCCTCGGACTCCAGGAACAGCAACTGGGCGACGATGAGGTTGGCCACATCGTCGTTGATGGGCGTGCCCAGGAGGATGATGCGGTCCTTGAGCAGACGGCTGTAGAGGTCGTACGCCCGCTCGCCGCGGTGCGTGGTCTCAATGACGAAGGGGACGTTCATGGCCCCCGTACCCTAATCGTCCCCCCGCGCGCGCGCTCCCCCCTTCTTGCAGGAGCGTGCGCTGTCCCACGCTTGGGCGGGTCGGAGGGGCGCCTACAGGTTCCCGGTCATCTTCTCCGGGCGGACCCACTGGTCGAACTGTTCGGCGGTGACGAGCCCCAGCTCCACCGCCACCTCCTTCAGCGTCTTGCCCTGCTTGTGCGCCGTCTTGGCGATCTTCGCCGCGTTGTCGTAGCCGATGTGCGGGTTGAGCGCGGTGACGAGCATCAGGCTGCGCTGGAGGTTCTCCTGGAGGCGCGGGAGGTTGGGCTCGATGCCCACCGCGCAGTTCAGCCGGAAGCTGCGCATGCCGTCCGCCAGCAGCCGGGTGCTCTGCAGGAAGTTCTGGATGAGGAGGGGCTTGAAGACGTTGAGCTCGAAGTTGCCGGACGCGCCGCCCAGGGAGATGGCCACGTCGTTGCCCATCACCTGGGCGGACAGCATGGTGAGCGCCTCGCTCTGCGTGGGGTTCACCTTGCCCGGCATGATGGAGCTGCCCGGCTCGTTCTCCGGGATGTTGATTTCCCCGATGCCCGAGCGCGGCCCGGACGACAGCCAGCGGATGTCGTTGGCCACCTTGAACAGCACCGCCGCCAGTCCCTTGAGCGCGCCGTGCGCCTGCACCAGCGCGTCGTTGGCGGCCAGCGCCTCGAACTTGTTGGGCGCGGTGACGAAGGCGTGGCCGGTGAGTTTTGAAATCTCCGCCGCCACGCGCTCGGCGTAGCCCGGGGGCGCGTTGAGGCCGGTGCCCACGGCGGTGCCGCCCAGCGCCAGCTCCAGCAGGTGCGGCAGGGCCGCCTCGATGTGCGCCTTCGCGCGGTCCAGCTGCGCCACGTAGCCGCTGAACTCCTGGCCCAGGGTGAGCGGCGTCGCGTCCTGCAGGTGCGTGCGGCCAATCTTCACGATGGCCTGGAAGGCCTGGGACTTCTGGGCCAGCACGTCGCGCAGGGCCACCAGCTCCGGCAGCACCTGCTTCACCACGGCCTCCACGGCGGCCACGCTCATCGCGGTGGGGAACACGTCGTTGGAGCTCTGGCCCTTGTTGACGTCGTCGTTGGCGTGGACCTTGCGCCCCTCGCCGCGCTCGCCGCCCAGCAGCTCCGAGGCGCGGTTGGCCAGCACCTCGTTGCAGTTCATGTTCGTCTGCGTGCCGCTGCCCGTCTGCCACACCAGCAGGGGGAACTCCTCGTCGTGCTGGCCGGCAAGGACCTCATCCGCGGCCTTCACGATGGCCTGGGCCTTCTCCTTGGACAGCGAGCCGTTCTCCTGGTTCACGAGCGCGGCGGCCTTCTTCACCAGCACCAGCGCGTACACGAGCGCCAGGGGCATGCGCTCCGAGGAGATGGCGAAGTTCTGACGGCTGCGCTGGGTCTGCGCGCCCCAGAGCCGGTCGGCGGGGACTTCGATGGGACCAAAGGTGTCCTTCTCGATGCGAACGTTCTTCGTGCTCACGGTGGGTCCTTTCCCGGACAGGAACGATGTCCCGCGCGATTAACACCGTCGCCCCGCCCTGGCAGGCCTGAGTGACAGGCCGCCCCCTCTCCAAAGGGGCCCGCCAGCGGTAGTGTCACGCCGTGAGCACCCCAGGATTCATCAAGGCCCTCTTCCTGGCCCAGGAGCGGGGCACGCCCATGCGCCGGGTCCCCCAGGCCCACGCCGTGGAGCAGCACGGCTTCGAGGGCGACCGTCACCAGCGCAGGGCCGTGGGCCACAAGCGCCAGCTGCTGCTGATGGACGAAGCGCAGCGCGCGGCGCTGGACGTGCCCGAGGGCGCGCTCAAGGAGAACGTGCTGGTGGAGGGCCTGTCCCTGGACGCGCTGCCGCCGGGACAGCGGCTGGCGCTGGGGGACGCGGTGGTGGTGGAGCTGACCGAGCCCTGCGTCCCCTGCTGGAAGCTGGACGCCCTGCGCCCCGGCCTGCTGAAGGACAGCTGGGGCCGGAGGGGTCAGCTCGCGCGAGTGTTGAAGCCAGGCACCGTGCACGAAGGCGACACCGTGCGCCTGCTGGACGTGAACCCGGACGCCCCGCGCATCATCCGGCCGAAGCTGCCCTGAGCCGTCACCGGATCCAGAGCTTGCCCAGGCTCAAGGGCACCGCATCGAAGGGAACGGCATTCACGGTTCCACTTCCCAGGTGCACCTCATGCAAGCGCCATTGGCCGTCCTGGAGGCGGTGGATCTCCAACCCCTCCGCCAGTGGATCGATGAACCACAGCCACTCCACGCCCGCCCGCGCGTAGACGCGCATCTTCGGGCCCCGGTCCCATCGGTAGGTGGACGGGGACAACACCTCGCAAATCCAATCCGGCGCCAGGGAGAAGACAGGCGTTCTTGGCATGTGCGGCATCCGCTCGCGGCGCCATCCCGCGAGGTCTGGCACCAGCGCATCCCCTGTTCCCGCGAAGCGCAGCTCCGGCTCATCCAGGATGAACCACCCACCGGGGCCATTACTGCCTTCGTCGAATGGCCCATCCAGCCATCCGCCGAGCTTCGACGCCGCCCGCGCGTGGGGAGACGCCGGCCGGGGACTGACGACCAGCTCCCCCTCGATGATCTCCCCCACCTTCGTCGGCGGCACGTCCTCCAGGACGGCGTACGTCACCGACTTCCCCTTCCCGCTCCCGTTTCCATCACCCATGCGCGCAAGGATGCCCCCTACCCCTGACATCCTCAAGCCGGCGGCCGACCCGAAGTCTGGAACACGGGAGCAGGAAGACAGGCCCGCGCAGCGCTGGCCGCCATGAAGCGGGTGAAAACAGGCTTACTTTGAATAATTCAAATCACGCCTGCCTGCGTGACGGAGCGAAGGGTTCCGTGACACACTTTTCCCAGTCGTTCTCACGGCCCTGGGGGGCGTCTGGGTATGTCCATTCCGTGGATGGGATTGGCGCTGGCCGTGGGGGGGCTACTCCCTCCTGACGGTGTCGCGCAGCTCCAGAAGGTGGACGGCGTGATGCCGCACCTGCGGCGGCTGGCGGAGGACCCGGAGGTGGTGCGAGCCATCCGAGCCCAGAACGCGCGCCACACGCCGCTCGCCACCATCCAGCAGCAGGACGCGGAGTGGCTGGCGACCCCGGCCCTCACGCCCCTCAAGCAGCGCGTGCTGGACGGCCCGTGCACGGGCGCGCTGCGCCGCCTGCGGGAGCGGCTGGGCCCGGCGGTGGCGGAGGCCTTCACCATGGACGACCAGGGCGCGCTCGTCTGCGCCAGCCGCCGCACGTCCGACTACTGGCAGGGGGACGAGTCCAAGTGGCGCCTCACCTACGCCGGGGGCCGGGGCGGCCCCGTGCTGCGCGAGGCCCCGTTCTTCGACGAGTCCTCCCAGGCCTACGTCATCCAGGTGTCTCTCCCCGTCAGCGACGGCGCCCAGGTCATCGGCGCGCTCACCGTGGGCCTGTCCCTGCTCGACCTGTGACGCCCACCGCCTCCTCCCAGGGTCTTCGCGCATGCGCCTGCTGTCCGGTTTGAAGTTGCGGGGCCGCCTCACGCTGTGGGTCTGCCTGCTGCTCGTCGCGGCCCTCACCCCCGTCGTCGCGGTGGGCGTCCATGTCATCCGGCGCAACCTGGAGCAGCAGGTGCACGGCGTCCTCCAGGTGGAGGCGGACGGCCTGCGGGACCTCATCGAGGCGTCCCTGCGCGAGCGAGAGGCGAACGCCCGCGCGTGGACCGAGGACGCCATCGTGCGCGGCGCGCTCCTCTTCGACACCTACGCCAAGAGCGACGCGGTGCTCGCCTCCCTCAACGGCCGGCACACCTCCTTCGCGGGGCTGGTGCTGTTCACCCCTGACGGGCGCGCCGTCTCCGTGAGCCGGCCGGAGCTGCGCCAGGCCTTCGCGGGCCGCGAGCAGGAGGTGCTCGCCGCGCCCTGGTTCCAGACCGCGCTGGAGGACCGGCTGGACCCCGCCGTCCTCACGCGGGCCCTCACGAAGAAGGACCCCTTCCTCGCCCGCCCGGTGATGCCCCTGGCCCTGCCCGTGCTCAGCCCCATCTCCGGCGCGCGCGTGGGCGTGCTGCTGGCCGCGTACGACTGGGGCCAGCTGGAAGAGGTGGTCGCGGGCGCGCTCCAGCGCTCGCGGGACCGGGGACAGCAGACCTTCACCCTGGAGGTGCTCGCGCCCGACGGCGGCCGCCTCTTCAGCTCCCGGGCGGCGGACGCGCCGGCCCTCGTGGACGCCGTCCGGGCCGAGGCCCGCGACAACACCGCCCGCTTCAGCGCGGGCCAGGGCTGGCGCTTCGTGGCGACGCTGGACGCGCAAGAGGCCTTCCTGCCGCTCAGGCGCTTCCTCCAGCTCAGCGTGCTCGCGGTGGCCGCGCTCCTCGTGCTGGCCGTCCTGGCCGCCTGGGCCCTGGCGCGCGGTGTGACCCGGCCCATCACCACGCTGTGCGAGCTGGTGACCCGCGTGGTGCGCGAGGGCGACCTCACCCAGCGCGTGGAGTCCCGCGGCCAGCAGGACGAGGTGGGCGAGCTGGCCTCCGCCTTCTCCCGGATGATGGACCACCTGCGCGAGTCCACCACCAGCCTCCAGCAGGCCACCCGGGTGCTGGGGCAGACGGTGGGCGAGCTCACGCAGGCCACCGAGCAGCAGGAGCGCATCCTCACCCGCCAGGGCGCCGCCATCCAGGAGACCCAGGTCACCGCGAAGGAGATCCAGCAGACCTCCCAGCTCGCGGCGGAGCGCTCACAGGCGGTGCTCGCGCTGGTGGCGCGGGCGCGCGAGGCGGGCGGCTCCGGGCAGCTGGCACTGGACGCCAGCCTGGACGGCTTCGAGCAGCTGCGCGACCACGGGGCGCGCCTGGCCGAGGGCATCTCCACCCTGCACGAGCGCACGCAGCAGATTGGCGGCATCACCCAGACGGTGAAGGACCTGGCGGACCAGTCCAACATGCTCGCGCTCAACGCGGCCATCGAGGCGGCCCGCTCCGGCGAGCATGGCAAGGGCTTTGGCGTGGTGGCGCGGGAGATCCGCGGCCTCGCGGATCAATCCATCCATGCCACCGACCGGGTGCGCGACATCCTGGAGGCCATCCGCGGCAGCATCCGCGACACCGTGGCCCTCTCCGAGGAGGGACAGCGCCGCTCCGAGGTCGGCCTGGCCCAGGTGCGCGAGAGCGGCCAGAGCCTGCGCGCGCTGACGGACATCATCCAGGACAACGCGTCCGCGGCCCAGCAGATCGCCGCCGCCGTCATCCAGCAGAACGCCGGCATCGCTCAAATCTTCATGGCCGTCACGGACCTGTCCCGGATGATGGACGACACCCTCCAGGCCATGCACGGCACCCAGCGGATGACGGTCGCCCTGCGCGGCGTCGCCGAGCGCATGGAGTCCGTGGCCGGCGTCTGGCGCGTCTAGCCGGACGCGCCAGCCAGCCACCGCGTCAGACGCGCTTCTCCCAGCGGGGCGTGTCGTCGTCCACGGGCGCGTTCGCCACCTTGGACACCCAGTCCAGCGGCCCCTGCAGCGGGGCCCGGCCGTAGGCCCTGGCCGGGATGAACGCCCAGAGCAGCAGGTACAGCCCGGCGCTCATCCCCCCGGACGCGAAGAACATCAGCACGAACGCCACCCGCACCAGCGCCGGATCCACGTCCAGCTCGCGGGCCAGCGACGCGCAGACGCCCAGCAGCGCCCGCCCCTCGCCCCGGTGCATCGGCACCGCCCGCGCACGGCAGTGCGGGCAGCGCTTCGCCTCCCCGGTCAGCTCCCTCGAACAAGCCCTGCAGCGTGTCGTGACGTCCATGAGGTGACCTCTCCGTCAGGCCCCCGCTTGGCACATGGGGGTCTCATTCCTACCTACGGAACCCACCACGCGTTGATTGCCGTCCCCCTGCCGGCGACGTGATTCCGGGGGGTTATGTCCGGCTGCGTCAGTGGATTTACAGATTTAATCCGGATGATGTTGACAGCCTTACAGGCAAGCAGGTTCTGATTCACCAAGACTTCCCATCCCTAGACGGTGGGAGCATCTTTCAGCCCGTTGGGCCGCTTTTACAACGCATCTCGTCAGGAGCCGACATGGACGCCAGCACCTCCCAGAATCCCCCGGCCTTCGGCCCCGGCGTGAGCGTGGAAGGGGCCTGGCATCCGGACTACGCGGAGGTGCTGACGCAGGACGCCATGGCCTTCGTGGCGAAGCTGGTCCGCACCTTCGGTGAGCGGCGGGAAGCCCTGCTGGAGCGGCGCAAGAAGGTGGCCCAGGCGTGGCGCAAGGGCGAGCGCCCGCACTTCCTGCCGGAGACGGCGGACCTCCGGAAGGGCGACTGGACGGTGGCCCCGGTGCCCGCGGACCTGCAGGACCGGCGCGTGGAAATCACGGGGCCGGTGGACCGCAAGATGATCATCAACGCGCTCAACTCCGGCGCCAGCGTCTTCATGGCGGACTTCGAGGACGCCAACAGCCCCACCTGGGACAACGTGGTGCGCGGCCAGCTGAACCTGCGCGACGCCGTACGCAAGACCATCTCCTTCACGGCGGAGAACGGGAAGCACTACGCGCTCAACGACAAGCACGCCGTCCTCTTCGTGCGCCCGCGCGGCTGGCACCTGCCGGAGCGCCACGTGCGCATCGACGGCAAGCCCATCTCCGGCTCGCTCTTCGACTTCGGCCTCTTCTTCTTCCACAACGCGCGCGAGCAGCTCAAGCGCGGCACGGGCCCCTACTTCTACCTGCCCAAGATGCAGAGCCACCTGGAGGCCCGGCTGTGGAACGACGTGTTCCACCTGGCCCAGAGCGAGCTGGACATCCCGCGCGGCACCATCAAGGCCACCGTCCTCATCGAGACGCTGCCCGCCGCGTTCGAGATGGACGAAATCCTCTACGAGCTGCGCGAGCACTCGGCCGGCCTCAACTGCGGCCGCTGGGACTACATCTTCAGCTTCATCAAGACGCTCCAGTCCGACGCGTCCGTGGTGCTGCCCGACCGCGGGCAGGTGACCATGGACAAGGGCTTCCTCAACGCCTACTCGCAGCTGCTCATCCAGACCTGTCACCGCCGGGGCGCGCACGCCATGGGCGGCATGGCCGCCTTCATCCCCATCAAGGGCGACTCGGCCGCCAACGACGCGGTGATGGCCAAGGTCCGCGCGGACAAGCTGCGCGAGGCGAAGAACGGCCACGACGGCACCTGGGTCGCGCACCCGGGCCTGGTCCCCGTGGCGAAGGAGATCTTCGACGCGCAGATGCAGGGCGCGAACCAGGTGGCCAACAAGCGCGAGGACGTCCGCGTCACGGAAGCGGACCTGCTCCAGGTGCCCTCCGGCACGCGCACGGAGGAGGGCCTGCGCCACAACATCCGCGTGGGCATCCAGTACACCGCCGCGTGGCTGGGCGGCCTGGGCTGCGTGCCCCTCTACAACCTGATGGAGGACGCGGCCACGGCTGAAATCTCCCGCGCCCAGGTGTGGCAGTGGATCCACCACGGCGCCACGCTGGATGACGGCCGCAAGGTGACCCAGGAGCTGTTCCGCAAGCTGCTCGCGGAGGAGATGGCGCAGATGGGCCGCGAGGGCGCGCCCGAGCGCTACGGCCAGGCGCACATGGAGAAGTCCCGCGCCCTCTTCGAGCAGCTGTCCACCGCGCCCGTCTTCGAGGACTTCCTCACCCTGCCCGCCTACGAGGCCCTCGACCCTCAGTCCTGACGCTTTTCCAAACGCAGCACCGACGTCTTCTTCAACCCTTCACCGCAGCCCGAGGAGTCCTGGCATGTACGACGCGACGCCGACCACTTCCGATGCCTCCCCTCACGCGAAGCTCCATGCCCAGCGCTTCGAGGGAATCAAGCGCAACTACACCGAGAAGGACGTGGAGAAGCTGCGCGGCTCCATCCGCGTGAGCTACACGCTGGCGGAGCTGGGCGCCCGCCGCCTCTGGGAACTGCTCCACACGGAGGACTACATCAACGCGCTGGGCGCCCTCACCGGCAACCAGGCCGTGCAGATGGTGCGCGCGGGCCTCAAGGCCATCTACCTCTCCGGCTGGCAGGTCGCCGCGGACGCGAACAACGCCGGCCAGATGTACCCGGACCAGAGCCTCTACCCGGCGGACTCCGTCCCCTCCGTGGTGAAGAAGATCAACAACGCCCTGCGCCGCGCGGACCAGATCGACCACGCGGAAGGCCGCAAGGACCGCAACTGGTTCGCGCCCATCATCGCGGACGCGGAGGCCGGCTTCGGCGGTCCGCTCAACGCCTACGAGCTGATGAAGGGCATGATTGAAGCGGGCGCCGCGGGCGTGCACTTCGAGGACCAGCTGGCCAGCGAGAAGAAGTGCGGCCACATGGGCGGCAAGGTGCTGGTGCCCACCAGCCACTTCGTGCGCACGCTGACCGCGGCGCGCCTGGCGGCGGACGTGATGGGCGTGCCCACGCTGCTGGTGGCGCGCACGGACGCGGACAGCGCCAAGCTCCTGATGAGCGACGCGGACGAGTACGACCACGCCTTCATCGACAAGGCGGCGGGCCGCACGGGCGAGGGCTTCTACCGCATCAAGGGCGGCCTGGAGTGCGCCATCGCGCGCGGCCTGGCGTACGCGCCCTACGCGGACCTCGTGTGGTGCGAGACCAGCACCCCGGACCTCGCGCAGGCCAAGGCCTTCGCGGAGGGCATCCGCAAGCAGTTCCCCAACAAGATGCTCGCGTACAACTGCTCGCCGTCCTTCAACTGGAAGAAGAACCTGGACGACAGCACCATCGCGAAGTTCCAGCGCGAGCTGGGCGCCATGGGCTACAAGTTCCAGTTCGTCACCCTGGCGGGCTTCCACGCGCTGAACTTCTCCATGTACGAGCTGGCCCGTCAGTACAAGGACCGCGGCATGGCGGCCTACAGCGAGATGCAGCAGTCGGAGTTCGGCGCGGAGAAGCACGGCTACACCGCCACGCGCCACCAGCGCGAGGTCGGCACCGGCTACTTCGACCAGGTCGCCGAGGTGATTTCCGGCGGCAGCGCCAGCACCCTGGCCCTGCACGAGTCCACCGAGGCCCACCAGTTCTAGGCCCGGCGGATCATCCCAGCGCCTGAAAAGGCCTGAAGGCCGCGGCGTCCCAGGGGAAATTCCCCCGGGATTTCGCGGCCTTCGCCGTTCGCGAGGCGAAAGCGGCAACTTCCCCGGGGCCGGGGCGATAATGGGGAGAACGAACTTGAAGCCCCACAGGCATGCCCACGGGTGTGCCGGAGTTGACCGGGGCCTTTGACGGGAGCCGCCATGAACCGCATCACGTCCCTCTCCGGTCCGCGGGTGCAGCCGGCCACGACGAACACCGCCTCCTCCGTGTCGGGCAGCCGCTTCGGCTCGCTGATGTCGGGCGCGGCCGCGCAGGCCCCGAAGGCGGGCGCGCAGCTGTCCGGCGGCTCGGTGGTGTCGGCGGCGCTGGCGCAGATGGGGGCCACGCCGCACGGCGGGCTGGTGAACGCCTACACCGCGGGCGCGACCTCCACGCCGGTGAACGTCACGGGTCAGCAGCCCCAGCAGCAGCAGGCCGCGGCCTCGCAGCCGGGCACGGAGCCCCAGAGCGAGGAGATGAAGGCCATCCAGGACCTGGCCATCATGTCGTCGGTGTCCCTGTCCCAGTCCATCCTGCACATGGGCGGCATGAAGGTGGACCTGGAGCGCGAGTAGTCCCTCGCCCCAGGCCGTCCTTCACGGCACTGACTTCACGAAGCCCTGGGGGAGACCTCAGGGCTTTTTCTTGTCGCTGTCGTCGCTGTACTTGTCGCGGATGCCGTCGTGCCGGTTCTTCGTGTCGTTCCAGGGCTGATCCACGTCGGAGCGCTGGCCGCCGTTCTGCCCGGTGACGTCGTTGAGCTCCTCGGCGCGCCCTTCCGCGGGCACCCGGTCGCCGTCCTCGTCCGGGTCCTTCTGCTTGCTGGGGTCCAGCGGGATGCCGGCGCTCTTCTTGAGGTATTCGTCCTTGGGGTCCATGCCGCCATTCCTCCCTTGAGCCCTCAAGGTGGTGACGGGGTGCCGTTCCGGGAGCGGCCGGGCGGCCAGGGGGCCCCCTCCTCAGTTGAGGTACTTCGGCTTCGCGGGGCCCGCGGGGGCCGGCGCCTGGGCCTTCATCATCTCCAGGCCCTGGCGGGTGAGGACGAAGCGGACCACGCCGGAGCCGCGCTCGGTCTCGATCTCCGCCTCGAAGGCGGGCCCGGCGATGCCGCCCAGGGACACGTCCTTGCGCAGGTTGTTCACGCGGCCGGAGAGCAGATCGCCCGCCACCTCGCGGGAGCCCTCGCCGCGCGAGTACAGCTCGAAGGCGGCCTCGTGCAGCGTCATCGCCAGCGCCGGGGTGAGGGGCTGGGAGCTGAAGAGCACGGAGATGAGGAGCCAGTAAGGCGTCTGTTCAGCCATCGCGCGAGTGTAACGGGTGCGGCTAGCGGGCGCGCGGCTGTCTGCGGGCGGCGATGGCCTCCGCGAGCACGCCCTGCGCCCTCCAGTGGCCGTACAGGCGGCCCTGGGACGCGAGGAAGTCCAGCCGCTGCTGGGTGCGCGCGTCCAGGCGGCCCGGGGCCGCGTCGCGGTACGGTGTCCCGGGCAGCGGCATGAAGGTGTGGCCGTGCACGCGGGCGCCCAGGTCGGACAGCCGCTGCATGAGGTCCAGGGTGGCGTCCACGTCCGCGGGCTCCTCTCCGGGCAGGCCCAGGATGAAGTCCACGTTGGGCACGAAGCCGCCCTCCACCGCGAGCCGCGCGGCGCGCACCACGGTCTCCACGTCGTGGCCGCGCCGGGTGGCCTGGAGGATGCGCTCGGAGCCGGACTGGCCGCCGATGATGAGGTTGTCGTTGGCCACGTAGCGCTTGAGCAGCGCCAGGGCCTCCGGGGTGACGTGCTCCGGGCGCACCTCCGAGGGGAAGGTGCCGTAGTAGATGCGCCCGTCCGGGGCCATGGCCTCCGTCACGGCGGCGAGCAGCTCCTCCACGGCGGCCAGGTTCACGGTCTCGTCGGGGGTGCCGTAGGACAGGGACGTGGGGGTGATGAAGCGCAGGTCGCGCCGGCCCGCGCGGCGCAGCTCCCGGGCCCAGCGGGCGATGTTGGCGACGGTGCGGTGCCGGAAGCGCGCCTTGGACATGAAGGGCGTCTGGCAGAAGCGGCAGGCGTAGATGCAGCCGCGGGTGATCTCGATGGCGCCGAACTTCACGTGCCTCGCGGCGAACGGAGGGAAGTCGTCCAGGCGCACGCCCTCGCCGTGGCCGTGCTGCACGAGCTTGCCGTCCTTGAGGTGCGCGGTGCCGTGCGTGGTGCGCGGGTCCTCGCCCGCGAGGACGCGGGCCAGCAGGGCGCGCAGGGTGTGTTCGCCCTCGCCCACCGCGACGAGGTCGAAGCCGGCCTGGAGGGTCTGGAGGGTCTCCGCGGTGGCGTGCACGCCGCCCGCGATGCAGAGCACGTCGCGGCCCTCCAGCCGTTCACGCACCCAGGTCAGCTCCTCCACGGAGGGGCCGAAGCTGGCGGAGTAGAAGGACCACGCGGCGACGACGGTGTCGCCCGCGTCCACGCGCTCGCGCACGGTGGCAAGCAGGTCCTCGCGGTTGCGAGGGAAGTGCAGCGACACGTCCGAGAGCGCGGGGTCCGCCTCCACGGCGCCGGCGAGCACGGTGAAGGCGTACTTGCCGGGGTACTGGTAGCTCAGGACGAGCGAGACCTTGCGAGGCGTCTGCGGCATGGCGGCCGGGGATGATGCCACAGCGCGCTCAGAGGAAGCGGCGCTCCCACTGGCGGACCTCGGCTTCGGTGAAGAGGCCCCATTCCCCCCGGTGCGTGTAGAGCCACGGCTCCAGCACGCGGGCCAGCTCGCGGTACGCGGTCAGTGTGTCACCGGCCTCCAGGTCGCCTGCTTCGGGGACAGGGCCCAGGGACACCAGCGCACGGTCTGGGGACAGGGCTTCGACCTGGGTTGATGGGGAATGCAGCCGGGAGCGGAGTGCTTCCACGCCGCCCAGTTCGTTCAGGACCGGGGGCCCCAGGAACGTGAGCCAGGCAGGGGGACGAAGCTTCGTGCCCAGGTACAGGGCCAGTCTGTTCAGCCGGTGCACCAGGTCGAAGCCCGGGTGACGCCGGGTCACCTCTTGGAGGCGCGGCGTGAGCGACTGGGTCCAGGCATGGACTTCGAGTGACAGGCCCGCGTGCCCCGAGTTCCACGGCAACTCGCGCCCCAGGTCGATGGCCAGCGCGCGGATCCACTCCGGCCCGCGTTCGTCCAGGAACTCGGTGGGCAGCCGGAACTCCAGGCAGCAGGTGTTCTCCGGGTACGTGTCGTGGAAGTTGGGCGCCGTGGTGCCACGGCCTTCGTACTTGAAGCAGATGCCCGTCGCGGAGCCGGACAGCGCCATCACATGGGCCGAGGCAAAGGCCGGCTCCATCATCCGAGAACGAAGCTCCGCTTCACCCTCCGCATCCAGCCTCGGCCAGTATCCCGTGAAACAGTCCCAGTACCAGACCAGCTTCCTTGGCTCGATGGCCTGGCGGTAACGCTCCAGCGCTCGCCAGATGGCCGGAGCCAGGTCTTCATGACGGGCCTGAATGTAGAAGGTGATGCTGATCCCTTCGCGCAGAAGGGACACCCACTCCCCTTCGATATCGAGGGTCTCGCGGACGCTGGGTACGCCTGCGGTCATCAGAGGAGTCATTCCGCGCCTCCTCGCATGGAAGCGCGCGCTCCTTCAACCCGCCTCCCGCCCCGGACGCACCGGAGCGGGAGGGCCCTTCACCTGCCGCTCAGCTCCGGCGACGACGCGCCCGCGCCAGGCCCAGGAGCCCCAGCAGCGAGAACGCGGCCATCGAACCACCGCCCGTGGAGCACCCGCCGCGGAAGTCCACGTCGCCCTCGTCCAGCGGAGACGGCTTCACGCTCGTGCCCGTGCCCGCGTCCACCGGGGTGCCCGCGTCCACCACTGGATCCACCGGCGTGCCCGCGTCCACCACGGGGTCCACCGGCGTGCCCGCGTCCACCACCGGATCCACCGGCGTGCCCGCGTCCACGGACGTGCCCGCATCCACCGGGGTGCCCGCGTCCACCACGGGGTCCGGATCCGGCTGCACCACCGGGAACACGTCCTCGCGGCTCGTCGCCTGGATCATCCCGTCGTGGTAGACGACGCCCACCGGCGAGATGGTGTCGGCCCGGTACAGCCCCAGCTTCAGGTAGTTGTTCTGGCCAGAGAACATCGTCATGGCCTTGGTCTTCTTCAGCACCTGAACGCCGTTGTGCCACAGCTCCACGTAACCCACGGACGCGTCCGGGGACCACTTCACGTGGAAGATGAACTCCTGCCACGCGCCGCGCTTGAGCGCCGTGCTCCACACCGTGCCGCTGCTGTTCAGCGTCAGGCGGATGAGCTCGCCCTTCACGAAGAACTCCACCGGCGGCGACCCGCAGCACCCGTCGTGGTGCCACTGCGTGAAGAGCTGCCACGCGTCCACGCTGGGGAAGTCGTTCGGGAACATCACCTTCCAGCGGTACCAGTACTCCGACCCCACCTTCTCGTTGCTCAGGTACACCAGCTCGTTTCGGTTGCCGCTGGAGTTGATGGGGTCATCGCCCTGCTTCACCGTGGCCTTGAGCGCGTACTTGCCCTCCGCCACCGGGCTCGTCACCACCTGGAGCCGGTCCGAGCTCACCATCTGCTCCGTGCTGTACTGGGAGCGGTTTCCCGTCTCGAAATCGCCCCGCCAGACGATTTCCGCCGCAGCGAGGCTCGGGAGCAGACAAACCGCGAGCCAGAGGTGCAGTGCTTTCAATGAAGAGTCCTTGGGGGAGGGGGAAGGCTTGATGCTTTGCTTTCAAACTTCGACAACGAATGGCAGCAATCATTCCCTGTCTTCATTCCGCCGCCAAACCATTCCCAGACGCCTGACAACAGGGCATGCGAGCAGGCAGGCCCTCCCCTGGATTGAGCAATGTTTCACGTCGGGCGCGGACCGCCCGTACCCAGCGAGCGAACGGGGAAGCGGTGTCCTGAACGCAACGCGTCATTGACAGGGGAGCATGCAGGAGGCTGACGGGACGGGGGCGTGGTGTAAGGTCACGGGCCCTTCCGGCGCTCCCTTCCTGGGGCGCTCTTCAGCGTGCCCCATGCTCGTGTTGCGAGACGTCCAGAAAACCGATTTGCCCGGCCTGAAGCGTCTTGCCGCGGTGCTGAACACGGTCAACCTGCCGAACAACGAGGAGACGCTCGAGGCCATCATCGACAAGTCGGTGAAGAGCTTCGCCGGCAAGGTGAAGGACCCGTTCGAGCGCGAGTACCTCTTCGTGCTGGAGGACGTGCGCAACAACCTCATCATCGGCACGTCGATGATCATCGCCCAGCACGGGACGTACGACGCGCCGCACATCTACTACGAGGTGAGCGAGCGCGAGCACTACTCCGCCTCGCTGGAGCGGCACCTGCGGCACAAGGTGCTGTCCATCGCGTACAACTACGAGGGCCCCACGGAGATTGGCGGCCTGGTGGTGGACCCGCCCTACCGCGCGACGCCGGACAAGCCCGGCAAGCAGCTGTCCTTCGTGCGCTTCCTCTTCATCGCCATGCACCGGCGGCTGTTCCGGCCGCGCGTGCTGGCGGAGCTCCTGCCGCCGCTGCTCCCGGACGGGCGCAGCCTGCTGTGGGAGGCGTGCGGGAAGAAGTTCACCGGGCTCACCTATCTGGAGGCCGACCGGCTGAGCCGCCAGAACAAGGAGTTCATCAAGGAGCTGTTCCCCTCGTCGGACATCTACGCGTCGCTGTTCCCGGACCGCGTGCAGAAGGTGCTGGGGGAGGTGGGCCCGGCCACGCGCGGCGTGCAGCGGATGCTGGAGCGGGTGGGCTTCCGGTACGTGGAGCGCATCGACCCGTTCGACGGCGGTCCGCACTTCGAGGCGGACACGGCGGACATCTCCCTGGTGCGCCGCTACCGCACGGTGAAGCTGGCGGACGAGGACTTCGAGCTGGAGGGCGACGACGTGCTGGTCGCCGCCGAGCGCGAGTCCGGCCGCAACCGCTTCCGCTCCGTGCGCTGCCAGGCCCGGCTGGACAACACCGTCATCTACCTGCCCGCGCGCGCCAAGGAGATATTGGAAGTGAAGGCCGGCGCGAAGCTGTCCATCATTCCATTCGAGTAGCGCGCACCACGCGCCAGTCCCCGCGCAGCAGCGACAGCCAGCGCTCCCCGGCCTCCAGGCCGGGGCCGTCCGGTGGCACCAGCGCCAGCGCCAGGTGCGTGTCCGGGCGCACGGCATCCAGGGACGTGGGGTCCAGGTCCAGCGTCCCGCCGCCCCGCAGCGCCACCCGCACCCAGGCGTGCGGCCGGGCGGCGCCGCCGTCCACCACCAGCAGCCCGTGCACCAGCCCCACCCGCTGGCCCCGCGCGCGCGCCAGGGACGCGAAGCGCAGCGCGTGCGCCAGGCAGCCTCCGGCCTCGCCCTCCCCGCCTGAACGCCAGTCCGCCGCCGTGGGCCCCTTGTCCGGGAAGGCTGCGTGCACCTTCGCGGAGAGGGCCCGCGCCTCGCCCGCGGTCCACTCCGTCATCTCCGGCAGGCGCAAGGGGACCGTGAAGGACGTCCCCTCCCCGCGCGTCTCCAACGTGCCCCGTGCCTGCCCGCCCGGCACGAGCCTCAGCGCGCCCTCGGTGCCGCCTTCCACGGGCACCCCTTCCGCGAAGAGCTCCGGCGGTGCTCGCAGCCGCTCCCCGGGGGCCGCCCGCGTGAAGCGGGAGTCCCCCACCTCCAGCGCCTGGAGCTGGCCCTGGTCGTCGTAGCGGGCGAGGAAGCGCGCGCCCAGCATCGTGCCCTCCGCGCTCGTGGGGCTTCGCTTCGTGACGCAGTGGGGGCCCTCCTGGCCGGACAGCTCCTCGCGGCCCTTCACGCAGCCCTCGGGAGGCGGCCCGCGCCACAGCCACAGCGCCTGGGGCACCGCGTCCGCGTCCGTCACACGCCCCGAGGCGTCCACGCGCAGCGTCACCTCGCGCACGCGCTCGCCCGCGCGCCCTTCACGCACGTGCAGGTGCCGGCTGGTGTACGTGAACCGCCCCGCGTCCAGGGACAGCCCCACCGTCCCCACCGGCACGCCCCGCCACGCGAAGACGAACCGCGCCGGGCTTCCGGACCTAGCGGGCTCGGCGCCCGTGCTGGCGGGGATTACCGGGAGCGCCAGCATGGCGATGGCGAGGAGGGCCTTCATGTCTCATGAAGCATGCGTCGAAAGGAGGACCGGCGCGAGAAGGCGGGTTAGCGTCACCCCCGTCCATGGGCGCCAAACGATACCTTTTCTCGTTCGGGGTGGCGGCGGCCCTGGTCTCCGCCATCCTCCTGGGCCTGCTGCTGCGGTGGGTGACGGGCAAGCCGGATGACGCGGCCGGGTGGGCGGTGCTGCTGTTCGGCGTGCCGCTGCTCTGGCTCATCGGCAGCTACCTGGCGTGGTTCCGCTTCGCGGCGATGCGCCGGCGCGAGCGGCGCGACCTGATGTCCCGGCTGGCGGAGGGCGACCTCACCACGCCCATCCACACGGGCTTCGAGGGCCAGGAGGACCTGCGCCGCCTCATCCTGTCCCTGCGCCGCGCCATGTCCCAGGTGCAGCGCGTGACGAGCAACCTGCACCGCACCGGCAACGGCGTGAGCGAGCAGGCCCGCATGCTGCTGGAGGCCGCGCGCCGTCAGGGCGGCGCCGTGGAGCGCACGCTCTCCGCCGTGGGCGGCAACGGCACCAGCCTCCAGGTGGCCATCAAGCGCGTGCAGCACATTGAGACCTTCGCGCACGAGACGACGGGCGCGCTGCTGGAGATGACGGAGCGGCTGCACCAGGTGGTGGACGGCCTGGAGACCGTCAACGACTTCAGCCAGCGCACCAGCGGCCTCACCCAGGCGATGACGGAGCGGCTCACGCACATCGCCGCGTCGGGCGACGAGCTGGGCCGCTTCGCGTCCGAGGCGGAGGACTTCGTCGCGCTGGTGGAGGGCGGCATCTTCGCCGTGCGCCGCCGCGCCATGGAGACCAACAGCATGGCCGTCGCCGTCACCACCACCGCCCAGCGCGGTGAGGCGCTGGTGGGCGACAGCGTGCAGGGCATGTACCGGGTGGAGGAGACGGTGCGCAAGGCGGCCGAGCTGATGGAGATGCTCGGCACGCGGTCGCTGGAGATTGGCCGCATCGTGGACGTCATCCAGGAGATCGCCGACCAGACGAACCTCCTGGCCCTCAACGCCGCCATCATCGCCGCGCAGGCGGGTGAGCACGGCCGCCCCTTCGGCGTGGTGGCCAACGAGATCCGCAGCCTCGCCGAGCGCACCACGCGCTCCACGCGCGAGATTGGCACCATGGTGACGGGCATCCGCGACGCGGTGGAGACCGCCGTCGCGCTGGTGCAGGAGGGGCGCGAGCAGGCCACCGCGGGCGTGGCCCTGGGCGACCGCGCCTCCGAGGCCCTGAGCGAGATCCGCGCCATCACCCAGCGCACCTTCGCCGCCGTGGAGGCCACGGTGATGGAGACGCAGCAGTTGGAGGCGCAGGGCGCCACCGTGGTGGAGGCCAGCAAGCGCGTGGCTCAGCGCGTGGAGGACATCACGCGCATGGCCATCGAGCAGTCCGGCAACGCGCGGGACCTGGTGCGCCAGATTCAGGAGATGTCGCGCGTGGGCCAGAGCGCCGGCCAGAAGGCGGAGGCGCAGGCGCGCACCGGCCGCGACCTGTCCGAGGCGGTGATGCGGCTGAGCGCGGCCATCGAGGAGCTGCGCTCCGCGCACCAGGTGCTCACCCGGGGCGACGCGTCCATCCGTGAGGAGGTGGCGCAGGTGCGCGAGGACGCGCGCCGGGTCATCCGCATTGGCGACGGGCTGGACCGCACGGTGGACCAGCTGGGCCACGAGACGGCGAGCCTGGAGGCGGAGGTGTTCCGCTTCCAGCTGCCCCGCGCGCGGACGGGCGGCACGCTGCGGGTGGGGTTGCACCAGGCGGGCTCGCTGCGCGCGCGGCAGACGGTGGATCCGCTGTTCAGCGTCGAGAACCAGATGGCGGAGCTGACGGCGTGCCTCTTCTCCTGCCTCGTGCGGCTGGAGGACGGCGTGCTGGTGCCCGACCTGGCCGAGCGCTGGGACGCGGACCCCTCCGCGCGCCGCTACCGCTTCTACCTGCGCCGGGGCGTCACCTTCCACGACGGCAGCATGTGCACCGCCCTGGACGTGAAGCGCCACCTGGAGCGGCTGATGGACCCGGCGCTGCGCTCGCCGGACCGCAGCCTGCTGGAGGACGTGGAGGGCGCGCGGGAGTACTCCAGCGGCCTGGCGCGCGAGGTGACGGGCATCGAGGTCCTGGACGAGGGCACGCTCGAAATCAGGCTGCGCGAGCCCAAGGCCTTCTTCCTCCAGCTCATGGCGCTGACGGCCACGGCGGTGGCGAAGCTGGACGCGGCGGGGAAGCTGGTGGGCACCGGGCCGTTCCGCGTCGTCGGCCTGCAGCCGGACCGGATGGTGCTGGAGCGCAACGCAACCTACTGGCGCGGCGGGGTGCCGCTGCTGGACCGGCTGGAGTTCGTCATCTCGGACACGCGGCCCCAGGCGGTGCGGCAGCTGCTGGACGGGCAGGTGGACCTCGTGTCGTTCCTGCACGTGGAGCACACGGAGGCCAAGGGGCTGGAGGCGCACCAGGTGGTGACCAGCACCACGCCCTCCACGGCGTTCCTGGGGCTCAACCTGAACGAGGCGCCGTACAACGACGTGCGCGTGCGGCGGGCGCTGCGCGCGGGCATGGACATCCCGGGCGTGGTGGAGCAGTTCCACCCGGGGGCTCGCGTGGCGCGCACCTTCACGCCGCCGGAGCTGCTGGACGGGGCCCAGGAGCTGGGGCCCGCGCCGGTGCCGGACCTGACGCTGGCGGAGCGGCTCTTGCGCGAGGCGGGCGTGCGGCGCTTGCAGCTCACCCTGCACCACCCGGTGGGCCGCGACACGTCCGCGGAGGACGCGGTGCTCTTCCGGCCCATGATTCAAGCGGGGCTGCTGGAGCTGCGGCATGAGCAGATGAGCCCGGAGGAGTACCTGCCGCGCCTGCGAGAGGGGAAGGTCCCTGCGTTCCGCACGCTGTGGCTGGCGGACTTCCCGGACCCCGACGCGTTCCTGCACTTCCTGCTCAACTCCAGCGCGCAGACGGTGTACCCGCTGGGCTACCGCAACCCGGAGCTGGACCGGCTCACCGCGGAAGCGCGCGTGTCCATCGACCCGGAGCTGCGCTCGCAGCTCTACAAGCGCGCGGAGCAACTGGCGCGCGAGGACTGCCCGCTCATCCCGCTGTACCACGACCGCACGCACGCGGCCGCGGCGGCGTCCGTGCAGAACCTGCGGCTGCATCAGACCCCGCCGCAGGTGCGCTTCGAGGACCTCTGGGTGGACCCGGCGGTGGTCGGCTAGGGCACGGCCCGGCGCGTCCCGGCGGGACTGGCGTTGCGCTGAGGCCAGCCCCTGGATTCGGCACGCATGCCGACGGGATAGGACTCCAGCCGCCAGACGCCGTCACGGCGCAGAGCCACATGCAGCAGGTCTCCCGCGAACACCGCGCCCGCGACCTCCACTCGGCCCGGCAGGGCGCACTGGTTGACCTTGTTGCCGAAGGCAATCCATTCGAGCCACGCCTGACGCTGACCGTTCGGCAGCGCCGCGTCCGCGAGCACGCCCACGGTGCTCTGCTCCAGCAGCGCGGCTTCGTGGAAGGTGCCGGGAAGCAGCGGTGCAGGCAGCACGTCCACTTCCGAGAGGGCATGGCCGTCATCGGAGCTGAACGAACGCAGCACGGTGCGCAGCTCCGCGTCGACACAGGGAGTGCCGTCCGTGTGGTCGCACGCGAGCGCGAGCGCATGACCGACCGTGCCACCGGGCGACATCAACACAGGCTCCGCCAGGGGAGACAGCGTGCGCGAGCCCGCGTCCCAATCCAGCGCGCCGAGCACGCCTCCATCCGTGTCCACGAAGGCCCGCGTGCCCACGAGCAACCGTCCCGACGCGAGCGCCAGTGAGGGCGCGCCACCTGGAACACCCGCATCGAGCGGCTCAAGGCTCAGCGATGCGACGCCGCCGTCCTCGATCACTTCACTCAAGTACGGCCCCAGCTGCGCAACTGCGGTCCCACCATCCGGGCCTGTTGCAGGCAGTGCCCACTCCGTGAAGGCCAGCCGTCCATCCCACGGCGTGTAGAGATACGCGCCACGCGCGTCGTCCACCGCGAGCCTTGCGGCTCCACCTCCGTCCTCCTCCGGCCCCAGCGCCAGCGGTACTCCCGCGTCCGCGCTCAGCAACACGAGCCTGGAGCGCAGTGGCTCCGTGCCCGCGTCGCCGCTCCACGTGACGTACGTCAGCACGTCCCCTTCCTTCGTCAGCGCCACCCTGCCCGCTCCCGTGCCGGGCACTCCCTCGGATGTCCCTCCATCCAGCGCCGCATCGGAGATGGCCAGCGACGTGCGCCAGCGCAGCTCGCCCACGCCCCGGGGCGCGTACGCCTCCAGGGCCTCCGGCGCGAGCACCACCACCCCCGCATCCGACGCCGCGAGCAACGTCCTCGCGCCCCCGTCGTCATAGGGCGATGCGTAGCGCAGCAGCCCGCCTTCCGTGTACGCGGCGAGCCAGCAGCCCGCGTCCTCTCCGCACACCGACGCGTAGACCGTCCCGTCGTCCACCAGCAGCACCGGCCCTCCGTCCTCCGCGACGGGCGCTCCGCCCAGCCCCGCGCTGAAGACGGACTCCAGGTCTCCCGCGTCCGGGCGCAGGCACTCGCCCGCGCTGCACTTGCCCTCGTCCTGGCAGGGCGTGGCCGGCGCGCAGACGAAGCCGTCCGGCGGCTTCACCGTCCGGCACGTGCCGCTGAAGCAGACCTGCGCCGCCTTGCAGCTCACCGCGCCGCAGGGGCTGAAGTCCGCCACGTCCACCTCCTGGCAACCCGCGTTGCGGTCGCACACGCCCACCTTGCACGGGTTGAGCGACGCCGGGCACGCCACGCTCGCCGTCACGCACCCCTGCGTCGGAGAACAGCTGTCCACCGTGCACGGGTTGTCGTCATCACACGTGCGCGGCTGTCCCACGCAGACTCCCGCCTGACAGCGGCCGTTCTCCTGGCAGCGGCTGCCCGGGATGCACGACGCGCCGTCCGCCTGCGGCGATTCGATGCACTGGCCGGACTCCAGGTCGAAGCGCGAGTCACGACACTCGCCCGTCGGTACGCACGCCAGCGGACGCACGCCCACGCCGGTGAGCTTCACCTTCGCGGTGGTGCGCCCCGCGGTGAGCACCAGCTCGCCCTGCACCGGCGTGTTGCCCGCGGAGAACAGGATGTCCACCGTGCCCGTGCCGCTGCCCGCGACGACAATCTGGGACACGACCACGAAGAAGGGCGCGTCCGTCACCGCCGCCACCGTGACGCCCGCGCGGCCGGTGGCCACCAGCGTCAGCGAGCGGCGCACCTGCGTGCCCTCCAGCACCCGGCCGAAGTCCACGACCTCTTCCTGCGGCCGGAAGCTGGCGGTCGCACCGCCCACGCCGGGGTCGTCGCCACAGCGGCACCCTCCCACCAGGACGAGCAACACGAGCAGCCACCAGCGAGCACGGGCGCGGAACATGCCCCGACTCAAGCGCGCCACCCCGGGCCCGCGCAACGTGCGTGCCGCCGCGGCAGGCAGTCCCCGCACATTTCCCTGCCCGGCCGGGCCCGCTACGGTTCCACGGCCGACTCACGCCGCCGCGTCAATGCCCGCACGCCAAAGCCCAGCGCCGCCACCACGAGCAACCCGATGACCGCGTACTGGTAGCGCGACACCAGCACCGTCAGCCGCTCCAGGTTGCCGCCCACCGCCATGCCCAGCGCCAGGATGAGGCCGCTGTGCGCCAGCGCGGACACCGCGCCCAGCAACAGCGCGTTGAAGCGAGGGACTCGCGCCGCCCCCGCCGCGATGAAGATGACGCCCCGGATGCCCGGCAGGAAGCGGTTCACCAGCAACAGCCACGGCCCCGCGTGCCGCATCCGCGTCTGCACCTGCTCCAGCCGTGCGTGCGTGAGCCCGAAGAAGGAGCGGCTCGGGTTCGCCTCGAAGCGCTTCGCCAGCCACTGGCCCACCGCGTAGTTGATGAACGCGCCCACCACGCTGCCCGCCGTCACCACCGCGAGCACCAGCCACCAGGGCTTCTCCCCCCGCACGGCGTAGATGCCGCCCATCAACACGATGGTGTCCCCGGGGAATGGCGGCACCACGTACTCCAGCATCGCCGCCACGCCGAGCACCAGGAACCCGAACGGCCCCAGCGAACCAATCAGCTTGTCGACGTGCTCGATCCACATCCGCGCGGTGCCCTCCAGGCCCGGAAGTTCCTCGCGCGAGACTTAAGTCGTCTTGCCGCCCGGCGGAACCCAGGAACCGCAACGTCCGCGCGGCGGTGAACACGCGCGGGCCGGGGCTGCCCCCAGCCCGCCCACGCCGGGCCTTCAGACCAGCGAGAGCCCCCCGTCGACCGTGAAGACGCTTCCGGTGACGAAGGACGCCTCCCCGCTCGCGAGGAAGACGACCGCGTTGGCGATCTCCCCCGGATCCGCGACGCGCTGGAGCGCATGCAGCCGCGCGGCGGCGGAGCGCTGCTCCTCGGAGGCATTCCAGCTCCGGAACATGGGCGTGTCCGCGCCGCCGGAGACGAGCACGTTCGCGCGGATGCCCTGCGGGGCGTACTCGGCCGCGACGGTGCGCGTGAGCCCGATGAGCCCCGTCTTCGCCGCCGCGTACCCGGACGTGCCGGGCATCGCCTTCGTGTACCCGACGAAGGTCCCGACGTTGATGACGCTCCCCCCGCCCGACTTCAACATCGCGCCCACCTGGTGCTTCGTCGACAGGAACGCACTCACCAGATACCCGTCGATCCACTCCCGGAAGCAGGCCGTGTCCAACGTGTGCGTCGGCCCACCGCCGAACGTGCCCCCGGCCGCGTTGACGCCCACGTCGAGCCGCCCGAACGTCTCCAGCGTGAAGCGGACCACGGCCTCGACGTCGCCCTCCCGCGTGACGTCCGCGGCGTGGGCCACCACCTGCCCTCCCCGCTCCGCCGCCATGCGCGCCGTTTCCTCGAGCGGCGCGCCGCGCCTGCCGGCCGCCACCACCCGCGCGCCCTCGCGGGCCAACGCCAGCGCCGTCGCCCTTCCAATCCCTGAACCCGCCCCCGTCACCAGGGCGACCTTCCCTTCCAATCGATGCGTCATCCGACGGTTCTCCCGGACACTGGCCCGCTCATGAGGTCGCGCCCGCGCGGGCCTTCGCCGCGGCGCACGGTCCTCGTAGCGCCGCGAGGCCATGCCCCGCGCTCCGGTTCTTGCCGTCGAATCGAGAAGCCGCGAGCGCCGCCGGGCACGAAGCCCAGGCCGGCGCATCCACCCCGTCAGGCCTGGCGGGGCGCCACCGCCGGCGTCGGCAGCACGGTGCCGCCGTACTGGCTGGCCGCCAGCGTGCCGCACGCGGCGCCAATCTCCTTGCCGCCCGAGTAGCGCCGCGCGATGGGCGCCTTCAGAATCTGGAGGTGGTCCCGGAACGCGCTCAGCTCCTCCGCCGTGGGCGGCAGGTACTTGCCCGTGGGATCCGTCACGTCGATGAGGTCCACCTTGATGGGGATGCCCTCGAACGCGACTTTCAGCGCCTCCGCGTCCTCACGCCCCAGGTTGAAGCCCTGGATGGCCACGTAGGCGATCATCGCCCGCTCGCGCCGCGCCTCGCTGTACTCGCGGATGGCTTCAATCAGCTCCGGCAGCGGGTGCGTCTTCTCGATGGGGAGCACCTTCGCGCGCTTCTCCGGGATGGCGCTCGTCACGCTGAACGCCAGCCGGAACGGATGCCCTTCCCGCGTGTAGCGGCGGATGGCCGGGACATGCCCCGCGGTGGAGAACGTGATGGCCGTGCCGGAGATGGAGAACCCCGCCGGGTGCGAGAGGATCTGCGCCGCGCGGACGGTCTCCTTGTAGTTGAGCAGCGGCTCGCCCATCCCCATGAACACGACGCCCCCCACGCGCCGGTCCGCCTCCGCGCGCACCTGCATCACCTGGTCCAAAATCTCCCAGGTCTGGAGGTTGCGCTGGAAGCCCAGCTTGCCCGTCATGCAGAAGTCGCACGCCAGCGCACAGCCCACCTGGCTGGACACGCAGACGACGTACTTCTCCTCGAAGATGGGGATGCGCACCGCCTCGATGCGGCCGCCCAGCGGCGATTCGAAGAGGTACTTCACGAAGCCGTCTTCCGCCTGACGACGTTCGACGATTTTGAGGGACGGCAGCTCCGCCTGGGCGCGGAGCAGGTCCGCGACCCGGCGCGGCACCTGGGGCGCCAGCGCGATGGCGTCCACCGTGGGACGGGCGTGGGCGAAGACGCCCGCGAACACCTTGCGCACCGCGGTCGCGGACGGTTGGGCCGGCGCGAGCGCCGCTTCCAGCTCCGGCAGCGACAGTTGTTTCAGGTTCACGAGCAGGACTTGATCTTCGAGCGCAGGAACTCGGTCAGCTTCGCCGACACCTCCCGGGGCATCTTCAGCGCCATGGCGCGCTTGCAGAGGCCGGGAGTCGCCCGATAGGTGCTGAGGAATTCCTCGCAGGGCTTACAGCCCGACAGGTGCTCCTGCAGGTGCCGCGCCTCCTCCTCGGGCATCTCGCCTTCGAGGAACTCCAGCAGGAGGTTGATGGAATCTTTGCAGGTATACATCCGAACCTCGGCTGACTGCGGCTCCCCTCGTTCCAGTTCGAAGATGCCGAGACGCCCTGGGGGTTTCACACCCCGCGATTGTCCCGGTTGTAGAACAGGTCGATGGCTTCTCGCAGCGCGAGCCGCGCCCGGTGCAGGCGGCTCTTGATGGCGGGGATGGAGTCCCCCGTCACTTCTGCGATTTGTTCGTAGCTGAGGCCGTCCACGTCTTTCAAGAGGAAGACTTCCCGGTAGCCCTCCGGCAACCGGTCGGCCGCCTGCTGGATTGCCTGCCCCAGCTCCGCGTCCAGCGCCTTCTCCTCCGCGTCCCGGCTCCAGTCCGTGACGGGGTAGTCCGCCAGGGTGCCCCGCTCCGTGAATTCCGGCGCTTGGAGCTCGGACTCGGCCGCCTGGGCCACCCGGCGGTGCCGCAGGCGCATGAGGGCGTGATTCGCCGCGATGCGGTGCACCCAGGACCCGAAGGCCGCCTCGCCCCGGAAGTCCTTCAGGTGCTGGTAGGCGGAAAGGAAGGTGTCCTGGGTGATCTCCGCCGCGTCCGCTTCCGAACGCGTCATCCGCAGCGCCAGGCCGTACACCCGGTCCTGGTGCAGGCCGACCAGGGCCTCGAAGGCGGACACGTCACCGTCCTGGGCCCTTGCCAGGAGCCGCCGGTCTTCTTCCTGCCGGTCTTCTTCCTGGGAAGCCTCTTGGGACATGGCGTCTTCCACCCAACCAGCCAGAACGTTCCGCGTCAAGGACGACGGCGAGGCCGCCGGGACACGAAGCGGCTGACGTGTCCACTGTCCCGGTCCCACAGCCGGAAGGGTTCAGCGGCCCACGCCCCGGCGTACTCCACGCCGATGCGCGGCCCCCGCTCCACCCGCGCCTCGGGCACCGGCGTCCCCGGCAGCAGGTGCAGCCCGTCCAAGTCCAGCTTGAGGCCGTTGTGGTTCAGGTTCAGCCCCAGCACCCGGCACAGCCGCCCGGGCCCGTCCGTCCGCTCGCCGGGCGGGATGCCTTCCACCGGCTCCACCCCTCGCACCAGCACCGCCGCCGCCACCCCGGGCGCGTCCGTCACCACGTTGAAGCAGTGGTGCATTCCGTAGATGAGGTAGACGTAGGAGCGCCCCGCCGGCCCGAACATCACCTCGGTGCGGGGCGTGCGCCCCTTGGACGAATGACACGCTAGGTCGTGCTCGCCCAGGTAGGCCTCCACCTCCACGATGCGGCCCACCCGCCGGCCCTTCACCCCGTCCACCACCAGCAGGGTGCCCAGCAGGTCACGCGCCACCTCCAGGGTGGGCCGGGCGTAGAAGGACAGGGGAAGAGGGCTCATGGGTAGGGGCTTGTCGGGTCGCGGAAGATGATGGCAGACGGCCTCATGCACAACCCACTGAGGGAACGTCTCCCCTTCCTCCGTACCCCGTTCGCCCTGGTGCTGTCGCTCGCGGTCCTCGGAGGAACCGGATGCGGGCGGGAGTCCAGCGTCACCGGCCGCATGCGGGTGCGGTATGGCGGCGTCCCTTCGCGAAGGGAAGCGGGCCCGCGGACTACGCCATCGACGGAACGGTCCAGGTTCCTGCCGAGGGCTGGATGACGATCAACAACCATGTCGACTTCCAGGCCGGCCCCGGACATTCCCCCGGGCTGAAGAAGGCCTGACCTTCGACCTCTCCCTGTGAACACACGGCACGCTCTGGAGCCAGGGGACAGGCGGACCTGCGCACCGCCGCCACATCTCCATTCCTGGCTGCATTCCCGGTCTCCTTTGCCTCTGCCAGCGACTTTCATGGCCGTGAGGCTGACGAACTGAAATTTGAGTCGAAGGCTGTGCTGGCAGTCCGATGATGGGCGTGGGCACCGCGTAGTTGGCGGCGTACCCCTTGCCGCCCCCCTGGGTGGGCGTCGAGAAGACATTCGTGGCGTCCGCGACCAGCGAGAAGCCGGTGAGGGAGGTGGCGGCGACGGGACTGACGCCCATATCCCCCGTCACCGAGGAGGCAGGGCCCTTCGCGACCGCCTGGAAGCCCCAGGGTGTCAGCAGGGCGACGCCGAGCCGGGCCGCGAGCTTGCTGGAGACAGACGGGTGGCGGGGATTTGCAGTGAAGGATTGCACAGAGACTCCGGGGTGACCCCAGACGAAGCGAAGCGCTTCCAGTCCAGGTTTTTTTGTATGGATGAGTCCGTTGCCCGGAGCAAGGCTCGCTCGGGAGGCCCCTGAAACAAACACAACACAGCAATGTCTCACGTCAAGGCAGGCGGCAGGCATTGGCGGCGAAGCGGCACCGCCTCCAGGCAGGTTCGACATAGAGTCTCCCACCGTGGCCTCGCTCAACTACCATCACCTCTACTATTTCTGGGTCGTCGCGAAGGAAGGCAGCATCGTCGCGGCGAGCAAGAAGCTGCGCCTGGCGCACCCGACCATCAGCGGGCAGATTCACCGCCTGGAAGAAGTCCTCGGCGAGAAGCTGTTCGCGCACAGCGGGCGCAACCTGGTGCTCACTGAAGCCGGCCGCGTCGCGCTCCTGTACGCGGAAGCCATCTTCACCCTGGGCGGCGAGTTCCTCGACACCCTCAAGGGACGGGCGTCCGGAGCGCGGCCGCTGCGACTGGTGGTGGGGGTCGCGGATGTGCTCCCTCCGTCCCTCGTGCGGCGGTTCCTCGAGCCCGCCCTGCGCTCCGACCAGCCCGTCCGGTTGGTCTGCCGCGGCGACAAGTCCGTGGTGGAGTTCATCGCCGAGATGGCGGTCCACACGGTCGACGTGGTCATCGCCGACGGGCCCGCGGGGCCCAGCTCCGTCCGGGTGTTCAACCACCTGCTCGGCGAGTGCGGCACGACCTTCTTCGCGGCCCCGAAGCTCGCCACCGCGACGCGCCGCGGCTTCCCGCGCTCCCTGCATGAGGCGCCGTTGCTGCTCCCGGGCGCGCCCTCAGCGGTGCGGCGCACCCTGGACCATTGGTTCGAGTCGCAGGGCCTGAGGCCGAAGGTGGTCGCCGAGTTCGACAACGGCGCCCTGGCGAAGGACTTCGGAAGACAGGGAATGGGTGTCTTCGCGGCCCCGACGGTGATTGAAGCCGAGGTCATGCAGGACTACGGGGTGCGCGTGGTGGGACGGGCGGAAGCGGTCCGCCAGCAGTTCTATGCCATCTCCTCCGAGCGGAAGGTGCGGCACCCCTCGGTGGTCGCCATCTTCGAGGCCGCGCGGCAGGAAATCTTCGCCCGGAAATGACGAAGTCCCCGCCAAGGCGCGGGGACTCCGGGAGCTGCTGGCGGTTCTACCGCCGTGGACGGCTCCGGTGCCCGGCTACGGGGCGGGCTGGACGACGGTGCTGCCGTCGAGGGTGACCTCCGTCTGGGCCAGCAGCCGGCCGTTGACGGAAGCGCCGGTCCGCAGCGTGATGGCCGTCTGGCTCAGGACGATGCCCTCCAGGTGCGCCGTGGTGCCGAGGTCCACCAGCCCGCTGACCTGCCAGAAGACATTCTTGGGCAGCGCGCCACCCGCCAGGACGATGTCGGTGCCGCTGCTCAGGGTCAGGTCCTGGGCAATCTGGAAGATCCACACATCCGTCGCGCTGCCGGTGAGCGTCATGTCCGTCGGGATGAGGACCGCGGTGCCCCACCTGTAGACACCCGGGGTGAGCGTCATCCCGCCGATGTTGCCCGTGCCCAGCTCGGTGAAGTCGGCGGCGCGCCCCGCGGCATTCGTGAAGGCCAGCTCCATGTCGCCGACCGCCGTGGTCAGGTTGGACGGGGTGGGCGACGCGTAGTCGGCCGCGTACACCTTCCCCGTCACCTGGGGCGAGGTCGCGAAGGCGTTGGTGGCATCCGCGGTCAGCGAGAAGCCGGTGATGTAGCTCGCGGCAGCGGGGCTGACCGCCATGTTGCCCGTGACGGCCGAGGTCGGCACCGTGGAGATGCCGCTCTTGGCGAGGATGACGTAGTCACCCGCGGTCCCAAGATTCACGGGGACGCCTGGCACCCGGGTGCTGCCGGTGGTGAAGCTCCAGGTGTGCGGCGCCGCGAGCGCGACGCCAGCGGCGCTCCGGGCGCCGGTGGTGAGAGTCGCGGTGAACAGGGTGTTGCTCGCGAGGTGGGCAGCGGGCAGGAACTCCGCCTTCCTGTTGGCGTAGTGCACCGTGCCCGGGACCGGCTCCGCCGAGGCTCCGGCCGTCAGGGTGAAGGTGCTCGGGGTGAGCGTGGCGCGGTCCATCGCCTCGCTAAAGGTGGCGCTGATGCTGTCATTGAAGGGGACGCCGGTGGCCGCCGCCAGGGGGGTGTTGGAGAGGAGGGTCGGCGCCGTCGCGGTCCCCGCGTCCGCCGTGTTGCCACCGTCCGCCGTGTTGCCACCGTCCGCCCTGCTACCCGCGTCCTCCGGGTCCTGCGCCTCCGAGTCTCCACAGGCGGAGACGAGCACGAGCAGGAGGAGGGCCGCGACGTTCTGGAGCTGCTTCACTTTGGACTTCGTTCTCATCGTCCAGAGATGCGCCTCCTCCGACGTTTTGAAAAGAAGGAACTTTCAGCGTTATCTGACGGTTTTACCGTCATTGGGTCCTTTGAGGCACCGTGCGCTCCGTGACGAGCCGCACACGTCGGTTTTCTCGACATGTGTCCCTGGGCCTGTGGGTTCTTCCGATTTCCGCTGCTGCCACGGACCTGAGTTTCAAGCTGGAGCCGGGCGTGGCCATTCCGCTCAGCGCTCCGCAGTCACAGGTCTACGACATCGGCGGTGTGCTCCTCGCGCGCTTCGGTCATGGGGGCCGCGGGCGACCCGAGGGCGGTGGCCGGGTTTCAGGCCACCGCCTGCCGAAGTATTCGCGTCAGCTGTTGCGACGACCGCTTGAGAGCGCCAGGCGCTACGACATCCCAATGAGGTTCGTTCAAGGGGGACCGCGATGACCGACGGACGTTCCTGGCAGGGCAACTGGAAGGCCCGCCTGTATGAGCGCGTCCGCGAGCGCGGTTACGATTCGCTCACTGTTTTTGCCGAAGCGCACCCAGCCGTTCCACTGAACCAACTCGCCGAGGAACCTGGCAAGGACGACATCGCGGGGGTGCAGGTGTTGGGCGGATTGCATGCCGAGGCAGAGCAGCGCAAGCAGGTCACACGTTTCGTGCGCGACGTGCTCGTGCGCGAACCCTCCTCAGCCCGGCTGGCGCCCGCTTGGCCCCAACGACGAGCTTCTTCGGACACTCCTCCCCGACGAGGAAGCCTGATGTCGGGTCAGGGGACGCCCATTCACGGCCCTCCACGGGCGATTCCTCGCCGCCAACCCCCTGCCCTTCGCTCGTCCTCCACGACGATGACACACCTCGTCATTCCACCCGCCGAACCTCCACCTTCAGTGGACCGGCCGCCGGGGGACAGGGAGCCGGTCCACGAAGCGATGTCCCTCCGTCCTCATGGAGCACTCCGTCAACCATTGAGCGCTCGCATCGGCCCGGAGTCCAAAACCACCGTTCTCCGCCGGCTGACAGGCAGGCGTGTGTGCACTGCGTCGCGACGGCAGTTCACACCGGGGCGGGGCTGGGGCAGATTGCGCCGCATGTCCACTCCTGGCCGGCTCTCCGGTCTCCTGCTTCCCCTGTTCTCCCTTCGCTCGCGGACAGACTTCGGCATTGGCGACTTCGGCGCCATGGATGGCCTGTTCTCCTGGATGAAGGCCGCGCGTCAGCGCCTGCTGATGGTGCTGCCCCTGCTCCCCACCGCGCCCGGAGACCCCAGCCCCTACGCCACCCGGTCCGCGTTCGGCCTCAACCCGCTCTTCATCGACCTGAACCAGGTGCCGGAGTTCCAGGCCACCGGCGGCGAGGGCGCGCTCAGCGACACGCAGAAGCAGCAGTTGGCGGAGGCCCGGGGCGCGCCGCGCGTGCGCTACGACCTGGTGTTCCCGCTCAAGGACGCCGCGTTCGCGCGCGCCTTCGACCACTTCGAGCAGCACGAGTGGACCCCGCGCACGCCGCGCTCCCAGGAGTTCCAGAAGTGGCGCGAGGCGCAGGGCGAGTGGCTGGAGAGCTACGCCCTCTTCACCGCCATCAGCGAGAAGGAGGACCGCCGTCCCTGGTGGCAGTGGCCCGAAGGGCTGCGTACGCGCCAGCCGGAGGCGCTGCGCGCCGTCCAGGCACAGGGGCTGGAGCGCCGCGTGCGCTACCACGCGTGGCTCCAGTGGCTGGCCGAAGTCCAGTGGAACCAGGTCCGCGCGCAGGCGAAGGCGAAGGACGTGCTGCTGTGCGGGGACGAGCCCTTCATCATCGGGCAGGACAGCTCCGACTGCTGGGCCCACCCGGACATCCTGCGCCGCGACGCGCGCCTGGGCGTGCCGCCGGACGACTTCTCCGCCACGGGCCAGGACTGGGGCCTGCCCTACTTCGACTTCGCCGCGATGGAGAAGGACGACTACGCGTGGCTGAAGAAGCGCGCGGCCAAGGCGGCCAGCTACTACGACCTGCGCCGCGTGGACCACGCGGTGGGTTACTTCCGCCAGTGGATCCGCGACGAGAAGAACCCCACCGGCTACTTCGTCCCCGCGGACGAGGCCACCTGGCGCCGCCAGGGCGAGAAGCACTTCCGCCTCCTGTCGGAGGGCGCGGGCATCGTCGCCGAGGACCTGGGCGTGATTCCCCCGTTCGTGCGGCAGATCCTGGCGGACCTGAAGCTGCCCGGCTACCGCGTGCTGCGCTGGGAGCGCGACGACAACACCTACCGCGACCCGCACCGGTTCCCCGCCGTGTCGCTGGTCACCACCGGCACGCACGACACGGAGCCGCAGGCGGAGTGGTGGGAGCAGGCGCGCGAGGACGAGCGCCAGAGCGCCGCGCGCACGTGGCCGGAGTTCCAGGGCGTGGCGGTGACGCGCGAGTTCACCCCGGACATCCACCGCGCCACGCTGGCCGCGGCGCTCAACGCGGGCTCGGACCTGTGCGTGCTGCCGTGGCAGGACGTGCTGGGCACGCGCGACCGCATCAACCTGCCCGGCACCATGGGCGACGCCAACTGGGCCTACCGCATCGCGCAGAACACGGACGCGCTGCTCACGGAGCCGCAGACGAAGGACGCCGCGGAGCGCCTGGCGTGGCTCACCGCCTCGTCGCGCCGCTGACGTGAATCGTCCCCCGGGGCCGCCGGACACGCGGCCGCCCCGGGCGCGGGACGGGTGACGGCGCGGCTATTGGCCGTTGTCCTCGATGCACTTCACCTGGCCGGGGAAGCCGTCGAACACGGCGCAGCGCCGGCCGGCCTTCACGCACTCCAGCCGGTCGCAGATGTTCTCCACGACGCACAGGGGGGGCGAGCGGCCGAACTCCAGGAACAGCTCCGCGCAGAAGCGGAACGGATCCGCGCACCCGATCGAGCCGCAGTAGGGCGTGTCGGAGAGGTTCTCCCCTTCCTTGAGTTGGACCACTTCGTCTTCGCTCACGCCGCAGCCGGTGGCGAGCACCAGCGTGGCCGACAGCAACATCGCGATTCGCCGGACCATAGGGGCCCGAATCTGACGCACCCCGGGCCCGGTTGCACGCGCCACGGCGGGGCCCGGGGGATGGAGGACACTGCCCCCGCCCCCGAGGTCGTGGAATGCGACATTCGCCCCACAAAGAAACATTGCGAAACGCGTCAGGGGCTGGCCTTCCGGTAAGAAACATGGCGTGGCCGACGTCCGACTCCTTCGATTCCGCTCCGCCGTGCCCCTCGCGCTGGCCGTGCTGTTGACGGCGTGCGCCACCACCTCCAATCAGCCCACCGGGCCGAAGGTGAAGTCCCTGGACATCGAGGGGACGAAGCAGGTGGACGAGGGGGACATCAAGGACCGCATCCTCACGTCCTCCACCCCCTGGTACGCGTTCTGGCCCTTCGGCAAGGCGCACTACTTCGACACCAACGCGTGGCAGGCGGACCTGCGCCGCATCGAGCGCTTCTACCAGGCGGAGGGCTTCTACCAGGCGCAGGTGGAGTCCAACGAGGTCATCCCCGACGGCGACAAGGCCGTGCGCCTCAAGGTGGTGGTCAACGAGGGCGCGCCCACCCTCATCGACCGCGTCGAAACGCACGGCCTGGAGGCGCTGAGCCAGGGCGAGGGCCAGCCGTCGCAGCGCGAGCGCGAGCGCATCCTGGAGGAGCTGCCGGTGAAGGCCGGCGACGTGTTCCGCGAGGACACGTGGGTCGCCACCAAGGAGCTGGTGCTCCAGCGGCTCAAGGACCTGGGGTACGCGGAAGCCGAGGTCGGCGGCGAGGTGCGCGTGGACGTGGCCACGCAGAAGGCCGTGGTGGACCTGCAGATCGCCCCGGGCCTGCGCTACCGCTTCGGCAACATCTTCATCGCCACGGACGCGAACCCGCAGGTGCCGCCCCGCCGCATCATCGAGCAGGCGCAGGGCGCCGTGACCAAGGGCGCGTACTTCAGTGAAGCGGCGCTGGCGGAGGCCCAGGCGCGCGTCTTCCGCATGGGCGTCTTCGGCGCGGTGAAGGTGAACCGGGGCGCGCCGGACCGGCAGAACGCCACCGTGCCGGTGGTGGTGGACGTGCGCGAGTCGCCCTTCCACTCCATCAAGCTGGGCGGCGGTATCGGCATCGACGCCGCGCGGCAGGAAGGCCGCATCCTGGGCGAGTGGACCAACCGCAACTTCCGCGGCGGCCTGCGAAGGCTCACGCTGCGCGGGCGCCTGGGCTACGCGTTCATCCCCAACGTGCTGGCGAGCCTCCGCAACGACGAGGGCTCGCAGTCCGGCCCGGTCTTCACCCTCACCACGGAGTTCGAGCAGCCGCGCTTCCTCTTCCGCGACGTGGCCCTGCAGGCCTCCGTCACCGCGGAGAAGGGCTTGCAGCAGGCGTACTCGTTCTACGGCGGCTACCTCAAGACGGGCGTCATCTGGACGCCCCACCCGTCCTTCTCCGTGTTCCCCTCGTACAACCTGCAGCTCTACCGGCTGAAGGGGCAGGTGACCGCGGACGAAACCGTCCCGCCCATCATCCTGGGCTGCAACGACCCGTCCGGAAAGTGCGACGTGGCGCTGAGCTTCCTGGAGGTCGCGTTCGCGTGGGACCGGCGCGACGACCGCACCGAGCCGCGCGACGGCTACTACGCGGCCCTGTCCGTGCAGAAGGGCGGCGGTCCCTTCTTCGGCAACTACGACTACGTCCGGCTGCTGCCGGACCTGCGCTACTACCACTCCATCGGGGAGAAGAAGGAGCTGACGATGGCGGTGAAGCTGCGCATGGGCACGCTGGACCCGGCGGGCGGCGGCCAGAGCTCCATCGTCACCCGCTTCTTCTCCGGCGGCGCCACCGCGATGCGCGGCTTCAACGGCCAGCGGCTGTCCCCCATGACGCCGCTCGCTCCCACCTACAAGAAGGACGACGACGGCAACGTCCTGTTGGACGCGAACGGCAACCCCATCCTGGACTCGTGGGACACGGTGCCCGTGGGCGGCAACAGCCTCTTCGAGACCTCCGTGGAGCTGCGCTACATGCTGACGGACGCCCTGATGGTGGCGGTCTTCTACGACTCCGGCCTCGTGGGCACGGAGGCGCTGTTTGGCAAGAACGCCCCCAAGCTGTTCGGTCCCGAGCACTACCACGCCGTGGGCGCCGGGCTGCGCTACCTCACGGTGGTGGGCCCCATCCGACTGGACATCGCGAGGCGCTTGAACATCGGGCGGGGATTGCCCGTCAGCGATCCCGGATACATCTATCCGTCCTCTGGTGGATGCCTGGGCTTCGGACGCAAGTTCGACAAGGCCTCGACGTCCGCGGATGCAGCGTACGCGGGTGCCCCGGAAGGGCTCTGCGCGGTCCATATCTCCATCGGAGAGGCGTTTTGAGCGACCCCACGACCCCCGCCCCCGCCCCGCCCCACCGGCGCAAGCGCTGGGGACGGCGGATCCTGTGGGGCCTGCTTGGCTTGCTGGGGCTCATCGTCCTGCTGGTGGTGGGCGCGCTCGTGTACGCCACCAGTCCGGGCGGCTCCGCCCGCATCGCCCGCTTCGGCGTCGACCTGGCGAACAAGCAGCTCGCCGGCCGGCTGGAGCTGGGCGGGTTCGACCTGGACTTCAACGGCGCGGTCCTCACCGGCATCAAGCTCTACACGCCCGAAGGCGACCTGGCGGCGGAGATCGCCCGCGTGGAGGCGCGGCTCCACCTGGCGCCGCTCCTGGGCCAGCAGGTGGACCTGACGAAGGTGCGCATCGACACGCCCCGCCTGTACCTGGTGCAGGACGAGCGCGGCCTCAACCTGATGCGCGCGCTGGAGCCCAAGGAGCCCAAGCCGGAGGAGCCGCCCACCCAGAGCCAGAGCGCGCTGCGCATCGACCTCAAGGACTTCGAGCTCAGCCACGGCTACGTGGACTTCCAGCAGGAGCTGCCGGACGGCGGTGAGCGCCAGGTGCGCCTGGAGGAGCTCGGCGCGAAGGGTGAAGGCCACTACGGCCTGGCGGACATGGACTTCGCCGCGGACCTCCAGGCCACGGGCGGCCTCACCCGTCCGCTCACGGGCCCGGTGCGCCTGGTGCTCAAGGGCCAGGGCAAGGACGTGGTGCGCCAGGTGGACGCGCAGCTGGCGCTGGCGGGCATCGAGGCGGACCTGGGCGCGAAGCAGTCCGGTGAGACGGCCGCGGCCGTGGAGCTGCGCCGCCTGCGGGTGCCGCCCGAGCCCGTGAAGGCCTTCGTGCCCGCGTACCCGCTGGTGGTGCCCATTGAAGCGAAGGGCACCGCGTCCATGGACGGCGACCTCGCGAAGGCGAAGCTGGGCGCGGCCGCGGGCAAGGCCACGCTGGACCTGACGGGCGACGTGAACCTCAAGACGTACCGCACCACGGAGACCACCGTGAAGGCGCGCGGGGTCAACCTGGCGGAGCTGATGGAGGGGGGCATCCCCACCAACATCGCCGCGGACCTCGTCGCGCACGGCGGCGGCGACAGCGTGGACACGCTGGACGGCGACGTGGCCCTCACGGTGTCCCCGTCGGAGTACCGGGGCCAGTCGGTGGGCCCCATCGAGCTGAAGGCCAGCGCGAAGGACGGCCGCTACAACGTGGCCAACCTGCGCGTGATGATGCCGGGCGCGGCGTTCATCGCGTCCGGCGAAGGCACCACGAAGGCGCTGGAGGCGCGCGGCAGCCTGTCCGCGGGCAACCTGAAGCTGCTGTCCCAGGCGCTCAACAAGCTCTTGCCCGGCGGCACCGTGCCGCCCATGTCCGGCAGCGGTTCGCTGGAGCTGCTGGTGCAGGGGCCGCCGCGCTCGCCGGGGGTGAAGGCGGACGGCAACTTCGTCGCGCTGAACTACGGCGACATCGCCATCACGGACCTGACGCTCAAGGCGAGCGTGCCGGACGTCACCCGGCCGCTCACCACCGACGCCACCGTGCTGGTGAGCCAGCTGAAGACCGCGGGCAGGACCTTCCGCGACCTGTCCCTGGCGCTCACCACCGACGCGAACCGCGAGCTGAAGGCGAGCGTGCGCGTGGACGGCGACGCGCAGCTCGCGCTGGGCGTGGAGGGCACGGTGGACGCGGACAACGAGGGGCTGGCCATGCGCGCCTTCTCGCTGTCCTGGCCGGAGGCCACCTGGACGCTCCAGCAGCCCACGCACCTGGCGTTCGGGGGCGGGCGCATCGCGCTGGAGCCGCCGCTGGCGCTCGCGTCGGGGCCGCAGACGCTGAAGATCGCCGCGCTGAAGGACGGCGAGCGCGTGGACGCGCGCATCGACCTGGGCGCCTTTGACCTGTCCAAGCTGCCGCGCATCGCGGTGCCGCAGGACCTGGGCCTGGGCGGCACGCTGTCCGGCCACGTCGCGGCGAAGGGGCGCATGGCCCGGCCGGACGCGGACGTGGACCTCACCCTGGTGGACGGCAAGGCGCGGGGCTACGAGGGCCTGGGGCTCCAGGTGAAGGCGCAATACGTGAAGGACCGCGCCACCGGCACGCTGGGCGCGGAGCTGAACGCGGCGCGCGTGTCCTCCAGGTTCGACGTGCCCGTGCAGGGCGTGCTCCGCCGCCGCAACGAGCCCCTCTCCCTGACGGTGAACCTGGAGAAGCTGGACGTCGCGGAGACGCTGAAGCTCGCGGCCCAGCCGCCCGGCCCCACGGGACAGATTACCGGCACGCTGGTGGTGAACGGCTCCGCGAAGGACCCGCGCCTGGACCTGAAGGTGGTGGGCGCGGACCTGCGCTACCCCGGCCGGCCGGAGGCCCTCTTCGCACAGGCGCTGGGCTTCGAGCTGCACGCGAACTCCGACGCGAACGACGCCACGCTGGGCGCACGGCTGGACGTGAAGGGCATCGCGCCGCGGGCCTACGTCGCGCTGAAGACGCCCTTCACGCTGGGCGGCGTCATCGCGAAGCCGCCCACGCCCGCGCAGGCGCTGGAGGCGCCGCTGCACCTGGAGGCGCTGATTGCGGAGCTGCCGCTGAAGCTGCTCCAGGGCGCGGAAGGCGTGGACAAGCCGGACGGCACGGTGACGCTGAAGGCGGACGTGAACGGCTCCGCGCTCGCGCCGCTGGGCCGCGTGGAGCTGCAGGCGAAGGGCGTCACCGCCAACGGCCTGCCGCCCCTCAACGGCACCGCGCTGGCGCTGGCGGGCGACAAGGACGTGAAGCTGACGCTGGACGTGCAGCGCCCCGACGGGCCGCTGGCCACGCTGGAGGCGCGCGTGCTGGCGCCGCTGGCCGCGCTCCAGGACCGGGAGGTGGTCAGCCGCGTGCCCTTCCGCATGAAGGGGCGCGTGGGGCCCGTGCCCTTGAGCGAGCTTCCCGGCATGGCGGTGCGGCAGCCCGGGCAGGGCAACCGCGGGCCGCAGGGCGTGCTGGCCATGGAGCTGATCGCGCGCGGCACGCCGGAGGCCCCGGAGCTGGAGCTGAACGCGGGCCTGCAGGGCCTGGGCGTCGCGCAGACGGCGCTGGGGCAGGCGCGGCTGCACTACTCCTACTCGGAGGCGAAGTCCCTCTTCGACGCGATGCTCACCGCGCCCGGCGGCGGGTCGCTGCTCTTGGGCGGCACGCTGGGGCTGGACCTGTCGCTGCCCGCGTTCCAGGCCGCGCAGGGGCCGGCGAAGAAGGTGGACCGGGCGCCGGTGGAGGTGTCGCTGCGCGCGCGCCGCTTCGACCCGACGTTCCTCTCCGGCATCTCCCCGTACGTGCGCTCGCTGGGCGGGCTCATGCAGGCGGACGCGAACCTGGGCGGCACCGTGGGCGCGCCCACCTTCAAGGGCACCCTGGCGTGGAAGGACGGCAAGCTGGGGCTGATGGGCTACGGCGAGTACCACGACATCCAGCTCGCGCTGAACGCGTCGCAGCAGCGCATCGAGCTCAAGCAGCTCACCGCGAAGTCCGGCAACGGTTCGCTGGAGCTGACGGCCACCGCGAACCGCCAGGGTAAGAGCGGCGAGTTCGTGATGGAGGGCAAGGGCCACACCAAGAACCTGCCCATCGTAGTGGAGGACCAGCTGATGGCCCTGCTCACGCTGAACCTGTCCATGAAGGGCAGCCTCAGCGAACGGCTGGTGAACATCAGCGACCTGTCCATCCCGGAGGCGCACGTCGAGTTGCCGGAGGCCAAGCGCAAGGACCTGCAGCCGCTGGAGCGCCCCGTGGACGTGGTGATGGTCCGCAACGGCGTGCCCGTGGACAAGCGCAAGAAGAAGGAGAAGGCGCCCACGCAGGTGGCCACGTCGCAGAAGGCGCAGAACCCGCGCAACGCCCCGGACTCGCCCGGCATGCCCGGCAACCCGCAGCCCACCGTGGGAGGCAGCGGGGACGCGGGCGGGCCCACGTCACAGGCGGAGGCGGAGGCCCTGGCGGAGGACGGCGAGGAGGAGGAGGCGCCGCAGCGCCAGTTCTGGGTGAACATCAACGCGCCCCGCAACCTCTGGGTGCGCGGCACGGACCTCAACGTCCAGCTGGGCCTGTCCGAGGGCTTCCGCGTCGAGTACGCCAACGAGGCGCGCATGTTCGGCGAGGTGATGGTGCTGCTGGGCCGCGTGGACGTGCTGGGCCGCCGCTTCGACGTGCAGCGCGACAGCCAGGTGCGCTTCACCGGCCCGGTGATGACGCCGTACATCAACGTCACCGCCGAACACCGCAACGACAACGCGAACGTCACCGTCTTCGTCACCGTGCGCGGGCAGGGCAAGGAGGTGACGCTGAAGACCACGAGCGACCCGGCCCTGCCGGAGTCGGAAATCTACACGCTGCTCGCCACCGGCCGCCGCACGCTGGAGCGCGGCTCCGGCGCGTCCATGAACGCGGGCGCGCAGGCCGCCTCCGTGGTGGGCTCATTCGTCGCCAACGAGGCGCGCAAGGCCATCGCCGCGAAGCTGCCCCTGGACGTGCTCTCCATCGAGGCGGGTGAAGGCGGCATCGCCGGCACCAAGCTGGAGGTGGGCACGTACGTGACGGACAAAATCTACGTCGGCTACACCGGCCGCGTGGGCGCCAACCTCCAGAAGGGGGAGAACGCCAACGCCGTGCGCTTCCAGTACCTCTTCAGCCCGCGCTGGAGCCTGGAGGGCATGTACGGCGACGCGCGCTCCGGCGGCCTGGACCTCATCTGGACGAAGGAATACTGACCGCCCGGACGCGCCATGTCCGGGCGGCGGCGTGACGGCTACAGCGCGTACGTGGCGTAGCAGGTGCCCACGGGCCCCACGCCCGTGGTGTCCGCGCCCGGCGCGTCCCGCCACACCCCTTCCGCGCCGCACTGCTGCCAGAGGGTGCTGCTCGCCTGCACGCAGGTGCGCGTGGGCACGCCGCGGCCCAGGCGCGTGGAGACGCAGTACGGGAAGGACACGTTGCAGTTGGACGGCTTCGTCGTGGTGCCGCCAATGAAGACGCCCTGCGAGCACTGGCGCCACAGCGCGTCCGACGAGCTCTGCACGCACGAGCCTTCCGGCACCGTGGCGTCCACCGTGCCGGAGTAGCACCCCTCCGTGGTGGTGAGCGTCCACGGGTACGCCGTCTTGTAGCGGTTGTAGATGGACGCCATCAGCGACGAGCCGCCCACCGTGGTGCGGCCGCACTGGATGGCGTACGCGCCCACCCAGGGCGTGTACGTGTAGAGCGCCGCGGTGGCGTTGTTCACCGGCTTCACCGAGCACGGGTCGGACGTGGACTTCGTCACCCCCGTCTTCCAGCCGGAGATGGTGGCGCGGCCCGCCTCCAGGTCCGTGAGGTAGCCGCGCATCTTCTTCGCCGCGCACTCCACCTGCTTGCCGAAGCCCACGTATTGCGCGTCACAGCCGCTGCCGTCCGGACAGCCACAGCCCGTGGCCTTGCTCAGGTTCGTGGACGTGCCGCTCTGGATGAGGCTGGACTCGCCCTGGATGCGCGCCAGCATGTACAGCGGGCTGATGTTGGACGCGCGCGAGCGCTCCACGATGAGCGTCGCCGCCGTCTTGCCGTAGGCCGGGTCCGTGTACCCCGCCAGGTACGAGCCCTGCTGCTGCAGGAAGGCCTGCACCTGCGCCGGTGTGATGCCCGTGCCGCCCGTGACGTCCGAGTCCTCCAGCAGGCGGTGCATGTCGTACTTCGTCGTCGCCTCCTGGAGCACCTGCCCGGTCAGCTCGTCGATGACGGGCTCGGGGGTTTCATCCAAGGGACCACAGCCGGCCGCCAGCAGCGCGGGGACCAGCAGCACACACCATCGGAGCTTCATCACGCACACCTCGGGGGAAGGCCGGCTGTTCGCCGGTGGGGCGAGCGTGACTCAAGACTTCCTTGGAATGCGAGAACAACCTCTCAGGAGAGAGAGGCATGCGGGGACAGGGCCGGAGTAGAGTTTTGGACATCATGCGGACCCCTGCCCTGTTTCGTCGGAAGTGTTGGCCGTTCCTCGCCGCGGGCCTGCTGGCCGTGGCGGGCTGTTCGGATTCGAGTTCGCCGGGTGAGGAGCCCGGACCGGGCACGGATGGGCCCGGGGTGACGCCGGGTGACGGCTCGGAGTGCCTGGGCGCGAAGTTCCTGGGCACGCTGGGCAAGAGCACGGTGATGGTGGGCGCGCAGATGGAGGATGACACCGCGAAGGCGGCGCCCTTCGACGTGCGCTACCTCTACATCGCGGCGGGCGTGTTCGACTCGAAGGACGCGTGCCAGTCGTGCACGTCCGGGTGCACGTCCGTCGGCACGTCGTGCGCCAACGGCGGCTGCAACTGGTGGGGCTGCTGGCAGGATGTCCAGCAGCCGCCCGGCGACTACGTGCGCGGCTTCATCAAGTCCGCGCAGGCGAACGGGCAGCTCCCCTTCATCACCTACTACGAGGCGTTCCAGGCCAGCGGCTACACCGAGGGCGAGGAGCAGCTGAAGGCGCTCAACGACGCCGCGTTCCTGGGGCGGTACCTGGCGGACTGGCGGTTCCTGCTGAAGCAGGTGGGCCAGGAGAAGGTGCTGCTGCAGATCGAGCCGGACATGTGGGCCTATCTCCAGTTCTTCCCGTCCGACGGCAGGGCGCAGTCCACGCCGGTGGCGGTGAAGGCGGCGAACTCCACGGACTGCGGCACCCAGGAGAACAACGCCGCGGGCCTGGGCAGGTGCATGATCGCCATGGTGCGCAAGTACGCGCCCAACGCGAAGGTGGGCCTGCACGCGAGCGCGTGGGCGACGAAGACGGACGTGTCCGGCAACACGGACGCGTCGTTCGACGTGGCGGGCGAGGCGAACAAGGTCGCGGACTTCCTGCTGTCCGTGGGCGCGGGCGACACGGACTTCGTCACGGTGGAGGCGTCCGACCGCGACGCGGGCTGGTACCAGGAGACGACGGGCAACGCGGTCTGGTGGGATCCGGAGAACCGCAAGCTGCCGCACTTCCACCAGGCCTTCACCTGGGCGAAGGCCGTGTCCACGCGGCTGAACAAGCCGCACATCTGGTGGCAGCTGCCGGTGGGCAACATGGCCCTGCCCAACAGCAAGCAGAAGTGGCGCGACAACCGCGTGGACTACTTCCTCACCCACCCGGGCGAAGTGGCCGCCGCGGGCGGCGTGGGCATGCTCTTCGGCGCGGGCAACTACGAGCAGACCACGCCGGAGACGGATGGCGGCAACCTGGTGAAGCGCGTGAAGGCCTACAAGGACGCGGGCGGCCAGGCCGCGTGCGTGAAGCCCTGAGCCGCTGAAGCAGGTCCCGCGTCGTCGCTTCCCGGGTGCTGGCGTGCGCGCCTTCCGCCAGCACTAGCTCAAACGAGTGACTGCCACTCCTCGCGTGCCTTCTCCAACTTGGGGCCCGTGAAGGGGTGGATGTCTCGCGATGCGAGGGGGAAGCGATGACCAGCGCTGAGTTCCTGTCCGATGTGGAGTCCCTCGACGCCATGGACCCCTGGGAGGGCGCGGATGCCCTCCAGGAGTTGGAGGCGCTGGCGGACGAGTTCAGCGACCTGGAGGCCTTCGAGGCCGAGGGCTTCGAGGACGACCCCTTCGGGGCCGAGGGCTTCGAGGACGACGGCTTCGAGGAGCTGTTCGCCGAGGCCGAGGCGGAGGACGCCTTCCTGGAGGAGGACGGCTTCGACGGGTTCGAGCAGGACCTGGCCAGCGGTCTGTACGTTCCGGCGCCCAGCAACCGCCTCGTGTCCGGTCCCGCCGCGGTGACGCTGGCGCGGGCGCTCAACCCCTTCGTCCTGGAGTCCATGGACGCGGATGACGCGGAGGCGTTCCTCGGCGGCATCGCCCGGCGCGTGCGCAGCGCCGCGCGCGGCGTCGCCCGGGGCGTGCGGCGGGTGGGCAAGCTCGGGGGCGCGGCGCTGCGCCGCGCGGGGCCGCTGCTCGCGCGCGCGCTGCCGGTGGTCCAGCGCGTGGCGGGGCTCGCGGGGCCGTGGGGGCGGGTCGTCGCGGCGGGCATTGGCGCGGCGCAGGGGCTGCTGCGGGGACAGGGGCTGCGCGGCGCGCTCGCGGGCGCGGTGGGGGGCCTGGTCCCCGGCGTGGGCGGGCGCATCGCCTCCTCCCTCCTGCGCGGCGACGGCGCGGACGACGACGCGTCGCTGGATGCGCTCGCGGACATGGCGGATGCGCGGCAGGTGCCGCCCGCCGTCGCCCTGCCGCTGGGCGCGGGGCTCGCGGCGCGGGTGGTGAGCCGGCAGGCGGTGCCCGTGAGCCACGCGCTCGGGGCCGCCGCCCAGGGCGTCCTGCGCTCGCGCACGCGCGGCCTGGAGCAGCACCTGATGCGGCTCGCCCTGCAGGTGCCGGGCACCCCGGGCCGGCGGCTGCGGCTGATGCGCCTCATCGCCCGGCTGGCGGCGGGGAACCTGCGCCTGCGCGGCCCGGGCGGCGCCATCGGGGCCCTGCCCCGGGTCGTGCAGGGCGCGGGCCGCCGGGTGCTCACGCGCGCGGCGCGGATGCCCACGTTGGGCGTCATCCCGCCGCGCGTGGCGGCGCAGCGGGTGCATGCGCGGCGGCAGGTGCTGCGCCGCATCCCCGTCGCCGCCGTCAGCATCGCGGCCGCCCGCCGCGCCTAGGCCCGGCCCTTCCCGGCGTCGCCGACAGCGCGCGTTCGCCATGCCCGGACCTCCCCGCTCACGACGCCTCCGTCGCCGAGCGTCCGCCGCGCCCGGGCCCATCCACTCATGAAGTCTTCAGGACAAGGAGGAGTACCCATGCAACCGCAGCCTTTCGAGGAGGAGTTTTCGAGCCAGGGCGATGAGATGTCCGACCTGCTGGCAGAGGGCGAGGAGGGCTTCGAGGACGAAGGCTTCGAGGCCGAGGGCTTCGAGGGCGAGGGCTTCGAGGCCGAGGGCATGGAGGAGGGCTTCGAGGGCGAGGGCTTCGAGGCCGAGGGCATGGAAGAAGGCTTCGAGGGCGAGGGCTTCGAGGCCGAGGGCATGGAGGAGGGCTTCGAGGCCGAAGGCTTCGAGGCCGAGGGCATGGAGGAGGGCTTCGAGGCCGAGGGCTTCGAGGCGGAAAGCCCCACCGCCCTGGAGGACACCTTCGCCGACGCGATGGACGCCCAGGACGAGGAGGAGTTCCTCCGCCGCCTGAGGGCTGGCGCGCGCCGGCTGGCCTCCGTGGCCGGGCCCACCTTCCAGCGCATCCGCCGGCGGGCCATGCCCATCGCCATGCGGCTCATCCGCCAGGCCGCGCCCCGGCTGGGCGGCATCGCGGGCCAGGAGGTTGGCCGCACCCTCGGCGGGCTGCTGCGCGCGGACGCCATGGACGCCTTCGCGGACGCCGCCGGGGACTACGCCGGTGAAGAGGACCTGGACGCCTTCAACCGCGTGCTGGGCGGGCTCGCGGCGCGGCACGTGGTGCGCAACACGATGTCCCCCGCGCGCCGCCGGCAGAACCCCCAGCAGGCCCGGGCGCTGGGACGGGCGGTGGGGCAGATGACGACGCAGCTCGCCTCGCGCATCAGCCAGCGCTACGGCCCGAGGGCCCTGCCGGCGGTGACGCGCGTGGTGCGTCAGGTGACCCGGCTGGTGCGCCAGCAGGGCGCGAGCCCCCAGGCCGTGCCGCGGATGCTCCGCCGCATCGGCGGGCGCGTCGTCTCCAGCCCCCAAGTGGTGCGCCGCCTGGCCCGGCCGCTCGCGGGCGTGCGGCAACTGCGGGCGCGCGCGGGCCTGCGCCGGCCCGGTCAGCGCGGCCGGCTGAACCCCATGATGGGAGGCCCCGGCCTTCGCCGGTTGCGGACCGTCACGCTCCGGGGGCCGGTGCGCATCGTCGTGCGGTGAGCCAGGTGGCGTGAGCGGAAAGAGGGGGAGGCGGGCAATGGCGGACGCGCTTCAGCGGTTCCTGCGGGCCAAGGTCCAGAGCATCACGTTCCGGGCGGGGCGGCTGTCGCGCCTCACTCCGCAGGACGTGGGCATCCGGCCCCGGGACGTCCCCTATGCCCCCTCCACCGCGCACTTCGCCGCGGCGAACGCGCGGCTCATGGAGATTGACCGCGACGTGCGCCGCGCCCTGGAGCGGCTGAACGGCCGGCTCCACGGCGCGCCGCTCAAGCCCCATGAGGTGCTGGAGCGCAACGCGCTGCTGGAGCGCGAAATCGACCGCGCCCGCCGCGCCTACGGCCTCTTCTTCGACGTCTTCAGCCAGCGCGGCACGCGGTTCGCGCCGGCCCTGGCGGCCTGCGACGCCATCGCGGTGGACTGCTTCCAGGCCGTGAGGAAGGCCGCGCCGGGGCTGCTGCAAGGCCCCATGCTCAAGCCGCTCACCTACCTGGAGCACGGCTTCTCCCCGGCCACCTTCCGGCGCGGCGTGCTGCTCCGCCGGCTGCTCGGGGAGCGCAACCCCTTCCCGCTCATCCGCGTGCCCTACGAGCGCGTGGAGGCGCCGTGGGGCATGGGGGTCATCCTCCATGAAATCGGCCACAACCTGCAGGCGGACCTGGGCATCTGGCAGGAGACGGAAGTCGCCCTCCAGCGGCGGGTGCTGCACGCCACGGGCAACCCGTGGCTCACGCGCCTGTGGGGCCGCTGGCACAAGGAGATCTTCGCGGACCTCATGGCGTGCCTGCTCGGGGGCCCCGCGTCGGTGCACTCGATGAAGGACTTCCTCGCGTACCCGCCGTCGCGGGTGCTGACGTTCCACCCGCTCAGCGCGCACCCCACGCCGTTCCTGCGGGTGTTCATCCAGGCGGAGATGCTCCGGCGCATGGGCTTCCAGCGTCAGGCCCATGAGGTGTGCGGCAACTGGAACCGGCTTTACCGCTCGCGGCTGCCCTTCGCCCGCATCCCGCGGATGCTGCTGGCCACGGCGCCCAGGCTCATCCCCCACGTGGTGGATGAGATTGCCTTCCAGCCCCGGCGGGGCCTGGCGCAGCGCGCGCTGGTGGACGTGGTGCCCTTCTGGCCGTCGGATCAGGAGCGCATCGAACGGGCCGCGGAGTCCCTGGCGCGGGGGCACATCCCGCCGGGACTGCCGCCGCGCTACGTGGTGAGCGCCAGCCGCGAGGCGCTCGAACGGAGGCTGGCCCCGCCCGAGCGCATCTCTCGGACGGTGCTCAATCATCTGGTGAGGCTTGGCTCGCGGAGCGCGCGGATGCCAGCCGTGGGCGTCACCCTGGCCGCATGACAGGACCTCAAGGGAGGGACGATGTACGAGAACATGAAGGGCAAGAGCCCCGCGGCATCCATGGCGCTGACCTCGAGCGCGAAGTCGAAGTTCGACGAGTTCCTGCGCCGTCAGCTGGGGGTGTCCGACGCGCGTGACCCCAAGGCGGTAGTGTACGCGCTGCGCAAGCTCTACCCGACCACGGCCGCGCGCCTGGACGATGAGAGCAGCGGCCAGCCCATCCGCGTCCAGGCCACGCCCGAACCGGCCATGGCCCTGATGACCGGCACGCTGGACTCGCCGGGCCAGCGGCGGTTCCGCCAGGAGCGCAAGGCGCTGGCGGACGACCTGGACATCGCGGTGAACCTGGCCTCCAACCGCGACTTCAAGGAGCCGGTGTGCGGCTGGCGCGACTCCATCCTCGCGGAGGTGGACGAGGGCGAAGCCGCGGCGAACCTGGCGGTAGACCCCGTGTCGCGCGACCGGGCCTTCTATTCCGTGCGCAAGCTGGGGGACTGCGCGCGCGTGGCGCGGCTGGTGGGAATGATCAACCCCGGGGTAAGCCAGGAGTTCGGCCGGCTCGCGGCGTCCATCGACGGCAACGCCACGCTGCTGCGCATCCTCGCCGGAGAGGCCCTCTTCCGCGCGGGCTTCGACAAGGGCGGCACGGTGTTCCAGGTCGCGCTCCAGGACCTGCGCCAGCGGCGCGAAGCGCTCATCAACTCCCTGGAGCAGCTGACCGCCACGACCCTCCAGGAGGGCTACGACGACTGGGGTGACGGCCAGGCGTCCTACGGCAAGCTGCTGGAGCAGCTCCGCGCGCGGGGGCAATCCGACCTGCGCGCCATCGTCCGGCCGGACGCCATGTCGCGGCTGCTGGACGTGCTCCTGAACAACGCGCCCCGGCAGTCGGATGACCTGCGCGGCATCGCGTCCGCGGTGCCCGTGGAGCTCATCCAGCTGCGGCGCCTGCGGGACGTGGCCGGCACGCTGCTGGACACCTCCGACACCCGCTTCTCCAACTCCGGCGCGCGGGGCGTCGCGTTGAACGCGAAGGTCCAGGGAGCCTCCGCGCCCCTGGCCGCCTTCACCGAAGCGCTCACGCTCTTCATCGACGCGTTCGACCGGCCCAACGCCGGCGCGCGGCTGCTCAACCTGGTGCTCCCCACCCCGCTGACCTTCCGGGACCTGACGGGCAAGGAGCAGGAGCTCAACGACAAGTTCCGCGAGCGCAATGACGTCCAGGAGGCCATCGAGGACCTCTTGATGGACCCGTCCACGTCGGTGGAGTTCTGGAAGGAGCTGGCCCGGCTGGACCGCAAGCTCTACCACATCGACCGGATCATCGACCTGTTCCTGCTGGACTACGACGAAGCCGTCGTGCCGGGCGGCAACCGCGTGGACTTCCACTCGGAGATGCTGGAGCAACTGGATGAGAACGTGGACGTCTTCAACGTGAACCCCGCGTTCCTCCGCGAGCAGTGCGGCCTGGAGGAGGACTCGCTGGAGCTGGCGAAGACCCTGACCCAGGAGGCGCCGGGCCAGGCGGAGGAGATTGAAGACGACCGCAACCACAAGTACGGCTTCCCGCAGGGCGCGCACTGCAACACCGGCGAGCCGTTCACGGTGCCGCCGCCGATGCGCGTCTCGCTGGACCGCATCGAGAAGGACCTGGAGCCGCGCATCATCAACCCGGAGGCCACGGAGTACCCACGGGAAGCCAGGCCCGTGGAGCCCCCGGAAGCGTCGCCCTCCGCGGCGCCAGGCACCGGGGCCAGCCTGGACGACGTGGCCTCGCGCATCGAGCAGAGCCGGGCGCGCATCATGACGGACGTGAAGCAGCAGTTGGACGACCAGGCGCAGGAGCTGGGCCGGCAGCTGAAGCAGGCGTTCTCCGAGCAGCTCAAGGCCGTGGAGCACATCATCGCCGGCAAGGAGCGCCGCGGCGCGGATGGCCCGCCCACGCCGGTCAACGGGTACTCCAAGGCGGGAGGCCACACGCGCCGCCACGTCCGCCATCCGCGCAAGCCGTGAGCACCCACGCGAAGGCCTGAAACCCTTTCCCTCAACGTCATTGACCCAGGTGGCATGCCATGAGCATCGGTACGGCAGAAGCCCTTCAGCGTCTCTTCTCGCAGTGGAAGCGGGAAGTCCTCGCCAACGTCACGTCGGATGAGCAGCGCACGGAGCTGCAGAAGCAGCTCGCGCTGCGCGAGGAGGAGCTGCTCGCCAGCGCCTCCAACGGGGCTACGGCGTCGCTCTTCTCGGACCTGATGGGGTTGGGCAAGGACGGAGCGCCCTCCTTCGACTCCATCAGCCGGCCGCTGCTCGTCCAGGACTTCGACGAGTCCGTCATCGAGACGCAGCTCCACGCGACCGCGGAGCTCTATTACATCTACCAGCACGAACGGATGAAGGTGTTCCAGGTGGCGGGCGCGCTCCTGCGCCTCTTCCACGACGGGCGCATGCGCATCCAACGGGGCCCCGGCGCGCGCGCGCTGTACCTCATGGAGAAGCACCAGCCGCTGCGCTACAAGCCGCGCGACCGGCAGCTCGCGTACCGGCGCGCGTTCAACTACGGGAGCCTGGCGGCGCCGGCGGGCGCGGTGATGTTCAACAACTTCCACCGCGAGTTCGTCGCCTTCGTGTCCGCCATCGCGCAGTACTTCCGCGACCTGCTGATTGGCGAGGTCATCCGCGGCTCGCAGCACCTGAACGAGCGGCCCTTCGCGAGCCAGGCCACCATCCAGCGCCTGGGCACGGACATCCGCTGGCAGATCGACCGCGCCACCTACGGCAACATCCTGGCGCTCACGGTGGAGGTGGGCGAGTACCTCAAGACCATCCTCGACGCGCTGGAGACGCCGGACATCAAGAAGGCCTTCGACGCGAACACCAAGTGGGACGTGATTGAAGTGGTGTCGCAGCGCTACCTGGGCGGCACGGGGGAGATCTCCCAGCGCTCGAAGATGGCGGACGCGGGGCGTCTGTTGCTCAACTTCATCGCGGACAACCCGTTCAAGACGCGCGACTTCAAGGACTTCCAGACGGAGGTGATGCCGCTGGGCCCGGTGGCCGAAGAGTGGATCGCCGCGTACCGGATGACGCCGGACGGCCGCTCGTTCCGGGGCGTGTCCCCCACCCTGCGCACGACGCTGGGCATCACCAGCCCCGCGCCGGCGTTTCGCTGAAGGGAGGCACGGCATATGGACCTCCCACTGCGTCCCTTGATGGAGGCGGGCATGGGGGCCGCCTCGGCGCCGCGCACCAACGAGTCGCGGATGGTCGCCTCGGCGGTGGCGGGCCAGGTGTCCCATCCCCTCGCGCGCGTGTCGCCCTACCGCATTGGCCGGGACGGGGTGCTGCGGCTGTTGCCGGGGACCGGCGGCATCGTGCTCAACCGGCGCGTGGGGGACCGCGCGGTGGGGCTGGCGGCGGACCACATGGAGGCAGGGGTGTCGCTGAACAACCCCGGACGCGACCACGCGGGCCCGCGCGGCGGCTCCAACCGGGCGCTGATGTTCTACGCGTGCGTGGGCAACCGGGCGCGCGTGACGAGCGGTCCTGTCACGGGCGCGGTGGGGACGGTGGTGGGCAAGCACGGCGGCATCAACCACGTCATCGTGGACTTCCCGCCCGCCGTGAAGCGCCGGCTGTGCATCGGGGACAAGGTGCAGCTGGATGCGTATGGCCAGGGGCTGGAGCTGCCGGACTTCCCCCAGGTGCGAGCGCTGAACCTGTCGCCCCGGCTGCTGCGGCGCTGGGGCGTGCGGACGGAGGCGGGGCGGCTGCTCATCCCCGTGACGCACACGGTGCCGGCGGAGCTGATGGGGTCGGGGTTCGGGCGTTCGGAGGGCGTGCTGGGGGACCTGGACATCCAGCTGTCGGATGCGCGGCTGGTGCGCAAGCACCGGCTGCACGCGCTCCGGCTGGGGGACCTGGTGGCGGTGTGTCCGCTGGACTACCGCTTCGGGCCCTCGCGGAAAGCGGGGGTCGTCACCGTGGGGGTGGTGGTGCACGCGGACAGCAAGGTGGCGGGGCATGGGCCTGGGGTGACGCCGCTGCTCATCGCTCCGCGGGAGTGCGTGCGGCTGGTGCGCCGCCCCCAGGCGAACGTGGCGCTCGTCCTGGGGCTGCGCCAGAGCGTGGCGCCGCCGGCGGGTGACCCATCATGGGGTGGGGGGTAGGGACACGGTGCCCAGGCAGCGCGACACCATGGCCGCGCGGGTGTCCACGCCCAGCTTGACGAAGATGCGTCGCAGGTGGGCCGCCACTGTCCACGTGCTGATGTGGAGCTTCGTGGCGATCTGCTTGTTGCCCCAGCCCGCGCAGACGCAGGAGACGACCTGCAGCTCGCGCGACGTGAGCAGCCTCGCGTCGGACGTGGGCTCCGCGGTGGGGCCCACGGAGGGGTCCGCGGGCACGAGGTGGTAGCGCTGCCCGTTGATGATGAGCTCCCCGGCGAGGACCTGGTTCTGCTCGCGGGCAGGAGCCGTGGCGCCGGGGCCGGGGACCACGAGCAGGACATGGCTTCCGGGCGGAAGGGGCGTCCGCATGGCGTGCGTCAGGCGGGGCCCGCGAGTTCGGGAGAGGTGAGGATGCGCCAGACCTCGGAGGCCTCGCGCGAGCGACCGGTGGTGCGCAGGTCCTCCGCGAGGCGCTCACCCGCGTGCTCACCCGCGAAGGGGGGTTCCGGCCGTTCGCGCACGAATGCCACGAGCCGCGCGACGCCGCGGCGGCCGAGGCGCAGCTCGGCGTGGAAGAGCAGCGCCAGCGCGCGGGCCGAGGCGAAGGCGCTGTCAGCGGCCGCGTCCTCCGTGTAGGAGGCCAGGAGCGGGCGGAGCACGTGGGTGACGAGGGCCTCCAGCTGCGCCAACTGGGCGCCACGCTCCCGCCCGGCCTGGGCGAGCGCCGCGAGCAACCTCGGGTCTTCCGCGAACAGGGCCAGGGCGTCCCGCCCTTCGCTGGGGGCCGCGTTCCTGGAGCCCAGGAAGCGCAGCGACGCGGGCTCCGGTGGTTGCGCCGGGGTGACCTCGAGGCCCAGCCGCCCCAGCCGCGCGTCGAACGCTTCGGGCTCACGCTGCTTCCAGTGCGCGAGCGCGGTGATGAGCGTGGGCCCCGACAGGGGCCAGGCGCCCCAGCGGGGTTCGCCGCTGGACTGGGACTCCGAGGTGACGGAGTCGAACGGGCTGCCGAACCAGGTGAGGACGAACTCCAAAGCACGGGCCTGGGCCTCCGTCAGCCCGAGCTTCATGAAGTCCTCACGCGAAGGCGAGCACGGGCCGCGCACCGCGACGGTGCCGCGATGGACGGGTCTGCCGCCCTCGTTGCCCAGGACGACCCTCGCGCCATCCGGAAAGGTGACCACGGGCCCCTGGAATCGGATCTCCTCCCGGGCCGCGCGGAAGGGCGAGCCCTGGGCCTCCATGTCGCGAGGCAGTGGTCCGGTGAAGGGATCCACTCCGGAGCGGAGGTGGAGGTTCTCCTCACGGGGCGGGTGAGAGGATGGAGGCCCAGGCTCGCGGAACGGATCCGCGCCGGAGCGTGAATGGTTCGGCGCACGGGCCGCAGGAGCGGCCTCAGCCTCAAGTGCCCGGAATGGGTCCGCATCGGCGCGAGAGGCGCGGCCTTCGCTGCGGGACGTGCGAACAGAAGCTGCCTCGGGCTCCCGGAACGGATCCGCTCCAGGGCGAGAGGGGCGGCCTTCGTCGCGGGACGTGCGAACAGAAGCCGCTTCGGGCTCCCGGAACGAAGCCGCTTCGGAGCGAGAGGCGCGGCCTTCGCTGCGGGACGCGCGACCGGAAGCCACTTCGGGCTCCCGAAACGGATCCGCGCCAGGGCGCGAGGGGCGGCCTTCGTTGCGGGACGTGCGAACGGAAGCCACTTCGGGCTCCCCGAACGGAGCCGCTTCGGAGCGAGAGGCGCGGCCGTCGTCGTGGGACGTGCGAACAGAAGCCGCTTCGGGCTCCCGGAACGAAGCCGCTTCGGAGCGAGAGGCGCGGCCTTCGCTGCGGGACGCGCGACCGGAAGCCACTTCGGGCTCCCGGAACGGATCCGCGCCGGTGCGCGAGTGGCGGTTCGCCTCACGGGGTGCGCGTTCCGAGGCGCCGGAGGTGCGGCGCGCTTGTTCACCAAAAAGATCTGCCTCGATGTCGCGTTCTTCGCGGGCCGGGCGAGGCAGCGGCTCGGCGGCGGGCCTGGCTCCGGGACGCGGAGGCCGTCCCTCCTCCCTGACCGCACGCGAGGGGATGGCGCGTTCGTGCCGCGGCGTCCGTTCACGGGAGCCCGGTCTGGCGAAAGGGTCGGCGCCCGGGCGACGAGGACGCAGCTGCTCCCGAGCCGGACGAGCGTCAGGCCCGGGCTCCGTGAGCGGCGCCTCTCCGTCGCGCGGAGAGGCTCCAGGCTTGCGCGGACGTGGCTCCGGCGCATCCTCCCTGGAGAAGGGCGCATCCCGTTCGAGGTCGGAAACCCAGCGGTCCAGGAGCGACATCACGCCCCGGGAGGGAATGGGCGCACGGTTCCGCTTCCGCCCCGAATCATCGTCAGCCACGACAACCTCCCCCTGCGAGCCAGCCTGCCCAGGCACAGTAGGAATCGCCCTTGCATCGGGAAGTTCGACCCGGGGCCGGGCTTCACGGTTGAGTTCAGGATGGAGGGGCCACGGCGGACAGCCAGGGCGACAGTGCGGTCGTCCCGGAAGGCTGGCTCCACGCTGGCTTGCTTGCCCTCGGCGTGTGGTCAGAACAGGCGCGAGTACGTGGCCGGCGCCCCCGGACGCGGCGTCCAGCGCTTCGCGTCGCGAGGCAACCACAGCAACTGGAAGGACTCCGCGCGCCCTTCGTAGCGGACGCGGTGCTCGCCCCGGGACAGGGTGAACCCGGGCGTGGTGATGCGCTCGCCATCGATAAACAGCGCGCCGGTATCGAGCGTGCTCGCGGGCTGGACGAAGTACCGGTCGGCGCGCACCGCGAGGAAGTGATCCTCCAGGGCGCCAGAGTCCGTGGGCACGCGGTAGCGCTGGCCCCACAGGTACAGGTCGCCGTCGTAGGGCTGGTAGTGCGCGTCGAGGAAGCGGCGCAGTGCGAGCGGAAGACCGGAGGTACGCAGGTCATCCACCCGCAGCACACAGCCCTGCTCCACGAGCGCCCGAGGCATCTCCGTGGACAGCAGGCCCGCGAGCGAGCCGCGCAGATACGCGTCCGTATAGAAGTAGAAGTGGGCATGCGGCCGGCTCACGTAGCCCCCGGAGTTGTCGTAGACGACATCCTCCGGTCCCGTGAGTTCCGCGATGCGAGCAAGCACCTCGAGCTGCCGCGCATTGCCGCCACCGTCCAGCAAGGACTCCACCCGCGCGGCCTGGACGGCGAACAGGCCTGCAAGCCCGGCGAGCCCCACGGTGCGCCAGACCGGAGTCCGCAGTACGGAGAGCAGCACGAGGACGCCGCGCGCGGCGAAGGGCGAGAGCACACCCAGGAAGGGCAGCAGGCTGTACGGGAACGGGGCGCGCTGGAGCGCGAAGGCGCCGAACGTCGCGGGCACGGCCACGACCAGGAGCAGGTCGGGGGTCCGCGGGTGCTTCAGCAGGCGCGTGAACGTGGCGCCGAACCCGGCGGAGGCGAGGACGAAGAACGCGGGTTGGTCGCCCAGGGCCGGCATCAGGTACTCGCGCCACGAGAAGCCCGGGTAGTGGCGCTGATGTTCGGAGGCCCAGACGAAGCACCACTGCCACCATGCGTCCCAGGAGCCCGTCACCGTGAGATACACGGCCACCGCTCCCGTCGCGGTGGCGATGCCCACGAAGAAGGCGCGAGGCGCGGCGATGAGCGTGGGAGGAGTGGCCCTGCGCACCAGGAGGTCCGCCAGGAGCACCGCGATCACGAGCCCGCCGAAGAAGAGCGCTTTCTGGGAGCCCCATGCGGAGGCAACGAGCAGCGCGCCCGCAAGGAACGACGAACGGACGGAGCCGGGTTGCACGGCCAGCGCCGCGAGAGCGCCCAGGAAGAGCGCGGCGGTGAGGGCATCCGGGCGCACCTCGGTGGCGAAGTGCAGGAAGCCGGGCGTGCAGAGCAGCAGCACCGGAGCCAGGAGCGCGGCGATGCATCCTTCCCGCCGGTTGAGGAGGAACACGGAGACACCCGCCCCCGCGAGCGGCACGAGCATCGCCGCGCGAAGGGCGAGCACATTGCGCGGATCATCCCCGAGCACTCGGAACAGCGGCGCCAGCACCTGGTACACGAGGGGGAAGTGCACCTCGAAGAAGTCGCGGTACGGCACCTGCCCGTGGGCCATGAGCCACGCGGCGTGGGCGTACTGGAACTCGTCGATGCTGAATGCCTTGTGCAGTGCGAGGCGCGAGGCCTGGAGCGCGAGCACGCCCAGGACGACACCCAGCCCCCACCGCAAGGCCCGGGGCTCCGTCATCGGCGCCGTCATACCGCGAAAGCCCACCCGGCTTCAGGGGGCACGGGAACAAGGACCGGACGGCATACGCAAGGCCCATGCCTCCGTTCGAGCAACCCCGCCTCTCCAGGTCAGCGACCCACCGCGCCCCGGCCACAACCCTCGAGAGGACCTGCATCAACCGTTCACCACCCCTTCGGACATGAAGTCCGTCCCCGTGGAGGAGCCCAGGCCGTCCGGGGCGCAACTCAAAAACCTGTCCGACTGTCGGACAGATTTGGAAAGCCGCAGCGAGGGGGCGTCCGTTCCAGCCTCGTCACGGGAACCTGTCCGACTGTCCGACAGGTTTGAGGAGCCGCAGCGAGGGGGCCGTCCGTTTCACCCTCGTCGCGGGAACCTGTCCGACAGTCGGACAGGTTTGGAGAACCCGGCTTGGGGGCGTCCGCTTCAGCCGAGCCGCGGGAACCTGTCCGACTGTCGGACAGGTTTGGAGAACCCGGCTTGGGGGCGTTCGCTTCAGCCGAGCCGCGGGAACCTGTCCGACAGTCGGACAGGTTTGGACGACAGTGGGCGGGAGGTGCCCCACAGGGTGTCCGGGCTGTTGCGATGCGGCATCACTTTGAGCTCAGCGCTTCAACGTCCGGTGCGACGCCGAGCACGGGCGCGCGCGGCCTCCAGCGCGGAGTCCACTCCGGCGGGCGGTTTCGGCGGTTCGGGCTTCGACTCCGAGGGCTCCTCCGGGGCGGGGCTGGACGGCGCCGTGGAACGCTTCGCGTCCGTGACGGGTGCGACCGTGGGACCTCGCGCCATGGCCTTCTTCGCGGGCCGCTCCCGGGCAACCTTCACGCGGGGCGCGGAGAGGAACCGGCGCACGGCCACCTCCGCCAGCAGCGCAGCCAGCGCGAACGCGACCAGCCACGGGGCCAGCGCCACTCGGCCGTCTGACTCCGGCGCCTCCGCGAACAGGCCCGTCATCGACAGCCTCTCCTGGCCTCCTCCCACCGCCGCCAGCGCTCGCAGGAGCTTGAGCCCTTCCTTCGCGCTGCCCGGTTCGAACTCCGGCGCGTAGGGCAGCACCACCGGTGGCGCCCTCAACACCCGCCCGCCCCACTTCACCACCGGGTGCCAGGTGCCGCTGCCGGTCAGCGGATACTCGACCACCAGCCGGTCCTCGTCTTCCCAGTGCAGTGGCTTCTCCGCGCCAGGACGGCCGTCGTCCGACAACAGCACCGCCGTGGGCAGCGCACCCGGCATCGGCTCACCCGGCGGCAGGTCCAACGTCACGCGCAGCAGGTTGCCCTGACGCTCCGAGCGCACCACCGCCTCCTCCTTCGGCGTGGCCCGCCCCATCGACCAGCGCACCACCGCCTCCAGCGTCGCCCGCAGCGCGCTCCATTCGCGCAGCTCACCCGTGTACTTGCCGTCCACCTCCGCCGTGAGCGCCACCGTGCGGCCAGCGCCGTGCGGCCACAGCGCCAGCACCGGCGCGCCGTTGGTGTCCAGCGTGCGCAGCGCCACGTTCGCCCGGGGCTTCAGGTAGGTGAGGTTGTAGCCGCCCACCTGCGGCAGCCCCGTCGTCGGCAGCGGCCCCAGCAGCGGCAGGTCCGGCGCGGCCTCCATCGACGCGGGCTCGTCCACGAACGTGGCCCTCGCTACTGCCAGCGTCTCCTGGCTGAAGATGCGCGGCAGGCTCATGGCGTCCTCCGCGAAGTAGATGCGCCCTTCGCCGCGCCGGGCCACCTCGCGCAGCAGGTCCGCGTCCGGATCCGTGGGCTTGCCCAGGCCGATGACGGACACCGTCACGTTGGCCTCTCGCAGCGCGGCCAGCGTCGACTGGTAGTCGCCCGGCTCCTCGGAGTCCGCCGCGTCGGAGAAGAGCACCACGTGCCGCGTGGGCTTGTCGCTGCGGAGGATCTCCTTGCGGCCCGCGCTCAGGGCCACGCCCACGTAGATGCCGCCACCTCCGCTGAAGCCTCGCGCCACCTGGCCCAGCGGCAGGCCGTCGCTCACCGGGCTCAGCGGGAAGATTTCGTGCGGCTCCGTGTCCACCATGTGCACGGAGGCTTCGTCGTTCGCGTTGAGCAGCGTGAGCGCAGCCGTCACGCCCTCCGCCGCCAGCTCCATCTTCGTGCGGCCGTCCGGCACCTGCACGCCCATGGAGCAGCTGGAGTCCATGAGCACGCTCATCGCCACCGACGCGCGCCGCTGCTCCTCGCGCATCTCCAGCGACACGGGCAGCAGCGGCTCCACGGGCGAGCGCCGGTAGCCGCCTTCGCCGAAGCTCGAACGCCCTCCTGTCATCACCAGCCCGCCGCCTGCCTGGTCCACGTAGTCCGCCAGCGCGTTCAACCCCGTCTCGCCCAGCGCGTTGGCGTCCACGTTCTCCAGCACCACCACGCCCACCCCATCGAGCGCCTCCAGCGACAGGTGGAACGGCGCCTTCACGTCCAGCTCCATGCCCGTCGCCGACAGCGCCTTCGCCAGCGTGCCCGAGGGCTGCGCGGTGAGCAGCAACACCCGCGGCGGGCCCTCCACGCGCAGCACGCCCACGCCCACGTCGTTCTCCGGGACGCCGTCGCCGGGCACCTCCACCGTGAGCCGGTAGTGCACGAGCCCCGGCTCCTCCAGGAGGTCGCGCAGGGGCAACAGGTTGGGGCCGGGCTTGAAGTCGAACGGCCCCTTCACCAGCACCTTTCCGTCGCGCTCCAGGCGCACGGTGCCGGTGACGGCGGAGGTGGCCTGCACCACGGCGGAGAACTGGAAGGGCTCGCGCACGGAGACGGTGGCGGGCACGTCCAACGACACGACGGCCACGTCCAGCGCTGGCTCCGGACGCGACACCTGCCGGTAGTCCACCGCGATGCCCCTCGCCGCCAGCCGCCGCGTCGCGCCCCGAGCATCCGCGCCCGTGGCCCGGCCGTCGGAGACGACCAGCACCCGGCCCGTGCGCTCGGGGGGAATGAGCGCGCTCGCCGCATCCAGCGCGGCCGACAGGTCCGACGCCTCCGAGTCCACCGGCCGCGTGAAGCCACCGAACCGGCCCACCTCCGACAGCGGAGACTCCACGCGGGCCTCGCGGCCGAAGGTGATGACGCCCACGCGGTCGCCCGGCCGGCGCTGGGACTCCACCAGCGCAATCAGCTCCTGCGCCACGCGGTCCACGTCCAGCGGCATCGAGCGCGAGCGGTCCACCACCACGGCCACGTCGCTGCCCGCGTTGGCCAGCCGCAGCTCCGGTCCGGACAGCGCGCCCACGCCGAGCACCAGCAGCGCCCACCGCAGCACCATGGGCGGGCCGGGCCTCCGGCCATAGCGCCACAGGAAGAGGCCCAGCGGCAACAGCAGCAGCCACGCCTGGGGAAGGGTGAAGGTCATGCCTTCCTCGTGACGTAGAAGTCCGCCAGCAGCGCGGCCAGCAGCACCACAAGCGGCCAGCGGGCGCGCTCATGGCCGCCGTTTCCTTCCGAGTCCTCGCCCGCCTCTTTCGCGGCCACGTCGGTGCTGCCCCGGCCGCGCAGGTCCGACTCCCGCGCGTCCAGCGCCAGCACCTCCAGCGAGTCCACTTCACGGCCGTCGCGCTCCAGCACGTAGCGGCCGGGGCTCGTGGGCGCGGGCAGGCTCAGCGCGCCCGCGCCGAACACGGGCTTGTGGCCCGAGGGCCCCTTCAGCGCGTAGCGAGCCCCCGCCTCCGTCACCACGGAGAGCGCTTCGCCCAGGTTGAGCTGCTTCCGGGGGAAGCCTTCCCGCAGCCGCCGCGCTTCGCGCACCACGTTGCCCAGAAGAACGGGCCAGGCGGTGGTCCGCTGGAGGTTGGAGCGCGCCAGGTCCACGTTGAGGTGCAGCCGCCCGCCCTCCTCTTCCGACACGAGCACGGCCTCGCCCGCGGTCATCAGCGGGCGGCCCGGTGGGTTCGCGCCCGCCGTCCACCGCACGCCCGCGAGCTGTACGTCGTCCATCAGCGTGCTGCCCTTCTCCGTGAAGAACGGCCCCACGAAGGTTCGCAGCGGCCCTTCCGCGCCCAGCGTCACACGGGCCTCCGCGCGCGCGGGGCCCACGGACAGCACCGGTGCACCGGGGACGGGGGTGCCATGCGCCACGTCGGGCGACACCGCCAGGAAGCGCTCCAGCGCCTGCTTCGACGCGGGCGACAGGCCCTCCGTCAGGCCCACCGCCACAGGCATCACGGGGGACGGGGGCAGGCGCACGTGTCCGTCCTCGGGGAGCGCGTCGTCCGGCAGGGACACCTCCACGTCGCCGGCCTCGCGGAACGTGAGGCGCACCGTCGCGGCGCCATCCTCCGGTAGCGCGATGCGCTCCGTGCGTTCAGTGCCCTCCCGAGCGCCCGGTCCAGGTGCCGCGCGCACGCGTGCTTCGACTTCCGCTGGGCCCGCGCCGAAGCGCGCGACCCGCAGCGTCACCGTGGCCCGGCCCCCTTCGTCGCGCCGCTGCGCGGAGACCAGCGCCACGTTGCCCTGGGAGCGGCCCAGCGCCGTCCAGCGCACGGAGGGAGGCACGGCCACATCCGTGGAGGGCGGCGCGTCGGTGAAGAAGTGTACGCGCTTGCCCGGTCCGGCCAGTTCCTGCGCCCACAGGAGCGAAGCCGTGACGTCATGGTCCGGCCCACGCGCTTCAAAGGACTCCAGTGCGCCCAGGGCGCGCGAGGCCTCCGCTTCCGGCCCAGCGATGACCTGGGGCGACACACCGCTCGCGAGCACCGTGACGTGCGTGGCGCGCTCAGTCTCCACGCGCTTCGCGGCTTCGGTGCGCACGTGCTCCAGCACCGTCCTGCCATCCGGAGTCCGAGCCGACATGGACAGACTGCCGTCCACGACGAGCACGAGGTGACGGCGGCGAGCAGCCTCGCCCAGTCGCACGTCCGCCAGGTACAGCGCGGCGGCGAGCACGGCGAGCGCCTCCAGCAGCAGCGACGCCTCGCGAGTGAAGCGCTCCCACCGGGGTCCACCCTCCGCGCGAGGACGCGGCGTGCGCCACAGGAACAGCGCGCTCACCACGACCGGCTTCTGCCGGCGGCGCAGGAAGTACGCCGCGACCAACGGCACCAGCGCGCCCAGCGCCACCAAGCCCCAGGGAAGCCCGAAGCTCACGTCCCGCCTCCCACGACGCACCGCACGCGAATGCGCCCGCCACCAAGCCTCCGCGCCTCGCGCTCCACGCTGCTCGCACTGACGCTCACGTCCCGCCTCCCACGACGCACCGCACGCGAATGCGCCCGCCATCAAGCCTCCGCGCCTCACGCTCCACGCGGCTTGCACCGGCGCTCACGCCCCGCCTCCCACGACGCACCGCACGCGAATGCGCCCGCCATCAAGCCTCCGCGCCTCACGCTCCACGCGGCTTCCACCGGCGCTCACGCCCCGCCTCCCGCGATGAACAACGCGCGCAGCGGTCCCGCCACCTGCGCTCGCAGCCCTTCCGCCGCGTTCACGGTGAGCAGCGTTCCCCGCGCTCGCACCGCCGCGCTCCGCAGCGCGCGCTGGTGCTCCGCGAAGCGGCGGGCGTAAGCAGCCAGCACCCCGTCCGTCAGCAACTCCTCCAGCGCCACGCCGCTCTCCGCGTCCACCAACCGCGCACCCTCGCCGCCCGTGGGCTCCAGGTCCTCCGCGTCCAGCACCTGCACCAGGAACAGCGCCGACGCTCCTCGCGACAGCCGGGCGCACATCGCCTCCAGGTCCGTCTCGAAGAGGAAGTCGCTCACCACCACCCGCAGGCCACACGGCCTCAATGGCGGCAGCCGCCCCAGCGCCGACGCCAGGTCATCCCGCGCCTCGAACTCCGTGCCCCGCAGCGCCGCGCGGCACGCCGGCCCCTGCACCCGCTCCGACCGCGCCCCGCCCCACAGCAGCGTCGGCGTCAGCCCCTGCCGCCCGCCCACCTCCACCGTCAACAGCGCCACCTCGCGCGCCCCCGCCGCCTTGCGTGGCGACAGCCCCATGCTGCGCGAACCGTCCAGCAGCACCTCCACGCGCGGCGACACCTCGTCCTGGCGCACGCGCAACACCAGCTCCCCCGTGCGCGCCACCGCGTTCCAGTCCAGCTGCCGCAGGTCATCCCCCGGCTGGTACGCGCGGAAGTCGTGCAGCTCCATCGCGCTGCCCGCGGACGTGGCGCGCACCTCGCCCACCCGCCCCCGCTGCGGCAGGCGCGGCAAGGCCAGGGTCAACCCCGGCGACAGCCGCGCCACCTCCGCCTCATCCAGCCTCGCGCTCACTGCTGATGGGCCCGCCGCTCGCGCTCCGCGAGCACCCGGTCCGCCGCGAACGCCGCCAGGAGCGCCGCCAGCGCCACGCACAACAGCAGCTCCGGCGGCATCTTGAGGCCGCTCGGGTCGCTGTAGTCGTACCTGCCGAAGTTCAGCGTCCCCAGCACCGGGTTGAGCAGGTTGAGCAACTCATCGCGCCCCTCCAGGTCCAGGAACACCGCCAGCAGCGGCGGCGCCCCGGCTCCAATCGTCCCCGCCAGGATGAAGAGCAACCGCACGGACACCGGTGACGCGAACCGCCCCGAGCGCGGCATCCGCCCCAGCAGCAACGCCACCGACAGGTACAGCACCCCGTAGAGCGCCAGCGACACCATCGACATCGCCATCCGCAGGCCACCCGTCGAGTCGTCCGACAGCCGCAGCAGCACCGCGCACCCGGCCGCCCAGCCCAGCAGCAGCAGCACCGACAGGCGGAAGCCGCGCAGCGCCCCGGGCTTGAACAGCGACCAGACCCGCGTGCCCGCGCGCAGGGGCCGCGACTGCCCGTCCACGTCCGTCGCCATGAAGAGGCTGGCGAAGATGAGGTGCAGTCCGCCGAGGATGCCCATCACGCCGGGGATGTCGTCGTCCTTGTCCAGGAACCACCACACCGCCGTCATCCCCACGAACGTCAGGAGCACCTGCACCACCAGCGCCCGCCGGGGATGGCGCGTGTAGTCCTCCGTCACGAGCGACAGCCGCGACACCGCCGTCTCGAACGCCAACCATCCGTCCGACACGAGCAGCCAGAACGCCGCGCCCAGCCCCAGGAAGAAGTCCCGGTCGAACGAGAACCCGCTGCCGCGCTCCTGCGTCACCACGAAGGTGAACGTCAGCGTCTGGAAGAACGTCACCACCAGCACGCCCACCAGCCCCAGCCGCACCGCGGCCCGCCCCATCCGGCTGTCCGCCAGCGTCGCCGCGCACACCGACACGAGCGTGAGGAACACCAGCCACGCTCCGCCCATCAGCAGCACCATCAGGATGGTGGGCAGGTCGATGCCGTTGAGGAAGTAGCTGAACAGCAGGAACGGCCCCACCGCCGACGCGTACAGCGCCGCCTGCACCAGGAACGACGCCACCTTCCCGCCCAGGATGCGCCGGGGCCCCAGCCCCGTGAGCAAGAGCAGCGACCACGTCTCGTCCTCGCGCTCGCGCGCCAGGGAGCGGTACGCGTTGAAGGGGATGACGCCGAAGTGCACCAGCGCCAGGCACACGAAGAAGGAGTAGAAATACGTGCGCCCCTCGCGCGTGTACGTGCTGGCGTGCGTGTTGCCGAACGCGATGAGCGACAGCACCAGGCACGCCGCGAGCAACAGCCCGAAGCACACCCAGAACACGCGCGTGCGCAGCCCCTGCCGCACCTCCTTCACCACCAGCGGGTTGAGCCGGTCGCCCCACTTCTCCCAGCGGTCGGACGTCATGGCGGGGACACCGGGCGAGGGGGCGGACTCGGCCGCGCCCGACGCGGGACTCGCTTGCGTGCTCACGCCACCCTCCCCTTCGTCACCGTCATGAACGCGTCCTCCAGGTTGCGCTCGCGCGGGCTGAACGCGCACACCGGCAGCCCCTGCGCCACCAGCGCCGCGAGCAGCACCGCCGCGGCGGCTTCCGCCTGCGCCGGCCCCGCGTCCGCCTCCAGCTCCAGCCGCACGCGCAGCGCGCCGCCCTCGCGCGTCACGTCCTTCACGCGCGGCTGCTCCAGCAGCGTGCGCTCCGTGCGCGCCCACAGCGCCTCGCCCTCGTCGCCCGCCGCCGCCAGCCGCACCGTCAGCTCCGTCACGCGGGACGGGCCCGCGCTCTGGCGCAGCAGGTCCTCCACCTTGCCCTGGGCCAGGAGGCGCCCCTGCTCGATGATGACGCAGCTGTCGCAGATCTCCGCCAGCTCCGTGAGGATGTGGCTGGAGATGATGACCGCCTTGCCCTGATCCGCCAGCGCTCGCAGCAGCTCCCGCAGCTCGATGCGCGCTCGCGGATCCAACCCGTCCGCCGGTTCGTCCAAGAGCAGCAGCCGCGGGTCGTGCAGGAGCGTGCGCCCCAGGGCCACGCGCTGGCGCATGCCCTTGGACAGCTCCGTGGTGAGCTTCTCCGCCAGAGGCCCCAGCCCCGTGAACTCCATCACCGAGTCCACCCGCTGCTTTCGCTGCGCGCCCTTCAGCCCGTACGCGCGCGCGAAGAAGTCCAGGAACTCCCTCACGGTGACGTCGTCGTAGGTGCCGTAGCGGTCCGGCATGTAGCCCAGCAGCGGCCGGGCCCGGTCCGGCGCGTCCACCAGCGACGTGCCGTCCAGCAGCACCGTGCCCGCGGTGGGCACGTCCAGCGTGGCCAGGATGCGCAGCGTGGTGCTCTTGCCCGCGCCGTTGGGCCCGATGAACCCCAGGATGCCGCCGGCCTCCAGCGAGAACGACACGTCGTCCACCGCGCGCAGCGCCCCGTAGTCGCGACGCAGCCCCTTCACCTCCAGCAGGCTCATCGTCGTGCCTCCTCGACCTGACCGCGCACCAGGTGCTGCGCGGCCTCCAGCTCCACGTCCATCACCGCCGTGGGCGTGAAGCCCCTGCCGCCCAGCCGCGCCACGAACGTCCCCTCGGCCAGCGCATCTCCCAGGGCGGTCACCGCGCCCGGGAAGCGCCTGCGCGCCTCGTCATGGAAGACCGCCAGCGAATCGTCCTCGCCGTCCCGTGGCGTGGCCAGCCCCTCCGCGCCGTCCGCCAGCTCCGGCAGGGTCCAGAGCTGGCCGTCCAGCTTCAACGTGCCGCCCTGGAGCGGAGCGCCCAGCGCGTTCTGCACCTGCACGCCGCCGTCCGCCTTGCGCGCCGTCAGCCGGGCGCGCGAGGGAATCACGGCGACCTCGCCCCACTCGCGGTAGCTGCGCGAGGGCAGGAAGCTGTTCTTCACGGCCAGCCCGTTCGTCCAGTCCAGCAAGCGCGGCGGATCCTCGGGAGCCGTCGAGGCCAGCAGCACGCTGGAGGCGGGCATGCGCACGCCGTCCTCCGCGAGGTTGGCGTACCAGGCGTTGAGCCCCACCGTCACCGCGCGCGACCGCTCGCGGTCCAGCAGCGTGAGGCTGTAGCGCGCGGCGTGCACGCTGAAGCCGTCCACCAGCACCGACCACGCCACCAATCCCAGACACGTGAGGGCCGCCAGCGTGGGCACGGCGATGAGCACCGCGAGCGGCCCCTTGCGCCGGGCGAGCATCCACCCGCCAGGCCCCACCGCGAGCGAGAAGAGGAAGATGAGCAGCAGGAAACGGCCCACGGGCGCGCGGGCGCTTCCGAGCAGCGGCAGCCGCCCGTCGCTCAGCAGGTCGTTGCGCTCCCACCGGGGTGGCGGGCCCGCGGGCACCACGACGGCGGACGCGCGCTCCGTGTCCTCCCAGAGGTGGATGCCGCAACCCGGGGTCTGCGTCCGGCATTCGCGGAACTGGCGCACGAAGCCGAAGCCATAGGGCGACAGCTCCGCCCGCGGGTCCTGGAGCAGCGGGAAGCGCAGGCGCGGATTCGCGGGGGGCTGGTCGAGCACGAGGCGGCCGCCGCTCACGGCGAAGGTCTCCAGCACCGCCCAGACATCGTCGGGCACCTGGTCCGGCGGCACCGCCACCAGCACCGCGTCGTAGCCCGCGTAGGCGGCCAGCTCCCGGGGCGCGATGCGCGGCTCCACGAAGCGGGTGGCGACGAGCGGCTCCGTGTTCTCCGCGGTGCGGCTCAAGCCGGTCGCCTTCTCGAAGGCCTTCACGTCGCCCAGCACCATCACGCGCGCGCCCCGGTAGCCGTCCAGGTAGAAGCCATGGGCCGCGGTGTCCATGCCGGGTGAATCCATCTGGAGCGTCCCGGACTGCAGGTCCGCGGGCAGCAGCAGCCAGGTGACGGTGCGTTCCCGAGGCGCCAGTTGCAGCGAGCGCTCCACGACGCGCCCCTGCGAGTGGATGGACAGGCGCACCGGACGCGGCTGGCCGCCGGTGTTGTGCACCGTGACCTGGAGGGGCGTGTAGCCCCGGTTCGGCACGAGCGTGACGGCGCGCAGCGTGGCCTTGAGGTCGCCGTGGTCGGGGAAGGTCTCCGCCGATTCCGTCACCTCGCGGTAGCCGCTGCCTTCGGTCGCCTTCTCCCGCGCCTCCTCCACCGCCACCGCCGCCGTCGCCGCCGGCGCTGGCGCCGCCACCTCGACCGCCTCCATCGCCGGGCTGGTGGCGAACGCCACCGTCCCGCCGGGCACACCGGGCAGGCCCGTCCAGAGCAGGGTCCCCAGGAGCACGGCGCCGGCCAGGGCCGCGCGGCTAGCCACGGGGCACCTCGGGAGTGGCCTTGAGCAGCTCGCGCACCACGTCCGGCGCGGACACCTTCTCCAGCGACGCCTCGTAGGCCAGCACCAGCCGGTGGTTGAGGGCGGCGGGCGCGGCGGCCACCACGTCGTCGAAGCCCACGTTGGGCCGGCCCTCCAGCAGCGCGCGCGCACGGCCCGCGGCGGCCAGGGCGAGCGCCGCGCGAGGGCTCGCGCCGAAGCGCACGAAGCGGCGCACGGGTTCGGGAGCGGAGGCCTGGCGCGGGTCGGACGCTTCCACCAGCCGGCCGATGAAGTCCGCCACCGGGCCGGGCAGGTGCACGCGGTCCACGGCGGCGAACAGGCGCGACAGCCCTTGCGCGTCCAGCACCGGCTCCAGCGCGGGAGGAGCGCCGCGCACGCGCGTGGTCAGCAGGGTGCGCAGCGTCTTCGCCCCCACGGGCGGCACGAGGATGCGGAAGAGGAAGCGGTCCAGCTGCGCCTCGGGCAGCGGGTACGTGCCTTCCAGTTCGATGGGGTTCTGCGTGGCGAGCACGAAGAAGGGGTCGGGCAAGGGCCGCGTCTGGCCCAGCACCGTCACCGAGCGCTCCTGCATCGCCTCCAGCAGCGCGGACTGCGTCTTCGGGCTGGAGCGGTTGATCTCATCCGCGAGGACGAGGCTCGCGAAGAGGGGCCCCTCGCGGAAGACGAAGTCGCGGCGGGCCTCGCCCTCCAGGACGTAGGTGCCGGTGATGTCGCCGGGCAGCAGGTCGGGGGTGAACTGGATGCGACGGAAGGGCAGCGCCAGCAGCCGCGCCAGGGCCTTGCACAGCTCCGTCTTGCCCAGGCCGGGCAGGCCCTCCAGGAGCACGTGGCCCCGGGCGAGCACCGCCGTCACGACCTGCTCGACGACCGACTCCTGGTCGAGCATCACCTGGTTGAGCCCGGCCTTGAGCCGGGAGGCCACGTCCGCCGCGCCCTGTGCTTCGGCGGGACTCAAAAGCTCCGCTGCCACGTCGTTCCCCCTTCTGGACTACGGACCACCGAAGTACCGCTTCACCAGGTCGCGGTTGCGAGGCAGCAGCGGACCGGAGGTCGGTCCCGCCGTCGCATCGCCCTTCGCGCCCGTGCCCTTCGCGCCCGTGCCCTTCGCGCCCACCGGCCCCGCCTGCCCCGTACGGGCCCGCGGATCCGCGGCGCGAAGGCCCCAAAGTTCCTCCGCCTCGCCGCCATGGCCCTCCGGCAGCGGCTGGAAGGCGAGCCGCTCCGGATCCATCTCCGCCTCGCCGCCGAAGACGAGCGGCTGACTGTCCCCGCCCCGGCCCACACCCGCGCCGTCGCCCTGCCGCGTGCCCCGGCTCGCGTGCTGGCCGCCCTGCTGGCCCTCGCCGTCGCCCGCCTCGCCCTCGCCCTCGCCCTCGCCCTGTCCGCCCTGGCCTTGTCCCCGCTGGCCCTTCTGTCCCTGCCCCTGCCCGGACGACTGCTGACGCCGGGTGGGACGCCGGGCCTGGGCACCGCGGTTCCCTCGCGAGGCGTTTTCCTCTCCGAAGCGCTGCGCCAGGGACTGCTGCCGCCGCTCCAGCGTGCGGCGCAGGTCGGCGATCTGATCAGGAGAACCGGAGGCCTGGGCGCGAGCGGAAGCACGGGCCTGGGCCTCGCGGGACTGAGCGCCGGAGCCCTGCTTGTCGCCACCGTTCTGTCCGTCCGCGCCTTGCCCCTGCGAGCCCTGTTTGTCGCCGCCCTGCTGTTCACCGTCCTGTTCACCTGCGCCCTGGCCCTGAGAGTTCCGCTCGGACGCGGGACCTTCCTGCTCCCCGTCGGCGGAGTCCTCTTCGCTCCCGCCGGCGCGAGCATCGAGCGCCATCAAGGCCTGCTCCAGCGACTCGCGCTCACGAGTGGCAGCTTCCGCACCGCCAGCGGCGGCAAGTGCATCCTCCAATTCAGCAGCGGCCTCGGAAGCGCGGTTGAGCTCGGCGGCGGCGTCGGAGGCGCGCTCGGCGAGCCGCTGCTCCAGGGCATCGGCGGCCTCCCAGTCCGCGGAGTCGAAGCGTCCCTGGGCGACTTCCTCGGACAGCCGTCGCAGCTCCTCATCGACATCGGGACCCAGGGGCTCCTCGCGGGCCAGTGCCTCGGCTTGCGCCTGCACGGCGGCGACCTGGGTCGCGGCGGCGGCGTTGATGTTCGACGCGCGCAGCGCCGGAAGCGGAACGAGGAACCCCACGGCGAGGAACACCAGCGCGCCCAGGAACGCGCCCACAGGCCGGCGCCAGGGGACCTCCGGGGGCTTCACCTGCCGGGCGAACTGGTTGAGGCTCAGCTCCCACTCGCCGACGGGGCGCTCCAGGCGCGTGAGCAGCAGGCCGCCAGCGTTGGCGGAGCGGTCCGCGAGCACCGCCGCGTACTCCAGCGACACGCCGCGCGAGCGGGCGCGAACGAACCACCACGCAACGCCCGCGACAACAAGCGGAGGCACGGCCCAGACGGCCAGGTCGCGCAGCAGCAGCCGGCACAGCACGCAAGCGGTGGCGATGGCCCAGACAGGAGCGATGCCCGCCCCGGTCCAGGCGACCGCGTTGAGCCGCCGCTGCACGCGCCGGATGGGCGCGAGCACGAGGGACTGGAAGCGGCGTTCGTCACTGGCGGCCATGCGTGGAAGCCAGTGTCGGACACCCGGCCCACCGTTCACAAGCGACGCCCGGGAACGGTCGAATCCCACCGTGGACGGTCGTCCGTCCGACGCCAGCCGTCGAGAAACCGCGAATCCCCGAGCGACCCCAGCAAGCGGCGATTACTCTGCCGCCCCCTATGAACTTCCGATTCCTTGGCCGCAGCGGTCTGAAGGTCAGCGAGATTTCTTTCGGCAACTGGCTCACGCATGGCTCCCAGGTGGAGGAGGACGCCGCCATCGCTTGCGTGAAGGCGGCGCTCGACACGGGCATCACCACCTTCGACACCGCCGACGTGTACGCCGGCACCAAGGCCGAAGCCGTGCTCGGCCGCGCCCTCAAGGGCCAGCGCCGCGAAGGCTACGAGCTGTTCACCAAGGTCTACTGGCCCACCGGCCCCGGCCAGAACGACCGCGGCCTGTCGCGCAAGCACATCATCGAGTCCATCCACGGCTCCCTGCGCCGCCTCCAGACGGACTACGTGGACCTCTACCAGGCCCACCGCTTCGACGCGGAGACGCCCCTGGAGGAGACCATGCTCGCGTTCGCGGACATCGTCCGCCAGGGCAAGGCCCTCTACATCGGCGTCTCTGAATGGACCGCCGAGCAGATTGCCGCCGGCGCGAAGCTCGCCCGCGAGCTGCGCGTGCCCTTCATCTCCAACCAGCCCCAGTACTCCATGCTCTGGCGGGTCATCGAGTCCAAGGTCATCCCCACCTCCGACGCCGAAGGCCTGGGCCAGATTGTCTGGTCCCCGCTCGCCCAGGGCGTGCTCACCGGCAAGTACCTCCCCGGCCAGCCGCCGCCCGCCAACACCCGCGCCACCACGCAGCAGGGGGCTCAGTTCATGAGCCGCCTGATGAGCGACGACGTGCTCACCCGCGTCCAGCAGCTCAAGCCGCTGGCCCAGGAGGTCGGCCTGTCGCTCGCGCAGCTGTCCGTCGCGTGGGTGCTCCAGAACAAGAGCGTCGCCTCCGCCATCATCGGCGCCTCCAAGCCGGAGCAGGTGCTCGACAACGTGAAGGCCACCGGCGTGAAGCTCGACGCGGAGCTGCTGCGCCGCATCGACGCCATCCTCGGCCCCGTCGTGGAGCGCGACCCCGCGCAGACCACCAGCCCGACTCGCAGGCCCTGAGAATCCGCGACACGGGGCAGGCGCTCCAGCGCCTGCCCTGCTGGCTCACGCGGTGCCCGCCATCCGACATCCGCGCCCTCTGGCCGCCACGCCCGTCCACCAGCGCGTGACACCCGGGTGAACGGACGTCCGATCCATTTGACTTTTGAGTCGGGGGGAACAAGAGACTGCCCCGCGCGTTGACGCGGTCCCACTCTTGAACCGGGCATTTCCCACATGACGTCCTTCTTCCTCCTGGCCCAGGCGGCCCAACCCGAACTCGGCTGGTTGAGCAGCAAACTGCTCGGGGTGACGCTGGGCAGCGCCGAGTGGGTGCTCTGGCTGCTCGTCACGCTCTCCATCGTCTCCATCGCGGTGATGCTGGAGCGCGCCGTCTACTTCTCGCGCCACCGGCTGCCCAACTCGGAGGCGCTGGCGGTGCGCCTGGCGCGCGGCGAGTTCGACGCCGTCGCCGGCGAGGTGAAGAACCAGAAGGGCATGGAGGCCTCCGTCATCCGCGAGGCCCTGGCCTCCGCGCAGCAGGGCCCGGACACCGTGGAGCAGGTCATCGCATCCACCGTCGCCCGCGAGCGCCCCCAGTACGAGCGCGGCCTGTCCATCCTGGGCACGCTGGGCAACAACGCCCCGTTCATCGGCCTGTTCGGCACGGTGCTCGGCATCATCAAGGCCTTCAACGACCTGGGCGCCATGAACGCCAAGGGCGGCGCCATGCAGCAGACGGTGATGGCCGGCATCTCCGAGGCGCTCGTCGCCACGGCCGTGGGCCTCGCCGTCGCCATCCCCGCCGTCGTCGCCTTCAACATCTTCAACCGCCAGTTGAAGACGCTCACCAGCCGCACCACCGCCCTGGGCCACGCGCTCGTGGGCGCCATGAAGGCGCGCAAGCCGGGCGCCGCGGGAGGCAACTAGCCCATGGCCGGCGGCGCGAACGACAGCGACGAGGAAATCAGCGGCATCAACGTCACCCCGCTGGTGGACGTGGTGCTGGTGCTGCTCATCATCTTCATGGTCACCGCGAACTTCATCGTCCGCGAGACGGTGGAGGTGGACCTGCCCCGCGCCGCCAACGGCGGTGAGACGGTGCAGGGCCTGGTGAACGTCGTCCTGGACAAGGAAGGCAAGCTCTACTTCGACGGCGCGGAGGTGACGGAAGCCGACCTGTCCCGCCGCGTGACGGAGGCCGTGGCCAAGGACAAGGACACGCGCGCCATCATCAGCGCGGACCAGACGCTCGCCTACGGCCGCGTGATGCGCCTCATCGACGTGGTGAAGGGCCAGGGCATCGCGAAGTTCGCCCTCAACATCGAGAAGGACGCGACCCCCGCCCGGGCCGCGCCCGCCACGCCCTGACCCGAGGCTTCGCGAAGATGAGCCAGGCGGTCCTCGACCCCATCCCCCAGCGCGACCGCTCCACGCGGTTCCTGCTCGTGTTCCTCCTCGTGTCGCTCGCGCTGCACGGGCTGGCCTTCGGGTACCTCTCCACCATGGAGGGCCGCAAGCTCACGCCTGCCCAGAAGCCCGTGGAGATGGTCATGGTGGAGGTGCAGAAGCCGCCGCCCCCGCCGCCTCCGGAGGAGAAGAAGGAGGAGCCCAAGCCTCCCCCGCCGCCGAAGGTGAAGCCGGTGAAGCCGCCGCCCATCAAGGTCGCGGAGGCGCCCAAGCCCCCGCCCCCGACGGAGGCCCCGCCGCCGCCCAACGACACGCCGCCGCCGGAGCCCAACGCCAAGCCGCCGCCGCTGGTGGTGGGCATGACCATGTCGTCCACCACCAGCGCGGGCTCCTTCGCCGCGCCCGTGGGCAACACCGCCTACGGCAAGGCCAACGGCACCGCGAAGGCCCCCCAGGACGTGAAGGGCTACTCCGCGCCGAAGTACGTGCCCGTGTACCAGGTGGACTCGGAGCCCTCGGTCGCGTCCGAGGTGAAGATTCCCTACCCGGACGAGGCGCGCCGCGCGGGCATCGAAGGCACCGTCACGCTGTCCATCACCATCGACGCGGAGGGCAAGGTGACCAACGTGAAGGTCATCTCCGGGCCCGGCTACGGCCTCAACGAGGCCGCGCGCGACGCCATCCGGCGCTTCCGCTTCAAGCCCGCCATCAAGGGCGGCGAGGCGGTGGCCACGGAGATGAAGTACTCGTACACCTTCCTGCTGGACTGAGCAGTCCGGGCGCCCCGGGGACTGGGGCGCCCGAGCGCGCTACTGCGTCTTGAGCGCGCGGCGCATGATGTCGCGCAGCGCCGCCAGGTCCTCGTCCGGCATCGCGGCGATGAGGGGCGGCGGCGCCGTCAGCCGCGCCATCAGCCGGCCGCGCAGCTCCGCGCCCGCCTCCGTCAGCACCAGCATCTTCACCCGGCGGTCCTGCTCGCTGCTCTTGCGCTCCACCAGCCCTCGCGCCTCCAGCCGGTCCACCAGCCCCGTCACGTTGGACGCGTCACACGACAGGTAGTTGGCGAGCGTGCTCATCGCGAGCGCCCCCTCGCCCAGTTGCCGCAGCACGTGCGCCTGCACCGGGGACAGCTCGAACTCCGCCGCCAGGGCGGGGAAGTTGCGCATGTGGGTGTGCAGCAGCTCGAAGAGGAGCGTCCACGCCTGCTCGGGCAGCCCACTCTCGCTCTGGGCCGGGCCTCCGTGGGACGCCGGCCGACGCATCACCTGCTCGCTGGGACCGTCGTTGAAACCGTTCATAGTGAATTTACGTTAATTCATCGTGCGCACATAAACAATTGACATCATCAACCATTGACCGCTACTACATTCCGCATATTCCAACATCCGACAGTGCGGATTACTTCAACGCCGCCTTCAGGTCGGGTAGAGGACGCAACGCAGTCGTCCATTGGACGGATCCGCCTCGCGCTCCCGCGAGTCGGTGAGGAGGTCGAGCGGTATGAGTACCCTTCTGGCGCTGTCCCTGTCGGCCACCCTGGCCGCGGCGCCCGTACTGACGCTGGATGAGGCGTTGGAGTCGGCCCGCCAGCAGAACCTCGATTTGAAGATCGCCCAGGAGCGCTTCGAGCAGGCGTCGCTCGCGACGCGCAAGGCCTGGGCGGGCTACCTGCCCAACATCACCGTGGGAGCGTCCATCACGCGCAACAACGTGGCGGCCGTCATCCCCGCGGGTCCCATCGCCCCGGTGGACATCACCATCCAGCCGCTCATCCAGAAGGGTGCGCAGGCGGAGGTGCGGCAGGCCATCATCGCGCCGCAGCTGTGGGCGGGCATCGCGGCCTCCTACAAGTCCGTGCGGCTGGCGGAGCTCAACACGCAGACGGCGCGCCGGCAGGTGCTCTTCGGCGTGGCGCAGGCGTACTACGGCGCCGCGGCGCAGCAGGAAGCCCTGCGCGCGCAGGAGCGGCTCCTGGAGCTGAACCAGGCGCGGGAGAAGGACACCCAGGCCCGGTTCGACGCGGGCACGGTGACGCGCGTGGCGCTGCTTCGCGCCCAGCTGGACCGCTCGCGCGCGGAGCAGGACCTGGTGCGCGCGAAGAACGCGCTCGCGGGCCTGAAGCTGGCGCTGGGCACGCTCATCCAGCGCGAGCCGGACTTCGAGCTGGCCGCGCCGCCGGAGCCGACGGTGCCCGCGCAGGCGTCGCCGGATGAGCTGGTGAACAAGGCGCTGCAGGAGCGCTCGGACGTGCAGGCCTCCGAAGTGGGCCTGAAGCTCAGCCGCATCAACAAGACGGGCGTGCTCCTGAGCTACCTGCCCACGCTGGGCGTGACGGGCGCCTACCGCATCGCGAACGCGGCGGGCTTCACAGGCCAGAACGAGACCTGGGCCATCACCTTCGGCGCCAGCTGGACGCTGTTCGACGGCGGCCTGCGCGAGGCGAACCTCTCCGAGGCGTCGTCCCGCGTGCGCGAGGCCACCGTCACCCAGACGCTGGCGCAGGCCCGCGTGAAGGAAGAGGTGCGCCGCTCCAAGCTGGACCTGGAGAACGCGCTGGCCAACCGCGCCAAGGCCGAGGAGGCCCTGGAGCTGGCGCGCGAGTCCAACCGCCTGACGGACGTGAGCTTCAAGGCGGGCGTCGCCACCTACCTGGAGGTCGCGGACGCCAACACCGCGCTCACCAACGCGGAGGTGGGCTTCGTGTCCGAGCGCCTCCAGGCTTCGCTCGCCGCGCTGCGCCTGCTCAACTCGCTGGGCTCGTTCGAGTCCGGGTCGGTGCGCAAGGAAGCGGCCGCCCTGGGCGCGGAGCCCGGCGCGGGCGCGCCTCCGCAGCCGCAGCAGCCGGCCCAGGAGCAGCCGGCCCAGCCGCAGCCCGCGCCCCAGCAGTAGGCGTGCGGCGAGGTGCAATTCCCGGCGCCTTTCCAGGGCGCCGGGTCCCCTGCCCTCCCGGGCGGGAAGCAGGTGCCTCGTTGTGGGGGGCCGGCACCGGCCCCACCCTCCTCTTACGGACCTGTTTCCACGAGGAGGGAACCATGGCGGACGCATCATGGGGCAACTGCAAGAACTGTCGCTTCTTCGCGGGCAACAGCGACGAGCCGAGCGACGAAGAGACGCAGAGCTGCAACCAATCCGAGCTCAAGAAGTTCGCGCTCGTGGTCTCCGGTGACAGCGGCTGCAACGCCTACGAGGCGCGCACCGGGGAGACGGTGCCCGTCTACGAGGAACCCGCGCCGATGCACTGACGGCCCAGGCTTGGAAGCCCGTCCCAACGGTCCACGCGATGCGACGGCGCACCTGACGCTCAGGTGCCCGTGGCGTCGTGGACCCGGGGGAGCGCCGGCCCTGGCTCAGGCGCCTCGTGCACCTCGTGCGCGTAGTAGATGCGCTCCATGAGCTTGCGCTGGTGCACGAGCGGCTTGTCGTACTTGTCCAGCCGCATGCCCTTGTGGCTGTAGGGCGTGTCCGCCACGGTGGGGATGAAGCGCGCGTCGTCGCGCACCTCCCACCAGGTGAGGCCCAGCGCGGCCTTCGCCGCCACCGGCAGCAAGGGCCTCAGCGCGGGCACCGCCGTGCGCAGGAAGGAGAAGACGTGCAGGCGCGTGGTGCGCGCCGTCTCCGGCACGAAGAAGATGTGCGCCTGCGTGGTGAAGGGGCGCGGCGCTCCCGAGGGCGTCGTCCAGCGGACCGTGTAGACGCTGCGCACCGGGTCGAAGCGCGTCACCCAGTCGTTGTGGAAGACGTCTCCCTTGCCCACCATGAGCAGCCGCATGATGGGCGCGGGCCGCTGCGGGGCGCGGTAGTGCACCTCCGTGTGGTCCTCGTGGTTGTGCGCCTCGTACTGCACCGCGCCCGCCTGCGCGCCGCTCCAGCCCAGCCGGGTGTGGACGAAGGGCGTGTGCTCGTCCTCGCTGAAGTTGTCGAGCGCCACGTGCAGCGGCGCCTGGAACAGCGTGGAGAACGTCCCACCGAAGACGTAGTCCCCGCCGGCGAGCTCCGGCATCGCGGACACGGGCGTGCTCGCGTGGGCGAGCCAGAGGTAGCCGTGGCGCTCCACCACCTGGAAGCTCTTCGCCTCGCAGTGGCGCAGCTCCGGCTGGCTGGGGTTGACGCCCTGCCCTCGCGCGTCGAAGCGCCAGCCGTGGTACGGGCACTGGAGCAGGCCCTCCTTCGTCACGGTGCCCTTCGACAGCGGCGCGAAGCGGTGGGGACACGCGTCCGACAGCGCCGCGGCCTGGCCGGAGGCGTCCCGGAAGAGCGCGTAGGCATGGCCCGCCAGCTCCACGCGGACGGGCTGACGGCGCAGCTGGCGGGAGGGCAGCACCGGATGGAAGTGCCTGACGACGTCGGGGGTAGGCTCCATGGCGCGGGCAGTATAGCGGCCTGTCGCGGCGGACCCCGGGTGGGTCCTGGCAGGACCTGAAGGGTGGGAGCCGGGCCGCGCGGGTGGCATAGACTGCCAGGCCGTGAACGCCCCCGTCCCTTCCCCCCGCCGCACGCGCTGGCTCGCGGTGGTGGCCCTGCTGGCCGTGCTGGTGGTGCTCGCCGTGGGAGCGGGGCTGTACGTGGGGGGTGCCCTGCCGGCGCCGGTGCCCCCGGCGGCCGAGCCCTTCGGCTACACGGACTACGCGCAGGCGCTGAGCCACGTGCGGCCCAGCGGGGACCTGGACTTCGAGGGCCTGTCGCGAGACCGCGCGTCGCTGGAGCGCTTCGTCGGGTCGCTCGCGGCGGTGTCGCCGCACCGACAGCCGGAGCTGTTCCCCTCGCCCGAGGACGGGCTGGCGTACTGGATCAACGCGTACAACGCGCTGGTGTTGATGCAGCTGGTGGAGCGCTACCCGGACGGCGTGGACGCGTCCTGGTTCGGCGGCTTCTATTGGGGCCACGCGTGGCCGGTGGGCGGTGAGCGGCTGACGCTGTACGCCCTGGAGCAGCGCGTCCTCCTGGGCGAGTACGCCGACCCGCGCGTGCACTTCGCCCTCTTCCGCGGGACGCGCGGCGGGCCCCGGCTGGACGGCGCGCCCTACCAGCCGGAGTTCCTGGACGCCCAGCTCAACGACGCCAGCCGCCGGTACATGGGAGACGCGCGCCACGTGAAGCTGGAGGACAAGACCGTGCACCTGGCGCGCCTGTTCCAGGACCGGAGGCAGGACTTCCTGGCCGCGCTGCCGGAGGGCCGGGGCGGCAACGTGCTCCAGTTCGTCTGGGCCTTCCTGCCGGACACCTGCGAGGAGCGCCCGGGCTGCGACACGCGCGGCGACCTGGACCGCGCCTGTGGCCCCCAGCTGGACAGGTGCCGTGTCGACTTCATCCCCGAGGACACGTCGCTGCCCGACGCCGCGAACACCGCCGCGCGGCGCTGACGGGCCCCTTCGGCTAGCGTCCCTGCTTCGCGGATGGAACACGCGGGAGGCACCGGGACATGACGATGGGAGCGGTGTGGCTGGCGACGTGGCTGGCCCTGGGGAGCGCGGACATGAAGTGGGAGCCGCAGGCGAGCGGGACGACGGTGCGGCTTCGCGGCGTGAGCGCGGTGGACGGCCGTGTGGCGTGGGCCAGCGGGGACAAGGGCACCGTCGTGCGCACCACGGACGGAGGGAAGACGTGGACGCAGGCGCCGGTGCCGGGCGCGGAGGCGCTGGACTTCCGCGACGTGGATGCCCTCAGCGACCGCACCGCGTACGTGCTGTCCATTGGCGCGGGTGACAAGTCGCGCATCTACAAGACGACGGACGGGGGCGCGCACTGGACGCTCCAGTTCACCAACGCCATGCCCGGGGCCTTCTTCAACGGCATGGCCTTCTGGGACGAACAGCACGGCATCGCGTTCAGCGATCCTGTGGACGGGCACTTCGTGGTCATCACCACGGAGGACGGCGGCGCGACGTGGAAGCCCGTGCCGGAGGGCGCCCTGCCGGCCGCGCTCGCGGGCGAGGCGGGCTTCGCCGCCAGCGGCACGAGCATCGCGGTGTACGGCACGTCCCACGTCTGGTTCGGGCTGGGGGGCTCCGCCGCGCGCGTGCTCCACTCCGCGGACCGGGGAAAGCACTGGGGCATCGCGCCCACGCCGCTGGCCACCGGAGAGGGCGCGGGCGTGTTCTCGCTCTACTTCTGGAGCCCGATGGCGGGCATCGCGGTGGGCGGCAACTACAAGCAGCCGGAGGTGGCCACGGGCAACGCGGCGCTCACGCTGGACGCGGGCAAGCGCCAGTGGACCGTGCCCGGCAAGCCGCCCGGGGGCTACCGCTCCTGCGTGGCCCCGCTCACGCGCGAGCGCAAGATGTGGCTCGTTTCCGTAGGGCCCACGGGCTCGGACGTGTCGAAGGACGCGGGCAGGACGTGGGAGCCGCTGGACGCCACGGGCTTCCACGCCGTGTCCACGCCGCCGCGCACGCGGGACACCGCCTGGGCCGTGGGTGAGGAGGGGCGCATCGCGAAGCTCGTCTTCACGAGCGCGGCGCCGGCTCCGAAGGCAGCGCCGAAGCAGCCGTAGCGCTCGGGCCTCCTTGCCACCGCGGAACAGCCATGCGTGGCGCGAGCCGCATCGCATGGCAGCGGCTTCGCGCCGCGAGTGCCCTGACGGGACCTGCATGGCGCGGGGGGAGCAGGCTCCACCCGCGCCGGGTGCCTCACTTCACCAGCAGCGCCGCGCCGATGATGCCGCTGTCGTCGCCCAGCTCCGCGTCGGCGATGAGCAGGCCCTCGCGCGACACGCGGGACGACCACTGCTGCACGCCGTCCAGCACCTGCCGCTTGAGCCCCGGGCAGTGCATCAGCACGCCGCCACCCACCACCAGTCGCGAAGGGTTGAGCACCGTCACGTAGTTGGCCACCGCGAGCGCCAGGAACTGCGCCGCTCGCTCATGGATCTCCTTGGCCTTCGCGTCGCCCGCGTCCGCCGCCGTCTCCAGCGTCACCGGCGTGATGGTGTCCGGGTCGTCGCCGGTCAGCTGCTCCAGCACGCGCGAGCTGCCCGACGCCAGCAACTCCCTCGTCTGCGCGATGAGGTTGTGGCCGCCCGCGTACGCCTCCAGGCAGCCGTGCTCACCGCAGCCGCACAGCCGCCCGCCAGGCACCACCTTGATGTGCCCCAGCTCACCCGCCACGCCGCCGCCGCCGTGCACCAGCCGCCCGTCCGCGATGATGGCGCTGCCCACGCCGGAGCCCACGAACACCACCAGGATGTCCTGGGCGCCGCGACCCGCGCCCGCGTGCAGCTCGCCCCACGCCGCCGCGGACAGGTCGTTCACCACCTTCACGTCGAAGCCCAGCCGCTTCTTCAGCAGCTGAGCAAACGGCACGTCGCGCCAGCCCAGGTTGGGCGCCACGGAGATGACGCCCGTGTCCTTGTGGATCTGCCCCGCCGCGCCCACGCCGCAGCCCTCCACCTTCACCCCGGCCTTCTTCACCGCCTCCTCCGCCGCCTGGGCGATGGTCTCCACCACGCCCGGCGGCTTGCGGTCCTGCAACGCCACCTTGGCGCTCGCGAGGATCGCGCCCTTCCCATCCACCACCGCGGCCCGGGCGAACGTCCCGCCCAGGTCGATTCCCAGCGTCGGCATGGCCAGTTCCTTCCCTTACTTGCGTGTGCTTCGCGTGGAGCGCCGAAGGCCTAGGCGCCGACTTCCTTCTGCGCCTGCGCGACGGTCTTCTCGATGAGCGCTTGAATCTCCTTCACGCGAGCCTCCGTGCTGGCCTCGTAGCGCAGCACCAGGATGGGCTGCGTGTTCGACGCGCGGATGAGCCCCCAGCCGTCCGGGAACGTCACGCGCACGCCGTCCACGTCCACCACCTTGTGGCCCGCGTCGCGCAAGATCTCCGTGGCGCGCTTCACCATCGCGAACTTCTTCTCCTCCGTCGTGTCGAAGCGCAGCTCGGGGCTGGCGAAGGTCTTCGGCACGTCGGAGAGCAGCTGCGACATGGACTGCTTCTCCTGCGTCAGGATCTCCAGCAGGCGCGCGGACGCGTACACCGCGTCGTCGAAGCCGAAGTAGCGGTGCTTGAAGAAGATGTGGCCGCTCATCTCGCCGGCCAGCTCCGCGTGCTCCTCCTTCATCTTCGACTTGATGAGGGAGTGCCCGGCCTTCCACATGATGGGCCGGCCGCCGTGCTTCGCGATGTCGTCGTACATCGTGTAGCTGCACTTCACCTCGCCGATGATGGCCGCGCCCGGGGACTCCTTCAGCACGTAGCGGCTGAAGAGCACCATCAGCTGGTCCCCCCAGAGCACGTTGCCCTGGTCGTCGATGACGCCGATGCGGTCGCTGTCGCCGTCGTAGGCGATGCCCACCTCCGCCTTGACCTCCTTCACCTTCTTGATGAGGTCCTGGAGGTTCTCCACCACCGTGGGGTCCGGGTGGTGGTTGGGGAAGTCCGCGTCCATCTCGCAGAACAGGGGCACCACGTCGAAGCCCATGCTCTCGAACAGGGGCACCGCGATGGCGCCGCCCGTGCCGTTGCCCGCGTCGATGACGATCTTCATCCCCTTGCGGCCCACCTTCACCGTCTGGCGGATGAAGTGGTTGTAGGGCGTGATGATGTCGTAGGGCGTCACCTTGCCGGGCTTGTCCGAGGTCGCGAAGTCCTTCGCCTCGATGAGGCGGCGCAGCTCCTTGATTTCGGGGCCGTGGAAGGTCGTCTTGCCGGCGCCAATCTTGAAGCCGTTGAACTCCTTCGGGTTGTGGCTGCCGGTGATCATCGCCAGGCCGTCCACGGGCAGCGTGTTCGCCGCGAAGTAGGTCAGCGGCGTCGGCACCACGCCCACGTCGTAGACGTCCAGGCCGGTGGCGGTGAGGCCCTTGGCGAGCGCGTCGCGGAAGCGCGTGGAGGACTCGCGGCAGTCGCGGCCCACCACGATGGAGGTGCCGCCCTTGCGGCGGATCATGGTGCCCAGGCCCAGGCCCAGGAGCTCCACCACCTCGATGGTGAGGTCCTTGTCCACCAGACCTCGGATGTCGTACTCGCGGAAGATGTGCGCGTTCATGGCAGTGTCCCCACCCTCGACAGGAACCGGGAGGGCGTAACGGAAGGCGTCGGACACTACACGAGCGGCCCCGGGGGCTGCACACACCCGAACGCGCCCGGCTGACTGTTGAACGCCCGGGCCTCCCCGGGAGGGCGGAACCTACCCCGGGGGGCGGCTGATGGCCCCCATCAGGCCATGGCCTCCGGCCTCCGGGCCCCACCGGCTCCGGCCTCCGCCGGCACCCGCCGCAGCAGCGACTGGTAGTGCTTCAGCCAGGACGTGTTCAGCGGGTCCAGCTTGAGCGCCTCCGCGTAGCGCTCCAGCGCGGCCGGGATGGCCCGTTGGACCTCCAACGCGTGCCCCTGGGTGAAGAGGGCGCGGGCCTTCTTCTCCACCTCCGGCCGGGCGGCCAGGAAGGCGCTGCGCAGGGCCTCCATGGTGGGCTCCGGGACGCCCGCGGCGACACAGCGGGCCAGGCCCCCCAGGTTGCCCCGGGTGGCGTCGTAGCCCACGCGGGAGAGCGGGTCGCCGAGCATCCGCTGCGCGGCCAGCACGCGCACGCGCAGGGCGTCCAGGGCCTGGCGTTGCGGGGTGGGCAGCGGGCGGTGCTGGAAGGCGACCAGGCGGCGCAGGGCGGCCTGGGCGCGGCGGTGGATGTCGCCGAAGTCCGCGTCGTGCTTCGCGCCCAGCAGGCTGTACGGGTCGCGGGCCACAGCCTCAGCGCGGGACAGCATGCGCGCCAGCTCCGCGTCGGGCGCGGGCTCCGCGTCCTCCATGAGGGCGCGGGAGAGCAGCCGGCCCAGGGCGGGGAACTCGTCGGAGAAGTGGACGAAGACGCCGGCGGGCACGTTCCAGGTGCGCGCCTCGTCGAAGGTGACGTGGCGGACGACGTCGCAGGCGCCCAGGGCCGTCTCCCCCCGGAAGGACACCTCCACCGTCAGCCGCGCGGCGAGCGGGGGCAGGTTGCCCTGGCACTCGGCGAAGAGGCCTTCGGGGGCGACGTCGCTCACGGAGACAGCCTGGAGGACCTCACCCGGCGTCAGGCCCAGGCGCACGCGCAGGTCCGCGGGCGCGTCCGTGCGCGGCGCGGAGGCCTCCAGCGGCGCCACCGCGTTCACCAGCGGGATGGGCGCGGCGTCCTGCACGACGTCCACCAGCGGAATGGGCGGGGGCGACGGAATCACCGTGGGCGCCAGGGTCATGAACGGGATGGCCGCGGCGCCCAGCGTGGACGAGGGGTTCGCCGCCGGCTGGGGCGTGACGTCCAGGGGCGAGGCCGGATCCACCAGCAGGATGGGCGCGGCGGACTGGAGCAGGTTCGCCTCGACGACGCCGAGCTTCATGGTCGCGGCCGGAGCGTGGGCCGCCGGCTGCACCAGGAGGATGGGCGCCCCCGAAGCGGCGGAGCCCGAGGAATCGGCTCCAGACGCGCCGGTCCGCGGCAGCATGTCGGCAGGCAGCTCCGGTTCGGCCGGGCCCAGCAGCGCCACGGCCGAGGACCAGAACGCGGCCACCTCCGCGCGCATGGACACCTCACCGGCGCGGGCGCTCGACGGCGCGCCATCCGCCGCGCGCAGGGCCGCATCCTCCATGGACGTGGCGGCCATGCCCCATTCGGGCACGTCCTCCACGATGTCGAAGTCGTCCGCGTCGGAGTCCACCGGGGACGGGGCGGCCTTCAACGCGGCGCCCTGCTCCGCCTGGGAGTCCAGGCCCGCGGGCGCATCCGCCGCCGCGTTCCGCACCGGAGCCTTCATACCCAGCGCCTCCGCGAGCGCGACGCGGAAGGCCCACGCGCTGTCGAAGCGGTCCTCCGGCTTCGCGGCCAGCGCGCGCAGCAGCACCGTGGACAGCGCGGGCGGCACGCTCGCGTTGACGGCGTGAGGCGGAAACAGCGTCACATCCGCGGAGCGCCCCAGCCCGAACGGCAACCGGCCCGTCACCAGCAGGTAGCCCGCCACGCCCATCGCGTGCAGGTCCGCGCGAGGGCTGCCAGCCATGCCCGCGCACTGCTCGGGCGCCATGAACGTGGGCGAGCCCACCGTCACGCCCCGCGCGCGCTCCTCTTGCGACAGCGCCGCCTCCCGCACCGCGCCCGCGCCGAAGTCGCGCACCCGCACGCGCCGCTCACCCTTCGCGTCGCGCGTGACGAACATCGAATCCAGCGTGAGGTCCCCGTGCACCAGCCCCCGCGCGTGCGCCGCCTCCAACCCCGCGAGCGCCTGATCCAACACCTCGCCCACCTCGGCCGGCGACAGCGGCAGGGGCAGCGCGCTCAGCGACTCGCCCTCCGGCGCCTCCATCAGCACGCAGGGCAGGCCCTGGGGACCGGGGCGCACGTCCAGCACGCGCGCCACGTGGCGGTGCACGACGTTGCGCTGCGCCAGCGCCTCCGCGATGAAACGGGCGCGCACGGCGGGGCGGGCCGCCAGGTGCGCGTGCAGCACCTTCACCGCGAAGCGGTGCCCCGTGGGCACGTACTCCGCCAGGTACACCGACGCCACCGCCCCCACCTCCAGCCGGCGCTTCAAGAGCAGCGGCCCGTGCCGCTGGCCCTCCAGCGAATCCCCCGGCACCCCAGGCCGTGCGCCGGGGCACGCCTCGTCGTTCCGGTGGTCGCCTACGCAGCGCTTGCAGCCCATCGCCATCCCCGCCTGTCACCCCGGAAATGGGGCGGACCCGGAGTGGGCTTGCAACCTCCGCGCCTCGTGCCCGGGGGCCGCCTCCGTCCTCGCGGCGACACTCCAACCGCCCGCAGGTGCCAGCGACCTGCCCGAAACGAACGAGGGCCCCCTGTAGAAACGACAGGGAGCCCCGGGAAGAAATGTGTGAGGGGAAACAGGAGGCGGAGTCGCCCCCAGGCCTACAGCGCCGCCTACAGCAGCCGGGTGCGCTTCCGGGCCTTGAGCGCCTCGACGACCTTGCGGACGTCCTGGCTCTTGTCCTTGGGGACCACGAGCACGGCGTCACCGGAGTCCACCACCACCACGTCGTGCATGCCCACGACGGACAGCGTGCGCTTGTCCGCGAGCACCACGCAGCCCGTGCAGTCCACCAGCACCGCGTCGCCGGAGACGACGTTGCCCTGAGCGTCCGCGGGGCGCACTTCGGGGATGGCGGCGAAGGAGCCCACGTCGGACCAGCCGAAGTCGCCGTCCAGCACCGCGATGTTCTCCGCCTTCTCCATCACGCCGTAGTCGATGGAGATGGAGGGCAGCTTGGGGAACACGCGCTTGAGCACGGCCGGGAAGGTGCGCTTGCCCGCGGCCTTCTGGAGCGCGTCCAGGCCCTTCTGCATCTCCGGCATGTGCTTCTGGAAGGCCTCCAGCATCACGTCCGCGCGGAAGACGAAGATGCCGCCGTTCCACAGGTAGTCGCCGCCGGCCAGGTACTCCTGCGCCGTCTTGAGGTCCGGCTTCTCCTTGAACGCCTTCACGCGCCGGCCACCGCCGTCCAGCGCGTCACCCACCTGGATGTAGCCGTAGCCCGTCTCCGGGCGCGCGGGCTTGATGCCCAGCGTGACGATGTGGCCGCCCTCCGCGATGCGCGCCGCTTCCGCGAGCGTGCGCTGGAAGCCCTTCACGTCCGCCACGTGGTGATCCGACGGCAGCACCGCGAGCACGCCCTTGGGGTCGCGCGCGGCCACCTGGAGCGCGGCGAGCGCGATGGCGGGCGCGGTGTTGCGCGCCACGGGCTCCACCAGCAGGTTGCCCTTGGGCAATCCCTTCACCAGCTTCGCGGCCGTCTTCGCGTGCACGGGACCGCACACGATGAAGGTGTTCTTCACCGGCGCCAGCCCCTTGAGGCGCTGGGCGGTGTCGGTGAGCAGCGGCTGCTTGGAGGCCAGCGGGAGGAACTGCTTCGGACGGGCCTGGCGGGACAGCGGCCAGAAGCGGGTGCCGGAGCCTCCGGCCATGATGACGGGATAGAGGGCCATATGCGGGTGCGAGCTCCTACTCGGGACGCCGGACCACGAACCCGGCGCGAACGGCGGCGCACCATAGCGCTTCGCGCCGTCCGAGGAAGGGGGCCCGGCCGCCTGCCCCCCGAGGGATGGGGCGCGACAATGTGGGCAGAGTTTTGACCCGCCCCCGAAAAGCCAGTCTCATGCCCCGGCGTTGAGCCTCAAGCCCACATCCACCGGATGGACGCTGGCCTTCACCGTGCTGCTGGCGGTGGGGGTGTCCCTGGCGCCATTGCCGGAGAAGTTCCGCCCCCTCCCCAGCCTCCGTCAGGAAGGTTCGCTCGGGCCCAAGCTGGCGGCGCTCGTGCTGCCCGCGTCACTGCGCGGCGTGAAGGCCCCGCGTCCGCCCGCCGACAGCATGGCCCCGGACGCTCCGCCCTCCGCGCTCGCGGAAGCGGACACCGCCGTCACCGACACGGATCCGCAGGCGGGCCCGCAGGTGGGCGAAGCGCCCGCCGTGCCCGGCATCGGCCTGGAGGAGCTGAGCGCCCCCACGCTGGCGAACGCACTGGAGCTGGAAGCGCTGCGCGAGCGCATGGGCGCGAAGCACGTGGACATCGAGCTCAACTGTCGCAAGACGCGCGCGGACGGTTCGTGTGAAGAGGACGGCCTGGCGCCGTTCATGAAGGCGCTCGGGGACCTGCGCTCGGACGCGCGGCGCACGCCGGTGCGGGTGGTGCACCTGGGCGATTCGCTCATCGCCTCCGACTACATCACGGACGTGGTGCGCGACCGGCTCCAGGAGCGCTTCGGTTCGGGCGGTCCGGGCTTCCTCTACATCCACCGGCTGGCGAGCGCCGGCCGCGCCACGCGCGCGGGCACCGCGAGCACGGACGGATGGAAGATGGAGCGGCTGGTGGACACGCACTGGCCCAAGGACCGCGTGGGCTGGACGGGCGTGGCCTTCTCCACGAGCGGCCCCGCGCAGGGCACGCGCTACTCCGTGGAGGGCGCGCGCGAGGCGGAGCTGTTCTTCCTGGCCCAGCCGGCCAACGGCGCCGTGCAGGTGGCGGTGGACGGCAAGAACACGCAGCGCATCCAGACGCGCGCGTTCGGACCCAAGGCGGAGGCGGCGTTCGCGCGGCTGAAGCTCCCCGAGGGCGCGAAGACGCTGACACTCACCGCGAGCGGCAAGACGGAGCTGCACGGGGTCTCGCTGGAGTCCGGCACGCCGGGCGTCGTCTACGACACGGTGGGCCTCTTGGGCGGCATGGCGGAGGTGTACCTGCGCGCGCAGCCCCAGGCGTTCCGCGCGCAGCTCCGGCACCGCAAGCCGTCGCTGGTGGTGTTGATGGTGGGCGGCAACGAGGCGTTCTTCCTGTCGCGCGAGCGCACCACGCTGGACGAGGTCCGCTCGCAGATGAAGGAGCTGGTGTCGCGCGTGCGCACGTCGGTGCCGGACGCGGCGTGCCTCGTCATGTCGCCCATCGACGCGGGCGTGCGCACGATGAGCGGCGAGCTCGTCACGCGCCGGCACTCGGCGGAGGTGTCGGAGGTGTTCCGCGAGGAGGCGCGCGCGGGAGGCTGCGCCTTCTACGACACGCTGGCGGCGATGGGCGGCGAGGGCTCCGCGCTCAAGTGGCTGGAGTCCGGCCTGATGCTGGAGGACCTGGTGCACCCGCGCGTGCGCGGCTCCAACCTGCTGGGCCACCTGTTCGACCTGGCGATGCAGCGGGCCTTCGCGCGCACGCATCCGCCGCGCGTGCCGGGCACGGACACCACCGGCCTCCAGAACGCGACCCCGGCGCTGCGCCGCACGTTCGAGTCGCTGGCCCGCCGCGAGTCCGGCGCGAAGCTGCGCGTGGGCATCGCCCAGCTGGGCGCATCGCACACAGCGGCGCACTACTTCTCCGACAAGGTCCGCGACGTGCTGACGAAGCGCTTCGGCGACGCGGGCCGGGGCTTCATCGCCGCGGGCAAGCCGTCCACCCGGCTGGAGGCCGCGCACGTCACGCGCACGCTGGACGGCGAGTGGACGGTGGAGGACGCGAAGAGCACGGCCGGAGGCGCCTCCGGAAACGTCTGGGGGCTCACCGGCATCCGCGCGGTGGGAGCGCCCGGCGCGAGCCTGGGCATCTCCTTCTGTGACGGCTGCGCGGAGGACAAGAACCGCCAGGGCCGGCTGGACCTGTACGCGCTGGATGCGCCCGGGGCCGCGGCGCCGGACATCATCGTGGACGGAGAGGCAATCGCCCCCGAAGCGCCGCCGCCCGAGCCGCTCACGCAGCCCACGGTGCGGATCCGTTCGTTCCCGGTGACGGGCGTGGCGCACTCGGTCCAGGTGAAGGTCCCGGAGGGTGGCGGCAGCGCGACGGTGCTGGGCGCGTCGCTGGAGTACGACACGCCGGGGCTGGTGTACGACGCGCTGGGGTTGCCCGGCGCCACGGCCTTCACCGCGCGGGACATGGATGCGTCAGCGATGGATGCGCAGCTCACCGCGCGCCGGCCGGACCTGCTGGTGTTCTGGTACGGCACCAACGAGGCAGCGCTGCCGGAGCTGGACGCGAACGGGCTGCGCCAGGACTACGCGGCGCTGATCGCGCGCATGCGCAAGGCAACGGGCGCGGAGTGCCTGCTCATCGGGCCCACGGACCGGCTCGCGCAGGATGCGAACGGACGGTGGGACGAGGCGCCGTCCCTGGCGAAGGTCTTGAACACGTTGCCGCAGGTGGCGAAGGACGCGGGGTGCGCGTACTGGTCCGCGCGCGCGGCGATGGGCGGTGAGCGGTCCATGCAGCGCTGGCAGCGGCAGCCGTTGCCGCTGGGCAACGCGGACGGCGTGCACCTGACGCCGCAGGGGTATGCGGTGCTGGCGAACGCGTTCGTGAAGGACCTGATGGCGGCGTACGAGTCCACGAAGAAGGGCGGCGAGCCGACGGCCTCCGCCGCGGGAGCGCCCTGAGCCGTGCTGTCCCACAGCCTCCAGTACGTCGTCTTCGTCATCGCGGTGTTCGCGCTCTACTGGGCGGTGCACCGGCACTACTGGCCGCGGATGCTGTTGCTGCTCACGGCCAGCCTGCTGGTCTACGTGTCATTCCTGCAGGTGCCGCTGTCCGCGTTCGTGGGCGGGATGCCCGTGGGCGAGCTGGTCGTGAAGCTGGTGCCGCTGTTCATCTTCCTTGGCGGCGTGACGGTGGATCACCTGCTGGTGAAGGGGATGGGGCGCACGGAACGGCCCGGCGTGCGCAAGACGCTGGTGGTGCTGTCCATCGTCTCCAACCTGGGGCTGCTGGCGGGCTTCAAGTACCTGGAGCTGTTGCGCAAGACGGTGGCGTCGCTGCTGGGACCGTGGGGCGTGGAGGTGCGGCCGGAGCCCTTCCATCTGTTGTTGCCGGTGGGCCTGTCGTTCTTCGTGTTCCAGGCCATCAGCTACACGGTGGACGTGTACCGGGGGAAGGCGAGCTCCGAGCACTCGTTCGTGGAGCACCTGCTCTACATGCTGTTCTTCCCGCGCGTGGTGAGCGGGCCGATTGTCCGCGCGTCGGAGCTGATGGCGCACTTCCGGGAAGTGCCCACGCTGTCATCGGATGACGGGAACAAGGCGCTGTTCCGCATCGCCGTGGGACTGGTGAAGAAGCTGGTCATCGCGGACGTGCTGGGCAGCGGCATCGTGGATCCGGTGTTCGGCAGTCCGCACGCGTACTCGTCGGCGGAGTGCGCGGTGGCGGCGGTCGCGTACACGCTGGAGCTGTACTACGACTTCTCGGGGTACTCGGACATCGCGATTGGCGTGGCGTCGCTGTTCGGCTTCAAGTTCCCGGAGAACTTCGCGCGGCCGTACCTGGCGAAGAACCTGTTCGAGTTCTGGAACCGCTGGCACATGAGCCTGTCGTCGTGGCTGCGGGACTACCTGTACATCCCGCTGGGCGGCAACCGGCGTTCGAAGCCGCGGGTGTGTTTCAACCTGATGATGGTGATGGTGCTGGGAGGCCTGTGGCACGGGGCGGACTGGCGCTTCGCGGTCTGGGGTGGCGTGCACGGCGTGGCGTTGTGCGCGGTGCGCTGCTGGTGGTGGTTCAAGGGCAAGCAGCAGGAGCCCGGCCCGGTGCGAGTGGCGTTCGGGATGCTGGCCACGTTCACGCTGGTGGTGTTGACGCGCGTGGTGTTCCGAGCGCCGGACATGGCGCACGCGGGTGAGTTCTACGCGCGGATGCTGGCGGGAATCCCGGGCCTGGCGAACGTGGGTCCGCTGATGTGGAGCATGCTGGCCATCGCGATCCTCGCGCACGCGCTCCCGATGAAGCTCTACGACACGGCGGCGCTCGCGTTCCTCAAGCTGCCCGCGCCCGCGAGGGCCGTGGTCCTGGTGCTCCTGGGCCTGGGGATTCGCCAGCTGTCCACGCTGGAGACCCGGCCGTACGTGTACCTGCAGTTCTGAGTACGCTGCAGTCCGATGACCGACGACGCCAGCGGCAGTTCCGGGCTCATCCTCTACCAGACCGAGGACGGGCGAACGCGCATCCAGTGCCGCTTCGAAGGTGAGACCCTCTGGCTGACCCAGGCGCAGATGGCGGAGCTGTTCCAGACGACTCCGCAGAACATCACCCTGCACCTGAAGGACATCTTCGCCGAGGGAGAGCTCGACGAGGCGGCAACTTGTAAGCCGTATTTACAAGTTCGCCAGGAGGGCACCCGCCAGGTCACACGCAACCTGCGCCATTACAACCTCGACGCCGTCCTTGCCGTTGGCTTCCGAGTGCGGAGCCACCGTGGCACGCAGTTCCGGCAGTGGGCCATGGACCGCCTCAGCGAGTACTTGGTGAAGGGCTTCACGCTGGACGACGAACGGCTGAAGAACCCGCCCGGTCCAGGTCAGCGCGACTATTTCGACGAACTCCTCGAACGCATCCGGGAGATCCGCGCATCCGAACGGCGGTTCTACCAGAAGGTTCTCGATATCTACGCAACCAGCGTTGACTACGACCCGCGGGTCGAAACCTCGCAGCGCTTCTTCGCCACGGTGCAGAACAAGATGCATTGGGCAGCGCATGGCCACACCGCAGCGGAGATCATTCACGAGCGCGCCGATGCCACCCAACCACTCATGGGCATGCGGAGCACGCGTCCCGGTGGAATCATTCGCAGGGAGGACGCCAGCGTCGCGAAGAATTACCTCACTGAGAGCGAACTCGCCGTCCTCCTTCGTATCGTGAGCCTGTACATCGAGTACGCCGAGCTTCAGGCCCTGGATCGCAAGCAGATGACGATGCGCGACTGGATCACGAAGCTCGACGAGTTCATGAAGATCTCCGGGCGCCAGCTTCTGACTCACGCCGGAAGCGTGTCCGCTGAGGCCGCCAAGGCGAAGGCCGAGCAGGAATACGCTCGCTATCACGCGTTGCTCGACGTCAAACCCCGCGCCGTCGATGCCGAATTCGAAAAGGTCGCCAGACAGCTCAAGAAGCCGACGGCTCCCAGACGCAAGCGGGTGAAGAAGTCATGACGCTGCCCGGCAGACACTGTTTCCTCGGAGTCCTTGCCACGTTCGCTGTCTGGCTTGGCACCGCGTGCGCAGGGGCTCGTCCGTCGGGCCCAAGCGAGCCCGCTGCCATTCCCTGGCCGAAACAAGACCTGACGCCTCTCGCCACCCTGGAAGGCCCTGCCATCCAGGCCGCGCATGCAGCGCTGGAAGAAGCGCTGAAGCGATTCCCCGAGGAGTCCACGGACAAGTGCGCCTTTTCCGCTCGGGCCCTGGAAGTCGTCATCGGCCAGGAGGCGGGCTGGTACTTCGCACGCGTCAATCGCCGTGTGGACCAATGTCCCGGCTTCGGCCCAGGTGTCACGGGCCTCGAAACCGACTGGTTCGAGCTGTATGCGATCTCTCCAGACGGGAACATCACGCGTTCCCCCTACCAGCCCTAGACACAACTCACTTCAACTCAGGGCTTTGGCTTCTTACCAACCTTCGAGCTTGTTTTTGCAGCATCTTGATTGCCGCCGGGGCCAGCGACACCTGGCGACGTCACAGCCATTTGCTCAACCGTAATTCTGGGCCTTGGCGGCACTCCAAGCATAGGATTCGTAGACTCCGACATAGAGGCAACCAAGTAGGCCAAAAACTCATTTCCTACCTTAGTTGTCCGGAACCTGCGCCACCGAACTCCCGCAACTTTTTCATCTTCCACGAGACCATGTATCGCGAGAGCAGGCGCCACACTGTTATACATAAACAAGGTCTCCACGCTGGCCTGAGGGCTATTATCAACTCCTCGAACAAACGCCTCTCGATGGAAATAGAACCATGACAACACGCTGCGTTCAGAAGTCCTACCATCAAGAATAAAGGAGACCCTCATGGAGCGAAGAGTTCGCTCCAGTCTGTCTCTATCCAGCCCTCCACCTGTACTTTCAACATGTGATCTTGCGGAGGATGGTTCTCTCCTGTTCAGCTTTCTCCGCAGCTCATTATTTTCCTTTTGCAACTCCTCTACTTTTCTTAACGACTCTTCAAGCCCCTCCACCTTTTCACCGGAAACCCACCCCCTGAAAGTATGCCGCCGTGCGAGTTCGGAAATACTCTCATGGATAGCCAGTTTTATGTCGCGAGAGTCCTCAACGATTCGACAAACTCGGCTCAATACCTGAGAACGAAAATCCTTCAAATCCTTCGGATTCTCCATTTCAACCACTCGACGCCCGAGCACCTGTACTTTCTTATCAATAGCAGCCTCGCTCAAAACAACAGCAAAGAGCGGCTTCTTCATACTCAAAGCATACTCATACTCCATATGCGTATAGCTCTTTGCAGACTGGGGCTCAATAGATCCATACCGACTCCCCAGAATAAGCATGTAGATATCGGATTCATCAATCCAACGTTTGATGGTCTCCATCTGGCTCTTACTTCCGGCAGCAAACAACTCCATGCCTGCAGGAATGTGTCCTGACTTCAGTACGGCATCGACTGCGGCTTGTCGTTCGTCGATCAAGTCCACATAGGTCGAAGAAATGAAGATTTGGAGCTTCCGATGCATTCCACTCGACTCCGGTCATCACGGGTCTCGCGCTACCCGCAGCCACCACCCTTCACAGCCTAGCTCAGGTCCTGAACATTGCGCTCAGGGCATGTACGGATAGCGCGCCAGCACCTTGCCCTCGGGCGAGACGGCGTACAGTTCAAATTCGTCGAACGCGAGCACGGTGCCGGGCGCCCAACCGCACTTGTCGGGTCGCGGGTTGATGCGGACGAAGTACATCCCCCGCTCTTCCCCCACGATGACTTCCATCCCCTTCGCGGAGAACGCACAGCTCTTTGCGTACTCCTTGGGATAGCGGGAGAGCCTCCGCTGCAATGCGGCGTGCGCGGCAAGAACCGCGGGCCCGTCCAGCGTCGCCAGGGGTTGAAGGTCGTCAGGCCACTGGATGCCTTCCGCGACAATGGGCCCGTGCGTTGAGACAGGCGCCCCTGCATCCGAGCCCACCGTCGCGGCCGGAAACGCGGGATTCCTCACGACAGAATGCGAGAGCCGGGGTGCCGCGGTCTCCGTCCCCCCATCCTGGAGAAGGGACACGAGGAGGAACAGGGCGTGGGGTCTCAGCATGGACGTCTCCTCGCTTGGAGCCGTGAACCTTCTACCACTGCAATGCGGGGATGCACTCCGGAGGACCTCCGCGCGGGCTGAGAGGTCCTGGAGGTGTTCCCGGTTGGCAGGTCGACACCAGCTCCCAATCACGACGCATCTCACTCCACTGGTACATCCGTCCGGACTGATTCCACTTGTAGAAGCGAGGCGAGTCCCGGTGCCCTGTCGCGAGCCACCCCCAGGCAGGAACCAGCTCACCGCGTGAGTCCCTGATCAGCTTGCCACTTGGCGTCGCGCTATAGGTCACGACCACCCATCCGCCTTGCTCCAGCCGCATCGCGGGAAAGACCTTCAGGTCGCGGCTGCTGACAGGGGTTCCGCAGGGATGGTTGTGAGCGAACCCGAAGATGGGCACATCGGGTCCGAATTCCTCATCATTCACGCCGCCATAGGCCGGACGACAACCGTCTTCTTCTCCCACGAAGCTCCGGATGGGCCATGAGACGCGCCAATCCTGCGGCGTCTTGTAGATGGAGACGCAGTATTCGACCGCATCCCGTCTCTGCCGCCTCGTGTTCGGATCACACGCATCCGCGGCCCCAGGCAAGGCCATCAGAGCCTTGAGGGCCGGAAGCACCAGATCATCGGGAATGGTTGCCGCATTCGACAGGACGACCGGAACGTCCGGATGCTTCCAGGGACCAGGGACGACCGCCAGGTTGGGATCGTCATCCAGGAAGGGCAACTCCGTTCGCAGGTAGTAGAGCCTGGAACTCGTGCAGGCCAGCACGACGCCAAGAGCCAGGAGAAGGATGCGCCACATTGGAACCCCACGGCGCCTCGGCGGGACGCGCTGTCCCGCCGAGTCTACCTGACCGCCTCAGTTCGCCTGGAGGGTGAACAAGGTCACCCGGTCATCAGCGGTCAGCCCCACCCGGTAGCGCCAGGTCGCGGCGCCGAACTGCACCAGGTACGTGTAGATGCGGTCGTCGCCTTTCGCCTCACGCTTCGCCAGCACCAGCGGCCCCGCGGGCCCCAGCTCCTGCAACAAGGCCTCGAAGTGGGGACCGGCTTTCGCCACGTACCCGTCCGGAACGTAGGCGAACATGGACGGCTCCCACGCGCCCTGCCGTGTCTTCTCCAGCAGCGCCGTGAGCATCGCCGTCACCTGCGGCTCCGTATCCGGAATGGGCTTGAGCGGCGGCACGGCGAGCGCCGGATTCACGATGGCCGCGATGCCCTCCACGAACTGCGACGGGTTCGCCCGGTCCAGGTTCGCCAGCACCACGATGGACAGCTCGTCCCCCAGGAAGCGCGAATAGGCCGTCCGGAACCCCTGCCACGCTCCCGTGTGCTGATGCAGCGGCTGGCCGTTGCGCTCCAGCACCTCCCACCCGAAGCCGTACGGATACGTCGCACCGCTGTTCAACTTCGCCGGCGACAACATCTCCCGCCAGCTGTCCCGCGTCAGGATGGCGCGCTCCGACACCGCCTCCTCCCAGGCCAACATGTCCTTCAGCGAGAAGTAGAGCGCCCCGTCCCCCGTCGTGTTCAACGACTGCGACACCCACTGCTGGTTCTTCACCACGCCGCCCACCCACTGATAGCCCGCCGCGCGGTTCGGGATGACGTCCGCCTCGCTGATACCGCGCGCCGTCTTCATGCCCGCGGGCTTGAAGACCTGACGCCCCAGCACCTCCTGATACGTCATGCCCGCGACGCGGTTCACCAGGATGCCCAGCAGCACGTAGCCGGAGTTGCTGTAGCGCCACCGCAGCCCCGCCGGGAAATCCAACGGCAGCGCGTAGATGAACTCCGCGAACTGCTGATCCGTGTAGTCCTTGCGCTCGTCGAGCTGCCCCTCCAGGTCCTGGACGCCGGACGTGTGCGTCAGCAGGTGGCGCACCGTGATGGGCTTCCACGTCGCGGGCGCATCCGGGAAGTACTTCGTCACGCTGTCCGACAGCGACACGCGCCCCGCCTCCACCTGGAGCATCAGCGCCGTCGCCGTGAACATCTTCCCCAGCGAACCTGACTGGAAGAGCGTGTCCGTCCCCACCGGGACCTGGTGCTCCAGGTTCGCGGAGCCATAGCCCTTCGCCAGCACCACCCGTCCATGGCTCACCACACCCACGGCGAGCCCCGGCACGCCCAGCCGCTTCTGCTCCGTGCGCACGTACGCGTCGATGCGCTCGCGCAGCGAGTCATGGGCCCGCGCGGGAAGGGCCACCCCCCAGAAGACAACGGCCAACGCGAACGACCTCCAGGATTTGCGCATGGGGACTCCCGACGTCCGGCCCCTCATGGGCCGTGGCATCCCTTGAGGAGTCTCCATCCGCGTGAACGATGCACGGCCACGGCCTTGGCTCGCCGCGATATGAACGGCGTGCCATGCGCCGTGCACCGCCGATGGACCCACCGCCGCCTCCGTTCCGCTTCCGCCGGCGCCTGCTGGCGGTGATGCTGCTCGCGGGCCTCATCCCGCTGGCGTTGCTGGGGGCGCTCGCCCAGGGCGTGCTGGAGCGCGTGCTCTCCATTTCCATCGCTCCCGTGGAGGGCGTGCTGGACGGCGTGTCCGACGAGCTGACCCGCCGGGGGTTGCCCCCGGATGCGCTCGACGAGGCCCGGCTGAACCTGGCGCAGGCGGAGCTGGCGCGGCGGGCCCTGGTGCGCCGCGTGCCCGTGTTCATCGTGGGCGTGGGCGCCATCGCCGCCGTCGTGCTGGCCGTGTCCGCGGTGCTCCTGGGCCGCGTCCTCACGCGTCCCATGGCCACGCTCCTGGAAGGCATGCGGGCCTACTCGCGCGGAGACCTGTCGGTCCGCCTGCCCGTCCCCGAACCCGCGCGCGACGAGCTCCAGTTCCTCCTGGGCCAGTTCAACCGCATGGGGCAGGAGCTGCTGGACCAGCGCGAGCACCTCAAGGCCGCCGAGCAGATCGCCGCGTGGCAGGACGTGGCGCGGGCGCTCGCCCATGAGCTGAAAAATCCCCTGACGGCAATGAGGCTCTCGCTCGCGCGTCTGTCTCCGCGGGATGCCAGCACCCCGCCCGACCCGACGCGCCTCGCCGAAGCGGTGGCGCTCCTCCAGGAGGAGGTGGACCTGCTCATGCGCATGACCCAGAGCTTCTCCACCTTCGCGCGCCTGCCTGCCCCCCGCTTCCAGGACGTGGCGCTGCGTCCCCTGCTCGCGGAGGTGTGCGCGCTGTACGCGGGCAACTCCCCGGTGCCCGTGGTGCTGGACCCGGGCGAGGAGGTGTCGCTGCGCGCGGACCCCGACGGACTGCGCCGCCTCTTCGGCAACTTGGTGAAGAACGCCACCGAGGCCTCTCCACCCGGCGCCCCGCCCGTCCACGTGGCGCTGCACGCAGCGGAGGACGGCCGCGTGCACGTCACCGTGAGCGACGGCGGCAGCGGCGTCCCTGAAGTGCTGGAGGGGCCCGTCCTCACGCGGGGGCTGTTCAGCACCAAGCCCGGAGGCAGCGGGCTGGGCCTGCCCATCGCGCAGAAGATCGCCCACGAGCACGGCGGCAGCCTGCGCCTGGAGCCGGGCCCCCAGGGTGGCACGCGAGCCCAGGTGGTGCTGCCGCGAGTCCCCTCCTCCGACGTCGCCCAGGTGGCCGCATGAAGCCCGGAGCCCGCATCCTCATCGTCGACGACGACCCCGGCGTCCTCCGGGCCGTGCGTGGACTGCTGCAAGACGGAGGCTTCTCTCCCGTGGAGGCCCGCTCCACGGCGGAGGCGCAGCGCCTGCTCGAAGCGCCGGACGCGCCGCCCGCGCTGATGCTGCTGGACCTGCGCATGCCGGGCGAGACGGGCCTGGAGCTGCTGGCGCGTCTGCCCAAGCCACTGCCCGTGCCGGTGGTGGTCCTGTCCGGAGAGGCCTCCCCTTCCGAAGCGGTGCAGGCCTTGAAGCTGGGGGCCACGGACTTCGTGGAGAAGCCCCCCTCCCCCGAGCGGCTCCTCACGGCGCTGCACAACGCGCTGGCGCTGGGAGCGCTGCGCGAGGAGCGGGAGCGCCTGCTGGACGCGCTGGCCCAGCCGGGGAACCTGGTGGGCGAAAGCCCGGCCATGGAGTCGCTGCGCCAGCTCATCGCGCGCGTGGGCCCCAGCGACACGGCGGTGCTCATCACCGGCGAGACGGGCACCGGCAAGGAGCGCGTGGCGCAGGCGCTGCACAAGGCCTCCGGGCGCAAGGGCCGGCTGGTGGCGGTCAACTGCGCGGCCATTCCCGCGACGCTGCTGGAGAGCGAGCTGTTCGGCCACGAGCGAGGCGCCTTCTCCGGCGCGGTCGCCCGGCGCGCGGGCCGCTTCGAGCAGGCCCAGGGCGGCACGCTGTTCCTGGACGAGTTGGGAGACATGCCGCTGGAGCTCCAGGCCAAGCTGCTGCGCGTGCTGGAGACGCGTCAGGTGGAGCGGCTGGGCGGCACGCTGCCGGTGTCCGTGGACGTGCGCATCCTGGCGGCGACGCACCAGGACCTGGGCCGCGCGGTGAAGGACGGCCGCTTCCGGCAGGACCTCTTCTTCCGGCTCAACGTGCTGCCGCTGCACCTGCCGCCGCTGCGCGAGCGCCCCGAGGACCTGCTGCCCCTCGCGCGAGTCTTCGCCGCGGAGCTCGCGGGGCCCCGCACGCCGCTCGTGCTCGCGCCGGGAGCGGAGGCCGCGCTCCGCGCCTATCCGTGGCCCGGCAACGTGCGCGAGCTGCGCAACGTCATCGAACGGCTGAACCTGCTCCGGGGCGACGGTCCCCTGGAGCTGGGTCCGGACGCGGTGGCGGCACCGACGGCCGCCGCGCCCGCACCGCGCAGGACCCTGGGGGACAAGAGCTACCGCGAGCACGTGGAGGACTTCGAGCGGGACCTCATCCGCGCCGCGCTCCGCGAAGGAGCGAGCATCGCCGGGGCCGCGCGCCTCCTCCAGGTGGACCGGGGCAACCTCTACCGGCGCATCAAGGCCCTGGACCTGCCCATCGACTCCTGAGACCCCGCGCGGAGGACGGGCGATGTCACGGCCACAACCGCCCGATACATCCGGATGTGTCCATGACATCCGCCCGCCTGCTCGCCCCTCGTCGTTCCGGGCACTTGCCGTGAGCCCCCGCCTGGAACGGCCCATGCTCCTGCCGCTGCTCATGAACCGTCTCGCACTCGCGCTCTGCTTCGTCTCGCTCACGGCCCAGGCCCAACCTCCACAGGAGGCCGGCACCTCCGACGCTCCCGCCGCCGTCACCGCGCCGCCTCCTTCACCGGAGGCAGCCAGCTCCACCGCGTCCGCGACCGACACTCCACCTGAAGACACAGCCGGCTCGGAGGACTCCGGATATCCAACGTGCCCGGAGGGCTTCAACGAGGAGGCGGGAGACCTCGCGGACTCCACGGTCCTCGGGGCCATGCAGGTCGAGGTCGCCGGCCAGGGACTCACGCCCACGAGCCTGGAGCTTCGCGGACTCCAGCGGCTCACGGATCCGCAGGTCCGCAAGCTCGTGGGGGCACCTCCCGCGGACGCCTCACGCGCCCTGACGGGCAGCGAAGTGCAGCCCCTGCTGCATCGCCTGGCGCGCACCGGCCTCTTCGCCCGCGTGGAGCCCCGCGTCCGCGTCAGTGAGCAGGGACCGGCCGTGCTCGAAGTGACCCTGGAGGAGAACCCCACGCTCACGTCGGTGGAGTTCGCGGGCCTTCAGGACCTCCGTCCCGACGACCTCTGGGACGCGCTGCTTGAGCTGCCCTCCCGCTTCCCCGACGACGACGACACGCAGGAGCAGGTCGCGACGCTGCGGATCCACAAGCGCCATGGAACGCTGCGGGTCGTCAGCCCGTGCCCTGCGCCGCGCCCGCCCCGGACCTGGCTGGCACGGCGGGAGGACGGAACGTTCCGCCCCGGCATCATGCTGGGAGGCCTGGACGCCGCGCTCGAGCGCATCCTCAAGACCCTCCGCGAGGACGAGGGCTACCTGCTGGCCACGGTGAGCGCGACGCTGTCTCCCGAAGGACGGCTCGTCGTGACCGTGGACGAGGGCCGGCTGGAGGCCGTGGAGGTGCGGGGCGTGGACGAGGCGATGGCGGCTCGCGTGCGCGAGGCCCTGAGCCTGGAGCCCGGCGACGTCTTCCTCCGAAGCGACGCCCGCCGCGCCGTCGAGCGCATGGAGTCGCGGCTGCCGTTCCTCCAGGCCGAGGACCGCGATGACTCCCGCGAGGAGCGCACGACCGTGCGCATCGTCGAGGAGCGCGAGGCCGACGGCACGCGCCGCTACAGCACCCGCGAGGAGGCCGCACGCAAGTCGCGGCGCCACGAGCGCGTGGAGTTCGAGGTGGGCTGGCACCGGCTGTTCCACGACGGAGACGATGCCCACAGTGAAGGCCTCACGCTGGAGGGGAAGCGGCTGATCGTGCACGTGCGTCCCCGTCCTCCGGACCTGGACGTGGACCTGCTGCCCGTGCACACGCAGGTGACGGGCTTCGCCCCGGGGCTCTCCGCGAACCTGCGCATCTGGGACTCGAAGGACCGGGTGCACACGACGCTGGATGGGGCCTTCTTCATCCCCCTGCGGCTGGGTGGGCAGCATCTGCCGGGTGATCCGGAGGGCACGAGCAGTCAGCGCCGCGTCAACCTGCTGGGCGGCGCCAAGGTGCAGCTGCCCGCGCTGGGAATCGAGGAACTGGGCGCGCAGGTGCATGACTTCATCGACACGCTGGACCGCTGGCGGCTGGGGGACTTCGACTCGTACTTCTACTCGTTCCTCATCAACCGGCCGGACCGGGACTACTTCCGCCGTCAGGGCTTCATGGCCTTCGCCACCTGGCGCTGGCAGCGGTCGTGGCTCGCGGGCGTGGAGGTGCGCGGGGACACGGTCAGCTCGCTCCAGTCCTTCACCCCGCCGCTCAGCCTCTTCCGCAGCGACGACCCGCCGTTCCCGAACGCGCCCGTGAACGAGGGACGCTTCCGCTCGGCGGTGGTGCGGCTGGAGTACAGCGGCGCGGCGGAGCGTGGCACGCGCGTGGGATCCCTCTTCCGCACGCCGGAGACGACCCTCTTCGAGCGCCACGAAGGCTGGAAGCGCGAGCCCACGCTGCGCGGCTTCGTGACGCTGGAGGTGGGCGAAGGGCCGGGAGCGGACGGCGCGGACACGCGCTTCTGGAAGCTGGTGGGCGACGTCGCCATGGACCTGCCGGTCAACTGGCACACGGGCCTGAGCCTGCGCCTGCGGGCCGCGACGGGGCACGACCTGCCCCTCCAGAAGCAGGAGGCGCTGGGCGGCTGGACCGCGCTGCGAGGCTTCGGCTTCAAGGAGTTCCGAGGGGGCGACAGCTCCGTGCTGGCGAGCGCCGAGTACCGCTGGCACGGCCTGGGCATCTTCGCGGACCTGGGCTCGGTGCATGCCGCGTCGGCGTGGTCGAACGCGCAGCTGGGCCTGGGCGGCAGCTTCCACTTCGGTGACGACGTGCGCTTCGAAGCCGCGTGGCGCATCGACGACAAGGCCCGGCTCACGCCCGAGGCGCGGCTGCTGTTCAACCGGACCTTCTGAGCCATGGGAAGGCACGGAACAAAGAGCAGGCGTGGCGCGGCGCTCGTCGTCGCGGCGGGCCTGCTCGCGTCCGGAGCGCGGGCGGAGGAGGCCTCCGCCGCCTGCACCGCGACGCTCGCCGGGAGGCGCGTGATGGTCCGGCCGGAGGCGCGCGCCTTCATCTCCCCGGAGCTGGACCGGCTGGTACGGCTGGGCCTCGCGGGGAAGCTGGAGGTGGAGCTGACGCTCTGGCGCCGCCGCGCCTTCTGGTTCGACGCGCACGTGGACAATGCGCGAGTGACCCAGGTGCTCGCCTTCACCCGCGCGGGCTATCTGCTGGACGGACGGGAGCTGACAGGAGGCGTGGGCACGTTGGAGTTGGAGCGAGTGGCCTGGACGCTGGATGCGAGGCCCGACGCGGAGGAGCACTTCGTCGTCCAGGTGGAGGTGCGGCTCCAGGTCGTGACGGCCACCAGCCTGGGCCGCATGGCGCGCTGGCTCACCCAGGAGACAGCCTCGGAAGCGACCACCGAAGCCCGTCCCCCGCTGCTCGGAAGCCTCCTGCGCTCCGTGGCGGAGGACCTCGCAAGGAAGGCCTCCGCCCGCTGCGACGTGAGCCGCCAGCCCTGAGCCAGCGGTCAGCGCCTTCTGGCCGTCAGCGCCACCAACGCGATGCGCTCCACGCCCGCGTAGGGCTCCTTCTCCAGCTCCTCGCCGAACACGTCCGGATCCAGCTCCTCGTAGACCACGTCCTCGAGGGGCGCGCTCCGCAACACCGGCTCCAGCGCGGTGCGCAGCAGGTCCTCGCCGTCCACCACTGGCGCGCCCGTGTAGAGGACCAGCGTGCCGCCCGGCTCCAGGCGCTCCACGCTCTCACACACGATGCGCACCGACAGCTCCGTGCCGTGCGTGCCGCCGCCATCCCGGTACGTGCGCCCGTCCGTGTCCGCCAGGTACGGCGGGTTCGCCATGATGAGGTCGAACCGGCCGGACACGTCCCGCAGCAGATCCGAATGCACGACCTCGACCCCGTGCGCGCCGTTCAACCTCGCGTTCACCCGGGAGTAGTCCAACGCCAACGGGTTCAGGTCCGCGAGCACCACCTCCGCGCTCCGCGCCGCCACTGACAGGCCCCCGGCTCCGGAGCCACAGCCCAGGTCCACCGCGCGCCGGAACGTGCCCGGCACCCGCTGGAGCAGCGCGCAGAACCGGTAGGTGTCCGGCCCGAAGAACACCGCGTCCTTCTCCGACGTGGGCCACGCGGAATGGACATACAGCCCCGACCCCAGCGTCGAGAACCGCACCCGGCTCCGGTGCGTCCCGTCCTCGCACTCCACCAGCGCGCCCGCCTGCTCCAGCAGCGCCAGCATCCGAGGCTCCACCACGCCCGGCCCGAAGCGACGGCTCCACCCGAACACGTCCCGGAGCGAATGGGCCTCCTTCGCCCCCGGCCGCGCGTTCACCCGCCGGTGCGTCTCCGGAGTCACCGTCGTGAAGGCATAGCCCGTGGCGCGCAGGGCCTCACCCAACGCGGTCAGCGCGGCCTCCCTCACCTCTGCCACCCCGTACCCATTGCCACCGTCCACGTCCCGTCCCTTCGAAGGGTGTGTCCCTCAACGTGGGACCTTCCCTCCGGGGCGACAAGACGTCCTCCCGTCCGGACCGCCCGCCCGCAGGGGCTCCGGGGCTCAGTGCCCGGCAGGCGGGGGAGCGGCTGGGAGCCCCTGGATGCCCGGCACCTCCGCCACGAACTGCAGGAAGTTGCGCAGGATGCGCCCCGTGGCGCCCCAGATGACGTGCTCGCCGTGCGTGTAGAAGTGCACGTCGTGCTCCATCCCCTCCCAGAGGTGCCGCTCCACGCGGACGATGGCGGGGTCCAGCAGGCGCACCAGCGGCACCTCCAGCACCAGGTCCACCTCCACCGGGTTCGGCACGTACTTGCCGTCCCCCGGGATGACGCCCACGTAGGGACGGATGCGGTACGCGGACGTGGTGGGCGTCTCGTCCAGCAGGCCCAGCACCCGCACGCTGGCGCGCGAGATGCCCAGCTCCTCCTCGTTCTCGCGCAGCGCCGTCTCCAGCGGCGTGACGTCCCGCGCCTCCTGGCCGCCGCCCGGGAACGCGTACTGTCCCGCGTGCGTGCGCAGGGTGGCGGGCCGCCGGGTGAAGACCACGTAGGGCACGCCCTCCCGCTCGAACAGGGGCAGGAGCACCGCGGCCTCTCGCAGCGCCCGGCCCTTCCACTCGAAGGTCCGCGCCGGCCTCGCCTTCAGCCGCGTCTCCAGCGCATCGAACAGGGCCTGCACACGCACGACCTCCCCCTTCCTCAATCCGTGACCTGCTTCTCCACCGGCGGCTTCGTCGGGGCGTCGGGCGTGGACAGGTTCTCCACGCCGGACATCGGCTTGAGGATGCTCGCCTGCAACAGCCCCAGCAGCACCAGCCCCAGCGCGATGCGGTACACCACGAACACCAGCGTGGTGCGGCGCTTCAGGAAGCTCAACAGCCACGCGATGGCGGCCATGCCCGACAGGAAGGCCACCAGCGTCCCCACCACCAGCGCCACCGTGGAAGGACGCTGCGTGGCCTCCAGGAGGTGCTTCAACTCGAAGATGCCCGCCAGCGTCGTCGCCGGGATGGACAAGAGGAACGAGTAGCGCGCCGCGTCCTCGCGCTTGAGCCCCAGCGACAGGCCGCCCGTGAGCGTCGTGCCGGAGCGCGACGAGCCCGGCACCAGCGCCAGCGCCTGCCACAGGCCAATGACGATGCCGTCCTTCCACGTCATGTCCGCCACGGTGCGCTGGTGCGACGCGCGCTTCTCCACGACGAACAGCACGATGGCCAGCACGATGAGGCTGAACGCGATGACGTACAGCGACCGGAACTGCGTCTCGATGACCTTCTTGAACGCCAGCCCGCAGATGCCGATGGGCAGCGTGCCCACGCCCACGAACCACGCGAGCCGCGCCTCCAGCGTGCCGAACGGGTCGCGCTTCACCAGCCCCAGGACGAACGCCTTCACCAGCGCGACGATGTCCTTGCGGAAGTAGATGAGCACCGCGGCCACCGTGCCCAGTTGGATGATGGCCGAGTACGCGGCGCCCGGGTCGGGCCAGCCGAACAGCTCCGGCGCGATGCGCAGGTGCGCGGTGGAGCTGATGGGCAAGAACTCCGTGAGACCCTGGACCAGACCCAGGACGATGGCTTCGAGCAGGCTCATAGGGGGCGTGGCCGCCAGGGATATGCCCTGCCCCCCTGCCCCGCAAGCGCGAAGGTTCCCCACCCCGGGGCCCGGGTCCGCCACCCGACCGTCCGCCCCGGCAACCCGGGTAGGCTGGGCCCCGCCATGCCCCCCGCCCCCCTGTGTCCCTGCTCCTCCGGCCAGCGCTACAAGCAGTGCTGCGCCCCCTTCCACAAAGGCGAGGCGGAAGCCCCTGACGCCGAGCGCCTCATGCGCAGCCGCTACAGCGCCTTCGCCCAGCGTGAAGCCGCCTACCTGTGGAAGACGCTCCACCCCGACCACCCGATGCGGGCCCGTCCGGAAGCGGACGTCGTGCGCGAGCTGCGCGCCTTCGCGCAGGCCCACCAGTACCCGGGGCTGGTGGTGCTGGGCCACCAGCCCCCGGACGCGACGGGGCTCTCCCGCGTCCTCTTCTTCGCCAGGGTGTTCGAGAAGGGGAAGGACCAGTCCTTCGTGGAGCGCTCGGACTTCCGCCACGACGGCACCGGCTGGCGCTACCTGGACGGCGTCCTCAAGCTGCCGCGCGAGCTGAAGGTCCCTCCGGAGACCCTCACGCTCGACACCTTCCCCACGGACTGAAAAAGGCCCGCGAAAATCCCCCGTCAGGATTTTCGCGGCGCCTGCGTCCCTGGGAGTGCTGCCCGGCCGGAGAGGCCCTACACGCTCTGGTAGGGCTCCTTCACGGGAGCCCGCGGTTCGAATCCGCCTTGGCCTGAAACGCCACCCAATCGTGGCTTCTCCACTCGGGCAGCACCCTTTTTTCCTCCCGTCACCCCTTGGACCGCGCGTCCCGGTCGAGTGACGAGAGGTCCTGGTCATCGCCGTCGCCGCCCGGCGCGCCATCCGCGCCCAGCGACACGATGGCCGGCACACCCCGGTCCAGCGTGTACACGTAGTCATTGCCCCAGGGGTCGCGCGGCAGTTCGTTGAGGACGCGCTCCTCCACCAATGCGCGCAGCCCTGCCGTGGTGTCCGGCAGCTTTCCCTTCTTCATCGCGTACAGCTGGAGGCCCTGGCCCAGCGAGCCGAAGTCCAGCGTCACCCGCTGCCGCTTCGCCTGGCCGAACTGCCCCATCACCGACACGCCCACGGCGGCGGCGATGAGGCCCAGGATGGTGATGACGACCATGATCTCAATCAGCGTCATGCCGCGCTGACGGCGCTTCTTCTTGTCCATGTCTGTCTTTCCGGCACACCGACGGCCCAGGCCGTTGTCGGCGTGTCCCTCACGGAAGGCCCCTCTGCCTTCCGGGATGACAGCGATTGCAATCAGCAGGCCCGCTTCACTCCGCCTTCACCGCGCGCCGCGCCGGGAGGCCATGTCTGTCTTTCTGGCCGAAGCGTCGCGTGGGACGCGCCAGCGTGTCGTGTCACCGCGCGCAGCAGGCAGAGGGGGCGCCTTCAGCCCGCCTGCATGCCCGGCCAATGAAAACGCGCTCGCCCCCGGGAGGGGACGAGCGCGTGGGCTCAACCGAAGTGCTTCCGGTGGTGCGTCAGACCGCCTTCAGGCGCGGCGTGCGCGTCTTGGCGGGGGCGGCGGAGGAGGCCGCCTCGCGGAGCGCGTCCTTCTTGTCCGTGCGCTCCCAGGTGAACTCCTTGTCCGAGCGGCCGAAGTGACCGTACGCGGCGGTCTTCTGGTAGATGGGCCGCAGCAGGTCCAGGTGCTCCGTGATTTCACGCGGACGCAGGCCGAACGTCTGGCGCACGGCGCGGGCAATCTGCTCTTCCGGCACGGTGGACGTGCCGAAGGTCTCCACCATCACGCTGACGGGCTCCGCCACGCCGATGGCGTAGGAGACCTGCACCTCGCAACGGCTGGCCAGGCCCGCCGCCACGACGTTCTTCGCGATGTAGCGGCCCATGTACGCGGCCGAGCGGTCCACCTTGGACGGGTCCTTGCCGCTGAACGCGCCGCCGCCGTGACGGCCCATGCCGCCGTAGGTGTCGACGATGATCTTGCGGCCGGTGAGGCCCGAGTCGCCCATGGGGCCGCCGATGACGAAGCGGCCCGTGGGGTTGATGAAGAACTTGGTCTTGTTGTCGATGAGCTTCTTCGGCAGGACCTTCAGGATGACGTCCTCGCGGATGGCCTCCTGGATCTTCTTGTTGGAGACGTCATCCGAGTGCTGCGTGGACAGCACCACCGCGTCGATGCGGACCGGCTTGCCGTCCTTGTACTCCACCGTGACCTGGCTCTTGCCGTCCGGGCGGATCCACGGGTGGTTCTTGCGGCGCACCTCCGCCAGGCGGCGGGTCAGCGCGTGCGCGTAGTGGATGGGCGCGGGCATCAGCTCCGGCGTCTCGTCGCACGCGAAGCCGAACATCATGCCCTGGTCGCCGGCGCCCTGGTCCTTCTTGTTGTCCACGCCGCGCGCGATGTCCTGGCTCTGGCCCTCGATGGCCACCATGACGCCGCAGGTGTTGCCGTCGTAGCCCATGGAGCTATCGGTGTAGCCGATGCGCGTGATGGTGGAGCGGACGATCTTCGGGATGTCCACGTAGGTGTTCGTCGTCACCTCACCCGCGACGATGGCGAGGCCCGTCTTGACGAGCGTCTCCACGGCGACGCGCGCCTGCGGATCCTTGGCGATGATGGCATCGAGCACACCGTCGGAGATCTGGTCGGCGATCTTGTCCGGGTGGCCCTCGGTGACGGATTCAGACGTGAACAGGAAGTCGGTAGGCATGTCGTCTCGGGCTTCGCGCTAATTCGGTGACGCAGCGCAGGGGGCGGACACTAAACGTGCGGTCCCAGCAGAGTCAAACCTGCAGCGGCCCGGGTTTATTCGGGCAAAGCGCCTGTCGGCCGGGCGGACCCGACGCGGCGGGTGCGCCTGCCCGCCGGATGAATTTAATGGTCCGCGGGGCGTTCCCCTGGGCTACAGGACCCGCGCCCTTCTTCTGGAGGTCACCGACCCATATGAACGTGAACGCTCGCATTCGCACCCTTCCCTTCCTGGTTGCCCTCACCTTCGCCGTGCCCGCGCTCGCCGCGCCCAAGGCCTCGGAAGCCATCACCAAGCCGGTGAAGACCGTGGTGCAGTCCGTGCGCTACGAGAAGGACCTCAAGGCCCTGGAGAACCTGGGCAGCGACCAGCAGGGCCTCTTCCTGCTCGGCGACGAGTGGACCAAGGCCACGGACGCCCAGCGCAAGGAATTCACCCAGCTCTTCCAGAACCTCTTCGCGAAGATCGCCTTCCCCAAGGTCCGCGAGAACTTCAAGAACCTGGACTCCATCACCTACGACGAGCCCCAGGTGACGGGCGACAAGGCGCTCGTGGGCTCCACCATCTTCATCAACCACCCGCTGAAGAAGCAGGAGATGAAGCTCAAGTACGCCGTGGAGAAGGTGGGCAGCGGCTGGAAGGTCGTGGACGTGTCCGTGCTGGGCGATTCCATGCTCACCGGCATCCGCGATGATCAGGTCCGCCCCCTCTTCAAGGAAGGCGGCTGGGACGGCCTGCTCGGCGCCATGCGCAAGAAGAACGATGAGCTGGGTACGGTGAAGCTGAAGTAATCCAGCTGCCCCCGCTCCCAAGCAGCCAGACAACCAGGCCCTCGTCCTCCCCATGGGTTCCTGGGGAGGCGCGGGCCGGGTAGGCTTGGGCGTTCCCCTCCCCTGGAGCGCCTGGCGAATGAGTGTTTCGACCCCCGCCCCACGGCTTCTGCTCCGCGGCGCGCCGTCCGACCGTGAGATGGACGCGTTCTGTGTGCAGTACGCGCCCCGGGCCCCCGGGCACCCCGCGGTCCGGGACCTGCTCCGGCTGCTGCTGGAGGTCCCCGGTGACGGCCTGGAGCCGCGCCTGGCGTGGGTGGAGCAGTGGATCCACTGGATGCGCGACCGCATCCCCGCCCATGGCCTCACGGACGCGGACGACGGCGCGCTGTCCCCCGCGAACTCCCGGCTGGCGCTGCTGGTGCGCGTGCTGGAGGGCGAGCCCCCCTTCCGCGCGTCCGTCACCCGACTGGTGTCGGGGGTGTGCGCGGGCAGCCGGGGGCTGAAGCTCTTCGCCCAGGTGGGCCTGAGCGCGGGCAACGGCTTCTTCTCCGAGCTGACGGACCGCTTCGTGCGCGGCGTGCTGCCCGCGCCGCCGGAGCCGGGCAAGCTGTCGGAGCTGCTCCTGCGCCTGTTCCCGGTGCCGCAGGACGCGAAGTGGCTGGGCGCGCTGTCGCCTGCGCTGCTGGCGCGGCTGACGGCGCTGGTGGGCGAGCCGCCCCCACCGGACCCCACCCCGTCCTCGCGTGTGCGCGGGGACCTGATGGACGCGCTGCTGCTGCTGGGCGTGCAGGTGGCGGGGCTGGGGCTGGCGGAGGACGTGCGCGACCGCACCCCGGAGATGTCCTTCCGCGCGTCCCCCTTCCTGCGGCTGCGGCTGGTGTGCGACGCGGTGCTGGCGCGCGACGGAGCGCAGGAGGCGCTGGCGGACCTGGCCCGCGTGGTGGAGGACTGCCGGGGCGTGGTGGGCACCGTCACGCGTCACCTGGAGGAGTCCGGCGTCAGCGTGGACCTGGTGTACCGGCTGGAGCGCATCCGGCACGGCCTGGACCGGATGGAGGCCATCGCACGGGTGCTGGTCGCGCCGCGCGGCGAGCCCCGGTGGCGCGAGGCGCTGGCGCTGCTGTCGGACCTGCTGGAGCACGCGCACGCGGACCGCTCCGTGCGCGCGCTGGTCCGGCGCAACGCGCGGCTGATGGCCCGTAAAATCATCGAGCGCACCGGCAACACGGGCGAGCACTACATCACGTCCACGCAGGGTGAGTTCCACCACATGGTGCACTCGGCGGCGGGCGGCGGCTTCGTCGCCGCGTTCGCCGTGGCGCTGAAGTTCCTCCTCACCGGGTTGCCGCTGGCCCCCTTCTTCGCGGGCCTCTTCGTCGCGCTCAACTACGCGGGCGGCTTCGTGGTGATGCAGATGCTGGGCCTCACGCTGGCCACCAAGCAGCCGTCCATGACGGCCTCCACGCTGGCGGCCGCGGTGGGCGAGGACGCGGGTCTGGACGGAGGCACCCGGCGCATGGAGCGCCTGGCGGCGCTGGTGCCGCGCATCACCCGCTCGCAGCTGGCGGCCATCCTGGGCAACCTGGGCTGCGTCCTGCCCGTCGCGGTGGCGCTGGGGCTGGGGTTCCAGTTCCTCAAGGGCCATGCGTACCTGACCGCCCAGCAGGCGCAGCACGTGGTGGAGACGCTGCACCCCTGGAAGAGCGCGACGCTCCTCTACGCCGCCCTCACCGGCGTGCTGCTCTGGGCCTCCAGCCTGGCCGCCGGCTGGTTCGAGAACTTCATCGTCTACCGCCGCCTGCCGGAGGCGCTCGCCCACCACCGCGTGCTGCGCGCGCTGCTGGGCGTGACGGGCGCGCGCAAGGTCGCGGACGCGCTGATGCACCACGCGGCGGGCGTGGGCGGCGGCGTCACCCTGGGCGTGCTGCTGGCGGTGATGCCGGGCGTGGGCGGCTTCTTCGGCCTCCCGCTGGACGTGCGGCACGTCACCTTCTCCTTCGGCGCGCTGGCCTTCGCCGGGTGCGCGCTGGGGCCCTCCGCCGTGATGGAGCCGGGCTTCCTGGCGGCCGTGGCGGGCGTGCTGGTGGTGGGCGTCCTCAACTTCGGCGTGTCCTTCGCGCTGGCCCTGGGCGTGGCCCTGCGCGCCCGCGACGTCCCGGTGCGCGAGGGCCTGCGCTTCCTGGGGGCCGTGGCCCTGCGCTTCCTGCGCAACCCCATCCCCTTCCTCGTCCCACCCCGTGACGAGCCCGTGCCCCTGGGGACGGAGGCACGGGTCGTCCCCCTGGCCGGGCCTCCCGGGGCCTGACGGGACACCGGCACCGGGGGGTTATTCCCACGCAGTGGGGAGCCCTGTCCCGCGCGGAGGAGGGGCGGACAGGCATCCCTGGCTTTGCTTCCGGGCGGGGACGTTCGGCGATAGGGTCCCGCGCCCATGAGCGGCAATCCCTCGTCCCATCCCCCGCCCCGTCTCGCCCTCGCCTACGCGGAGATGCTGGTCCGGCGCCCCGGCACCGTCATGACCGTGCTGCTGCTGTTGCTCGGCGTGGCGGTGTGGGGCACGTCGAAGCTGACCATCAACTCCAACCAGCTGGACCTCATCTCCCAGGACCTGCAGGAGGTGAAGGACGTCAAGCGCGTCATCGACATGGTGGGCGGCAGCGGCTTCTTCATGGTCGCGCTGCGCGGCGATGACGAGGCCACGCTCAAGAAGGTCGCGGACGACCTGGCCGTGATGGTGGGCAAGGACAAGGAGCACGCGCGCTCCCTGACCTACAAGATCCCCGTCGAGTTCGTTCAGAACAACATGGTGCTGTTCGTGAAGACGGAGGACCTGGCCGAGGGCAAGCGCCGCATCATGGCGTTCCTCAAGGATCAGATCCGCCGCGCGAACCCCTTCTACATCGAAATCAAGAAGACGGAGCCGGTGAAGCTGGACCTGCAGGACCTGGTCGACAAGTACTCCAGCGTTGGCAACAAGAGCATCGCGGACGACTACTACATCTCCCAGGACCGCAAGCTGCTGCTGCTCCTCATCAAGCCGATGTGGGACACCAACCAGATTGGCCAGACGAAGCAGTACGTGGACAAGCTGCGCGGGGACCTGGCCGAGTACTCCAAGAGCAACGCCGCGGGCGTGCAGCTGGTGGAGGACTACTACAAGATGGGCGACAAGAAGACGGTCGCCTACGGCTTCACGGGCTCCTACAAGACGGCGGTGGACGACTCGTACGCCATCGAGGACTCGCTCCAGCCGGTCACCATCATCGCGCTCGTCGCCATCTTCGCCATCACCATCGCGTTCTTCCGCAAGTGGGCGCCCACGCTCATCGTGGTGAGCGGCACGGTGGCGGGCACGCTGTACACGCTGGGCTTCACCTACGCGACGCTGGGTGAGCTCAACATGATCACCTCCATCCTGGGCGGCATCCTGATGGGGTTCGGCATCGACTACGGCATCCACTTCATCTTCCGCACGCGCCTGGAGCTGGGCGCGGGCAAGCGCTACGACGTGGCCATCCGCGACGCGGTCATCAACGCGGGCCGTCCGGCGCTGGTGTCCGCGGTGGTGGTGGCCGGTTCGTTCTACGTGCTGATGGTGAGCGAGTTCAAAGGCTTCTCCCAGTTCGGCTTCCTGGCCGGCACCGGCACGCTGATGCTGGGCTTCACGCTGTTCTCCTGGTGCCCCGCGCTGCTGGCGCTGGCCGGCCGCCGCAACCCGGAGCTGCCGCAGAAGCTCATCGGCGTGATGAAGCCGCCGCCCGCCGTCAACGCGACCGGCAAGGAGCTGCGCATCCCCCGTCCCGGCCTGGTGCTGGCGGTGGGCTGCGTCATCGTCGCGGTGGTGTGCGGCGCGGCCATCCCGTGGAAGAGCGGCGAGCCCCCGGCGGACGCGGGCTTCTTCGCGCGGCTGCCCTACGGCGTGCGCTTCAACTACAACACCCGCGCGCTGATGCCGGCGAACCAGCCGTCCGTGGTGCTGCAGGATGAAATCAACGCGCGCTTCAAGATCGCCAGCGACCCGCTCGCCGTCTACACCAAGGACCTGGCGGAGACGGAGGCCCTCTACAAGGAGCTGACGACCGACCCGAAGAAGCGCCCCGCCATCTCCCAGGTGATGAGCCTCTTCACCTTCGTGCCGCCGGAGGGCATCGCGCAGGCGAACGCGAAGATCCTGGAGGAGTGGCAGGAGGAGCTGAAGGAGATCGACGTGAAGGCGCTGCCGCCGGAGACGCAGGAGAAGGCGGCCCTGTTCTTCAAGATGCTGGAGGCCCGGCCCTTCGACGTGCACCACGTGCCGGAAATCTATGCCTCGCAGTTCCGCCACCTGCCCACGACGAGCCCGGAGAACCACGGCTACCTCACGTTCATCTACCCGAGCGTGGACCTGTGGGACGGCAAGCAGATGCTCCAGTTCGCGGACCAGACCAGCTCCATCAAGGGCATGGTGACGCCGGGCAAGTTCACGCCGGGCGGCCCCACGGGCGCGCCGGTGGAGAAGGAGTTCCGCGCCGCGGGCGCCACGCAGCTGTACGCGTCGCTGGCGCGCATGGTGCTCAAGGACGCGAAGCTCACGGTCATCCTCACCGCGCTCTGGATCCTGGTGATGCACTTCGCGGACTTCCGCAACGCGAAGCTGGCGCTGGCGTCCGTGATTCCGCTGACGGTGGGCCTGGCGATGATGATGGGCTTCATGGCGCTGTTCGACCTGCGCCTGAACTTCATGAACATCATCATCCTACCCATCCTCCTGGGCTTCGGCGTGAGCCACGGCCTGTACCTGCTGCACCGCTTCCTGGAGGGCACGTCCCCGCTGGTGGCGCTGCGCAGCGTGGGCGCGGCGGTGGCGTCCTCCACGCTGACGGCGGTGGCGGGCTTCGCGGCGCTGCTGGTGGCCAGCCACAACGGCCTGCGCTCCATGGGCCTCGTGGCCTGCATCGGCCTCATCACCACGCTGCTGGTGTCCTTCACGGTGCTGGCGGCGGTGATGCAGCTGATGCACGACAAGCGGCAGAAGGACGCGGGACGTTCGCAAGAGGGCGGTTCCGCCCCGGGCGGGGATTCGTCCTCCACACGCGCCGCCTGACAACGCGAAAGAAGCGCTTAGTATCCGCGCTGGACCTCACGGCCCCGCCTTCCCCCAAGGGAAGCGCGGGGCCGCTCTTTTTCTTCGGGAGCTTCAAGCCATGGGGACGTTCAAGCGGGTGGGCGCGGTGCTGGGACTGATGGTGCTCACGGGCTGCGCGAGCACGGTGAAGAGCCAGCGGCTGCGCGACGACTACGCCACGGTGGACCGGCTGCAGGTGAAGCGGCTGGCGGTGGTGACGCAGCCGTTCCCCCAGGGACAGCAGTACGTGGGCGACCTGTGGAGCCTCATCGCGCGGCAGTGGCTCAACCAGAACCGGGACTACCTGGTGAAGGCCAACACGTCCCTGCCCGAGCGCCCCACGGACCCGACCTTCAAGGACCAGTGCGTGGAGGGCATCGAGGGCGTGCTCTGGCTGGACCCGACGGTGAAGCGCGTGGGTGACGGCGCGGAGGTGGCGCTGAAGGCGCAGCTCTTGCGCTGCCGGGACGGCCAGGAGGTGTGGGCCGCGGAGGCCGGCGGCAGCTGGGACTCCGAGGACAAGAAGTACGTGGAGCGCAAGGAGCAGTACGTGAAGGAGCTGGGCCCGGACGTGGAGCCCTACGTGGTGCCGTCCTACAAGCTGCTGGTGGCCACGCTGGACACGCTGCCCAATCCCGAACTGAACGAGGCGGACAAGGACGAGAAGATCGAACTGGGCGAGTAGCGTCGCGCCCCGAGTGGATCCTCAAGTCATCATCTGGCGCCTGGTGCTGGCCACGTTCCTGGGAGGCGTGCTGGGCGTGGAGCGCGAGGCGCGCAACCAGGCCGCGGGGCTGCGCACGCACACGCTGGTGGCGCTGGGGGCGTGCTGCTTCACGCTCTCCAGCGTGTACACGGAGGAGCTGCTCCGGGCGGGCGCGAACCCCAGCGGCACGCAGACGGACATCAGCCGCATCGCCAGCCAGATTGTCGTGGGCATCGGCTTCCTGGGCGCGGGCGTCATCCTGCGCCACGGGGGCGCCGTGAAGGGGCTCACCACCGCGGCCAACCTCTGGGTGACGGCGGCGGTGGGCCTGGCGTGTGGCCTGGGCCTCTACGTGGCCGCCAGCGCCACCGTGGCCCTGGCCCTGCTGTCGCTGGTGGTGCTGCGCCCCGTCTCCCGCCTGCTGACGCCCGACAGGGAGCGCCACGGCGGACACCCCCGGGAGCGCTCCGGCGGCGGAAACAGCGAGGACGGGCCCCCCTCCGGTGAAGAGGAGTCCCGTCCCGAGTGAGGCGCGGCGCGTGCGTGCGCCCGCCAGCCGCCACTACTCCATGGGCACCAGCGCGCCCGTCAGGTCGTGCGTGTAGGCCACCGGCCGCTGCGCCGCGCCCGGGTGGCACTTGTCGTCCTCCAGGTCCAGCGCGCCCGCGGCCAGCGTGGCGCCCGGGAGGCTGGCCAGGTCCCGGCGCAGGTAGACGTCATCCCCGTCCAGGTCCGCGACGTCGGAGAAGCGCACGGGGTACTCCCGTTCGAAGATGCGCCCCTTGCCGATGGTGAAGCCGCGCGGGTCCACCGCGACGATGCCGCCGAGCGCTTCGCCGTCCCGGTCCCGCACCGTCATGCCCCGCTGAATGTCCGTTGGCTTGAACACGCCGCTGCCTCCTGCATCCGTGTCCGGCCAAAGTGTGCACTCCGCCTGGAAACGGCGACCCCCTCCCCGCCGCATTCAGCGGGGGGAGCGGGGCCTACACGGGCTCCGGTTCCGGGTCGTGCATCGGCGACAGCAGCGAGCCTTCCTGGCCGCTGAAGCGCCGGTCCATCTCCGTGCGCACGAAGCGTTCGATCTCCTCCGCGGTGGTCAGCTCCATGGCGCCCTGGAGCATCTCCACCGCCTCGGAGCGGCTCACCCGGCGCATCAGTCGCTTCACCACCGGAATCTGCCCGGACGTCATGGACAGCTCGTCGAAGCCCAGCGCCAGGAGCACCAGGGTGAAGAGCGGGTCGCCCGCCATCTCGCCGCACATGGAGACGGGGATGTTGGCGCTCTTCGCCGCGTCCACGATGCCCTGGAGCATGCGCAGCACCGACAGGTGCAGCGGCCGGTAGAGGTACGCGACCTCCCGGTTCTGGCGGTCGATGGCGAGCGAGTACTGGATGAGGTCGTTCGTCCCGATGGAGAAGAAGTCCGCCTCCTGCGCCAGCCGGTCCGCGATGGTCGCCGCGCTGGGCGTCTCCACCATGATGCCCACCGGGAAGCGCTTGCCCACCGGCACCCCCGCGCGTCCCAGCGCCGTGCGGCACGCCTCCAGCTCGCTGCGCGCCTCGCGCAGCTCGCTGACGCCGCAGATGAGCGGGAACATGAGGCGCAGGTTGCCGTGCACGCTCGCGCGCAAGAGGGCGCGCAGCTGGACGCGGAACAGCTCCCGGTTGGACAGGCAGTAGCGGATGGCCCTGAGGCCCATGGCCGGGTTGGGCTCCTTCTCGTGCTTCGTCTTGCCCGGCACCTTGTCGCCGCCCAGGTCCAGCGTGCGGATGGTGACGGGCCGGCCGCCCATGGCCTCCAGCACCTGCTTGTAGGCGCGGTAGTGCTCCTCCTCCGTGGGCGCCGTCTTGCGGTCCAGGAACATGAACTCCGTGCGGTACAGGCCGATGCCCTCCGCGCCGTGCGCCAGGAGCGAGGGGATCTCCTCCAGGAACTCCATGTTGCCGTTGAGCCGGATGCGGAAGCCGTCCGTGCTCACCGCGGGCTGGTCCTTCGTGGCCAGCGCCAGCTGCTCGCTCTCCAGGTAGCGGCGCTGCTCCTCGCGGAAGAGCGCCAGCTGGTCCTCCGTGGGGTTCACCAGCACCACGCCGCGCGTGCCGTCCATGGCCACGAGGTCGCCCGGCGAAATCTGCTCGCTCGCGCGCCCCGCGCCCACCACCGCGGGCGTCTCCCGCGCGCGGGCGACGATGGCGGTGTGGCTGGTCTGCCCGCCCAGGTCGGTGACGAAGCCCGCCACGCGGCCGCTGCGCGCCATCATCGCGGCGTCCGCGGGCGGCAGGTCATGCGCGACGACGATGGCCTCCGCCGGCACCTCCACGTCCTCGTCCACCACCTGGCCCATCAGGTTGCGGATGATGCGGTCCGCGACGTAGTCCACGTCCGAGCGGCGCTCGCGGAAGTACTCGTCCGGGATGTTGTCGAAGAGGTGCTTTATCTTCCGGGCCGTGCGGCGCACCGCCCACTCCGCGTTGATGCGGTCCTCCACGATGAGGCGGTTGACCTCGTCCACGAGCATGGGGTCGTGGAGCATCAGCCGGTGCGCCTCCAGGATGAGGGCGTGGTCGCTGCCTTCCGTGCGGGTGATCTGGTCCTTCAGCTCCGCGAGCTGGCGGTCGGACAAATCAATGGCGGTCTTCATCCGCATCCGCTCGGGTTCCACCTCCGCGTCCGCCAGGCGCAGCTTGGGGGTGCGGATGCGCTTCCTGTCCAGGATGAAGGCGTGGCCCACCGCCACGCCCGGGGAGGCGCCGATGCCCGTCAACCTGAGTGTAGGGGTGGCCTGGCTGCTCACGGTTTTTCCTGACCTCTAGGGGAGTCTACCTCCCCTTTCGACGCTCACTGCGCTTCGCCAAACCGGTCCTCGATGAGCTTTTTCAATTCGGACAGGCAGGCCTCGGCGTCCTCGCCCTTGCAGGTGAGCTTCACCTGGGTGCCCTGGGCCGCCGCGAGCATCAGCACGCCCATGATGGACTTGGCGTTGGCGCGCTGCCCGGAGGCCTGGATGGAGACCTCGCTCTTGAAGCGGTTGGCCACCTTGACCATCTGCGCCGCGGCCCGGGCGTGCAGCCCCAGCGCGTTGATGATCTCGAAGGTTCCCTCGGCTTCACTCGCCATCGTGCGACTCCTGCTTCGCTGAGAAGGTGTTCGTACTCACAGAAAGGCGCCCGCCGCGCAGGCCAATCCCGCCGCGACGTAGAGGACCACGTAGGTGGGGACGCGCCGGTGGACCAGCACGTACGCCAACACGCCCACCGCCAGGCACCCCACCGCCAGGAACGGCGCCCACGTCCCGCCCGCCGTCGCCCCGAAGCTCACCGCCAGCCACGCGGCCAGCCCTCCCGCGCTCGCCGCCGCCACGCCCCTCAAGCGCGCGCCCTTGGCGGGAAGGTTCACCCGCGCCACGGCCTCCACCAGCCGGTCTCCCAGGCTCAGGCCCAGCCAGTACAGCCGGATGCGCAACAGCAGGTGCACCAGGTTGTAGAGCACCAGGAAGAGCACCACCGCCCAGACGCCCAGGAGGGGCACCATCGCGGCGCACAGGCCGCCCACCGCGGGCTTCAGCGACAGCCAGAAGAACCCGTCCCCCAGCGCCGCGAGCGGCCCCATCAGCGCCGCCTTGAAGCCCACCACCCGGTCCGGCGTCTCCTCCCCCCGGGCGATCTTCTGCTCGTGGTTCACCACGCCGCCGACGATGGCCGCGGCCACGTACGGGTGCGTGTTGAAGAAGACCAGGTGCCGGCGCACCGCCGCCTCGCGCTGCGGGCCCGGCGGGTACAGCCGCTCCAGCGCGGGGTACACGGCGTACGCGAGCCCCAGGTTCTGCATGCCCTTGGGGTTCCACGACGCCTGGAGGAAGAGCGAGCGCAGGAACACGCGCAGCACCGTGCCGCGCGACAGCCGCGCGGGCGGCGTGAAGGCGGGCGCGGCCGCGGGGACAGGCGTCGGCTGCACGCTCATGGCCGCTGCTCCTGCAACTGCACCAGCACCACCGCCGCGGTGACGGCCGCCGCGGCGAGCCCCGCGTACAGGGGCGCGCGCTTCGCGTGGCTGGACTGCGCGGCGATGGCCGCCGCCACGGACGCCATGGCGGGGTACGCCCAGGCAAGGCCCCGCACCAGCCCGTGCGGCAGCGCCACCATCACCGGCTCCAGGAAGTAGCCGGCCAGCGCGCACGCGCCGGTGATGGCGCCGTAGCACACGAAGTGCGGCCACATGCCCCACAGGTTCTGGCGCATGGCGCGCGTGAGGTTGCCGGCCTCCGCGGACGCCAGCGCCACGCGCGCGAGCCGGGCGGAGTACCCCTCCAGCAGCCGGTCCATCCGGCGCCCCACCCGCCCCAGGCCGATGAAGAGCAGCACGGCCAGCGACCAGATGGCCGGCGTGGAGCCCGCGCCGGTGGCGGCGGTGAGGGTGGCGGCGGCGGCGGCGGTGCCGGTGGCCGCGACGGTGTCGTTCTCCGGCAGGGAGGCGCCCAGGTTGGCGGTGCCCAGGTAGAACAGCTCCAGCAGCATGCCGACGGACAGGCCCCCGCCCACGTCACCCAGCAGGGCGCCCATGAACGTGGCCGCCACCAGGGGCCGGGACAGCATGGCCTGGAGGAACGCCTTGCGCTCCACGGCCACCAGGCCCCCCCAGAGACACGCGAGCGCCACCTGGGTCCAGCCGACGTTCACCGGCTCACCCGGCCTTCGACCAGCGCTCGGTCAGGTCCGGCAGGTCCACGGACTTCTCCGCGGGCACGGCGCGCGCCTCCACGCGCACGCCCTGCGCGGACAGCTGCTGGAGGGCCTGCAGCTCGCCCTCCGCCAGGAAGACGGACGGCGACACCTGCCGCCGGCCGGTGCCGAAGTGCACGTTGCCCAGGTTGAGCTGGTCCATCACCAGCCCGTGCTGGAAGGCGAACGGCACGGAGGCGACGTCCCTCAAGAGGACGAGGGTGCGCACGCCGTCCTTGGACAGGGCGGCGAAGTCCACCTGGGCGAGGGGGAGGATCTGCACCTCGATGGCGCTCTGCACGGCGAGCGCCATGGCGGCACGGATGAGGGGACTGGAGGCCGCCTCATCGTCCGCCACCACCACACGGGACACCTTGAGGTGGGGCAGCCAGGCTTCGACCACCTGACCATGGATGAGGCGGTTGTCGACGCGGACCAGGGTGATCACGGCAGTCTCGAATCGCCGACCCGTACGGGTCCGTCAAGTTCGCGGCTGCTGCTGGGCCTCGCGAAGCAGGGCGGATGCACAGGTGATGTTGCGCTGGCCGTACGACGCCAGCTGGTTGGCCATGTCCGACAGGGCCATCTGCTCCGAACGGAGCGAGTTGGCCTTCAGCAGCATGGGCAGATTGACGCCGGCCAGGACCTCCAGATTCATCCGCTGACACATCATCAGCGATTCCTTGCAGGGGGTACCTCCGAAGAGGTCGGCCATGATGATGACGCCGTCCCCTTCATCCACGGTCTTCACCGCCTGCTTCATCTTGGCGCGGAGGTCCTCAACGGGCGCCCCCGGCTCGATGTTGCAGGTGGCCACGGCGGGCAGCTTGCCCACGATCTGTTCAGCGGTTGAGACAAGCTCATCCGCGAGACGCCCGTGCGATGCGATGACGAGGCCGACCATTGATCACCCCTGAGCAACTTCCCGGGAGATTTGCGTCCTACGCCCATCAACGACCGGACGCAACTCCGGCGAAGTTTTCCGCCTGCACCTGGGACTGCTTCCCCAACGACTCCGCTTCGAAGGTAAGGCGACTGCGCCCACCATGCCTGGAATTTCAGGTCCGGGGAAGGGACACGGTGTCGTCTGCCGGACGGGGAACCGGGCGCGGTCTCCCCACGCTGTAGAGATGCACGGCGCCCCCGCGCGATGCGTGCCCTCCGGGATGAGACCTCCATCCCCGCTCGGTGGGTAGGAAGGCGGCCGGGCCGTCGCACGGAAGCGGCCGTATCACCCGGAAATCCCGGGAGGGCCCGCGAGGTCCAATGGTACTCGGGGCCCACCGGAATCCTGGGACCTGTCGCATCGGGTGCGGTGTCTCAGTGGACGACCAGGCGAGCCCTCTGCTCGGCCGGCCGGATGCGCGCGGTGGCGCCAGCGCCGAAGGTGAGGAAGTCCTCCTCCATGCCGTCGCTGAAGATGACGCCGCCCTGGGGCATGCGGGATTCGAGCACCAGTTCTTCTTGCGCGGTGACGAAGCCACCGACGATGTCCGCGCCCGAGTGGCGGCTGACGAAGGGCTCGCGCACGACGAAGGCGAGCCGCGCGTCCTCCCAGCCGAGCGTCCAGGGCTTCCCGGGCGTGCCGCCCGTACATCGGGTGAGGCCTCGCGCGAGCGCGAACACGGACGACAGCCACCCGCTGGAGCCCGCGCCGGTGGACACGAGCACGCCGCTGGAGGACTGCGACTCCTCGCGGCCGCCGTAGCGGACCTCGTAGCGGGCGGACACGTGCGTGCGCGCGCCGATGAACAGGTCGTTGAAGGCGAGCAGCCGCTGGCCGTCCTGGAGCCGCGCCTCCGCCAGCTGCACCTGGCGCACGTTCGCGCGGCCCTCCAACGTCCGCAGCACCGCGCTCCGGGCGTCGCGAGGGAGGAAGGGCAACAGCACGCCGTCGAAGCGCGCGGGGTCCGGGTTGACGCCCACGAGCGGCTGGCTGCCCACGTACTTGGCCACGTTGGCGACGAGGCCGTCCTGTCCCACCGCCACGACAATCTCCTTGCCGGTGAAGAGGAAGGTGGGCACGAGCGAGCGGTCCACCTGCTGCACCGGCAGCCCCACGTCCAGCTGCGAGCGCAGGCCGTCCACCGCGCGGCGGTAGGTGTCGTCCTCGGCCTCGAAGGCGTTGAAGTCCTGGTTGTTGCGCTCCACGTAGAACTTCGCCTGCTTCTTCGTGTTGAAGCGCACCACCAGGTCCGCCAGCCGCGTCTTGCGCGTGACGAGGACCACCTTCTCGAACGGGGTGTTCATGGCGGGCCTTCAGCGGTCCTGGGGGTTGAAGGGGTGGACGTCCGCGCGGCCGGGCTTGTTGGGCTTGGGGTTCGGCGGAGCGGCGTTCGACGGCAGCAGCGAGCGCAGCAGGTCCGGAGACACGTTGAGCTCGCCGATGCGCTCCGCGTTCTCGCCCATCTCGCGGAAGGCCAGGGCGATGTTCAGTGCAGGGTCGCCGCCGTTGGCGGACGTGGCCAGCAGCGTCTTCCAGTCCATGTTCCGCACCGGCTCCAGCGTCTTCTCCAGGGTGTACGCGCGCGCGTCCGCGGACTGGCGCTCGTTCTGGACCCAGCGCTCCATGAGGGCGGCGCGCTGCTCTTCCACGGAGATGTCCGCGGCCATCTTCGCCTCGCGAATCTGGCGCTGGCGCTCCTCCACCACCAGTTCCGTGGCCAGCTCGCTCTCCTTGATGCGCCGCTCCTGCTCCACGGCCGCGTTGCGGCGGGCGTAGATGGCCTCGTCCGCTTCGCGCTGGAGCCCCTCGCGCGCGGCGGCCTCCAGGGCGCGCGCCATCTCCGGCGTGGGGGCGATGGAGAGCACGGAGAAGGCCATCACGTGCACGCCCAGCGCCTTCACGGACTCGGCCTCCGCCAGCGCCGCCAGCACGCGGGCCTCCAGCATGTCGGACTGGACCAGCACCTCGCGCAGGCTCAGGGACTGCACCACCGCGCGGGCGCGCACCTGCGCGGCCTGCACCAGCCGGTCCGCGAGCTTCTCCGGGTCCTCCGAGCGGTGCCGCCCCGACGGCGTGATGGAGTAGTCCAGCAGCCCCGCGAGCTTGCGCGGGTCGTCCACCCGGTACGTCAGCTGTCCCTGCACCGTCACCGGTTGGAAGTCCCGGGTGACCTCGTTGAAGGCGAACGGGACGTCCGCGCTCGACAGCGGCACCGCCACCAGCGTCGTCGCCGGCTTCCAGTAGAGGAACGACAGGCCCGCACCTTCGCGGACCACCTCGCCGTCCCGGTACTGCATCACGTACGTGGTCGGCGTTGACTTCATGTACCCGAAGAACATCCGCGCATCCCCCTCACCTGCTACGTCATGTTTGTGTAACTTCGACACCATCTTAGTGTCATCAATACACGTTCGCAATGGAGAATGGGTGAAAGCGGTGTAGGAGGTGTGGATGCCGGTGGACGGGGTGGGCCCGGGCGTCCTTGAATCGGGGGCATGACGCGCAAGCTCGGGGAGCAGTTGGTCCTGGATGGAGTGCTGACGCCGGAGCTGTTGTCCCGGGCGCTCGCGCGGCAGCAGGAGACGGGGCTGAAGCTGGGCGAGTGCCTGGTGCGGCTGGGCGTGGACGAGACGCCGGTGCTGCGGCTGCTCGCGCAAGAGCTGAAGACGCGCTTCGTGTCCACGGAGAAGCTGGCGCAGGCGAAGGTGGACGCGGGCCTGCTGGAGCGCGTGCCGGTGCGGCTGGCGGAGGGCTTCGACTTCATGCCGCTGCGGCTGGCGCAGGACGTGCTGTACGTGGCCATCTCCGAGCCGCAGCGGCAGCGGGCGCTGGAGGAGATCGCGAAGACGGTGGGCGTGGCGCAGGTGCTGCCGTTCGTGGCGGTGCGAAGGTCCATCCGCGCGGCCATCCGCAAGCACTACTACGCGGACGCGAACGCCTTCGAGCACCCGCCGGAGGACCTGGTGTGTCCGCACTGTGGTGCGTCCTGCAAGCCGGGGGACTTCCAGTGCGCGCGCTGTGAGCTGCTGCTGGTGCGCAGCGTGGAGGACCTGCCGCCCCAGGACAACGTGTCGCTGGTGCGCGCGCTGCTCACGAAGCCCGAGCAGACGGGAGCGCGCGGCGTGCCCCGGCCGCCGCGTGAGGAGGCGACGCGGGTGGTGTCGTTCCAGGCGCAGGCCGCGGCGAAGACGAAGGGTCCGCCGGTGCGGCCGGTCATCGTCGCGGGGCTGGACCTGGTGAACCAGCCGCTGAGCCCGTTCGAGGCTTACGTGCTGTCGTTCGTGGACGGGCGCACTGCGCTGTCGGACATGGCGCTGATCACCCAGGTGACGGAGCTGGAGCTGCGCGCGGTGTTCGAGTCGCTGTCCGAGCGCGGCGTGACGAAGCTGGTGGGCACGCTGGCCTCGGTGGATGCGTCGTTCACGGGGGATGGCGTGCCCGCGTTCGTGCGGCCGAAGGCGTCGGCTGCGGGGGAGACGTCGTTCTCGGGGGATGGCACGCCCGTGTTCGGGCGCGGTGAGCAGAGGTCGCCGCCGTCCGCGAAGGTGGCGGCGGCCCCGGCGGGTGCGCGGTCGCCGCCGATGCCGGCCGTGACGTTGGGTGCGGCGTTGACGGCGAAGCCTCCCGCCGTGCCGTCGGCGTCAGCGCCCCGGAAAGAGGACGCGCAGGAAGAGGTGCTCCAGCGCGTCGTGCGGCTGGAGCAGGCGGGGAAGCTGGCGGAGGCGCTGGACCTGCTGGAGCGCAGCATCGGGCTGCTGCCGAAGCCCGCGCCGCTCTACAACCGCATGGGGATGATCCTCCTGAACCACCAGCGCGACTACGAGCGCGCCAGTGCCTTCTTCCAGAAGGCCTCCGACCTGGAGCCGGAGAACAGCGTCTACACGATGAACCTGTACTCCGTGCTGGCCCTCACCGCCGAGGCCACGAACGCGGGGCAGAAGAAGCCCCGGCGCTGAAAGGTGCCCATGCCCTCCCCTTCCGAGTCCTACCTGCTCGACTTCCATGCGCGCCTCGCGGGGGTGACTTCGCGGTGGTTCGCCTCCGCTCCGGTGGAGGTGGAGGGAGCAACGGCGCCTTCGAGCTATGCGCTGCTGGAGGCGGTGGTGCCTCGGGATGAGCGTGCGTTGGTGGTGCTCGACCTGGCCTGCGGGGATGGACACCTCTTGGAGCTGCTTGCTCAGAGGCAACAGCCGGGGCTGGCGCTGCTGGGGCTGGACATGAGCGCGCATGAGCTTGATGCGGCACGGGCTCGGTTGAATGGCGCGGCGACGCTGATTCAAGGGCGGGCGCAGTCGCTTCCGCTCGGGGATGCCAGCGTCGACGTGGTGCTGAGCCACCTGGCGCTCATGCTGATGGATGACGTGGAGACCGTGCTCGCGGAGCTGCGACGCGTGCTGAAGCTGGGCGGACGGGTGTCCATCGTCGTGGGGGGAGACATGGTGCCGGGCCAGGCGCTGGAGGTGTTCGCCGGGCTCATGAAGCCCCTGCTGAGCGCGGAGGCGGTTCCTCCCGCGAAGCTGGGCGACGCGCGTGTCCGCTCCGTTGAAGGGCTGCGAACCCTCTTCGCCGAGGGCTTCGCGGACGTCACGGTGCGGAGCCTCTCCGTGCAGGGGGATGGTTCGCCCGGTGAGGTCTGGGAGTCACTGCTCACGACGTATGACGCGGACCGCCTGTCTCCGGCGGCCCAGGCGTCTCTTCAGGCCGCGTTCCTCCAGGCCGTGGAGCCGCTGCGACGCTCGGATGGCAGCGTTCCATTGCGCTGGGGGATGCGTCAGCTGACCGCGATTCGGCAACGCTGATCAGCTCCCGAGGACGGACGAGGAGTGACGGTTCCCTGCGGGTGCTCTCGCAACCGCGCATGTCGTGGCGGCCATCGCACTGGCGCGCCGCACAGACAGTGTCCGCGGACTGCGGTTGTCCGGCTTCAGGCCGTAAGATGATGTTTCTTCATGTCCGCGTCCCCGTCCTGGCATCGCTGGAGTTCTGCCGCTGTCTTCATCTGGCTCTTCGGCATCCCCCACTTCTTCCCGCTCCTGGGGGTCTACATGCTGATGTTCAACAAGCAGTTCCCCCTGGGGATGGCGCTGGGTTTCACCGTCACCGGCCTCTTTCTGGGCCTTGTTCAATGCTTCTGGCGCGGCTTCAAGGCGCTGCTGATCACCCCAGTGTTCTTCATCCTGGCATACGCGCCCATCCCGCTGGTCCTGAACCTGGTGCAGTCTCACATGTTCATGGGTTCGCTGGCGGTATTCGCCGTGCCCTGGTCCTGTTGCGTGATTCTGCTAGGCCAGTGGCTGCTCGACCGTTGGTGTGCGCGCCCTCCCGCGATGACGCCGCGTCGTCCCCGCTACAACACCGCCCGCTTCTGACCGCGCCGAAGAACTCCGCGATCGCCTGTTCGTCACCGTGGCGTCGATCCCAACCCGCCTCACCCGGGCGGCGTCCACGGGACGACACGCAGTGTGTTGCTCTCTTCCTGGGGCTTCGTCTCGTGGAGCGTCATCGCGAGGGCACCCGCGTCGCGCGTGTGGTGCACGATGAGCGCATGAATGGGCAGGCCCGGCATGGCTTCCGTCAGCCACGCGTAGCCCTCCTCGGGGGTCTTCGCTTCCAGGACGCTGACCGTGGCGTGTCCCGTGAACGCCGCGTTGCAGAGCATCTGCATGTCCTCCAGCGTGCGCACCTCGTCCGCGAAGAGGAGGTCCGGGTCCTGCCGCAGGAATGACCGCAGCGCCTGCACCAGCTTCAGCTCCGGGCCCACCTTCACGATACCGATGGCACCTCCCGGCCCGCCCTTCGGCTCCTCCACCGCCGCCAGCGCGTGCACGTTGTCGGGCAGAGCATCCATCACCGCCCGCAGGGTCGTGCTGCGGCCCGTGCCGGAGGCTCCCGTGAGCAGCACCAACTGGCCGTTGAACAGCTTCTGGTCCAGGCGGTTGAAGAGACTGGTGAGGAACGCCGCCGCTTCGGCGGAGAGCGGAAGGCTAGCGATGCTCGGGTACGCCTGGCGCGTCTCCCGGTCCCTCGCCAGTGCCGTGGTCCAGGTGCCCAGGGCGTCTTCGCGGAACGACACCCGGAACTCGATGTCCGGATCCGTCGCTCCCGCCGGGAAGGACACGGTGCCCCGGTCCGGCATCACCGTGTTCGCGCCCCGCTTCGCGTGCGCCGCCAGCGCCTTCCCCAGCGGCTGGTACAGCGCGTACGCCATGGGCTGTCGCACCGGCACCCGCTCCGCGCCCAGCAAGCCCACCGTGCCCGGCGTGTCGTTCGCGATGAAGAACAGCGAGATGCCAGCGTTGATCACGCGGTCGTCCGTCGCCGCTCCGGCTTCGTTGCCGTCTGCATCCACGCCTTCAGGATCCTCGTCGCCGTCCGCGGCGCTGTCCGTGTCGTCCGCCGCCCAGACGGAGAACATCGCCGCGCCCGTGCTTCCCGCGACGTCGAAGAGGGCCGTCGCCAGGGCCTCGGGCGTCTTCGGGGATGCGACCGCTCCACGAGCGCTCCGGCCCGCATCCGCCAGCTTCTGGAGCAGGCTGGCGAACACAGCGTCCGGAGTGGACGGGGCTTCGGACTTCGGGCTCGGAGTCGTCATGGGCGCGGACCATGGCATGGCCCGTCGCGGCCGGGCCACGCCTGGAGCGGCACTCCTAGTGGCCCCAAAAGCCCTGGCCCCCGTGCGCCGCACCGCGACGGCTGCCGGCCTGCCTTGAGAACGGGCGAGGAAGCCCCACGATGGGGCTCCCCTCCAGCGGGCGCTTGGGTAACATCGCTTGATGTTCAGGCGTCTCACCAACGCGCTGCGACGGCTGTGGCACCGCCCCGCCGAAAGCAGCCCTCCGGACCGGCAGAGCCCGGCCGGCGGCTCCGAGCCTGCCGCCGCCTCGCCCCGGCGCTCGCGTGCGTCGGTCGCGGAGGAGCCCTCGCCCCAGGCGAAGCACGGCACCAGCCGTCCCCGCCGCCCGGCCGTCCGCATCGTCGCGCACGGGGCCGCCCCGCACGCCGGCAACCGGAAGAAGGCTCGCCGCGGCAGCGTCACCACCACCCGCTTCTACGACCTGCACGACGACTTCCGCGCCCCCGGCCGCTGGGAACCCGGCGACCCGCAGGACCTGGAGGACAAGGTGGTGGGCGACGTGTGGATGTTCACCGCCGGGCGCCCCGTGGACCCGCCCGGCCCCCTCCACATCCCCAACGAGGCGAGGGCCGCCCCGCTGGACTTCAGCCTCGCCGGCGCCGGCCTCACCCCCGTGGTGCACCCTCGCGTCGCCGCCGTGTTCGCGCGCCTGGCCCCGGAGGACGTGCAGCTCATCCCCGTGGACATCGAGGGTCAGCGGGAGCCGTACTTCCTCGTCGTCGCCACGCGCCTCATCCGCTGCGTGGACGAAGCCGCCTGCCTGGAGCTCCTCCACTACGGCCCCGGCGACGGCCTCCCCGCGCGCGTGGGCCAGTACCGCTCCGTCCGCGGCCTGCGAATCGACCCCACCCAGGTGGGCCGCGCCCGCGTGTTCCGCCCTTGGGGCTGGCCCGTCACCCTCGTCGTCTCCGAGGCCGTGAAGGAGGCCCTGGAGAAGGAGGGTGTCACCGGCGCGCGCTTCACCCCCGTCACGGACACCCGGCACTGACCGGGCTCCGGAGGGGGGCTACTCCTTCTCGATGTCCCGGTCCCACAGCTGCACGCGGCCGTAGTCCGTGGACAGCCGGCGCACCATCTCCGCCGCCAGCGCCACGGAGCGGTGCTTGCCGCCCGTGCACCCCAGCGCCACCGTGAGGTACGCCTTCCCCTCCTTCTGGTAGCGGGGGAACAGGAAGCGGCAGAGGTCCACGACCTTGTCCAGGAACGCTTGCGTCTCCTCCCGCTCCAGCACGTACCCGGACACCTTCGGGTTCTTGCCCGTGAGCCCCTTGAGCTCCGGCACGAAGTACGGGTTCGGCAGGAAGCGCACGTCGAACACGAGGTCCGCCTGCGGCGGCACGCCGTACCGGTAGCCGAAGGACATGATGGACAGGCTGGGGCCCGTCGTGGGCTCCGGGCTGAAGCGCCCCTGCACCATGCGCTTCAGGTCGTGCACGTTGAGCGCCGACGAGTCGATGACCTGGTCCGCCAGCTCGCGCAGGTCCTTGAGCGCCTCGCGCTCCAGGTGGATGCCCTCCGCCACCGTGCCGTCCGGGGCCAGCGGGTGGCGGCGGCGCGTCTCGCTGAAGCGGCGCATGAGGCTGTCGTCGCTGGCGTCCAGGAAGAGCACGTCCACCTGGTGGCCCGCGCGGCGGACCTCGTCCAGCACGCGCGGCGCGTCCTTGAGGAAGACGCCCTCACGCGCGTCCATCACCAGCGCCATGCGCTCGATGTTGCCGCCACCGGCCAGCTCCGTGAGCTTGGGCAAGAGGAGCACCGGCAGGTTGTCGATGCAGAAGAACCCGGCGTCCTCCAGCGCCCGGATGGCGGTGGACTTTCCGGAACCTGACATGCCGGTGATGACGATGATCTGCTTCGCGGGGGCGGTCACTCGACCTCTTCTCCCAAGGTGCGGCGCATCGCCCCCTGGGCGATGGCTCGATTGAGTCGCTCGGCGAACTCTCGCGCCGAATGGTGGCCCTGAAGCTTCAACAGTTGGTTGCGCGCGGCCACCTCCACGATGGTGGCCATGTTGCGTCCAGGACGCACCGGCACGACCGACAAGGGGATGTCCACGCCGACGATCTGCAGGTGCTTGTCCTCCACGCCCAGGCGGTCGTACTCCTGGTGCGGATCCCACTCCTGCAGCTCGATCACAAGCTCAATCTTCTTCTGCTCCCGGACGGCGGACACTCCGAAGAGGTCCTTGATGTTGATGATGCCCAGGCCGCGGATCTCCATGTGGTGCTTGATGACCGGGTTGCCCGCGCCGTAGACGGCCCCCTTGCGCCGGGTGACGTCCACGATGTCGTCCGCCACCAGCCGGTGGCCCCGCATCACCAGGTCCAGGGCGATTTCACTCTTGCCGATGCCGCTCTTGCCCAGCAGCAGGATGCCCACGCCGAAGACGTCCATCAGCACGCCGTGCAGGCTGCTGGACTCCGTGAGCGCGTCCTCCAGGAAGCTCTGCACCCGCTGGATGAACTCGCTGGAGAGCAGCGGCGTCTTCATCAGCGCCAGGCCCGCCGCCTCGCAGGCGTCCACCAGCGCGCGCGGCACGTCCAGCGCCTTGGTGACCACGACGCAGGCCAGGTCCTCCTCGCCGAAGAGCTTGGCCAGCGAGGCGCGCTGCGCGTCCTCCGGCAGGGTGGCCAGGTAGGAGATTTCGGTGTTGCCGAAGACCTGGACGCGGTGCGGGTGGAGGTGCTCGGTGAAGCCCGCCAGCGCCAGCCCGGGCTTCTGGATGCGCGAGGAGTCCACCGTGCGCTTCAGCCCCTGGGTGCCCGCCATCAGGGTCAGCCGCAGGTCGTGGCCCTGGTCCTCGAGGAGCTGGGAGATGCGAATGGATTTCATCGTCAGGACGTGGATATCACCCACCGGCCTCCGGAGGTGAACCGCACCGTGTCCGCCGTCCCCCCCGCCTCCCCTACAGCCGCCGCCGAGCCCCGGTCCGGAGCGCTGGTCGGAGTCCCAACGGAAGCCGGGGCTCCTACCGAAGCCGCCCCCGAAGCTCCGTTCGAGCGCCGGCTGGGCCTGCTGCTGTTGGGAGGGGTGCTCGTCCTGGGCGCGGCCTTCCGCCTGTACTGGGCGCTGCACGACGACGGCATCTACTGGCCGGACGAGGTCTACCAGAGCCTGGAGCCCGCCCACCGCCTGGTCTACGGCTACGGCCTGGTCGCCTGGGAGTTCGTGGAGGGGGCCCGGAACTGGGCCCTGCCGGCGCTGGTGGCGGGGCTGCTGGGGCTGGGGCGGCTGGTGGGGCTGACGGACCCGGCGGGCTACCTGGGGCTCGTGAAGGCCTTCTTCGCCCTGGTGGGCACGGCGACGGCGTGGGCCACGTGGCGGCTGTCCCGCGCGTCCGGGGCCTCCACCCTGGCGGCCTCCGCCGGGGCGGCGCTGTTCGCGCTGGCGTCGGTGCCCCTGTACTTCGCCCCCCGGGCCATGAGCGAGAACGCCTCCGTGCTGCCGGTGGCGCTGGGCCTGGCCCTGGCGCTGCCGGCCTCCGCGTCCCGGCGGGCCCTGGTGACGGGGGCGTCCCTGCTGGGGCTGGCGGTGCTGCTGCGGCTGCAGAACGGCGTCTTCTGCGTGGGGCTGCTGGCGGTGCTCCTGGCGCGGCGCCAGTGGCGTCAGGCGGGCGTGGCGCTGGCGGTGCTGTCCGGGTGGGCGTTCGCCTTCGGCCTGCTGGACAAGCTCACCTGGGGCCGGTGGTTCCACTCCGCCATCGTGTACCTGGACTTCAACCTGGTGCAGGGCAAGGCAGCCCAGTGGGGCACGGAGGCCTTCGACTACTACCCGCGCATCCTGCGCCGGGCGATGCCGGGCCTGTCCGTGCTGGTGGGCGCGCTGGCCCTGCTGGCGCTGCCCCGGGCGCGGGGCCTGGCCTTCCTGACGGCGGTCTTCGTGCTGCTGCACGCGTACCAGCCGCACAAGGAGCTGCGCTTCCTGGTGCCGGTGCTGCCCCTGCTGGCGGCGCTGGCGGGCGTGGGGCTGGACTCGGTGCTGCGCGTGCTTCGCGGCTTCCCCGCGCGGGCCACCGCCACGGTGGCGGTGGTGGCGGCGGCGCTGCTGTCCGGCGCCAACGCGGGGGCGCTCACCTTCGGCGAGCTGGGCCAGTACGAACGCGTGCGCCCCCAGGACAGCGCGTGGGACGACCAGGGTCCGGTCAACCGGCTGCTGGAGGCCGCGGGAAGGCGCGACGACGTGTGCGGCCTGAAGGTGGAGACGGTCCACCAGGCGTGGACGGGGGGCTACAGCTACTTCCACCGGAAGGTGCCGCTGTATCCCCACAACGGCCCCGGCCGGGGCTCCAACCGCTTCAGCCACGTCGTCACCCTGGCGGGCTACGAGGGCGCGGGGACGGCGGTGGCCCGGGAGGGCTCGCGGGTGCTGGTGAAGCTGCCCATCGCGGGCTGCACGCCGGACCCCGGCTATTCGTGGCGACTGCCCTGAGGGGGACAGTCCGGGGCCAGAAGGCCCTTCCTGCTCCACCGGGGGGTTGGTAAGCCAGGGCCATGCCCGAATCCGACTGCCTCTTCTGCAAGATTCGCGATGGCCTCATCCCGGCGAAGGTCGTCTACCAGGACGAGGACTGCCTGGCCTTCGAGGACATCAACCCCCAGGCCCCCACCCACGTGCTGTTCATCCCGCGCAGGCACATCCCCACGGTGAACGACCTCACGGCGGAGGACCGGGAGGTGGTGGGCAGCCTCTACATCGGCGCGGCGAAGCTGGCGCGCGAGCGGGGCTTCGCGGACACGGGCTACCGGGTGGTGATGAACACCCAGCGCGACGCGGGCCAGACGGTGTTCCACATCCACCTGCACCTGCTCGCGGGCCGCCCCCTGCACTGGCCGCCGGGCTAGCCGTTCCCCGCCGTCCGCCCCTGGGCGGTGCCCACGCCCGGGGCGCCCGGTGCTAGCGTTCCCGGGCGCGTGGCCCGCCCCTCTTCCCGGGCGGGCCCGCCCGTCATGTTCAGTGCCCAGTCGTCGCCCCAGTCCCGCCGTGCCTACTCCCGCCTCGCCGTGCTGCTGTCCTCCGTGGCCGGCGCGGTCAACGCCGTGGGGTTCGTGGCGCTGGGCGCGCACGCGTCCCACATGTCCGGCAACATGGCCACGCTGGGCGAGTCCCTGGCCCAGGGCCGCTGGGACACGGCGCGGCTGCCCGCGCAGCTGATGGGGCTGTTCGTCGCCGGGGCCTTCTGCGCGACGGGGCTGCTGGACGCCTCCCGGCACCGCACGCGAGGACGGCACGTGGCCGCGCTGCTGGTGGAGGCGCTCGTGCTGGGCGGCGTGGGCCTGGGCATGGCGTCCATGCCGGGCACGCGCGCGCCGGCGCTGCTCTGGGGCATCGCCTTCGCCATGGGGCTGCAGAACGCGCTCGTCACACGGGTGTCCGGCGCGGTGGTGCGCACCACGCACGTGACGGGGCTGCTCACGGACATCGGCATCCAGCTGGTGCAGATGCTGGCGTGGGTGCGCGACGGCGTCCGGGGAGAAGGCGCGCCAGGGCTGTGGCGCCGCGTGAGGGACCTGCCCTCCGCCGTGCAGTTCGAGCGCACGCGGCTGCACCTGGGGCTGGCGCTGGCGTTCCTCGCGGGCTCCGCGCTGGGCCCGTACCTGTTCCTGCGCCACGGGGCGGTGACGCTGCTGCTGCCGTGCGCGGTGCTGGGCGTGCTGGCCGCGCTGGACGTGCGGATGAACATCAAGCCCGCGGCGTCCCCCGCCGCGCCGGGCCACTGACGCGCGCCGCGTGCGTCAGGGCGCCGAGGGCCGGGCCACCGGCGCGGGCGCGTCCATGACGTTCGGGTCCGCCGCGGCGCGGCCCTGGGCCCTGGGGCGCAGGGCCTGGAGCACACTGCTGCGCTCGTCCGTCCAGACGTAGGCGGGCTCGCCGCGCAGCCCCAGCCGGCGCACGTGCGCGCGGCTCCCGTTGAAGGTGGCGCCCCAGAAGAACTCCGGCTCCGGACTCAGCAGCATCCACGAGCTCGACACCGTGTCGCCCTGACTGTCCACCGTGACGAGCGCCGCGGCCAGGCCGGAGGCCCGCGCGTGCGCCAGGCTGATGGGCACCAGGTCCAGGTGCTGGTTGCTGATGTGCAGCGCCAGCACCCCGTGCGGCGCCAGGTGCTGGAGGTAGAGCGCCACCGCCTCGCGCGTCAGCAGGTGCACCGGGATGGCATCCGAGCTGAAGACGTCCAGCGCCAGCACGTCGAACTTCCGCGAGCCGTGCTCCAGCTCCCGCTCCAGCGAGATGCGCGCGTCGCCCTCGACGACCTCCACGCGCGCGGGCGTGTCCGTCAGCGTGCTGAAGAAGCCGCCCTTCCCCCGCGCGAGGTCGATGATGACGGGGTTGATTTCGTAGAAGCGCACGTCGTCCCCGGCCACCAGGAGCGCGGCGCTGTTGCCCACGCCCAGCCCCAGCATGCCCACGTGCAGGCCGGTGGGCAGCCCCTGGGCCTGGCGCCACCGGCGCTGCTCCGTGAGCGCGAGCCCCAGGCCGCTGTCCGGCGTGTAATACGCGGAAGGGAGGTTGCGGCGCTCCGGGCGGATGTACTGCCAGCCGTGCGTGATGGCGCCGTGGCGCAGGGCGAACTGGTGCTGCTTCGGGTCCTCCGGAGACAGCTCCAGCACGCGCACCACGCCGAAGAAGTTGCGCGCGGCGAAGCGCACGCGAGCCTGGTCCGAGGCGACGAGCAGCGGCAGGTGCATTGCCACGCCCACCAGCATCGCCCCGCGCAGCAGGCGCTGCGTGCGCACCACCACCGTCTCCTCCTTCGGCCGGCGCATCAGCCCCGCGAAGGCCACCGCGCAGCACGCGGCCAGGGCCAGCGGGTGCTCCCAGTAGGTGTTGAAGAGGGCGGGCGCCACCAGGTTGACGAACACGCCGCCCAGCACGCCGCCCACGGACACCCAGAGGTAGAAGGCGCTCAGGTAGCGCGGGGCCGGGCGGCGCCGGTACAGCTCGCCGTGGCACACCATGGCGCCCGTGAAGAGGGCGGACGCGTGGAAGAGCACCTGCCACCCCAGGCCCAGCGCGGGGCCCTCCTTGTGCGCGTACGTCACCAGCACCACGGAGGCGATGAGCGCCACCGAGTACGGCGTGCGCGCGTAGAGGGACTCGCGCGAGAAGGCCAGGATGAAGGTGACCAGGTACACGGCGAGCGGCATCACCCACAGGAAAGGGCCCGCCGCCACGTCCTGGGACAGCTTGTTCGTCGTGGCCAGCAGCAGCACCGACGCGCACGTGCTCAGCGCCAGCCACGTCAGCGTGCGGCCCACGCCCGGGCGCGGCGCTTCTTCGGGAGCCTCGGAAAGAGCCCCGGCGGAGGCCCCGAGGGGGTTCGGGGCGGCGTCGGGGGCGTTGGCCGCTGGCGCGCGGCGCAGCAGGTCGCGAGCGCAGGCCAGGACGCAGAGGACGAAGAGGACGAAGCCCGCGGCCCAGCCCCACGCCTGCGCGCTCCGGCCCACCCAGGGCTCCACGAGGAACGGGTAGCCCAGGAGCGCCAGCAGCGAGCCCGCGTTGGAGAGCGCGTAGAGCACGTACGGCGAGCGCTCCGGCCGCGCGCGGGCGAACCACGACTGGAGCAGCGGGCCGGTGGTGCTGAGCACGAAGAAGGGCAGGCCCAGCGTGGCGGCCAGCATCCGCATCAGCCGGAGCACGGGCAGGTGATCATCCACCGGGCGCCAGCCGTCCCCCGGCGCCAGCGGCGAGCCCGTCCACGAGGCCCGCGCCACGAGCGCGCCCAGCGCCACCACCAGCAGGCCCAGGTGCAGGAAGGCCTGCGCGCGCGGGCGCAGCCGGGACGCCACCGCGTGCGCGTAGGCGTAGCCCGCGAGCAGCACGGCCTGGAAGAACAGCATGCACGCCGTCCACACCGCGGGCGTGCCGCCGTACCACGGCAGCGCGTAGCGGCCCGCCAGAGGCTGGACGCCAAAGAGCAGGAAGGCGCTGGTGAAGATGGCGAGGGCGTAGCGAACCATGCGACCTCGGGGGGAGACGCACGGCGTAGGAATCCCGCGCGCTCCGTGTTTCCCGCCTGGACGACAGTCTTGTCAACACGGGCACGTCCTGGAGCCCGGCGGGCGAGCAGGCAGGCAGCTGCTGGGGTGGGTGGCCCCGGGAAGCGTCGGCCCTAACTTCCGGGACGGACAGGCGCGGAGGTGCTCGCGCCAGAGGGGGAAACCATGAAGGGCTTCAAGCGCGCGGTGGGGCTGGGACTGCTGGTGGGTGGTGCCTTCGGAGCCTGGGGCTGCAACAGCGAACAGTCCTCGAGAGGCCCCCAGGGGTTCCAGGACCCCGTTCAGCTCCAGCACCGCTCCCAGCCGGCGCCGGCCGGTGAGCCGGCTGGCAGCAACCTGGGCCATCCCTCCAACGAGGGCGGCGGCAAGCCCTACAACAGCGACAGCAAGGCCGCGCTGGGTGGCGGCACCTCGGCCCCCAACAGCATGGAGGGCGAGGCCGCGAACCGCTCCGGCCAGCAGACCGGCGGCAACCGGGAGCTGGGGACGGGGCTCGCGGAGAGCTACCAGGGCACGGCGTCCTCGGAGGGCACCGGCGGCTCCGGCCGCGACGCGGGCACGGGGATGATGGACGCGGGCACGACGCGCGACGCGGGCACGGGGATGATGGACGCGGGCACGACGCGCGACGCGGGCACGCGGCGTTAGGCGCGACCGCGTGGGGAGCGCCCTTTCGGGGGCGCTACTCCTGACGGCGCTTCACGTCCCGGAGCTGCTGGTGCAGGAGCTTCACCTGCTTGAGGGTCGGCGTCTTGCTGCCGCCCTGGTTGAAGTCCTCCACCATCGTCCCGTAGACGTTGCAGGTCAGCCCCATGGCGCCGCAGCCGTGATTGCTCTCGAGCGTCAGGAAGAGGGCCTTCGTCGCCGCCCATTCCCGCTCCAGCTCCGTGGTCGCACCGCCCTCCTTGGCGGGGGCGCGGACCGGGGCGGGGCGCTTGCCCGGGCGTGACGGGACCGCCTTCTTCGCCGCGGGAGTGGGAGCGGCGGCCGCCTCCGTCGGCTCATCCGGAGCGAGCAGGTCATCCGAGTTCAGCGTCGGAGCCACGGCGGGAGCCACGGCCGGAGCGGGCTCGGCGGGCGGCGGCGTGGCCTCGGCCTGCGTCGCGGCCTCCTCCCTGGCGGGCGGCGGCGTGGCCTCAGCCTGCGTCGCGGCCACCTCCTTGGCGGGCGGCGTGTTCTGGGCCGCGGCGGGAGTGGACGGACGCACCGGCGTGGGCGGAGGCGGCTTCGACGTCCGCGACTGCTCCAGGCCCACGGCCACGCGCAGCTCGGGGACGAAGTAGAGCCCCGCGCCCACGATGGACAGCGCCACGACCAGCAGCAGCGTGAACACCAGCACGGAGCGCAGCGCGCCGCCCTTGCGCACCGGCGCGGGCTCACGCCGCGCGGCACGGGGCGGCTCCGAGGCCTCCGGCCGCACGGGCATCGCCTTGCGCCGGGTCGAGTCGTCGCGCGACGAGCGCGAGGTGGAGGACTCGTCCGGATCCACGGCGGGCGCGGGGGCGCGGGCGGGAGCCACGGCGCGCATGCTCGACGCGGTGCTGGAGCGCGCAGGCGGCGTGCCAGGCGACGAACCGCGCACGGCGCGGCGAGACCCCGTGCGGCCCCGGGCCGGACCGGTGTCGGGCTCGCGCTTGCTGGAGGATGAGGAAGGCTCGCGCAGCGCGGCCTCGTCCAGCATCACGCGGGGCTGGGGCTCCTCGCGGCGCGGGGCGCGGGGCATGGGGATGCGCGGGTGCGTGTCCGCGTCGCCCTCGCGCGCGGACAGGACGTCGTCCGGATCCGCGGAGATGTACGGCACGCTGGAGTCCACCTCCAGGGCGCGCGGATCCACCGAGACCAGCTCCTCCGACGGCCGCGTGTCCTGCATCGTGGGCCGGGGAGCGGGACCCGGGTCGAGCGGCTCGGAGCCCACCAGCGGCTCCTCATCGAAGTCGGTGGAGCGCGAGGCCCCGGACTGGATGGAGGGCACCTGGATGGTGGGCGCGGCGTAGGCCGGCAGCGGCCGGTTGCCATTCGACGGCGTCGTCACACCGGGGCGCGAAGACGGCACCGACGGCATCGCGGCGGTGGGGCGCTGGCCTTCCGGGATGCGCGGCTCGGCGGCACGCGCGGGTTCAGCGGCGCGGGGCGTATCGAAGCCGCGAGCGGACTCCGACGCGCGCACCGGCTCGAAGCTCGGCAGGGGCTCCGGGGTGAGGGCCGCGTCGAACGCGGACGGCGGCGCGGGACGGCTGCCATTCGACGGCGTCGTCACACCGGGGCGCGAAGACGGCACCGACGGCATCGCGGCGGTGGGACGCTGCCCCTCCGGGATGCGGACCTCGGCGGCGCGAAGCTCGGCCCGGCCTCCCTCGGGGATGGGCTCCGGCCACGGGTAGTCGCTCTCGGGGAGCCCCTCGTCATCGAGGAACGGGCCGTCCGGCGGAGGCGGCGGCTCCATGAACGGCAGTGACTCACCCGACGCCTCGAACCGCCCCGCCCCGGAGTCGAAGGACGGCATCGGAGGAGGCGACACCGGCCGGGACGCATCCGCCGGCACGACGGGCACGGGTCCATCCGCCGGCCGCACGGCTGGAATCGCCGCCATGGGCGGAGGCGGCGGCGCGAACGACCGGGGCTCCGCGACAGGCGGCACGCCCCGAGGCCCCACTGAATCCGAGAAGGGCAGCGACGCCCCCCGGCCCGCGTCCGCGAACGGCCGCGACACCGGCACGTCCGGCACCACGGGCGCGTCGCGCGACGCCAGCCCGGGGTCGGAGTACGGCAGCGACGTGGCGCGCGGCGCGGTGGGCTCCCCTGGCGCCTCCGCCGAGGGCAGCGCTTCCGCCCGGGGCGCGGTGGGCTCGCCGGGCGGCGGGGCCAGGACCTCCGCCTCCACCGGGCGGTCCGAAGGAAGCCGGATGGCCGGCAGGCCCTCGAGGATGGTGGGCCGCTCCATCGCGTCCTGGCGGACCTCCACCGTGAGCGACGGCTCCGACGACGCGGGGCTGGGCCGCATCTTCGCGCGGGCCGCCTCCTCCAGCGCCTCCACCGGGAACGCGGGGCGGGTGGACTCGTCCACCATCACGCCGGGGCGCGTCTCCCCGTCGTCGCGCGCGCCACCGCCGTCCTCGCGGCTGCGGGGCGTGGGGTGGAAGGACAGCGGCTCCACCGGCCCATCCAGGCGGATGGTCTTCGCCGGCAGCGTGGGCACCTGCATCGTCGGGCGCGGCGCGGCGCCCAGCGACTCGTACGTGCCGCTGGCGCGCATGTCGCGCGACACCTCGCGCAGGGACGCCAGCAGGCGGCGCTCGGACTGGTAGTCCGAGGAGAACAGGTCGCGCATGAAGCGGCTGACGCTCTCCGGGCCCGCGCTGGTGTCGATCTCCATCAGGCACGCCTGCAGGCGCACCCGGAAGTCCTCCGCCGTCTGGAAGCGCTGGGCCGGCTCCACCGCCAGCGCCTTCGCCACCAGCTGCGACACCGCCGGCGGCGTCAGCGGCTCCACCTCACCGAGCGGCGCCACCTTCGGGTTCGCCACCGCGGACATCAGCTCGCCCGGCGGTAGCGCGTCGAAGGGGTTCTTGCCGGAGATGAGCTCGTAGAGGCACAGGCCCACCGCGTACAGGTCGCTGCGGCGGTCCACCGGCTGGTGCCGGGCCTGCTCGGGCGACATGTAGAGGAACTTGCCCAGGATGATGCTGGGGTTCGTCTTCGCCGCCGACAGCCGGCTCTTGGCCAGGCCGAAGTCGATGACCTTCACCTCCCCTTCGTAGGAGATGAGGATGTTCTGCGGGGAGATGTCCCGGTGGACGAGCTTCAGCTCCTTCTCGTCCTCGTCCCGCTTCCTGTGCGCGTACGCGAGCGCGTCCAGCACCCGGCCCATCACGTAGAGCACGAACGTGAGCGGCAGCGGCGTCTGCCGGTCCCTCACGCGCGCGGCCACCTTGCGCAGGTCCTTGCCGTCCACGTACTCGAGGGCCATGTAGGCCTCGCCCTCGTGCACGCCCATGTCCAGCACCTGCGCGATGGAGCCGTGCCCCAGCCGCACCAGCGTGCGCGCCTCACCGACGAAGCGGTCGACGAAGTCCTGGTCCTCCGCGAACTGCGGGAGGATCTTCTTGATGACGCACAGCTTCTCGAAGCCCTGCGCGCCCTCCAGGCGGGCGAGGTAGATCTCCCCCATGCCGCCGGTGGCCAGGTGCGACAGGAGCGTGTACCGGCCGAAGGGCTGCGGCCGGAAGGGACGCAATCGGGCGGGCTGGGTCGAAGAGTTCATGCGGTGCGGGGGTCCACCACGGAAAGCGCATTGAACCCCGGGCAGGGCTCCCGCTTCAACCCGTCAACCGGCCGCGCCGGCCGCCTCACCGGATACCGGGGTTGGTCAGCATGCCCATGTCCTCTTCAATCACCTCGAAAACCGCCACCTTGTCGCGGGGAGGCCGCACCACCCGCTCCCCCAGCGGCATGACGTCGAAGCGCGCCCCGGTGGCCGCCAGCAGCTTGCCCGTCATCAGCACCTGACCGGGGGCCGCAGTGGAGGCCAGCCAGCCGGCCACCCCCATGCCCTCTCCCACGGCGCTGTACTCCGTGCGCGCCTCGGTGCCGATCATCCCCACCAGCGCCTTGGTGGAGTGCAGCGCGATTCGCAGGTCGCAGCGCTCGTCCTGGGGCCGGCGGGCCATGCCGCGCTCCCAGTCCGCGCGCAGGGCCAGCGCCGCGCGCACCGCGCGGACCGCGTCGTCGCCCTTGGCGTAGGGCACGCCGAACAGCGCGCGCATGGACTCGCCCATGAAGCCTTCGACGGTGGCCTCGAAGCTGAAGACGATGCCGCTCATGCGCGCGTGGAAGTCGTTGAGCAGCTGCGTGGCCCGCGCCGCGCCCAGCCGGCCAATCACCGCGCCGAAGTCCGCCAGCTCCGCGTGCAGCACGGTGAGGTTCTTCTCCTCCAGGCCCGGCAGCTTGCCGCCGGTGCGCTGGGCCTCGGCGGAGCGGCGCTCGGCCACCTCCGGCGAGTGGAAGCGCTCCAGGTTGCGCCGCAGCCGGTCCGTGCTGGAGCCGTCGCGCACGGCGAAGCGCTGCACGCCGCTGGCCACCAGGTGGGCCACCGCGGTGCACGCATCCAGCATCAGCTCCAGGCTGGTGTCGCCCTCGCCGGGGACGTTGACGTAGAGCACGCCCGCGAAGGGCGGCTCGGTGCCGACGGGGATGCACAGCACCCGGTTCACGCCGTACATGATGACGCTCTCGCGTCCGGCGAAGCGGCGGTCGTCCTTCACGTCGCCCACCGCGAGCGCGCGGCCCTGGCGCAGGGCCTCGTCCACGATGGCGTCCGACACGGGCACTTCACCCTTGGCCAGCCGTCCCCGGTGGCGCACCGCCGCGGGCACCAGCGGCCCGGTGGCGTGCTTGAGCAGCACCACCGCCGTCGTGGCGTCGGTGCGCTCCAGGAGCCGGTCCATCGCGGACTCCAGGAACGCGGTCAGCGTGCGCGCGGTGGCCAGCGCCTCCGCGGCGTGCACCAGCAGCACCAGCGTCTCGTACGACACGCGCGGGCTGGCGACGGCGGAGCCCGCGGGCACGGGCGAGGGGCCGGAGAACGCGTCGTCGAACGGCAGCGGCCCCACGTTGTCCAGCAGGCGCAGCACGTCCGCGTCCTTGACGTTCTTGGCCATCAGCACTGCTGGGCCCACGTCCGTGCCGTGCCCGAAGCGCACGACGCCGCCCGCGCCCAGGTCCATCATCTCCGTGGCGGCGTTCTCCACCGTGTGCGGCTGGCGCACCGCGAGGGTGTTCTCCCCCAGCGTCACGGTGTCGCCCGCGTTCAGGTGCTTGCTGCCCTGCAAGGGCGCGCCGTTCACCCGGCTGCCGTTGCGGCTGCCCAGGTCCTCGATGCGCAGCGCATCGCCCTCGACATAGAGGCGCGCGTGCCGGCGCGACACGAGGTCACCGCCCAGCACGATGTCGTTCTCGTCCGCACGGCCGAGGCTGGTGACGCCCTCGGGCAGGTCGTACGACGTGTCGAAGTAGCCGGGCCCGTTGATGATGATCTGCCACATCGGGCGCACGACATTACACGACCTCCCAATCTTCCGAGAGTCCGAGACGCTTTCCCCTGGAATGCGGGCGTCCGGCCGAGGCCCCGGAAGCCCTCCCGCGTCGCGTCATACCCGGGGGGCCCGGCCTCGTACGGGAGCCGGGCCCGGGTCGGACTTCACCTGGGGCGGTGGATGAAGCGGGCGTTCCCCACGCGCAGGGTGTGGCTCACGGCACACCGCCGTCCGCCAGCTGCCCGTTCACCACGGCCAGCGCGTCCAGGTCGAAGCCGCCGGACGTGCCGCCGTAGCTGTTGAGCCCCGTGTCGGTGAGGCGCACGAAGCGGGCGCGGGCGAGGCCCACGTCCGCCAGGTCGAAGCCGTCCCCGCCCGCCGCGGCCGGGTCGGTGGGGGACACGCCGTTGTCCGGGGTCGAGTGCACCGGATGCGTCCCGGCACAGCCCGGGAAGCCCCCGTCCTTGTCGGTGGCGGCGCAGGGGAAGTCGAACCACGTGAGGCCGTCGTCGCTGACGGCCACGCGGGCCGGCTCCGCGAAGATGTCGCCGCCCACCTTCTGGAAGGCGTTCTCGAACACGAGCAGGTCCACGCCCGGACCGTCCACCGCGAGCAGGTCGGTGAACTCCAGGGTGATGGAGCCTTCGCGTCCCAGCGACAGCACGTCGAGCGAGCCCGTGTACTGGCCCGCCCCCACCGGAGGCCCTAGCACGACGTCCGGGAAGCGGTCCTGCCCGAAGCCGGCCGAGTCGCCGAAGTGATACGCCGTCACCCGGTCCGCGAACGGATCCACCGGCCGCGAGCCCGCGTCGGCGTCCGTCCCCGCGTCGGCCTCCGTCCCCGCGTCGGGGACGCCGGCATCCGCGGTGCCGGCGTCCAGGACTTCACCATCAGGCATGGGGACGGGTTCGGAGTCGCCCGTGCACGCGCCCAGGGCCAGCAGCGCGCCGAGCGCGAGCAGCGGGCGCTTCATCACTGGCCCTGCCGGATGCGCACGAGGCGGCGGCCGTTGACGTCCGTCACGCCCACGAGCAGGTCCGAGCCCAGCGACGACAGCAGGTTCACGCTCGTGCACGCGTCCGTGGCGGTGAGCACCGGCTCGCGGGTGCCCACGCTGATGGGCTGGCCACCGCCCAGGCCCGGGGTGAGCGAGAAGCGCGACACGTCGGTGACCTCGAAGTTGAAGGAGGCACCGTAGGCGCCGCGCGCCATCGCCACGCCGTTGCCGAAGCCCGCGGCGGCGTTGAAGTCCGTGCCCACGTCCACCTTCGGCTCGTCCGTGAGCACCACCGGCGTGCGCGAGGCCAGCGCCTCGCCCAGCTTCGCGTAGGCCACGGCGTAGGCCACGTTCACGTACGTGTCCGGCAGCGCGTAGCCGAACACCGTGATGTTGTTGCTCGCGATGGCGGAGAAGCCGCTGGCGCCCACCTGCGCCGGGAAGTCCACCACCTTCACCGCGGCGTAGGGCTTGGCGGAGGTCACCAGCGCGTAGATGCCCTTGCCCTCCGACACCGTGTCCAGGCCGCCGCCATTGATGAAGAACGCGTCCGTGGTGCCCACGGCGGTGTAGTTGTCCGGCGCGTTGAGGTAGTCCGTCGCGGCTCGCGCGGCCGCATCCACCACCGCGACGGAGCCCGGGGCGGGGAAGCCGCTCTTCGTGTAGCCCGCGAGCAGGCGCGTGCCGTCATGGGCCAGGAAGTAGGACGGGAAGGTGCCGGCCGCGTTGGAGCGGTCCGCGGGCGCCAGCACCGTGTCGAGCGCCGAGCTTCCCAGCATCACGTCCGGCCAGGTGCCCAGCGAGAAGACGTCGCGGCCCGTGGCCGTCTGGCGCAGCCCGAAGAGCGAGTACGTGGGACCGGGCGTGGACACCACCGCGATCACCTCCGTGGACAGGGGCGCGGACTCCCCGACGCTGAAGCCCGTCTGGAGCTGGAGCGTGCCCAGCACCGACTCGCGAGGCAGCGGGCCGCAAGAGGCCGTGCCGCCGTCCGTGCCGGTGCCACCGTCCGTGCCGGTGCCACCGTCCGTGCCCGCATCCGTCCCGGTGCCACCGTCGTTGCCGGTGCCCGCGTCCGTGCCGGTGCCGGCATCGGTGCCCGCGTCATCCTCCCCGAGGGAGATGGTGACCTGGGTGCACTTCTGCTCGACGCAGGACCAGACCTGGCCCTCCGGGGGCGTGCCCTTGTCGCGGCAGTCGAAGGCGTCCACGCACTCCTCGCCGCAGCCCGTGCCGCCCAGCACCACCGCCAGCAGGGCGCCCATCAGCGCCGCGCGCTGGCCCTTCGTGCCCATCCGCTTCATGTCGGTCCGCATCGCGTCCTCGCTCCTGGCCTTCCCGCACGCTGGCGGAAGAAGGCATTCCCCTGGCGGAGGGCGGCACGGACGCGAGGCACCGGACCCCCAGGCGCATGTCGCGCCCTGGAGGCCTGCCTTCGCCGTCAGCTCCCCGCGGAGGTTCCGGTCTGTCGCCAGGTCCTCCGTGGGGAGGACACCGGATCATCGCCAGGTCTTCGGACTCGCGGGAACGGGGTTCGTGTGAACGCCGCTCCTGCTCACCGCTGCGGGGCAGTCCCGGACTCACACCGGGTTCCCTGGAAGCCCTCACGCCCCATGGCGTGAAGACATCGATGACGGGGCGGGACTATGGCGGCCCCGAGGCAAAGTCAATGCGGCGCGGGCTCCGCGCGTCGGTCACGCATCAGCACGTAGCGCCGCGTGCTGCCATCCACGACGACGGTGGACACCACCCGCCAGCCCTCCCCGCCCAGGCGCTGGAGCTCCACGAGGTCCTCGTCCGGGCCCTCGCGCTTGAGGAAGGTGTACTCGTACGCGGGTGCCGGCGGAGGCGCGGGCGGAGGCGGAGGCGCTTCCTTCGGTGGCGCGGCCCGGGTGCGCGACGTCTGGGCCCAGACCGCCGAAGGCACGAGGAAGGTGGCGGCCGCGCCGAGCAGGACGCCCAGCAGCACGAGGAGGGAAGCGAGACGACGGTTCATGGAGGCACATCCGGGGGAGGGACAGCGCGCATGTAATGCCGCAACCCCCACCCCGGAAGCCTCGCGCGGCCCGGACACACCGTATGGGCGCGCGAGACCGCCGGGACCGTCCGCTGGAGAACGGCCCCGGTGCTCGCGGCGCGACTACGGCAACTGCACGCCGTTCACCACGGCGACGGCATCCAGGTCGAAGCCGCCGCTGGTGCCCGCGTAGCCGTTGGCGCCGGAGTCGCGGATGCGCACGAAGCGGGCGCGGGTGAGGCCCACGTCCGCCAGGTCGAAGCCGTCCCCGCCCGCCACGGCCGGGTCGGTGGGCGAGCTGCCATTGGCGGAGCTCGAGTACACGGGCGTGACGCCCGCGCAGCCCGGGTAGTTGTTCGCCGCGTCCGAGGACGCGCACGGGAACTCGTGCCAGCTGACGCCGTCGTCGCTGACGGCCACCACGCCCGTCTCCGCGAACGGATTGCCGCTGGGCTTGATGAACGCGTTCTCGAAGACGAGCAGGTCCACGCCCGGCCCGTCCGTCACCGCGATGTCGGTGAACTCCAGGACGATGACGCCGTTGAACCCGAGCGACAGCACGTCCAGCGAGCCAGACCCCGCGCCGGCCCCTTGCGGAGCGCCCAGCACGATGCCCGGCAACTGGGCCTGGCCGAACCCGGCGCCGGTGCCCGGCGAGAAGGACACGATGCGGTCCGCGAACGCATCGCCTACGAGTGGCTGTCCCCGGGCGGAGTCCTGCCAGTCCTCGCCACCGCACGCCACGGCCAGCAGCGCGGTGAAGCCCAGCGCGAACGACTTCTGAAGAAAGGTCGTCATGGGCGTCCTCACCGGGCCTGCGGGGCCTGCTGGATGCGCACCAGGCGCGTGCCGTTCTTGTCATCCACGCCGACGAGCAGGTCCGTGCCGAGGGAGGTCAGCCCGGTCACGCTCGTGCACTGGTCCACGTAGACGAGGACCGGCTGACGGGCGCCGATGGTCACGGTCGCTCCGGCATCCGTCACGGTGAAGGCGAAGCGCGAGATGTCCGTGCCGGCGAAGTTGTAGTTCGGAGGAACGTAGTCGCCGCGAAGCACCGACACGCCCTCGCCGTGGCCGGAGGCGGCGACGAAGTTGGAGCCCACGTCGAGCGCGGGCGCGGCCGCCACGTCGAACGGCGTGCCGGAGGTGAGCGCCTGGGCGATGGTCGCGGGGCCTACCGCGCGGCCCTCGTTGAGGAAGGTCTCGTCGGAGAAGTAGCCGAGCATCGCGACGCCGTTGGTGGACACGGCGGTGAAGCCACTGCCGCCCGTCTCCGGAGGCAGCGTGCCCACCTTCAGCGCGGTAAACGTGTCCGTCTTCAGCGCGTAGATGCCCAGGCCGGCAGACACCGTGCCGAGCCCGCCGCCGTTGACGAGGAACGCGCCCGGCACGACGCCCGCGGAGAAGTTGCTCGGGGCGGAGACGTAGGTGGGAGCGGACGGCGCGGCGCTGTCATACACGCCCACGGAGCCGGGGAAGCCCCCGCCGGACTTCGTGTAGCCGGTGAGGACGCGCTGGCCATCCGTCTCCACGAAGGGGCTGAGGAAGAGCGCGGCGGAGGGGCCCCGGTCGGAGGGAGCGGCCACGTCGAACAGCGGCGTCGCGCCCAGCGACACCTGGGGCCACGTGCCCAGTGAGTACAGCGCATGCGGGCCGACGTAGCCCTCCGACACCACCGTGTAGAGCGAATACGTGGGGCCAGGAGTCACGCCCACCGGACCCGCGGCCCCGGGCAGCGGCGCGGACTCACCCGCCACGAAGCCCGTCTGGAGCTGGAGCGTGCCCAGCTTCGGGTCGTACGTGGCGCTCGCGCACGGATCCGTTCCGGCGTCGGTGTCCGTGCCTGCATCCGTGTCCGTGCCTGCATCCGTGTCTGAACCGGCGTCGGTGGATGTACCTGCATCGGTGCCAGTGCCCGCGTCCGCCGCCGTGCCTGCATCACCGCCCGTGCCCGCGTCGGTGCCAGTGCCTGCGTCGGTGGTCGTCCCCGCATCCGTGCTCGTGCCCGCGTCTGTTCCCGCATCCACCGTCGAGCCCGCGTCGGTCGTCGTCCCCGCGTCCGTGCTCGTGCCGGCATCGCTCCCGGTGCCCGCATCAGGCACGGGGTTGGACGTCAGCTCGCAACGGTTCTCGACGCAGGCGTAGCGCTGTCCCTCGGCGGGGGTGCCCTGGTCGCGGCAGTCGAAATCATCGACGCACGCATCGCCGCAACCGGTGCTGCCCAGCGCCATCGCGAGGGTCGTCAGCACCCACGCGAAGCCCTGGAGTCCCCGCCCCGTCATCATCCGCTCTGTCTTCATCCGCGACTGCTCCCTTGCATCGCCCCCACGGGCGAGGTGAATCCAAGGGGCATGGACGGAGAGCGGACCGCGAACGAGGGACACGTCAGGACACGACACGCCGCGCGAGCGGAAGACCTCCGTCACCTCCCCTCGGAGGCTCCGGTCTGGCCATGCCCGGGGGCATGGGTCGTGGCAGGTCTTCGGACTCACAGGCGCGGGAAGCCCTCATCGGGTCACCCACCTACTGGCCGTCGCTTCCCAGCCCAATGAAGGGCCAGTGCTTGCGAGGACGGCGTTCGTTCCTGCTCACCGCTGCGGGGCAGTCCCGGATTCACACCGGGTTCCCTTTAAACGCCACATCGTGCGGATGCGGCGTACCAACGACGCGCGCTGGAGTATGGCGGACGGCAAGGCTTGTCAATGCAACGCTTCAAGGCACTGCGGTGATGTCGATGGCGTTGGACACCCCGCGCCGAGCATCCACCGGACATGCATCCAGCGCGGGGCCCTTCGCCTCCGGCGTGGAGTTGCCGCGCCGCTCGACGAGCCGGCCGTCGCGCACCTCCACCACGAACACGCGGCCCGCGTTCACGTCCGTGACGTACACGGCATTGCCCACCACCGCGAGCCGCCCGCCCACCGCGAGGTCACAGCCGTTCTCCGGCCCCCCGGTGCAGCCCGGCGACAGCGCATACGACGACACGGGCTTGTCATCCTTCACCAGCACCAGCCCCGTGGCGCGCACGGCCTTCGCGCGGTAGCCGCCCGCGGTGTCGAACACCGCCTCGCCCAGGCAGCTCACCACCAGCTGGTCGCCCACGGCCTGCACGTCGCCCGCGTTGAGGCAGTCCTTCGCGCCCAGGTCGATGGCCTTCACCCCGCCATCCGCCGGGTCGATGCGCGCGAGCATCCCGGGGCCATTGGGCAGGTAGTCATTCGCGGGGTTCAGGTTGGTGAGCGCCACGTACACTCCCGCGTCCACCGACACCGCCGCGTACGGCAGCGCCATCGTCGTCCCGCCGTCGAAGGACTTCAGGTCCAGGCCGGTGAGCGCGACGGTGTCCACGAGCCGGGGGTGCTCCGGGTCGCTCACGTTGACGCGAGCCACGGCATTGCCCTGCCGGAAGTCGGAGCCGGCCGTGCCGAACAGCGGGATGTAGAGCGTGTCGCCGCGCTTCGTGAGGACCTGCGGGCTGGTGTTCGCGCCCAGGTTCACCTGCCCCACCGTGCGCAATCCCAGCCCACCGCCCTGCGCGGCCCCTTCCCGCTTGAGCACCTGGAGCGTGTTGTTCACCGAGTCGAGGACATACACATACGGAGGGGCCACGAGGATGTCATTGGGCGAAGCGGCCACCGCGCCCAGCGAGTCCTCTTCCACCATCGTCCCCAGCGCACCCGCCGGAGCCTGCGACAACACGGAGCGCGCCGCGTCCGCCGCCAGCACTACGCCATCCCACGCCGCCAGCGCCTGCACGCCCGAGCCGAACTGCCGCCGGGGCCCCATCCGGTCCGTCCCCGCCTGGATGCCGACGAGCTGCCCGTTGGTGAAGCAGGCCGTCACCACGTCATACATGCACCGGCCCGCGTGGCAGGACTGCACGTCCGGGCACACCGCGCCGCAAGCGCCGCAGTTGAGCGGATCATTCGTGAGGACGACGCAGCTGTCCCCGCACCGCTCGGCACCGGCGGAGCAGCCCTCGCGGCAGGTGCCGGACTCACACACCTGGCCGGAAGGACACGCGGCGCCGCAAGCGCCACAATTCAGCGCATCACTCGCGAGCGCGACGCACGCATCACCACAGACGTCCGTGCCCGGCTGGCAGCCACACACGCCCGCCTGACACGTCTCCCCTGCCCCGCAGGCCGCGCCACACGCGCCGCAGTTCGAAGGGTCGCCCTGGAGGTCCACGCATTCCGCGCCGCAGACATTCAGGCCGGACGTGCACAGGACCTTCTCCTCCGGACAGCCGGTGAGGACCACCGCCGCCAGGACCGACAGCAGCAGCGCGAGCCGCGCATCAAGGAGGGGACGCGACATGGGAGGCCTCGGGGGGAGAAGGGTCGAGCGCCACGGAGAGCGTGACGTAGGCGGCGCGGCCGGGCAGCGGCATGCCGGTGTAGTCGGCGGTCCGCGCATCGAGCAGGTTCTTCACGTCGAACGACACGGTGAGGTCGGGCTTGTGCAGGAAGGTGCTGGAGGCCCCCACGCTCACCCAGGTGCGCGAAGGCAGGGACAGGCGCGCCTCACCGACGCGGTTGATCAACTGCGCGGACTGGACGAGCACCTCCGTGCGACCGTTGAGCCAGTCCGGTCCCACGCGCAGCCGCCCCACCCACTTGTGACGCGGCCGGTACGGCAGCTCCTTCCCGAAGTAGCGAGGGTCGCCGTAGCGGTTCTGCGTGCGGGTCCACGCATGGCTGCTGGTGGCGGTGAGCCACGCGCGAGGACGGACCTCCACCTCCATCTCCGCGCCCCACACGCGAGCGGCGGCGAAGTTGTAGGGCCTGGCCAGGTTGGGCGGGTAAAGCTCGTAGGCGATGAGGTTCTCGTACACCGCCGCGAAGCCGCCCGCGGTGACGCTCCACACGTCGTTGCGCCACAGGGCCGCGGCGTCCACGGACAGGGCGCGCTCGGGCTTGAGCTCCGGGTTGGGGAGCAGCAGGCCCTGACGGATGTAGAGCTCCAGGAACGACGGTGCGCGGTGGGACTGGCCCGCGTTCGCGCGCACGCCGAAGCCGTGGCCCAGGTCCACGCTCGCGCCCAGCTTGGGCGACAGGAGCGAGTAGTGCCCCACGCGCTCCACGCGCAGCGAAGGCACCAGCTTCAGGTGCTCGGAGAACAGGGACAGCTCGTCCATGGCCATGACGCTCGCGCGCCACCACGACGCGGCCTGGCCACCCACCGCCTGCGTGACCGACTCCGAAGACCCAGCCAGCGTGACCGCGAGCGCGTTGCGTCCCAGCACCGCGCGGCCCTCCACCTCCACGCCGCCCACGGTGTAGTGCTGCGCGCCGGAGTCCACGCCGGTGGTGCCGCCGGTGACGTCCAGCCAGTCGCGGCGGAAGAAGCCTCGAGCACTGCCCTCGCCCGTGTCGCCGAAGGGCCGTCCCCAGCGAGCGCCCAATGACAGGCGCGTCTGGTCCTGGCGGCGGGACACGGTGGGGTTCTGCACGGTGCCCGCGAGCGCGCGGTCCTCCAGGGACAGCTCCGCCAGCACGTCCACGCGTCCGCCACCGTCCAGGCCGTGCCGGTACTTCAGGAGCGCGCCGCCACCACGAGCGTCATTGCGGGTGCGCACCTCCTGCGTGAGCGGGTTGTCGTCCAACGCGGGCAGCTCGTCGACGCGGTAGCTGTAGTCCCCCTGCGAGCGGCCACCGTGCAGCAGCACCAGCGCCTGGCCGTCGAGCAGCGCGCCCGACGCGGCGACGTGGGCCATCACGGTCTCGAAGCTGCCGTAGGTGACCTCGCCGCTGGAGAGCAGCCGCGACGAAGGCGCGCGGGTGACGAGGTTGACCGCGCCGCCCAGCCCGCCCGCGCCGTAGCGGGCTCCGGCCGCGCCGCGGAGGATCTCCATGCGCTCCAGCAGCGCGACGGGGATGAGCGACAGGTCCGCGACGCCGCCCGCGCCGTTGAGCGGAATGCCATCCAGGAACACGAGCACGCCATTGGACGACGCGCCGCGCACCACGAGGCTCTTGCTCTGGCCGTAGCCGCCGGAGTCCTGCACCACGAGGCTCGCGGATCCGCCGAGCAGCTCCGCCGTGTCGCGTGCTTCCCCCGCGCGCTCACGGGCGTCGATGACGGTGATGGCGCCGGTGGGGTCACGGCGTTGGGCGGAGTCGACGGGAGTCCCGGGGACGTCCTTGCCGATGACCTCCACGGTGGGGAGGACGAACTCAGGGAGGGGCGGCTCGTCGGGCGCAGGAGGCTCGTGCCCGGCCTGGGCCCGTCCCTGGAAGCTGAGCACCAGACCGACGACGGTCCGGGCGAGAAGCGAGCGCCACATGCTCCGCCTTCCGCTCCCTCCGTCGAAGAGAGAAGGCTTGACGGCAGCACCGCTGCCGCACCCCTGGGCAGGTCTCCTGGCTGACAGGCTCCAGACGTGGGCGCACGCTGCGCCCTTCTGGAAGGAACCCTCCACCTTCCCTTCGCATCCGCTGACGCGAAAGTGGTGACAGCCGAGGCTTCCGGCCCTGGACCTCAGGGCAACCCGTTCACAGTGGCGGGACCGCGCCGGACTCGCACCGGCTTCCCTCTTGAAGGCCCGGCATGGGCACCCAAGGGCCCGGCCCTTCTAGGAGGTCACCCCAGGCCCGTCAAGGCGCGGGCCGTGCGCCGTAGCGCAGTCCGTCGATGAGCAGGTCGACCATTCTCCGGGTGTAGCCCGGGCCGACCTCCGAGACAGGAATGCAGAGACTCCCTATGCCCCGCAGGAGTTCGTACGCGTCGACGTCCTTGCGCACCTGACCCGCCGCGGCCGCCGCGCCGAGCAGCGACTGGAGCGCAGGCTCCAGGTGCTCCCGGAAATACGCCGGCACCGCCTGATACGCCGGATCCTGGGCATTGAGCGACGCGGCAAGCCCTCGCTTGGTGGCGATCAGGCTCGTGAATCGATGAAGCCACCGCGTCAGCGCTTCGAACGGCTCATGCTCGCGTGCCAGCACCTGGGCCTCGGCCGCGCATGCGTCGATTTCGCGCCGGTACACGGCGGCGATCAGATCAGCCCGCTGGGGAAAGTGCCGATACACCGTCGCGATGCCGACGCCCGCGCGACTCGCGATCTCGCGTACCGGCGCGTCGACTCCGGATTCGGCGAACACGGCCTTCGCCGCCTCGAGCAGCGCGTCGAGGTTGCGCTGGGCATCCGCTCTGTTGGTTTTCTTCATCGCCTTGACAAACGGAACAACGTTCCGCATATCTCCATTCAGACCGGAACAATGTTCCGTATAGCCCAGCCGTTGGACGAGAGGAAGCCATGACTCCCACCCACCGCACGACGCAACTCGGTAGGACAGGCCCGCAGGTGTTTCCCATTGCCCTCGGCTGCATGGGCATGTCCGGAGCGTACGGACCGTCCGATGAGAACGAGAGTGTCGCCACCCTCCGCGAGGCCATCGAGCGCGGCGTGACGCTGCTCGATACCGCCGACTTCTACGCCAGCGGGCACAACGAACTGCTCATTCGCCGCGCCATCGAGGGCCAGCGCGACAAGGTGCAGCTCTCGGTGAAGTTCGGAGCCATGCGGGGGCCGGACGGCGCCTTCGTGGGCTTCGACGGGCGCCCCTCGGCGGTGAAGAACTTCGTCACGTACAGCTTGCGGCGGCTCGGCGTCGACTACCTCGACGTCTATCGCCCCGCCCGGCTGGACCCGAACGTGCCGATCGAAGACACAGTGGGCGCGATCGCCGAGTTGGTGAAGGGCGGCTACGTGCGGAACATCGGGCTCTCCGAGGTGGGTGCCGAGACGATCCGCCGCGCGGCGAAGGTGCACCCCTTGAGCGACCTTCAAATCGAGTACGCGCTCATCACGCGCGAGCCGGAGAAGACCCTCTTCCCCACGCTCGCCGAGCTTGGCATGAGCGCGACCCTGTACGGCGTGCTCTCCCGCGGCCTGCTGACGGGAGCGAAGGCGGAAGGTGTCCGCCTGCACTACCCCCGCTTTGGTGGCGAGGCGGGCCAACGCAACGCAGCGGCCGTCGCGCGTTTCCACGCATACGCCGCGGAGCGCGGGATGACGCCCGCGCAGCTCTCCGTGGCGTGGGTGCTGGCGAAGCAACCGGCGCTCGTGCCCGTGGTCGGCGCACGCACGCGCAAACAGCTGCTCGACGTGCTCGGCGCGCTCGACAAGCCCCTGTCGTCCGACGACGTGGCCGCCGTCGAGGCCATCCTCCCCAAGGAGGCGATCGCCGGCACCCGCTACCCCGAGCAGCAGATGAAGCTGCTCGACAGCGAGCGCTGAGACTCTTTCCGGATGACGGCCAGACCGCCCAGGACTCGCACCGGCTTCCCTCTTGAAGGCCCGGCCTGGGCACCCAAGGGCACGGTCCTTCCAGGAGGTCACCCCAGGCCCGTCAAGGCGCGGGCCGTGTGACCTTGGAGCCCTTCACTTCCTCCCCTTGGGCTTCCGCTTCGGGCCTCGAGTCGCCGCGGCCGGCGTGCTCGAAGCTGCGTCCACATCGACCCCTGTCCTGATTTCGAGCCTTGCACGCGCGGACTCGATGGCACGGTGGAGGCGTTCCTGGAGGACCTCACGCGGAGGCAATTCAGTCAGGTACTCGGCGACATGGATTCCACGCGCGTCGAGGTCGAGGTATTCGACCGTCTCGCGCTTCTTGCCCGCGCATAGGATGATTCCGAGCGGAGCCTGCTTGGCAGGCTGGCGTTCGTGTCGATCGAGCCACCGCAGGTAGAGCTCCATCTGGCCGGAGTCCGCGGGCTTGAAGTCGCCGATCTTCAGTTCGATGGCGACGAGCCTTCGCATGCGCCGATGGAAGAAGAGCAGGTCGAGGTAGTAGTCGTCGCCGTCGAGAGTGATGCGCTTCTGACGTTCGACAAAGGCGAAGCCCACTCCGAGTTCGAGGAGGAAGCGCTCGATCTCGCGGAGGATGGCTGACTCGAGATCCTTCTCACTGTAGGTGTCGGAGAGCTCGAGGAAATCGAGCATGTATGGGTCTTGGAACACGAGCGTCGGCGTGAGTTCGCCCTTCTCGCGGAGCGCCGCGAGCTCCCCGCGAATGAACTCCTCCGGCTTCTTGGAGAGTGCCGTGCGCTCGAAGAGCATGCTGTCGATCTTCTGGCGCAGCTCGCGCGTGCTCCATCGCTCGACGCGGCACATCTCGGCGTAGAACTCGCGCTTTAGCGGGTCGCTGAGCGGAATCAGCAGGGTGAAGTGGGTCCACCCCAATTGTCGCAGCAGTGCTGCGACAATCTCCGCGTCGGGAAACACGGTGGCGAACTGCACCATCCGGCGCAGGTTCTTCTCGCCGAAGCCACGTCCGTAGCGGGCCTCCAATTGTCTCCCCACTGCGGAGACAATCTGGCCACCGTATTCCGCGCGCTGCCCACCCGTCACCTCGGTGAGGACGCGATGTCCTATTTGCCAGTACAGCGTCGTGAGCGTGGCGTTCGCGGTGACCGCGACCTGCTGGCGAGCCGCCTCGATCATTGAACTGAGGTCGTGGACGAGCATTGAAACCTCTTGGTCGCCGGGCGCGACAACAAGCAGTTCGCGCGAGCGTTCAGGCGTCCCTACGGTACTGCCTCCCCTCTTGCGCGACATCTTCATGGCGGTTCCTGGAAAGGTGTCGCGGTCAGAGGTCAAAGCCCCACTGCTCCAACGCCATGCAGCACCGGTGCCGCCGCGCCCGACTCGACCGGCCCCACTGCCTGATGCGAGCCCAGAAGCTCGGTGCGTTCTCGGCAGGCCACGTCTCTCACCGCGCAAGACACGCGCTGGAGCATCCACGCCCATCCCCGTGCGTGGACGCCGCGCGCACCGCCGCACGGTGCACTGACGCGACCTCAGAGGAGCACGCCGCTGGCACGCGGACTGCTCATGCCCCGACGCGACCTCAGGCGGTCGAGCCAGCGAGGTGCCCCGGCCGTGGTGGCGCGGGATTCTGAAGGGGGAAGCGTGTCGATGCTGATGGCGGGGAAGCGGTTGGCGGTGTTCTCCATCCGCGAGGGCAAGGGCGGAAGCATCTGGGTGCGCGCCGGCAGCGCGTTCGTGAACAAGGACGGTTCGCTCAACGTGCTGCTGGACGTGCTGCCCCTCGACGGGAAGCTGCACGTGCGCGAGGCGGCGGAGAAGCGCGACACGGCGGCGGGCGGACGCTTCGCGGGCGACGCGGGGACGGAGACGGGCGTGGGGGGCCACTCGTGAAGTGGGCCTGGGCGTGGGTGTTGGGCTGCGTGCTGATGGGAGCGGGGCGTGCGGAGGCCGCCAGCTCGCGCACGCAATACGTGGGGGTGGTCAACTTGAACGAAGCCACGGCGGCGGAGCTGGACCTGCTGCCGGGCGTGGGTGAGAAGGCGGCGCAGCGCATCCTCGAGCACCGCAAGAAGCGGCCCTTCGGTCGCGTCGAGGAGCTGGTCCGGGTCAAGGGCTTCGGCAAGAAGAAGTTCCTCAAGCTGAGGGCCCACCTGGCCCTCAGCGGCCCCACGACGCTCAAGGTGGAGCAGGTCCCCGCCGGGTCGCCGCCGGGAAGGGAGGGAAGCGTCACGAACCCATGAAATCCACGGTTTGAGTCAGGCTCATGAGGGTCCCCCCCGGGCTCCGGCATGCCCGGGGGGCGGCCCTTGTCGCCGCCTTCCAAGGCCTCCGGGCGGGCGTCCCCGTCCAGCCGCGAGCACCCCTTCCGGATTTTGCTGGAACCCACAGGCCGACGCGGTAGGACACGCCCAACCTTTGGAACACATCGGAAAGACAGGGAGGCCGGAGTTGAAGGAGGATGCGCCCATGAAGGACACACACGCCCCGGAGTCGATGGCAGGCCCGGAGGGCAGCAAGTCCCGGGGATCGCACCAGCAGCTGGGCGAGGTGCTGGAGTTCATGCGCCTCCTGTGGGCCGTGGACCATGGCCTGCAGTCCACGTCCAAGCGGATGGAGTCCACGCTGGGGCTCACCGGCCCGCAGCGGCTGGTCATCCGGCTGGTCGGGCGCTTCCCGGGCATCACCGCCGGCACGCTCGCCAACATCCTCCACGTGCACCCCAGCACCCTCACGGGGGTGCTCAAGCGCCTGGAGAAGCGAGGCCTGCTGGAGCGCAAGTCGGATCCGCTCGACGGCCGCAAGGCCCTCTTCGCGCTCACCGACACCGGCCGCGCGCTGGACATCCCGTCCGAGGGCACCGTCGAGTCCGCCGTGCAGCGCGTGCTCGCCCGCATGCCCCGCGACCGCATCGTCTTCACCCAGGAAGTGCTCACCGCGCTCGCCGAGGAGCTGGGCGGCCTCTCCGCCCCCATGGAGGACGCCGCGGCCGCCCCCCGCTCCCCTCCTTCCGCCGAGGGCTGAGCGCGCCGCCCTGCCCTCCCACCGTCCCCAGCGGGCGGGGAGGGCGCGGGTCCCCCTTCCGCGTTGTCCCCAGAACCCTGCCGTCCGCCCCTCCTTCCTGCGGCGGACACAGGCCGTCCCCTTCCGCCTTCCGCCCCGGCGATGCACGCGCGAAGACGGCGGGAGTGCGTCACAATTGGGAAATAGCCCGCCCCGCCCGGGGTTGGCTCGCGACCGACGAGCGGACAAGCCAGCGTGAACCTCGAGACACCGCAGAGCCCAGGCCCCGAGCTGCCGCCCCCGCCTCCTCCCCCGGCCCCGCCTCCCCAGGCCCGGCGCGAAGCGCGCTCCGGGGGCGTGGCGGAGCTGCTCGCCCAGGTGCGCGCCCGTCAGCGCCGCCAGCTCTGGGCCCAGGGCGTCCTGCTGGGCGCCGTCGCGGCCCTCGTGCTGCTGTTCGCCACGGGCCTGCTGGGACGGGTGGCGCCGGGGTTCGCCCAGGGGCTCCTGTGGCTCGCGGTGCCGGTGGGCGCGGCGGTGGCGGGCTTGTTCGGCGTCGTGCTCGCGCGCCGGCAGGTGGGCGACGACCTGCTCACCGCCCGGCTCGTGGGCCAGCGCCGCCCGGAGCTGTCGCTGGACGTGCTCGCCGCGGTGGAGCTGTCGCGCGAGCGCCGGGAGGAGGCCGGCTGGTCCCCCCAGCTCGCGGACGCGTTCCTGCGGCAGATGGACGAGCGGGCCCGCACGGTGGACCCCGGGCTCGTGGTGGACCGCCAGCCGCTGCGCCGCGTGGCCATGGCGTGCGGCGGCGCGGTGCTGCTGCTCGCGGTGCTGCTGTTCTTCGTGGGCGGCCGGTGGGCCGCGGGCTGGAAGCACCTGCGGGAGCAGGCCGCGCGGCCGGAGACCGCCGCGCAGGTGGAGCCCATCACCGGCGACATCGAGCTGACGTACCGCTACCCCGCGTACACCGGCCTCGCGCCGCGCACCGTGCCGGGCACCAACGGCGAGGTCAGCGCCCCCGCCGGCACCGAGGTCGCGCTGAAGACGCGCTCGGACCGCCCCATCGAGCGCGCGGAGGTCGTCGTCAACGACCAGACGCTGCCCCTCACCGTCACCGGCGGCCGGGAGCTCACCGGCAGCTTCGTCGCGAAGCAGGGCGGCCACTACCACTTCGTCTTCTACGGCGCGCGCGCGAAGCCGCTCGCGGTGGGCCCGGACATCCCCCTCACCGTGGAGGCGGACAAGTCCCCCCAGGTGACGCTGCTCACGCCGTCCACGGAGATCGAGGTCGACCCCGGCCAGACGGTGACGCTCAAGTACGAGGCCACCGACGACTACGGCCTGTCCGGCCTCGCGCTGGTGTTCCGCATGCCCGGCGCCAAGCAGGAGACGCGCGTGAACCTGCCGCGCGAGGACAGCCGCCGCAGCCGGGGCACCTTCAACTGGAACCTGGGCCCGCTCAAGCCCGCCCCCGGCGACCGCATCACCTACTACGTGGAGGCGAAGGACAACGACGCGGTGGAGGGCCCCAAGAAGGGCGTCAGCCGCACCCAGACCCTGCGCGTCTACAGCGCCGCCGAGCACCGCCGCGCCGCTCTGGAGAAGGCCGAAGCGCTGTGGGGCCGGCTCGTGGACCACCTGGCGGACCGCCTGGAGGGGCCCGACCGCGCGAAGCAGAAGGACGCGCAGGCGGTGGAGGCCGCGAAGTCCGTGGACACGGGCGGCCAGCAGCTCGCGGACGACTTCCGCGCCCAGGGCTCCGAGCTGTCGCGCGAGAAGGACGTGCCCAAGGAGATCATCTCCGCGCTCTTGAACATCGGCGGGGAGCTCAAGCGCAGCGTGGGCACCACCTCCGACTTCCGCCGCCTGTACCTGCGCACCCAGCGCGCGCGCGGCGAGGACTGGGGCACCGGCACCCGGCTCACCGCCGTGGTGGAGGACGAAATCGAGGGCCTGGAGCGCGACATCCTCTACCTGGAGTCGCTGCTGGACCGGCAGAAGCTGGAGGCGCTCCAGGAGCTGACGAAGCAACTGGCCAACGAGCGCCGCGACCTGTCGCGCCTCATCGAACAGTTCAAGGCCAACCCGGACGAGGCCGCGCGCGAGCAGGTGATGCAGCAGATCCAGCAGCTCAAGTCGCGCATCCAGGAGTTGATGCAGCGCATGGCGGAGCTGCGCAAGGGCATCCGCGACGAGCACCTCAACGCCGAGGCGCTGTCGGAGATGATGGAGCAGGAGGACATGCAGGGCGCCATGGATGAAGTGGAGCGCCTGATGCAGGAGGGCAAGGCGGACGAGGCCCTGGCGAAGCTCCAGGAGCTGGGCATGCAGATGGACGAGATGCTCGACTCCATGGACAAGTCCCAGGAGGACTTCGGCGCGGAGCAGTACCCGGAGCTGGCGGAGAAGTTCGGCAAGTTCATGGACGACCTGCAGGGCACCATGGACGAGCAGCAGAAGGTCGCCGAGCAGACGCGCGCCCTGCGCGACCAGGCCCGCGGCCAGAACCGCGACCGGCTCAAGGAGAAGGGCCAGGCCCTCAAGGACGAGCTCGCGCGCAAGGTGCAGCAGGTGCAGGAGCACTACCAGAAGCTCGACCCGGGTCGTCTCAACAGCCGCGCGGCCCGCCCGCTGGAGGAGGCCCAGTCCGAGCTGCGCAACGTGGAGAACGCGCTCAAGGTGGACGACTTCGACCTGGCCGCCGAGTCCGCCGCCCGCGCGGAGGACGCCGCGCGCCAGCTGTCCAGCATGGGCGAGCAGCAGCGCCAGCTGGACGAGATGTTCGGCAACCCGCCGGAGGTGCGTCAGCAGTCCGCGAAGCTCGCGGAGCAGCTCAAGAAGGACGCGCGCGACGTGTCGGACGTGAGCCAGCAACTCCAGAGCCTCTTCCCGCCGCCGGGCTCGCAGCTGTCGCAGCAGGAGAAGCAGCAGCTCCAGCAGCTGGGCCAGCGCCAGCAGCAGCTGGAGCAGCGCGCGCAGGGCCTGCGCCAGCAGATGGAGGACATGGAGCAGACGGCGCCGCTGTTCGGGGAGGAGGCCGGCCAGCAGATGGATGAGATTGGCCAGCGCATGGGCGAGGCGTCCCAGCGCATGCAGGGCAAGGACCCCGGCCGCGGCTACGGCGAACAGCAGGCCGCCATGGAGGGCCTCAAGCGCTTCCAGCAGCAGATGAAGCAGAGCCAGCAGGGCCGCAAGGGCGGCCGCGGGCTGCCCATGCCCATGGGCTCCGGCCGCCAGCAGGAGGGCAACGGCCGCAACCCGCAGGACAAGGTGGAGCTGCCGGATGAAGACGCCTTCCAGGCGCCTCGCGAGTTCCGCAAGGACCTGCTGGACGCGATGAAGCAGGGCGCGCCGGAGAAGTACCGCGAGCAGGTGAAGCGCTACTACGAGGAGCTGGTGAAGTGAGCCGCCGCACGCACGCGTCCATCCCCTGCCTGGGCGTCCTGTGCGCCCTCCTCCTCGCCGTCCCCACGGCCTTCGCGCAGCCGCCCGACGCCGCCCTCAAGGAAGAGGTGAAGCAGCGGCTGGGCAAGGTGGAGCAGTCCCTGGACGACTGGGACGTGGGCACCGCCCGGCGCGAGCTGGCCGAGGTCGAGAAGCGCGTGCCGTCCGAACTGGAGCCCCTGAAGTACTTCCAGGGGCGCGTGGCCTTCGAGGAGGGCCAGTACGAGGACGCGGTGACGCTGCTGGAGGCGGCCAACATCGAGGACAAGCCGGGCAGCTACCTGCGGCTCGCGAAGGACACGCGCGCCATCGTCAAGGGACACCAGCGCGCGGAGAGCGAGCACTTCATCTTCTTCTACCCGAAGGGCAAGGAAGAGGTGCTGGTGCCCTACGCGCTGGAGACGCTGGAGTCCATCCACCGCGCGCTGTCGGAGGACCTGGGCTGGACGCCGCCGGGCAAGGTGCGCGTGGAGGTGGTGAACAACGCGCGCGAGCTGTCCCGCGTCAGCACCCTGACGGAGAAGCAGATCCGCACCACCGGCACCATCGCCATCTGCAAGTTCAACAAGCTGATGGTCACGAGCCCCAAGGCCGTGGCGCAGGGCTACGACTGGCAGGACACGCTGGCGCACGAGTACGTGCACCTGGTGGTCAGCCAGCTGTCCCACAACACCGTGCCCATCTGGCTGCACGAGGGCCTGGCCAAGTTCCTGGAGTCGCGCTGGCGCGGCAAGGGCGGCCTGGCCATGACGCCCTCCACGCAGGCCCTCTTGGGCAAGCGCGTGAAGGAGGACAAGCTCATCCCCTTCGAGAAGATGCACCCCTCCATCGCCATGCTGCCCACGGCGGAGGACGCGGCCACCGCGTTCGCGGAGGTGTTCTACGCCATCGACTACATCCACGGCACCAAGGGCACCGCGGGCCTGCGCACCCTCTTGCAGGAATTGAAGGCGGGCCAGCCGGACAAGAAGGCGGTGGAGGCGGCCACGGGCATGCCCTTCCCCCTCTTCGAGAAGACGTGGCTGTCCTACGTGAAGAAGCAGCCCTTCCCCCAGGAGCTGGTGCCGCGCGACGACCGCGTGGTGCTCAAGGAGGACGCCAAAGGAGAGAAGAAGGACAGCGAGAAGAAGGGGCGGGAGATCTCCTTCGGCGGCTTCGCCGAGGTGACGGAGGTCCCCGCGCGCAAGTTCGCGCACCTGGGCGAGGTGCTGCGCGAGCGCAACCGCGTGAAGGCCGCCGCGGAGGAGTACGCGCGGGCGCACAAGCTGGTGGGCGACAAGTACGAGTCCGTCTCCAACAAGTTCGCGCTCGCGCTCCTGGAGCTGCGCCGGCTGGATGAGGCGGAGTCCGTGCTGCGCGGCTCCTTGCGCATGCACCCGGGTTCGCCCTCCACCAACGTGCACCTGGGCCGCATCCTGCTGTTCCGCAAGGACTACCCGAAGGCGAAGACGGCGTACCTGGAGGCGCTGGCCTCCGACCCGTTCGACCCGGAAATCCACGTGGCCCTCACGCGCATCCACGGCGCGCTGGGGGAGACGGCGCTCGCGTCGCGCACGCGCGTGGCCGCCGCCAACCTCACGGGCCTCAAGCCCGACGACGTGGACCGCGCCGCCCAGGCCTTCCTGCGCGCGGAGGACGAGCTGTCGGAGACGAAGAACGTCCCCGCCGGCACGCCCGACGCGCCGAAGTCCGCTCCGCCGCGGAAGGACGCGCCGAAACCTTCCCCGGCGCCGCTCCCCGCGAAGTAGCCCCCCTCCCCGGCTGCCAGCCAGCCGGGGCCATGCCTCCGTTTCCTCCCCGCCCTCCCGGGATGCCTAGCTTTTCGGGCACGAGGAGGACGACGGGATGGCGTTCCCAGACAGTCGTGTGGTGCTGAACGTGCGCGCCCGGTCCCGGGGGCAGTGGCGCTGTCCACTGGCGCACCCGACCGCGAACGCAACGTGAATTGGCACACGTCCGCCTCCCCACCCGCTGGGTTCGCCGTGGCGCCCTGCTCCAAGGTGCGCCGCGCGGACCCGGGAGCCCCCGGTCCACCGACTTTGTCCCGCCTCACTTCCGAGGCCCTGAAAAGGAGCAGCACCCAATGAAGCGCACCCTGCACGGAGTCACCCTCGCCGCGGTCCTCTTCACCGGCGGTGTCTCGCTGGCCCAGAGCGCCGCGCCCACCACGCCCGCCACGAAGCCCGCCCCCGCCGCCAAGGGCATGGCCGAGTTCAAGGGCTTCATGGCCCCCACGGACCCGAAGGCCTTCCTGGAGCGCCTGCACTACGTCAACCAGTCGGAGATCAAGCAGGCCGAGCTCGCGCAGAAGAGCTCGGAGAACCCGGACGTGAAGAGCTACGCGAAGATGATGATTGATTCGCACACGGCCGCGGACAAGCAGGTCATGGACTTTGCGAAGACGCAGAACCTGAAGCTGGCGGAGATGCCCAAGGCCACCAACGACATGGAGAAGAAAGCCATGGCCGCCGACAAGGCGCTCATGGACAAGCTCCAGACCCTCAAGGGCATGCCGTTCGACTCGTGTTACATGTCCAACCAGGTGGGCGCCCATGACGCGGCCATCGGCATGGTGATGGCGGCGAAGCAGGGCATGACCTCCGCCCCCGCCGAGATGACCACCATGCTGACCCAGCTCAGCCAGGAGCTGCCCAAGCACCGCGACATGGCCTACCAGGCGCTGGGCAAGCTGGACGACGCCATGGGCGTGGGCGGCGCCGGCATGCAGGGCGGCTCCATGGACCACGGCTCCATGAACCACGGCTCCATGGGCGGCTCCACGGGCACCATGGGCGGCTCCACGGGTGGCACCACGGGCGATACGACGAAGACGAAGTAATCCAGTTTCGCTGAAGACCGGGACGCCTCCTGGGAAGTGCATTCCCGGGAGGCGTCTTCGTCTGCATACTGCCGCGCCATGTCACGACTGATTGCCCTGGCCTCCTGTGTCTCCGTGCTGCTGCTCACCGGCTGTTCCAACAACGCGGACGCCATCTGCGACAAACGCAAGGAGTGCTTCGAAGCCGACCTGGATACCGGCAAGTGCGCCGACAAGATTGGCGCCTGGGAGGACGAGAAGGAGAGCGAGCAGGACGACCGCCGCGCGCGCACCGCGGAGTGCGCGGAGTGCATCTCCGACCGCACCTGCTCGGAGGTCCTCGCCAGCTGCATCGACGACTGCTTCGGCATCCCCTGAGGCGCCGGTGAAGCCCCGGGGCCAGAAGCCCCGGGGGACACTCCGCCGAATGCGCTACTTGCGCGTCCAGCGGTCCAGCCAGCCCAGCACCTCGTCGTGCCACTGGATGCTGTTCTGGGGCTTGAGCACCCAGTGGTTCTCATCCGGGAAGTAGAGGAAGCGGGACGGGATGCCCCGGCGCTGGAGCGCGGTGAAGGTGGCGATGCCCTGCGTGTCCACCACGCGGTAGTCCTTGCCGCCGTGGATGACGAGCATGGGCGTCTTCCACTTCGCCACCTGGTTCACCGGGTTGAACTTCTCGTACGTCTCCGGCTTCTCCCACGGCAGCGCCTTGTGCTCCCACTCGGGGAACCAGAGTTCCTCCGTGTCGTAGTAGGCCGCGCGCTCGTCGAAGATGCCGTCGTGGTTCACGAGGCACTGGAAGCCGTCCGCCCAGTTGCCGGCGATCCAGTTGATCATGTAGCCGCCGTAGCTGCCGCCCAGCGCGCACCGCTTCGTCTTGTGGATGAAGGGGTACTTCTGGAGCGCGGCGTCGACGCCCTTCTTCAGGTCCTCCAGCGGCTTGCCGCCCCAGTCCCCGGCGATGGAGTCCGTGAAGGCCTGGCCGTAGCCGGTGGAGCCGTGGAAGTCGATCATCACCGCCACGTAGCCGCGGCCCGCGTACACCTGCGGGTTCCACCGGTAATGGAAGTGGTTGCCGAAGCTGCCCTGCGGCCCGCCGTGGATGAGGAAGGCCAGCGGGTACTGGCGCTTCGGGTCGAAGTCCACCGGCTTCACGACGTAGCCGTGCACCGTCTCGTTGTTCCAGCCCGGGAAGCTGAACTGTTCGAAGGCGCCGAACTTCAGGCCCGCGAGCGCCTCCTGGTTCACCTGGGTGAGCTGACGGGCGCCGGTGCCATCCGCCTTCATCGCGTACAGGTCCGAGGGCGAGTCCAGGTCATCCAGCGCGTAGACGACCTGGCCGTCCGCCGCGGGCTGGGCGCCTTCCGCGTTGCCGCCTTGAGTGAGGCGGCGCGGCTTGCCGGTGGCCACGTCCAGCGCGAACACGGCGTTCTGCCCCACGTCGTTGGCCGTCGTGTAGAGCGTGGCGCCGTCGTTGCTCCAGGCGAGCGAGCCGGCGGAGCGGTCCCAGTCCTGCGTGAGCACGCGCTCCTGGCCGCCCGGCCACGTGCGCAGGATGACGCGGAAGCGGTCGGACTCGTAGCCGGGGCGGGACATGGCCACGTACGCGAGCGTCTTGCCGTCCGGGCTGAACACGGGGCTCGTGTCCGTGGCGCGGTTCTTCTCCGTGAGCTTGCGCGGCTTCGCCTTGCCGTCGATGGGCGCGACGAACAGGTCCAGGTCGGTGGACCAGGACTCGGTGCGGCCCACGTCGCGCGCGGCGAAGACGACGCTCTTGCCGTCCGGGGTGAAGGTGAACTCCTCCGCGCCGCCAAAGGGCTTGCTGGGCGCGTCCGCGTCCATGCCCTTCATCACGTCCACGGCCGTGCCGCCGGCCACGGGGACGACGAACAGATGCGAGCGCGTGCCGTCCCCCCACGTGTCCCAGTGGCGCGCGAAGAGCTGATCATACGCGCGGCCGGTGGTCTTCTTCTTGGAGGCCTCCGCGGCGCGCTGCGTGTTGCACGCGAGGTCCGCGCAGTCCGGGCGCACCTCCAGCGCCACCGCGAGCTGCTGGCCGTCGCGCGACAGCGCGAAGCTGTTCACGTCGAGCGGCAGCTTCGTGACGGGCAGCGGCTCGCCGCCGTCCACGGGCAGGCGCCACACCTGCGACGAGCCGCCGCGCGACGACAGGAAGAAGAGGCTCTTGCCGTCGGGGGCCCAGACCGGGTCGCTGTCGCTGTCCGGGTGGGAGGTGAGCTGGCGAGGGGCCGTGCCGTCCAGGTTGGCGAGCCACAGGTCGGTGCGGCCGCGGTTCTGCTCCAGGTCGGTGGAGCGCAGGACGTAGGCGACCTGGCGGCCGTCAGGCGAGACGCGCGGGCCGCTGAGCCGGCGCAGCGTGACCAGGTCCTGTTGATTGAACGGATGGGGCGCGGGCGCCGGGTTGGCGCCGAGCGCCAGGGCCGCGAGGAGCGACAGGGGCACGGGTGGTTCCTCCGCAAGGATGGAAAGCGGACCGTGCCCTTGGGAGGGCGGGCTGTCCACCGCTGGATGCAGGCCGGGTGGAAGGGGTGGAAGGCTCCGACGCGCGGTGCTAGAGCTTCAGCCCATGAGCGCACCCATCGTTGTCCACATCTGGTCCGACTTCGTTTGACCCTGGTGTTACGTCGGCCTCGGTGAGGTCGAGAAGCTGAAGAAGGAATACGACGTCCAGGTGGAGTGGCACCCCTACTTCCTGCGCCCGGAGACGCCTCCGGAAGGGCTGCCGTTGCCCGAGTACGTGCGCCAGGGGATGAAGGACCCCAACAACCCGCTGAAGCTCCGCGCCGCGAAGGCCGGGCTGACGATGGTGCAACGGGACATCATCCCGTCCACGCGCCGTGCGCACGAGGCCGCGGAGTACGCGCGGGCGCAAGGCCGGCTGGAGCCCTTCCAGGCCGCCATCCTGCGGCGCTACTGGAGCGAGGGTCAGGACCTCTGGCAGTGGGACACGCTGCGCGGCGCGGGCGCGGAGGCCGGGTTGGATCCGGACGAACTGCAGCGCGCCGTGGAGGAGGGCCGCTACCGGCAGCTCGTGGAGGAGTCCGTGCGCGAGGCCCAGGAGATGGGCATCCGCGCGGTGCCCACCTTCATCCTGGGCGACAAGCTGGCCATCCAGGGCGCGCACGAGTACCCGTCGTTCCAGAAGGCCATGCAGCAGCTGGGCGCGAAGCCGAAGTCGCAGGGTTGAGCGCGGGCGCTACAGGCCCTTCACCAGGATGAGCAGCCGCGCGAAGGTCTCCGGACCTTCGCCGGCCAGGCCCCTGGCGAAGTCCAGGAACGTGGGCGCCTGCTCCACGTGCTTGGCGACGACCTGGAAGGCCTCCACGGCGGCGGCGTCCAGCGCGGCCTCGGGCGTACCGGGAGCGTCCAGCAGCGCCACCACGGCCGGGTGTCCCAGCAGCACCCAGCGCACCACGGAGGCGCGCAGCACGAGCAGGAACACGGCGTTCAGGAGGCTCGGGGCTTCCGTGAACGGGTGGCGCAGGACGTGGTTGAGCGCGTGGTGCAGGAAGTACTGGTGCACGCGCTCACCGTGCAGGGACTCCAGGGCGGAGCGCCGGGCCGCGTGGAGGCGCCATGCGTCGTCCGGGCTCGTGTCCGCGCCACCGTAGCTCGCGCGCACGGCGTGCATGAGCGAGAGGAAGCGCGGGCTGCTCACGGCGGCCTCGCGCGAGCGGAGCACGGCGCCGCAGATGCCGGCCCACGGGCCTCCGGGCAGCTCCAGCGCTTCGAGCTGCGCGTGCAGGGACGCGAGCGTCTCACCGGATTCGTACTCGCGGAGGAGGGTCGTGAGCCGCTCGCCGGCCGCGTCGTCGGTCGTCCCCGGGAAGTAGAAGTCGCCCAGGCCCAGCGCCATGCGGCCCAGCGCGAACAGGCGCGCGGCGAACGGGACCTCACGCCGCGCCAGGAGCCGCAGCATCGCTTCGCGCACGGTGTCCGCGTGGGCCGTCCACGCGTCGTCACCCGCCGCCACCTGCCGCGCGACCTGGGGGCGCAGGGCCTGCTCCTCGGGCACGGGCTCGCGCACCAGCGCGTCCTCCGCCAGCAGGCACAGGCGCGCCGTCTCCGGACACGCGAGCGACCCGGCCATCTCCACCTGCGCGCCCCAGCGCGTGAGCACCCTCGGAAAGACGGAGCAGCCGTCCGGCAACACCGCTTCGCCATACCGGCGCTGGAGCGAGCACAGCTTCGCTTCATCCAGGAAGGCGCAGTGTCCGTCCGCGCGCTTGCCCAGGATGCCCGCCTGCTGGCCCGTGGCGCCTTCCGGGTTCGGTGAAATCAACGCCGCGACGCGCGCCTCGTCCGGGCTGCCCGCGACCTTCTGGCGCAGCAGGCTCCAGCGCGACTCGCTGATGGGCACCGTGAGCCCCGCGCAGCAGGTGTCCTCGCACGCCTCCGCGATGCAGCGGAAGCGCGCCATGTAGCGGGGGGCGGAGGCGGTCATGGGCCCCAGTCTACTTGCGGCCCAGCGCCTTCTTCACGAATCCCCAGAAGCGGCCCGCGCGGTCCTTGAGGTCGGCGCCCCGGCGCTCCTCGGCGGCGTTCACCGCCTCCTTGCTCACCTGGAGCTGCCTCTGGAGCTCCTCCGGCGAGTAGCGCGTGGCGAGCGTCGCCTTCACTTCCTTGCGCGTCGAGTACTCGCGCGCCTCCACGTGCAGCACGCATTCGGAGTCGAGCTTCAGCGTCACGGCCACGCGCACGGAGCCCTTGGGGCCTCGAGGGAGCCCTTCCATGCGCACGGTGCCCAGGTACTCGTTGGCGGAGATGTGGTTGTCCTCGCCCTGGAAGATGGACAGCTCCATCCGCTCTTCGTTGTCCTGCGACGTGCTGATGGCGAACGAGCGCTGCGTGGGCAGCGGGCTGTTGCGCTCGACGACGCGCTTGAAGCCGCCGCCGGGCATGGCCACGCCAATGGTCATGGGCAGCACGTCGATGAGCACCACGCTGCTCACCTTGTCCACCGAACCCGAGTACAGCGCCGCGCCCAGCGCCACGGCCTCGTCCGCGTTGACGCTCGCCTGCGCGTTCTTGCCGAAGAGGCCCTTGAGCTTCTCGCGCACCAGCGGCATGCGGCTCATGCCGCCCACGAGGATGATGTCGTCCACCTCGTTGGCGCGCAGCTTGGCGTCCAGGAGCACGTCGCGCACCACGTCGATGGTGCGGTTGAGCAGCGGGTCGCAGATCTTCTCCAGGTCCTGGCGCGACATCGTCACGCGCAGGTCCCGGGGGCGGCCAGCGTTGTCCATCATCAGCATGGGGATGTGGACCTCGAAGGTGCTGCGCTCGGACAGCCCCATCTTCGCGCGCTCGGCGGCGTCGGCCACGCGCGACAGGGCGATGCCGTCCCCGTTGAACGCGACGCCCTCCTTCTCCTGGAAGCGCTCCAGGAGGAAGTCGACGATGAGGTTGTCGAAGTCGATACCGCCCAGGAAGATGTCGCCGCCGGTGCCCAGCACCTCGAAGACGTTCTTCTCGATGCGCAGGATGGTCGCGTCGAAGGTGCCGCCGCCCAGGTCGTAGACGAGCACCTTCTTGTTGAGCTCGCGGTTGAGGCCGTACGCGAGCGCCGCGGACGTGGGCTCGTTGAGGATGCGCTCCACCTTGAGGCCGGCCATGTGGCCCGCCTTGCGGACCGCCTCACGCTGGGGCTCGGAGTAGTAGGCCGGCACCGTGACCACGGCGCGCTCCACCTTCTGGTTGAGGTGGGTCTCGGCCATCTCCTTGCACTCGCGCAGGATGATGCCCTGCACCTCTTCCAGCGACAGCACGTCGTTGCCCAGGCGCACGGCGGCGCGGCCGGCGGCGTCGGGGGTGATTTCGTAGTGGAAGCGCTCGCGCACCTGCTTCACCACGGCGCTGTCGTAGGGACGGCCGACGAGGCGCTTCGCGCCGTAGATGGTGTGCGTGGGGCGCAGCACCAGCTGGTTCTTCGCGCGGTGGCTGACGAGCAGCTTGTTCTGCGCGCTCAGCGAGATGACGGACGGGATGGTGTTGTAGCCCTCGCGCGAGCGCAGCACGACGGGCCGGCCGTTGGACAGGAGCGCCACGCAGGAGTTGGTGGTGCCCAGGTCGATGCCGATGACGGGGCCCGTGCCCGCCAGCGTCTGCGGCGGCGTGAGGTAGATGGGGCGCACCTGGCCGTTGGCGTCCAGGGCCGGAGGCGGCGCGGGCGCGGCCGGAGCGGCGGCGGGCGCGAGCATCGCAGGGGCGCTCGGCGCGGCGGGGGCTGGCGGGGCCTGGCGCACGGAGGGAGGCAGCACGCTCGGCGGCGGCGGCGGGGCCACGGGCCGCGCTGCGGGACGTCCTGGAGACGACGTGGACTCGCGCGCCAGCTCCAGCGGTCCGTCGTCGTCCACGGACAGGTCCAGGTCGAACTCGGTGCTACCGCCGGACGGGCGCTGCGGCGCGGGCGGCTGCTGCGGGACGGCGCGGCCCCAGGAGGAGGCAGGCTCCTGGGACAGGTCGGGGGCACCGGCGCGGCCCGCTGCGGAGCCGGGCTCGCGGCCCAGGCCCGGCGCCGCGGGACGGTTGGCGAAGGAACCGGGCTCCAGCGGCAGCTCACCGGGGGCGCGCGCGGCGGGACGTCCGGCGACGGAGCCGGGCTCACGTCCCAGGCCCGGCGCGGCGGCGCGGTTCGCGGAGCCGGGTTCCAGTCCCAGCCCCGGCACGGAAGCGCGTCCAGCGGATCCAGGCTCCAGTCCCAGCCCCGGCACGGCGGACCGTCCAGCGACGGAGCCCGGCTCACGGCCCAGGCCCGGAGCCGCCGCACGGCCACCCGAGGAGAGAGGCTCGAGTCCCAATCCGGGCGCGGCACGACCGGCCGCGGATCCCGGCTCGCGACCCAGGCCCGGCGCGGCGGCACGACCGGCCGCGGATCCCGGCTCGCGGCCCAGGCCCGGCGCGGCGGCACGGCCGGCCGCGGATCCCGGCTCACGGCCCAGGTTCGGCGCGGCGGCACGACCGGCCGCGGATCCAGGCTCACGGCCCAGGCCCGGCGCGGCGGCGCGGCCCGGAGACGACGCGGGCTCACGCCCCATCGGCCGGTGACGGCCCGGCGAGGACGCGGGCTCGCGCGCCAGCTCCAGCGGGCCGTCGTCGTCCAGGGACGACAGGTCCAGGTCGAACTCGGTGCTGCCACCGGAGGTCTGCGCGGGCGCCGCTGGCGGCGCGGCGGGCGGCGGCGGCGGGACGGCGCGCTGCACGGGCGGCGGTGCCACCGGCGCGGCGCGAGGCGGCGGCGCGGGGTCGAAGGCATCCGAGAAATCCAGCTCGAACCCACCCGCATCGCCAGCGCCCGAAGCCGCGCCGTCCTCCACCGAGATGCCCACCTCGATGGGCGCCTCGTCGAGCGGCTCTCCCATCGCGATGGGCCCGTCCCCCGAGGGCGCCTCGAACTCGAAGTCGAACCCCGGCAGCGGCTCGTCGCCTCCCGACAGCACTCCCGGCACGGTGGGCGGAGGCGTCCCCGCGATGAGCTCGTCCAGCGGGATGTCCACGTCGTTCGCGGGGTCCGCCAACGCGAGCCCGAGGTCCTCTTCCGGAGCCCCCAACGAGAACGGCTCGTCCGCCCCACCCAGCGACAGCGGCTCATCCGCGGCGGGCGCGGGGCTGGACGGAGCATCCAGGTCGTCGAACAGCGAATCGGGCGCGGGGCTGGACGGCGCGGACGGAGCATCCAGGTCGTCGAACAGCGAATCGAGCGCGGCGCCCCCCGGGGCCTGCGGCGTGGGACGCGCGGGCGCGGCGGGCGGCGCGGCGGGACGCACGGGTGCCACGGCGGCGGGACGCGGAGGCGCGGCCACGAGCGGACGCACCGGGGCGATGCCCGGCGCCACGACCGGCGCGATTCCCGGAGCGACAGCCGGCGCGATGGACGGCAGCGGCGCGGCGGCAGGAGCGGCACTCGCGCCCGGCTTGCGCTGGAGCATCAGGTCCACGAGCGCGCGGCTCGCCGTATCCAGTTCCTCGAACGCCAGGCCCATGCCCGGAGGCCCCGCGGGGTCGTTCACCTCGCGCACCCAGCGCACGGTGGCGGTGCCCTGGAGCACGCGCACGCCGTTGGCGATCTGCACCTCGAAGCGCACGGGCGTGCCCACCGGCTGCGGCGTGCGCGAGCGGATGAACATGCCCCCGGGGCTGAGGTTGGTGGCGAACTCCTCGGTGAAGCTCCCCACGGACTCATGCTTGAGCTTCACCAGCAGACCGACCGACTTGCGGTCCGAGGTACGCCGACCTTGATCCATGGTTCGGCACTGTCGCGTCCGGGGGCCATTCCCTCAAGGGGGTTCTGGCCCCCCGCCCGGTTGTCCGGTACCCCTTCGAGACCCCAGGTGCGCCTGCGTCTTACCTGTACGTCCCCGCTATCCTGGGACTTCGTTGTCCCCCAAGGAAGCGGTCCGGGTCCGCCGGACGGGAGTCCCCTGATGAACGCGGTTCCCCATTTCGCCCCGGTTCCCCTGCATGCGCGGTGGCTGGTGGACCGGCGGCACGACCTGCTCTCCACGGTCGGGGGGTTGGGCGCGAGCCTCGCGCTGATGGCGCTGCACGTGCTGGGAGGCGTGAGCGGGCCGCCGCTGTGGTGGGCGTGGGTGCTGCTCCTGGACGGGCCGCACCTGTTCGCGACGGTGTCGCGCACGTACCTGGACGCGCGCGAGCGGAAGGCGCGGGCGCGGCTCTTGTGGGGCAGCCTGGGCTGGTTCGTGGCGGGGCCGGCGGTGTTCGCGGTGTCGGTGCTGGCCGGGCAGCGCTGGCCCTTCGCGGTGTTCGTGACGCTGGCGGCGCTCTGGGCGTACTGGCACGTGGTGCGGCAGCACTACGGCATCATGGTGCTCTACCAGCGCAAGGCCGGGGAGAAGGACGCGTGGGACCGGCGGCTGGACAGCGTGACGCTGTACGTGGGGTTGCTCGCGCCGTTCGTGGCGTTCGCGCTGACGCATCCGGGGGCGCGGCGCCGCCTGGGGCTGATGGCGGAGCCGACCTGGGAGGTCGGGGCGGCGCACGCGTGCTTCGCCCTGGTGCTCGCGGTGGTGGGCGTGCTCGCGGCGCGGCAGGTGTGGCGGTGGCGCCGGGGGCTGGGAGTGAACGGGCCGAAGCTGTTGATGCTGGGCGCGGCGCTGGGGCTGACGTCGCTGGTGTTCTGGCCGTCGGTGTCGCGGCGGATGGACTTCCTGATGTTCACCGTGGCGGTGACCGCGTTCCACAACGTGCAGTACCACGGCATCGTCTGGTTCTTTCACCGCAACCGCTATCACGCGGACGGCGTGGACCGCGCGGCGTTCGGACAGGCGCCGAAGGTGAGCCAGCGCTTCATCGTCTACGCGCTCTGTGGGCTCGCGTTCACGCTGGCGTACCGGACGCTGGGCTGCGGAATGGGCGTGCACCCGGGCTGCGGCGCGTTCGACGCGAAGGTGGCGCTGGGGGGCGCGGGGCTCACGCTGCGAGACCTGATGGAGGGCTTCATCTGGGGCTTCGCGCTGCACCACTACTTCCTGGACCAGTACATCTGGCGCGTGCGTAAGGACGCGGGCCTGAACCAGGACCTGAAGCTGAACACCGCGACGGCCTGATCACCGCCGGGCACGCCGCGCGACGGCCTTCTCGTACGCGGCCTGAAGCTCACCGAACACCGAGCGCGCCGGGCGCGGCTTGCCCAGGTGCAGGTGGCGCAGCTCGTCCATGAACCCGTCCCAGAGGGGCGGGCCGCCCTTCTCCAGCAACTCCGCGCGAACCGACAGCTCCTCGCTCGGCTGCGTGTGCCGGCGGCCCCAGGCCGCCATGTGCGAGAGCAGGGGCACCAGCTGGATGGAGGCCTCCGTGAGGCTGTAGATGCCCTTCTGCCGGTGGTTCGGATCCGGGCGTCGCGACAGCAGGCCGGATGCCGTCAGCCGCTTCAGCCGGTCCGCGAGGATGTTGGAGGCGATGCCCTCCTCGCTCTGCTCCAGCAGCTCCCCATAGGTGCGCCGGTTCCCGAACATCACGTCGCGGATGACGATGAGGCTCCACCGGTCTCCAAGCTGTTCGAGCGTCAGGTTGATGGGACAGCCGGAGCGTCCTGTCTGCGGCATGGCCGTCCTCCCAGGGGTGATACTTGCAATATGCAAGTAGCGCGGATACGGTTCAACCACTTGCAAATCACAAGTGGTTGAAAGGTCTTCCGATGGCGCTCGCGGTCTACGGTCACCCCTTCTCCTCCTACACGCAGAAGGTCCTCATCGCGCTGTACGAGAACGGCACGCCCTTCGAGTTCCGGAACATCGGGCCGGACACGCCGGAGCACACGGCCGAGTGGCTGCGTCGCTGGCCGCTGCGCAAGTTCCCGCTGCTGGTGGACGGCGAGCGCCAGGTCGTCGAGACGAGCGTCATCATCGAGTACCTGCAGCTGGCGCATCCCGGGCAGGTCCGCCTGCTGCCCGCGGATCCGATGACCGCGCTGGACGTGCGCTTCCTCGACCGCTTCTTCGACCTGCACGTCATGAACATGGTCCAGCACGCCGTGAATGGCGCGCTGACAGGGGATGCCACGAAGCGGAAGGACGGCCTGGCCACGGCCGTGGAGAACCTGGAGCGCGCCTACGCCTGGATTGAGGGGCAGCTCGCTGGCAGGACCTGGGCCACGGGCGCGGACTTCACGCTGGCGGACTGCGCGGCCGCGCCGTCACTCTTCTACGCGGACTGGACCCACCGCATCCCCGAGTCCTGTCCTCAGTTGCGCGCCTACCGCGCGCGGTTGCTGGCCCACCCGTCCGTCGCCCGAGCGGTGGACGGAGGGCGCCCGTTCCGCCACCTCTTCCCGCTGGGCGCGCCGGACCGGGACTGAAGAGCTCACGCCGCAAGTTCGGTCGGCGCACGGAGCGCCCGGGCGAGCGCCTCGTTCAGCTCGCGCTTGAAGCTCGTGGTCATCCAGGCGTTCGGGATGGCATCGAAGCCGTGGATGGCCCCGGGGTAGACATGGAGCTCCACCGAGACTCCCGCGCGGGAGAGACGGCGGGCGTAGTCCATGGACTCGTCGAAGAAGACGTCGAGCGACCCCACGGCGATGAAGGCGGGGGGCAGGTGTGAGACGTCCTGGCCGAGCGAGGCCGAGAAGTGCCCGGCGCGGGCGTCGGTCGGGAGGTAGTCCCCGCGCAGGGACTCCCAGCCGAAGCGGGTGTGCGCACGCGTCCACGAGAACTCGCCCGTCGTCGGGTTGGGGTCCGCTTCCAGGGCCGTCCCCGTGCGGGCGTCGAGCATGGGGTAGATGAGGATCTGCGCCGCGGGCCGGGGCCCGTTGTCATCGCGGGTGAGTTGCGCCAATGAGGCGGCGAGCCCGCCACCGGCGCTCTGCCCCATGAGGACGATTCGCGACGGGTCGACGCCGAGTGACGCGGCGTTCGCGTGGACCCAGCGCAGCGCCGCGTAGGCGTCGTCGATGGGACCCGGGAACGGCACCTCCGGCGCGAGGCGGTAGTCGACGGAGATGACGACGGCGTCGTGCGCGAGGGCGAGCTCCGCGTCGAAGCCCTCGCCCATGGTGGCGCTGCCCATCACCATGCCGCCGCCGTGCAGGAACAGCACTGCGGGCCGCGCCGTGGTCTGACCCGGCGGAGTCTGGATGACGAGCCGGACGTCGGGCGCTCCGTTCCGCCCGGGGATGCGCACCTCGCCGCGGAGCGCGGTGGTCCGGGGAGCGATGGACGCGATCATCTGGTCCATGAACACGCGGGCGTCCGTGTGGTTCTCGCGGGAGAGCCCCGGGAGGAACTCGTAAGCGGTGAGGGAAAGGAGGGACGGGTCGACGAGATGACGGGTGGACATGGGTGACTCCTGGGATGTGCCGGTGTGTGGGGTTGCGTTGAAAGGCGGGAGCTTCAGGGCGCGGCTCGGATGACGACCTTGCCGATGACGCCGCCGCGCTCGGACCGCTCGAACGCGCCGCGAGCGTCGGACAGCTCGAACACCTCCGCGGGCGGCGGGAGGAGCTCCCCGGCCTGGAGCTTCACAGCGAGGTCCGCGAGGTCCCGGCCGGACGGCCTGGTGACGAGCAGCAGCTGCTTCTGGCTGCGGAAGGGGCCGAGCACCTTGGAGGCGATGAGCGACGCGGGCGACGGCTCGAACCCTACGTGCCGGCCACGAGGCGTGAGGAGGCCACGCGCCTCGGCGAAGGACAGCTTCGTGCTCAGGTCGAAGACGACGTCGAACCGCTCGCCGAGCATCGCGAGCGGCCGGGCGCGGTAGTCGTGGACCGCCTGGGCACCGAACCGCCGTGCCACGTCCAGACCAGCGGCGGAGGTGACGGCGGTGACGTGCGCGCCACGTGACCGGGCGAGCTGGATCAACATGAGCCCCACCCCGCCCGTCGCGCCGTTCACGAGCACGCGCTCACCGGGGGCGACGCTCGCGACGTCACGCAAGGCCTGGAGCGCCGCGAGCCCCACCATCGAGACCGCCGCGGCCCCGACGTCGTCGAGCCCCGGCGGAATCCGGGCGACGGAGGTCGCCGCGACCGTGATGAGCTCGGCGAGCGTTCCCTCCCGCATGCTTCCGGGGAAGCCGAACACGCGGTCTCCGACCGAGAAACCTTCGACGCCCTCCCCCACCTCCTCGACGACACCAGCGAAGTCCGAGCCGGGCGACTTCGGGAAGCGAGCACCGCTGAGCAGTCGCAGCTCGCCGCGCCGGATCTTCCCGTCGATGGGATTCACCGAGACGGCTCGGACGCGGATGAGGAGGTGGTGGGCGCGGACGCGGGGCGCCGGCTGCTGGGTGTGCTGGAGGACGTCAGGACCGCCGAAGCGGCTGTAGGTGAGTGCGTTCATGCCCCTCAAGCTACGGGGCAGCACTCATTCGCGGAACTTGATGGTGGGAAGGTCTATTGTTCACGCTGTGAATCTATCGGCCTTCGACCTGAATCACGTGCGCTCGCTCCACCACCTGCTTGAGGAAGCGCACGTCACGCGCGCGGCGAAGAAGCTGGGAATCACGCCCGCGGCGGCGAGCAATGCCCTGCACCGGCTGCGCGTCGACTTCGACGACCCACTCCTGGTCCGCAACGGGAGGGCGCTCGTGCGAACGCAGCGCGCCGAGTCGCTTCGCGCGCCCGCAAGAGAGGTGATGCTGGCGGCCGGGCGGCTGTTCGACCAGGGGCGTCCCTTCGACCCGGCGACGGCGACCTGGGACATCTACGTGACGACGTCGGACCGCGTCGCGGAACTGCTCCTGCCGACGCTCGACCGGCTCCTCGCGGCGCGTGCTCCCGGGGCCCTGCTCACGCTCCGGACCCAGACGCCGGACCTGGGGGCGTTCCTGCGGGAGCACGGCGGGCTCGCCATCGTCCCGGACATCGCGAAGGAGCGGGACCTGCGCTCGCAGCGCTTGTTCGTCGACGAGTTCGTCTGCGTCATGCGCGGGGCGCATCCCCTCGCCACCGGGCGCATGTCGCTGAAGCGATTCACCGAGTGGGAGCACGTCCTCGTCGCCCCACTCGCGCAGTCGCGCCGCGGCGGCATCGACGTGCTCCTGGAGAAGGAGGGCTTCCCGCGTCGCGTGACGCGCGTGGTGACCACGTTCTCCCTGGCACTGCCGCTCATTCAGGGCTCGGACCGACTCGCCGTCCTTCCACGCAGCTTCGCCGCCGCGCACGCGAAGGCGCTCGGGCTCGAGCTGCGGCCCCTGCCTGTCGCGATGCCTCCGCTCGAGATGCTCCTGGCCTGGCATCTGGGGAACGAGAGCGACCCGAAGCACGCCTGGGTCCGCGGTCTCGTGCAGGAGGCCGTCCGCGCCGTGGGCCTGGAGCCCGCATAGAAAAAGGGGTGCGCGCCACCGGCCGCGCACCCCATTCAAGTCACGCTGTCAGGTTCAGGGCGTCACGAGCCGCAGGAACGCATCCTGGTTCCAGGTGTCGCCCGCGCCATCGCGCTGCCAGCCGGACACCACCAGCCCCGCGTCCGGCGCCGCCACCAGCGCCGTCGTCGCCAGCGAGCACGTGCCGCTCTCGCACCCCTCCGGCGCCAGCGTCTTCGAGCCCAGGAGCGCGCCGTCCGCCGCGTAGCGCGTGAGCGTGTTGCCGCAGGCAGCAGCCACCGGGCCCGCGGCCTCCACCGCCGCCACCGTGCCCACCGACGCCGAGCCGCACGTGGGCTGCTTCACCCAGCGCTCCTGCCCGTCCGCGCTCGCCGTCAGCACGAACGGCCCGCCCTCATCCAGCGCCACGCCGTTCCACACCAGCAGGCCGACCGCTTCACCCGCCACCGCCACCGTGCCGTCCGCGCCCACCGACACGGAGCCCACGCGGCCGTTCACGCCCGGCACCTCGCGGCCCCACGCCAGCCCGCCGTCCGCGCCGAACGCCAGCACCACGAAGCCGCCCGTGCCCTGCGCGTCGAACGTGCGCCCGTCCACCGTCACCGGGCCCACCAGCCGGCCAGCCACCACCGACGTGCCCGTGGCCGACAGCACCACCGCCGACAGCTGCGTGCCGTCCTTCGCGCCGTCGAACGTCTTGGTCCACTGCACCGCGCCGTCCGCCGCGTAGCGCACCAGCCGGGGCGTGTGGGCCTCCGTCGTCCACTCCTCACCCAGGGCCACCACGCCGCCCGCCGCGTCCGCGGACACCGCGTAGACCTTCTGCCCCACGCGGGTCTGCCACTCGGGCGTGCCCGCCTGGGAGAACTTCACCAGGAAGCCGTCCTGCGCCTCGCCCAGCCCGAAGTCCGCCGAGTACAGGAACGCGTTGCCGGACAGGAACACCGCGCCGTCAGCCCCCGTGGAGCCCGCCACGCGCAGGTCGGAGAAGCGGTTGCGCTCGAACTCCTTCGCCCACCGCTTCGTGCCGTCCGCCGAATACCGCGACAGCGTCATCACCAGCCGCTCGCCGTCCACCTGCTCACGGTCCTCGTCCGAGCGCGGCGTGCCGGACGTCACCCACAGCACATCTCCGCCCCGCCCCACCGCCAGCCCCGCGCCGGTGTCATCCTGCGGGCCGCCCAGCGTGAACGACCAGGGGCTCACCGCCGGGGCCGAGGGCCGGGGAGCCTCCGCCGTGGGGGCCTGCGCGGGGGCCTGGGTACCGGCCGAGGGAGCAGCCGTCTGGGGGGCCGGAGAGGGGACCGTGCCCTGGGCTTCCGCACTGGGGGTCACATCGCCAGCTTCCTCCGCCGAAGCCCCTCCACACGCAGCGCCGCCCAGCCCGAGGAGTCCCGCGCCCAGAAGTGCCCACCCGCCCCAGATGACTCGCCGTGCTGAACGCATGCCGTGCTCCCATGCCTGCCCTGCCCCATCGCAGGTGCCTTGGGAACGTAAGCAGTGTGTCCACGGTCCGGCATTCCCCCCTGTCCAGGGGGTACTGAAACAGGCCGGGGGGCGGACGGGGGGCCGGGCGCGGGGCCGGGCGGACCCGTGGCTTGACGCGTGGAATACGGGGCCCCTGGAACGGTTGCCACCCCACGCTCGGGGCTCCAGGGCGACGGAAACCGTTGGTCCGCCCCCCGCGCGCCGATTAAGAGAACCCTTCCATGGAAAGCGCCGCCCCCGCCCCACTCCCCCCGTCCGACGCCACCCCCGAGGACCTGCGCGCCGTCGAGGAGCTTGCCCAGGCCCGCAACGCCATCGTCGAACAGATTGAGAAGCGCGTCGTCGGCCAGCGGGACGTGGTGGAGCACCTGCTGATTTCGCTCTTCAGCCGCGGCCACTGCCTCTTCGTGGGCGTGCCCGGCCTGGCGAAGACGCTGCTCATCTCCACGCTGGCGGACGTGCTCAACCTGTCCTTCAACCGCATCCAGTTCACGCCGGACCTGATGCCGTCGGACATCACCGGCACGGACATCCTGGAAGAGGACAAGACGACGGGCCGCCGCTCCTTCCGCTTCATGCAGGGGCCGCTGTTCGCGAACATCATCCTCGCGGACGAGGTGAACCGCACGCCGCCCAAGACGCAGGCCGCGCTGCTCCAGGCGATGCAGGAGTACCGCATCACCGCCGGTGGCCGCACGTACCCGCTGGAGCTGCCCTTCCTCGTCTTCGCGACGCAGAACCCCATCGAGCAGGAGGGCACCTATCCCCTCCCCGAAGCGCAGCTGGACCGCTTCATGTTCCTGGTGGACGTGGGCTACCCCACCGCCGAGGAGGAGGTGCAGATCGTCAAGAGCACCACCGCCGGCGCGCCGCCGAAGCTGGAGAAGATTCTGTCCCCCGAGCGCATCCTCGCCCTCCAGGAGCTGGTGCGCCGCGTGCCGGTACCGGACCACGTGGTGCGCTACGCGGTGGAGCTGGTGCGCCACACGCGCCCCAAGGAAGCGGGCGTGCCGGACTTCGTGGCGAAGAACGTGTCGTGGGGCGCGGGTCCTCGCGCGAGCCAGTACCTGGTGCTCGCGTCCAAGGCGCGCGCCATCCTCAACGGCCGCTTCGTGGCCACGGTGGAGGACGTGCGGGCGCTGGCGCGGCCCGTGCTGCGCCACCGCGTGCTGCCCAACTTCACCGCGGAGAGCGACGGCATCACGTCCGTGAAGCTCATCGACCAGCTCCTCACGGTGGTGAAGGGCTAGGCGCTTCCACCCCATGGCGCTGCTCGACGCCCAGACGCTGTCCCGCCTCCAGGGCGTGAAGCTGCGCGCCCGCGCCGTGATGGAGGGCGTGCTGTCCGGCCTCCACAAGAGCCCCCATCAGGGTCAGAGCGTGGAGTTCGCCGAACACAAGGAGTACGCCCCCGGCGACGAGCTGCGCCACCTGGACTGGAAGGCCTACGGCAAGTTCGACAAGTACTACGTCAAGCGCTTCGAGCACGAGACGAACCTGCGCTCGGTGATGGTCGTGGATGCGTCCGCGTCCATGGGCTACCAGAGCGGCGCGATGTCCAAGCTGGAGGTGGCCAAGACGCTCGCGGGCGCGCTCAGCTACCTGCTCGTGCGCCAGCAGGACGCGGCGGGCCTGGCCGTCATGGTGGGCGGCGCGTTCCGCGACGTGCCGCCCCGCGCCTCCGCCGGGCACCTCAACGTGCTCCTGGACGCGCTGGAGCACACGGAGGCCAAGGGCCCCACGGACCTGGGCAGCGCGGCGGATCACCTCGCGGAGGTGCTGCCCCGGCGCTCCACCGTCATCGTGCTGTCGGACCTGCTGGATGAACGGCAGGAGGCGCTCAAACGCATCCTGGCCCTGCGGCAGCGCAAGAACGACGTGGCGGTGTTCCACCTGGTGGACCCCGCGGAGCTGACGTTCCCCTTCGACGACCCGACGCTCTTCCTGGACATGGAGGGCGAGGGCCGCATCGAGGTGAACCCGCGTGAAATCAAGCAGAGCTACCTGGAGGAGTTCGGCGCGTTCCTCGCGGACGTGAAGGCGAAGTGCGCCGAGGCCGACGTGGACTACGAGCTGGTGCGCACCGACGAGCGGCTGGATGAGGTGTTGCTGCGCTTCCTGGGACGTCGCGGGAGGCGCCGGTGACGTTCGGCAACCCGTGGTTCCTGCTGGGCGCGCTGGGTGCGCTCATCCCCGTGCTGGTGCACCTGTTCGACCGGCGCCGGCCCCGGGCGCATCCGTTCGGGCCGCTCGCGTTCGTGCTGCGCAGCCAGAAGCGCACGGCGAGCCGGCTCAAGCTCAAGCGGCTGCTGCTCTACACGCTGCGCACGCTCATCCTGCTGGCCATTCCCCTGGCGCTGGCGCGGCCGGAGTTCACCCGCGACGCGCAGGCGGCCACGGTGACGCGCGGGCCGGCGGCCACGGCGGTCATCCTGGACGCGTCGCTGTCCATGCGCTGGTCGGACGGCACGTCGAACTTCGAGAAGGGCCGCGACGAGGCGCGCGACGCGCTCAAGGACCTGCTGCCGGAGGAGCCCGCGACGGTGATGGTGTGCACGGGTTCGCCGGAAGCGCCGCCGCCGCCGGGCTTCGACCGGGCCCGCCTGCGCGCGCTGGTGGACGAGGCGAAGCCCACCTACGGCACGGCGGACCTGTCGCGCTGCCTGGACATGGCCGCGCGGGCGCTGGAGGAGAACCCGATGCCGGGCAAGCGCCTGGTGGTGGTCTCCGACATGACGGCCTCCGGCTTCCGGCTGGAAGCGCCGCCGCCCACGGTGAAGGGGCCCACGGGCGCGATGGTGAAGCCGGAGGTCGTGCTGCGCGACGTGGCGTCCGGGCGCGAGTCGCTGGACAACCACGCGCTGGTGGACCTGCGGGTGGAGCCCGCGCTCCAGGCCGGGCCGCGCGCGTACCAGTTCACGTTCACGGTGCGCAACTTCGGCACGAAGCCGGCGAAGGACCTGGAGGCCGCGGTGCGCGTGGGCGAGTCCACGCTGGCCAAGGGCTTCGTGGACGTGCCCGCGGGCGGCACGACGCAGAAGACGCTGACGGTGCGCTTCCCGCAGGGCGGCACGGTGGTGGGCCAGGTGACGCTCGCGCAGGACTCGCTGGCGGAGGACGACCGGCGGGCCTTCGTGCTGCCGGTGCCGCGCGGGCTGAAGGCGCTGGTGGTGAACGGCTCGCCGCACGCGACGCGCTACCGGGACGAGGCCTTCTTCGTGGACGCGGCGCTCACGTCGCCGGGCTCACCGGTGGACGTGGCGGTGCGCGACGCGGAGGTGGGGCTGCGCGAGGACTTCAGCGCGTATGACCTGGTGCTGCTGCTGAACGCGACGGCGCCGTCGGAGGAGGAGGCCCAGAAGCTGGCGGCCTTCGTGGAGAACGGCGGCGGCCTCTTCGTGAGCGTGGGCGACCACGTGAACCCGGAGGCGTACAACCAGCGGCTGGGCACGCTCTTGCCGCGCCCCTTGCGCCTGGTGCGCACGAGCGCCGAGCGCGAGGACCCCGACGCGGAGACGAAGACGGCGAAGCTGGCGCAGGTGAAGGTGGACCATCCGCTGTTCGCGCCCTTCACGGGCCGCGCGGAGGAGGGGCTCATCGGGGCGCGCTTCTACAAGTACATGCTGCTGGAGGCGGACAGCCCGTCCGCGCCGGGCACCAGCCAGGTGCTGGCCACGTACGAGGACGGAGCCCCCGCGGTGGCGGTGGCCCGCCGGGGCAAGGGGCGCGTGGCGCTGTTCACCAGCACGGTGGACCGCGACTGGAGCGACTTCGCCATCCGCACGAGCTTCCTGCCGCTGATGCAGCGCTTCGCCGCGTACCTCACGGGCTCGCTGGAGGAGCGCGAGGAGGTGCGCGTGCGCGTGGGGGAGACCGTGACGCTGCGCCCGGAGGGCACGCAGAAGGTGACGGGCGTGCGCGCGCCGGACGGCAGCGAGGTGCCGGTGAAGGCGCAGCCGGACGGCTCGTTCGTGGCGGGACCCACGGTGGAGCCAGGCGTACACGCGGTGCTGGGCGCGGAGGGGAAGCCCGTGGCGGCGCTGGACTTCGCCGCCACGTTGGATCCGGCGGAGAGCGATTTGACGCGAGTGCCGCAGGACACGCTGACGGCCTACTTCGGCGAGGACACGGTGAAGGCCTCCACGGGGGACGCGGACAAGCCCGCCGTGCCGCTGTGGACGTGGCTCATCCTGGCCGCGTGCCTGGCGTTCTTCTTCGAGGGCACGCTGCTCCGGAAGTAGCCCTGGCCGCTCCGCGCCCTGACAGGCAGCCGACGCTCGGGATACACACGAGGTGCCCCACGGGCGGCGGGCTCTGCCACACTGCGCGGCCGTGAGCCCTGCTTCCGCCCTCTACCGCGACTGCGCCCGCCTCTTCATGGTGGGCTTCCCTGGCACCCGCATCGACGCCGACCTCGCGGCGCTGATGGATGACGGCATCTACGGCGCCATCCTCTTCAAGCGCAACGTCGGCACCGCTGCCGAGACCGCGGCGCTGTGCCGTGAAATCAAGACGCGCGCGGGCCGGCCCTTCATCCTCTCCGTGGACCAGGAGGGCGGCCGGGTCGCGCGCCTTCGCGGTGAGCCCTTCACCGCCCTGCCCCCCATGCGCGAGCTGGGACAGCGCGGCGACGAAGCCCTGGCCGAGCGCGTGGGCCGGCTCCTCGCGCACGAGCTGCGCGCCGTGGGCTTCGACTGGGACTTCGCGCCCGTGCTCGACGTGGACACCAACCCGGCCAACCCCGTGATTGGCGACCGCAGCTTCAGCCGCGACCCGGTGGAGGTGGGCCGTCTGGGCGTGGCGCTCGCGAAGGGCCTGGAAGCCGGCGGCGTGGCGTCCTGCGGGAAGCACTTCCCCGGACACGGCGACACGACGACGGACAGCCACCTCACCCTGCCCCGGCTGCCGCACGACCTGGAGCGCCTGCGCCGCGTGGAGCTGGTGCCGTTCCAGGCCTTCGCGAAGGCGGGGCTCGCGTCGCTGATGACCGCGCACGTGCTGTTCGACGCGCTGGAGCAGGGCGTCCCGGCGACCATGAGCCACCGCGCGCTGCACGACCTGCTCCGCAAGGAGCTGGGCTTCGACGGCGTGCTCGTCTCCGATGACCTGGAGATGAAGGCCATCGCGGACCACTACTCCGTGGCGGAGGCCGCGGTGCAGGGGACGCTCGCGGGCGTGGACCTGTTCCTCGTGTGCCACAAGGCGGACGTGCAGCGCACCGCCATCGAAGCGCTGGTGAAGGCGGTGGAGTCCGGCCGCGTCCCGCGCGAGCGCATCACCGAAGCGCACCGGCGCCTGGACGCGCTCGCCGCCCGCTTCGCGCACCCCGCCGAGGACCGGCTCGCCACGCTGGGCGACGCGGAGCACCGCTCGCTGGCGGAGGGCCTCGCCAGTGCCTTCACCGGCAAGGACCCCACGGAGGTCATGCTCGCGTCGCGTTAGTCGGGGGCGTGCCTGGAGCCTAGCTCCGAGCCCTGGCCCATGGGGCCCTCGAAGCGGTCCGCCCCGCCCCGGTCTCCGGGAACCGGCTCCTGGGGCGTGGTGAAGCCGGGCGCGCCAATCTGGTTCTGCAGGCCCTGGGCCCCGGCGGGCTGCGGCTTCAGCGGCGACCCCTTCGCGTCCGTGGGCGTGCTCGCGCCAGCGCCCCCCGTGCCCGGAGGCGCGGGCTGCTGCGTGTTGGCGACGCCCTGGTAACGGCTCCCCGCGCGCGGCATCAGGGGCTCGTCACGATTGCAGCCGGGGCCGACCAGCGCGGCCGTCGCGGCGCACACGGCCACCAGGGTCCAGTGATGCAGTCTTTTTGAGTGCATGGCCTGCTCCTTCCGGAAGCCGTCACGGCCTCGACTGAAGGAGTGGCCACCCCAGCGCCCCACCGGGAGTGGCGGGGCCGGAGCACGGGGCGCCTGCTGGCACGCTGGCCGGCGGGCGCCCCTGGGACTTTCGTCCAGCTACCGGTCGCGCAGGTAGATGGGCGGGCTGACGTAGCTGTAGGGCGCCTCGAAGCCGCGCGTGCCCTCGTTCGCGGGGGAGACATTCCAGCCGCCCAGCCCCTGGGCCGCGGGCGAGTAGGTCGCCCCGCCGAGCACGCCGTAGCGGTGCGCCATCATGCCGCCCGCGTCGTCCCACTTGGAGTTGTTGGACTGGCCCTCGTTGGCCTTCGTCCGCGGGTCGATGCTGGAGCCAATCTTCCCGATGGTGGAGTTGTAGCCCCGGTCCACCGTCAGCACGTGGCGGGGCAGCTTCGCGGCCGCGTCGCCGTGGTGCGCGTCAGCGGGGTTCTCATGCCCCTGCTGCTCGGCCACGTTGTAGACGGCCTCCGGCTGCGTACCGCGCTGCGCGAAGGCATTGCCCCGCGACTCATCCGGCTGCTTGCCGCCCGTCTCCGGCAGCCCGCCACAGGCCGTGCCCAGGAGCACGCCCGCCGTCAGCGCCGCCGCTCCCATCCACCGCTGAATGCCTCGCTCGCGCATGTTCATCGTCTCCGCCATCCCCGAGGAATGGTCATGCCGTCCTCGCCAACCACCGGGCATCCACCCGGGGGCTGGCCCTGCCGGCCGCTCGCTGTCCGGCCCGGAGGCCGACAGGGCTTCATCGTGAACGGCCAGCCCCGCCCGGGGAGAGAGGAGCCAGCCACGGGCGCAGGCATACACGGTCCCGGCCTCCCTGTCCCGCCAGGAGTGCACCGGCGCCCGCCACCCCACGCCCGCTCAGCCGCGAGCACCCTTCCGGGCCGCGGCCTTCGCCGCCGGCTTCGCGGCCGGGGCCTTCTTCGCCGCCGGTTTCTTGACAGCCGCCGGCTTCGCCTCCGCCGCCGGAGCCTTCTTCGCCGCGGGGGCCTTCGGGGCCGGCGCCTTGTCGGAAGACCCGCCCTGGAGCGCGGACAGGACCTCCGCGACGTGGCCGGCCACCTTCACCTTGGGCCACACGCGGACGACCTTGCCGTCCGGACCAATGAGGAAGGTCGCGCGGATGAGGCCCATGAACTTGCGCCCATAGAGGGACTTCTCCCCCCACACCCCGTACGCGTCCGCCAGCGCGTGGTCCGGGTCCGCCAGGAGCGAGAACGGCAGCCCCTGTTTCGTGGCGAACTTCTGGTGGGAGGCGACGCTGTCCGGCGACACGCCCAGCACCACCGCGCCGGCCTTCACCAGCGCGGAGTGCTCATCGCGGAAGTCGCACGCCTCCGTGGTGCAGCCGGGGGTCGCGTCCTTCGGGTAGAAGTAGAGGACGACGTGCCGCCCCTTGAGCTGCGAGAGGGAGACGGTGGCGCCGCTCTGGTCGGGGAGCGAGAAGCCGGGGGCCTTGTCACCTGCTTGGGGCATGGGCATGCGTCGGCTCCATATCCAGACCCCGCGGGCTTCTCAACTCCACGCGCGCTTTGAGCGGGCTCAGTGCGCGCCTTCGCCCGGCGGATGCACTTCCTCGCCCGGCGGGTGGTCATTGGCCTCCAGCCGGACCAGCTCCGCCTGGCAGGTCTCCAGCACCTTGCGCAGCACGTCGCGCGTCGCGTCCGTGTTGGCCTCGCCCAGCTTCTTCGCGAGCGCCTCACACGCGGCGCGCTTGGCCTCCACGTCGCTGGCGCCCTGGCCGGTGGCGCCGGGGCGGGCCAGGGGGCGCGGCGGGACCTTCTCGCGGGCGGCCTTCAGCGCGGCCAGCCGCTTCTCGGCCTCCGGGCGGGCCTTGGAGTCCTTGGGGACGGCCTCGAACTGGGCGACGACCTCCGCCCAGGCCGGGTCCTGCGCGGGGAGGTTCTGGTTGATCAGCTCCTGGTAGCGTCCCTCGGCCTTGCGCAGCTGCTCCGGACCGGGGTCGGTGGAGCAGCCCGACAGGGCGAGCAGCCCCGCCAACAGCAGCGCGGCGGAATGTCGGAGATGAGCAATGCGCATGGTGTGGGGCTTCCTCCTGCTGGCCACCCGGTTAAACCACGGCTAGGGTGCGCCGTCGTGGCTCCCATCCTCCTCGCCTTCCTGCTCGGCCTGACCCAAGGTCTGCTCCACGCCCTGGGGCCGGACCACTGCGCCGCCATGGCCACGCTCGGCACCCTGGGTGGGGGCCGTCGCCGCGTCGCGCTGAAGACGGCGCTGCGCTTCGCCCTGGGCCACGCGGCCATGCTGGGCGGCATCGCGGCGGTGTGCCTCTTCGCGGGCGTGGGCCTGTCGGAGACCTTCGAGCGGTGGGCGGAGGTGTTCGGCGGCGCGGTGCTGGTGGCGCTGGCCGTCACCGCCCTGCTCTTCCCGCACAGCCTGGACCACGGCCACCCGCACCTGCCCGGCCACGACCGCGAGCCGCACGAGCACGTGCACACCGTGAGCACCGCCGCGGGCGCCTTCATGGCCGTGAGCGGCGTGCGGTCGCTGCTCATCGCGCTGCCCCCGCTCCTGGTGGGCGGCAGCATGAGCCTGTCCGCGTGGACGTACCTGCCCGGCTTCGCGCTGGGCATCCTCATCGGCATGGGCGCGGTGGGGCTGCTGTTCGCCGAAGGCCTGTCGCGCGCCAACGCGCGCATCAGCCTGTGGATCCAGCGCGGCGTGGCGCTGGGCTCCGGCGCGCTGGGCCTGTTCTGGATCGGCTCGCGGCTCGGCTGAAGTGATGTCGCACGACGGGGGGCATCCGGAAGCCGGGCGCCCCTTCCCGCCGCGCCGGACCGCTACGAGCGCTTGTCCAGGATGCCCAGCGCCATCATCGACACCAGGAAGCCGTAGACGACGTGCTCCGGGCGGTTGGCGAACGCGAGCAGCTCCGCCACCACGCGGTTGCCGTCGATTTTCGGCAGCAGCTCCGCCTCCCAGCGCTCCAGCTCCACCTCGTTGAGGCCGTAGGCGGGGGCGACGGCGGGGATGAGCCGGTCCTCGGGCTGGAGCAGGCGGCGCAGGCGCTCCGGCTTGTAGAGCTTCTTGATGCCCCGGACGATGAGGTTGGCCGGGTGCACGTCCAGCTTGATGGACTCCGCGGAGGCCTTCTCCTTGAAGCTCATCACGTACGTGCCCTCCTCCCAGGAGAAGAGCGAGTAGATGATGGCCTTCACCTGCTGGCCCACGTAGTACAGCCGCTCCGTGTCCTTGAGCAGGGCGCGCTCCACCAGCACGTCGCCGGTGCGGCGGTGGCTCTGCGCGGCGACGGCGGACGCGTCCTGGAGCTGCTCGGGTTTGATCTTCCCCACGCGCACCAGGAACTGCCCGAAGCGGTCCGCCAGCAGGTTGGAGAGCGCGAACACCGGGGTGCCGTTCTCGAAGTAGACGACCTTCTTCACCTTGCCGCGCTGCACGCCCAGCTCGCCCGTCTCGCGCGACAGGTAGAAGGCGGTGAGCAGCGACGGCAGGTTGTCCTTCAGCTCTCCGCGGCGGCTGCCCGGCGAGCCCGCGCCCACCGGCAGCGGATCCGGCGGACGGCCCGGCGTGGGGGCCCGCACCTGGGTGGAGGGCACCTTCTGCATGGGCGTGGCGGTGAGGTTGGCGCCGCGGATTTCGGCCGTGAGGTTGCCGCCGCCGGTGACCTTGATGCGGCCGGTCAGCTCCATGGCGTCCTGCGGGCCCTCCTCCTCCACGTCGATGTCCAGCTCCACCTCGAAGGCGTCCTGCATGGAGGCGGCGGGGACCTTCTTCTCCGCGGGCAGCACCTTGGCCACCGCTTCCAGCAGCTTCTGGGCCTCGAAGGGTTTCTCGAAGTAGCCGGCGGCCTGGTACTTCTGGCGCGCTTCGGTGGCGTGCTTGCCGCCCTTGAAGACGCCGGTGATGAAGAGCAGCGGCAGCTGGGGGTTGTCCTTCCTGAGCGTGTCCGCCAGGTGGTAACCCATCATGTCCGGCAGCAGGATGTCCAAGACAGCACAGCCGGGAGGCTGGGCGCGGGCGGCCTCGATGGCCTGCTTGCCACGGCTGGCGCCCACCACCTCGTACCCGGCGTCCTCGAACAGCTGCGTGAGGAGGGAGAGGAGCTCCTGGTTGTCGTCCACGACGAGGATTCGAGGCGCCATCGCGGGGGGACCGTAGCAGATTCGGGCGCCCCGGCGGCCAGCGATTCCAGGGAACCCCGGAGGGCCGTCCCCTTCAGAGGATGGATGCAAGCGCCCCGATGTGGCGTTAGGGTGGCGCCCGCCTCATGTCCTCCCTCTTCTCCCGCATCCACCCGGCAGGGCTCCTGGCCGGATTCCTCCTGTTCTCCCCGCTGGTGGCGCTGGGCCAGGAGGGCCAGCCGCAGGACGCGGGCCAGCCGGACGACCCCAACTCCCCCGAAGGGGACGACAACACCGGGCGCGTGCCCACCGACTGCCGCAGCACCAGTGACTGCGCGCCGCGCTTCAGCTGCAACTCGGGCAAGTGCAAGTACACGGGCATCCGCCAGGCGGAGACGCAGGGCTGCCTGCTGGGCCCGCAGGCGGCGCTGATGATCCTGGGCGTGGCCGCCGTGGCGGGCTCGCGGCGCCGCCGCTAGCGCTCAAGCCCACTCCCCCCATTCCAAGGAGCGACGCGCGATGCGGCTGGGCCTCAAGGCGGACAACCTCCTGGAGCGGGTGGCGGACTTCCTCAACCTGGCGCCGCAGCCGCTGGCGCACGCCTTCTTCGGGATGATGGCGTCGCGCACGCTGATGGCCGGCGCGCGGCTGGGCGTCTACGCGGCGCTGGCGGACGGCGCGGCGACGGCGGAGGCGCTGGCGGCGCGGCTGAAGACGAGCACCGAAGGCATGCGGGCGCTGTTGGAAGCGCTCATCGCCTGCGAGGTGGTGGAGCTGCACCGGGGCCGCTTCCGGCTGGCGCCCCGGGCGCGGCGGTGGCTGGACCCGCGCTCGCCGCAGGCCATCACGGCGTTCCTGGAGTTCAACTACGCGCAGTGGGACTGGTGGGGGCAGCTGGAGAACGCGGTGAAGAGCGGGCAGTCGGTGGACATCCACCAGTTCGCTCCGGACGACCCGCGCTGGCGCGACTACATCCAGGCCATGTACCAGCTGGCGCGGCTGGCCTCGCCGGAGGTGGCGGCGGCCATTCCCCTGCCCCGGGGAGCAAGGCACCTCCTGGACCTGGGCGGCGCGCACGGCTGGTACGCGGCGGAGCTGTGCCGGGCGCACCGGGGCTTGAAGGCCACGGTGGTGGACCTGGAGGGCAGCGTGCGCGTGGGGCGGGAAATCATCGCCCAGGCGGGGCTGTCGCACCGGGTGACGCACAAGGAAGGGGACGTGCTGCACGCGGAGCTGGGCGGGCCGTATGACGGCGTGCTGCTGTTCCAGGTGATGCACCACCTGACGCCCGCGCAGAACGTGGCGCTCCTGCGGCGCGTGCGCGGGGCGATGGCGTCCCGGGGCACGCTGGCGGTGCTGGAGTACCTGCGCGAGGAGCGGGACACCCAGGGCACGTCCGCGCCGCTCATCGGGTTGCACTACTTCCTCACGTCCGGCGCGGCGTCGTACACGCCCGCGGAGGTCGAGGGCTTCCTGGATGACGCGGGTTTCAAGGTGCAGAGCACCAGGCCCATCCGGCATCTGCCGTTGCAGACGTTGATCATCGCGCAGCCGGAGTAGCAGGCGCGGTGCCGCCTGCTTGTCAGACGGTGCTGCTAACTCCACACTCCGGGCATGGCCTATGGCGCGAAACCACTCGAAGGTCCGGCGACCTTCGCTGACATCGAGGCCCTGCCCGAGGGCGTGGTGGGCGAGATCATCGATGGGACGCTGTATACGCAGGCGCGGCCGCGCGCCGCGCATGGCTATTTCGAACTGAGGCTCTTCCGGGAGTTGGATGAGGCCTTCCAATTGGGCGAGGAAGGACCGGGCGGCTGGTGGCTCATGACCGAGCCCGGCATCCGGGTGGGCGGCTCTCCGGAGTTCAGTCCGGATCTCGCGGGCTGGCGGCGCGAGCGGGTGCCCACCTTCCCCAAGGGACAGTGGACCGATGTCCCCGACTGGGCGTGCGAAATCCTGTCACCGTCCACGCGGGCCTACGACACGCGCATCAAACGGCCGTTCTACGCACGCATCGGCATCAAGCACCTGTGGTTCATCGATCTGGACGTGCGCACGCTCACCGTGAGCGAGCTGCGGGACGGGCTCTGGGTGGAGGTGGGCGTCTACGGCGAGGAAGACGACCTCATCCGCGCCCCGCCCTTCGAGGAGCGCGACCTGCGGCTGGGCTGGCTCTGGAAGTTGCTTCCGCCTCCGGGCTAACGCGGCTTCGGCCTGGCAAGGGGCGGGGGCTTCGGCCTCCGGGCCCTCCGCTCACGTTCGAGTCGCAGCTCGCGCTCGACGACCTCGTGGTGGAACTTCGCGAAGTTCACGGGCTCCAGCAGCCGCCGGCTCGGGTTCGGGCCGGCGTGTTCGAGGATGGCGTCCAGCGCGGAGAGCGCTTCGGGCAGGAACTCCTCCCGGAGCAACACGATGGCCCGGCCCATGAGCGCGGTGGAGACCAGGGCTCTCAACCTCGGGTCCGGGTCCTCGCTGTAGCGCACGTCCACCTCGTCGAACGCCTCCAGCGCTTCATCCACGTGCCCCAGCCCCTGGAGTGCGATGGCCCGCTGCAGCAGCGCCACCGCCGTCTGCTCCACCAGGAACGGATCCTCCTTTCCGTCGTACTCCTTCAGGAGTTCCTCGGACAGGCTCAGCGACGCCTCGAACCGCTCCGCCTGGTTGTGGGCGGCGAGCACCGCCGTGCGCGCCATCTCCACCGGAACGCGCAGGTCGGGCCGCTGCGCGGAGGCCCCGAAGCGGCTCAGCAACCGCTCCAGCCAGTTGCTGCACATGGGCTCCTGGTTCATCTCCAGGAGCACGCGGGCCCGGTACAGCATCCCCCACGCGATGCCCTCCCACAGCTCGGGCCTGCGCGGACTCCAGAAGCGGCGCTCCACCTCGTCGAAGTGGACGAGCGCCTCGCGGAACATCCCCTTCTCCGAAAGCGCCGCGCCCCGGTGCCCCAGCGCCCGCGCCACCTGGAGCTGGAGCGCCGGTGACTTCGACAGCGTGAAGCGTCGGTACACCTCGTCACAGAGGGGAATCGCCTCGTCCAGGTCGCCCGAGCGGATGCACGCGCGCGCCCGGTCCATCTTCTCCTTCGCCTCCACCTCCGGCGGCATCGCCCCTTCAGCGTCCGGCATCGGCCCGTCCGTCAGTCCCCGGTGACAGCGGCGGCACGTCCCGGCCCTCGCCGAAGCCGAGCGCCCAGAAGCGCGGCCGCACCTCTTCGCGCATCAGCAACCGCAAGAGCAGGTACTTCGCTTCGTCCTGGCCGTCCCACGCCATGGGGAAGGTGCCGTAGTGCATCGCCACGGACGTGCTCGAGCGCAGCACGCGGTGCGCCTTCAGCGCGTCCTCCGGCCCCATGTGCACCGCGTGCAGGACGCGCGGGCGGAACGCGCCGATGGGCAGCACCGACAGGCGCATGGGCCCGAAGCGCTCCGCGATGCGCTCGAAGTGCGGCCCCAGCCCCGTGTCGCCCGCGAAGAGCACCGGCCCACCGGACGTCTCCAGCACGTAGCCCGCCCACAGCGTCTCCTCCTGGTCCGTCAGCCCCCGGTTCGAGCGGTGCTGCGCGGGCACCGCCCACACCTTCAACCCCGGCGGCCCGCCTTGCGCGGACTGCCACCAGTCCAGCTCCTCCACGCGCTGGAAGCCCTCGCCCTTCAGCAGCGCGCGGTTGCCCAGCCCCACGACGAAGAGCGGGTGGTGCGCGGCCTCCAGCCGCCGCAGCGTGGGCAGGTCCATGTGGTCATAGTGGTTGTGGCTCACCACCACGACGTCGATGGGCGGCAGGTCCTCGAAGCGGATGCCCGGGGGCCGCACGCGCTTGGGGCCCACGAAGGACACGGGGCTCGCCCGCTCCGAGTAGATGGGGTCCGTCAGCACGTTCACGCCGTCCGCCTGGAGCAGCACCGTGGCGTGGTTGATGAACGTCACGCGCAGCTCCCCCGCGCCCACGCGCTCCGGCGGCTTCGGGCCGAAGGGCTCTTCCGCGTAGTCCCGCCACGGGCCGCGCTTCTCCTCCATCGCGGCCCGCACCAGCGTGAGCGGGGACAGCTTCGGCGCCTCGCCCAGGTTCTGGAACGACTCGCCGTCGAAGTGGTCCGTCGCCGGGCCCCGGTGCACGGTGCCGGCGAAGCAGCCCGTGAACAGCGACAAGGCCAGCACGGGCCACAGCCGCGTCACTTGATGACGATGGTCCAGTCGCATTCGAAGGGCTCTCCGTCGAGGGTGGGCAGCGCGTAGCGCGAGGCCTGGATGCTGTTGAGCGCCTGCGCCAGCAGGTCCGGGGGCAGGTTCGCCTCCCGCACCTCGCAGCGCTGGGGCACGCCGCCCTGCACCAGCCGGCACGTCACGCGCACGTGGTGCTTGCGGCCCTCGCGCCAGCGCTCGAAGGCCTCCTGGAACACCGGGTCGTCCGGCGGACCGCCGCGCACGCGCCGGGGCTCCTTCACGTGCTGGGACAGCCAGGCGCAGGCATCCTTCACCTGCCCGTCACACGCCTTGCCCATCAGCGACAGCGCGCGCAGCCGCTCCGGGCCCTGCGCGTTCGCCGCCAGCAGGGTGAGCGCCTGGTCGAAGCAGTCTTTCGCCGTGCGCACCGTGCAGTCCGCGGTGGTGGCCGGGGGTGTGCCCGCGGCGAAGGCGCCCACGGGCGCGGGGCGCATCAGGTCCTCCGCCACGCGTGCGGGGTCGCTGCGCCGCTGCCCGCATGCGGACATGGCACCGAGCAGCGCCAGCGGGAGGAGGAGGGAACGCCAGGTCATGGCGCCATCGTAGACGGCCCGCGCCCGCGAAGGGATGTCAGTGGCGGTGCGCGGCTTCCAGCACCCGGGCCAGGGTGCGCGTCCCCGCGCGGAGGGCATCCGGCCGCACGCCACCGAAGCCGAAGACGAGGCCGGACTCCCTGCGCCGGCCGAGGAAGTAGTCCGACAGGGCGGCGACCTCCACGCCCTTCCGGGCGGCTTCGTCGCGGACGCGCAGGTCGGACAGCGGCGCCGCGAGCGACGCGCACACCTGCATGCCGGTGTCACAGGACCGGGGCGTGAGGACGCCGGAGCAGTCGGCGCGCAGGGCGTCGAGCAGGGCTTCACCGCGCTCACGGTAGGCCGCGCGCATGCGGCGCAGGTGGCGGGCGAAGTGGCCCTCCGCGAGGAACGCGGCGAGCGCGGCCTGCTCCAGCGTGGAGGCCGGCGCGGACGCGGCGGCGCGGGCGGCGGAGAAGGCATCCACCAGCGAGGGCGGCGCGATGAAGAAGCCCAGGCGCAGGCCGGGGAACATCGACTTGCTGAACGTGCCCACGTAGACGACGCAGCCGGCGTCATCGAGCCCCTGGAGCGCGGTGAGGGGACGGCCCCGGTGGCGGAACTCGCTGTCGTAGTCGTCCTCGATGATCAGCGAACGGGTGCGCTCCGCCCACTCAAGCAGCGACATCCGTCGCGCCAGGCTCAGCGTGGCGCCCAGCGGATACTGGTGCGAAGGCGCCACCAGCGCGACGCGGGCCCTGGGCGCACGAGCGATGCCCGCGCCCACGTCGAGCCCCTCCGCGTCCACGGGGACGGGCACGGGGCGACCTCCCGCGGCGAGCACGGCACGACGGGCACCGGGATAGCCGGGGTCCTCCACCCAGACGGAGTCCCCCGGGTCGAGCGCGAGCCGGAGGATTTCATCGAAGGCCTGCTGGGTGCCCGCCGTGACGAAGACCTGCGCTGGCACGCAGCGCACGCCACGTGACGAAGACACATGGGTGGCGATGGCTTCGCGCAACGGCGCATGGCCGGAAGGGTCGCCACCGTCGAGCAGGCCCGTGCTCGCGCGAGCATGGACGCGAGACACCGTGCGGGCCCAGAGCGCGGTCGGGAACAGGTCGAGCGCGGGCACACCGGGCCTGAAGGCGCGAGGCGCCGAGCCCAGACGCGGAGCACCGACGGGCGCGGGCTTCAGCGTCCGAGCGGATGCGGCAAGCCGCGGCCCTCGCGGGGCACGGGGCATGGCGCTCCGGCTCCGGTCTTCGGAGGGATTGGGCAGCTCGGGCGCGACGCGCGTGCAGGAGCCCGCACGGGTCACGAGGTAGCCCTCCGCCGTCAGCGCATCCAGTGCCTGGAGGACGGTGCTGCGGGCCACGTCCAACTCGGCCGCGAACTGGCGGGAGGAGGGAATCCGCAGTCCCGGCGCCAGCGCCCCCGCGAGGATGCGCGCGCGGATGCCTTCGAAGATCTGCTCGTGAAGCGGCGTGGGGCTGCGTGAATCGAGCCGCAGGAGGAGCGAGGACGCGACGCCGGGAGAGGTCTTCAACTGGTATGGCCGATTCTGGCGAAAGTGGTCTTCATGACCCTACCAGTTCCCTGCCAAGGATGGCCTCCGCACCCGCACCCCGGAAGGCCGCATGCCGTCCCCGTCCGCCTGCTGCTCGGTCCTCGAATTGCGCCAGTACACGCTGCATCCCGGTCAGCGTGAGGCCCTCCTCTCGCTCTTTGAACGGGCGTTCGTCGAGTCGCAGGAGGCCGCCGGGATGCACCTCATCGGTCAGTTCCGCGACGAGGACCGGCCGGACCGGTTCGTGTGGCTGCGAGGCTTCCGCGACATGGCGTCACGACGCGACGCCCTGAGCGCGTTCTACGGCGGCCCGGTGTGGAAGGAGCACCGGAACGCGGCGAACGCGACGATGGTGGACTCCGACAACGTCCTGCTCCTGCGGCCCGTGCGGCCGGACGCGGGGCTCGTGCATCCTGGTACGCCTCGGCCACCCCCCGGTGCGGTCGCTCGGCCCGACTCCCGGGTCGAAGTGACGCTCTGCTACCTGAAGGCCCCGGCCGATGAGGCCCTCACGGCCTCCTTCAAGCAGCACGTGCGTCCTGTACTCGAAGAGCTGGGCGCCACGCCCCGAGCCCTGTTCCAGACCGAGTCCGCGGAGAACACCTTCCCTGCCCTGCCCGTGCGAAGGGGTGAACATGTCTTCGCCTGGCTCACCGTGTTCCCGGATGCCGGGCATCACCGCGAGCACCTTCGACGCCGAGCCGCTTCGAAGGCCTGGGCGGAGCCGCTCCAGCCGTGGCTGAGCGCGTCGCTCGAACACCTGACGCTGTCCCCCACCGCACGGTCCGAGCTGCGCTGACCGTCCCCAGAAAGGACCTGTTCCATGAAGCCCCTTCCCCCACTCCCCACGGGCGACGTGCACGACTTCGACTTCCTCATGGGCGAGTGGACGTGCATGAACCGGCGGCTCAAGCAACGGCTGGCGGGCAGTGACGACTGGGACGTGTTCACATCGAGGATGCGCTGCCAGCCCCACCTGGGAGGCCTGTCCAACGTCGAGGAGACCGTCTTCGAGCGAGGCTTCTCCGGCATGGCGCTGCGCCTGTTCGACGTGCGCGAACGCCGCTGGTCCATCCACTGGATCGACAGCCGTCACGCGGTGCTCCAGCCGCCGGTGCACGGAGGCTTCACGGGCGACCACGGCCGCTTCTACGGCGAGGACACCGAGGGAGGCCGCCCGGTCCAGGTCGTGTTCCACTGGACCCGTCAGGGCAACGACAAGGCGCGGTGGGAACAGTCCTTCTCGCTCGACGGAGAGACCTGGGAGACCAACTGGGTGATGGAGTTCACCCGAGTGGCGGCCACCGGCTGAAGGCTCCCACCTCCGGCCCTGGACCTCTCACCCACGCGTCCGGTTGAATGCGCGCGCAGTCCACCCTGTCCCGGGGGTCCCGTCTCATGCGCCGTCTGCTCGCCGCCGTTCCACTGTTCGTCCTGGTCGGCTGCTCCTATGTGGGCCTCACCTCACCTCCGGGGACCCGGTTCGGCGGTAACTCCACCTCACAGCCGGTGGTCGTTCGGATCGGCGAGACGAAGTCCGAGCCCCTCAAGACGCCGAAGGCCGAGGAGTCCGCTCCGTCGAAGGAGGCCTCCACCGCCGAGGCCTCCGACGCTCCCGGCGCGACGCAGTAACGGCTCGCGGGATTGTGAACGGACCGGCGCGGATCCGGTTCGACAGGCCGTGGCGCCTCGGGAAGCATCCGCGCTCCGCCGCCCGCCACCTGAAGGCGGGCCGTGCTCCGGAGCCGCCCGATGAAGCCCCACGTCATCTGCCACATGCTCTCGTCCATCGACGGGCGCATCGTCGTCAAGCACTGGCCCGACCCCCAGTCGATGCGCGGTGAATACGAGCGCACCGCCGACACCTTCGACGCGGACGCGTGGATGTGCGGCCGCATCACCATGGAGGACTTCGCCGCGGAAGGGGACGTGCCCAAGCCGCCCCCCGCGGCCCCCCTGCCCCGCACGGACTTCGTCGCTCGCAAGGACGCCGAGTCCTACGCCATCGCCCTGGATGCCCACGGCAAGCTCAACTGGGAGTCCGGCGCCATCGACGACGACCCTCTCGTCGTCGTGCTCACCGAGTCCGTCCCCGACGCGCACCTCGCCCACCTGCGCGAGCGCGGCGTCTCCTACGTCTTCGGCGGCAAGCAGGACATCGACTTCGCCCGCGTGCTGGAGACGCTCGGGAGCACCTTCGGCATCAAGACCGTGTTGCTGGAGGGCGGCGGCGGCATCAACGGCTCCTTCCTCGCCGCGGGCCTCATCGACGAGGTGAGCCTCCTCGTGCACCCCACCGCGGATGGCCTGCCCGGCACGCCGACCCTGTTCGACCGGCCCCAGGGCTCCACCGGCATGGGCGCCGCGCTGGAGCTCACCCACGTGGAGCGCCGGGACTCCGGCATCGTGTGGCTCCGGTACCGCGTGCGCCGCTGAGCCCGGCCGGCTGCACGCGCCCGGGCGCGCAGGAGGCCGCTCACGTGCGCGGCCTCCGACAGAACGCTCAGGCGGAAGGCGGGGCGCGCAGCAGCGTCGCGGCCTCGTAGAGGCTCTGCTGCTGGAAGACGCCCGCGGCGGACGTGTCCTTCTCCAGCTTGTCCTGCACGCTCTTGGGCAGCTGCGCGTAGAGGTCCTGGCCCAGCAGCCCTTCCAGCTGGTCCACCGGCACGCGCGACTCCTGGAGCAGCGGGAGGATGTCCTCCTTCTTGGACGGGCCGTCCTTCAAGTTCGGCACCATGTACGCGAACATCGACAGGTTGCCGTTGGGCAGCTCCAGCAACACCGTCTTGAAGTTGTGCGTGGGGACCGCGATGCGCCGGTCGTCCTTCGAGCCCGTCGTCTGGAGGGACTCGGGCGGCAGCGGCTTGCCCTTGTCGTCCAGGAACAGGTTGCCCGTGACGATGTAGGCCTTGCCGCCGGTCTCCTTCACCAGCTCGGACACGCCGCGCTCCAGCGTGCGCCAGATCTGCTGGTTGTGGTTGCCGTACTGGGGCGCGATGTTGCTCATGTAGTGGCTCTCGTTCATCGCCGCCTGCGTGGGCGAGTCCTCGGCCGCCTTCATGTGTCCCCGGTCGAAGCCGGTGTTGTTGTAGTCGGAGTCCACCACGCCGCCCTGCTTCAGCTCCGGGTCGCGCACGAAGGTGCTCTCCAGCCGGCTGACGTCCGCGGGCGTCTCCTTCACGTCCGCCGCGGACAACAGGTAGCTCACGAACGTGGGCACGTTCTTGTCCGTGTCCAGCAGCGTGCGCGAGTACTCCTTCACCATGCTCAGCCCGGGCGTCGCGCCGCCAGCGCCCACGGCCTGGAGCGGATCCGCCTCCCCCGCGACCTCCGCCACGCGGCTCTGGAAGGCGGCCATCTGCTGGTCTGGCACCCACTGCGTGTTCGCGGCGGTGCCCGTGCCCTTGGCCTGGTTCGCCTTGGACGCGTTGATGTAGGCCGTCAGCTCGTCCGCGGAGAGCTGCCCGTCGCCGTTGCCGCCCAGCAGGTCCGCGCGCTTCGCCACGGACTGCTGCCAGGGGCTCTCGAAGCTGTCCACCTTGGCGGACTGCGCGCCCCCGGCGAGCTTCGCGTCGAGCGCCGCGCGCTGCTGCTGGAGCGCCGTGGACGTGAGGAACTGCGCGTCCGTGGGCGCGGAGAGGTACGCCTCCAGCTCCGCCGCGGACACCTGGCCGTTCTGCGCGCGGCCTCCGTCGGCGCCCTCGTCCGCCGCGTGGAGCAGACGCCCCTGCCAGCTCTCATCCGGCCAGCCGAACTTCTGCTGGAGGTCGGAGATGGCCACCTCCTTGGTGGCGGAGCGCTTCCAGCTTCCACCCGTGGGCGCCACGACGTTGGCGGCGGGCGCGCTGGCGGGGAGGTCCGCCCCGGCGGGCACCGCGGTGTTCGCGGGCGCGGCGGCGGGGGCAATCGCGGGCGTGGGGCGCGGAGTGGAGACTCCGGTCGGGATTCGCAGCGACATGCGGTGAACGTCCTCGGGGCCGGCGGGGGAGACGGTCGGAAGAGAGGGCCCTTCCCCTCCATCGTCGGTGCGACGCGGCGCCCGGTTGCGTCACACCGCCCTTTTTCTCAGGCGCCAGGGCGTTTTTCGGTCCGGTCCGACCCGGCTGTCACTTAATGCCGGACTTGGACGCGACCGGGGCGTGCTGGACGGCGTGGACGATGCGGGCCTCGGCCTGGAGTTTTTCGACGACGGCGGCAGGCAGGCGGGCGCGCTCGGCGGCGACGGCGAGGGTGATCAGGAAGGCTTCGCTGACGGGCCCCTGCGTGGAGGTGTTGCGGGCGGCGGGGGTGAAGGCGTGGGCGTCCACCACGGCGCCGGAGGCGGTGCGCACCTTCACGGGGAGCTCCTCGGTGGCCAGGGCGAGCGCGGTCTCCAGGCGGGCCAGGGCGGGCCAGGACTCGGCGGGGATGGGGCGCAGGCGCCCGGACAGCCGGTGTCCGGGAGCCTCCACGAGGCGTGCGACCCGGCCGCCCCAGTTGGGCACGTGCACGTCGTAGACGACGTCCACGTCCAGGGCCTCGGCGAGCTCGCCCTCGGGGAAGTCGGGCACGGGGGGCAGGCCGTGCAGGTGCCGACTCGCCGCGGCCGGGGCCAGGTCGAGGGAGAACGCGAACCAGGGACGCGAAGCCGCGGGGCCAGGTGCCATGGGGACGGAGTGTCCCCGGCGCGCGGCGGTGGGACAAGGGCCAGGCCGTGCGGATCCGCGTGCGGCTTCCGGGTGGCTCCGGGCTTTCCGGATCAGCTCACCACGGCGGCGAGGATGCGCTCGAAGAGCCAGGGGGCGCGGCCCAGCAGCCGCACCACGGGCCTTCGCAGGCGCGGGCGGCGCGCGAGCATCAGCAGGCCTTGCGTGGTCCAGGCGTACTTTCGGAACACCTGCTGGAAGGTGCGCTCGTAGGGCAACAACGTGTCGCGGCCAGCGCCCTTCGCCAGGGCATCCGGGAGCAGCGCGCCCAGGGACTCCGCGCAGGCGAAGGCCAGGGTGAGACCTTCGCCCGTCACTGCGTCCACGTAGCCCGCGGCGTCGCCGACGAGGGCGAAGCGATCCGCGATGCGAGTGCGGACCACGCGGGCCAGGGGGCCGGCGCCTCGCGGCTGCGAGTCCGGCTCCGCGCCGGTGAGCTGCTCCGCCAGCCGGGGGAAGCGCTCCAGCAGCGCGTCGAAGCCCACGCGGCCCTCCACGGTGCCATCCTCCCAGAGGAACGCGATGCCCACGCGCTCCGCCCCCGCGGGCGTCACGTACGCCTCGACGCCGGAGGCGAAGTGCACCTCCACGTAGGGTGTCCAGGGCACGCGCCGGAAGTGGCGCCGCAGGCCGTAGCGCCGGGGCACGTCCCGCTCCACGTCCAGGCCCTCGGCCCGGCGCAGCGGTGAGTTCAAGCCGTCCGCCGCGACGAGGAACCGCGCGGACACCGGCCCCGTGGGCGTCTCCAGCGTCACGCCGTCCGGCGTGCGCACGTGCGCCACGACGTGCACGTTCTCGCGCAGGTCCACGCCCACTTCGCGCGCGCGCGAAGCCAGCGCATGGGACAGGGCCAGCCTGCGCACCCCCAGCCCACCGGGCGCGGGCAGCTTTCCTTCCGCCGTGCTGCCGTCCTCCTGCACGTAGCGGATGCCCACGAAGGGGGAACTGTCGCGCATGTCCAGGTGCGCGAGCGCTCCGAGCCGCTCCAATGCCGCGAGGCCCGAAGGCATCAGCCCTTCACCGCAGGCCTTGTCCACGGGCGTGGACGCACGCTCCAAGACCACCGTGTCCAGCCCACGCCGGGCCGCCGTGATGGCCACCGCGAGCCCCGCCGGGCCTCCGCCCACCACGACTACATCATGGCGTTTCACGCGCCCTGATCCATCACGAGTCGTGCTCCGCGCGCACCATCGCCAGCGCGCTCTTCGCCATCTCCACCGCGAGCCCCACCGCGCCCACCTTCTTCGGCGCGGTCAGCTCTCCGGCCAGGTAGCGTCGCAGCGCTTCACTCCGGCGCAGCTTGCCGCTGGACGTGCGCGGCAGCGTCCCCGGCTCCAAGAGGCGCACCGTGTGCGGCTGCACTCCCGTCGCCTCCACCACCGCAGCGCGGATGTCCGCCTCCACCGACGCCACGTCCGCGCCCCGCTCCGCGCGCTCGGCGAGGATCAGCAGCGCTTCGTCCTCGCTGCCTTCGGGCGTGAAGCCCAGCGCCACCGCGCAGCCCGTGCGCACGCCGTCCACCTTGCCCAGGGGTTCCTCGAAGGCCTGCGGCGCGTGGTTCGCGCCCCGGATGATGACCAGGTCCTTCGCGCGGCCCGTCAGGTACAGCTCCCCGTCCGCGCTGAAGCCCAGGTCTCCCGTGTCCAGCCAGCCCTCGTCCACCAGCGCTCGCGCCGTCGCCTCCGCGTCCTCGAAGTAGCCGCGCATCACCGACGGCCCCTTCGCGAACACGCGCCCCACCCGGCGCTCCGGCAACACCGCGCCGTCCTCGCCGCGCACCTGCACCTCGAAGCCCGCGACCGGCGCGCCCACGCTCACCAGCGTCCGCAACCCTTCACGCGCCTGTCCCTCACGCGCCAGCACGTCCGGATCCACGCCCAGCTCGCGAGGACCCCGGCCCCCCGGCGGGAACGTCACCGCCAGCGACGCCTCCGACAGGCCGTACACCGGCCGCAGCGCCCTCGCGGAGAACCCCCACCGCTCGAACCGCTCCGCGAAGCGGCGCAGCGTGTCCGCGCTCACCGGCTCCGCGCCGTTGAGCGCGTGCAGCCACCCGGACAGGTCCACGCCCTGCATGTCCGCGTCCTTCACCCGCTTCAAGCACAGCCCGTACGCGAAGTTCGGCGCGGGCGACACGAAGCCCCGGTGCCGCGACAGCGCGCGCAGCCACAGCGCCGGCTTCACCAGGAACGTCTCCGGCGGAATCAGCACCAGGCTGCCCGGGTAGTACAGCGCCGCGAGCACACAGCCGATGAGCCCCATGTCGTGGTACAGCGGCAGCCAGCTCACGCCCACCGGCATCACGCCCGCGGACACCGGCATCGCCGCCTCCAGCGCCGCCACCTGCGCCACCAGCGCCCCGTGCGTCAGCGCCACCGGCTTCGGCTCCACCGTGGAGCCGGAGGAGAACTGGATGAGCCCCAGCGCGTCGGGGGACACCTCCACCTCCAGGTCCTCGTCGCCGTGCATCACCGCGTCCACCGTGTGACAGCCCAGCCGGGGACGCGCCAGCGCCATGCTCGGCCCCAGCAAGAGCCGCACGCGCGTGTCCGTCAGCACCGCCACCGCGCCCGTCAGCTGGAGCATGCGCGCCGTGGAGCGGTGGTACTCGTCCAGCCGTCCCAGCCGCACCGGCGGATACAGCGGCACCGGCACCGCGCCCGCCAGCAGCGCGCCGAAGTACGCATCCATGAACGCGGGCGACGTGGGCAACAGCAGCGCCACACGGTCCCCCGGACGCACGCCCAGCCGCGCCAGCCCTCCCGCCGCACGCTTCGCCCGCTGGTACACCTGCGCCCACGGCAGGGACGTCTCGCGCTCGGCGGCGTCCACGAACACCAGCCCCAGCGACGTGCGCGACGTCGCCTTCAGCATCGCGTTCACCGTGGCGTGCTTCAGCGCCGGCAGGGGCGGCCCCTTCACGGGTGCGCTCCCACATCCGGCTTCGCCGCCGCGACCCGCGCCGCCACCAGCCGCGCCAGGTCCTCCACCGTGCGCACGCCCTGCGCGTCCTCCTCCGACAGCAGCACCCGGAAGCGGTTCTCCAGCCCCACCGCCAGCACCGTCAGCCCCAGGCTGTCCAGGTGCAGGTCGCGCAAGAGGTCGTGCGCGGGCTCCACCGCGCCCTCGAACTCCAGCTCCTCGCGGGCGATGCGGCGGATCTCCGCCACCGCCTCCGTCTCGATGTCAGCCACGGCGAACCTCCGGAATGAAGCGGGGACGGTGGGCGAAGGCCTCGGAGTACACCGCCCCGAGCGCCGCCTCCTCCGCGCGGATGCGCACAAAGAGCAGCGCCGCGTTTCCCACCGTGAACACGAGCGCCGTCACCCACGCCCCGTGGATGAGCGGCACGCACAACAGCTCCAGCACCACCGCCACGTAGTTCGGATGCCGCAGGAACCGGTACGGCCCGCCCGTCACCGGCGCCAGCCCCGGCACCACGATGATGCGCGAGTTCCACCGGTCGCCCAGCGTCCCGATGGCCCAGTACCTCAAGCCCTGCGCCACCCCCGCGCCCACGAGCGCCGCCCAGCTCCACGCGCCCCAGAAGGGCCGCTGCAAGCCGAACACCTCCACGACGCACGCCACGAGGAACAGCGTGTGGAACACCACCATGAACCGGTAGTGCCCCTGGCCCGTCTCCACCCCGCCCCGCGCGAAGGCCCGCGCCGCGTTGCGCTTGGACAGCACCAGTTCCAGCAGCCGCTCCGCGACCAGCAGCCCCATGAAGCCCGCGAACAACGCCTGCGTGCCGGTCACCATCGCACCAGCACCATCTCCGCGCAGAAGCCGGGGCCCATGGCCATCACCACGCCCCAGTCCCCTGGCTTCGCGCCCGCCTCCTCCAGCGTCTCACCCAGCACGAAGAGCACCGACGCGCTGGACAGGTTGCCCACCTGCTTGAGCGACCTCCACGAGCGCTCCAGCGCCCCGGGCTCCAGCTCCAGCGCGGACTCGAAGCCCTCCAGCACCTTGGGGCCGCCGGTGTGCGCCACCCAGTGCCGCACGTCCTTGCGCGTGAGCCCGTGCTCCGCGAGGAAGCCGTCCACGTTGCCCCGGATGTGCTCCTTCACCAGCTGCGGCACCTTCGCGGACAGCACGACCTTGAAGCCCGTGTCCACGACGTCCCAGCCCATCACCCGCTCGGTGTCCGGGTAGAACACCGACCGCGAGCCCACCACACGCGGGCCCGTGGCCCTTGCCTCCGCGCCCCGCAGCACCACGCACGCCGCGCCGTCACCGAAGAGGCCGGAGGCGATGATGTTGGGGATGGACAGGTCCTCGCGCTGGAGCGTGAGCGAGCACAGCTCCGTGGCGATGAGCAGCGCCGTCTGCTTCGGGAACGCGCGCAGGTAGTCCGCCGCGCGAGCGAGCCCCGCCGCGCCCGCCACGCAGCCCAGGCCGAAGATGGGCGTGCGCTTCACGTCGTCGCGCAGGCCCATCCGGTTGACCAGCCGCGCGTCCACGCTGGGCGTGGCGATGCCCGTCACCGTGACGAAGAAGACGTGGTCCACGTCCTTTGGGGTGAGGCCCGCGCGCGCCAGGGCCTCACGCGCCACCTTCTCCGACAGCTCCGTGGCCACGCGGATCCACGCGTCGTTGCGCTGCTGGAACGTCGCGAGCGCCGGGTACTCCTCCAACGGCAGCGCCAGGTGCCGGCCGCCCACCTGCACGTTGCGGTGCAGGTCCTCCAACCGCTCCAGGTTGAAGTGCTTCGTCGCCCACAGGTCGCGCAGCGCCGCGATGAGCTGCTCCTGGCTGGCGTAGTGTGGGGGGAGCGCGCGTCCTACCGCGCTCAACGAAGGGGATGGCGCGGGGTCGTGACGGGTCGTGCTGGGCATGAGGTCCTGGAGGGTTCCCACTCAGGGAGCCGGGTCACAGGATTAACCCCCTGCACGGCCGGATGCGACGGTGTATCGCTGGACCTGCCCGCCCCTGAACCTCCGGGGCGGGGCACACTGTTGCACACGCGACGCCCGGAGCGGGCTACTGGCAGCGCCCCGTCGCGCTGTCGCAGCGCCCCTCGATGCAGGAGTAGGCCCAATAGGGAGTACCCCCATCCGGTCCGGTGAAGAGGCAGCGCTCGCCCAGGCGCGGCTCGCGGGCGCAGGTGCCTGCGTCCTCTCCCCTCGCGCAGATGAGGTAGTTCGCGCAATCCCGGGGACTGGCACAGGCCGCTCCCAGGGCCTTGCCCTCGGTGCAGTGCCCGTCGGTGCACCGCTGGGCCCAAGGGCACTCCACGTCGTAGCGGCACTCGCCCGGGGCCGCGGCGATGCACACCCCGGAGGTGCCGGTGCCCGCGTCCGCCTTGTCGCACAGCAGGCCTTCCGCGCACTGGCCGGGGCCGCCACAGGCCTCCCCTTCGATGAGCGAGGCGGGCTCGATGCAGAGGCCGTTGGGGCCGGTGCAGACCTGGTCGGGGCCGCAGCCCTGGCGGTCGGCGCCGCACCGCACGCCGTCGGGGTGACACTCCCGGGGAACGGAGGCGTCCGGGCTGACGGCCGTGCACGTCAGGCCGGACTCACACGGACCTATCCGGCAGAGAATCTCGGGCATCAGGGTGCACTTGGGGTTTTGCCCGCACGTCTCGCCCAACATCCTGTACGCCTTGCAGGTGCCGTTGCCCGACATGTCCTCGATGGCCGTATGGCACTCGAACGACGTCGCCGTGTCACACGGCTTGGGCTCGATGAGGCCAATCCTGCAGGCCTCCCCTGCGTTGGGCCTTGGCACGCAGCACCCCTGCGAGCAGTAGCCATGGCCGTCACACGGCGCATCTCCCGGCTGGCCGCAGGCGCTCCCCACGGGGCGCTTGTCGGGACACGCGACGCAGACGCCCGCATCGCTTTCGTCCTTCAGGCAGTAGCCCGTGCGGCAATGGGCATCCGCGCCGCAGGCCCCACCCGGAGCGCTGCCCACGAAGGCACAGCCGCATGCCGTGGAGGACGGGCCCGCGGCTCCCGTGAGACACGCGGACGCCGCCTCCGGCCAGTACGTGAGCGACCCTGCATCGCGACGCGAGCGCGGGAAGCGGGCCTCGCAATTCACCCGCTCCCGCTCGACGCACCCGGCCTCGGCCGTGGGCTCCACCGTGCCGCCGTCCACGCCAGCCGCGCACAGCCGCTGCGCGGAGTCCTCGCACCAACGGTCCGCGGTGGGAACCGGGCCCGCCTCCGGCAGCACCAGCGAGGCGCACACGTCAGCCACCGGGGACGCGCAACGGCTGGCCCACGGCGCCCCCGCGTCCTCGGGCGGCGCGCAGGCAACGCTCGCGTCCGGCACGCTTCCGGCGTCCTTCGTGCCACCATCCGGTGGAGAGGGATTGTTGCTGGGACAGGCGGTGCCCAGCGCGAGCACCGAGGCCAGGGCGAACAGCAGCAACGCATTGCGACGCGGCAGCCAGGTCCGCCCCCGGCTTCCAATCTTGTCCGTCATCTCCCCACCCTTGAAGGGCTTCCCCGGCCCGGAAGACCCGCCACCGTATACGCTCGGACAGCGGCGGCCAGGTCGCAAGGGGGGACGTTTTCCCCCGACGCGTCAGGCGATGGAGTCCACCACGCCGCCATCCACCCGCAGCGCGGCGCCGGTGGTGGCGGAGGCCTGGGGCGACGCGACGTAGACAATCATGTTCGCCACCTCCTCCACACTGGACGGGCGGCGGAGGATGGAGCTGGGCCGGTTCGCCTTGATGAAGTCCACGCCCAGGTCCTCGAAGGACCGGCCCGACTTCTCCTGCTCCTCGCGGAGCATCCCGCGGACGCCCTCGGAGAGGGTGGGGCCCGGCAGCACGGAGTTGACCGTGACGCCCGTGCCCGCCATGCGCTTGGCCAGTCCTCGCGCGACGGACAGCTGCGCCGTCTTGGTGACGCCGTAGTGGATCATCTCCGTCGGGATGTTCAGCGCGGACTCGGAGGAGACGAACACGACGCGGCCCCAGCCCTGCTTCCGCATCCCGGGCAGGTACGCGCGCGACAGCCGCACGCCGGACAGGACGTTCGCCTCGAAGAAGTGGCGCCAGTCGTCGTCGGACACGTCGAAGAAGTCCTTCGGCTCGAAGATGCCCAGGTTGTTGATGAGGATGTCGCAGTGGGGGTGCGCCGCGACGAGCGCCGCGCAAGCCTCCGCCGTGCTCAGGTCGCCCGCGAAGCCCCGCACCGTGGCCCCCGGGGCCGCTTCGCGCACCGCCGCGATGGCCCGGTCCACCGCCGCCTGTGTGCGGCCGTTGACGATGACCGTGGCGCCCGCCGCCGCCAGCCCCTTCGCCGTGGCCAGGCCGATGCCGGCCGTGGAGCCGGTGACGAGAGCAATCCTTCCAGTGAGTTCGATGCGCATGGGGCGTCCCTGAGAGAAGAGAGGAGAACGGCTCAGGCCGTGGATATGCGCGCCGTGAGCCTCCGAGACAATGGCCATGCGGTGCAAACCCGCATTCGATGGTTTCGGACAATGGCTCGTCCAGGGCGGAGCCGCTGAAGCCCCACCTCCCCTCTTCTGTCCTGCCAGCAACGACAGACAGCGCTTCTGGCCAGCGTCCCCGTTTGGAGCGGGCCGGTAGCATCCGGGCCGTTCGCTCAGGAGGGGTGCGATGAAGATGGTCTGTGTTGGCGGAGGCCCCGCGGGGCTCTATTTCTCAATCCTGGCGAAGCTGTCCAATCCCAAGCACGACGTCACTGTCGTTGAACGCAACCCCGCGGGCGTGACGTATGGCTGGGGCGTCGTGTTCTGGGACGACCTGCTGGACGACCTCTACCGGAACGACCCGGTGAGCGCGCGGCGGATCGCGGACTCCGCGGCACGCTGGGACACGCAGGAGGTGCACCTGCGGGGCCAGTACGCCACGCACATCGGCGGCTACGGGTTCGCGCTGGGACGCGACCGGCTGCTGGACATCCTCATCCGGCGGGCGAAGGGCCTGGGCGTCGACGTGCGCTTCCAGCGCGAGGTCACGGACCCTTCCGAGCTGGCGGACGCGGACCTCATCGTCGCCTGCGACGGCGTCAACAGCCGGCTGCGCCAGCGCCATGTGAGTCACTTCCAGACGCACGTGGAGGAGGGACGCAACAAGTACATCTGGCTGGGCACCAACAAGGTGTTCGACGCGTTCACCTTCGCCTTCGAGGAGACGCCCGCCGGCTGGCTCTGGTTCCACGGCTACCGCTTCAACAGCGAGACCAGCACCTGCATCGTCGAGTGCCAGGAGACGACCTGGAAGGCGCTGGGCTTCGACACGCTGGGGCCGGACGAGACGCTCCGGAAGCTGGAGGGCATCTTCCAGAGCCGACTCCAGGGCAAGTCGCTGTTCAACCAGCTGAAGGGCATGGGCAAGGCGCCCTGGCTCAACTTCAAGCGCATCACCAACGAGCGCTGGTGCCACGACAACATGGTGCTCATGGGCGACGCCGCGCACACCACCCACTTCTCCATCGGCTCCGGGACGAAGCTGGCCATCCAGGACGCCATCGGGCTGGCGCAGCAGCTGCGGGCCCATCCGGAAGACCTTCCCGCCGCGCTCGACGCCTATGACGAGGAGCGCCGAGCCGCCCTGCTGGCCATCCAGTTGGCGGCGCGCAGCAGCTCCGAGTGGTTCGAGAACGTCCCCAGCTACGTGAACCAGGACGCGACGGCCTTCGCCTACGCCCTGCTGAACCGCCGGGGCAGCTCCGTGTGGAGCTACCTGCTGCTCATGGCCAGCCAGCAGCCCGCGCTGCAGGACGTGCTGCGCCAGCTCCACGCCTCCAAGCAGTGGGTGCGCGAGCAGCGCCGGGGACGCGGCGCCGTGGCCTTGCGCGCACCGCCTCCGGGCTAGCGTCCCCGGCCCGCCGCCCCTGTCGCGCGGCGGGCCGAGAGGGAACGGGACTACGGAACGACGTACAGGTCGCCGTTCGTCTGGGTGATGGCGCCGCCCACGACGTTGTAGACGTCGAAGAGGTCGGCGCTCTTGAAGCTGGCGCCCGCCGGCACCGGGGCCAGGAGCGGCGACGTCGTCAGCTGCGACTGCGTGGTGCTGACGAAGGTGTTGCCGTTGACCGTGACCAGGTTGTCCGCGGGCAGCGTGCCGCTGTTCACGCTGGTGTCAGGCCGCAGCCACATGCCGGCGAGCAGCTGGTTGAACGCGGCCGAGCTGTGGAGCGGCGTGCTGGTGATGTTCACGCTGAGCGCCGTGTCACCGGCGTTGGCCGCGCTGCTGACCGTGCCCGCGACGGAGACGAACGGGGTGTAGCCGCCCGTGGCGTAGTGCGTCTGGTTGAAGTTGTTGATGAGCAACTGGCCGTACGCCACGCCGCTGTGCTTGAGGAACACCGTGCCCGCGCCGCCGTCGGTGTACGTGGCGTTGATGCCGGTGCCGCCGCGCGCCTGGAGCTGCGCGCTGGTCGTGGGGTACGGGTAGCTCACGGCCCCGACGAAGCTGGACGCGTCCCCCGTGCTCACCAGCGCGATGCGGCCACCACCGCCCGCGCGCGTGGAGCCGACCGAGCTGGAGTTATAGGCATTCGCCCCATTGGCGGTGAGGGTGCCGTTCCAGCCCGTGGTGTCGAAGCCCCCGCAGCGCAGGGAGATGGAACCTCCCGCCGCGCCGTACTGGGAGCCCGTGGTCACCGCCCCCGCCTTGATGAGGGAGGTCCCGCCCAGCGTGCAGACGCCAGCGGCATTGAGCCGGAAGACACCGCCGCCGGGGCTCCGGAAGCCCAGGTACGACGGCGAACCGCCAACGGTCGTCGCGCCGCCGCCCGGATACCGCGGGTCGCGGTAGTCGTCGTAGACCATGCCCCGCACCGCGCCAGCCGCGTATCCGCCACCGACGCCACCGTGACCCGCGCCGTAGCCGCCCGCCGGACTGGCCGCGCTCGCGGGGCCCGTCGCGCCAAAGCCCCAGAGGGTCGACGGCGCGCCCTGGGCATCCATCGACACCGGGTAGCCCAGCCCCGCGACGTCGACGGCACCTCCCGTGAGGCTGAAGGTCTGCGCGAGCGTCATGTCCAGGCTGGACACCTGCGCGACGGCCGGCGAGAGCCTGAACAGCGGCAGGTAGTGCTTCAGGGTGCCCGCCGTCTGCGTGTAGCGCGCCGCCTTGAGCGAGTTGGTGACCAGCGTGCCGCCGCTCACTGTCACGTCACCGGACGCGACGATGGCGGGCACCGTGATGGAGCCCGCGGACACGGTCACGTTGTCCGCGACGAGCGTGCCGCCCCCCAGGGCGGGCAGGGCCTGCGTGGCCTGCACGACGTTCACCGCGCCGCCCGCGTACTCGATGCGGCCCGTCCTGCCGCTCGTCGTGTCGAAGAGCACCAGGCCGTTCACGGTCATCGTGGCCGCGCCGGAGCCCGTCGTGTTGCCGGACAGCACGAGGATGTCGCCGTTGGTCTCCAGCATCGCGTTGCCGAGCACGTCCAGGTGGTCCAGCACGTCCACGCTGCGGAAGAACGCGCCGGCCGCGACGTCGGAGGGCACGGCGCTCGTCGTCAGGTTGCCCGCCGCGTTGGTGGTGACGCTCACCAGGTTGGACGGGTCCAGCAGCGCCCCACCCACGGCGGTGATGTCCGGCCGCAGCCAGCCGCCCGCGAACACACCGTTGTAGACGGAGGAGGACGACGGGGTCGTGTTCTGGGTGAGCGCGGGGTTGTAGTTCAGCGGCGCGCCCGCGTTCTCGTAGTAGGTCGCGTTGAACATCGTGCTCGCGACGGAGACGGGGATGGCGGTGGCGCCCGCGGTGACGTTCGCCGTGACGGTGCCGGCCAGCGCGGGGAGCCGGGTGGTGCCCTCGTTCTGGTAATGCGCGGGCGAGTTGTTCGCGATGACGAGGTCGCCGTACGTCAGGCCGCTGTGCTTCAGGTAGACCGTGCCCGCGCCACCGGCGCCCACCACGTAGCTGGAGTTGGCCGGCGCGCCGCCGAAGGCGTGGACCCGGGCCGTGAGATTCACGGGCGGGTAGCTCACCGCGCCCGTCAGCGTCGCCGCGTCACCGGTGCTGACCAGCGCGATGCGGCCACCGCCGCCCGCGCCCAGCGGGACGGAGGAGTTGCCCGCGCCCTGGCCTCCGTCCGCGCTGATGCTCCCCGTCCAGCCCGTGGTGATGATGCCTCCGCACCGGAGGTTGATGGAGCCTCCCGCGGCGTTGAACGAAGCAGACGCGGCGAGGGTGGCGCTCCCCGCCAGCACGCAGGGTCCCGCGGACGTGATGCGCACCACCCCGCCCCCGTGGGAGCCCGAATAGGTGTCATTGGTAGCACCGGGGTACTTCGGGTCGCGGTAGTCGCCATAGGTCGTGCCCGCGTTGCCCGCCTGGTTGTTGTTGGCCTGCGAGATGTTCATCCGGTAGTTGCCGGAGCCCATGCCGCCGTGGCTCGCGCCGTACAGCTTGCTGGTGCCCGCGAGCGACGCCGAAGGCACGCCATTGGGACCGAAGCTGACCAGGCCGTTGCCGCTGCAGGAGCCATTGGCGAAGCAGGTCATGCCGTAGCCCTTGTTGGTGGTGTTGACGGCGCCACCCAGCAGGTTCCACGAGCCCGTGAGCACGTCCAGCTTGAACATGGCGGCGTTGGTGGCCTGGAGGTGCGTCACCGTGCCGCCCGTGATGAAGACGTCGCCGAAGGTCTGCCCCACCGTGCTGGCGTCGAAGGTGACGGTGCCTCCGGTGATGTAGAGGTTCCGGCCGCCCGCATGGCCGGACGTGATCGTCACGTTGCCCGTGGTCACGGTGGTGCCGCACGGAGCGGTGCACCCCGCGCCGCCATCGAACAGCGCGGAGTCGAACGTGACGGCCGCCGTGTCCGGCAGCGTCGTGGTGCCGCTCCCATCCGTGACGGTGGCGGAGAACGTCGTGGGCACGCTCAGCGGCGTGGAGCTCCGCGCGGTGACGACATAGCTCCCCGCACCGGAGTCCACCGCCGTCAGACACGTCGCGCCCGGCGCGTTCACGGTGCAGGCGGAGGTCCCCGTGCCGCCCAGCGTGATGGCCGCGTCACTGCTCAGCAGCTCGACGTGAAGTCCCGCCCCCAGCGGATCTCCGTTCGCGTCGCGCGGCGTGACGGTGAGGGTCACATAGGCCAGCCCATCCGAGGGGGCATTGATTGCGGATGCAAGCAATTGCGGCCGCGGTGAAGTCAGACCCGCGCGCGAGGTCGCGGGCGTCCCACCCTCCTCCACCGGAGGAGGGGAACAACTGATCAATGCCGCGAGCACGAGCCAACCGGCTCGCGGACCTGCGAATGGCAGACGCATGGGGGAATCTCCCTTTGAGTTGGAACAGCGGCCGGCCGGCAACGCTTCAGCCCGGGCCGCTGGATGTCCGTATGCTTCAGCGGGGCTGTGTGAAGAAAGGAGTTACTGGAAACATTCCTGACGTAATCGTGTTTTCCTTGACCTGACTGAAAACCCCGGAGACGCTGGAGCCTCCCCGTTCAAGAGGAGCCACGAACATGAGCCCCCGTCCCGCGCCGTTGATGCAACGAATTGCAACCTTCGTGGTGATGGCCGCCTCTGGCGTGGCGCTCGCCAGCGTCCAGTCCGCCGCGCCGGCGGCGACGGTGGCTTCGGAGAGCCTGCGCGTGGTGACGGCGAACCTGGCCTTCCGGGGCCCGGACGCGGTCCGCCAGGACTGGCAGGTCATCGGGCCGGAGGCGGACATCGTGTTCGTGCAGGAGGCGAAGAACGTCCGGCTGCGCGACATCCTGGGGGACGGCTGGGCGGTGCGTCAGGACACGTCGTCGGACGACCGGCAGGGCAGCGCCGTGGTCATCCGCAAGTCGGCGGTGAAGAGCATCGACGACCTGGTGCTGGTGAAGGGCACGGATGCCAGCAATTGCGGCACGCAGGGTGATGGCATCATGACCCGGTGGATTGCCCGGGTGGACGTCCAGCTGAACAACGGCCGGTGGATCCGCGCCGCGTCGCTGCACATGCCCCCGGAGCGCTGCCAGGACGGCCCGGGCAGCCCCTACGCGGTCATGGCGGACAACGTCGTGGCGTTCGCGAAGCGCAGCGACCGGATGCTCGTGCTGGGCGCGGACTGGAACAAGGTGGTGGATGACGACCCGAACGAGATTGGCGCGCGCACGGGCCTGAAGCCGCGCGGGCCGGACTCCGGGCTGCGCATCGACGGCTTCTACATCGCGGCCGCCATGAGCAGCGCCAACCTGCACCACCTGGCCCAGACGGGCAGCGACCACCGGCCGGTCCAGGCGACCGTCGCGGTGCCCGCGCCGTAGCGCTCAACCCCACGGGAGGCGGAGTCCCCACGACTCCGCCTCCGGCGGGCACCGCGTGACTACTCCAGCACGCCGACGGTCTCCGAGCGGTCCACGGCCTCACCCTTGGTGGTGTAGCCGCTGTACCAGCCCGTCAGGTTGCTGCCGGACAGGTCATACTGCATGTGGACGTGGGGACCCGTGGCGTTGCCCGTACCGCCCTCGTTGCCGACCTGGCAGCGGTTGCACGTGCGGTCAAACGAGTCCGACGTCTTGATGAAGTGCCACAGGCGGAACGTCTTGCCGTTGGAGAACGTGTGCTTCGCCTCGTTCTGCGTGCCGCTGCCCGTGCCGTTGCAGTAGACGCCGGAGGTGCGGATGGTGACGTTCCAGGACAGGGACGCCATCACGCCCGTCTCCACGCCCCAGTAGTTGCAACGGCCGCTGGAGATGTCCACCGCGCCGTGGAACGTGCCGCTGGAGTAGTACGTCGTCGCCGTCACCGTGCCCGGGAAGGGCGACTTCACGGTGTACGAGTACGCAGCCGCGACGGAGGGAATCGCGAGGGCCAGGATGGCCGCGAGGGCCGTCTTCTTCATGAGACGCATCGGGGGTGTTCCTTTCGGGCCGGTGAGTCCGGCCCCATGTGAGGGTGCCGCTCAACGGACCTGTTGCAGCCGCTGCTTCTCTCTCAGGAGCAGGCCCCACTCCTGAACGCCTGATTCCAATGCGCGGATCCACGCGTCGATCTCCGGCGCCATGCCGGGGTCCACGCTCCGCAGCTTGCGCAGCTCCGGCACGGCGTCCGCGAAGCCCAGCTCCGCGATGCCCTGCACCAGCGCCTTGCGCACCCCCGCATCCCGCTCTCCCCGGTACATGCCCACCAGGGCTTCACGCGCGGGCCCCATCTGCGCCGCCGGCACACCGCCCAGCGCGAGCGCCGCCGAACGCCGCACGTCCGCGCTCTCGTGGCCCAGCATCCCGAGCAGCTTCTGCCCCGCCTCCGGCCCCAGCTTGCGCGTGTCCAGGGACTCCAGAATCTTCGCCGTCACCTTCGGATCCGTGGACGCCGTCGCCGCGTTGACGGCCGTGTCCGTGGCCGGACCGTGGTAGCCGGAGTAGACGTACTGGTTGTCTTCAATGAGGTTTGTCGCCGCCTCCATGCGGACCTCCGGCGAGCCGTCCCGCATGAGCCGCTCGTACATGTCCCCCGTCTTCTCCAGGGCGCCGGTGCGGCGCATGGCGCGCACGGTGGCGGCGCGGACGGACGGGTCGCGGTCCTCCAGCGCGCGGCGGGCCACGGCCTGGATGGCGTCCTTCTCCGCCTCGCGCTCGCTGCGCGACACCAGCGCCGCGGCCAGCTGCTCCACCATCGCGGGGTCGGTCTCCCGGTCGAACGCCGCGCGCAGCTCCCCGGAGGGCAGCGAGACCGCGGCCTCGCGCAGCACGGCGTTCAGGTAGTCGCGGTAGGCCTTGGAGCTGGAGCCCAATCCCTGACGGAGCTGATCCATCAATCCCTCGACGGAGCAGCTCTCCCCCTTCAGCGCGGGCTTCGCGGCGGGGGACGTGGACCACGCGGGGGAGGACGCCAGCATCAGCGCCAGGCCACCGAGCGCGCGAAGACCTTGGGGGAAGCGGGGCATGCGGAGGGCTCCTACTGGTGGCGGTCCATGCAGCCGAAGGGGTTCTGGTCCGGCAGCTCGTTCCAGACGCGGATGAAGTCGACGTTGCCCTGCGCGTAGAGCATCTCGAAGATGCCGTAGAGCGGCTGGAAGCGAGGGTCCACGGTCGCCATCCGCGCCATGACGGGCAGCGCGTCCCGGCCCGCGACGCGCGCGGAGAAGCGGAACAGCGCCCAGCGCACGCACACGGACTGCTCGCGGTTGAAGGAGTCCGTGAACAGCTTCAGCACGCGCTCCTTGTCGGAGGACATGGCCAGCACCTGCGCCGCCGCGTCGCGGCCGTCCTCGTTGCCCTCGCTCTGAAGGATGCGCGCGAAGCGGTCCGTGGTCTTCGCGTCCAGCACGGGCGAGGTGTGCAGCGGCGCCGTCTGGGCCAGGTGGCGGATCTGCTCGTCCGGTGAATCGGTGGCGATGGTGATGAGCCGGTCGAGGTAGGGCGACGCGTCGCCCAGGTTCTCCGACTCGCGCGTCATCACGCGGCCCAGGGTGCGGGTGGCGGCCCAGCCGGCCTCGGCGGACGCGGGGTCACGCGCGAACTCCGCCATCCGGTCCATCGCGTCCGGCGTCAGGCGCTTCTGCGAGTCGAGCGCGGAGAGCATGCCCGCGCGCCGCTCCAGGGGCAGCCCCTTGTCCAGCCCCGCCTCCAAGAGCCGCGCGGCGACCTGCGGCCGCTGCACCGCGTCCGACTCGCGCAGGCCCGACAGCAGCACCTTGAACTCCGCGCCCTGCGCGTCCCGGGCCCAGTCCACCACCTGCCCCGCCTTCCCCGCGTCGTCGCCAATCAGCTCCGCGAGCTTCGACTTCAGGTAGTCGCGGACCAGCGGGTCCTTCGACGCGAGCAGCGGCGCGGCCCAGTCCCGGAAGGTCTCCATCGTCACGCCGTCGTTGAAGCGCGCCAGCTCCGGGAAGCACGTCTGGTCGGAGAAGCGGCGCTCCGCGGCCTCCGCCTCCTCCACGCCGGAGGACGCCTTCCCCGCGCCACCGCCACCACCATGCGAGCCCCCGGCCTGGGTGGGTTTCGCGGGAGCGGCCGTCGTGGAGGGCGCCTGTGCGGCATCACCGCCGCGCCACAGCAGCCCCACGGCGGCCACCACGACCACCAGGCCTGCTCCCACCAGCACCCGGGTGACACCTCGTCCACGCGAAGGACCGGGAGCGGAAGTCTGGGTCGGAACGGGAGGAACCATGGGAATCCAAATAACCATGGATTCCTTGTTTCAATCAAGCAAAACAGATTGATTGGATTTTTACTGGAACAGGGGGATTTTCCCTCTGACGGCTCCCTCCATTGACCATGCGCGTCATTGGAACAATTCCGCCGTTATGGAAAGTCGCCACGGTGTGACGCGCTCCGCGGGGCCGTCAGGCGCGGCCGCGTCAATGACTCTCCGTATGCGCGGAGCACGCCTGTCACACATTGTTGAACCATCCGCCCGTCTGCCTTCCTGCTTCCCAAGGTCAAAACAGACACGCCTCGTGGGGAATGCCGTGAAGTGTCCGCGCTCCAGTGTCCGTGTATGATTTCGCTCCGTGGTGGCAGGGCCGGGGGGCTGTACCCAGCGCACGGATGCACCGGGCAAATCCGCCCGGGTCGCTCCATGGCTGTGAATGCGTCGCGGGAAAAGTGGCCGGACATGATGAAGAACGAAGCAGGTGCCGCGCGGCGGAGTCCCTCCGCGGTGGGCGTGACGGGTGTGTCCTCGGACCTGACGGACCGGACACAGGCCGCGGACGTGGAGTCGCTCTTCGGAGCGGCGCCCGCGCCCGTGGAGCCGCCGTCGCGCGCGTCCAACACGGGGTCCTCGTCCACCTGGGACGGGCCGTCGCGTCCCGTCACCGGCTCGGGCACGGGTGACACCGGCAACGACACCGGGCCCTCCATCCAGGGCCACGCGCTGCGCCCGGGCATGCGCCTGCAGCACTACGAGCTCATCCGCGAGCTGGGCTCCGGCGGCATGGGCACGGTGTTCCTCGCACGCGACGTGCGGCTGGGACGCCGGGTGGCCATCAAGTTCCTGCACAGCGAGGACGCCGACATCACCCGGCGCTTCATCCTGGAGGCGCGCGCCACCGCGCGGTGCAGCCATGAGAACATCGTCATCATCTACGAGGTCGGCGAGTTCCCCGGCGGCCCCTTCATGGTGCTGGAGTACCTCCAGGGCAAGCCGCTGACGAAGGTGCTGGGCAACCAGCGCCTGCCGCCCGCGCGCGCGGTGGAGCTGATGGTGCCGGTGGTGAGGGCGCTGGAGTGCGCCCACGAGCAGGGCATCGTCCACCGCGACCTCAAGCCGGAGAACATCGTCGTGACGGACTCGGGCGCCATCAAGGTGCTCGACTTCGGCATCGCCAAGGTGCTCCAGGGCGACGAACCCGTGGAGGCCCCCACGGGCGGTCCCCAGGCCCAGCCGCGCCTGCACTCGGTGGAGGGCATGGGCGAGGACGTGTCCAACCTCACCCGCAAGGGCGCCATCATGGGCACCATGGCCTTCATGTCCCCGGAGCAGTGGGGCATCGGGGTGGCCGTGGACAACCGCACGGACATCTGGGCCGTGGGGTTGATGCTGTTCCGCATGCTCGCCGGCAAGCACCCGTTGGATCCGCTGCGCGGTCCGCAGCTGATGGTGACGGGCATGCTGGATGAACCGATGCCGCTCTTGAAGAGCATGGCGCCGGACGTCCCGCAGGAGCTGGCGGCCGTCGTGGACCGCTGCCTGCTCAAGCGCAAGGAGGACCGCTTCCCGGACGCGGCCTCGCTGCTGCGCGCGCTGGAGCCCTTCCTCCCCGGGCGCATGAGCCGCGAGCTGCGCGTGGACGAGAGCCCCTACGCGGGCCTCAGCTCCTTCCAGGAGGCGGACGCGGACCGCTTCTTCGGCCGCACCCGGGAAATCGCCGCGCTGGTGAACCGCATCAACGACCGGCCGCTGCTGGCCGTGGTGGGCCCGTCCGGCACGGGCAAGTCGTCGTTCGTGCGCGCGGGCCTGGTGCCCGTGCTCAAGCGCTCCGGCACGCCGTGGGAGGCGCTCGTCATCCGCCCCGGGCGCAACCCCCTGTCGGCGCTGGCCAGCATCGTCGCGCCGCTGATGAGCTCCTCCACCACCATCGAGGACGACCTCCAGGAGCAGCAGCGGCTGGTGGAGCGGCTGCGCGCGGAGCCCGGCTACGTGGGCAACGTGCTGCGCAGCCGCGCGCGGCGGGAGCGCCGGCGCATCCTCCTCTTCATCGACCAGTTCGAGGAGCTGTACACGCTGGTGCCGGACGCGCAGGAGCGGCTGGCCTTCACCGCGTGCCTGTCCGGCATCGCGGACGACGCGACCACGCCCATCCGCGTCATCCTCTCCATCCGTTCGGACTTCCTGGACCGGGTGCCGGAGGACGAGCGCTTCATGGCGGAGCTCAGCCAGGGGCTCTACTTCCTCACCGCGCCCGCCCGCGAGGGCCTGAAGGACGCGCTGGTGCAGCCGGCGGAGCGCGCGGGCTACCAGTTCGAGAGCCCCGCGATGGTGGCCAGCATGCTGGAGCACCTGGACGCCAGCCAGGGCGCGCTGCCGCTGCTCCAGTTCGCCGCCACCCAGCTGTGGGAGGCACGCGACGTCACGAACCGGCTGCTCACGGAGAGCGCCTACCAGGCCATGGGCGGCATCGCGGGCGCGCTGGCCAGCCACGCGGACAGCGTGCTGGAGAGCCTGTCCCCGCAGGAGCGCACCCTGGTGCGCGCCCTCTTCCTGCGGCTGGTCACCCCGGAGCGCACGCGCGCCATCGTGTCCCTGGACGAGCTGCGCGAGCTGACGAAGGACACCGGCGAGATGCAGCGCCTCATCGACCACCTGGTGCAGGCGCGCCTGCTGGTGGTGCAGACCGGCGGCGGCGCCACGGGCGCGACGGTGGAGATCGTCCACGAGTCGCTCCTGCACAGCTGGCCCACGCTGCGGCGCTGGCTGGACGAGGGCCAGGAGGACTCCGCGTTCCTGGAGCAGCTGCGCAACGCGGCCCGGCAGTGGCAGGGCAAGAACTTCGACGCGCACCTCCTGTGGCGCGGTGAGCTGGTGGAGGAGGCCCAGCGCTTCCAGCGGCGCTACCGGGGAGAGCTGCCCCGGTTGCAGCAGGACTTCCTCACGGCGGTGTTCGCGCAGGAGAAGAAGGGGCGCCGGCTGAAGCGGGCGCTGCTCATCGGCAGCGCGACGTTCCTGGGACTCCTGGTGGTGGCGGCGGTGGTGGCGCTCGTCGTCATCCGCAACGCGCAGCAGGAGGCCGAGAAGCAGGCCCAGGCGGCGACGGCGGCCGAAATCATCGCGCGCGCCGCGGAGTCCAACGCCCGCGGCGCGGAGGCCGAGGCCAAGCAGCGGCTGGCCGAAGTGCAGGCCAAGGAGCTGGAGCGCCAGAAGGCGCAGCAGGAGGCGGAGGCGGCCAACGCGCAGGTGGCGCTGGCCAACCAGGAGCTGCTCAGCAAGAACGACGAACTGGTGTCCGCGCTCCAGCGCGCCCAGGAGGCGCAGCTGCGCGCCCGCTTCGCCAAGAAGCGCGCCGAGGAGAGCGCCGACTCCGCCCGCGACGCCCGCGAGGAAGCCCTCCGCGCGGCGGAAGAGCTCTCCACGTTGCTCAAGCGGGAGAAGGAGCGCGTCTCCCGCCTGCAATCCCAGTTGGGCAGTCCGGTCATCGAGGTCCTGAAGTGAGAAGCAACGTGAACAGGCTGATGAGCAGGTCCGCGGTCGTGTTGTCGGTGCTGCTGGCGCTGGAGACCGTGCCCGCGTGGGCGCAGGAGCCGGCGCCACGCACGGGCACGACGAAGACGTCCCGGGGCGCGCGGAAGACGGGCGTGAAGACGCCGGGCACCGCGAAGAAGTCCACCACGGCGAAGAAGTCCACGTCGCCGAAGGCCGCGGGCGCGACGAAGCTGTCCGGCACCGCGTCGAAGCGCCGGCGCAAGCCCGCCGCCGAGGCCGCGCAGGTGCCCGCCGCGGCGCCCACGGACGCGCCCCTCTCCGAGTCCCTTCCCCTGCCCCCGCCCCCCGCGCCGAAGGCCCAGGAGGAGCAGGCCAGCGACACGCTGGAGGGCTCGCTGGCGGGCTCGACCGGCTCGACCGGCTCGACCGGCTCGGAGGAGCGCCCCTGGGCGAAGGGCATCTCCAAGACGGACCAGGACGCGTCGCTCGCGCTGTTCGGTGAAGGCAACGCGCTCTTGAAGGAGTCCATCTTCGTGCAGGCCGTGGAGAAGTACCGCCAGGCGCTGGCGCGCTGGGACCACCCGGCCATCCACTACAACCTCGCGCTGGCGCTGATGAACCTGGACCAGCCCGTGGAGGTGCACGAGCACCTGGTGGCGGCGCTGCGCTTCGGGCCGGCGCCGCTGGAGAAGGAGAAGTTCGAGTACGCCCGCAACTACAAGACGCTGGTGGAGAAGCAGCTCGCGCGGGTGGACATCACCTGCGCCACGCCCGGCGCCACGGTGACGATGGACGGCCAGCCGCTGTTCGTGGCCCCCGGCCGCTTCGAAGGGCTGGTGCGCCCCGGCGCGCACAGCATCGTCGCGACGATGACGGGCTTCGTGCCCAGCGACCAGAGCCGCACGCTCCTGCCCGGTGAGACGACGACGCTGGACTTGAAGCTCTTCACCTCCGACGACCTCATCCGCTACAAGCGCCGCTGGTCCGCCGCGATGCCCTGGCTGGTGATGGGCGCGGGCGTGGCCGTGGCGGGCGGCAGCGCCTTCCTCCACCTCCAGTCCCGCGACCACTTCCGCGCCTTCGAGTCGGGCATCGCCGAATGCGGGGGCTGCGTGCCGCCCACCGCCGTCGCCGACGAGCGCTCCCAGGGCAACCTGCTGCAGACCGGCGCCATCGCCGGGTACGCCGTGGGCGGCGCGGTGCTCGTCACCGGCGCGGTGCTCGCCGTCCTCAACCAACCCAAGCCGTACCGCATCGAACCGGGCCAGGAGGCGGCGACCGTGCAGGTCACGCCGCTCCTCGGCGCGGGTTCGGGCGGTGCCGTGGCCACGTTCCGCTTCTGAGGTCTTCCGCATGACACGCGTCCCCTCCTCCCCGCTCTCCGGCGGCTCCTCCGTGGCGCGCGCCCTGCTGCTCGTGGCCGCGCCGCTGCTGCTCCTCACCTCGTGCTTCCAGCCCACCACCGTGGACTGCGCCTCCGGGCTCGTCTGTCCGGAAGGCCTGAAGTGCGCCGCGTCCCAGGACGTCTGCATCTCCACGGACTGCGGCGACGGCGTCATCCAGGACACCGAGCAGTGTGACGACGGCAACGTCGTGGACGGCGACGGCTGTAGCCGCGACTGCCAGTCCAACGAGACGTGTGGCAACGACGTCGTGGACCTGGCCAGGGGCGAGAAGTGCGACGACGGAAACACCGTCGACGGCGACGGGTGCAGCGCGGACTGCCTGTCCAACGAACTGTGCGGCAACGGCGTCGTCGACACGGCCGTGGGCGAGAAGTGCGACGACCGCAACAACACCTCCGGCGACGGGTGCAGCGCGGACTGCCTGTCCACCGAGGTCTGCGGCAACAAGTACACCGACCCCTCGAAGGAGGAGCGCTGCGACGACGGCAACACCGTCAGCGGCGACGGGTGCAGCGCGGACTGCCGCTCCCAGGAGAGCTGTGGCAACCGCTACGTGGACACGGCCAAGGGCGAGAAGTGCGACGACGGCAACAACTCCAATGGCGACGGGTGCAGCTCCGACTGCAAGTCCGACGAGACCTGCGGCAACGGCGTCCTCGACACCATCAAGGGGGAGATCTGCGACGACGGCAACAACGTCAGCGAGGACGGGTGCAGCGCGGACTGCCGCTCGGCGGAAGGCTGCGGCAACGGCGTCCGCGACGGCGAGGAGCAGTGCGACGACAAGGGTGAGTCCGCGACCTGCAACCTCAACTGCACCGTGCGCGTCTGCGGCGACGGCATCGTGAACCGGACCGCGGGCGAGCTGTGCGACGACAAGGGCGAGTCCGCCTTCTGCAACGCCAACTGCACGCTGCGCGCCTGTGGCGACGGCGTGGTGAACACGTCGGCCGGCGAGCAGTGCGACAACCCCGGCCCCGCCAACAGCCCCACCTGCGACGCGGACTGCTCCATCGCCTTCTGCGGCGACGGCTTCACCAACACGACGCGCGGCGAGCTGTGCGACACGGCGGGCAACTCCCGCACCTGCAACGCGGACTGCACGCCCGCGGCCTGCGGCGACCGGTTCCTCAACACCGCGGCGGGCGAGCAGTGCGACGACGGGCCCAACTCCGCCATCTGCGACGTCGACTGCACCCCCACGGCCTGCGGCGACGGCGTCACCAACACGGCGGCGAAGGAGCAGTGTGACGACGGCAACACGAACGACGACGACGACTGCCTGGGCACCTGCAAGCCGAACGTCTGCGGCGACACCGTGGTCAACGTCAACGGCCCGGACCGCCCGGAGGCCTGCGACGACGGCAACACGAAGACGGAGACCGCGTGCGACTACGGCACCGCGAGCTGCCAGGCGTGCAGCGGCGACTGCAAGGCGGCGCTCGACCTGAAGGGCAACGTCTGCGGCGACCTGGTGAAGGACCCCACGAACGAGGCCTGCGATGACGGCAACACCGAGACGGAGGAGGCCTGCCCCTATGGCACCGCCAACTGCACGGTGTGCCGCTTCGACTGCAAGGAGAGCCTGCCGCGCAAGGGCAACACCTGCGGCGACGGCGTGAAGGACCCGGACCACGAGGTCTGCGACGACGGCAACACGAAGACGGAGACAGCGTGCGACTACGGCGTCGCGAGCTGCCAGAAGTGCAGCAACGACTGCCAGCAGATCCTCGAGCTCCAGGGCAACGTCTGCGGGGACAAGAAGCAGGACCCCAGCGCCGCGAACGAGGTCTGCGACGACGGCAACACCACCACGGAGACCTCCTGCCCCTATGGCACGGCGAGCTGCCAGGTGTGCCGCTTCGACTGCAAGGAGGTGCTGACGGCGCAGGGCAACGTCTGCGGCGACAACGTGAAGGACCCGGACCACGAGGCCTGCGACGACGGCAACACCACCACGGAGGGCGCCTGCCCCTACGGCACGGCGAGCTGCCAGAAGTGCAGCAAGGACTGCCAGGAGGTCCTGTCGCTCCAGGGCAACGTCTGCGGCGACGGCGTGAAGGACGCCAACAACGCGAACGAGGTCTGCGACGACGGCAACACCGCCACCTGCGGTTCGTGCAGCGCCAACTGCAAGACGAAGACGCTCCAGGCGGCGACGGGCATCATCACGGCCTCCTCCAGCGCGAACATGAACGACGGGGAGACGTTCACCATCAGCGACGGCATCACCACCATCACCTTCGAGGTGGACCGCGATGGAAAGCTCAAGAACGCCGACAACCAGCGGGTGCTCGTGGAGAACAACACGACCTCGACGCAGATCGCCCTCAACATCCGGGACGCCATCAACTCCGTGACGGAGCCCTTCGAAATCCAGGCGTCGGTCGCGACCAACAGCTCCAACGTGAACGTGACCCACAAGCTGCAGGGCACCATCGGCAACCAGGCGATGACGGAGAAGATCACCGCCAGCGCCTTCAAGGTGGTCGGCCTGAGTGGCGGCAGCGGCTACGACTGCACCGAGGGCATCCGGTGCGTGGGCAACGAGGACTGCGCTCGCGACCTGGTGTGTGGGGCCAGCAAGACCTGCGTCCCGGCGCCTTGACGCACCGGGCCATGTCCGGCGTTGTACGGGGGCGCGTGGAGGGGCGCGGGTGGGGGGACGTGCGGTTGACTTGACCGCCGTGGGGGTGGTGAACCGGACGGCCCCGGGCAGTCGCGGGCCCGGTGGCCTTGCAGCGGTCGTGACCCTCGCTTGCCGCGTCTGGAGCCACATCCATGATGACCCCTCCCCGTCGTCACCGCCGGAGCCCCTGGCTCACGCGGTGGCATCCCCTCGTCGCCGCGGGCTTCGCGTCGGTGCTGGTCTCCTGCGCCGCCTCCGAGACGCCTGACGAAGCCCCCGCCCCTGCCGCGCCCGCCGTGGAGGACACCGGGCAGAGCAAGCAGGAGCTGCTCACCTGGACGCTGGGCGCGAAGTACGACGCCACGCAGGCCAACATCGACTTCAACGTGTACTCGTCGCGCGCCACGCGCATCGAGGTGTGGATCTACAAGACGGCCCTGGGTGCGCAGGAGGTCGTGAAGTACGTGATGACGAAGAACGCGACGACCAACGTCTGGTCCAAGTCCGTCTCCGTCTCCACGCTGAAGAACACCTACGGCGTCACCGGCACCGTCTACTACGGCTACCGCGCGTGGGGCCCCAACTGGCCGTACGACGCCAGCTGGACCAAGACGAACAACGCGGCGGGCTTCATCGCGGACGTGGACACCTCGGGCAACCGCTTCAACCCGAACAAGCTCCTGTGGGACCCGTACGCGCTGGAGCTGTCGCACGACCCGGTGAACCCCAGCAACGCGGACGCCACGGTGTTCGCGTCCGGACCGACGCACCGCTACAAGGACAGCGGCCCGTACGCGCCCAAGAGCATCGTGCTTCCGCCGGACACCACGGCCACCGGCACCAAGCCCACGCGCGCCTTCAAGGACGACGTCGTCTATGAGGTGCACCTGCGCGGCCTGACGAAGCAGGACACCGGCTCCGGGCTGGATGCCGCCTGTCTGGGCACCTACAAGACCGCGGGCCAGAAGGCCGCGCAGCTGGCGGCGCTGGGCGTGACGGCGGTGGAGTTCCTTCCGCTGCACGAGACGGACAACGGCAACAACGACACGGTCGCGACCACCGCGGGCGACAACTACTGGGGTTACATGAACCTCAGCTACTTCGCGCCGGACCGCCGCTACGCGTGCGACCAGACGCCGGGCGGCCCCACGCGCGAGTTCAAGAGCATGGTGAAGGCGTTCCACGACGCCGGCATCAAGGTGCTGGTGGACGTGGTCTACAACCACACGGGCGAGGGCGGCGGCTGGGTGAGCGGCGATCCCAGCACGTACAACGTCATGTCGTACCGGGGCCTGGACAACCCCACGTACTACAGCCTCACGAAGGACATGAAGTTCAACTGGGACAACACGGGCGTGGGCGGCAACTTCAACACGCGCAACCCCACGGCCCGCAACGTCATCCTCCATTCGCTGTCGTACTGGAAGGACACGCTGGGCGTGGACGGCTTCCGGTTCGACCTGGCGTCGGTGCTGGGCAACATCTACGAGCACGAGACGGCCACGACTCCGGGCTACGAATACAACCGCGACGACCCGAACACGGCGCTCAATCAAATCACCACGCAGCTGGATCCGCGTCCGGAGGCGGGCGGCGCGGGCACGGACTTCATCGCGGAGCCGTGGGCCATTGGCGGCAACTCCTACCAGGTGGGCAACTTCCCGGCGAAGTGGCGCGAGTGGAACGGCGCGTTCCGCGACACCTTCCGCAAGGACCAGAACCAGTTGGGCGTGGAGAACGTGACGCCGGCGGACCTGGCCACGCGCTTCGCGGGCTCGTCGGACCTGTACTCGGATGACGGCCGCAAGCCGGCCGCGTCCGTGAACTTCATGGTGGCCCACGACGGCTTCACCCTGAAGGACCTGTACTCGTGCAACAGCAAGGACAACACCCAGGCGTGGCCCAAGGGGCCGTCCGACGGCGGCGAGGACAGCAACCACAGCTGGGACCAGGGCGGCAGCGCGACGCTCCAGCGGCAGGCGGCGCGCAACGGCCTGGCGTTCCTGATGCTGAGCGCGGGCGTGCCCATGCTGACGGGCGGCGACGAGTTCCTGCGCACGCAGTACTGCAACAACAACGCGTACAACCTGGACTCGAACGCGAACTGGCTGAACTACGCGTGGAGCGCGGACCAGTCCAACTTCCGCCTGTTCGCCAAGAACCTCATCGCGTTCCGCAAGGCGCACCCCGCGCTGCGTCCGGCGGAGTTCTACAAGACGAACGACAACAACGGGAACGTGATGGAGCAGCACCGCTGGTTCAAGCCGGACGGCTTCGTTCCGGACGCGACGTACTTCAACAGCGCGAGCAACCACGCGCTGGCCTACCGCATCGACGCGTCGGAGTTCTCCGGTGAGACGGTGGGCGCCATCTACGTCGCGTACAACGGCTGGTCCGCCGCCGTGAACTTCTCGCTGCCGTGGCCGGGCAATGGCAAGCAGTGGTACCGCGTGACGGACACCTGCTCGTGGAGCGAGAGCCTGGGCGTGGACCAGGTGCTGCTCAACCCGGTCACCGCGCTCGGCGGCGAGGCCACGAACTACAGCCTGTGCGGCCGCGGCGTGCTGGTGCTGGTGGCCAAGTAGCGTGAAGGCCGTGGAGGACCCGGCCCTTGTCGCCGGGTCCTTCGCGGGTCGGTATAACGCCGGGCATGGCCCAGGACGACAGCGCGGTGGTGAAGCGGCTCCAGCAGGAGGACTCCTTCGAGCGGGAGACGTTCGAGGGGTTGGACCTCCAGGGCGTCGACCTGGGCGACAAGGAGTTCTACCGGTGCACCTTCCTGAACTGCGAGCTGCAGGAGGGCCGGTGGAAGGACACGCTGCTGGAGGCGTGCGTGTTCCAGGGCTGCAACCTGACGCGCGCGAACTTCAACGCCATCCGGTTGCGGGACGTGCGCTTCGAGGGCTCGAAGCTGATGGGCATCGACTGGACGGGCGTGGCGGCGAACCCGGAGGTGAACTTCGAGGAGTGCGGCATGCCGTACAGCTCGTTCGTGGGGGTGGGCCTGCGCCAGACGTCCTTCGTGCGCTGCGTGGCGCGGGAGGCGAACTTCTTCGACATGGACCTGACGGACGCGGACTTCACCGGCGCGGACCTCACCGGCAGCAACTTCCGCGGCTGCACGCTGACCCGGACGGACTTCTCCGGCGCCACGGGCCTGGTGCTCGACCCCGCGCGCAACAAGCTGAAGGACACGCGCATCCCGCAGGACACCGCGATGTCCGTGGTGCATGAGTTGGGCATGCGCGTGGAGGGCTACCACGCGAAGCCGGCGGGGCGGGGGGCGGCGAAGAAGCCGGGAGCGAAGCGATGAGGGACGGCACGCCGTTTGACCCGGTCGCCGTCGCGCGGATCGCGGTGATGGTGAGGACGGGGCTGGTGGGGCTCCGGCAGCTCATTGCCTGGGCGGATGCCTGGGTGATGAAGCTGGATGCGCCGCCACTCTGGTTGCTGGAGCTGTGCACGGTGCCCGAGCTCGACAGGGCGCACGGATTGCTCCTGGACATGCCGGGCCTTCCGCGGTTGCTCACCGTCGAGGAGCGGGACGTGGAGGACGCGGACCACCTGGCGAGCCTGCTCCTTCGCCACCGTGACGGGTCCATCTCCTGGGGAGACTTCCTCCTGCGGGCAGGCGAGTACCTGGATGGCAAGGGCGGCCGCCGACAGTGCGAGGAGTTCTACATGCAGCTGAACCTGCTGGAGCGCATGGGCTTTCCGGAGGCCCTGGTGCAGGCCCAGCGCGAGGACATCGAGCGCGGCCTGCGGGAAGCGCTGGAGCGGATGGAGGCCGCGCATCGGCGGTTCGAAGCCGAAGCGCGCGGGGACTAATCCCCTTCAGCAAAATTGCCGAAGGGTGGGCGGGGAGGATGCCCAGAGAGAACGGAATTGGACTTGGTTCTCGCCCCTAACGCGGAGGGGTGTACCGAAAGTGAGTAGGGAGCAGATCCTCGTCATTCGGGGTCCACGCTTCGATCTTCCGAAACTGCCCGCCGTGTGCGGCCGGAGCGGTAGCCGACGACTCCACGCGGATCTTCGCCACGATGAAGAGGTCGGTGCGCCACCCGCTGCCCCGAGCGTTCTTCACCTCGGCGGCCGTAAGCTCAACGGCCCCGCCATCGCTGCGCGTCCCTTTCACCTCCACGCGCACTTCCTCTGCATCTCGGCGACATCGCAGGTCGAATGGTTGAGTGGAGGCAGTGTTTTCCACCTCGTAGCCGAGAGCCTCGTAGTGCTTTTGTGCGATGCGCATCGAGTGCTCCTCGATAGCACGACGAACCACTGGATCATCTTCGCGACCACCCGCTTTGCTGGGTTTCGGGGTTGGTGTGGCCAGTCCGCCACTCTTAGCCGGAAATCGCCATTCCCGCTCGACCTGTGCTCGTTGTCCTGCATCGAGAGCGATGATCGCAAGTAGCCGCTTTGCCTCCGCTTCCGATACCCGGGAGATAGTGCCCTGGGCAATCCGAGCCTTCTCCATGCCCGCGAGCACTGGATCCGATTTGAAGGCCTTGTACGGTAAAGGAACAGTGCGCATCCACCAGTCGAGGTCGAAGAAGGTGCCCTTGCCCTTGGGCATGCCTTTCCAGCGCTGCGCATATCCGTGAGAGGCGAGGCGTGCGAGGCCGACCACCGCCTTCTGGGACTCCGCTTGGTAGAGAAACACGAGGTCGCCGGGTTGGAACTCCTCCCGAATACGCTTGCGGCTTGAGGCTGATCCTACCCAGCGGTCGCCGCACATCTGCACCGCTACCTCACTGCCTGGCAGGGCAGCGAAGAGCTTCTCGAAGTTCCAGCCAGCTTCGTCGGAAGCCTGGAACATCCAAGCGCGGCGCCCGTCGGGGAAGCGATTGTAGCTCTCGGTGAACTTGCCGCCCATCAATGCCCTCGCTGCGGGTCTGGGCTCTAGCACCCGACCGGGAAGGAGCAGCATAGAGCAGCCCATGTAGGGGCAGGGTGGCGCGGTGAGGCTCGCGCCGACCGCCACTCCCGTTGACTAATCCCCCGTGAAGTAACGGAGTTCCTGCTGGGCATCACCCTCCCTCAACCTTCGGTAACTTTCCTGAAGGGGATTAGGAAGCCCTGCCCGCTAGGCGACGGCAGGCGGAGGACTTCACCGCGAGGTACACGCACAGGCCCGGTGTGATGGACAGCTCGCGCACGGCGGCGTGCGTGAGGCGGACCACCCAGTGGATGCCCGCGACGTCCACGTGGGTCGCGCACTCCCCTGCTCCCGCGTCCTCCAGCTTCGTCACGGTGCCTTCGAGCACGTTGCGCGCGGAGACGCCGGTGAGGGGTCCGGTGGACAGGAGGATGTCCTCGGCCGGCACGGCATAGGCGGCGCGGGTGCCGTGAGGCAGCTCCGGCGCATCCGGCACCCAGAGTGAAAGGCCTTCCGTGATGCGCAGCCGCGTGCCTCCGGACTCGGGATGTTCCAGCGCGCCTTCGAGGATGTTCTCCTCGGGCTCACCGGTGAGCAGGCCGCGCGCCACCGTGCCCAGCACCGTGTCCGCGGGGCCCACGGCCTTCACGGCGCCGCCATCCAGCAGCAGGGCCTCGCGGGCCAGGGCCCGTGCTTCGCCGAGCTGATGGGTGACGTACAGCAGGGGCACGCGGGCCTCGTCGCGCACGCGCAAGAGATACGGCAGCACGCGTTCCTTCAACGCGACGTCCAGCGCGGCCAGGGGTTCGTCCAGCAGCAGCAGCGCGGGGTTGGTGGCGAGCGCCCGCGCCAGGGCGACCCGTTGCTTCTCGCCTCCGGACAGCGTCACCGGGTAGCGGTGCAGCAGCGGCTCCAGCTCCAGCAGGTGCACGGCTTCGTCCACACGCGATGGCCGTCCGGCGCGCACGCCGAAGCGCACGTTCTGTCCGGCGGTGAGGTGCGGGAAGAGCAAGGCGTCCTGAGGCACGTAGCCCATGCGCCGGGACTCGGGAGGCACGTCGATACGGGAGGCCGTGTCGAGGAGCACGCGGCCATCCAGCACCACACGTCCGGAGGCGCCCCGTCGAAGGCCCGCGAGCACCTCCAGCAGCGACGTCTTGCCGGAGCCGGAGCGTCCCAGCACCGCCACCGACGCGGACGTGAAACGTGCCTCGACCTCCAGCGTGAAGCGCGCCAGGGGCAGCCGCAGCGACAGCTCCATCACGCGAGCCCCCGGGCCCCGCGCCGCCGCGTCACCACTTCCGTCACGTACATGGCCCCGAACGCGAGCACCACCGCCACGCCCGCGAGCTTCAGCGCCTCCGCGTCCTGCCCCACCTGCGTGCGCTGGAAGATGGCCAGGGACAGCGTCTGCGTGCGTCCTGGAATGTTGCCCGCCACCAGCACCGTCGCGCCGAACTCACCCAGTGCCCGCGAGAACGCGAGCAGCGCGCCCGTGAGCACCCCGCGCCACGCCAGCGGCAACGTCACCCGGAAGAAGGCCCGCGTGCGCGTGTCCCCCAGCGTGCGCGCCACCGCCACCAGCCGTGGATCCACTTCCTCGAAGCCCGCGCGCGCGGAGCGCACCAGCAGGGGGAACGCCATCACCGCGCTCGCCAGCACCACCGCCTTCGGTGTGAACACCACCTCCACGCCCATCGCATCCAGCAGCCGGCCCAGCACCGAGTCCCGCGCGAGCAACTCCAGCAGCACCAGACCCACCGCCGTCGGAGGCAGCACCAGCGGCAGGGCCAGCACCGTCTCCACCACGCCCCGCCCCGGCCCCTTCCAACGCGCGAGCGCGTACGCCGCCGCGACGCCCGGCACCAGGATGAGCGCCGTGGACAGGGCCGCCACCGCGACCGTGAACAGCACCAGCCCTGTCAGTCCTTCATCCATCACGGCGAGGGATGCCCCTTGCCCGCATCCGGTGACTCGGCCTTCGCCGCGCTCGCGTCCAGGAAGCCCAGGCGACGGAACTCCTTCCGCGCGCCTTCCGTCTGGAGGAAGCGCACGAACGCGAGCCCCGCTTCAGGCGCCTTGCCCCGCGTCAGCGCCGCCGCCGGATACACGATGCGCGGCGCGTCCGCCTCCGGCACCGTGAACACCACCCTCACCTTCTTCGAGCCCACCGCGTCCGTCGCGTACACCACGCCCGCGTCCGCCCTCCCCGCCTCCACCGCCGCCAGCGCGGCCCGCACGTCCACTGCCGGCACCACTCGCGGCGCCACGTCCGCCCACACGCCCGCCTTCGTCAGCCACGCCTTCGCGTACACGCCCGCTGGCACTGCCGCCGGCTCCGCCAGCACCACCCGCTTGAGCCCCTTCAGGTCCGCCGGCCCGGCGACCTTCGCCATGGAGCCCACCGGCACCACCACCACCAGCCGGTTGGACAGCAGGTCCACACGCGAGCCCGCCTGCACGAGCCCCGCCCGGTCGACCACGTCCAGCTTCGCCTCGTCCGCGGAGAGGAAGGCATCCGCCGGAGCCCCCGCCACCACCTGACGTGACAGGTCGCTCGACGCGCCGAACGCGAACCGCACCCGGTGCCCCGACGCCTGCTGGAACGCGGGCGCGAGCGCCTGGAGCGCATCCGTCGTGCTCGCCGCCGCGAACACCAGCACCTCCTCCGCTCGCGCCGACGACACCGACACCCACGCCAGCAACAGCCCCCACCATGCACGTCGCATCGCACGCACCTCCGGGTGTCCTTCGCAGCCTACAAGTTGACCCGCACGCACCTCGCCGCTAATGAATACTCTGTGTCACGGAATATCCATAAAGAGGATGAAGCGCTCTCGAAGGACGTCGACCGCATCCAGGAGTTGATGTTCTCGCTGGGCCGTCGCCGTTCGCTCCGTGATCCCATCGCCAGCACCTGCGAGCAGCTCCAGTTCACGCCGCCCCAGGTGCACGCCCTGCTGTGGCTGGGCCTGGATGGCTCGCTCACCATGGGCGAGCTGGCCAAGCGACTGGGCGTCACCGAGAAGACCGTCACCGGCGTCGTGGACCGGCTGGAACGTGAAGGCCACCTGCAACGCGAACGCGGAGAGACCGACCGACGCGTCGTGCGCTGCCGGCTCACCGACAAGGGAAAGCAGACCTTCGCCAAGCTCGACCGCTCCATGCACCGCGCGATGGGCGTCGTCATGGGCATGCTCGACCCCGAGGACCGCCAGGCCCTCTTCCGCGTCCTGGAGAAGGTGCTCCTCAAGCTGGACACCCCCGCGCCGGAAGCCCCCGCGTCGGGCACCTGAAGCCTCAGCGCCCGCCCGGTGCCCGCGCCAGCAGGAGGCGCGGGTGCAGCAGCAGCGCGAACGCCTCGCGCACCGTCCAGTACGCCCGGTCCCACGCGCGCATCCGCCCGGCGATGCGCGCCGGACTGGTGGCCACCTCCAGCCCTTCGCGCCGGAAGCACTGGCGCGCGCGCAGCAGGTGATACGGGTCGGAGACCACCACCACGCGGCGCGCCCCGCGCTCCCGCAGCAGCCGCGCGCTGAACCGCGCGTTGCCTTGCGTGGAGTGGCTGTCCTCCTCCAGCACGCACGCGGACGCGGGCACGCCCGCCGCCACCGCCAGCTCGCGCATCACGCGCGCCTCGGACGGTGGATGGGCGCCCGCTCCGCCGGACAGCAGCAGCCACGGCGCCACGCCCCGGTGGTAGAGCGCCACCGCCTGCTCCACGCGCGCCACCAGCGCACCGGACGGCACACCGCCCGGCAGCACCCGCGCGCCCAGCACCACCAGCGCGTCCGCGCCACCCACGTGCTCGCGCCGGCCGAAGCGGTCCACCCACCACGCGAGCCCGAACACACCGCCCGTGAGCACGCCCGCGCACAGGAGCAGCGCCCGGCGCGCACGACCGGGTCTGGGAAGGAGGGCAAGGGGCCGCACCGTCGGGAACCTAGTCCTGCACCGGACATCCCGCCGCCCCGGATACACCTTCAGTGAAGCACTGTGTCCGCGATAACAGGTTTCACCGTGTTGGGCCCGACGGACGACCCGGTGAATTGTCACGATGCGTATCGCCCGGGAGGGGGGCTCGGAGACACAATGCGAAAGACACCCGGCCGGGGTCCGCGGCGAACCCGGAGCGGCCGGTGGGAGGCATACGGATGGATGTCAAAGGCGTCGCATTCCTGGCACGGCAGACCATGATGGTGCAGGCCTTCGGCGAACCGGCATGGAAGGCCTTCGTCGCGGAGCAGGCGAAGCGGGACCCCATCTTCGGACAGCTCATCATGCCCGTGTCGCGCATCCCGGCGGATGCCTTCCTGCGCTTCAACGAGGCCATGACCCAGCGCTTCTACGGCGGCGACACCAAGGCCTACTGGCAATACGGCATCAAGTCCGCCGAGTACGCGCTGAGCCAGGGCCAGCTCAAGACGATGTTCGGCAAGGACGACTTCCGCCGCTTCGCCCTCTTCACCCCCGGCATCTGGAAGGGCTACTTCACCGAGGGCGACCTGACCGCGCAGCTGCAGGGCGACACCGTGGAGCTGCGCATCACCGGCGTGCCCCGGCCGCACGTCTACTTCGAGCTCGCCGTGATGGGCTTCGCCGCCGGAGGCCTCGCGTACCTGAGCGGCCGCAAGGAGATCCACCACGAGGTCCTCAAGGGCTTCAGCAAGGGGGACCTGGAGGTCCTCTACCGCTTCACCCTGCCCACCGCGGCCCCGTAGCAGGCCCGGAAGGACTCAGCGCTCCGCGGCGGCCGTGACGGCGGGCGCCGCGCCCGCGGGGGCCACGACGACGGGCGCGGCGGCGGGCTGGAGCCGCAGGTCCGCCACCACGGGGTAATGGTCGGACACGCCCACGCGCAGCACGCGCGTGGACACCGGGGTGAACGCGCCACACGCCATCACGTAGTCGATGCGCAAGGACGGCAGGAACAGCGGCATCGGGTAGGTGCCCTTCCCGTCGGAGCGGGTGGCGCGCGCCACGTCCTGGAGCTGGCGGCGCAACAGGCGCACCGGACGCGAGTCCGGGTCGTCGTTCAGGTCGCCCATCAGGAGCCGGGGCCGGGAGTCCTTCGCCAACAACTGGGAGATGAAGACGCTCTGGCGCACGCGCGCCGCGCCGTTGAAGGGCCGGCGGATGAGGTGCGTGGCGTAGACGCTCACCTCGCGCCCGTCCACGTCCAGCACGGCGTGCGCCAGCGTGCGCGGCTCCGCGCCCTTCGGCGTGGGCAGCGGGTACTGCGCCAGCGACGCCAGCGGGTAGCGCGAGAGGAGCGCGATGCCGTACGCGCCGCCGTACAGCCGCGTGGTGCCGAAGTGCGCGCGGTACTTCAGGCCGGTGAGCGCCGACAGCCGCTCCACCTGGTCCTCGCCGTGCGCGCGCGTGGAGCCCACGTCCACCTCCTGCAGCGCGACGACGTCCGGGCCCTCCTGGCGGATGACGTCCGCCACCCCCTCCAGGCCCCCGAGGCCGGACTGGATGTTGAAGGTCATCACCCGCAGGGCGCCCGCGTCACGCGCGGGCCTGGGCGCCGCGGCGACGGGCGTGGTGCCCGAGGACAGGGTGGGACGCATCGCGGAACCGGAGGCACAGGCCAGCGATCCCGCGACGAACAATGCGGTCAGGAGGGGGCTTGGTCGCATCAAGGGGGGCGATGGTAGGCCGCCCGCCCTCGCGCTGTCGTCCCACCCCCCGGGCACGGCCGGAGGGCAGCCGGGCGTCAGCCCTGCGCGTTCTTCCGGCGGCGGCGCGCGGCCAGCGCCACGAACACGGCGATGAGCGCCGCCGGCGCGCCGCTGGTGGCCACGGAGCAGCCGCCCTTGTCCTCCTCCATGGGGACGGGGTCGGTGCCGCCGGTGACGACGACGTCCAGCGTCGCGTTGGCGTGCGAGTCGCCCGTGGACTCGGCGTTGCCGTTCACGGAGTTGCCCGCGGCGTAGACCTTGTAGGTGCCGTTGGTGGCCGGGGCCACCAGCGAGAAGTCGAAGCGCGCGGAGCCGCTGGTGAAGGCCTTGGGCAGCGAGTGCGTCAGCTCACCGTTCAGCAGCTTCGTGCCCGAGCCCGCGGTCAGCGTCGCGCCGTCCGTGGCCACGTTCATGCCCGCCTTCACGCCGGGGCCGCCCGTGATGACCAGCGAGTACTGACCCGTCTGGCCCGCCGTCAGCGCCGTGGGCCCTTCCAGCGTCACGGTGGGGGTGCTCGCCCCGCCGCCGTGGCAGCCGGACGCGGTGCAGGACACGCTCTGCTTGCCGCTGCGCCCGCTGATGCCGGTGGAGTTGGCGAACGCGGAGCCCGCGACGAGGCACACCGCGACCGCGCCCACGGACGAAAGAATGGACCGCATGGAACGAACCTCCTGGGGGGAATTCAGGAAAGACAAGGAGGTTCCCTTCTAGCGCAGCGCGGCGTGGAGTGCAGCAGGCGACACTGCCCCGTGACGCGGGGGCTGGGTGTACCGCGCCCTACAGCCAGGTGAAGGCGTCGTGGAGCGCCTTGTGGCCGCCGTGCTCCAGCACCTGGCCGTGGCAGACGACGACGCGCTCCACGTCCCACCTCAGCGCACGCTGGAGCGCGGCGCGCGCGGCCTCCCGGTCCTTCGTGAACAGGCGCAGGAAGCGCGGGGCCGCGAACCGCCCCAGGACGCCGTCCAGCCACAGGTACGCGCGCAGCTTCCAGCCCACCGCGCGCGGATAGTGGAAGGCCAGGTCGGTGACGAGGAGCGTGCGGCTGGGGCGGTGGAAGAAGAGGAACTCGTTGAGCTGGGGCATGCCGCGCACGTGCATCTGGTCCAGCACGGGGGCCCAGGCGGGGTCGGGCGTGTCCTCCAGCTCCTGGTCGATTCTGAGCGCCGGCTGCTTCGCGCGCAGCCCTGCGGGCGCCACCACCCGGGCGTCGGGGAAGGCCGCGGCCCAGTCCGGCAGGTGCAGGTGGTGGAAGAGGTTGGGGGCGACGAGGAAGCGCACCTTCCCCAGGGCCTCCACGGCGGCCCTCCGCTCCGGCGTGAAGGCGACGGGCGAGTGCACCCACAGCCCGCCGTCCGGCAGGCGGAGGACCGTCATCCGGCCCCCTACGGGGACGCCGAAGAGGGAGAAGGGGGCTTCGAACACGAAGACGTCGTCGGCGAGCCCGTGGGGCGCGGCGTCAGGGGGCGTAGGCATGGCGGGTCCTTCTCCAAGCACGGGCGGCGTTCCGGGGACGAGTCTGGCCTCGGTCCGGCGTTGATTTCCGGAACATCCCATCGTAGGCAACCCCCCTCTTTCCATCCCCAAGCAAGGTGCCCAGCACATGGCCGAGAAGCTCACGCCCCGCGAGAAGGGCTTTTCCGAGTGGTACGTCGACCTGGTCCAGAAGGCGAAGCTCGCCGACTACTCGGACGTGAAGGGCTGCATGGTCATCCGCCCCAACGGCTACGCGCTGTGGGAGAACATCCAGCGGACGATGGACAAGATGTTCAAGGACACGGGCGTGAAGAACGCCTACTTCCCACTGCTCATCCCGGAGAGCTTCCTCAAGAAGGAGGCCGAGCACGTGGAGGGCTTCAACCCGCAGCTGGCGGTCGTCACGCACGCGGGTGGCCAGAAGCTGGAGGAGCCGTACGTCATCCGGCCCACGTCCGAGACCATCATCAACCGCAGCTTCTCCAAGTGGATCCAGAGCTACCGGGACCTGCCGCTCTTGGTGAACCAGTGGGCCAACGTGATGCGCTGGGAGATGCGCACGCGCCTGTTCCTGCGCACCACGGAGTTCCTCTGGCAGGAGGGCCACACCTGCCATGAGACGGAGGCGGACGCGGAGGAGCGCACGCTGCAGATGCTGGAGGTCTACCGCACGTTCGCGGAGGACTACATGGCCATGCCCGTGCTGCCGGGGCGCAAGTCGGAGTCGGAGAAGTTCGCCGGCGCGCTGCGCACGTACAGCATCGAAGCCATGATGCAGGACAAGAAGGCGCTCCAGGCGGGCACCAGCCACAACCTGGGCCAGAACTTCGCCAAGGCCTTCGACACCACGTTCCAGGGCCGCGACGGCAAGGTGCACTACGTGTGGCAGACGTCGTGGGGCTCCTCCACGCGCCTCATCGGCGGGCTCATCCTCACGCACTCGGATGACGCGGGCCTCGTGGTGCCGCCGAAGATCGCCGCCACGCACGTGGTCATCATCCCCATCGCGGGCAAGGCGACGGACGCGGAGAAGACGCAGGTGATGGAGAAGTCGCACGCGCTGGCCGCGGACCTGCGCAAGGCGGGCCTGGGCGTGGTGGTGGACGACGACGAAACGAAGGGCCCGGGCTTCAAGTACAACGAGCACGAGCTCATCGGCACGTGTCTGCGCATCGAGCTGGGGCCCAAGGACCTGGCCAAGGGCTCTTGCGTGATGGTGCGCCGCGACCTGCGCCAGAAGGAGTTCGTGTCGCTGGACGAGGCCGCCGCCAAGGCCCAGACGATGCTGGACCAGATGCAGAAGGACCTGTTCCAGAAGGCGAAGGACTTCCGCGACTCGCACACCTTCGAGGTCAACTCCTACGAGGAGCTGAAGGCGCGCGCGGAGGACGGCTTCCTCTTGGCGCACTGGGACGGCGACCCGAAGACGGAGGCGCGCATCAAGGAGGAGACGGGCCTCACCACCCGCTGCCGCCCGTTCAGCCTCAAGCAGGAGCCGGGCAAGTGCGTGATGACCGGCAACCCGTCGCAGGGCCGCATCGTGTTCTCCAAGGCGTACTGAGCCTTCCCGGAGCGCAACACCCGCGGGGCTGGGAGGCGACTCCCGGCCCCGCTGTCTTTTGAGCCCGTCAGCTCGCGGCGAGCAGGCTCCGCTTGCGGGGCAGGAAGGTGGCCACGGGCTCCGGCTTGCCCGCGACGGGCAGCGGGGCGGCGGCCTCGAAGTCGAAGCTGTCCTGGCAGCGCTCGCGCGTGGCGTGGGAGACGAGCACCGGGGCGCCGACCTTCTTCGTCAGGCCCTCGATGCGGCTGGCCAGGTTCACCGCGTCGCCGATGACGGTGTACTCGCGGCGCTGCTCGCTGCCCACCGCGCCCACCACCACGCGGCCGGTGTGCACGCCCACGCCGATGCTCAGCGGGAACTCGCCCCGGGCGGCGCGCTCCTGGTTGAGCGTGTCCAGCGCCTCCAGCATGGCCAGCGCGCACGACACGGCGGCGGCCGGGTGGCCGGGCTGGTCCAGGGGCGCGCCGAAGTACGCGAGGATGCCGTCGCCCATGAACTTGTCGAGCGTGCCGCCGTGGCGGAACACCACCTCCACCATGCGCGACAGGTACTCGTTGAGCAGCGCCACCACCTGGGGGCTCTCCATCCGGTCCGACAGCGTGGTGAAGCCGCGGATGTCGGAGACGAGCAGCGTCACCTCGCGGTGCTCGCCCGCCTCGCCGTCGGTGCCCTTCTCCGAGATGCGCCGCGCGACCTCCGGGGAGAAGAAGCGCCCCAGCCGCTCGCGCTGCATCTCCTCGCGCACCACGTCCGTGACGAGCCCCATCACCGTGCGGCTGATGAAGAAGGCCACGGACGACGCGAGCACCATCACCAGCACCATGCCGGGCAGGAACTGGGAGGGCTCCAGGCCCGCGCTCAGGGTGAGCAGGGCCACCGCGACGATGCCCAGCGCCGTGGCCCCCGCGACGATGAGCCGCGACAGCGTCACCATGGACACGATGACCACCAGCACCAGGTACACGCCCATGGTGAGCAGCGCGGTGGGCACGCCGTTGGCGGTGGCCGGGATGGCCTGCGCCTGGAGGAAGTAGATGAGCGGCATGTCCAGCAGCGCCACGCCCAGCGCGGGCCGCCGCAGCAGGTACGGCACCCGGCGCGCCGCCGCCCACGACAGGGCCGCGAGCGCGATGTAGGCCCCCAGCACGCCGCGCGACACGCTCCAGTCGTCCGCCATGGCCAGCAGCAGCCACGCCGTGGTGGCGCCGACGCGCGTCATGTTGAGCCACGAGCCGACGTCGGCCCGCCACTCCTCCAGACGCCGTTGCAGGGTGGCTTCGATACGAGCGCGTGAGAACAGGAACCGCATGTCTCAACGGAGGCTACCCCACGGAAGGGGGCCCTCTCCAGGCAGCCCCCGCTGCGTTAGGGTCCCGCGCATGGCGAGCATCGGGCACGTGGCCGTGGGCATGGCGTTGGGACGTTACGAGACCGGCGCGGCGGTGCCCTGGCGCCGGCGGCTGGCGGTGATGGGGTTCCTGTCGCTGATGGCCCTCCTGCCGGACGCGGACGTGGTGGCGTTCGCGCTGCGCATCCCCTACGCGGCGACGTGGGGGCACCGCGGTGCGTCGCACTCGTTCGTCTTCGCGGCGGGGGTGGCGCTCGCGGTGGCGGCGCTGGCCCGGTGGAAGGGGGAGCCCGCCACGCGCTGGGGCCTGCTGACGCTCGCGGCGGTGGCCAGCCACGGCATCCTGGACACGCTCACGGACGGCGGGCTGGGCGCGGCCCTCTTCTGGCCCTTCTCCCACGCGCGCGTCTTCGCCCCGCTGCGGCCGCTGCCGGTGGCGCCCATCGGCGCGGGCATGCTGTCCGCGCGAGGCCTGTACGTGAGCGGCGTGGAGTTCCTCGTGTTCCTGCCCGCCTGGCTGTACGCGCTGTGGCCCCGGAAGGCGCGCGCGGCCCGGAGCGTCCAGGTTCCCTGAGGCCGGTTCGCAAGGAGGAGCATCGCGATGCGCCTGTTCACCGCCGTGACGCTGGGAGACGCCCTCACCGCTGAAACCGGGCGGGGCATCGAGCGCCTGCGCGCCCTCGCGCCGGACGCGAAGTGGGTGCGGGCGGAGGGCGTGCACCTGACGCTGCTGTTCCTGGGAGACGTGGACGACGGCCGCCTGCCGGAGCTGCGCGACGCGCTGGAGCCGGTGGGGCTGTACCACGCGCCCTTCGTGCTGTCGGTGGCGGGGGGCGGGACGTTCGGTCCGCCCTCCCACCCGCGCGTGCTCTGGGCGGACGTGCGCGGGGACACCGCCGCGCTGAAGGCGCTCCAGGCGGACGTGGCCCGCGCGCTGGAGCCGCTGGGCTTCACGTCCGAGCACCCCGAGTACACCGCGCACCTGACGCTGGCCCGCGCCAGGCCGCCGCGCGGAGACCCGGCCCTGGCGGCGTGCGCGCGCGAGCTGCAAGGCGCTGCATGGAGTTCCTGGGGCGAGGGGCGCGTGGACCGGCTGGTGCTGTTCGAGAGCACGCGCGGCCACTACGTGCCCCGGGTGGAGGTGCCGCTCATCGCCGCCGGGGAAGGCGGTCCTCGCGAATGAACCCGGCGCCCTTCCCGCAGCTCCAGGTGTTCCTCGCCGTGGCGCGGCTCGCCAGCTTCAGCGCCGCGGCGCGCGAGCTGGGCGTCTCCACCTCCGCGGTGAGCCAGGCGGTGCGCCAGCTGGAGGAGCAGCTGCGCGTCGTGCTCTTCACGCGGACCACGCGCAGCGTGGCGCTGACGGACGCGGGGCGGCGGCTGGTGGAGGGCGCGGGCCCGGCCATGAGCCAGGCGCTCACCGCCCTCTCCGAGGCGTCCGCCCAGCCGGGAGAGGCGGTGGGCCGGCTGCGGCTGTCCGTGCCCCAGATGGCGGTGCCCTTCATGATCAAGCCGGTGCTGCCCACCTTCCACGAACGCCACCCGCGCGTGGAGGTGGAGGTCGCCGTCGAGGAGCGCTTCGTGGACATCGTGGCCGAGGGCTACGACGCGGGCGTGCGGCTGAGCGAGGCCATCGAGCGCGACATGGTGCAGGTGCGCCTCACAGACGCGTTCCGCTTCGTGGTGGTGGGCTCGCCGGCCTACCTGGAGAAGCACGGCACGCCCCAGAAGCCCGAGGACCTGCTGCGCCACGAGTGCATCACCTTCCGCTCCCGGAGCACCGGCAACCTCTACGCCTGGGAGCTCGAGCGCGGGCGCAGGAACTGGCGCGTCCCGGTGCGCGGGGGCGTGGTCAGCAACGACAACGCGCTGAGCACGGCCCTGGCGGAGACAGGCCTGGGGCTCGCGTACGCCTTCGAGCCCGCGGTGAAGGAGCAGCTCCGCGACGGGCGGCTGGTGGCGGTGCTGGAGGCCTACGCGCCCACGGTCCCCGGCTTCTTCCTCTACTACCCCAACCGCGCCCAGCGCTCGACGCCGCTGCGCCTCTTCGTGGAGGTGGCGAAGCAGTTGGCCTTGAAGTCACTGTGAGCCTCTTCCCGGTACCGCGCGCGCCCTCTTTCAGCAGGCGCGCAGGGACTCCGCCACGGGCACGGCCGCCGGCAGCGTGACGGTGAGCAGCGTGCCCCGGCCCTCGCGGCTCTCCGCGCGCAGCGTGCCGCCCAGCCCGGTGACGATGGTGTGGCTCACGGACAGGCCCAGGCCGGTGCTGTTGGGGCGCGCGGTGGCGAAGGGCTCGAAGATGTGCGCGAGCGCGTCCTGGGTCAGGCCCTTGCCGGAGTCCTGCACCTCCACCACCACCTCGCCGTCCTCGCTGGTGTAGGCCGCCACGCGCAGCACGTTGTGCGCGGAGTCCTGGGTGTCCATCTGCTGCAGGGCATTGAGCAGCAGGTTGAGGAAGAGCTGGGTGAGGCGCGCCTCGTCCGCGTCCACCGTGGGCATGTCGTGGAAGTCCCGCTCCAGCCGCGCGCGGTGCTGCAGCTCGCCGCGCAGCAGCTTGAGCGCGTTCTCCAGCACCGGCTGCACGGCCACGCGGGCGCGGTGCTCCGGCGGCTTGCGCGACAGCGTGCGCAGGTCCTGCACGATGTGCTTGAGCCGGGTGGCGCCCTCCACCGTCTCGCCCAGCGCCTCCAGCATGTCCTCCAGGTCCGCGCGCGGCACCGGCTCGCCGTCGAGCAACGGCTGCTTCAGCCGGTCCATCTCCTCGCGGATGAACGAGAGGTTCGCCAGCACGAAGGCCAGTGGGTTGTTCATCTCATGGCCCACCGCCGCCGCGAGCGACCCCAGCGCGGACAGCCGGTCCGCCTGGAACAGCCGCGCCTCCATCTGCTTGCGCAGCGTCACGTCGCGCGCGAACACGCGCAGGCCCGGCGGGTCCCACAGCTGCGCGACGGTGAGCTCCCAGTAGCGGCCGTCCAGGTGCACCGTGGGCGCGGGCTCTCCCGGGGGCGAGCCCCGCCACGCCCAGGTGAGCGCCGCGTGCACCAGCGGGTGCTCCGGGCCCTTCTCCACCAGGTCCTGGAAGGCCGCGTGGGTGGCGGGGTTCGCGTACCGCAGCTCCCCGTCCATGCCCAGCTCCAGCAGCGGCTCCGGGTGCAGCAGCGGGAACGACGCCAGCCGGTACAGGGGGTCTTCCAGCGCGCGCAGGCCGCTCACGTCGCGCACCAGCAGGCCCAGCCGCACGCCCGTGTCCTCCGGCGAGGGCTCGCAGGGCGTGATCTCCGCCGCGTAGACGCGCTCGTCGCCGTTCACGTTGAGCCGGTACTCCAGCCGTCCGTCGGAGCCGCCCCGGAGGACGGCCTGGAGCAGGGACATGAGCGGCTTGCTCGCCGCGGTGCCCAGGGTCTCCTCCAGCTTGCGCCCCTCCGCGCCGCGCACATCCAGGCCGAAGGCCCGGCCGGACGGGGACCACAGCCGGAGGCAGCGCCCTTCCGCGTCCAGCTCGCCCGCCAGGTACTCCGCGCCCGACGAGGGGCGCGGGCTGGACACGGGCGCGCCTGGCCCGGGCGAGCGCACGAAGCCCTCCACCCGGAAGGGGCCCATGAGCATCTCCAGGCCCGCGCCGTCGGTGTTCATCCGGGTGAGGACGGAGATGAGCGCCTGCGCGTCCGCTTCCGGCAGCCTCTTGGTGAGGATGAGGCCGTCAGCGAGCGTGGAGATGGTGAAGAGGAACGGCATGAGCCGCGGTGCGTCCGCGCCCAGGTACGACGTCAGCGTGGCGCGCATGGCGTGCGCGTCCGAGTGGTTGCTGAAGAGCGCGCACAGGTCGGACTCGCCCCGCAGCACCGCGTCCAGCGCCTTGCGGTAGGTGCCCAGGAAGCGCTGCTCGGAGAAGAGCGTGTCGGGGCGCAGGCCCAGCGACTCCAGGTGGCGCACGGGCAGCAGGTGCCCGCCGGTGGAGCGCGGCGCCACCCACGCCACGCGCTTGCCCGACAGCGTCTCCAGCGTCAGCGGCTCGTCCGCGCGACAGATGAAGGCGGAGTGGTAGTGCCAGCTGCCTGAACGCACCGCGCGCAGCACCGCGCGCGCCTGCGGCTCGAAGGCGTTGCACTGCTCGGCGGTGCCCCAGGCCATCTCCACGCGGCCGGCCGCGAGCTCCGCCTCCAGGAACTCGTAGGTGGGCGCCATGGACATCACCACCGGGCGGCCCATGCGCTCCGACAGCGCCCGCGCGAACAGCTCCACGCGCACGTGCTCACGTATCTCGCCCAGGGACGGATAGAGCAGGCAACGGATGGGCGAGTTCGATGCGGTCACGACGAGTTCCTCCGATGGATCCCCCTCTGCCGCGAGCCCGGAAAGCCGGATCGCGGGTGCTCCCTACCTACCTTAAAATTTACGACATTGCCACACTATTCTTGAATCACTGCAATAAGTAGGTTCCCCAGGTTTACCACGTTCTGACCCTGGGTCGGGAGGGACCAGGGTGTACGGTGTGTGAAATCCGGCTCGAAGGGGGATGGCACCGGGGGTGCACTGGGGGTGGGTGGACGGATGCAACCCCTGGAAGGGACGTGTGGATGAGCGGGAGCGTGAGAGGACCGTGGCCCCTGGCCCTCGTGCTGGTGGGGGTGACGTGGCTGCTGGCCCGCGGTTCGGAGGCGGCGCCGCGCGGGGCGGAGGCCGTGGCGGCGAAGGTGCGGACGGGGGACGTGGTGTTCCAGACGTCGGGATCACGCCAGTCGAAGCCCATCCAGGTGGCCACGCACAGCCCGCTGTCGCACGTGGGGCTGGTGGAGGTGACGCCGGAGGGGGTGTTCGTGGTGGAGGCCGTGCAGCCGGTGAAGCGCACGCCCTTCGCGCGGTGGAAGGCGCGCGGCGTGAAGGGGCGGCTCCTGGTGATGCGGCCGCGGGGGGTGGACGACGCGGCGAAGGCGCGCGCGGTGGCGGAGGCGAAGCGGCACCTGGGCAAGCCGTACGACGCGCTCTTCGGGTGGGGGGACGAGGCGATGTACTGCTCGGAGCTGGTGCGCAAGGCGTACGCGGCGGGGGCCGGCGTGGAGTACGGCAGGATGGAGCGGCTGGGGGACCTGGACGTGGCGGGACTGAAGCGCGAGATCGCCGAGCGCTACCGGGGTCCGGTGCCGGTGGACCTGGAGCTGGTGACGCCGGCGAGCCTGGCGGCGGATGCTCGGCTGGCGGTGGTGTATTCGGATTTCGAGCAGGCGCGCTGAGGCCGCGTCATCCCCTGAGGATTCAAGAGGCGGCCAGGGACTCACACGTGGGGGGAAGGGCCGGTAGGATGGGCGCCCATGAAACGCCTTCTACTGCTGCTGCCGCTGTGGGCCCTCGCGGGCTGTAAGGATCCCCAGGACGGGGTGAAGGTCACGGTCACGTATGGCCAGTTCGTTCCGGGCTGCGTGCGGGTCACGGCCACGGACAAAGCCAGCGGGGACACGCGCTCCACGGACGTCGCGGTCCGGGAGAAGAAGCCCGCGCCCAACAGCCAGATCGTGGTGGGCGTGCTGCTGCCGGAGACGTGGGGACCGGACATCACGGTGGATGCGTACGGTTACGAAGCGGTCCCGCAGGACGGGACCTGCGTCGGCACCTACGTGACGAACCATCAGCAGGGACTCAATGTCCCGAAGGGCAGCACCAAGGACGGCAAGCCCGCGGAGCTGACGCTGAAGGCGGAAGCCGCGGACGTGGACGGGGATGGTTACGTCAGCGACAAGTCTGGCGGCTCGGACTGCGATGACAGTCGCGGGAGTGCGTTCCCGGGCGCGCCCAAGCGCTGCGACGTCGTCGACAACGACTGCAACGACGTCCCGGATGCGCAGGAACTGGGCATCAATGCGACCTGCACCGGCCAGACCGGCTGCCCCGGTACTGTCGTCTGCAACATGGCAACAGGCGCGGCTGTCTGTAACAGCCTGGATCCCCTGATGGCCTGGGCCGACGAGGACGGGGACAAGCACGGCGACAAGAACCTGCAGGCCATCGCCGTCTGCGCGGCCACGCTTCCGACGAACCGCATCCCTACGTCCGCGCCCCATGACGACTGCGACGACAGCAGAAGCAACGTCAATCCGCAGGCTGCCGAAATCTGCGATGGCCTCGACAACAACTGCGATGGCCCTTCGGACAACCTGCCGCCACAGGACTGCACGACGCCCGACAGTCAGTGCGCCGGTCTGGTGGCGTGCGCCAACACCTCCGGAGGTACGAAGTGCGAACCGAAGAACCCAGTCCCCACCTGGCATGCCGACGAGGATGGTGACACCCAGGGAAGTTCCACCGTTTTCGTTGCCACCTGCCTGGCGCCCCCGGCTGGCTACATCCAGGACGGCCGGGACTGCGACGACGGCAATCCCTTCCGGTATATGGGAGCAGCCGAACTCTGCGATGAGCAGGACAACGACTGCGACACGATCGTCGACAATCCCGAGCTTCCGGTCTGCGCGGCCGCTCCTCAGTGGGCCACACAGAAGGTAGGCCTCACCAACCCCGAGCAGATCTGGAACGGCGTCTCTGTCTTCGGCAATGGAGGTGTCTGGATCGTGGGTGACAATTCGGCCCGCGCCGTGAAGAAGCCTGGCGTCATGGCCTTCGACTTCCATTCCGACAAGTGCACGGATGGAACCAGCCCCCAGCGACTTCTCAGTGTGTGGGCCCACCCGACGACGGGGGACGCCTACATTGGACGGGACTCCGGGCAACTCATCTACCAGACCCAGGACAGCACGACCTGCACGCCCAGGACATCCGTGACCCCGGGGGATACCGACGTGACGGGCCTGATGGGCTTCGCCGATGCAGGGGGGGTCAAGGTCTTTGGTGCAGGCGTGAAAGGCGACCTCGCGCACGGAAGAACGCTGGTGTGGGATGGCGGAACCGCCAGCGTGAGCGCGCCCCAGGTCAACGGCACGCCGCTCTACGCCATCCATGGCACGTCGGAGGCATTGCTCTTCGCGGTAGGAGCCAAGAACGGAAAGTCAGCCATCCTTCGCTACAAGCCCACTCCCACGCCCGCCTCCTGGGCTGATGAGACGGGGGTCCCCGACATCGGCGTCCTGAGGGCAGTGCATGTCGTCAACGGCAAGCTGGCCTATGCCGTGAGCAACGACAGCAAGGTGCTGAAGTGGGATGGCACCGGATGGTCGATCGTGACGGGAGTGCCAGTCCCCACCGGAACCCCGAAGGCCTTCTCCGGCGTCTGGGCGTTCGGCAGCAATTCCATCTACATCACCGCCGAGGATGGCTCTCTGTTGCGGTTCAACGGCAATAACTGGTCCGTGTCACCACTGGGTGGCGGAAGCCTGTATGGGATTGCTGGAACCCGGCCAGATGACCTCTGGCTGGTCGGTCGGTTCAGCAACGTCTTCCATTATCCGGCCGCGCCCCAGTAGCCCCTGAAGCACAGGGCCGGACTTCCACCGTGGAAGTCCGGCCCGTGTCACCGCCTCAGCGCTTCACCCGCAGGACCTGGAACCCCTTCCCTCCGGTTCCGAAGCCCATCAGGTTCTCCGCGCGCACCACCAGGTCGCCGTTGGGCAGCACGCCCCAGACCTCCGCCCGGGCCAGGGACGTGCTCCCGGCCCGCTCGAACCTCCGGGCCTCCGTCCACGTCACGCCGTCCGTGCTCGTGAACAACCGCGCGTACACGTCCGACGCGGGCTGCACGTCCCCCACGTCCGCCCTCGCCGTTCCCATGACGAAGCCGCCTCCCGCCAGCGCGTCCAGCGAGTACGCCGGGCCTGGCAACGTCATCAGCGCGTCCACCCTTCCGCTCGCGTACACGCGCAGGAGCTTCGGGTGCTCCGGCTCGTAGAGCGTGGACTGCCCCATGAGCAGCTCCCCTCCGGACAACACCGCCCCCGTCACCGCGTTGGCCGCGTAGCCGCCCATCACCTTCGTCCACGTGCGGCCCCCGTCCGTGGAGCGCACCACCGCCGCCTGCGTGCTGCTGCTGCCGAAGGTGGCCCACAACACGCTCCGCGCCGGGTCCGCGTGCAGCGCCGTGCCGTGCCGGTGGTCCTGGAACGTGGCCCGCACCGCCCACGTCGCCCCGCCGTCCGTGCTCGCCCACAGCCGCAGCGGCGTGCTCGCCGACGTGAACGTCTGGTACTCCAGGAAGAACACCGTGCCGCCCAGCTCCGCGAAGCTCGCGGGTGACATCGCGCGGTAGTTCCCCAGCGATGCAACGTCCACCCACGTCGCTCCGCCGTCCGTGGAGCGCTCCAGGTGGTAGCTGCCGCTGCGGCTCATCTGCGCCAGCAGCGTCCCGTCCTTCAGCGCCGCCATCACCCAGAACGACGCCCCGCCCACCCCCTGCCCTCTCGCGCTGAAGGTGCGCCCGCCATCCGTGCTGGCCCACAGCTTCGAGCGGCTCCCGTCCAGCGCCAGCGCGTACACCGTGCCCGCGCCGTCCACGGCCAGCACCTCGTGCGTCGTGTTCGTGAACACCGGCTCCAGCGTCACCGGCCCCTGCACCCCGCCATCCACCGGCGGCGTCCCCGCGTCCACGCCCCCATCTGTGCCCGCGCCACCGTCCGGCGTCCCCGCGTCCACGCCGCCGTCCGTGCCCGAGCCTCCGTCACTCGCGCCACCGCCGTCCGGCGTCCCCGCGTCCACGCCGCCATCCGGCACGCTCCCGCCATCCACGCCGCCGCCGCTCCCACCGTCCTGCCCGGAGCCGCCCCCTTCCGGCTGGCGCGGCAGGGCCACGCGCATCACCCGGCCGCTGGAGTTCGCGTCCACCGCGTCCCCGTAGAAACACGGCACCTCCGTGACGCTGTCCGGCAGCACGTCCAGCGCGCTCAGGTAGCCCTTGAAGCTCGTGCGGGAATCCAGCGTCACCGGGGCGCTGAACACGCCATCGCGCAGCACCCGCACCTGGACTTCGTAATCCGTGGCCGTCTGGAAGTGATTGTAGAAGACATACAGCGCCTCCCCGACGCGCGTGACCGCGGGCTGCAGCGCCCAGTCCGGCGTCCCCTCCACCAGGATGCGCGAGCCGAACGACGTCCCGTCGAAGCGCCGGTAGTACAGCCGCTCCGTCTCGTCCTTGTAGACCAGGTGGATGCCGCCCTTGCCGTCCTCCACCGCGCTCAGCGCCGCGCCGTGGTAGATGCCGTCGGAGAACGCGTCCCGCTGGGGCCCCCACGTGTCCACGGGGTCCGCGGCGTCGCGCACCCGCATCCGCGTCGGCTCGAAGCCGTCGTGCATGGCCCAGAAGAAGACCAGCTTCGACCCCACGCTGAGCAGCCGCCCCCCGCCCCGCTTCCGCGTCCGCCCCAGGTCCGGCTGTTTCTGGAAGCTGGCGCCGCCGTCGGTGGACACCGCCACCACCGCCGTGGCGCCGCCGTCCGACTCCAGCCGGAACGCCTGCACCCACAGCCGCCCCTTGGAATCCCGCGCCAGCAAGGCCCGCGAGTACGCCTGGGTGCTGTCCGCGTTGAACACCCGCACCGCCGGCTCCGGCGCCCAGGTGTCCCGCGCCTCGTCGTAGCGCCACCACTGGAAGTACACGTCGTGCCGCGACGACGCCGCCAGCGAGGGCCCCTCGTACGCGTAGACCATCGCCACGTCCCGCCCCACCGCCACCAGCTCCGCGCGGTCGTGGTGCGACGCATCCGGCTGGATGGCGGCCAGCTTCGTGAAGCTCTCGAAGCCGTCCTCGGAGCGGAAGAGGTTCAGCCCCTCGCCTTCCGCCCCCTGCTGCTGGATGGCCAGGAGCCACGTGGGCGCATGCCCGTTGCCCGTCTCAATCCGCACCGCATGCCGATGCGCCGGCAGCGTCAGGGCATTGCCCCCGCCAGCCGGCACCATGGGCACCCCACCCGCCGCCACCACCGTGGTCAGCAGGGCTCCCACCCAGGACATCATGTGATTGCGCCCCCTGTCGTATCCCCGCGCGAAAGGTAGGGACGCGGGAGCCGGGAGCAATCGGGTGGGCGGCATCCGGCGGAGGCGGACCCGGAGGGCCCGACACTCTCCACGCGGACAGGTGAACACACCCACACCGCGCGACGCCCCCGAGACAGGTGGGAGCGTCGCGTCAGTGTCTTGCGACTACTTCGCCTTGCGACGGCGCGGGGCGGTGGTGCCCGCGTCGGTGGCCATGCCCGCGTCCGCGCCCTCGAGCGTGCCCGCGTCCATGGACGTGCCGGCGTCCGGCGTGGCCGTGGTGACGGCCGGAGGCGGGTTCACCAGCTTCAGCGAGGTGAGGAACGCGTCCGCCGTGGTGTTGGGGTGGTTGGGGTTGTAGATGACCAGCAGCGTGTACAGGCGCGGGCCCACCAGGAAGTTGCGCGCCTTCAGCTCACCCACCACCGGCGAGCTGACCGTGTAGGCCTTGCCGGGGTAGCCATCCAGGGTGACGTCGGACTCTTCCTTGATGGTGCCCTGGACCTGCTTCACCAGGCCGTCCTTGCCCTCGTTCAGCAGGGCCTCCGGAGGACGGCTCGACACCAGCTTCTCCGGGTAGTCCGCGGTGCTGACGGAGTAGATGGTGCCGTCCTCGGTGCGCGCGGAGAAGGCGGCGGTGTTCACGGTGTTGGCGCCCAGCGGAACCTGCTTGCGTTCCACCTGGGGCTCCATCGGCATGCCGATGGTGAAGCCTTCCGTTGCCTCGTAGGTCTTGAAGGCCGGGGCGGCGGCCGCGGGGGCGGTGCCGTCCGCGCCCGGAGTGGGCTCGTTGGGCACGTCCTCGATGGTGGACTGGGCCTGGGGGCCGCCGGTGCCGCCCGAGGAGCCGTCGGTCTTCTGCTGGTTGGCGCACGCGCCGGCGATGAGCGCGAGGGTAGTGAGCGAGGCAAGGAGGAGGCGGGACAACGGACGCATGGGCACGCTTCCTGAGAGGGAAGAGGAATGAGACAGGGAGTCCTATCGGACGCTAGACGAAGTGCTCCGCCGCTGACTACCCGAGTTTCAACGCGGCGCGAGGAACTTGCCCACGCCCCGCCCCCGGAAGCGTCCGGGGGCGGACAACGCGCCCAGGCCGGAAAGTCGGCGCGGGAGGGCTATTCGCCCAGGTACGCGCGCCGCACCTCGGCGCTGTCCAGCAGCGCCCTTCCGGGGCCGGCCATCACCACCTCGCCCGTCTCCAGCACGTAGCCGTAGTGGGCGGCGTTGAGGGCCAGGTGCGCGTTCTGCTCCACCAGGAGCACGCTGACGCCGGTGGCGTTCACCTCGCGCAGCGTGCGGAAGATGGTCTCCGTCACCTGCGGAGCCAGGCCCAGGGACGGCTCGTCCAAAAGCAGCAGCTGCGGCTTGCTCAACAGCGCCCGGGCAATGGCCAGCATCTGCTGCTCACCACCGGACAGCGTGCCCGCCAGCTGCCGCTGGCGCTCGCGCAGCACCGGGAAGAGGCTGAAGCCCTTGTCCATGTCCAGGCGCACCTGGGCGGTGTCCTTGCGCAGGTACGCGCCCAGCTCCAGGTTCTCGAACACGGTGAGGTTGGGGAAGATGCCCCGCCCCTCCGGCGCGTGCGCCATGCCGCGCGGCACCAGCTGGTGCGCCTTGAGGCCCGTGATGTCCTGCCCCGCGAGCGTGATGCGGCCCGCGGACGGCTTGAGCATGCCGCTCACCGCGCGCAGGGTGCTCGTCTTGCCCGCGCCGTTGGCGCCGATGAGGGCCACCATCTCGCCCTTGCCCACCGTCAGGGACACGCCCCGCAGCGCCTGGATGGCGCCATAGCGGACCTGGATGCCGTCCACCGTCAACAGCGGGTCGAACGCGCGCCGCTCCCCCAGCACCTTCACCGGCTCGCTCACGCCGCGCCTCCGTGGGACTCCAGGTAGCTGTCGCCCAGGTACGCCTCGATGACCTTGCGGTCGCTGCGCACCTCCGCCGGAGCACCGCGGGCGATGGTCTCCCCGTGGTCCAGCACGGTGATGCGCTCGCAGATGCCCATCACCAGCTTCATGTCGTGCTCGATGACCAGCACCCCCAGCGAGAACTCGTCGCGCAGCCGGCGGATGAGCACCATCAGGTCCGCCTTCTCACGCGTGTTCATGCCCGCCGCGGGCTCGTCCAGCAGCAGCACCTTGGGGCGCGTGCCCAGCGCGCGGGCGATCTCCAGCCGGCGCTGCTCGCCGTAGGGGAGGTTCTTCGCCTCCTCGTCGCGGCGGTGCGACAGGCCCATGACCTCCAGCAGGTGCTCCGCCTGGCGCGTCAGCTCGCGCTCCTCGGCCTGGAAGCCGGGGGTGAGCAGCAGCGCGCGCCACCAGTCGCGGTAGTTGCGCAGCGCCGTGCCCGCCTTCGCCATGGCGCCCAGGCGCACCGGGTGCAGCCCCCCCTGAGCGCGGCAGGCCACCTTCACGTTGTCCAGCGCGGTCAGCGCGCGGAACAGGCGGATGTTCTGGAACGTGCGCGCCAAGCCCAGGTGGTTGATCTGATGCGGCACCCAGCCGTTCACGCGCTGGCCGGCCACGCGCACCTCGCCCTCGGTGGGCTGGTACACGCCGGTGAGCACGTTGAACGCGGTGGACTTGCCCGCGCCGTTGGGACCGATGAGGCCCAGCAGGTCCCCCTGGCGCACGGTGAGGTTGAAGTCCGTGAGGGCCTTGAGGCCCCCGAAGCGGATGCTCACGCCCGTCGCCTGGAGCAGCGCGTCTCCAGGGCCCGGCGTCACGGCGGCGCTCATGTCAGCCCCTTCTTCTTCCGGGGAAGCCACCGGGGCAGCACGTCCCAGAGCTCCTTCGTGCCGAACAGGCCCTGCGGACGGGCCAGCATCAGCACCACCAGCAGCAGGCCGTACACGGGCATGCGGATCTGATCCACCTTCTGCGCCAGGCTGCCCTCGGCGCCCAGCGCGCCGAACAGCGAGCGCAGGCCTTCAGGCAGGAGCGTGAGGAAGATGGCCGCGACGATGGCGCCCGTGCTGGAGCCCAACCCGCCCAGCACCACCATGACGACGACCTCCATGGACTTCACGAAGGTGAACGAGCCCGGGTTGATGATGGGCACGAAGTGCGCGAACAGGCCGCCCGCGATGCCCGCGAAGAACGACGAGATGACGAACGCGCGGACCTTGTAGCCGGTGGTGTCCACGCCCATGGCCTCCGCGGCCACCTCGTCCTCGCGGATGGCCCACAGGCTGCGGCCGTGGCTGGAGCCCGCGATGCGCCGGGCCACCAGCACCACCAGGAAGACCCAGAAGTACACCATGGCCACGCTGGAGTACTGCGGGATGCCGGACAGCCCCAGCGCGCGGCCGAAGGCCTCCGTGTTCTGCACCACCACGCGGATGATTTCACCGAAGCCCAGCGTGACGATGGCCAGGTAGTCCCCGCGCAGCCGCAGGGACGGCAGGCCCACGAGGAAGCCGCACAGCGCCGCGCAGGTGCCGCCCGCGAGCAGCGCCACGGTGAAGAGCACCTGGTCGCTGGCGGCCACCGGCAGGAAGGACAGCGCCACCTCCTTGAGCTCCAGCGACGTGACGCCCGCGATGTACGCGCCCACGGCCATGAAGCCCGCGTGGCCAATGGAGAACTGGCCCGTCATGCCGTTCACGATGTTGAGGCTCACCGCGAGGATGATGTTCACCCCCACCACGGACAGCAGGTACGTGGCGAAGGGCGAGGCGCCCAGCAGCACCTCCGCCAGCGCCAGCACCGGCAGCGCGATGAGCACGGGCAGGATGCCGCGCAGGGCCGGGGGCACGCGGCCCGCGTCCACGTCGGACAGCGTCGTAACGCCAGGGGCCGCCATCAGACCTTCTCCGCCGCGACGCGGCCGAAGAGGCCGCCCGGCTTCACCAGCAGCACCAGGATGAGGAAGCCGAAGGCTACCGCGTCACGCCAGGTGCTGGCCGCGTAGCCCACGACGAACTCCTCCACCAGGCCCAGCAAGAGCGCGCCCACCACGGCGCCCGGCACGTTGCCGATGCCGCCGATGACCGCCGCCACGAAGGCCTTCAGGCCCACGTACAGACCCATGAGCGGACTCACCGACGTGTCCTTGATGGCGTAGAGCAGCCCCGCGCCCGCCGCCAGCGCGCTGGAGAGCATGAACGTCAGCGCGATGATGCGGTCGGTGGGGATGCCCATCAGCGCCGCGGTGCGGTGGTCGAAGGACACCGCGCGCATCGCCTTGCCGAAGCGCGTGCGGTACACGAGGAACTGGAGCGCGGCCATCAGCCCCACGGCGATGAGGAAGCTGATGACCTGCCAGTTCCACACCACCACGTCACGGTCGCCAATGATGAACCACTCGCTGGGGACGATGACCTCCGGGAAGGCCCGGGGGGACGCGCCCGGCAAAAAGCCGATGTCCAGTTGGAAGCCGTACGACAGCGCGAACGAGATGCCGATGGCGGTGATGAGCGCGGTGAGGCGCGGCTTCTCGCGCAGCGGCCGGTAGGCGAAGCGCTCGATGAGGAAGCCGAGCAGCGCGCACCCCACCATGGCCACCGCGAAGATGACGACCACGCCCCACAGGGAACGCTGCGCCTGACGCCCGAGGGCGAAGGCGGTCGCGTAGCCCATGTAGACGCCGACCATCATCACGTCGCCGTGGGCGAAGTTGATGAGCTTGAGGACGCCGTACACCATCGTGTAGCCCAGGGCGACGAGGGCGTAGATGGTGCCGGCGGCCAGACCGTTGATGAGGTGCTGGAGAAGCTGCGACATGCCGGGGGTGGCCCTGGACTACGGAGAGATGGTGGTGACGTAGGTGGACTTGCCGTCCGCGACCTTCAGCACCACGGCGGACTTCACCGCGTTGCGCTTCTCATCCAGCGTGATGTTGCCCGCCACGCCGGGGAAGTCCTTCGTCTTCGCGATGGCCGCGCGCAGGGCCGGGCCGCTGGTGTCCGGCGCGTTCTTGAGCGCCTCGATGGCGACGCGCGCGGCGTCATACGCCAGCGCCGCGAGCGCGTCCGGCACCGCGCCGTTGTAGTCCGCCTTGTAGTCCGCGATGAACTTCTTCACGCGCGCGTCCGGGTTGTCCGGCGAGTAGTGGTTGGAGAAGTAGCTGCCGTCGATGGCGCTGCCGCCCAGCTCGAAGAGCTTCTCGGAGTCCCAGCCGTCGCCGCCCATCAGCGGCACCTTCAGGCCCAGCTCGCGCGCCTGGCGGGCGATGACGCCCACCTCGCTGTAGTAGCCCGGCACGTAGATGCCCTCCGGCTGCGTCTTCTTGATGGCGGTCAGCTGCGCGCGGTAGTCCGTGTCACCCTGGCTGTAGCTCTCCGTGACGGTGATCTTGCCGCCCATCTCCGCGAACTTCTGGCGGAACACCTCCGTGAGGCCAATGGAGTAGGCGCTCTTGTTGTCCTGGAGGACGGCGACCTTGTTGAGCTTGAGGTTCTCCCGCGCGAACTTCGCCATCACGAAGCCCTGGAACGGGTCGATGAAGCAGACGCGGAAGATGTTGTCGCCCTTCTCCGTCACGGAGGGGTTGGTGGACGACGGGGTGATCATGGGCACGCCGGCCGCCTGCGCCTTCTCCGCCATGGCCAGGGAGCTGGAGGACGCCACCTCGCCCAGGATGAGCACCACCTTGTCCTGGGTGATGAGGCGGGTGACGGCCTGCGCCGCCTCCTCGGGCTTGCTCTGGTCGTCGTACACGCGCACGACCAGCTTCTTGCCCTTCACGCCGCCCGCGGCATTGGCCTCCTTCAGCGCCAGCGCGATGCCATTGCGGCTGGAGATGCCGAACGTCGCCTGACCGCCCGTCAGCGCGCCCACTTCGCCCAGCACGATGACGTCGTCACCCGCCGGGGGCGTGCCGCCGCCCTGCGCGGTGGCCGGGGCCTGTGCCGCGGGCTGGCCTCCCGCCTCTCCCGTGGGCTGCGTCTTCTTCTCGCAGGCGGCCGCCAGGACGGCGAGCGCGGCGAGGAGCATCGGGGCAAGTCGTCGCATGCGGGGGATTCCTCCGGGGGAGATGACGGGCAAAGCCCCGGTTTTCTAGGGGAGCCCTCCCCATGGGTCAAGCGCACAGCTTGGCTCCGGGGTCCCGCCAACACCTCGGAACATCGCTGTCGCGCCCCCCCTGTCCCACGGCGGGTGCGCCCCCGCCCCGCTTCAGGGCTCCAGCCAGAAGTGCTCCCGGCCCGACGGCCCCCGGCGGATCGGCGGGCTCCCGGGCCCGTCCTCCCAGGGCGCCGCGTCCTCCTGCGTCAGCTCCCAGCGTGAGTCGGAAGCCGCTTCATCGTCCGGCGGCCAGGCGGGCGGGACCTCCGGCGCGGCGGGGGCCCGGGGGTCGGGCTCCGGGAAGGACGCCGTCCCTGACACGGACTCCGGAACGGACGCGCCCGAGCGGCGGCGCCACAGCCTACCCGCCAACCACAGCCCCACCGCGCCGGCCATCCACCCGAGTCCCCCGCCTGACCTCGTGGTTCGCATCGAAGGCTCCTTCCGCGCGCGGGCCGGACCTCCAGGCTCGCGTCCCCCCACACAGTGGGGCGTGGGCACGCGCGCGGCCAGCGTGAAGCCCGGTGGCGTTCGCCCTGCACGCTCGGTGTCCGGACAGGAGGCAGGAGGGCGTTCGGGGTGGCGTCGCGAGCGGCGTGCGGCGCGTCGAGCCCCCGAAGCATCCAGCGTCAGGGGTTTCCCCGGGCACCAGGGCACCCACATTCCTCGTGATGGCCGTGGCGGGCAGCTCGCGTCCACTTCCCCCCAGGAAGCCGACCCCAAGCCAGACGGATGATCCGAGCGCTCCGCTTCCGACCACACCCGACCCGACGTGAAGGCACAAGGAGCCAGTCAATGATGATCAAGCGCAACGACATCAAGGAAGGGATGACGGTCCGCAGCAGCGACGGCGAGAAGCTGGGCAAGGTCTTCGCCGTGAGCGACGCCGAGTTCCACATCGAGAAGGGGATGTTCTTCCCGAAGGACTATCTCGTCCGCTACTCGGAGGTGAGCGACATCCGCAACGGGGAGATCTACCTCAACCACGGCCGCGAGGCGCTGCGGGGGCTGTCGGACTCGGACACCGCGGTGATGGCGGGCCGGGGTGGCGGCGCGGGCGTGGGTCCCGGCGCGGTGGGCGCGACGGCGGCGACGGCCACGGGCAGCACCACGGGCGGGATTGGCGCGGGGCTGAAGACGGGCACCGCGAAGGTGACCGACGTGCCGAGGACCGGCCTGGGCACGGACAAGGCCGGCATCAAGGACCGCGACCTGCGCGCGGAGCGCATCGCGAACGAGGACGTCACGCTGCGCACGCACCATGAGGAGCTGGGCGTCACCAAGCACCAGCGCTCCGCGGGCGAGGCCCAGGTGCGGAAGATCGTCGTGGAGGAGACGAAGACGGTGGAGGTGCCCCTGCGCCACGAGGAGGTGGAGGTGGTGCGCCGCGTGGCGAAGGACCCCATCCCCGGCGACGTGGCGACCTTCCAGGAGGAGACCATCCGCATCCCCCTGCACGCGGAGGAGGCGGAGCTCACCAGGCGCGCGTACACGGATGAGGAGATCACCATCCACAAGCGCCCCATCGAGGAGCGCCGCAGCATGGAGGGCCGCGTCCGCCACGAGGAACTGGGTGACGTGACGGTGGTGCGCACCGAGGGCGACGCGGACGAGGAGAAGCGCCGCGCCGGCTACAAGGCGAACCCGGACATCGACCCGCTCAAGCGCTCCTAGCGCCACGGGATGAAGAGACAGGCCTTGTGCTCCGCCCCGCAGGCCGCGCCTTCACGCGCGCGGTGTGCGGGGGGTGGCGCACTGCTTCCGCTGCCTTCAGCGAGGGGCACGGGCGGGCGGCGTGGCGCGGGTGGGGGCTTCCCGCGCGCGGTCCACCGCGGTCTCCAGCCGCTGCGAGTCGCGCAGCCGCTCCGGGAAGAGCCGGCCCGCGAGCGCCGCCAGCGCCGTGTCGCGCGCGGGGGGACACGCGGCCAGCAGCCGGTCCGCCATGGCGTGGGCGGAGTCGAAGCGGGCCTCCGGCGCCTTGGAGAGCGCCACCGACAGCACGTTCCACAGGGGCGCGGGCACTTCCGGAGGCTTCGTCAGCTTCTCCTGGCAGATGGCCTTCATGGTGGCCAGCTCGTCGTCGCGCTCGAAGGCGCGCCGGCCCGTGAGGGCCTGGTAGAGGATGAGCCCCATGGCGAACAGGTCGCTGCGCGCGTCCAGCTTCTGGCCCAGCGCCTGCTCCGGGGACATGTAGAGCGGCTTGCCCTTCACGATGCCCGGCAGCGTCACCGTGCGCTGCGCGCGCACCTTGGCCACGCCGAAGTCCAGCACCTTCACCTGGCCGTCGAAGCCCACCATCAGGTTGTGCGGCGACAGGTCGCGGTGCACCAGCTCCAACGACGCGCCGTCCTCGCCTTTGAGCGCGTGCGCGGCGTGCAGCCCCAGGAGCGCCTGCGACACGATGGCGGACGCCACCGCCGGCTCCACGGGGCCCTTGTTGGCGCGCAGCAGCCGGTCCAGGTCGATGCCGTTCACCAGCTCCATGGCGATGTAGTACGCGCCCTGCGCCTCGCCGAAGTCGTAGACGTGCACGAGGTTGGGGTGCGACAGCCGCAGGCCGATGCGCGCCTCGTCCAGGAACTGCTGCACCATCTCTGGCTGGGCCGTCAGGTGGGGCAGGATGCGCTTGAGCGCCACCAGCCGCCCCAGCCCCTCCGGCCCGCGCGTGCGCGCGATGAGCACCTGCGCCATGCCGCCCGTGCCCAGGGGCCTCACGATTTCATAGCGGCCAATGCGCCCGCGGTTGACCGGCGTGCCGTCCACGTCCAGTTCGTCCAGCCGCTCCAGCGGGCCCCGGCCGTCCGTCAGCGCCAGGAAGGACAGCACCGCGGAGTCCAGCTGCTCGCCAATCGCCTCCACCAGCCCCATCACCCGCGCGCCGCCGTCCTCGAAGTCCCCCTCCACCAGCAGCCCCAGCCCGCCCAGGTTCAGCCGTCCCAGGGTGAGCTGCTGGCAGAAGAGCATCCGGCCCTCGCGCAGCTTCCGGGGGCCGCGCCAGTGCGCCGCCTCGAAGACGTCCACGCCCAGCTCGCCCAGCACGCGCGTCAGCACGGGCCCCCGCGTGCCCCGGAGGGACACGAAGCCCGCCTTCGCGTGCACCATGCGGGCGCACTGCGTGAGGAACACGTCCAGGCCGGTGTCGAGGTCCAGCCCCCGCTCCAGGCAGTCCTCGAGGATGTCGTCGGCCATCCGGTTCACGGCCATCAGGCCGCGCAGGAAGGCCAGCTCTTCTTCCGGGGATTGGAACGCCACGCGTCCATCAATACCCGAAAACCCGGGCGCAATGGAGCGCCCACCGGGTGGGACGTCAGACGCGCTCGCGCTCCACGCGCACCACCGCGGACAGGTGCTCGGGCAGCTCCCTCGGCTCCGGCGTCCCACGGGTGACGGGGTGCTCCAGCATGCCGTGCCGGTCCAGCATGTGCTCCAGGTGCGCCACGCGCGCGCGCAGCCCCTCCAGTTCCCCGGCGGCCACCTGCCCCCGGGCCTGGACCTCGCGCACGCGCAGCCACGTCTCCACCACGGGCTTGAGGGCGAAGCGCAGCGTGAGGCCGAGCAGCGGCACGCCGACGGTCATGCCGGTGACCATGATGATCATCACGGCTTCTGTCAGTTGCATGGGGGAGGCTCCGGGGAGGAAGTGAGGCGGCCCCGGGCCTACGAACGCGGGGGCCGGGTGATTGCACCCGGCCCGGCCGCGTCCCGGGGTGAGGCGTCAGCCGGACTTGGCCTGGTCGGTGTAGATGGCGTCCGCGATGCGGTAGGCGCTGCCCTCCAGGCGCTGGAAGGCCTCCTTCAGGACGCCCGCGTCGGAGGTGTTGAGCACGGAGCGCAGGCGCTCCAGGTCCGCCTGGATTTCGCCCTTGTCCTTCTCCGACAGGAGGTTGGCGTACTCCTCCAGGCTCTTCTCCGTGGTGTAGATGAGCCCGTCCGCGTTGTTGCGCAGCTCCGCCAGCTCCTTCTTCTTCTTGTCGTCCGCGGAGTGCGACTGGGCGTCGGTGATCATCGCCTGGATTTCGGCCTCGGTGAGGCCGGAGTTGCCCACCACGCGCACCTGCTGCTGCTTGCCGGTGCCCAGGTCGCGCGCGCTCACGTGCACGATGCCGTTCGCGTCGATGTCGAAGGACACCTCAATCTGCGGCACGCCGCGCGGCGCGGGCGGGATGCCGACCAGTTCGAAGCGCGCCAGCGTCTTGTTGTCCGCCGCCATCTCGCGCTCGCCCTGGAGGACGTGCACGGACACGAGCGGCTGGTTGTCCACCGCGGTGGAGAACACCTGGCCCTTCTTGCAGGGGATGGTGGTGTTCTTGTCGATGATCTTCGTGAAGACGCCGCCCGCGGTCTCCACGCCCAGCGACAGCGGCGTGACGTCCAGGAGGAGGACGTCCTTCACCTCGCCCTTGAGCACGCCGCCCTGGATGGCGGCGCCCACGGCCACCACTTCATCCGGGTTGATGCCCTTGTGGGGCTCCTTGCCGAAGAACTCCTTCACCTTCTGCTGCACGCGCGGCATGCGCGTCATGCCGCCCACCAGGAGGACCTGGTTGATGGCCTGCGCGGTGACGCCCGCGTCCTTGAGCGCGATGCGGCACGGCTCGATGGAGCGGTCGATGAGGTCCGCCACCAGGGCCTCGAAGGTGGACCGGTCCACGGTCTCCGTGAGGTGCTTGGGGCCGGACGCGTCCGCGGTGATGAACGGGAGGTTGACCTCCGTCTCCGGGGCGCTGGACAGCTCGTGCTTGGCGCGCTCGGCGGCTTCCTTCAGGCGCTGGAGCGCCATGCGGTCCTTGCGCAGGTCCAGGCCGTTGTTCTGCTCCGCGAAGCGCTTGGCCAGGTAGTCGATGAGGCGCTGGTCGAAGTCCTCGCCGCCCAGGAACGTGTCGCCGTTGGTGCTCTTGACCTCGAACACGCCGGCGGTCAGCTCCAGGATGGAGATATCGAACGTGCCGCCGCCCAGGTCGTAGACGGCGACGCGCTCCGTGGTGGCGTCCTTCACCTTGTCCAGGCCGTACGCGAGCGCCGCGGCCGTGGGCTCGTTGATGATGCGCAGCACGTTGAGGCCGGCGATGCGGCCCGCGTCCTTCGTCGCCTGGCGCTGGCTGTCGTTGAAGTAGGCGGGGACGGTGATGACCGCCTCGGTGACGGGCTCACCCAGGTAGTCCTCCGCCGTCTGCTTCATCTTCATCAGCACGATGGCGCTGACTTCCGGCGGGCTGTAGCCCTTGCCCCGGATCTCCACCCACGCGTCGCCGTTGGGGCTGGGCGCCACCTTGAAGGAGGAGACGCCAATGGCCTTCCTCGCCTCCGGCGAGTCGTACTTGCGGCCGATGAGGCGCTTGGCCGCGAAGACCGTGTTCTCCGGGTTGGTGATGGCCTGCCGCTTGGCAATCTGGCCCACCAGGCGTTCACCGGAGTCGGTGAAGCCCACCATGGAGGGCGTGGTGCGGCTGCCTTCGCTGTTGGGGATGACCACCGGCTCGCCGCCTTCCATCACGGCGACGCAGGAGTTGGTGGTTCCCAGGTCGATTCCAATCACCTTCGCCATGACTACTGACTCCCCCCGGAGGAACTGTCGGACGGCGCGGGCGTCTGGGGCGCCGCGCTGCTTCCTTCTTCAGCGGACTTCGGCGCTTCCGTGCTGGCGGGCGCGGCTTGCGGCGCCGCGGCCACGGGCTCCGGCGCGCGGGCGACGACGACCATGGCGGGACGCACCAGGCGGTCGTTGAGGTAGAAGCCGCGCGTCACCTCATAGACGACGTGGCCCGCCGGCACCTCAGCGGTCTCCACCTGCTGGATGGCCTCGTGCAGGCGCGGGTCGAAGGGCTGGCCCTTGGCGGAGAAGCCCTTCACGCCGTGGCGGCTGAGCGAGTCCTCGAAGGACTTGCGCGTCATGGCCACGCCCTTCTGGAAGCTGTCGAAGTCGGGGGACTTGCCGGCGGCGTCGAGCGCGCGGTCCAGGTTGTCCACCACGGGGAGCAGGTCCTTGAGGAGCTTCTCCACGCCGAACTTCTGGACGTCCTCCTTCTCCTTCTGCGCGCGCTTGCGGTAGTTCTCCAGGTCCGCGGCGGAGCGGATGGCCCGGTCCTGGAAGTCCTTGGCGCGCTCGTGCGCTTCCTTCAAGCGCTCCAGCGTCTCGCGGGCCTTGGTCTGGCTGAAGTCCAGCTGCGCGCGCAGCGACTCCACCTCCTGGCGGAGCGCGGCCGCGTCCTCGGTGGGGGGAGCGACTTCGGGGGTGGAGGCGTCCGCTTCGGCGGCCGGGGCGGAGACGTCCAGCTCCACCTCCGTGCCCGCGCTGCCGGCGTCTTCGTCCATCCGACGCTCGACGCTGCGAACCGCCTCGTCGATCACGTCCTGCCCGATGTCCGTCTGGATGCTGCCCTTGTCATTGTCCTGGGTACCCGACACGGCGCGCACTATCTCACGCGCCGGGGAGCGATCCAACAGGACCCGAGGAGGAGGCGCGTACCCGGCGTGCGGGCAGGCGCGACTTCATGGGGAACGGAACTTCACGCCCCGGGCGCGGGTTTCTTGCGGCCCAACGTTTTCTTGGAAGCTGATTTCTTCGCGGCCCGGGCGCCCTTGGGGGCGGCGGGAGCGCCCGCAGTCTTCTTGCGCCCGATGGACTTGTCGGCGGCCTTCGGCTTGGCGGCGGTCTTCGCGCGGGCCGGGCGGCTGGGGGCGGCCTCCTGCGCCGGGGCGGCCCTGGCGGCCTCGCCGGGCGGAGGGGTGGAGCCGGGGCTGGCGCTGGAGCCGGGCTTGAAGGCCTCCTCGACGGAGGTCTCCACGCGGCGCACGGCGGTCTCGATCTTGTCCGCGGCCGTCTTGGTGGTGGCGGCGGCCCAGGTGCGCAGCTGCACCAGGCCCTCCTTCACCTTGGCCTGCTTCTCCGGATCCTTCACTTCCTTGAGGAGGCGCTCGGCCTCGCCGCGGAGGTCGTCCGTGGTGCGCTTGAGGTCCTCGCCGGTGCGCTTGAGGAAGTCCATCAACTGCCTGTCCCACTTCTCGGCCATGACGCGTCTCCTCCGTCTGCTCGAACCCATCCAACTGCACGTGCGGACCGGGCGCAAAGCCTTCCGCGCTGTCCGTGAAGGACGGCGGAGCGCGCCATCCATTGCCGTGTGGCAGTGCGTCAGGGGCTCCGCCGGGGTGCAAGCGGGGGAGCTGGCGACAGTCGGCTGCCAGACACGTTAAGGTGCGTGCCCTCTTCCGGGAAGGCCGCGTTGGGGCGGGCCCGGTGCTGGAGCGTTCCTCTATGTCGTCCCGGTCCCTCCGAGCGTTCGCGTCGCTCGTCCTCGTCACCTCCCTCGTCACGCTGGCCGCCTGTGGTTCGCAGGAGCCGGAGTCGGCGGGGCCGGTGCTGCCCCAGGTGACGCTGCCGGCGGCCACGGTGGGCGCGGCCTTCGAAAAGCTGTTCACGGCGACGGGCGGCACGGCGCCGCTGACGTACTCCGTGGACCAGGTGCCGCCGGGCTTCTCCTTCTACGGAGACACCGGGCGGCTGGTGGGGCCCGCGACGACGCCCGGCGAGTGGACGATGACGGTGGGCGTGCGCGACGCGAAGGGCATCCAGCACACGCGGGGCTATGCGTTGCGCGTGTGGCCGGCGCCGGCCATCACCACGGGCTCGCCGCTGCCGGCCGTGAAAGAGGGGAGCGCCTACACCTTCACCTTCAGCGCCACGGGGGGCGCGCCGCCTTTGACCTGGTCGCAGGAGGGAGGCGCGACTCCGCCGGGCCTGGACGTGACGGAGGACGGGGTGCTGAGCGGCACGCCGCAGGGTCCGGGACTGTATGAGTTCACGCTGCGGGTGGAGGACGCCAACGGGGCGCACGCGGAGGCGGTCATCCAGCTGCCCGTGCAAACCCAGTCGGGAGAGCTGCCCGACGGGGGTCCCATCACGGACGGCGGGACGAAGACGGACGGCGGGACGAAGACGGACGGCGGGACGGATGGCGGGACGCAGCCGACGGCGGTGGGCTTGAAGGTGGGCAACTGGAACATCGAGTGGTTCGGCTCCACCGCCGAAGGACCGACGGACGAGGCGCTGCAGCTGGCCAACGCGACGGCGGTCATCGCGGACGCGGGGCCGGACGTGCTGGGCGTGGCGGAGATCGTCGGCGTGGACGCGTTCAACTCGCTGAAGGCGGGGCTCTCCGGCTACAGCGGCCTGCTCGCCAGCGAGTGGCCCTACGGCACGACGGACCAGAAGGTGGGCCTGCTCTACAAGACGGACGCGGTGGAGCTGGTGAACTCGAACGTCGTGCTGACGGAGTGCGCGTCGGACTTCGCCTACCGGCCGCCCCTGCGCGTGGACCTGAAGGTGATCCGCGGCGGCGCGAAGGTGGACCTGACGGTGATGGTGCTGCACATGAAGGCGTACGCGGACGCGGACTCGTACGCGCGGCGCCAGGGCGCGGCGTCGTGCCTCAAGAGCTACCTGGACACGTCCCTGCCGACGCAGAACGTGATGGTGCTGGGCGACTGGAACGACGACGTGGACGCGTCCATCTACACGCCGAACCCGTCGCCGTACGCGAACCTGGTGAGCGATTCCGCGCGGTACAAGTTCCTCACCCAGCCGCTGTCGGAGTCCGGTGAGCGCTCGACGGTGAGCAACAGCCAGTTCATCGACCACCAGTTGGTGACCAACGAGCTGGCGGCCTACTACGTGGCGAACTCCGCGGAGGTGCTCAGGCCGAACATCGTCAGCTACAAGAACACCACGTCGGACCACTACCCCATCTTCAGCCGGTTCAACTTCGGCTCGGTCGCGCAGGCGGGCAGCGTGAAGGTCACGGCGCCCAATGGCGGTGAGACGCTGCAGGCGGGCACGACGTTCAACATCACCTGGACGTCGAGCAACGTGTCGCAGGTGAACCTCACGTACACGCTGGACGGGACGGTGTGGCGCACGGTGGCGTCCAACGTGGCGGCGTCCACCGGGCGCTACACGTGGACGGTGCCGAGCGAGTCCTCCACGGCCGCGCGGGTGCGAGTGGCGGACGCGGCGCGCGCGGACGTGGCGGACGTGAGCGACGGAGCGTTCACGATGACGCGGCCGACGCAGACGGTGTTCATCAACGAGTACCTGCCGCAGCCCTACCCGCCGCCCGGGGGCGGGACGACGCCGGACTACGACCAGCAGTTCGTGGAGATCTACAACGCGGGTCCAGGGTCGGTGGACCTGAGTGGCTGGAAGATCCACGACGCGAAGTCGTACTCGGGCGTGGAGGCGGCGCGGCACACGTTCGTGACGGGCACGGTGCTGCCGGCGGGCAAGGCGTACGTGGTGTACTCGGGGGTGTCCGCGGTGCCGGTGGGGGCGACGTATGCGACGTATGCCAACAATGGTGGCTACGGGCTGCGGTTCGACAAGGGCGTCAACCAGGGTGGCGCGGGCGACGCGGTGTACCTGGTGCGCGCGGACGGCACGGTGCAGGACAGCCATTCGTACCAGAGCTCCAACGTCACCGTGACCCAGGGCTATTCGTTCAACCGCTCCCCGGACAGGAGCGCCACGGGGAGCTGGGACCTCTGCTACAACGTGGGGGGCTACCTCTACGCGTCGACCCCGGGCTACCGCGCGAACGGCTCCGCGTTCTGAGCGGTTCGCGGTGACATGACTTCCACCCGGGGTTCTGCTTGGGTGGAAGGATGCATGTCGGGGCTCAGGTCGGGAGGGGCGTCACGGCCGTGGCGCTGTGCCTGTGGCTCGCGGCCTGTGGAGCCACCCGCGCGGCGGTGCCTCCGCCCTCACAGGAAGAGCTGCCCCGGCGGGTGTTGCTCCTGCGGGAGGCCCCGGATGGGAGCTTCACCCAGGAGTGGCGGCCGGCGGGGGAGTTCGACCTCGCCCCCTACGTGAGGGCGCCCGAGGGCCGGCGCATCGTGCGGACCGCGCGCTCCGTGCGGGACTGCGATGCGGAGAACGTCGAGTGCATCCAGCAGTGTATGAGCACTCCTCTGCCTCGTGGATATGGCCATGTCCGCATCCCGCGAGGCACGGGCGGAAAGAATGACCACTGCGTCAGGCAGTGCGAGCCGGCCTACAAGGACTGCCTCGAACTGGAGAAGCTTCGTCCCCAGGAGTTGTCCTCCACCGAGGCACTGTCTGACTGGGCGAGCCGCCACCGCGAATCCCTGCTTGTGGGCAGCGTCATCGTCATCGCAGGGGTCGCCTTTGTTGTTGTCTCCGCGAGCGCGGGGCTGATCATCCTGGCCCCAGCGTTGCTCATGACAGCCCACGACAGTGCTTCCGTCCTCCCTCTTGCGGAAACCCGTCCATGACCAGCCTCTTCGACCAGATTGAAGTGCTCGGGCGCGTCCTGCTCGACGATGCCCCGAAGACTCCTGGGGGCGAAGAGGCGATGCGCACCGCCGCGGCTGCCATCCAGTTCATCGACGCGACAGGGCAGGCCGCCGATTTCGAGGACTACGTCCGGAACCTGGAGGCCTACGCGCCGCCTCTGGCCATCGCCCGGTTCGACACCCGGCAGGATGCCGATGCCTGGCTGATGGCCCAGAAACGTCCACCGTCGTTTGCATCCATCCTGGTGGCGGATGAGTACTTCTCCGTCTTCTTCAATCCCACGAGCGGGTGGAGAGGCCTGGGTCGTCAGCCTCGACTCGAGTTCTATCTCCAGGAGATGGCGGACCAGAGGCTCACGCCCTCGGGCCTGTCCTTCGCCACGAAGGCGGAGGCGGAGGCGTGGATGAACCAGCAGCCCACGCCGCCCCAGCAGGTGGTCATCGACATCGCGGGGGCGCCGTATCTGGCGGCCTACCACCACCGCATCGACTACCGCGTCCTCTATCCCCTGCCCGCCCCCACGCCTCCTTCGTCGGAGACGTGAGGGCTTCGCGGTGGTGACTACAGCCGGAACTGCACGCGCACGCCCGGCTGGATCCAGACGTGGATCTGCTTCGCGTCGCTGGAGAGGTCGTCGCTGATTTCCGCGGCATTGCCCAGACGGACCGTGCCCTTGTTGTACTGCCCCACGGACGCGGAGATGTAGGGCCCCACCGCGATGGAGCGGGTGAGCTGGAGGTCCACGCCAAAGTGGGCGTGGCCCAGGTCATAGCCCTCGAGCTTGAACCAGGAGCTCCCCGCCCCTTCGCCCACTTCCAGCGAGCCGATCTCATAGCCCACGCCCACGCCCACCCAGGGCGAGACGAAACCGGCCGGCCGGAAGTGGTAGTCCAGGTCGATGCCGAAGCGCAGGACCTTGCTCTTGCAGTCCACTCCATCCGAGCACTCGTCACCGGGACCGGAGCCGATGCCGTACTGGAAATAGGCGCCCAGCGAGAGCTGCCGGTTGAAGAAGTAGGAGACGTCCACCTGCGGCGCCACGGTGCTGCCGAACGTGTCTTTCAGCGAGAGGTCCGTGCCGGCGTCGCCCACCGGAATGCCAAAGGCGCCGCGCACGCCCAGCGCGAGCCCGGAGTTCGAGGGCTCCTGCGCCGCCGCCGGCAGTGCACCCAGGCAGGAGGCCAGAACCAGCGATGCGATGAAGTGTCGAGCAGTCATGTCGTCCAGGGAGAAGGGCCGTCGTCCGACGGCGTTGGAGGTTGGCGGCGCCACGCACTGCAAGCGCGCGGCCAGGGGCTCCCTGATGCGGGCGCCCCGGCTTCGAGGGGCGTGGAGCGTGGGAATGGCCCTGAAGCGCGACAGGAATGTCAGGCTTTCGATGCGGGCCAGGGCGGGGCACGCCGTGCGAGAGTCCCGGCCCAAACCATGTCCTCCCTGCTGACCGAAGACTCCGACGTCGTCCGCTGGCTGCGCGCCGAACTCAAGGCCCGTGGGCTGACCCGCCTTGAGCTGTCCGCGTCGTTGAAGCACCAGGGCACGCTTCATGACGACACGTTGATCTTCACGGCGCCGGACGGCGCGCTGACGTTCGGGTCGCTGCCGGAGGCACCTCGCGCCCAGGTCCAGGAGCTGATGCGGCGGTATCACGCGTCGGCTCCCGGGCTGGGGGACATCGCGCTGTCCATCGTCTGCGACGCGCATGCGGCACCCCGCGTCCAGTGGATGGATGAGGTACAGCGGCAACAGGATGCGAAAGAGCGGGCCCGCGCGGAGGCCCACTTCGATTCACGGCACTACGGACGCGCGCTGGCGCAGCGGGTGGCGGAGTTGATGGATGCGGGGGCGGACCTGTCCATCACCGTGGATCCGCGCGACGGCGTGTCCCGCGCGCTGTGGAGGGCCGGGGACGGCTCGTACGCGCATGGGCTCCGGTACATCCAGGGGCACTCCCAGGCGAAGCAGACCTTCGCGTCTCGTGACGAGTTCATCCGCTGGCTCGGGGAACAGAGCGACGAGTCGCTGGCGAAGGCGGAGTTCCCGGACGACCCGCGCATGTGGGGACTTGGGACGTTCAACCGCGCGTACTTCGCCCGGAAGACGGGGCGGCGGTCGTAGACGACCTCCAGGTAGGTATTTCTCTCAAGGACGCTTGAGGTAGGCTGGCTTTTCCTTCTCCTTGCAGCTGCGTCCGGGCTTCCCAGGCCCGTGGACTTCCATGCGTGTCACCCCTATCTGTTAGGTTTGAAGGATGGAGGTGACCCGTGATGTCGCTGTCCGCTTCGGTCATTCCCCTGGTGCTCACGGTCCTGATGGGCACCACGGCGGTGGCGCAGTCCCGGACTCCCACGGTGCGGGAGCGCAAGGCCCGGCAGCTCACGCTGCGCGCGGAGGACCCTCCGGTGCTGCATGCACTGCATGTCACCGCCCATGAAGTGACCACCGTCACCTTCGATGCGCCCATCGTTCCAGAGTCCGTGGACCGGAGCGTGCTCGCGCCCTTCTTCTCCCGCGTGGCGGTGCATGAGGACGTCCTCGTGCTCAAGGCGGCCATGGACGTCCCCGCCGGAAAGGAGCCCGTGGTCACCGTGCGCTTCGCGGGGCCGGGTGCGCCTGCGCAGGTGGCGCTCGTGCTCACGACCGTGGCGGCGGAGGTGGATTCCCAGGTGGAGGTGTTCCGACAGGGGCGCACCGCGCAGGACCTGGGGAAGGAGCTCGCGGACCTGCGGGCCCGGTGCGCGCTCACCGAGGCGGGGCTCGCGACGCTGCGTGCGCAGTGCGCGCTGCGTGGACTGGGCGGCGCGGTGTTGATGGGGGATGTCACCCGTGAAGGTGTCGCGGTGGAGCACCTCCCGAAGCCTTCGTTGAGCCCGGGCATGACCGCCAAAGGCCCCCATGTGCTCTACCGCACGGCGAGCACCCGTGCCCTGTCGACCTCGCTGATCAACGCCGTGGGGAGTGCCCCTTGGATACCGGGCTTCGCTCGGATGACACCGCGCGGGCCCAACGCGCTGCCGGCCCGTGAGTTCCCTCTGCTCATGCAGGTGAAGCAGCTGGCGCCCGGGGAGCAAGCCACCGTGGTGGTGGAATGGCACGCGCTTCCGGACCTGCCCCCTGGCACGCACTTCACCCTGGAGCTGCTGGACGCGAAGGGCGAACGCGGCGTCCGCTGGGAAGAGGTGGAGCCATGAGCCCGCCCGAGGCAACGCCCGGCGAACAGGCCGGGCCTGAGCATCCTCCATCCACCCAGCCCGCGCAGAAGGCCCATGGCCCTGCCCGACCATCGTTGCTGCTGATGGTGGATGCGCTTCCTCCGGGTACCCCCATCGGTCCCTGGCGCGTCCTCCGTCGAGTGGCGTCAGGCGGGTACGGCACGGTCTACGTCGTTCATGCAAAGCACCGTCCTCGCGGCAAGCGGTACGCCCTGAAGCTGGCACGCCAACCCGACAGCCCCTGGTTCTCACGCGAAGCGGAGGTGCTGTCCCGCCTGCGGCATCCGGGAGTGCCTCGCTTCGTGGAGGCCGGGGCATGGCGGCCAGGCTCCGGGAGCTACCCATTCCTGGTGATGGGGCTCGTGGACGGCGAATCGCTCTACGAATGGGCCCGGACGCGCAACCCCACAGCCCGCGAAGTGGGCGCATTGCTCCTCCAGGCCGTGGAGATTCTGGCCTTCGCGCACCAGCAGGGTGTCCTGCATCGCGACGTCAAAGGGGACAACCTCCGCGTCCAGCCCGGTGGACGGCTCACCCTGCTGGATTGGGGTGCGGGCTGGCATCCCGAAGCGAAGCCTCTGACCGGAACAGGCCAACTGCCTCCTGGCACGGCTCACTACTTGAGTCCCCAGCTCCACCGCTGGCGAATGGCGGTGCCGTCGCAGGAGTGTCCTCGCTACGGCGTGACGGATGAGCTGTACGCACTGGGCGTCACCTTCCATCGATTGCTGACCGACAGCTATCCGGCGCTCGCGCTGGAGGGGGAAGGCCCCGAACGCGCATGGCCCAACCCGCTGGTGCCGGAGGCACTGGCTTCGCTTGTCACCCGCCTGCTCGCGTTCGCGCCCGAAGCACGGCCTCCGAGCGCCTCCGCCCTGGCCTTCGAACTGCATCAGGTCCTGGCCCATGCGGATGCAACCTGGGACCAGCCCCTGTTCGATTGGGCCACACCTGCCTCTGATTCCTCACGCACGACGCAGGAGGCGCCCGGGATGGCGGGGCCAGTGGCTCCGGGTCAGGAGGTGCCGCTCCAGCACGCACGTCTTCAGCGCCTGGACCGGATCGAACGCCTTCGCGAAGCCCGCGAGCTGCGTCGCCGGCTTCCCCGCCATGTCGCGCGGATGCAGGCCCAGGACATCCTCGCCGCGAGCACGGTGCGCCGCCGACAGACGCTGCGGGCGCTGTGGCGTCAGGGGGCCGTCGCATTCGCATGTGTGGCGGCCATGGCCTGTCTGGGATGGGGCCTGGGACTCTTTTCAAGGTCCGGCGGGGATGCGCCCGTTCGCCCGTCCCTGCCTTCCGTGGCGCGGGCGCCTGGGCCCGACCAAGCTGCCGCCTCCGGAGCGGCCCCTCCTTCCCCTGCGCCGCTCCCGCCGGAGAAGGACACCATGAGCATTCCCTTGAAGCAGGACCCACCTGTCCGCGGACGTTCGCTGTCACGCGGCTGCACGTGGGCTGTCGGAGCGGCGACAACCCTCATTGCTTGCTCGGGTGCGCAGGTGTTGCCCAAGCCCCAGCGATGCCCCACGGAAGCGCTGGAGGCCATGAAGGCGCTGAAGCTGCGGCGGGATGCGAAGGTCACCATCACGGTCGACATCCGTTATCCCGACCGGCTGGATGCCGACATGATTGCCGTGCACGACGGCGACATCGTCAGCGTCCAGGAGGAGGCATACGGCGGTCTTCCGAAGGGTACCCTTCTCTACGGACGGCTGTGGACAGGGGGAGAACGGGTCAGGGGCCGCTACACGCGAGCGGAGACGCCTGACGGCCGCACCTATCCTGTCTGCTTCGGCCTCGGGAACGACGATGGCTTCTGGCCGAGGGAGACGGGCTCCAAGCCCGGTGCCGCGCTCCTTCCCCGGACCGCGGGCTACACCGTGGTGGACGCGTTCCCGTAGACGTGACGTACCAGGGTCGCGGCGAGCATGCTGTATCGCCGCGTGCCCATTATTGGGGACCCAACCGACGTCGTAGCCGGGTTGCCACTTCCAGGGCTGTCGTTGCAAGTCGCGAGGCCCAGGTACTCGGCGACGAGCGTGGGCGACGTCGTGCGCGCGAGCGCGAACTCGACGACCTCGTCGTCCTTCGACGCGCAGAGCAGCACGCCGATCGAGGGCCGCTCGTGCGGCTTCTTCATGTCGCGGTCGATTCGCGCGTCTGGACGGGCTTCGCCTCGCTCAGGATGATGAGGTGATGGGTCCATGGCAATTGTGTCACCCGCGGTGACACTTTCTTGTCCGCGGGCAGGGCGACGCTTCAGCGTCTAAGCTTCCGCGAACCTCCCCAACGCTCGATGCAGGATTCGAACCCGTGGCCTTTGGCTCCGGAGGCCTACATCCGCGTTCGCAACAACCCCGGGGCCCGGGCTCAAGAAAACGCGCGCCGTGCGTGTGGCGACGACCGGATTTTCCGGGTCATTTCGTATCTCATTTCAGAAGGGGTCCGGCCGGGCCCTTGGACGGAGCCTTCCGCGTGCTGCCAGGAACAGAGCGGTCAGTCTTGGAGGCCTTCCGCCGGGGTGACACCGCCGTGCTCACCCAGGTCTACCGCACCTATTCGCCGGAAGTGCTCCGCTACCTGTCGCGGCGCTTCTCCGTGCACTCGGAGACCGGGACGCGCTCCCTCGCGCTCACGCCCCTGGACCTGGACGCCGCCCACCAGGAGACGTTCGTGCGGGCCTTCCGCCCCCACATGCGCCAGGCCTACGACGGCGTGCGCCCCTACCTGGGCTTCCTGCTCACCGTCGCCCGCTCCACCGCCATTGACCTGATGCGCGCCTCCGGCCGCGTGGCCCGCGAGGCCATCCCGCTGGATGACGCGCCGGAGCTCGCCCACGCCCCCACGGAGGGCCAGAGCCCCGAGGAGGAGGCCCTGGGCGCCGAGGTCCGCTCCATCGTGCGCCGCTTCCTGGAGGCCCTGCCCGCCGAAGGGCGCGCCCTGGCGCAGCTGCGGTTCATGGACGGCCTGTCCCAGGAGTCCGCCGCCGACCAGCTGAAGCTCACCCGCGGCGAGGTGCGGGTGCGCGAGCGCCGCCTGCGGTTGCAGTTCACCGAACACCTGAAGGACTCGGGCTGGTTGGACAGTGACGTCGCACCGGGGCGCCTGCAGCTGGGCGCCCTGCTGGCCACCCTGGCCCTGCTGTGCGCCATCCCATTCGGGAGCCTCCCATGAAGTGGTACGAACGACATGTGGACGCGGGGCTGACGCGCTGGTCCCTGGGGGAGCTGTCCGCCCCCGAATCCTCGCGGCTCTTGCGCCACGCCCACGCCTGCGCCCGCTGCGGCACCCGCTACGACAAGTGGGCCCGCGCCCACCGCGTCTTCGAGTCCGGCCAGACGGACACGCCCACCTCCACGGAGCTGGAGACGCTCACCGCCGCGGGGCTGGAGGCCGCCCTCACCGCCGCCGCCCCCGCGGACTCCGCCCCCGCGCGGTGGCCCACCCTGGCGGTGCTCGGCGCCACGCTCGCGGCCCTCTTCCTGGCGGTGGTGGTGACGCCCGCGTCCGTCGGCCCCACCGGGCCCGCCGCCCCCGCCGAACCCGAGTGGAGCCCGCGGGGGGCCGTGCATGACCCCACGCCGCCCACCGCGCCGCTGGCCCAGCCCGTCCTGCGCGTCTTCTGCGCGGCGCCCGGCCAGTCCCTGCGCGAGCTGCGCACCGGCACGGCGTGCACCCCGGGCGCCACGCTCGCCTTCGCGGCGGGGGCCCGTCCGCCCTACACCCACGTCGCGGTGCGCGTCCGCGCCGGCGGCCACGAAGAGGTCAGCGGCCCCTTCCCGCTCAGCGGCAAGGCCGGCGAGGAACACCCCCTGGAGCTGACGGTCGCGCTGCCCGCGGACTCCGATATGGCGGAAGTCACCGCGACGTTCTCCGAGCACCCGGACGCCACCCTGGCGGCCTTGCGTGACGGGACGACGGAGGGGGTGGTGGTGCTCAGGCAGGAGGTCCGGGTAAAGGATTCTCCATGAAGAAGCTGGAAGTGCTCCTGGGAGCGGCCCTGCTGGTGGCGGCTCCGGAGGCATTCGCGGACACCGTCCGGCGCGCGCTCGTCATCGCCCACAACGGCAGTGACGACCCGGCGCTCGCGCCGCTGCGCTACGCGGACGACGACGGCGTGCTGTGGGCGGAGACGCTCAAGCGGCTGGGCGTGGAGACCACGCTGCTGGTGGATCCGGACGAGCCCACGCGCAAGGGCGGCAGTCTGGTGCTGAAGGACGCGCGGGCCCCCACGCGCGCCGCGGTGGAGCAGGCGGTGAAGCACCTGCAGGCGGCGGCGCTCGCGGACCACGCGGCGGGCCGCCAGACGGACGTGCTCATCGTCTACGTGGGCCACGGCAACACGGACGACGCGGGGCGCGCCTACTTCACGCTCGCCGACGCGCGCCTGGACCGGACCAGCCTCTACGCGGAGGTCGTGGATCCGCTGGGCGCGGACTACGTGCACGTCATCGCGGATGCGTGCCGCGCCTCCGGCGTGGTGGGCAGCCGCGGGGGCACGCCCGACGCGGCGGTGCTGGCGGAGCTGCGCGGGGTGCTGGCGCGCGAGCAACTGGCGTCGCGCCCGCACGTGGGCGCCCTCTTCGCGGAGAGCGAGGACGGGGAGACGCACGAGTGGTCCCGCATCCGCGCGGGCGTCTTCAGCCACGTGGCGCGCTCCGGCCTGCTGGGCGGCGCGGACATCAACGGCGACGGGCAGGTGGAGTACAGCGAGCTGGCCGCGTTCGTGGCCGCGTCGCTGCACGGCGTGAAGGGCATGCCCGCGCGCCTGTCCGTCAACGCCTTCGCGCCCACGGCCGAGCCCCGCCGCCCGCTGGTGGGCCCCGCGCCGGAGGGCCCCTCCGTCACCTTCCCCGCGGGCTTCGAGTACGCGCGCCTCTCCGTGGAGGACGCGGACGGCCAGCGGCTGGTGGACGTGCGGCGCTCGCAGCAGCAGTGGACGCAGATCCTCCTGCCGCTGCGCGACGTGTACTGGGTGCGCGCGCCGAACGCGGAGGCGCGCGTCACGCTGGCGCAGCTGTCCTCGGGTACGCCGGAGCTGCGCCCGCGTGAATTGCAGGAGCGCGGTCCCGCGGAGGAGGCGCTGCGCCAGGGCCTGTTCGCCGTGCCGCTGGACCGGTCCTTCTACGACGAGTACGTCGCCGCCGTGGGGCTGGTGCCGGTGGACTTCAGCCACCCCTTCCAGCCGCCCGTCGTCGGTGGGGCGCACGCCCCGCTGGCCGTGGCGGCGCCGTCCGACTGGACGTCGAAGCTGGAGCTGGGCCTGGGCGCGGGGCGCTCGCCGCTGGGGCTGGCGAAGTTCGCCACCGGGCCCAGCCTGTCGTGGCGCACGCCGTCGTCCTCGCTGCACCTGCTCTACTACGGCGTGCGCGGGGCGTACGGCGTGACGCCGCTCGCGGCCCGGGACGGCATCCGACTGCACCGCTTCACGGTGGAGGGCCTGCTGGGATTGCAGGCCCCGGCGAGCACGCCGCTGTTCGCGGAGGTGGGGCTGGGCTGGGGGCTCCTGGGCCTCACGGCGCCGGGCTTCCGTCAGGCGGACCCCGCGCTGCTCACCGGCCACGTGGCCGCGGGCGTGATGGGGCGGCTGGGGGGCATGCCCCTGCGGCTGTCCGCCCAGGTGGGCATGGACCGCGTCACCGCCAACGGCCAGACCGGGATGGATCCGCAGTACGGCCTGGAAATCTCCCTGCGACGCTAGCGGACGCGGGCCGTCGGGCCCGGCCGTGTCCGCGCGCGGGTGCGCTGGTGTCGCGCCCCGCAAGCGCCAACCTCGAGCCCTGACGGTCCTCCCGTGTCCCGTTCCTTCCTCGTGCACACCGCGCTGTCGAGCGCCGCCGTGGCCGCGATCCTGCTGGCCGGCTGCGACCCCATCTGCACGGATGGGGTCTCCGGCCCCGGGCAGGGCAAGGTGACCCGGAACGCCGCCGGCACCTGCGTGCAGGTCGTGGTGACCCAACCCGACGCCGGGGAGGATGCCGGTCCGGGCACCGGTGACGCGGGCGACGCGGGCGGCGACCCCGACGCGGGCACGGACGGAGGCGTGTGCGGCGCCGGACCGGGCTGGACGGCGCAGGTGCTGGACGAAAACATCGACTCGCTCGCCACCGCGTTCGTCTTCGACGCGCAGGGCGTGGGCCACTACGCCTATTCGAAGGACGCCCACCTGTACGTGGGCACCACCCGGCCGGGCGACGCGCCAGCGCGGGTGGAGAACGTGTGGACCACCGGCTTCGACGTGCACATGAAGCTGGCCCCGGACGGCACGCACCACGTGCTGTACCAGTACGGAGAACACGTCGGCTACGCGACCGATGCCAACGGGGCCTGGGAGTTCTCGTACCTGGAGAGGGGCTGGGCGAGCGCCATCGCGCTCGACGCCGAGGGCCGGCCCCACGTGCTCATCGCCCGGCCCGCCCCCCTGGTGGGCTACCTGTATGGCTTCGAGTCCGCCACGGGCACCTGGAGCCAGGCCGTGTTGGAGGAGGTCGGGGCCGTGGGCGACCGCGAGCGGATGACCGTGGATGCCAACGGCCACGTGCACTTCGTGTTCGCACGCATGTCCGGCGCGCAGAGCCAGGTCGTGTACGCGAGCAACGTGTCGGGGACTTGGGCCGCCGAGCCGCTGAGCTGGTGGCTGCCCACGGGCTCGCCGCGCCTTCGCATCGCGCTGGAGGTGGACGCGACGGGGCGGCCCTCCCTGCTGGGCTCCGACGACCAGGGGGCGTGGCTGTGGGTGAAGGAGGACAGCGGCTGGAAGTCGTACGGGCTGGGCGCCTTCCGGAGCCGGGGGCCCGCGCTGACGCGGAGCGCGCTCTTCCCGAACATCCGTCACGCCCTGCTGGACGACGCGGACCCGGACGCGAACGTGAACGGGAGCGCCAGCCGGCTGGTCGTGAAGGCGCTGTACGGCACGGACCCCGTCGCCACGACGCCGCCGCTCGTCCTGGAGACGCTGGACGGCGGGAATGCGCTTCCCGGTCCCTCCTCGCTCCAGGTGGATGACCAGGGCCGGGTCCAGGTGGGCCTCTCCTACGCGCACTACACCTATCCGGCGGGCGGCGGCCTGCCGAAGGTCACGCGCGGCCTGAGCTACGCGCACTACTGCCCTTGAGGTCCGCGCGGGAAGCGGGCGGTTGCGGGGTACGGAAGCCGGCGCCTACAGTCGCCGCGCCTTGAGCGAGTCCGTCCCCTCCCTGAGTCCCCCGCCCCCTGCGTCCTCCTCCCACCGGGCCCTCGTCGTGGCGCGAGCGCTGGCGGTGCTCGGCGGGGTGGGCTGGTTCCTGTGGCTGGGCGGCGGGCAGGTGCTGCCGCCCACGCGCATCGACTGGATGATGCGCGAGGACTGGGCCGCGCACATCTTCGGCTGGCTCTTCTTCCGCAACGCGGACTGGACGCTGCCCCTGGGCGCGGCGCCCAACCACTTCTACCCGTACGGCTCGTCGGTGGCGCTCACGGACGGCAACCCGTGGCTGGCGGTGCTGTTCAAGCCCCTCTCGCCGCTGTTGCCCGTGGACTTCCAGTACACCGGGCCGTGGCTGGCGCTGTGCTACGCGCTGATGGGCTACTTCGGCGCGCGGTTGGTGGAGACGGTGTCCCCGCGTCCGGTGCCCATGGTGCTGGGCGGCACGCTGCTGGCGCTGTCCCCGGTGATGGCGGCGCGCTTCAGCCACCCCACGCTGTGCGCGCACTGGCTGCTGCTGGCCCTGCTGTGGCTCAACCTGCGCGACGTCCCGGACGCGCGCACCGCGACGCGGAGCCTGGGCCTCGCCGCCCTCTTCAACGCCATCGCGGCGGGCACCCATCCGTACTGGGTGGCCATGCTGATGCCGCTGACGCTGACGCTCGGGGTGCGGCTCGGCTGGAGCCGGAAACCCGGCCCCGGACGCGTCGCGGCGGCGTGCGCGGGCATCGCGGCGCTGGACGTCGTGCTGTTCGCCCTCTTCGGCTACTTCGGCGGCAGCGGGCTGGGCGCGGAGGGCTTCGGGGAGTTCTCCGCGGACCTGGCCACGCTGGTGAACCCGATGGGGTGGTCGCGCGTGTTGCCGGACCTGCCCGCCGGGCCCCGACAGGGCGAGGGCTTCGGCTACCTGGGCGCGGGAGCGCTGCTGCTCATCGTGCTGGCCGGGGTGAGCCTGCTAGCGCGCTGGCGTGAAGCGCGCGCGCTGGACTGGCGCCGGGTGCTGCCCGCGGCCGTCGTGGTCCTGCTCATGGCCGTGTACGCGCTGTCCTCCCGCGTGACGTGGCTGGGCCAGCCGGTGGCGGACCTGGGCAGTCTGTACGCGCCGCTGGCGAAGATGACGAACGCGTTCCGTGCGTCCGGCCGCTTCGTCTGGCCGCTGCACTACCTGCTCGTCGTGGGCGCGGTGCTGTGCGTGGTGCGCCTGTGGCGCGGCGTGCCCGCAGTCGCCGTGGCCGCGCTGACGGTGGCGCTGGCACTTCAGGCGTACGACGTGCGCGAACAGAAGAGCGCCCTCTTCAAGCCCGTGCGCTTCCAGCGGCTGAGGTCAGCGGACTGGGACGCATTGAAGGGCTCCTATCAGCACCTGGCCCTCTTCCCACCGCATGTGCAGTGGGTGTGCCGCTACGACGAGCCGCTGGTGAACGCGCTGGCGTATCAGGCGTACCGGCTGAAGCTCACGTTCAACAGCGGCTACGCGTCGCGCACGCCGGAGGCGCTCACGGCGGAGTGCCACGCGCCGCTGCCTCCGGGCGGCCTGGACGCGAGCACCGCGTACGTGGTGCTGCCGGAGCACCTGCGGCCCTTCCTGGACGCGGGCGCGAAGTGCGGCGCGGTGGAGGGCCTGCCGGTGTGCGTGGCCCCCGGCAACACGGATGCGTTCGCGCAGGGGCTCGCGCGTCAGCCCATTCGTTGACACAAAGCGGCACTGAAATTCCTTTCAGTATCCCTCCCGAGCGCTGTTACCTTGCAGGTAGCCCCGGTCTGCCGCCGGGGCCGCACTGCGAGGGGAGCGACGATGCCTGCGATGACGAAGCACGCTGCGGGGACGGTGTCTTGGGTGGATCTGGCGGCCTGGGACCTGGAGAAGGCCCAGGACTTCTACGGGGCGCTGTTCGGCTGGACGTTCGACCCCGGCACCAAGGAGAACGGCTACTACACGATGGCCCGCAAGAACGGCCAGCACGTGGCGGCGATGATGCCGCGTCCCAAGGACGCGCCGTTTCCGCCGGCCTGGAGCACCTACTTCACCGTGGAGAGCGTGGACCGCTCCGTCGCCCGTCTGAAGGAGCTGGGCGGCAAGGTGATGATGGAGCCCATGGACGTCATGGACGCAGGGCGCATGGCCGTCTGTACGGACAACACCGGCGCGGCCTTCGGCTTCTGGCAGCCGAACCTGTTCAACGGCGCGGGCCTGGTGAACGAGCCCGGCGCCATGGCCTGGCACGAGGCCAAGTCGCGCGACGGCGCGAAGGCCGTGGCCTTCTACAAGGACCTCTTCGGCATGACCGCGGACAAGATGCCGGATGAGCGGATGCAGTACTGGGTCGTGAAGAAGGACGGCCGTGAGACGGCCGGCGTGATGCAACTGGACGACAAGACGCCCGCCGAGGTGCCGGCCCACTGGATGACCACCTTCGCCGTGGCCGACGCCGACCAGGCCGCGGCCACCGTCACCGCCAAGGGCGGCAAGGTGCTCATGCAGCCGTTCGACTCACCCTACGGCCGCATCGCCATCGTCGCCGACCCCGGCGGCGCGGCCTTCGGTGTCATCGCGCTGGCGCGGCCGGCGTAGGCCCAGGCCCCGTCCCGAACCTCAGGGCGTGAGGGCCGCCATCGCGGCGGCCATCACCTGCTTCACCGGCACCCCGGCCGCGCGGGCCAGCCGGACGCAGTCGTCGAACTCCGGGTGCGCGTTGAGCACCCGGCCGTCGCGCAGGCCGCGCTTCACGCGGACCCTGCCCCAGGGCGTCTCCACCTCCACGAAGTCGCGCTCCAGCGCGTGGCGCTCCACCCGGTGGTAGCGCACGCCCAGCGACGTGGACTCACTCAGGAGCACGTCCACCACGGCCTCTCGCAGGCCGCCCTCCACCAGCGCGCCCAGGAGGTGCGCCGGCCGGCCCTTCTTCATCACCACCGGGGCCACCCACGCGTCCTTCGCGCCCACCTCCAGCAGCCGCTCCACCAGGTGCGCCAGCAGCTGCGGCGTGGCGTCATCCAGGTTCGCCTCCACCACCCACAGCCCTTCCGTGGCCTGCCTCTCCACGCGACCCAGCGACGCGCGCAGCACGTTGGGCCGGTCGCGGAAGTCCTTCGTCCCCACGCCGTAGCCCACCTTCTCCACGATGAAGTCCGGAGGGTGGCCAATCTTCGTCAGCACCTTGAGCAGCGCCGCGCCCGTGGGCGTCGTCAGCTCGCCCACGCCCTCGAAGCGCACGGGCACGTCGCGCAAGAGCTCCAGCGTCGCGGGCACGGGGATGGGCATCTGGCCGTGCGCCACGCGGATGGTGCCGCTGCCCAGCGGCGGCGGCGCGGCGTGCACCTCCGGGTCGCCCAGCAGCTCCAGCACCACCGCGGCGCCGCAGATGTCCACGATGGAGTCCACCGCGCCCACCTCGTGGAAGTGGATGGCGTCGATGGACACGCCGTGCACCTTCGCCTCCGCCTCGCCGATGGCGCGGAACACCGCCAGGGCCCGCGCCTTCGCGCGCTCCGGCAGCGTGGGCGCCGCTTCAATGAGCTGGCGGATGTCCGCGTAGGCGCGGTGCGGGTGCGCTTCCTTCGCGTCCAGCACCACGTCCAGGTGCGTGCCGCTGATGGCGTGGCGCACCGCGCGCGACACCGCCAGCTTCCAGCCCGGCACGTTGAGGCCGGACAGGGCCTGCGTCAGCGCGTCCGGTGACACGCCCAGGTCGATGCCCGCCGCCAGGAACATGTCCCCGGCGATGCCGCCCACGGGCTCCAGGTAGAGGATGCGTCGCATGGCGCGCTAGCTCCGGCCCTTCGTGCGGGAGATGAGCGCCGCGTAGAAGCCGCCGCCAAACCCGTTGTCGATGTTCATCGTGGCCACGTTGGAGGCGCACGAGTTCACCATCGAGAGCAGCGCGGAGATGCCGCCGAGGTTCGCGCCGTAGCCCACCGACGTGGGCACCGCCACCACCGGGATGCCGACGAGGCCGCCCAGCGCGCTCGCGAGCGCCCCCTCCATGCCCGCCACCGCCACGGCGACGTGGCACTCCTGAATCTCGTCGCGCCGGCGCAGGAGCCGGTGGATGCCCGCCACGCCCACGTCGTAGACGCGCCGCACGTCCGCGCCCATGGCCTGCGCGGTGAGCGCGGCCTCCTCCGCCACGGGGATGTCGCTGGTGCCGCCCGTCACGATGGCCACGCGGCCCGCCTTCACCTTGCGCTGGGGCAGGTGGAAGATGCGCGCCACCGGGTGGTACTGGCCCTTGGGGAAGCGCGCCACCAGGGCCTCCGCCTTCTCCGGCTGGAGGCGCGTCACCAGCACCGTCTGCTTGCGCTCCACGAGCGCACCGACGATGCCCAGCAGCTGCTCCACCGTCTTGGGCTCGCCCAGCACCACTTCCGGGAAGCCGAACCGGAGGTTGCGGTGCGTGTCCACCGTCGCGTAGCCCAGCTCCGCGTACGGCAGGTCCTTCAGCTTGCCCACCGCGTCGTCCAGGCTGACCTTGCCCGTCTTCACCTGGCCCAGCAGGGCCCTGAGCGCCTTCTCGTCCATGGCGTCCGTCTACCCCAGCCGCCCCCGGTCCTCCAGGCGGACGACAGGCGGCGGACTACAGGCCCAGCCGGGACAGCAGCGCCTGGGCGCTCCCGCGCTCCAGCACCAGCAGCATCTGGCCGCCCAGGTTCGTGGGGCCCGTGGCCGCGAAGCGCGCCGCCAGCACCACGCCCGGCCCGGGCTCCACGTCGCCCAGCACGCCCGCCAGCACCGGCCGCACGGGCCCCCGCTGGAGGTGGGGGACGGAGGGCAAGAGCCGCCAGCCCGTCAGCCGCCCGATGGCCGACAGGCACGCGCTGGCCAGGATGTTCGCGGCCTCCGCCAGGGCGCTCTCGCGCTCCTCGGGGGACGCGGGGTGGCCTCGCACGAGCGCGGACTCCAGCGCCTCCGCGTCCCCGGACGGCAGCGTGAGCACCAGCGCGCCGCGCAGCTCGCCCGTCATGCCCAGGCGCACCGCGACGGCCGGGGCGTCGTCCACGAAGAGGGCCGGGCCGTGGGCCGCGTCCGTGACGCGCACCTCCGGGACGGACAGGTCCACGCGGCCACCCACCAGCCGGGCCAGGGCGTTGGCGCCATGTCCGCAGCCGATGTTGGCCACCTCGCGCAGGGCGTCGAGCTGCGCGTCACTGGGCAGGGGGGGGCTCACGCGGTCAGTAACCTCGGGACGTCCAGGATGAACACGGGACGACCGCTGCCCAGGATGGTCACGCCGGACAATCCCGGCAGCAAGTCCAGGGGGCGGGACAAGGGTTTGAGTACGACTTCCTCCTGCCCCAGGAGGCGATCCACCGCCAGCGCCACCTTGCCGGTGCCCGCGTCACCCTCCATCACCACGAAGGGCCGGAAGCCCGGCTTCGGCGCGGCGGGCACGCCCAGCAGCACCTCCAGGGCATGCACCGGCAACAGGCCGTTGCCGTGGGGCAGGAGCGCCGTCTCCCGGCTCTTGCTCAGGGCCTGCGGGTCCGCCTCCGTGGCGCCCACCACCTTGGCGATGGGCAGGCCGAACACCTCCTCGCCCACCTCCACCAGGAGCAGGTGCACCACGGCCACGGTGAGCGGCAGGCGCAGCGTGAAGACGGTGCCCCGGCCGCGCTCGCTGTCGATTTCGAGCGTGCCGCCCACGCTCTCCACCACGCGCTTCACCGCGTCCATGCCCACGCCGCGGCCGGAGATGTCGGTGATGTCCTTGGCGGTGGAGACGCCCGGCAGGCACGACAGCAGGAACGCGTCCCGGTCCGCCATGCGCTGGGCGGCGTCCTCGGTGATGAGGCCGCGCTTGAGGGCCGCGGCCTTGAGCTTCGCGGGGTCCATGCCCCGGCCGTCGTCCTCGATGTCGATGATGACGCGGTCGCGGGCGCGGCGCACCGTGACGGTCACCCGGCCGCGCGCGGACTTCTTCGCGGCCAGCCGGTCCTCCGGCGACTCCAGGCCGTGGTCGATGCAGTTGCGCAAGAGGTGCAGCAGCGGATCCGCCAGCTCGTCGAGGATGGCGCGGTCCAGCTCGATTTCGGCGCCGGTGATGACCAGCTCCACCTCGCGCTCCTTGCGGCGGGCGAGGTCGCGCGCGGCGCGGGGCAGCCGGTCGGTGATGAGCGACAGCGGCGTCATGCGCGCGCTCATGACCTTGTCGTGCAGGTCCTTCACCAGCGTGTGCAGCCGGTAGACGCCCTCCTCCAGCGCGGGGCGGGTGTTCTCCGGCAGCACCTTGCCCACTTCGCGCAGGCGCGCGGTGGCGAGCATCAGCTCCCCCACCGTGTCCAGGAAGTAGTCGAGCAGCTCCGTGCGCACGCGCACCGTGCGCGAGCCCGCGTCCGCGGTGGCGCCCCGCGCGGCGTCCGACGCGGGCGCGGCGACGGGGAGCGGGGGCGGCTCCGGGACGGAGGGGGCGACGGAGACGACCTCCACCTCGGCCACGTTGCGCAGGGCCGTCTGGATGCCGGCCTCGCCCACGCCGGTCTCCACGTCCACCTGGATGTAGCCGTCGGGGATGCGGCCCGCCTTGAGCTCCTCCAGGGGCGGCCGCAGGTCCACGAGCGTGCCCAGGGTGGACAGCCGCTTGTGCACGAGGAACGCGCGCACGCCGGGCACCTGGCAGGTGGGGGAGATGCGCAGCCGCACGGACCAGCGGGGCGTGCCGGGCTTGCCGTCCGCGACGCTGGCGACGGCCTTGAGGCCCGTGGCGAGCGTCGCCACGGAGGCGGCGGGGTCTCCCTCCGGCACCGCCGCCAGGGCCCGCGCGATGGGGGCGCCGTACAGGGCCTCCGGGCCGCTCAGGTCGCGCGGCGGCATCAGGGTGGCCGGCGGCATCACCGTCTGCGCGGAGGACACCATCGCGGCGGAAGCCCCCGCCGGAGCCCCCGTCCCCGTGGCTCCTGGAGTCGAAGCGCCACCGGTCCCGTCCGACGCGGAGGCGCCCGAGGCCGAAGCCGCGGAACCTCCCGGAGCTCCCGCGCCCGCCGCGCTGCCCGGAGCTCCCGCGCCCGACGCACCGGCTCCCGAGGCTCCCGCCCCGCCCGCGCCCGACGCACCGGCTCCCGAGGCTCCCGCCCCGCCCGCGCCCGACGCACCGGCTCCCGAGGCTCCTGCCCCGCTGCCCGGAGTTCCCGCGCCCGATGCACCGGCTCCCGACGCGCTGCCCGGAGCTCCCGCGCCCGACGCACCGGCTCCCGCCGCACTGCCCGGGGTTCCCGCGCCCGATGCACCGGCTCCCGAGGCGCTGCCCGGACCGCCCGCGCCGGAGGCAGGCCCGGCGGAACCGCCCGGCGTCCCCGAACCCGAGGCTCCGTCAGGCCCCTCACCGCCGCCCGCCCCCTCGCCGCCGTCTCCGGGCGTCGAGGACTTGAGCACGGTGACCTGGGCCACGCGGGTCGTGGCGGGGGCATGCCCGGTGAGCGCCTCCACGCGGGTGCCCAGCTGCTTGAGCAGCCCTTCGGCCTGCTCCGGTTCACGGTTGGACGCGACGGCGCGCACCTGGGCCGTGAGCGTGTCCGCGGCGTTGAGCAGCAGGTCCACCAGGTCCCGGTCCAGGAGCTTGCGGTCCTGCCGCACCGCGTCCACCAGGTCCTCCACCCGGTGCGCCAGCATCGCGATGGGCTCGAAGCCCATGGACGACGCCATGCCCTTCACCGAGTGGGCGTGCCGGAACATCGAGTCCACGGTGCTGGCGGTGGCCTCGCGCTCCAGCGCCACGAGGTCCCGCCCGAGCGCCTCCAGGTGCTCGGTGGCCTCCGAGATGAAGAGGCCCAGGTACCGGGACATGTCCATCGTCATGAGCCGGCACCTCCTTCAGGCGGACCAAGGCCGCGACCCGGGCGGGCGCGGCCCCCTTTCGCGCCGCTTCAGGCCTCGCCCAGCACCTTCTTCACGACCGCCAGCACGTCCTCCGCCCGGAACGGCTTGACGATGAAGTCCGAGGCGCCCGCCTCGATGGCCTCCATCACCAGGCTCTCCTGCCCGAGCGCGGAACACATGATGACGACCGCGCTGCTGTCGGCCTTGATGATTTCCCGCGTCGCTTCGATGCCGCTCTTGAAGGGCATCACGATGTCCATCGTCGTGAGGTCCGGCTTCAACTCCTTGAACTTCTCCACGGCCTCCAGGCCGTTGGCCGCCTCACCGACGACCTCGAACCCTCCAGACGCAAAGATGTCCTTGATCATGTTGCGCATGAAGATGGCGTCGTCGACGACCAGCACCCGCTTAGCCATGTGAAGAACTCCGCCTCCGTTTCAGGCCTAGAGGGAGCGCACCCTATCACCGGCCGTTTCCGGGGGGCTACTCACTTGGAGGGAGTGAACAAGGCAACGACCGCCGCATCAAGTCCTTCCGGATCCAGCACGGTCACTCCCAGACCGCCCAGGCGGGCAACACCGCGAACCGCGGGCATGGCCTTGCCCGGCGCCGCGCTCACGCGCTCCACCGCCTCGATGCCGTCCACATCCGTCACCAGGAGGCCCAAGTCCCTGCGACCCCGGTCCAGTAGCACGACACGGCACAAAGGCGTGGGACCTTCTGGCAGGTGCAAGAGTTGCCGCAGCTCCACCACCGTCACCACCCGGCCGCGCAGGTTCATCACCCCGGTGATGGCGGCCGGGGCGCGGGGCACCCGCGTGTAGCGCTCCGGGGGCACGACGACCTCCCGGACGGCCGACAAGGGCAACCCGTAGCGTTCCTTCTCGACCCGGAAGATGACGTGCCGCACGGTGGAGGCCCTCGGGGGCCCGGGGGCTCAGGGCCCCAGGCGGAAGCTGCGCACCACGCTCTGCAGCTCCACGGAGAGGTTGGTCAGCTCGCTCGCCAGCGACGTCATCCGCGACACCGCGGCCGTCTGCTCCTGGATGACGGCCTGGATGGCCTCCGTGGAGCTGGCGTTGTTCTTCGCCACGAGCTTGATCTCCTCGATGGCCTTCACCATCTCCTCGCTGCCCTTCATCTGCTCGCGGGTGCTGTCGGAGATGAGCGTCACCTTCTCCGCGCCCTTGCGCGCGGTGTCGGTGATGGCCCCCATGGAGCGCATGATGTCGGTGAGGTCCTCACGGCCCTCCGCCAGCTCCGCGATGCCTTCCTTCATGGCGCTCACGACGGAGGTGGACTGGCCGGAGATGTCGCGCGCCAGGCGGGAAATCTGCTCCGCGGAGCGGCCCGCGCTCTCCGCCAGCTTGCGCACTTCATCCGCCACCACCGCGAAGCCGCGGCCGTACTCGCCCGCGCGCGCCGCTTCAATGGTGGCGTTGAGGGCCAGGAGGTTCGTCTGCTGCGCCACCTGGGTGATGGCGTCGACGATCTTCGAAATCTCCTGCGTCTTCTCGCCGAAGGCGAACACCTGCTGGCTGGCGGACTCGATGCGGTTGAAGACCTTCTTCACCTTGTCGCCCGCGAGCCGCGCCGCCTTGGAGCCGTCCTCCGCGCTGCTGCTGGTCTCCGCGGACGTGCGGGCCGCGTCCAGGGCGCTGGCCGCCGTGCGCTGGATGCTGCCGGCCATCTCCGTGATGACCTTGGAGGCCTGGGACACCAGCTGGGACTGGGTCTCCGCGCCGCTGGCGATCTTCTCCATGGACGAGCCCACCTCCTCCGTGGACCCGTTGACGTTCTCCGCGCTGCGCTGGAGGTCGATGGCGGTGTCCGCCACGCTCTTGGCGGTGTCTTGAATCTTGCCCACCAGCTCGCGCAGGTTCTCCTGCATGCGGGAGATGGCGCCCGTCAGCTCGTCGATTTCGTCGCGGGTGCTGTGCACCTCCGCGGCCACGGGCTTGGACAGGTCGCCCTGCGAAATCTCGAAGGCGGAGCGGCTGAGCACCTTCACGCGGGTGACGCGCGCCAGCAGGGCCGGCAGGTACGCCGCGCCGCCGAAGGTGAGGAGCACGCCCACGCCCACGCGGATGATGAAGGCCCAGCGGCCCCAGGACGCGTCGAAGAGGCTCTCCGTGCAGAGCAGCCACGTGCCCAGCAGCAGGCCCAGGAGGATGTAGCCGGTGGTGATCTTCCGGTGCAGGGACTGCTCGCGGACCACCTTGGGGCCCTCGACGGCGCGCAGCAGTCGCTGCACCGGCTCGCGTCGGGGGGTGAGGCCAGAGGAGGGGTCGTCGCGAAGGGGGCGGCGCACGGAGTGCTTTCAGCGGGAGGGGCGGAAAACAGCCCAGGGGTTTAGCCTTGCTGTCCGGTACGGGTCAATCATCCGGCCGGATCTGCCTGCCTGACCGGGCGAAGTGGTCGAATCCGGCGGGCGGGGTCAGAAGGCGCCCCCCTCTGTCGCGAACCCGCAACGTCCGCTCCCGGGTGAGCGCGCCAACGCGCGTCACCGCCTGCCCGGCGCGAGCACACGCCCGCTCGAACGCCTGCATGCGTGAAGGTGGGACGGCGAGCAGCAGCTCGTAGTCCTCCCCTCCCCGCAGGGCCCCCTCCGGGCCCAGCGCCGAGCGCACGCCAGGGGACAGGGGCAGCCGGTCCAGCTCCAGCTCCGCCCCCACCCGGGACGCGGCGCACAGGTGCCCCAGGTCCTGGGCCAGCCCGTCCGACACGTCCATGCCGGCGGAGGCGAAGCGCGCGGCGAGCCGCCCCAGGGCGAGGCGGGGCTCCGGGCGGCGCTGGCGCTTCACGGCCGCGCCCCGGCGGACCCCGGCCAGGAGGTGCTGGAGGCCCAGGCGGGCGTCGCCCAGCGTGCCGGAGACGTAGAGCGCGTCCCCGGGCCTGCCGCCCGCGCGGGTGATGGGCGGCCGGGACAGCTCCCCGGTGACGGTGAGGGTGACGGACACCTCGCGCGCGGAGGTGAAGTTGCCGCCCACGAGCATGATGCGGTGCTCCTTCGCGAGCGCGGCCATGCCCCGGCCGAGCGCGGACAGCTCCCGGGCGGGGAAGTCCCGGGGCAGCGCGAGCGCGCAGACGAACCAGCGCGGCGTGGCGCCCATGGCGGCCAGGTCCGACAGGTTCACCGCGAGCGCCTTGTGGCCGATGTCCGCCGCGGAGAACGTCGCGCGGGTGAAGTGCACGTCCTCCACCACGGCGTCGGTGGTGACGCACAGCGCGCCCTTCATGGGGGCGAGCACGGCGCAATCGTCCCCCGGCCCCACCGGCACCCGCGCGCGTGGGAAGCAGGCGAGGAAGCGTTGGATGAGGTCGAACTCGCCGGGCATGGAGGCTGAGAGAGACCACGCCCGCGCCCGGTGACGCAATGCCGACCCGCGAACCGGCGGGCGGGAGCGGGCCCCCATGGCGTTGACGGTGTCGGACCGTGCAGGCATAGGACTGGGGGTGCCCTCTTCCGCCAACCCCATGGACCTGCGCCGCCGGCTGGTGACGGAAGCGCTGGGGTGCGGGCTGCTGGTGGTGGCGCTGGAGGGGTCGCACCACGTCGCGGAGCACCTGGGCGCGAGCGCCACCGAGGGCCGCCTCTTCATGTCCCTGTCGTGCGGCGCGGTGCTGGCGTGCCTCTTGTGGGTGCTCCGGCCGCTGTCGGGCGCGCACCTGAACCCCGCGCTCACCTTCGCGGACGCGCTGGGGGACCGCACGCCCTGGCGCGAGGTGCCGCTGTACGCGCTGGCGCAGCTGTCCGGGAGCCTGGTGGGGCGGCTCGTGGCGCACCGCATGTGCAACGAACCGCTGCTGCTCACCTCGAAGCTGCCCGCGGCGGACGGGGCCCGGTTCCTCACGGAGATGGTGGCGACGTTCGGGTTGCTGGTGGTGGTGCGCGGCTGCGTGCGCACGCGGCCGTCGGCGACGCCGCTGGCCATCGCGGGGTACGTGGCCGCGACGGTGTGGTTCACGGACTCGCGCTCGCTGGCGAACCCGGCGCTGGTGCTGGCGCGCGCGGCCAGCGCCCACATGGGCGTGATGAGCCCGTGGGAGGTGGAGTCCTTCATCGCGGCGCAGCTGCTGGGCGCGGCGCTGGCGGTGTTCCTCTTCCGGTGGCTGCTGGGGGGCACGCCCCGGCCCGTGGCCACGGCCGTGGAGACCGTCGTCTTCGAGTGCGCGGAGGCAGGGCCCGCGCACCTGGCCGCCGCCCTCTTCAACACGCTGGCGCACCCGGACCGGGCCCACGCGGTGGTGTCGCCGCCTCCGGGCTCGGGGTTGGATGACGGGCCGCCGCTCGCCGTGGCGACGCTGATGCGCGAGGCGAACCTGCGCGCCGCCCCAGCGCGCGACCGGAACGTGCCCGCGTCGCACAACGTCCTCATCGACGTCGCGGGCCAGGCCCCCGGCATGGACGCGCGCGTGCGCGAGCGCTGGTCGCTGCCCGCGCTGTCGCTGAAGGACGAGGCCGGAGCGAAGGCGCTGCAGGCGGCGCTGCGGCCCAAGCTGCAGCAACTCCTCGCGCGCCGGGGCTGGGAGCGGCTGCACGTCGTCAGCGGCGGCGGCCCCGCCCCGGAAGGCCCCCGCGCCCTCACCTGAGGCGAGGCCTGGCGTGACGGGCCGCGGCGTTGACGTCCGCGCCTCGGGCGAGCATGAGGGATGCAGAGAGGGTTTCGCCATGATGGAAGGTCTTCCCCCCGTCGTCTCCTGGCCGCCGCTGCAGACGCTGATGCGGCTGACGCTCGCGCTCGCGGTGGGCCTGTTCGTCGGGCTGGAGCGCGAGTGGCGCGGCAAGGAGGCCGGCCTGCGCACGTTCGGCTTCGCGGCGCTGCTGGGCGGCATGGGCGGCCTGCTGGGCCCGAACTTCGCGCTGCTCAGCCTCGCGCTGCTGGGGGTGCTGCTGTGCTTCCTCAACTGGCAGTCCCTGCGCGCCAACGGCGGCGCGGAGCTGACCACGTCCGCCGCGCTGCTCGTCACGGGCTTCACCGGCGTACTCTGCGGCCTGGGCCATACCGTGACGCCTGCGGCCGTGGGCGTGACGACGGCGGGCCTGCTCGCGTGGAAGGAGCGGCTGGCCACCTTCAGCCACAAAATCACCGCCGAGGAGCTGAGGAGCGCCATCCTCCTGGCCATCCTCGCCTTCGCCATCTACCCGGTGCTGCCCGCGCAGCCGGTGGACCCGTGGGGCCTCATCGAGCCGCGCGCCGCGTGGGTCACGGTCATCCTCATCGCGGCCATCGGCTTCGTGAACTACCTCCTGTGGAAGGTGTTCGGCACGCACGGCGTGGAGGTGACGGGGTTCCTGGGCGGGCTCGTCAACAGCACCGTCACCGTGGCGGAGCTGGCCAACCGCGTGCGTGAGACGTCCGGGCGCCTGCTCGACGTGGCGTACCGGGGCGTGATGCTGGCCACGGCCGCCATGGCGCTGCGCAACGCCGTCCTGCTGGGGCTGCTCTCCTTCCGGGCGCTCGTGGACTCCGCCATCCCGCTGGTCCTCATCCTCCTGTCCAGCACGGGCCTGGCGCTGATGCGCTCGCGCACGGAGGTCGCGCCCGGCGCGGAACCGCCCGCCCTGCCCCTGAAGTCGCCCTTCTCGCTGCCGTCCGCGCTGAAGTTCGGCCTCATCTTCCTGGCGCTCCAGGTGGTGGGCACCGTGGGCCAGACGCTCCTGGGTCGCTGGGGCTTCTACGCGGTGAGCGCCCTGGGCGGACTGGTGTCCAGCGCGTCCGCCGTGGCGTCCGCCGCGTCGCTGTGCGCCAACGGCACCATCTCCCCCACGACGGCCGGCGTGGGCGCCATCATCGCGTCGCTCGCCAGCGCCGCCATCAACTTCATCCTCGTGGCGCGCGTGTCGGAGCAACGCTCGCTCACGCTGCGGCTGGGCCGCGCGCTGGGCGTCGTCATGCTGCTGGGGCTCGCGGGCGCACTGGTGCAGACGCGCCTGCCCACCCTCCTCCCCTGACCTGGACCGTCGTCCATGTCACTTTCCGACTTTCCAGGACTAAACAGGATATAGCCCTTAAGATGCTAATACCTGTTTAGCTTGGTAAATCAGCAATGCGCGAAGCCGTCTGGCTTCACGCGCCCGGGGCGCCCGCCCCAGGCAGAGGCATTGCCGAAACCACCCCCTGGAGGTCCCGATGAAGGCTTCGAAGCTGTTCCTTGCGTCCGCGATGGCGGCACTCGCCGTGGCCTGTGGTCCCGCTCCCGAGGAGGGCATGGGCGAGGAGACCCAGACGCCCGCCGTCACGGACGCGCAGCAGCAGGACGTGCCCGTGCCTCCGTTGGTCTCGGTGGCGGACTACGCCGGTGACAGCGGCGAAGGTCGCGAGGTCAACGCCATGGCCGTGTGTACCGGCTGGAACTACAACTACTGCCTCACCACGTGCGCGGGCGACCCGTCGAACACGCTCTACGTGGTGGGCTACTACAGCGACCCGTACGTGGGCGGCTACGGCCGCTGCATCGAGGCCTCCGACAGCTTCTGCCTCTACTACTTCGGCACGGTGCGCCGCTCCGCCTGCTGGGGTTACCCGTAGGCCGTCTCGCGGTCCCCGTGGTGAGCCAGTCCCTGTCCGGGTGCCAGCCGCGCCCGGGCAGGGCTGTCTGTCTTCAGAAGCGGTCCGGCTCCGGCATGGGCGGCGCGGCGGACAGCCCGCGGTCCTGCATGGGCGGGTGCAGCGGCAGCTGGACGATGAAGCGCGAGCCGTGGCCGAACTCGCTCTCCACGCGCACCCGGCCGCCGTGGCCCTCCACCAGGCTCTTCACGATGGCCAGGCCCAGCCCCGCGCCGCCGAACTCGCGCGTGGAGCTGCCGTCCACCTGGTAGAAGCTCTGGAAGATGCGCTCGAACTCCTCGGCGCGGATGCCCACGCCGGTGTCCTCCACGCTGATGCGGTAGCCGGGCACGCCCAGCTCCTGCTGCATCGCCGCGTCCGACAGCGTCACCTTCACCCGGCCGCCCGCGGGCGTGAACTTCACCGCGTTGGCCAGCAGGTTCACCACCACCTGGCGCAGCTTGTCCAAATCCCCGGCCAGCCGGGGCTGCGGCGTGTGCGGCAGCCGCACCTCCAGCTCCAGGCCCTTGCGCTGCGCCTGCGGCAGCACGCTCGAGACCGCCGTCTGGATGACGTAGCCGGGGTCCACCGGCGCCATGGACAGGCGCAGGCGGCCCGCTTCAATCTGGCTCAGGTCCAGGAGCGAGGAGATCATCGAGAGGAGCGTCTCGCCCTTCTCCACGATGGTGCGCACGTACTGGAGCTGCTCCGGGTTGAGCGGCCCCGCCAGCCCCTCCGCCATCATCTCCGAGTACCCGAGGATGGACGCGAGCGGCGTGCGCAGCTCGTGGCTCACCGTGCCCAGGAAGGTGGACTTCAGCCGGTCCAGCTCCTTGAGCCGCGCGTTCGCCTGGAGCAGCCGCGCGTTCTGCGCCTCCAGCTCGCGGTGCACCTCCAGCGTGGACTCCAGATGCAGGTGCGTGGCCAGGTATGCCTTCTGCCCGCTGGCGACGAGCGCCCCCAGCACCTGCCCGAAGTGGCCCAGCACCTGCGCGGCGGTGCGCTCCGGCACGCGGCGCACGCGGCCCAGCAGCTCCTGCGCGCGCTCCAGGTCCAGCCCCTGGATGCCGGTGAGCGTCTGGGGGAAGTCCGCCAGCTCCTCCGGCGTGAAGGGCCCCAGGATGACCCGGCCCAGCATGTCGCCGTCCCAGCGCACCGGCATCACCACGTAGCGCAGGCCGGTGAAGCACGTGAGCGCGATGAGGCCCGCCGCCTCTGACACGTCGCCGTCCGCCACGCGCCCGCCGGCCTCCGGCAGCACGGGGCCGTCCTTCACCCGGCCCACCATGGCGGTGCACGCGTGGCGGCCGTCCGGGAAGGAGAAGACGTAGGCGCAGAAGTCGCCGTGGCCCACCTTCACGTCCGCCAGCTTGTTGCCGCGCGTGTCCAGCACCTTGATGCCCACGCGGTACAGGTCGCTGAAGCCCTTCACCACCTCCGTGAAGGACGGCAGGTCCAAGAGGTCCCCCAGCGACAGCCGCCGCTGGAGCGCGGACTCGCGCCGGGGCGCGCTCGCGGTGTTCCGGGGTCCTCCGCTGGATGGGCCGCTCATGGCGCCCTCCCGCTCTCCCTGCCGCCGGGAATGGCGCCGGGCCCGTACCGCCCCTCCAACGCCGTCCCGCTCAGGTCGATGTGACGGAAGATCTGCCCCAGGAACTCCTCCTCGCTGAGGCCCACGTTGCGCGACAGCTGCGCCCGGCCCTCCAGCGCGCGCCAGGCCGTCTGCACCACGGCGTGGAAGGTCTCCACCACGCCCTCGCCTCGCACGGCGACGGAGCCCACCACCGGCTGGCTGCCCCGGCGCTGCACCTCCGCCAGCTCCGCGTCCGTCAGGCTGTCCGGCAGGTCGCGCTTGTTGAACTGGATGACCACCGGCACCTGCGTGGGGTCCAGCTCCATCTCCCGCAGGTTCTCCTGGAGGTTGCGCCAGTAGCTGTTGTTCTCCTGCGCCGCGCCCCTGCGGCTGTCCGCGATGAAGACCACCGCGTCCGCGCCCTGGAGCACCACCCGCCGCGTGGCGTTGTGGATGACCTGGCCGGGCACGGTGAAGAGCTTCACCTTCACCTTGAAGCCCGTGGAGGTGGAGAAGAAGACGGGCAGGAGGTCGAAGAAGAGCGTCCGGTCGTCGTGGGTGTCCACCGACAGGAGGCGCCCTCGCACGTCCGGCCGCGCTCGCGCGTGCAGCTTGCGCAAGTTCGTCGTCTTCCCGCTGAGCCCGGGGCCGTAATAGACGATCTTGAGCGTCAGCTCGCGCTGGGCGTGATTGAGTTGCAAGGGGCAGAGCTCGGACCGAGGGGGACCCGGACAGGGGTTTTATAATGGCCTCACGTCCCGCGCGGAAGGCCGCTCGCAGTCCAGACGACGGGGCGGGACGCGTCTTCCCGGAATGACGCCGCCGCGCGCGACGTTTCCAGAAGTTCCTGCTCCCCGCCTGGGAGGAGGACGTCTCCCCACACGGAAAACAGGACAATGCGCGCGGAATGATCGCGTGCATGGGTACGGGGGGACCGGTTAGGATCGCGGACGCGACGGAGGAGCAAGGCGATGACGATGAAGCAGGTGGACCCTGGCGTCGAGGTGGCGGCCCCCACGCCGGTGCTGGATGGAGCGACGCTCCCCAATGATCTGGTGAACGGGGTCAAATTCGGGCCGCCCACCGACGAGGACCTCACCACGGTGTCGGCCCTTCGCGCCAACTCCGAGCCCTGGAAGGGGCGGGGGGAGAGCCAGGAGGAGAGCCTCAAGGCCCTCACCCAGCTCAAGCCCTTCCTCCACGTGGCGCGGATCCAGAACCAGGTGGTGGGCTACGTGACGGTGGAGCGCGACGGCCCGGTGCCGGGCGCGGCCTACCTGCGCAACATCGTGGTGAAGCCGGAGCTGCGGCGCCAGGGTGTGGGCGAGAAGCTGCTCGACAAGGCGCTGGACGCGGCGCGCGACATGTACCGCAAGACCATCGCCCTGCGCGTGGACCCCGCGAACGCGCCCGCGGTGGGCTTCTACCGCAAGGCGGGCTTCACCACGGTGGCCACGGTGGTCTCCAAGAAGTCCGGCAAGCTGCGGCTCCTGATGTCGCGCGAGCTGTAGTCCGCCGCACCCCAGCCACCAGCTGTACCCGACGGGAGGGGCCCTCACACGGCCGCTCCCGTCGTGCGTTGGGGGACATGCCCACAGGATGACCTGGGACGCGGCGGTCGACTATCCTCGCGGGCGTTTCCACCCCGCCGGGCCTGACGCACGGCAGCGGTGGGGCCTCCCCCCGAATGAAACCGCTCGCTGAGCTGCTGCGTCATCTGTCGCGTCCCGGAATCACCGAGCTGGCCCTGGCCAGCGGCCGTCCTCCGATGGTGCGCGGCGCCACCGGCTACGAGCCCGTCGATCCCGGCGCCCTCTCCACCGATGATCTCGTGAAGGCCCTCCAGGCAATGGTGGGCATGGCGCGGGCGTCCACGGTGTCGGAGACGCCGGTGCAGTGGACGGTGAACGCCACCGGCCTGGGCTCCATCTCCATCGCGGCGGTGCGCCGGGGCGAGCTGATGAACGTGCGCCTCACGCGAGGCGCGGAGGGTGCGGCGCAGGCCCCGGCTCCCGCGGCGGCGGCGGCTCAGGCCCCGGCTCCCGCGCCCACTCGGACGCCCTACGCGGGAGTGCCGGCGGTGTCCGCGCAGGCCCCTACGCGCACGCCCTACGCGGGCATGCCCGCCGTGTCCGCCCCTGCGGAGGCGGCCGCGCGAGCCGCTCCGCCCGGTGGCTTCGGTGCGGGAGGCGCCACGGTGGGCGCCGCTGCGCGCGGAGCCGCCGGCGTCGCGGCCGCGTCACCGCAGGCGGGCGCGGCCTCCGCGTACGGCGGTGCGGCCCCCCACGCGGGCGCATCCGCGGCCCACGGGGGCGCGGCGGCCCATCCGCCAGCCGCGTCGAATCCTCCCGCGCGGATCATCCCCATCTCGCGCACGACCTCCGCTCCGGGCCGGGACCTGGCCGTGCTGCTTGAGCAGGCGCGCAGCATGCTCGCCAGCGACCTGCACCTGGTGGCGGGACGGCCTCCGCTGCTGCGCATCGCCGGGGAGCTGCTGCCCCAGGACACGCCGCTGTCACCGGAGACGGTGGAGCGGCTGCTGCTGCCCATCATCCCGGAGCGGCTGCGGCCCGTGCTGGAGAAGGACGGCAGCGTGGACTTCGCGCTGGACTCCGAGGACACCGGCCGCTTCCGCGTCAACGTGGGCCGCCAGCGCACGGGCCTCAAGGGCACCTTCCGCCTCATCGCCCGGGAGATCCCCACCCTGGAGTCGCTGGGCCTGCCCGCGGACATCGCCAAGGCCACGCACCACCACCAGGGCCTCATCGTGCTCACCGGCCCGTCCGGCCACGGCAAGACGAGCACGCTCGCGGCGCTGGTGGACATCATCAACCGGGAGACGACGCACCACGTGCTCACCGTGGAGGACCCGGTGGAGTTCGTGCACCCGCGCAAGCGCGCCCTCATCAGCCAGCGCGAGGTGGGCACCAGCACCCGCACCTTCGCCAGCGCCCTCAAGGGCAGCCTCCGCGAGGACCCGGACGTCATCGTCGTGGGCGAACTGCGCGACACGGAGACCGTGCGCATGGCGCTCGCCGCCAGCGAGACGGGCCACCTGCTCATCAGCACCATGAACACGCCCAGCGCGGCGAAGACCATCGACCGGCTCATCGACCTCTTCCCGCCGGGAGACCAGCAGCAGGTGCGGCTGTCGCTCTCCAGCGGCCTGCGCCTCATCGTCAGCCAGCGGCTGATGCCCAGCGCGGACGGCAAGTCCATGGTCGCCGCCGCCGAGGTGCTCACCGGCTCCGTGGCCCTGGGCAACCTCATCCGCGACAACAAGACGTTCCAGATCCCCTCGCTCCAGCAGCGCGGCAAGTCGCTGGGCATCATCCGCTTCGAGGACTCGCTCGCGGACCTGGCGCGCTCCGGCAAGGCGACGCTGGAGACCGTGAAGGGCTTCGCGGAGAACCCGGACGAGATTGAAGCCATGGTGACGGGCAGGAGGCCCGGCGCCGCTCCCACCGTGTCCCCGCCCGCGTCCGCCCAGGAGGGCGCGCGGATGCTGTCCAAGGTGGGCTCACTGCTTGGCAAGAAGGGCGCCTGACATGACGGACACCCCTCGCATCGCGACCTGGTTCGACGTGCTGCTGGACAGGAAGGGCAGCGACCTGCACCTGGGCGTGGGCTACCCGCCCCTGGGCCGCATCCGCGGCGAGCTCGTGCCCCTGCGCGACGAGCCCCTCACCTCCGAGGAGCTGGAGTCGCTGCTCTTCGAAATCTGCTCGCCCGAACAGAAGCGGCAGATCGTGGAGGAGCTGGACCTGGACTTCGCCTACGGCTACGGCACCAAGGCCCGCTTCCGCGCGAACTACTTCTACAAGATGACCGGCATTGGCGCGGTGTTCCGCACCATCCCCAGCAAGGTGCTGTCGCTGGAGGACCTGAAGACGCCGGAGGTGGTGCGCAAGCTGGCGGACCGCCGCAGCGGGCTGGTGCTGGTGACGGGCCCCACGGGCTCAGGCAAGTCCACGACGCTCGCGGGGATGATCAACCACATCAACAAGACGCGCGCCTCGCACGTGCTCACCATCGAGGACCCGGTGGAGTTCGTGCACGAGTCGCTCAAGGCCCAGGTCACCCACCGCGAGGTGGGCCCGCACGCCTCCAGCTTCGCCACCGCCATCCGCTCCGCCGGCCGCGAGGACCCCAACGTCATCCTCATCGGCGAGCTGCGCACCAACGAGACCATGAAGCTGGCGCTCCAGCTGGCCAGCTTCGGCGTGCTCGTCTTCGCCACGGTGCACACCAACAGCGCCCCCGCCACCATCGACCGCATCATCAACGCCTTCCCCGCGGACGAGCAGGGCCAGGTGCGCGGCATGCTCGCGGAGTCGCTGGCCGGCATCGTCGCCCAGCAGCTCATCAAGACCGCGGACGGCAAGGGCCGCGTCGCCGCGCTGGAGATTTTGGTGGGCGGGCCCGCCATCGCCGCGATGATCCGCGAGGGCAAGGTGTTTCAAATCGCCTCCAAGATGCAGGCCGGCCAGAGCATGGGCATGCAGACCCTGGACATGCACCTGGAGCGGCTGGTGAAGGACGACGTCATCGTCCCGGAAGCCGCCCTGGAGAAAGCCCAGGACAAGGAGAATTTCGTGAAGGTCATCCAGCGGCTGAAGCCGGACTGGCAGGTGCCGGAGACGCTGAAGGCGTGACCGCGCCCCCCGGGAGGTGAAGGTATTTGCATTCCCCCCCCGACTTCGCGTTTGTTCGGGAGTGAACGGGGACCCGCCCACCGGGGTCGGGCCCACACACTTCCGAGGGGGAAGTCATGGATCAGCAGCAGCTTGAGATGATGCAGCAGATGCAGGACCAGCAGGCGTCGGGCCCGGGGCCGCTGTTCTGGATCTTCTACCTGGCCTTCATCGGCCTGGTCGTCGCGGGCATGTGGAAGACGTTCACCAAGGCCGGCGAGCCGGGGTGGGCGGCCATCGTGCCGTTCTACAACCTGTACGTGATGACCAAGATTGTCGGCCGTCCGGCGTGGTGGGTGGTGCTGGCCATCCTGCCGTGCGTGAACATCATCGCGCTGATCATCCTCAGCATCGACATGGCGAAGTCCTTCGGGAAGGGCGTGGGCTTCGGCATCGGCCTGGCGCTGCTCGGTCCGGTCTTCTACGCCATCCTCGGCTTCGGCGACGCGCAGTACCAGGGCCCGTCCGCCTCCGGCGGCGGCATGGCCGCGGCGTAGTTCCCCACGGCCTTCCGGCCGTGAACGGCGGCGGTGGAGTGGCCTCCCGGTCGCTTCACCGCCGTTCGTGTTTTCGGAAGCCCCGCCATTGCTCGCCCGGCGGTCCGACATCCAGTAGAGCGGAGCGCGATGACTGGACCGCGCGTTCCTTCCCGGCTGTCGCTCTCCTACGGCATCGGTCTGGCGTTGCTGCTGCCCGGAGTGGCCATCGCGCAGGACGTGGAGGGGGGCACGGCCCCTGCCACCGAGCGCGAGCCTCCAACCGAAACACGGACCGTCGTCACCGCGACGCGCCTGCCGCGTCCGCTCCGGGACGTGCCCGCCACCACGGTGGTGATTCCGCGCGAGGAGCTGGAGCGCAGCCCCACGCTCACGCAGGACGCGCTCGTCCGCACGCTGCCTTCCGTCGCCACGTTCCGCCGCACGCCGTCCCTGGTCGCGGACCCCACCGCGCAGGGGCTCAACCTTCGCGGGCTCGCGCCCTCCGGCGTGGCGCGCGGGCTGGTGCTGCTGGATGGGCTTCCCTTCAACGACCCCTACGGCGGCTGGGTGTTCTGGCGCGCCCTGCCCCGCCTGGGCCTGGACCGCATCGAGGTCGTCCCCACCGGCGGCTCCGCGCTCTACGGGAGCGCGGCGCTGGGCGGCGTCGTGCAGCTATTCTCCCGGCCCATCACCGGCCCGGTGCTGGACGCTGACATGTCCGTGGGCAACCTGGGCACCGGCTTCGTCGCCGCTCGCGTCGCGGACCGCTGGGGCCGCGTGGGCGCCTCGCTGGAGGTCGAAGGGCTCACCAGCGACGGCTACCGCATCGTCCCGGAGAACCAGCGCGGCCGCGTCGACGGCGACACGCCGTCCAGGCACGTCAGCGCCCAGGCGCGCGTCGAAGCGGAGGCCACCGACCACCTCTCCCTCTCCGCCCACGCGGGCGTGTTCCGCGAGACGCAGAACGGCGGCACCCAGTACACCGTCGCCAGCGTGGACCTCGCGTGGTTCGCCGCGAGCGCCCGCCTCCGCACGGACACCGCCGGCGCGTTCGAGCTGGGCCTCTTCGGCCGCGTCCAGCACTTCGCGCAGGACCGCGCCCGCCTCACTCCGGACCGGAACTTCGAGGTCCGCTCCGCCCTCCAGGACGTGCCCGCGAATGATCAGGGCGGCTCGCTCGTCTGGACCGGCCCGGACCTGACGCTGGGCGGAACCCACGTGCTCGCCGCGGGCGTGGACGTGCGCCGCTCCAACGGCAGGGCCGACGAGCTGCTCTTCCCCAACGCCTACACCCCCACGACGCTCTACGCGCGCACCACGCGGGGCACGCAGGTGTCTGGCGGCGTCTTCGTGCAGGACCTCTACACCGTGTCCCCCGCGCTGGAGTTCGCCGGCACGCTGCGCTGGGACACGTGGCGCAACTTCGACGGCCACCAGCTGGAGAGCCTCGCGGGCGGCGCCACGCCCTCCACCGACTTCGAGCCCCGCACCGCCCGCCAGCTCAGCCCGCGCCTCGCCGCGCGCGTGCGGCCCCTGGACTGGCTCACCCTGCGCGCCTCCGCATACCGCGCCTTCCGCGCCCCCACGCTCAACGAGCTCTACCGCCCCTTCCAGGTGGGCACCGTCCTCACCGCCGCGAATCCGGACCTGGGCGCCGAGCGCCTCTGGGGCACCGAGGCGGGCGTGGAGGCCACCAGCCCTCGGGGGCTCACCGGCCGCGTCACCGGCTTCTGGAACGTGCTGGACGCGCCCATCACCAACGTCACCCTCGCCACGCCCCTGCCGGACGGCACCACCCGCCAGCGCCAGAACCTGGGCCGCGCCCGCGTGCGAGGCGTGGAGCTGGGCGCGGACTGGCGCCTGTCCCGCCAGTGGCTCGCGCTCGCCGCGTACACCTTCGTGGACCCCGTCGTCACCCGCGCGCCCGGTCAGCCCGACCTCGTGGGTCGCCAGCTCCCGCAGGACCCCAGGCATCGCGGCTTCCTGGCGGTCACCTTCGACGACCCGTCCATCGTCTCCGTCACCGCGCAGCTGCGCGTCTTCGGCCCGCAGTACGAGGACGACCTCAACACGCGCGGCATGGGCGGCGCGGCGGTGGTGGACCTGTTCGTGAGCCGCCACCTCTTCTGGAAGGTGGACGCGTTCGGCGCGGTGGAGAACCTCTTCGACCGCCAGTACCTCGCGGGCCGCGCGGGCGTGGACACGCTGGCCCCGCCCTTCCAGGCGCGCGTGGGCCTGCGCCTGCGCGACGTGTTCAGCGAATCGAGCGCACGGGCGGCACCGGGCGCACCGGGCCGTTGAACCAGCGGCTCAGCTCCGTCGTGTCCTCCATCCGCTTCGCGGGCGGCAGGCTGGAGAGGAACACCCGGCCGTAGCTCTTGGTCACGATGCGGCGGTCCAGCATCGCCACGATACCCCGGTCCGCCTGCGTGCGGATGAGCCGCCCGAAGCCCTGCCGCAGCGCCAGCGCCGCCTGCGGCAGCTGGTACTGGTCGAACGGCTCCTCACCGCGCGCCTGGATCTGGCGGATGCGCGCGGCCACCAGCGGGTCGCCCGGTGAGGCGAACGGGAGCCGGTCGATGATGACCAGGCTCAGCGCGTCCCCGGGCACGTCCACGCCCTCCCAGAAGCTGTGCGCGGCGAAGAGCACGCTGGGCGTCTGGCGGAAGGCGTCCAGCAGCTGCTGCTTGGGCCGCTCGCCCTGGAGCAGGGCTTGATAGGGCAGCCGCGTCGCCGTCAGCTCGTACGCGCGCACCATGTTGCGCAGGGACGTGAAGAGCACGAACGCGCGGCCGCCCGTCACCTCGCACAGCTGGATGATCTCTTCGGCCGCCGCCTCGATGAAGCCCGGGGCGCTGGGGTCCGGCAGGTGCGTGGGCAGGTACAGCGCGGACTGGCGCGGGAAGTCGAACGGGCTGGGCACCGCCAGCGTGCGCACGCGCGTCACCGGCTGGCCCTCCTCGTCGTACATGCCCATGCGTTTGGCGAAGAAGTCGAAGCGGCTGTCCGCCGCGAGCGTCGCGGAGGTGAAGACGACCGTGTCCAGCGCGCCGTAGAGCCGGTCGCGCAGCTCCTTCGCCACGTCGATGGGGTTCGCGCGCAGGAACAGCCCCTTGCCTCGCGCCTCCGCCCAGTACACGTGGTCCGCGGACTCGGACTTCTCCAGGAACGTGAGCTGCTCCGCCATCTCCTCCGCGCGGCGGTGGATGGCGGCCAGCTCCGGCTCGCGCTCGCTGCCCGCGAAGGACGCGAGCGCCGCCAGTCCCTCGCGCACCTGCTCCAGCGCGCCGGACAGCTTGCCCATCGTCTCCGGGCGCAGGGCCACGGTGGACTCCTGGCTGGACAGCCCCAGCGCGCGCGGCGCCTGGAGGAACAGCGCGTCCGCGTGCGAGCGCACCCGCTGGGCCAGCGCGGAGAGCGTCGCGTGCCGTTCGTCCTTCACCGGCAGGGCCGCCACCGCGTCGCGCGACAGCTCCTCCAGCCGGTAGTTGGACACGCTGCAGCCGAAGTGGCTGCTGGCCGCGTCCTCCAGCGCGTGCGCCTCGTCGAAGACGACCGCGTCGTAGAAGGGCAGCACCCCTTCCGTGCGCTTGCCGGAGCTGCGCAGCGCCAGGTCCGCGAAGAACAGGTGGTGGTTCACCACCAGCAGGTCCGCGACCTCCGCGCGCTTGCGCATCCGCGTGACGAAACAGGTTTCATACAGCGAGCAGCGCGAGCCCAGGCACGTCTCCGACGTGGTGGACAGCCGCGACCACGCGGCGAAGGACTCCGGCAGGTCCAGCTCCGCCCGGTCCCCCGTCTCCGTCTGCGTCACCCACTTCTTGAGCAGCGGCCACTGCTTCGCCTCTTCCTTCGAGACGAACTGCGGATCCTTCTCGAAGGACTCGTAGCGGTGCAGGCACAGGTAGTTGCCGCGCCCCTTGAGGTAGGCCGCCTCGAAGCGCAGCCCCAGCTTCTCGCTGAGCAGCGGCAGGTCCTTGAAGAACACCTGGTCCTGCAGCGTCTTCGTGGCCGTGGACACCACCACCTTGCGCCCCGACAGGAGCGCGGGCACCAGGTAGGCCAGCGTCTTGCCCGTGCCCGTGCCGGCCTCCGCCAGCAGGTAGCTGCCCTCCGTGAAGGCCCGCTCCACGGCGCGCGCCATCTGGAGCTGCTCCGGGCGGTGCTCGTACGCGGGCAGCGCCTCTTCCAGCGCGCCACCAGGACCCAGCAGGCTGTCGACAGAAGGGGGACGGGGCGCGGGCGCGGACATGCGGCGGTCTTCGGGGGGCAGGAGGGCGCGGAAAAGGAGGCCCCGCAGGATAACAGCGCCCGGCGCCCCCCGCGCGTTCCGTCACACGGCCTTGAAGCCCTGGCCCCCGCCCGCCCGGGAAGCGGGCCGGCCAGCGCCCCCTGGGGGCCTTTTTGCCTAGAAGGACCCGCGCAGTATCTGGAAGAGCACCAGCACCAGCACCAGGGCCACCACCAGCACCGCGCCCATCACCGTGTTCTTCACCTTGCGAGCCAGCGCCGGGGACGGACCGTCGGAGGCGAGCGGCGCCGCGGACGTCACCCGGCGCACCACCTCTTCCCGCCCGCGCAGCGCCTGGGCGTCGTTCGGCGCCCGGGCCAGCCGCAGGCGGTACAGCCGGCCCACCATGGCCAGCTCCCCTCGCACCATCGCCTGGGACAGCAGGCGGTCGTGCGCGTCCCAGTCGTGCCACGTGCCCATCAGCGCGTGCCACTCCGTGGCCAGGAGCCCGGAGGGCTGGTGTTCGTCCGGGATGAAGTTGGCGTAGACCAGCCCGCACTGCGCGCAGGCTCCGGCGTCGTCACGCATGGGCGCCACGCACTTGGGGCAGTGGCCCGGCGGTGCCTGGAAGGGGTCCCCGTCGAAGTCCGGCGCGACGATGGAGGCCGCATCGGAGCGCACCACCCGCAGCGCGGTGACGCTGGCGCGAGCGGGCGCGGGGGGCACGAACACCTCCGGCGCGGGCAGCGCCACGGCGGCGCCGTCCCCTCCGCGAGCTCCCGGCGCGTCCTCCCGGGACACCTCCTGCGGGGCCACGGGCGACGCGGACGGGGACGGCCCCGCGAGCGTCTTCGCGCCACACACCCGGCACGTCACGGCCAGCTGGCCGTCCTCGATGCGGAAAGACTCCACCGGGACCAGCCGCTCGCAGCCTTCGCACTGGTACTTCATGACCACACCTCTCGCAGCGGAATGGGCATCGCGCACCCTACCAGCGCCAGCAGGCACAGCGCGCAGATGAGCTTGCGCGAGCGGCTCAGGGGCTCCTCCGGCCGCACCACCTCCGGGTGGCCGAAGCCCACGACCTTGCTCGCCACCACCAGCCACAGGCCCCACGACGCGGTGACGAACACCGTGAGGAAGAGCAGCACCAGCGCCACGCCCTGCCCCACCAGGCGGGCCTTCGCCCCGAACACCGCGAACGTCAGGTGCCCGCCGTCCAGCTGCCCCACGGGCAACAGGTTGAGCAGCGTCACCAGCAGGCCGAACCACGCGGCGATCACCACCGGGTGCACCACCACGTCCTTGCCCTCCGGCACGGGGCCCAGCGCCAGCCACGTCAGCGCCTTCATGATGAGGTTGTCGCCGAACAGCGTCTGGTGGCTCGTGTAGACGGGGTCCGCCGCCGGCGGCGCCTGCGTCACCCTCTCCATCACCCAGTGCAGCAGGTTCTGCCCCAGCACCCACAGCGACGACTCACCGGGGAACGCGGACGGCACCGCCGGCGAGTCCACCACCGTGGAGTGCAAGAGCCCCCAGTAGAGCAGCGGCAGCGCCACCACCAGGCCCGCCAGCGGCCCCGCGGCGCCAATGTCCACCAGGGCGTTGCGCGTGGGGATGCGCCCGCGCAGCCGGATGACCGCGCCCAGCGTGCCCAGGCTCCCCGGCACCGGCAGCGGAATGAAGTACGGCAGCGACGTGTCCACCCGGTGCCAGCGCGCGAGCACGTAGTGCCCCATCTCGTGCGAGCCCAGGATGGAGAGCAGCGACACGCTGAAGAACAGCGCCTGCGTCCGGTCCTCCGCGAGCAGTCCGCCCCCGCTGAACGGGAACGAGCGCCCGAAGAGCAGCAGGTACGCGAGGAACGTCGTCCCCAGCGTCACCCCGAACAGCAGCAGGTGCAGCCAGACGCGGGACGGGGCGGGACGCGGAAGGGAAACCGGGTGCATGCGCGAAGATGCCTCACGTCCGCAAGAGGGGCGACCGGTCCGGGGGCGCCTGGCGGATGAAGTGTCAAACACAACCCGGATTACTCCGTCCCGGGTCCTTGACTTGAAAAAGCCTTCTGCTACGAACCGCGCCGCTTGCGGTTTCACCGAACGGCGGAGCGCCCGTCCGGGCCGTCCCGCCACCATCCAAGCCACCGTCAGTTGGGGAGATAACCATGAAGAAGTTCATCCTGTCCGCCGTCGCCGCCGCCTCGCTCGTGGGCTGCACCAGCGTCGAGTCCGCCGTCGTCTCCGGTTCCGAGATCGCCGCCAACGGCGAGGCCGTGGCCGTCATCCAGGGCAGCTCGCTGGGCCTGACCGCGATCTTCCACATCATCGACATCGTCCAGAGCGACCTGGACACCGTGGTGAACAAGCTCCTCATCACCGAGGCGAAGGCCATGGGCGCCTCCAAGGTGGACCTGAAGTCGGCGAGCACCACGCCCCGTCACGGCATCTTCGCCCTGTTCGGCACCATCATCGGCATCACCAGCTCCTCCGCGACCGGCGTGGCGGTGAAGTAGTCCACGCTGCCTCCTCACCGAGGCAGTCCGAAGGCCCCCTGGCGACAGCGGGGCCTTTTCCATTTCCAGCCCGTCTCCGAGCCCGTCCCTGAGCCCCCCCATGCGCGCCCTCCTCCTGCTGCCCCTCGTGTGCCTCCTCGCGTGCCGCTCGTCCTCCTCCGGAGGCGCGAACGACGCGGAGCTGATGGCCCAGGTGCGCGAGAAGCTGGCCGCGCGCGACGCGAAGCTCCAGGCCTACCAGCTGGAGGGCACCCAGACGGAAGGGGATACGGCCTCCGCGGGCTTCACCTTCGCGTACCGCGCGCCCCAGAAGATGCGCGGCACCGTGTCCGCCCCCCAGGCGCGGCAGGTGTGGTGGGACGGCAAGCACCTGTACGAGCAGGTGGAGGCGACGAAGCAGTTCACCACCTTCACGTCGCAGGTCTCCGCGGAGAAGCTGTCCGCGTTCCTCACTGAAATCTTCACCCCCTTCGTGCCGGACGGCTTCCGCGCGCCGCTGCTCCTGCGCAGCGCGAAGGCGAAGCGCACCACCGGCCTGCCCCAGGCGAAGGAGGCGGTGGAGCTGTCCATGGGGCTGGAGGGCGAGGCGGGCGGCGGCGTGGAGGTGACGTACGTGCTGCGCTGGCCCACGCTGGACTTCCTGGCCAAGAAGACGCGCGCGCCGGACGGCACCCGGGCGGAGGTGCGGATGGAGGAGGAGCACTGCGACGCTTCGCTGGGCCTGTGCGTGCCGCGAAAGCTCACCCGCTGGCTGGGGGACGCGAAGCAGGGGGAGACGGTGCTGTCCAAGGTGGACCTGAAGGGCTCGCTGCCCAACGACGCCTTCACCCCTGCCACGCCGGACGGATACAGCGTGCAGACCCGGACACTCGTGGACAGCGAAGCGCAGGAGAGTGGACCGAAGCCACCCTCGGGCGGTTGACCGTTCCGTCAGCCATCGCCACCTTGGGCGGCGGAGGTTCGCCGCGCATGGTTGAGAACGTCATCTTCGACGTGGATGGCACGCTGATCGACTCGGTGGACGAGCACGCCGAGGCCTGGCGCCGGTCGTTCATCGAGTTCGGGCGGGACATCCCGTTCGCGCACGTGCGCAGCCAGATTGGCAAGGGCGCCGACCAGCTGCTGCCCGTCTTCTTCAACGACGAGGAGCTGGAGCGCTTCGGCAAGGACCTGGAGGAGTACCGCTCCGCGCTCTTCAAGCGCGAGTTCCTGCCCAAGGTGCGCCCCTTCCCGCGCGTGAAGGAGCTGTTCCAGCAGCTGCGCAAGCGCGGCCGCAAGGTGGCCCTGGCCTCCAGCGCCAAGGACGACGAGCTCAAGCGCTACGTGGAGCTGTGCGGCATCGACGGCCTGTTCGAGGCGAAGACGAACAAGGACGAGGTCGACAAGAGCAAGCCGCACCCGGACATCTTCGAGGCCGCGCTCGCGAAGCTGGGCAAGCCGGACCCCGCCACGGTGGTGGTGGTGGGAGACACGCCGTACGACGCGCTCGCCGCGGGCAAGCTGCACCTGGCGTCCGTGGGCGTGCTGTGCGGCGGCTTCCGCGCGGACGACCTGCGCACGGCCGGCTGCCGCACGCTGGTGAAGGACCCCGCGGAGCTCCTGCGCCGCCTGGAAGAGGACCCCGAGGCCTGGCCGTGGGACGCGGCGTCGCGGGACACCTCCAAGGACGAGGAGTCGCGCTGAGGCGAAGGACAGCGTGAAGGCGGCCACGAACCCGTGGCCTCCGAAGGACCCGGCGTCGCGCTGACGTCACGCAAGCACTGCAAGCGCCCCCGGCGGCCACGCACCCGTGGCCACCGGTGGAGCCCGTCACCCGGAGCCCGGGAGGCGCTACTTGCGCGAACCGCCGCGCTTCGCGCGGGAGCGGGACGCGGTGCTCTTGCGAGCGGTGCCCCGGCGCGCCGTGCTGCTCTTGCGGGCCGTGGAGCGCTTGCCGGCGGTGCCGGTGCGCGAGGTGGCCTTGCGGCCGGTGGTGGTGCGCTTCGCCCGGGCGGGCGTGGCCCGCTTGCGGCTGGAGGTGGCGCTCTTCTTCGCGGTGGCCGCGCGGCGCTTTCCGCCCACGCGCCCGGCCTTGCGCGCGTTCTTGCGGGCCGTGGGACGCCGGCGGGCCACCTTCGCCTTGCTGCCGGAGCCACCCTTCAGTCCACCACCGGTGAGCTTGTTCACCGTGGCCCAGGCGCGGGCCTCCGCGGTCTTCTCGCCGGTGCCCTTGTCCTCGTAGCCCTTCTCGATGTGCTCGGCCATGCGCCTCTGCTTCGCCGAGTACTTCTCCTTGCTTCCTCGTGCCATGCAAAACCCTCCTGGAAACGGTCCCGGCGCGGGTCCGAGGCACGGAGTCCGCGTCGCCTGGAAGGTGAGCACGCCTACCCAGGGAGGGAACCCGCTGGCGCCCTACCCCTGTCCACTCACGGAAGCATGCCGTGTCCCGGGGATGGGGAATGGACAGTGCCCCCGCCCTTTTCGCCCGGGTCCCGCTGGTGCCCGAGGGCTGTCGTGCGCAGCTTGGAGACGCCGCACAGAAAGCCGAGGTTTCTCCTGGAACCCGCACTCAACGCCCCGCCACGCCTCCGCCACCTGGATGAAGGGCCCGCGGTCCTGGTGGTGAACACGCGCTCGCGCTCGGGGCGCGACGCCTTCGAGAACGCCCGCGAGCTGCTCGCCGCCCACGGCATCCCGCTCATGGCCGCGCACGCGCTGACGCGGCCCAAGCGCCTGCGCAAGGTCGTGGAGGAGGCCATCGCGCAGGGGGCCCGCCGCATCCTCGTGGGGGGAGGTGACGGCACCATCAGCTGCGCGGTGCAGGCGCTGATGGGCCGCGACGTGACGCTGGGCGTGGTGCCACTGGGCACCGGCAACGACTTCGCCCGCTCGCTGGGCATCCCGGACACGCTGGAGGCCGCGTGCGACGTCATCGCCGGGGGCTACACGGCGCGCGTGGACGTGGGGCTCGTCAACGGGCGGCCCTTCCTCAACGCCGCCAGCCTGGGGCTCACCACCGCCATCGCGAAGCGGCTCACGCAGGAATTGAAGCAGCGCGCCGGGAAGCTGGCCTACCCCATGGCCGCCGCCGCGGAGATGCGCACGCTGCAGCCCTTCCACGTCCGGCTCCAGGCGGATACGCAGACACTGGAGGTGGACGCGCTCCAGCTGGTGGTGGGCAACGGCCGCTACCACGGCGCGGGCAACATGGTGGCGCCGGACGCCACGCTGGATGACCGCCGGTTCCACGTCTACGCCATCACCGCCCCGTCCGTGGCGGACGGCGGCGAGCGCACGGGGCTGGGCCACCTGCAGGACGTGGCCACGCTGGCGCGCGTGGCGCTGGGCATGCGCAGCGGCGGGCACCTGGAGCACGAGTCCGTCGTGCACCTGCACACCTCGCGGCTCGTCGTGGAAACGGACCCGCCCATGGAGGTGAACGCGGACGGGGAGAACGTGGGCATGACGCCCATGCGCTTCGAGGTCGCCCCCGCGGCGCTGCGCGTCTACGCGCCCGCGCCGCAGTAGGGCCCCTGGCGCTACACCTTCTCCAGCACGCTGGAGAGCACCTGGGCGGTGAAGTTCACCAGGGGAATCACGCGCCGGTAGTCCATGCGCGTGGGCCCGATGACGCCGACGGTGCCCAGCACCGCCTCCGCCGTGCCGTAGGGGCTGGCGATGACGGTGACGTCGCCGGCGGCGGAGAACTCGCTCTCCGCGCCGATGAAGACGTGCATCTCCTTGGTGCGCTGCACGCGGTCCAGCAGGTGCAGCAGCTTGTGCTTCTCATCCAGGGCGCGGAACAGCGCGCGGATGCGCTCCACGTCGGCGAACTCGGGCTGCTCCAGGAAGGAGCCGGTGCCTTCGATGAGCACGCGCTCGGGCGTCTGCAGGTCGGTGGCGGCGGCGCCCAGCCGGAGGGCCTTGGCGGTCAGCGCGTTGTAGAGGGCCTGCTCCTGGTCCATCTCCGCGCGGATGCGCTCGCGCGCCTCCTCCAGGGGCACCTGGTGCAGGAGCTCGGAGAGGTAGTTGCTGGCTTTGATCAGCTCGTCGGACGTCACCGGGAAGTCCACGGTGAGGGCCTTGTTGTGCACCTGGCCGTTCTGGCCCACGAGGATGGCGAGCACGCGGTTCTCGCGCAGGCGCAGGAACTCGATGCGCTGGAACACGGCGGCGTCGGGGCGGGGCGTGAGGACGACGCCCGCGTGCCGGGTGAGCGAGTGCAGCACGCGGCTCGCCTCCGACAGGATGTCGTCCAGGCTGGACTCGTGGACCAGGCCCGCGTGGATGAGCTCGCGGTCGCGGGGGGCGGGGTCGCGCAGCTTCACCAGGGTGTCCACGTAGAAGCGGTAGCCGCGGTCGGTGGGCACGCGGCCGGCGGAGGTGTGGGGCTTCTCCAGGAAGCCCAGGGCCTCCAGGTCGGCGAGCACGTTGCGCATGGTCGCGGAGGAGACCTCGAACTCTCCGCGCCGCGTCAGCTGCTGGCTGCCGACCGGTCCGCCCGTGGTGATGTACTCCTGCACCACGGCCCGGAGGACTTCCTTCTCGCGCTCACCCAATTCGTCGGGCATTCCCGCTCACGCTCCGGAAAGCTGTCGACCCGACCTCCGGGTCTCCATGGCTCCTGTAGAATTCTAAAAGGGACGCCCGGGGCATTCAATCGGGCGCGCCGTCCAGGAGGGCAGGCAGGCGGGGCGCTGGCTTCCTGGCCCGGGGGGCGGGTACGGCAAAGCGCACATCGCCCTGGAGGGTGGCGGGGGTTAGAAGCCGGCCGCCGTGACGACCGCGACCGCGACCCCCGACGTTGCCGAGCCCGCGCCCCACCGGGGCCGGCTGCTGTTCAGCCTCTTCTCGCTCTACGTCATCTGGGGGTCCACCTACCTGGCGATGCGGTTCGCGCTGACGGGCTTCCCGCCCTTCCGGATGGCGGGGCTGCGCTTCCTGCTGGCGGGCGGGCTGTTGTTCGCGGGGTTGCGGCTGAAGGGGCAGCCGGGGCCGGGGTTGCGGCAGTGGGGGGCGGGCGCGGCGACGGGCTTCCTCTTGCTGGTGATGGGCAACGGGGGCATCGCGTTCGCGCAGAACCTGGGGGTGCCGTCCGGGGTGGCGGCGCTGGTGGTGGGGAGCATGCCGTTGTGGACGGCCATCTTCGGGGCGGCCTTCGGGCAGAAGCCGGGCCGCGCGGAGCTGGCGGGGCTGGGCCTGGGCTTCGCGGGGGTGGTGCTGCTGAACCTGGGTGGGGACATGGGCGGCGGGGGCATGGCGGCGCTGGCGCTGCTGGTGGCGCCGGCGACGTGGGCCTTCGGTTCGGTGTGGAGCCGGCGGTTGCCGATGCCCGCGGGGTTGATGACGCCGGCGACGCAGATGTTGAGCGCGGGCGTGATGATGATGGCGGTGAGCTTCGTGTTGGGGGAGCGGATGGCGGACGTGGTGCCCCCGCGCGCGGTGGTGGCGTTCGTGTACCTGGTGGTGTTCGGTTCGCTGGTGGCGTTCAGCGCGTACGGCTATCTGCTGCGGCACGCGAGGCCGGCGCTCGCGACGAGCTATGCGTACGTGAACCCGGCGGTGGCGGTGCTGCTGGGCGTGGTGTTCGCGGGAGAGACGCTGGGTCCGCTGACCCTGGGGGCGATGAGCGCCATCCTGGTCGCGGTGATGCTGCTGGCCCGCGGCAAGCGGTGAGCCGGTTCGCGGCCCTGTGGCTGGCGTGTGCGTTGCTCACGGCGTGTGCCGGTGGGGCACGGCGTTCGAGGCACGGGGAGCTGGAGTTCGTTGATTCGGAGACCGCGGGGAAGGCGCGTCACGCGGCCTACGTGGCGGAGCAGGCGTCCGCGTCCGCCACGCGGGCCGCCGTGTCTCCCCTGCTCCGGGCCATTCCACCGGCCGTGCTCGCGTTGATGCAGGAGAACCACGAGGCGGATGAGCTCGAGAAGCAGCTCGCCGCGTGTGCCGTGCAGGCCGAGCAGGTGGGAAACGCACGCCACTTCCAGGACCGGCCCCGACGCGGCAGGAGTGCGCCGAGGTGGTGGAGACGGACCGCTGCGGCAAGCCCGTCACCCGGGCCATGCAACTCGGTAAGCGGAAGCACGTGCTCGCCCTGGCATGCGCGGAGCAGGTGCTGAAGGAGCTGTGGCCCGCGCCCTTCAGCATCGAGCAGCGCTACCGCTACTACCCGAACGCCCGGATGGTGGAGACGGTGAGTCGAAAAGAGGAAGCGCGGCTCATCGCAGAGGGCTGCACCGAGGAACTTCGAGGCACCCTCAAGCCGGACCTCGTGCTTCACGGCGACCACAACCTGCTGAAGGCCGTGCTCATCCTGGACTTCAAGTTCCCCTGTCCGGACAGCAATGCGCCACGATGGACGGAGTATGGGAGCAACAACCCCTATGCCTACGAGTCCCAAGGGGCAATTTACGAAAAGGCACTGGGTGGACAGGCCCTGCTCGTGTCACCCAAGGCAGGCATGGAGCCATTCGAGCGATGAGTCCAGCATTCCCAGTCATTCGACTTCGCGATCGAGGCAACTGGCTCGCAGGCCGAGATGGCATCGTGCTGGCCTTCTTCATCCATCGTGCACACACGGAGGTAGGTCCCGCGATCTGGCGCTCGATCCAGACCTTTCTTCATGCCATCCCGCCTGACTCACTCAACTGGTACACGTCGGCGGATGGCGACATGGTTCCCCTGGATGCCGAAGGCTGGGAACACAACCGCCATGTCGTAACAGAGCGTGTTGGAGGCGGGAGCCGGTCCGTGGAGCTGAGGGAGAGCCCCAGTGAAACCGGTGGCTATCAAGTCGAATACTACGGGCGACTGCTCGACAGCCTCTTTCATGATGCGCCCGTCACGACTTTGGCGTTTACGTTCCCCACGGAGTACCTCGTGGAGCATGGAGTGGCCCGCCTTCGCTCCCTGGTGCTTGAGCTGGCTCGTGAGCTGCCCTTCAACTTTGGTTACGCCAGCTTCGCCCTTGTCTCGGCACAAGGCTCCTGGGCCGCAGGCGATTGGAACATCACTGAAGCGCTCCTCGCTCGATACCCCGGTCTGGATGCGCCTCATGCCTTGAGATTCAGTTCCATCCTCGGAACCCGAACCCTGGGCCCGTACTGGCTCACGTTCCTGGGCCAGCCCTTACTGGGACAGATGGGCGGCATCGACGCGCTCCGGAACGCGCTCCCCTTCCCGGAGGTCTCCGTGCTCCCCATGGACGGAGACCGCGTGCTCGTCACCCTCGATGAATGGCCAGACCCCATCGATACACAGACGAAGTCAATCCCCCCGCAGTATCGCGCGCTAGCCCGGCTGATGGAGCCCTTCCTCTTCAGATACGAAGGAGAAGAACTCCCTCTCTACAAGCGGGACACGAACCAATGGATCCAGCGACACCTTTACACACCAAGCACACAGTGTGATTAAAGGGTCGCCAAAGCACTGAAAATCCGTTCCTCACTCTTTGGAGGAATTCCGCTACATATTTGTAGCAGGCACTGTGTTTGGCGTGCCCACCGCTCCCATGCCGTGCGCGGGTGATATCGCGCAGGTCCGACACCGCCAATATCTGGTCAACGAGGTCGTGGCTCCTTCGGATGTCCAGGAGCAACACACCCTCGTTCGTCTCACCTGCCTGGATGATGACGCACAGGGTCGCTCCCTGTCTGTCCTGTGGGAGCGCGAACTCGCCGCTCGGGTCATTCGTCCCGAGCAGGGTGGACTGGGGACGCCCGAGCGTTTCGACGAACCCCGTCACTTCGCCGCGTACCTGCACGCGCTCAAGTGGAGCTCCGTCACCGCCACCGATGCCCGACTGTTCCAGGCGCCGTTCCGCGCGGGCATCCACCTGATGAATCATCAGCTCACGCCTCTTAAAAAGGCGCTTGAGTTGCCCAGGGTCAACCTCTTCATCGCGGATGACGTCGGTCTGGGGAAGACCATTGAAGCCGGGCTCGTGATGCAGGAGCTCATCCTCCGCCAGCGCGTCGACCGCGTCCTCATTGTCTGCCCGGCGTCCGTGACGCTTCAGTGGCGCGATGAGATGGAGAAGCGCTTCGGCCTGCGCTTCGAGATCTTCAACAGCGAGTTCGTCTCCCGCCGCCGACAGGAGCGCGGCTTCCAGGTCCCTGTCTGGGCCACGCACTCGCGTTTCATCGTGTCGTATCAGACGCTGCGGCGCAGCGAGTACTTCGAGCCGCTGAAGACCCTCCTGGAGGAGAAGGGCCACCACAAATCCATGCTGGTGCTCGACGAGGCGCACGTCGTCGCCCCGGCATCGGCCAACCGGTACGCCATCGACACGGAGACCACCCGCAGCATCCGATCCCTGGCGGAGCGCTTCGAACACCGGTTGTTCCTCTCCGCCACGCCCCACAACGGCCACTCCAACAGCTTCTCCGCGCTGCTGGAGATGCTCGACCCCCAGCGCTTCACCCGGGGCACCCGCGTCCGCGAATCCCAGCTGGCGCCCGTCATGGTGCGCCGGCTCAAGGGCGACCTGCGCGCGCTGGGCAGCGCCCAGCGATACCCCGAGCGGCACGTGGTGGGCGTGCGGCTGACACATGACTCGGGGCGATGGCACGCCGAGTGGCTTGGCCTGGACGGCAAGACCGTCGAGCAGCGCGTGGACCTGGGCGAGGGAGCCGCCCCCGAGCTGGAGCTGTCCCAGAAGCTCGCTCGCTACACGGAGCTGATGGCGCCTGGCACGAAGCAGGGGCGACTGGTCTTCATCAACCTCCAGAAGCGCCTCCTCTCCAGCATCGAGGCCTTCCACCGGACCCTCTCCGTCCACGCGGCGGCCTTCGGCGCGGGAGCTCTGGCCCCGGATGGCGGAGCGCTCACCGGTGCCCCGGCCCCCGAGTCCGAGGAGCACGGCGAGACGGACGACTCCCTTGAGCTGGCGTTCGCGGAGAGCATCCACGAAGACAGTCAGCGCCTGTCCGCCAGCGTCCAGGCCCGCAAGCTCCTGGATGACATGCTGAAGCTGAGCGCCCGGCACCGCACCTCGCGAGACGCAAAGCTGCGGGCCCTGCTCCACTGGATTCGCGAGCATCAATGCCCCCTCACCCGGGGCGCCGCGTGGAAACCTCGCCGGGTCATCGTGTTCACCGAGTACGGCGACACGCTCCGCTTCCTCAAGGAGCAGCTCGGCGCCGCCTTCGAAGGCACCCAGCGCGGGGACGAGCGGATCCTCACCCTAACGGGCGGCATCGATGACGTAAGGCGTGCGGAGGCCCAGGCCGCCTTCAACGGTCCGATGGACGAGTTCCCCGTCCGGGTCCTCCTCGCGACCGACGCCGCTCGCGAAGGAATCAACCTGCAAGGCCACTGCGCGGACCTCTTCCACTTCGACGTGCCTTGGAATCCCTCGCGCATGGAGCAGCGCAACGGCCGCATCGACCGTGCCCTGCAGCCCGCCCCCACCGTGCGCTGCGGCTACTTCGTCTACAGCCAGCGCGCCGAGGACGCGGTGCTCGACACCCTGGCCCGCAAGGTGGAGACCATCACCCGCGAACTGGGCAGCCTGGGCAGCGTGCTGATGGACCAGATGCACGATGCCCTCGCCACGGGCATCACGAAGGGCACGCTGGAAAGTCTCTCCCGTGCCGCGACCTCCACCCGCACCGACGTGACGAAGCGGGAGCTGGAGTCGCAGCGCACGCTCCAGTCCCTGCGCAAGGAGCTGGATGCGATTGGCGAACTCCGTGAGCGCAGCGGCAAGGTGATGGACTTCAATCCCGCCCTGTTGCGCGACGCGCTGGACGTGGGTTTCGAGCTGGCCGGCGCCGGACGGCTGGAGCAGGAGAAGGTCACGGAGGAGGGTCGGACGGTGGAAGCCTGGAAGGTCCCCGCCCTCCCCGCCTCGTGGAACACGACCCTGGACTCCATCCGTCCCCGGCGGGAGCCGGACGAGGCGCCGTGGGAGTGGCGCAAGCGCCCCGTGTCTCCCGTGGTCTTCGAAGCGCCGTCAGGCGTTTCCAGCAAGCTCGCCCATCTGCACCTGTCCCATCCGCTCGTCCAGAGGGTGCTCCAGCGATTCCTGGCACAGGGGTTCTCCGCGAACGACCTGAGCCGCGTCACGGTGGTGCAGACCCAGCGCGACTCGGTGGCGCGCGTCATCGTTTTCGGCCGGCTGTCGCTCTTTGGCGAGGGCGCCGCTCGACTCCATGACGAAGTGGTCTCTGTTTCAGCGAAGTGGCTGGACGGTGGTGGCCGCGGGCACTTGAAGCCCTTCGCGGATGAAGCGGACCGCAAGGCGATTGAGCAACTGGAGACCACGCTGGCGGAAGCACCTGCGCTCTCCGCGACACCCCAGGCCGTCCAGAAGCGGTTGCTGGCTGGAGCAGCGTCCGACTTCGCGAAGCTCTGGCCCGCGGTGGAAGAGCAGGTGGAGCTTCGAGAAAAGGACGCGCGCAAGAAGCTGGCAGCGCGCGGAACCACCGAAGCAAAGGCGCTGACGGAAATCCTCCTGAACCAGGAGGAGGCCATCCGGGACGCCCTGGGTGCGCAGCTCGAGCTGGGGATTCGTGAAGAGCTCGAACAGTGGCGGCGTGATCGCACCCACCTCACGCAGCGATTGGCAGCGCTCAAGACAGAACTCGCGACGCAGCCAGAAGCGTTGAAGGGGCTTTTCGCCGTCCGGCTCGTGAGGGTCATGCCCGTGGGCATGGTGTACCTCTGGCCGGCTTCGCGCTGACGCCCACCGATTTCTTCACAGGGGGGAATTCATGAACGACGTCGAACGTCGCTATCACCAGACATGGCTGGGGATGGCGCAGCCCATTGAAGGACTGGTGGTTTCCATCCCGGTCCTTGAAGACGCGCAGTGCATGCAGCGCCTGCCGGTGTCCGCCCAATCGCGGTTCATCCTGCTGGCGGGCCGGGAGTCACCTCGAGTGACGGATGTTCCGCGCTTCCTCCGGGAGGTGCTGGGCTACGCCGAGGATGACTTCGTCACGGAATTTCCAGAGGAGCTCCGGCTCGACATCGCGGAAGGGCAACAGACCCTCAGGCCTACGCGGGGCTTGCGGCGGCGTGGTCCTCCTCCCGCGAAGCCAGAAGGCCTGCCGGACGACTCCACGCCCATCAGCCGGGCCGCGGAAGGGTTCGCGCTCCTGACCTGGGAACTGCCTTCGGGGCTGGACCTGGACAAGAAGGAGGACACCACAGGCACGTGGTTCTACGAACCCACCGCGAAGTTCGACCGCTTGCTGCGCGCCGCCCGGGTTCCCATCGGCCTGCTGTTCAACGGTGACTCCGTGCGCCTGGTCTACGCGCCCCACGGAGAGACCTCCGGGCACCTCACCTTCCGCTTCAAGGACCTCATCACCTCCAGCGGCCGGCCCCTGTTCGACGCGATGGTGATGCTCCTGCACGCGCGCCGCTTCTTCGGCGTGCTGTCCGAGCATCAGCTCCCCTCGCTCCTGGAGAGCTCGCGCCGCCGTCAGGCGGATGTCACCGAGGAACTGGCAGGTCAGGTGCTGGAAGCGCTCGGCATCCTCCTCACGGGTTTCGAGACGGCTGCCGAACGGGATGGCTCCCGCACCTTGGATGAAGCGTTTTCACGGGGCGAGGAGCATGTCTACGGTGGGCTTCTCTCCACGCTCTTGCGGCTCGTCTTCATCCTCTACGCGGAGGACCGGGGCCTGCTTCCCGTGGACCAGGAGCCCTACCGGGACGACCTGTCGGTGAAGGCGCTCCACGAGCAACTGGTCGAGGACGCCAGCCTGTACCCCGATGCGATGAACCGGCGATTCGGTGCATGGCCACGGCTGCTGGCGCTCTTCCGGTGCGTCTACCTGGGCGCATCCCACGACAAGCTGAGAATGCCGGCACGTCGAGGGCAGCTGTTCGACCCCGAGACGTTTCCCTTCCTGGGAGGCGGGAGCTCCGACGAGTCGGGCACGGACAGGCCGGCACCCTCCATTGATGACGAGACTGTCTACCAGGTCCTGGAACGACTCATCTTCCTCAAGGGGCAGCGGCTGAGCTTCAAGTCGCTCGACGTGGAGCAGATCGGCTCCGTGTACGAGGGGCTGATGGGCTTCCACGTGAAGCGCCTGACAGGCGCCGGGATCTGCCTCAAGCCCTGGAAGGTCTGGGTCTCCGCGACCGAGGTACTGGCACAACCCGCGAAGCGGCGCGCCGCGTGGCTGGAGGAGGAAGCCGGAGTCGAAACGAAGGTGGTGAAGGCCGTGTTGAAGGCGCTGGAGCAGGCGGACACGCAGCAGAAAGTCCTGGCCGCGCTGGAGCCCTACCGTGTGAAGGGGACCGAGACGCGGCGGGCATCCCAGCTCGTGCTCCAGCCCGGTGACGAACGGCGGCGGACCAGCAGCCACTACACGCCTCGCAGGCTCTCCACGCCCATCGTCCAGCGTGCATTGGAGCCGCTGCTCAAGACCATGGGGCCGAAGCCCTCCTCGGAGCGGCTCCTCAACCTGAAGATCTGCGACCCGGCCATGGGGTCCGGGGCGTTCCTCGTGGAGTCGTGCCGCTTCCTCGCGGACCAGGTCATCGCGGCCTGGACGCGCGAGGGTGTGCTGAAGCGTGACAAGCACGAAGACGAGGTGATGCGGGCGCGCCGGCTGGTGGCACAGCGATGCCTGTATGGCGTGGACAAGAACCCGTGGGCGGTGAGCCTCGCGAAGTTGTCGCTGTGGCTCGTGACGCTGGCGAAGACGGAGCCCTTCACGTTCCTGGACCATGCGCTCAAGTGCGGAGACTCACTGGTAGGGCTCGACCTTGAACAACTGCAAGCGTTCCACTGGGACCCGAACAGCAAGAAGCAGTCGGAGTTGTCATGGACGTTCATCAAGAACGCACTGACACGGGCGCAGAAAAAGCGCGACGAGATCCTCCAGCTCGCACTCGACCTGGAAGGGCCGGACCGCAAGCCGTTGCAGCTGGACCTGGACCCTGGCCGGGTCAAGGAAGGGCTTCTCCGTGACGCGGATGCGGCGCTCGAGGACGTCAAGAGGATCGCCGATGCCTGCGTCGGAGCGTTCTTCGCTAACGGCTCCGACAAGGAGCGGGAGAAGGAGCGCGTTCGTCGGCTGGACCTGATTGGGACTTGGCTCTCCAAGGAGAAGAAGGGCGTTCTGCCTCCCATGCCCGCGGAGATCGCGGCGTTTTCCGCGCCGGCATGGACGTTCCACTGGCCGCTGGAGTTCCCGGAGGTATTCCACGGGAGCCGACCCGACCCACTTGATAACGAGCAGCCCAACAAAGCGGCGTGGGTCGACGGGTTCGTGGGGAACCCGCCATTCGCGGGGAAGAACGCCATCATTGAGACAGGCGGAGAGAACTATCTGCCCTGGCTCCAGGCGGTCCACGAGGGCGCGCACGGAAACGCGGATCTCGCCTCACACTTCTTCCGCCGCGCGTTCCACCTGCTGGGTGAGCACGGCAGCTTCGGCTTCATCGCCACCAACACCATCGCGCAGGGAGACACCAGGGCCACTGGGTTGAAGTACCTGGTGGACCAAGGCGGCCATCTGTACGACGCCGTGCGTTCCATGAAGTGGCCGGTCTCTGGGGCCAATGTCTCGGTGTCCGTGGTGCATCTGGCGAAGGGCCACGTCTCCGGACTGACGCTGGAGCCCCGCCTGGACGGAGTGCCCGTGAAGCACCTCAACTCCCGGCTGAGGGGAAAGCCCGAACGAGCGGATCCCGTGGTGCTTGTTGCCAACACGGGCAAGAGCTTCCAAGGAAGCATCGTGCTCGGCATGGGGTTCGTGCTCAGCCCCGAGCAGCGGGCGGAGCTTGTCGCGAAGTCCTCAAAGAACGCGGAGCGCATTTTTCGCTACGTGGGTGGCGAGGAGATCAACTCCGATCCAAGCCCGGAACTCGAACGGCACGTCATCAACTTCGGGCAGATGGAGCTGAAGGAAGCTGAGCGCTGGCCCGACCTTCTCCGCATCGTGCGGGATCTGGTGAAGCCTGAGCGCGACAAAGTGAAAGACAAGGGAGCCAATCGGCTCTGGTGGCAGTTCATCCGTCCCAGACAGGAATTATACCAAACGCTTAATTCCTTCCGCCGCTGCCTCGTGAACTCACAAGTATCTAAACACCTTGTTTTTGATTGGCGACTTACGGGTGGTGTTTTCTCACATGCGGCCTACGTCTACACTCTGGATCAAGACCGATGGCTTGCGGCCCTGCAATCGCGGGTTCACGAGGTCTGGGCACGGCTTCTGTCCTCGTCGATGCGCAACGATCTTCGCTACACGCCGAGCACTTGCTTCGAGACCTTCCCCTTCCCCGACGAAGCGCACAGCACAGCGCTCGACACGATGGGGAAGCGGCTGCACTTCGAACGCAGCCAGTACATGCAGGCCAACAGCATCGGGCTGACGACCACGTACAACCGGCTCAAGGACAAGTCCGTCACCGACACAGCGACGCAGCGCCTGCGGGACCTGCACGTGGCCGTGGACCAGGCTGTCCTGGACGCCTACGGCTGGAACGACATCCACGCCCCTCCGTACTGCGGCGCCACCGCCGCCCAGCTCGAAGCCTTCGAGGACGACGTGCTCGACCGCCTCTTCGACCTGAACGAGCGCCGCGCCTACGAGGAAGCCCATCCCACGTCCCGCCGTCCCTCGAAGTCCCGCGCCCAGACCGCTTGAGGCCTCCCATGAATGCCCATGATGCTGGAGCAGTCCGCTCCCACCTCATTGATGCGCTCGAAGCGGACCTCGTCGGTCCCTTCCACAAGCCCCCAGGCACGCCCGTATCGGACGCCCCGGAGGTCCTCCGCAATCCTCCCTCCCGTTGGTACCTGACGGGGTTCCTCGTCCCTCTCGACCAGGGCGTCATCGAGGACGAACCCGACGACGAGGAAGACGACCTGGCCGCGGGCAACGACGAGGACAACGAGGAGTCATCCCGCCCCGATCCCACCGCCAAGAAGGTGCGGCGCCTTCCCGCGTCCATGGGCCTGTCCGTCTTCGTCCCCTCGAACACGTCTCAACTCACCGCGCACGTCTGCTGGGCGGACTACCAGCGCATCGAGGTCGATGAGCGCAAGCAGTGGAGCCGGACCTTCCACCAACGCACCGTCACCCTCTCCCTCCACGACGCGGTGCTGCGGGAAGGCGTGAACCTCCAGGACAGCCGGGGCCTGCGCCTGGAAGGCCACGTGGAGAAGACGCCCGAAGGAGAGCTGGCTGTCGCCATCTTCCTGGTGAATGCACGCCCGCCCACCAGCACCGCCGTTGAGCGTGACGAGGCCTATGCCTTCCAGACCCACCTTGCCCTGGAGTGCGCCCAGGGCTTCGTCGGCCGGCAGGACGCAAGCGATGCCAGGAGCGAGGACGATGACGATCGCGTCAACGACCTCCAGTTCCGCCACCGCCAGCAGTGGGCCGTGGGCCACGGCGTCTCCGTACGCATCCCATCCACAGCCATGCCGGTCACCCGCGTGGAAACGGACTGGCTGCCGCGCGTGGAAGTGCTCCCCGTCGAAGCGCGCCGCATCCCCGAAGTCACCGTGCGGATGGAACAGCTCGCCGCGTTCACGACCCCCTCGGAGGCCACGGAGGCCTTGAGCCCCCTGGTGCGGGCCTACCGCGACTGGGTGAACACCCAGGCCGCCATCGACGTGGGCAGCGAACGCCGACAGGAGACGCGGGAGGAGCTCGTCCGCCGGGCCCACCGCGCGGCCACCCGCATCGAGGAGGGCATCCAGCTCCTTGAGCGCGAGCCGCTTGCCTTCGACGCCTTCCGCTGGATGAACAGCGTCATGGCCCAGGCCGAGCGCAAGGCCCGGCCGGAGCACGCTCCCGAGTGGCGCCTCTTCCAGCTCGCCTTCATCCTGCTCAACCTCCCCTCCGTCGAGGACGAAGCCCACGCGGACCGAGAGCTCGTGGAGCTCATCTTCTTCCCCACCGGCGGCGGAAAGACACAGGCCTACCTGGGGCTCATCGCCTTCACCCTGCTCCTGCGCCGCCTCCGCGGCCAGTCACATCCCCACGGCGGCCTGGGCGTTGCCGTGCTGCTGCGCTACACGCTGCGGCTGCTCACGCTCGACCAGCTGGGCCGCGCGGCGACGCTCATCTGCGCACTCGACGTGCTCCGCCAGCAGGAGCCAAAGCGCCTGGGAGTGGTGCGCTTCTCGATTGGCCTGTGGGTCGGCCGCTCCGCCACCGCCAACACGCTGGAGCAGGTGGCGACGCAGATCACCGAGTACAAGAACGACAACAGCGCTCGCGCCCAGTCTCCCTTCCCGCTTGCCACCTGCCCCTGGTGCGCCACTCCCTTCGAGCGGGAGTGCTTCATCCTCCGCCCCTCCAAGTCCAGGCCCGAGGAGGTGCTGGTCGGCTGCGCGAACATCGCGTGCGCCTTCAACCTGGGCCGCAACCCGGAAGGGCTCCCCGTCCTCTTCGTCGACGAGCAGATCTACCGCGAGCTGCCATGCTTCCTTGTCGCCACGGTGGACAAGTTCGCCATGCTGCCCTGGCGCGGTGAGACGGGGCTCCTCTTCGGCCGCGCCCTGGGCCGCACCGGCAAGCGCTTCGTGGGCCCGTGCGACGACGCCGCGGACCTGAAGGCGGCGCTCGTGACGCTCCCCAAGGGGCTGCGTCCCCCGGAGCTCATCGTGCAGGACGAACTGCACCTCATCTCCGGGCCCCTGGGGTCCATGGTGGGGCTCTACGAGGGCGCCGTCCTGACGCTCGCGCCCCGGGCGAAGCTGGTGGCCTCCACGGCCACGGTCCGCCGCTCGCGGCAGCAGGTGAGCCGCCTCTATGGACGGGACGTGGCGCTCTTCCCGCCGCCCGGCGTGGACGCCTCCGAGACCTTCTTCGCCTCCGTGGGAAAGAAGGGCGCGCGCCAGTACGTGGGCGTAGCGGCACCTGGCCGGCCCATGAAGGCCATCCTGCTGCGCGTCTACGTCAGCGTGCTCGCTGCCGCCGCGCGCGGTGAACACCTCCACGGCGCCCCGAGCGCCGACCCGTACCTGACGCTCGTCGGCTACTTCAACAGCCTGCGCGAGCTGGGCGGCATGCGCCGGCTCGTCGAGGACGAGGTGCGCCGGCTGGTGATGGACCGCGTCCGGCGCCGGCCCGAGGACTTCGACAGCGAGGCCGAGCACCCCTGGTACCAGGGGCGGACCATCCGCGGCGAGCCCATCGAGCTGACCAGCCGTGAGAAGACCGCCGACATCAAGGCCGCGAAGAACCGCCTGGAGCTCACGCACGGCCAGCCCCAGAGCATTGATGTCGTGCTCGCCAGCAACATGATCTCCGTCGGCGTGGACATTGACCGGCTGGGGCTCATGGTCGTGGCGGGCCAACCCAAGACGACCAGCGAGTACATCCAGGCGTCCAGCCGCGTGGGCCGCAACGTGAACAAGCCCGGCCTCGTGGTGACGTGCCTCAACGCCGCCAAGCCGCGCGACCGCAGCCACTACGAACGCTTCGGGACGTACCACGAGTCTTTCTACCGCTTCGTCGAAGCCACCTCGGTGACGCCCTTCTCCGCGCCCGCGCTCGACCGGGGCCTGGCCGGCGTCGTCGTGGCGCTGGGCCGGCTGCTCGACACCGCCATGACCGCGCCCCTGGAGTGGAAGTCGCTCCAGGCGCACCGGGACGCCCTGGAGGAGTCGCTCGAAGTGCTGGCCAGACGCGCCGGGCGCGGATTGCCCAAGGAGGAGTCGGAGCGAGCCAGCCGCATCGTGATGCAGCGGGCAAGGAGCCTGCTCGACTCCTGGCGGAACATCATCGAGCAGGCCAAGAAGGACGCCGCCCAACGCGCGTACTCGCCCTACGACCCGGAGGGAAAAGGACTCAAGCCCCTGCTGCGCGGCTTCCTGGACTCGACCGACAACCTCACCCAGGACGAGCTCAAGTTCGAGGCGCCCACGTCCATGCGCGACGTGGAGTCCTCCGTGCACCTGTGGATTTCACGTCAACCCCTGGGCGGCTACCGCGCCCCGAAGGCAGCAGCGGAGGAGGTGGCGCATGACGAACCGTAGGAAGTGGACGAGGGCCCGCTCGACGCGGCCTCCCGATGGACGCGTGCGCCAGAGCCAGGTGGTCTCCACCTTCGGCCCGGGCAGCATGCTGGACCTCTTGAACGACGCCGTCCTCGTGGGCGGCCTGGACTTCTGGCGGCTCAAGGGCCAGGGCGAGGTGGTCAACGAGCCGCGGCTGCTGGAGATCGTTGAACCGCTCTACCACCGCAACAAGTGGCCCCTCAGCAAGGAGGCCCCCTTCCGCAAGCCGCCCGCCGGCGACGAACGGGAGCCGACGGAGTCCTGCGGCATCCAGGTGTACGAGTTTCCGCGCTGGTTCGTCTGCCAGAACCCTCGCTGCCGCGCGCTCGTGAAGGCCAACAGCCTGGAGCGGGTGAACCAGGAGTACCGCCACCGCTGCTCGGGCGTGGAGGCGAAGCCGGAGCGTTGTGTGCCGGTGCGCTTCGTCGCGGCTTGTCCCCGGGGCCACCTGTCGGACATTGACTGGTCCTGGTGGATGCACGAGCGCAAGCCCTGCGACGCCCCGCAGCTCAAGCTGGAGGAGGGCGTGAGCGGTGACTTCAGCGACATCGAGGTCGCGTGCTCGACGTGCGGCAAGCGCAGGCGCCTCATCGACATGACGCACAAGGAGCAGCAGGACCGCTGCGACGGGGAACGGCCCTGGTTGGGCCTGGAGGCCCGGGAGCGCTGCGACGAGAAGCAGCGGCTGCTGGTCCGCACCGCCAGCAACGGCTACTTCGCGCAGACCACCAGCGCCATCACCATCCCCGAACCGGAGTCGCTCCGGCGAAAGGTGCAGTCCGCGTGGAGCATCCTCCAGGCCGCCACCGAGGAGAGCCTCCCTGCATTCCGGACCATTCCCCAGGTCCAGGCAGCGCTGGGCCCCGCGTCCAATGCGGAGGTGCTGGCGGCCATCGCGGCGGAGCGCGAGCACACGCCCGAAGCCGTCCCTGAAATCCGCACCGCTGAGTGGCTCCAGTTCCTAGCGCAGCCGCAAGAGAAGCCGGGCGAGATGCCCCGGGACCGCACGGAGGTCTTCTGGGCACGACGCATCGCCCAGCCTCAAGGGTTGCCGTCGCTGGTCGAACGCGTGGTGCTGGCGCGGCGGCTGCGGGAGGTGCAGGCCCAGGTCGGCTTCACCCGGCTGGAGCCGCTGTCGAAGGACCTCCAGGGGCGCTACGACCTGGACGTGGCGCTCGCGCCAATGTCGCTGCACCGGGACTGGGTGCCAGTCACCGAGATGCAGGGCGAGGGCATGCTGTTGGTGCTCGACGAGCAGCAGGTGCATGCGTGGGAGACGTCCACCCCGGTGCGACGACGTGAGGAGGTGCTCAAGACCGGGTGGGAGCGTTGGAAGCAGGGCTCCGGGTCGAAGCTCCCCTTTCCAGGAGTGCGGCTCTACCTGCTGCATTCGCTGGCGCACCTCTTGATGACCGAGGTGGCGCTGGAGTGTGGCTACCCCGCGAGTTCCATCCGCGAGCGTCTGTACTGCGCACCTCACAGCGATGCGGTCCCCATGGCAGGCATCCTGTTGATGACGGGCACCACGGGCGCGGAGGGCACGCTGGGCGGACTGGTGGAGGAGGGGCGGCGGTTGGGCCGTCACCTCACCCGCGCGATGGAGGACGCGCGGCTCTGCTCCAACGACCCCGTGTGCGCGCACCACGAGCCGACCGGCCGCGACGACCGCGACCTGGAGGGCGCCGCGTGCCACGGCTGCCTCTTCCTTCCGGAGTGCTCCTGCGAGCGCTTCAACCAGTACCTCGACCGCGCGCTCGTCGTGCCCACTCTGGGCCACGAGGACGTCGCCTTCCTGAAGACGCCGTGGACCTGAGCGGCGTGGCGACATTGGACCTGGAGCGGCTGCGGACCGGGGTCGCCGCACGGCGGCTCGGGTTTCCGTTGTCGCGGCTGGCGCTCCGCGGGGAGGGGCTGGAACCGCTGGCGGGCGAGGCCGAGTCGTTGAACGCGCTGGGACGGGACGGAACGCTCGTGTTGCTAGACACACTGCTCGTGGAACGGCGTGCGAGTGCCCGGCGGCCAGAGCTGGTCTGGACGGGGCCGGAGACCCGCTGGAGCGGCGCCCGTGACACGGCGGTGGTGCTGGCGGACCTGTTCCATAAGGCCACGAGCACGGTGCTGGTGGCCGGGTTCGCGTTCGACCACGCGGCGGACGTCCTGCGGCCGCTGCATGAAGCCCTCAAGCGGGGCGTAGGCTGCCGGCTCTATGCCAGCGCATCGGTAGCGTCGTCATTCCTGCAGGAGCACTGGCCCTTCGGTCCACCGTTCCCGGAGTGCCACGGCTTCTCCCCTGAGAAGGGCGTCTTCGCCAGCCTGCATGCGAAGTGCGTCGTGGTGGATGAGCGGTGGGTCTTCGTGACGTCCGCGAACTTCACTGACCGGGGACAGACGCGGAACATCGAAGTGGGGGTACTGCTGGAGGATGCGCACCTGGCGGCGGTGCTGGAGGCCCAGTTCTCCACGGGGGAGTGGTTCTCACGGGTCGCTTGATTCGGCGTGACGCCGGATAGAGTCCGGAGCGTGCGTTCCGTGACGAGCCTCTGGGTGGCCTGTGCCCTGCTGACGGCGTGTGCAGGCGGTTCAAGGCACTCGCGGCACGGGGAACTGGGCTTCGTGGATACGGAGACGGCCGGGAAGGCACGGCACGCGGCCTACGTCGCGGAGCAGGCATCCGCGCGGGCTGCGACCCGGGCCATGGTGTCTCCCCTGCTCCGGGCCATTCCACCGGCCGTGCTCGCGTTGATGCAGGAGAACCACGATGCGGATGAGCTCGAGAAGCAGCTCGCCGCGTGTGCCGTGCAGGCCGAGCAGGTGGGAAACGCGCGCTACTTCCAGGACCGGCCCCGACGCGGCAGGAGTGCGCCGAGGTGGTGGAGACGGACCGCTGCGGCAAGCCCGTCACCCGGGCCATGCAACTCGGTAAGCGGAAGCACGTGCTCGCCCTGGCATGCGCGGAGCAGGTGCTGAAGGAGCTGTGGCCCGCGCCCTTCAGCATCGAGCAGCGCTACCGCTACTACCCGAACGCCCGGATGGTGGAGACAGTCAGCCGGAAGGAGGAAGCACGACTCATCGCCGAAGGCTGCACCGAGGAACTTCGGGGCACCCTCAAGCCGGACCTCGTGCTTCACGGCGACCGCAACCTGTTGAAGGCTGCGCTCACCCTCGACTTCAAGTTCCCCTGCCCTGATAGCAATCTCCCGCACTGGACGCGTTACGGCCGGGGCAGCCCCTACGAAGACATGTCTCAGAAAACCCTCTATCAGGACGCGCTGGGGGGACAGGCCCTGCTCGTTTCGCCCCGCAGAGGAATCGAGAGGTGACGCCATGACAAAGGACTACCCAGTCATCCGCCTGTGGTCGAGAGGCGAGCCCCCCGTTCCCACAGCCCGCGATGGCGTCGTCCTCCGCTTCTTCATCCAGCGTGAGCACAAGGAGGTCGCGCTGAAGGTGTGGCGTGCGTTGCAGCGCTATCGTCAGACCATTCCCCCTGGCTCGCTGGGTTGGTACGGAGCGGACGATGGCGACATCCTGGAACTCGACGACAGAGGCTGGGAGGTCGCTCGCCAGCAGATGATCGAGCGCCCCTCGGACTACAGCGGCAGTGCGCTGCTGATGGAAAGCCCAGGAGGAGGAGAGGTCTCCAGCGGCTACATCTTCGAATACGAAGGCTGGTCCAGCGACAATCCCTTCGGCAAGGCGCCCTTCGTCTCGGTATCATTCACGTTTCCCACCGAACTCCTCCAGGAGAACGGAGCCGCCTCGTTTCGCGTCCTGGCACTGGAGCTGGCTGAAGATCTGCCCTTCAGCTTCGGCTACGCCAGCTTCGCCATCATTTCTCCGGGAAGCCACTGGAGCGCCTCCAGAGGAGAGCTGATCGAAGCCCTCCTCCTCCGATACCCGGGCATGGACCTTCACAACATCGAGGACTTCGGCTCCATCCTCGGAACCCAAGCCCTCAGCCCCGCCTGGCTCACGTTCCTGGGCCAGCCCTTACTGGGACAGATGGGCGGCATCGACGCGCTCCGGAACGCGCTCCCCTTCCCGAAGGTCTCTGTGCTCCCCATGGACGGTGACCGCGTCCTCGTCACCCTGGATGAATGGCCAGACCCTATCGACACGCAGGCGAAGGCCATTCCCCCACAGTACCGCGCACTGGCCCGCCTGATGGAGCCCTTCCTCTTCCAGTACGAAGGGGAGGACCTACCCCTCGACAGGCGCGACACGAACCGGTGGCTCCGCCGGTTCCTCTAACCCTGCGGCCACGGCGACAGCTTCTCCACCTCGTACCGCTCCAGCAGCGCATGCGTCGCTCGCGCGGCCTCCTCCACCTCCACGCGCGACAGCCCTCGCGGCAGGGACTCAATCAGCGTCGGGAACGGCTGGTCGAAGACGAGCAGGTTGTCCATCTCCAGCGGATCCGTCTCCAGGTCATACAGCTCCCACTGGTCCGCGTGCTCCCCGGACGGGTCGAACGTCCTCGCCAGCTTCCAGCGGGGCGTGCGCACGCAGCGGACGTGGTTGGGCTGGCACACCGCGCCCTGCTTCAAGCCGGGCACCTTGCCCTGCTCGCGCAGCCGCGCCACCGCGCGCGTGTAGACGGCGAACAGCGCGTCGTCGTGCACCTGGTGCGGGTCTCCCGTGCGCGGCAGGGGCTCCGTGATTTCGTCGTCCGTCACGAAGAGCACGCCCTCGCGCGGCGTGCCGTTGGGCTCCAGCACCGTGGTCGCCTCGCCCCTCGCCAGCGGGCTCAGGTCCGCGCCCACGAACGGCGGCACCGGACGGTGCAGCCGCAGGTCCGTGCGGATCGCCGCCTGCTCCTCCCGGCTGATTCCCGCCAACCCCAGCACCGTGGGCACGATGTCCGCGTGGCTCGTCAGCGCGTCGATGTACCGCGTCGCCTGCTCCTGCGGGAACTGCACCACCAGCGGCACGTGCAGCGCCTCCTGGTAGGACGCGTGCCACTTCTCCATCAGGTAGCCGTGCGCCGCGCCGTACTCGCCGTGGTCGGAGAGGAACACCACCATCGTGTTCTCCCGCAGCCCCGTCTCGTCCAGCGTCCGCAGCACCCGCGCGATGTGCCCGTCCACCAGGTGGATGAGCCACGCGTAGTACTGCTGGAAGCGCTCCGCCGCCTTGTCCGGGTCGTGCGTCAGCTGGAACGGGATGCCCGAGTTCAACGTCACCGTCACCGGGTCGATGTTCTCGTTCGCCTGGTGCAGCGTCAGCCCCGTCTTCGACGACAGCGCGAGCCCCATCTTGTACGCGTAGTCCCGCTGGCAGTCCGGCTTGTTCTTCAGCGTGTCGCGCAGGTTCGTCGGCACGCCCGCGTTGTCCTGCGGGAACCCCAGCGGGTTCAGCGGCACCGTGAACGTCCCCGCCGTGGGCGTCACCGACCGCGCCCCCTGCGCCGGCACCGTCAGCGGCCCCACCTTGGGCCCGTTCGGATCCAACTGCCGCGGCAGGATGGGATACGTCGCGATGTCGTGCGGGTTGGTGAACGACGCCACCGCCAGCCACGGCTGAGCCTCATCACTCGGCGCGGCGGCCCGGGGCGCCGCGTAGGACTGCTCCCCGAGCGCCCGGTTGTACGGCTCACCCAGCGCCATCCGCCTCAGGAAGCCGCACGTCAGGTCCGCGAAGCCCTCGTCGCGGAACGCGCCCAGGTTGTTGATGGAGGCCCCGTGCGGCTCCGGATACGACAGCTCCCAGTCGTCGAAGCCGTACTGCTTCAACGAGTGGTCCGGCGGATTGCTCACGTGCCACTTGCCGAAGTAGTGCGTGTGGTAGCCCGCCTTCTGGAACCAGTGCCCCAGCGTCGGAATCCCCTGCGCCGACAGCCACGGGAAGGCCGCCGCGTCGCCGCTCTTGAACAGGCCGTCCGTCTGCGTGACGCCCGTGCGCGTGCCGTACTGCCCCGTGTAGATGACCGCGCGGCTGGGCGTGCACGCCGACGCCGCGATGGTGTGGTTGCGGAACACCGCCGCGTTCTTCCGCAGCGCCTCGAAGCCGGGGAAGAACTTCCGGAACGGGTTGTCCTCCCCGCCCTCCTCCACGAAGCCCAGGATGTCCTTGATGGCGGGCAGGAAGCCGCCCTCCGGCCCATAGGCGAAGCGGGGGAACTGGAGCTGGTCGACCGTGAGGATGAGGATGTTGGGGCGCGAGGACGAGGGCATGGCCCCAGGCAGAGCACGGCCCATACCAACGCCCCTTCCCCCTGGCCCCTGCCGCCTCACCCCGCGCGCGGCGTCCCGGGGGGACGCAGGCCGCGTCCCCACCCGACGCGCACGTTCAGCTCGGGGTGCGCGAGATTTCCGTCGGCGTCGCCGCCTGGGCCTCGGTGCGCCGCGGCAGCCAGACGTTGAAGGTGGAGCCCTGGCCGGCGGTGCCCGTGGACTCGGCCCAGATGCGGCCGCCGTGCTGCTCCACGATGCCCTGGCTGATGGTGAGCCCCAGCCCCAGCCCGCCGTACTTGCTGCCGTGCGCGCGGCCGAAGCGCTCGAAGATGATGCGCTGCTTCTCGCTGGGGATGCCCACGCCCTGGTCCTTCACGGACAGGTGCACGCCGCTGTCGCCCTCCGCCACCAGGCGCACCAGCACCTGGCCGCCCTCCGGCGAGTAGCGGATGGCGTTGGACAGCAGGTTCGTCAGCACCTGGTCCAACCGCCCGCGGTCCCACGTGCCCTCCAGCCGCTCGGGGACCTCCACCTTCAGCTCGTGCGTCTGCGACAGCACCGCCATGCGGTCCCGCGTCTCCAGCACCAGCTGCGACAAATCAAACGGCTCCAGCTCCAGCGACAGCCGGCCCGCCTGCAGGCGGCTGATGTCCAGCAGGTCCTCCACCAGCTTCGCCATGCGGTCGATCTGCCGGTTGATGATCTGCAGCGACTTGCCGGGGCCCGCCTCCGTCTGGCCGCCCAGCTTGAGCAGCGCCAGGTGCGCGTGGCCCTTCGCCGCGGCCAGCGGCGTGCGCAGCTCGTGGCTCGCGGCGGCGAGGAACGCGTCCTTCGCCTCGCTCGCCAGCCGCAGCGCCGTCTCCGCGCGCTGACGCTCCGTGATGTCGCGCGCCACGGAGATGAAGCGGCCGGAGCCCTCGCCTTCCGCCACGTACTGGAGCACCACCTCCACCGGCACCTCCGTGCCGTCGCGGCGGCGGTGGTTGGTGGAGTACGTCTGCGACGGCAGCGTGCCGGACATGAGCGGCGCCAGCAGCTTGCGGAAGCCCGTCTCGTCGAAGGCGCTCTCCACCTCCAGCACCGACAGGCCCACCAGCTCCTCCACCGTGGCGGACAGCTGCTTGGCCGCGCCCGCGTTCGCGTACGCGAGCGTGAGCGTGTCCGGGGTGAACATCAGGACGCAGTCCAGCGTGGCGTCCAGCGTCGTCTTGAAGCGCGCCAGCGCCTCCTCGGCGCGCCGCTTGTCGTCGATGTCCGTGGCGATGGCCAGCCAGCCCACCAGCGCCCCGTGCTCGTCGTGCTCCGGCACCGCGCGCGCCAGGTGCCAGCGGTAGACGCCGTCCTTGCGCCGCAGCCGGAACTCCTCCGTGCTGTTCTGCAGCTGCACCACCGCGTCCGCCCACACCGTGCGCATCCGCTCGCGGTCCGCCGGGTGCACGTCCTGGAGGAAGGAGGAGAGCGACAGCTCATACCCTTCCTGGTGGCCGGTGTAGTCGCGCCAGGCCCGGTTGGCGTACGTCAGCGACCCATCCGCACGGGCCGCCCACATGGGCTCCGGCAGGGCCTCCGTGAGCCGGCGGTAGCGCAGCGCGCTCTGGCGCTCCAGGGCCTCGCGGTCGCGCTGGCGCAGCAGGGTGGCCTGGCGCTGGAGCTGCTGCTCCTTGAGGAACAGGTCCACGAAGACGCTGACCTTCGAGCGGAGGATTTCCGGGTCGAAGGGCTTGAGCAGGTAGTCCACCGCGCCGTGCGCGTACCCCTTGAAGACATGCGCCGCGTCACGGCTGAGCGCGGTGAGGAAGATGATGGGGATGGTGCGCGTGCGCTCGCGCTGCTTGATGAGCGCCGCCGTCTGGAACCCGTCCAGGCCCGGCATCTGCACGTCCATCAGGATGACCGCGAAGTCGCGCTGCAACAGCTGCTTGAGCGCCTCCTCGCCGCTGGTCGCCTTCACCAGGTCCTGGCCCAACGGCTCGAGGATGGCTTCCAGCGCCAGCAGGTTGGCCGGATGGTCGTCCACCATCAGGATGGCCGCGCGCGGCGAGGCGGCGGCTTCCTGGGGACGTTCCGGAGTGTGCTCAGTGGAGTTCATGTGCGCGGTGGGTGAGCGCGTGGGTCAGGTGACCCGAGACACGGCGGACAAGGCTAGGGCTGCCCCCTTCCAGACGGAAGTGCAAAGGGGGCAGGAGGATGGATCGTCCTCGTTGAGTATCAAGCACTCACCCACAACCGGACCAATTCCAACAGCTTGTCGGTGTCCACCGGCTTGGGCAGGTAGTCACTCGCGCCGGCGGCCATGCACTTCTCGCGGTCGTCCTTCAGCGCCTTCGCGGTGACGGCGATGATGGGCAGGCTGGCGTACTTGGCGTCCTTGCGGATGGCACGCATGGTTTCATAGCCATCCATCTCCGGCATCATCACGTCCATCAGCACGACGTCCACGTCGGGGTGCTGGCCGAGCATCTCGATGGCGGCCCGCCCGTTCTCCGCGAAGACGACCTGCATGCTGTGATTTTCCAGCACGCTGGTGAGCGCGAAGATGTTGCGCATGTCGTCATCCACCAGGAGCACCTTCTTGCCCGCCAGCGGAGCGTCCTGGTCGTTGCGCTGCGCCAGGGCCGCGCGCGCGCGCGCCGGGAGGTTCTCGTCCAGGCGGTGCAGGAAGAGCGCCGTGTCGCTGAGCAGCTGGTCCGGGCTCTTCGCGCCGCTCTTCAGGATGACGCTGCCGGTGTAGCGGCGCAGCCGGGCCTCGTCCTTGGGCGTCAATTCACGGCCGGTGTAGACGACGATGGGCAGGTCGCGGAAGCGCTGCTGCGTCTTTACCTCCTCCACCAGCTTGATGCCGTCCATGTCGGGCAACAGGAGGTCGATGACGAGGCAGTCGTACTCGTTCTCCTCCAGCTTCTGGAGGGCCTCCGCGCCGGACGCCACCGGGGTGACGACGACGTCGCCGCCGTCGCTGAGCAGCTGGGTGAGGCTGCTGCGCTGCACGTCGTCGTCTTCAATGACGAGCAGGCGGCGCTCCCGGCGCTCCAGGAAGCGCGACAGCTGGCCGAAGACGCGCTCCAGGCCCTCCTTGCTCACGGGCTTGGTGAGGTAGCCGAACGCGCCCTGGGTGTTGCCCAGGTGCTTGTCCATCACGCTGATGATGTGGACGGGGATGTGGCGCGTGCGCGGGTTGCGCTTGAGGCGGTCCAGCACGCTCCAGCCATCCACCACGGGCAGCTGGATGTCCAGGGTGATGGCGTCCGGCTGGTACTCGTGCGCCATGGACAGGCCGCTGTCGCCGCGCGTGGCGACCAGGGCCTTGAAGCCCTTCTCGCGCGCCATCTGCACCATGATGCGGGCGAACTTCAGGTCGTCCTCGATGATGAGCAGCGTGCGGTCACCCTCGCGGATGAGCTCGCGGTCGTCCTCCACCACGACGGGCGTGTGGGAGCCCTCCACCTGCGGAGGCAACGCGGCATCCAGCACGTGGGCCTGCGGCTCCGACACCAGGGGCGACGGCGCGAGGGGCGGCGGCGTGGCGGTGCCGGACGAGGCCGGGGGCAGGTGCGATTCCGGCAGGGCCCCCAGCGCGCGGCCAGCCGAGTCACTGCCCTGCGCGCCGTCCTCGTCCGCGCCCTGGTACTCCGGGGGCAGGTAGAGGGTGAAGGTGCTGCCCTTGCCCGGCTCGCTCTCCAGGCGGATTTCGCCGCCCAGCAGCTTGGCGATTTCACGGCTGATGGACAGGCCCAGGCCCGTGCCGCCGTACTTGCGCGCGGTGGAGCCGTCCGCCTGCTGGAACGCCTCGAAGATGATGCGCTGCTTGTCCTTGGCGATGCCGATGCCGGTGTCCTTCACGGCGAAGGCCAGCACGTGGCGCGAGCGGCGCAGCGCCTCGTGGTCGAAGCGCATGCCCTTGTCCGCCAGGCGCACGGTGAGCTTCACGCCGCCGTCGTCGGTGAACTTGAAGGCGTTGGAGAGCAGGTTCTTGAGCACCTGCTGCAGCCGCTGCGGATCCGTGCGCACGTGGCGCGGCGTTCCGGCCAGCACCTCCACCTGGAAGGTGAGGCCCTTCTGGTCCGCCACCGGGCGGAAGCTGCGCTCGATGAACTGGTTGAGCTCCGTGAGGACGATGTCCCGGGGCTCCACCTGCATCTTGCCCGCCTCCACCTTGGACAGGTCGAGGATCTCGTTGATGAGGCTGAGCAGGTCCCCGCCGGACGCGTAGATGGTGTTGGCGTACTCGACCTGCTTGTTGGACAGGTTCCCGTCCTTGTTGTCGGACAGGAGCTTGGCCAGGATGAGCAGCGAGTTGAGCGGCGTGCGCAGCTCGTGGCTCATGTTGGCCAGGAACTCGCTCTTGTACTTGGAGATGATGGTGAGCTGCTCCGCCTTCTCCTCCAGGCTGACGCGCGCCAGCTCCACCTCGCGGTTCTTCTCCTCCACGCGGGTGTTCTGGTCCGCCAGCTCCTTCGCCTTGTCCTCCAGCTCGATGTTGGTGCGCTTGAGCTCGTCCTGCTGCTGGGTCAGCTCGCGCGACTGGCTCTGGAGCTCCTGGGTCAGGCGCTGCGACTCGGAGAGCAGCGTCTCCGTGCGCATGTTCGCCATGATCATGTTGAGCACCACGCCGATGCTCTCCGTCAGCTGATCCAGGAAGATTTGATGGATGGCGCTGAACGGGTGGAACGAGGCCAGCTCGATGACCGCCTTCACCTCGCCCTCGAAGAGGACGGGCAGGACGATGATGTTGAGCGGCGCGGACTCGCCCAGGCCGGAGGAGATGGTGATGTAGTCCGACGGCACGCGCGTGAGGAGGATGGTCTTCTTCTCCAGCGCGCACTGGCCGACGAGCCCCTCACCCAGCCGGAAGCGGTTCGCCAGGTGCTTGCGCTCCCGGTACGCGTAGGTGCTGGTGAGCTTGAGGGACGGGATGCCGCCCTCGGGGTCGGAGAGGAAGAAGGCGCCGTGGTGCGCGGACACCAGCGGGGTCAGCTCGCTCATGATGAGGCGGCTGACGGCGTCCAGGGACTTCTGGCCCTGCATCATGCCGCTGAACTTCGCCAGGTTCGTCTTGAGCCAGTCCTGCTCCTGGTTCTTCTGCGTCGTTTCACGCAGGTTGACGATCATCTGGTTGATGTTGTCCTTCAGCGCCGCGACCTCGCCTTCGGCGACGACCGTGATGCTGCGGGTCAGGTCGCCCTTGGTCACGGCGGTGGCCACGTCGGAGATGGCGCGCAGCTGGCTGGTGAGCGTACCGGCCAGCTGGTTCACGTTGTCCGTCAGCTGCCGCCACGTGCCGCGCGCACCGGGCACGCGGGCCTGGCCGCCCAGCTTTCCTTCGATACCCACCTCGCGGGCCACCGTGGAGACCTGCTCCGCGAAGGTGCCCAGCGTGTCGGTCATGTTGTTGATGGTGTCCGCGAGCGCCGCCACTTCGCCCTTCGCGTCCACGATGAGCTTCTGGGTCAGGTCGCCGTTGGCCACCGCCGTCACCACGCGCACGATGCCGCGCACCTGGGTGGTGAGGTTGGACGCCATGAAGTTCACGTTGTCCGTGAGGTCCTTCCACGTGCCGGCCACACCGGGCACGCGGGCCTGGCCGCCCAGCTTCCCTTCCACGCCCACCTCGCGGGCCACCGTGGAGACCTGCTCCGCGAAGATGCCCAGCGTGTCGGTCATGTTGTTGATGGTCTCCGCCAGGGCGGCCACTTCGCCCTTCGCGTCCACCACCAGCTTCTGCTTGAGGTCGCCGTTGGCGACCGCGGTCACCACCTTCACGATGCCGCGCACCTGCGTCGTGAGGTTGCGGGCCATGAAGTTCACGTTGTCCGTGAGGTCCTTCCACGTGCCGGACACGCCCTTCACTTCCGCCTGACCGCCCAGCTTTCCTTCCGCGCCCACCTCTCGGGCCACGCGGGTCACTTCGGAGGCGAAGCTGTTGAGCTGGTCCACCATCGTGTTGATGGTGTTCTTCAGCTCCAGGATTTCGCCCTTCGCGTCGACGGTGATCTTCTTGGACAGGTCGCCGTTCGCGACCGCCGTCGTCACCAGCGCGATGTTGCGCACCTGGCTGGTGAGGTTGGACGCCATGCTGTTCACGTTGTCCGTGAGGTCCTTCCACGTACCGGCGACGCCAGGCACCGCGGCCTGACCACCCAGCTTGCCGTCCGTACCCACTTCCTTCGCGACGCGGGTCACTTCGGAAGCGAAGGCGCGGAGCTGGTCCACCATCGTGTTGATGGTGCTCTTGAGCTCCAGGATCTCGCCCTTCGCCTCCACGGAGATCTTCTGCGACAGGTCGCCGTAGGCCACCGCCGTGGTCACCTTGGCGATGTTGCGCACCTGGTCCGTGAGGTTCGCGGCGAGGACGTTCACGTTGTCCGTGAGGTCCTTCCACACGCCCGCGACACCGGGCACCGCGGCCTGGCCGCCCAGCTTGCCCTCCGTACCCACTTCCTTGCCGACGCGCGTGACTTCGGACGCGAACGCGCGGAGCTGGTCCACCATCGTGTTGATGGTGTTCTTCAGCTCCAGCACCTCGCCCTTCACGCTCACGGTGATCTTCTGGGACAGGTCGCCGTTCGCGACCGCCGTCGTCACCTTGGCGATGTTGCGCACCTGGTCCGTCAGGTTGCCGGCGAGGACGTTCACGTTGTCCGTGAGGTCCTTCCACACGCCGGACACGCCCTTCACGTCCGCCTGACCGCCCAGCTTGCCTTCCGTACCGACTTCCTTCGCGACGCGCGTCACTTCGGCGGCGAACGCGCGGAGCTGGTCCACCATCGTGTTGATGGTGCTCTTGAGCTCCAGCACCTCGCCCTTCGCGTCGACGGTGATCTTCTTGGACAGGTCGCCGTTCGCGACAGCCGTCGTGACCTCCGCGATGTTTCGCACCTGGGCCGTGAGGTTGTTGGCCAGCAGGTTCACGTTGTTCGTGAGGTCCTTCCACGTACCGGCCACACCCGGCACTTCGGCCTGGGCGCCCAGCTTGCCCTCCACGCCCACCGTGCGCGCGACGTCCGTCACCTGCTGCGCGAAGACGGACAGCGTCTGGGTCATCGCGTTGATGGTGTCCGCGAGCGCGGCGATCTCACCCTTGGCTTCCATCACCAGCTTCTGGGACAGGTCGCCGTCGGCCACCGCCGTCACCACCTTGACGATGCCGCGCACCTGGGTGGTGAGGTTGAAGGCCATGCTGTTCACGTTGTCCGTGAGGTCCTTCCACACGCCGGACACGCCCTTCACGTCGGCCTGACCGCCCAGCTTGCCGTCCGTGCCCACTTCCTTCGCGACGCGCGTCACTTCGGCGGCGAACGCGCGGAGCTGGTCCACCATCGTGTTGATGGTGCTCTTGAGCTCCAGCACCTCGCCCTTCGCATCGACCGTGATCTTGCGGGACAGGTCGCCCTTCGCGACCGCCGTCGTGACCTCGGCGATGTTACGGACCTGGTCCGTGAGGTTGTTCGCCAGGAGGTTCACGTTGTTCGTGAGGTCCTTCCAGGTGCCCGCGACGCCCGGCACCACGGCCTGGGCGCCCAGCTTGCCTTCCACGCCCACCGTGCGCGCGACGTCCGTCACCTGCTGCGCGAAGATGGAGAGCGTCTGGGTCATCGCGTTGATGGTGTCCGCGAGCTCCGCCACCTCGCCCTTGGCCTCCATCTTCAGGCGCTGGGTGAGGTCGCCGTTGGCGACCGCGGTCACGACCTTGGCGATGCCGCGCACCTGCGTGGTGAGGTTGGACGCCATGAAGTTCACGTTGTCCGTAAGGTCCTTCCACGTACCGGACACGCCCTTCACTTCCGCCTGACCGCCCAGCTTGCCGTGCGTACCCACCTCGCGCGCGACGCGGGTCACTTCGGAGGCGAAGCTGTTGAGCTGATCCACCATCGTGTTGATGGTGTTCTTCAGCTCCAGGATTTCGCCGCGCGCGTCGACGGTGATCTTCTTGGACAGGTCACCGGTGGCCACCGCCGTCGTCACCAGGGCGATGTTGCGCACCTGGGTGGTGAGGTTGGACGCCATGCTGTTCACGTTGTCCGTGAGGTCCTTCCACGTGCCGCCGACGCCGGGCACCGCGGCCTGACCACCCAGCTTGCCGTCCGTACCCACTTCCTTCGCGACGCGGGTCACTTCGGCGGCGAACGCGCGGAGCTGGTCCACCATCGTGTTGATGGTGCTCTTGAGCTCCAGCACCTCGCCCTTCACGTCCACGGTGATCTTCCGCGACAGGTCGCCATTGGCGACGGCGGTGGAGACCTCCGCGATGTTGCGCACCTGGCTGGTGAGGTTGGACGCCATCAGGTTCACGTTGTCCGTGAGGTCCTTCCACGTCCCCGCGGCGCCGGGCACCTGGGCCTGGGCGCCCAGCTTGCCCTCGACGCCCACCGTGCGCGCGACGCTGGTCACCTGCTGCGCGAACACGTTGAGCGTGTCCGTCATGTTGTTCAGCGTGGCGCCCAGCGCGGCGATCTCACCCTGCGACGGCACCATCAGCTTCTGGGTGAGGTCGCCGTTGGCGACCGCCGTCACCACCTTCACGATGCCGCGCACCTGCGTCGTGAGGTTGGACGCCATGAAGTTCACGTTGTCCGTGAGGTCCTTCCACGTGCCGGACACGCCGGACACCGCGGCCTGACCGCCCAGCTTTCCTTCCGTACCCACTTCGCGCGCGACGCGCGTCACTTCGGAGGCGAAGCTGTTGAGCTGGTCCACCATCGTGTTGATGGTGCTCTTCAGTTCGAGGACCTCGCCCTTCACGTCCACCGTGATCTTGCGGGACAGGTCACCGCGGGCCACCGCCGTGGTGACCTCCGCGATGTTTCGCACCTGCGCGGTGAGGTTGCCGGCGAGGACGTTCACGTTGTCCGTGAGGTCCTTCCACACGCCGGACACGCCCTTCACGTCGGCCTGGCCACCCAGCTTGCCTTCGGTGCCGACCTCCTTCGCGACGCGCGTCACTTCGGCGGCGAAGCTGTTGAGCTGATCCACCATCGCGTTCACGGTGGTGCCGATGCGGAGGAACTCGCCCTTCACGGGCTGGCCGTCGATCTCCAGCGCCATCTTCTGGGTGAGGTCGCCTTCGGCCACCGCCACCAGCACGCGGGCGACTTCCGTGGTGGGCTGCACCAGGTCGCCGATGAGGGCGTTGATGGACTGGACGCTGGTGGCCCAGTCGCCACGCACGTCACCGAGCGTCACGCGCTCGCCCATGCGGCCCTCGCGGCCGACGACGCGCTCCACACGGACGATCTCGTGGGTGAGCGTGGAGTTGAGCGTCACCACCGCGTTGAACGCGCGGGCGATCTCATCCATCACCACGTCCTGCGCGCCCGAAGGCAGCCGCACGGAGAAGTCACCGCCCTGCACGGCCCGGAGCGCCGCCAGCAGCTGCTGGAGCGGAGGCGGGCCACCGGGGCGCAGACCGTCATCCGCCGCCTGACGGCTGTTGCCGTTGCGTCCGCGAGCAGGAGCGCGGCGGGTGGGCGCGGGCTCGGCGGCGTTGCTCAGCCGGTTGGCCGCCACGTTGGCGGAGGAGCGGCCCCCTGGCAGGCCAGCGTCCTGACTTGCTGCGGTCCCTGCAGTCTTGCGCCCGTTGGCGCGCTTGCGGGGAGCGGAGGAGCTGGAAACCTTGGTGTCGTCCACGTGTGAGACCCCTGATCGGCGAATGCGTTGCGGCTGGTACTGGGAAACCGGCCCGCGATCCCAGGAACGTCCAATGAGTTCGCGGGTTTGTCGAATGTTAAGCCGGGGTGGGAGGGCCCCTTGTGTCAGGCACTCAACGCCCTACCTGACCGTGGGTCCCACCAACCCCGAAAGCCCTGACGAGGACGGCGATTCCCGGAGCGGAACCTCCCCATAACAGTTTCAGGGGGGCGAGGCCGTGCACGGGAACCCATCACACCCCTGCACATACAGCGCCCGGCCCGAGAGCCTCCGGGCAGGCGCGCGCGTGCTGGCGGGCACGGCTTCACGGGCGCCGGTGCGAACGTTGAAGCGGAGCGAAGTGGGCCCCGGTGCGTCCGGGGAAGCGGGCGCGCCACAGGCCAGCAAGACCTGATCCGCGCCGTCCAGCCACCAGAGGAACTCCACGGTGCAGGGGGCCTCCGCTCGCACGAGTTCCAGGGTGCGGGCGTCGTAGACGATGACGCCGCCGCCCCACTCCACCGCAGCCAGCACGCCCCCGGGGCCGACGGACAGCCGCCCTCCGGGGCCCGGCACCTGCGCCTGGCCCAGCACCTTGCCGTCCGGTGCCACTGAGACGAGCTGTCCAGTGGCGTCCAGCGCGAGGACGCCGCCCGCGTGGCCGATCAGCCACTCCGGCGGCGCGATGTCGCCCACGGGCTGGAGCGCGCCGTCCCGTTCACGCAGCAGGCGGCCTCCGGTGGCGACCCACAGGTGGCGCTCGCCGTCGAAGGTGAGCGCGGTGGCACCGGGGACCTCCAGCCGCGAGTGCGACCCGTCCTCGCCACAGACCGCGACGACGCGGGGCCCGAACACCGCCGCGCGCGACGCATCCGGCGCCACGGCCCAGCCCAGCCGAGTGGCCCCCTCGAGCTGTCGCGCCAGACAGTCATTGAGCGCGCCCAGGTGCGCGTCTCCAGCGGGTGAGGCGATGAGGTACGGGAGGCTGGTGGTGGCGACGTAGAGGAGCAGGCCCAGGCTCGCGGCGATGACGAGCGTGAGCGTCCAGGCGCGTGCGCTCGCGCTTCGCGTCTGTCGCGCGCTCTTGCGGCCCGCCGCCAGCTGCACCTCCCGTCCGCTCACGCGCGCTCCCTTCCGGACCGGGAGGACAGCACAGAACGGGAGCGAAGACTGCTCACCGCGACACGGAAGCCTGCTTCCTGAACATCACGTGGCGTCCCTCCTGGATCCCAGCACACGGGACTTCCGGGCTTCGTGCTTCGTTGCAGTCACACCGAGGTATCGGGAGCACATGCGTGCAAGCCCTGCCCCGCGCGCTTTGTCCCATGAACGACCTGCGAGCTGGCGGCCTGCCATGTGCTGGCTTCTTTCGACGGGTTGCCGTGTCGCCTGAAGCACACACCTTTACGCCTCAAACGGCATGAAAGGGTTCTTCACATGCGACGCTCCATTGGCACCGCGGCACTGGCCTTCAGCTTCCTGCTCTCCACCAGCGCGTTCGCCCAGCAGGTAGGCGACGGATCGAGCCCCGGGACGACGCCCGGCTCCACGGGCGGCTCTCCGGAGATGGTCAACAGCGGGCAGACGGGCACCGCCGGCTCCAGCGGCACGTACACCCCGGGCACCAACAACTCCACGGGCGTGGAGACGGGCAACACGGCCACCGGCACGGGCGGATCTGGCTCCGGCACGACCGCGACTCCGGGCACGACCGGCACCGGCACCACCGGCGGCAGCACTTCCGGCACGGGCGGCACCGGGACCAGCGGCATCGGCACGGGCTCGCCCACGAACACCGGCTCCAGCTCGGACACCTTCGGCACCGGGAGCACCGTGCCCTCCACGGGGACGAGCACCGGCAACTACGGCACCGGTGACACCTCGCCCAGAACCAGCACCGGCACCTACGGCGGCTCCGGCACGAATACCGGCAGCACCATCAATGGCTCCGGGAGCAACGGCACCATCGGTGGTTCCGGGAGCACCGGCACCATCGGTGGCTCCAACACCGGCACCACCGGCTCCACCGCGCCCGGTACCGAGAGCAACGGCTCGACCGTCATCAACCCGGGCGGCACCGGTACGGGCGGCACCAGCGGCACGACCGGCACGGGTGGCGTCGGCGGCACCGGCACCAGCGGCTCCGGCGGCACCATCGGCGGCGTGGGCGGCACCGGCACCAGCGGCTCCAATGGTTCGTCCGCCGGCACCGTCGGCGGCCAGTAGCCTTCCGCGTGGATGCCTTTGAATGACGGTACGGCCGCCAGCCCTTCGCTGGCGGCCGCCGCCATGTCTGGCTTTACTTCGGCGCGTCCAGACAGGCCATCGCCCGGCCCACGTACTCCATGAGCTTCGGGTCGCGGCCCTGACGCTGGGCCACCTGCGGCTCCTGCTGGTGCAGCGTCTGGAGTGACTTCTCGATGCCGGGGTTGCCGCCCGTGAAGGCGCGGATCAGCTCGCGCCAGCGCGTGGCCAGCGCGCGCACCGGCTCGGACGCGGGGTCGGCGCCCTGCTCCATCTGCTCGCGCATGCTCGCGATGAGGCGGGGCCACTCGGCCTCCACCTGTTGGATGGCGTCGTCCCCCATCGCCTGGCGACGGGCCTCCAGCTCCTTCAACTGCTCCGGGGTGTAGTACTTCTCGAACATGGTCATGGCCTCGATGGTCTGTAGGAAGTCGTCGGCGGAGACGGGCTCCGCCGCGCGCAGCTGTCGTGCGAGGGAATCCAGGCGGTCGCAGAGCTGACGCTGTTCCGCCAGCTGCTCCCGGGCCCGCTGGAGCCGCAGCTCCACCACGCGCAGGGCGGAGAAGTCCGCCCGGCCCAGCATCTCGGAGATCTCCTCCAGCGAGAACCCGAGCTGCTTGAGCGACAGGATGTGACTCAGGCGGGCGATGTCCGCCGCCGTGTAGAGCCGGTGCCCCGACGCCGTGTGCGCCGAGGGCTTGAGCAAGCCAATCTCGTCGTAGTGGTGCAGCGCGCGGATGGACAGCCCCGTGCGCCGGGCCAGCTCCCCTACCTTCAGCTCCGTGTGCTGCATGCCTCACCCCTTTCCAGTCACCGCCCTTCGCGTGACTGGATGCGATGGGTACAACCTCACGTCGCGTGAGGTTCAAGAGGGAAAACACCCGGGCCCTTCAAGGGGTGGCCAGCCGCCGACAGGAATTGCTAGGGTCCCCGTCCGATGTCCGGTCCGGCGATGACCGCCGCTGACCCCGAACCATGAGGAGGCCTGTCCTGTGATGCCGCCCCTTGTCGTCGTCGCGGCCCTGTCCGCCACGCGGGCGCTCATCCGCTGAGCCGGTCGCAGCACCGTCGTCCGTCGCAGCGCGAGCCCCGCTTCCTTCACGCCCGGCGCCCCGGAGTCCTCCTCCGCGCGGCCCTGGCATCGCTCTGCCCGGAGTTCCCCAAGTGTCACTTGAAACCCTCGGCTGGGGTCCCGACCTCGACCTCGCGCTGTCTTCTTTCGTTTCGCAGTCGTCTTCCTCCGCGTCCCTCGTCCCCGGGCGCGTCGTGCGCCAGCAGCGGGGACTGCTCACCGTCCAGACCGCCGGTTCGGCCTTCCTCGCGCGCGCCGCCGGACGCCTCCTCCATCAGGCCCAGGGCGTGGAGGCCCTGCCCACCGTGGGCGACTGGGTCCTCCTGCAACCGCCCGCCTCCGGTGACGGCGAGGCGCTGATGCACGCCGTGCTGCCCCGCCGCAGCCTCCTGAAGCGGCGCGAGGCGGGCAGCGAACACGACGGGCAGCTCATCGCCGCCAACGTGGACGTGGTGTTCCTCGTCGTGGGGCTGGACGGCAACTTCAACCCCCGCCGCATCGAGCGCTCCCTCACCGTGGCCTGGAACAGCGGCGCCACGCCCGTCGTGCTCCTGACCAAGGCGGACCTCGCGGACGACGCCGCCGAGCGCGTCCTGGAGGTGGAGGCGCTGGCCCCCGGCGTGGACGTGCTCGCGGTGAGCGCACGCACGGGCCTGGGCGTGGAGGACGTGCGCGCGCGGCTTCCCGCCGGGAGGACGGGCGCGCTGCTGGGCTCGTCCGGCGTGGGCAAGTCCACGCTCACCAACCGGCTGCTGGACGCCGCGCGGCTCGCCACCCAGCCCGTGAGCGCGGAGGGCGACAGGGGCCGGCACACCACCACGCACCGCGAGCTGTTCGTGCTGGAGCACGGCGGCCTCATCATCGACGGGCCCGGCATGCGCGAGGTGGGCCTGTGGGGCGACGATGACGAGGGCCTGGCCCACGCCTTCGCGGACGTCCTCGCGCTGGCCACCGGCTGCCGCTTCAACGACTGCGGCCACCAGAACGAGCCGGGGTGCGCGGTGAGGGCGGCGGTGGAGGACGGCACGCTCTCCCAGGAGCGGCGCGCGAGCTTCGAGAAGCTCCAGCGCGAACAGGCCTTCCTGCACCGCCAGACGGACGCCGCCGCGCAGCGGGAGCACAAGCGGATGGAGCGCAACCGCTCCAAGGAGGGCCCGGCGCGGGCGCGCCTGAAGCGCGGCGAATAGACAGACATCCCGGGCGCGGCGCGGAAAAGGACTCCACGCCGCGTCCGGGCGTGGTTCAGAGGCCGGGGCTCGTCTCCGGCACCGCGCCGGGCGGCGGCAGCGGCGGCGGGGTCGGCGCTCCAGGCACCGGCACCTCGCCCTCCTCCGGCGTGTTCGCGTCGTCCGGGACACGTGCGGGCGCCTCCGGGCGCGGGCCCAGGTCCTGTCTTGGATTGACGTTCTGGTACTCCGACACGCAGGAGTAGGCCACGGTGCGCGAACCCACCAGGACCGTGGGCAGCAGCAGGCCGATCGCGGCGCAGTTGCCCTGCTCCTCGGTGGTCCGGTTGCCGCCGGCACACACCGCCGACCCGATGAACGCGCCCGCCACCGCGAGGCCCGCCTGGATGAGGAAGTCACTGACGGTCGCCCGGCTCTGCGCCCACGCGACGCCGTTCTTGCACTCGCTGCCAGGAGGGCTGGACACGGGCACCAGGCCCGCCACCGTGAACCACTGCCGGTCCTGGTGGACCGTGGGCTCCGGCCGCAGGTTCGTGACGATGCTCGTCCGATAACAGCCCGTCTGCCCCAGCATCAGCGCCGCCATGGACGCCGCCACCGCGTGTGCCTTCCGCATCAATGCCCCCAATCCCGTTGAGTGACCGCCCGCACCGGCGGTCAGGCCCCCGTGCCTAGCCCGAAGGCGGGGGTCCCCGGAAGAGGGGCGGCCCTAACGGCGGCGCTTCGGCGCGACGGGCAGGCCTTCGAACGCCGTCTCCACCATGCCGCGCAAGGAGGCCTCGTCCATGCCCGCCTTGCCCACGGCCTCCAGCCCCCGCATGACCGCGAGCAGCATGGCGCCCAGCTTCCGGGGCTCCGCGTGGGCCGCGAGGTCCCCCTGCGCCTTCGCCTGCTCCAGGCAGCGCACGAACGCGGCCTCCAGGCCCTGGAAGGTCTCCAGCGCCCGGTCCGCCACCCGAGCGTCCTGCGCCGCCAGCTCCGAGGTGCCGCGCCCCAGCAGGCACCCGCGCCGGTTCGCGGGCGCCGCGGACGCGGTGGCCACCCCCAGCAGGTACTGGCGCAGCCGCTCCAGCGCTCCGGCGTCCGGCCCCTCCAGCGTCTTCTTCACCGACTCCACGGAGCTCACGCAGTACGCGTCGAACACCTTCAAGAAGAGCTGATGCTTGTCGCCAAAGGCGCCGTAGAGGCTGCCCTTGCCCAACCCCGTGGCCTGCATCAGGTCATCCATGGAGGTCGCCGCGTATCCCTTGTTCCAGAACTGGTCGCGCACCGCGCGCAGCACCTGGGCTTCATCGAATGTCCGAGGCCGAGCCATGCCCTGAAATTAAAAGTTATTGACCGTTCGGTCCACCATTCTTAGATATGGACCACAAAGTCCATAACTCCTCGGTGACACGGGGAGCAGGTGGGCTGGCGCTTCACGGGGCCGCATGCGCCCCGGAACAAGGAGCAGGACCATGGGCAGGCTCGACGGGAAGGTGGCGGTCGTCACGGGTGGAACCACGGGCATCGGCTTCGCGACCGCGAAGCGCTTCGCGCAGGAGGGGGCGAAGGTGTTCCTCACCGGCCGCCGGCAGGCGGAGGTGGACCGGGCGGTGAAGGAGATTGGCCACGGCGCGGTGGGCGTGCGCGGGGACGTGTCCGTAATGGCGGACCTGGATGGGCTCTACGCGCGGGTGAAGGAGGAGTCGGGGCACCTCGACGTGGTGTTCGCCAACGCGGGCGGGGGCGAGTTCGCGGCGCTGGGCACCATCACGGAGGCGCACTTCGACCAGACGTTCAACGTCAACGTGAAGGGCACGCTGTTCACGGTGCAGAAGGCGCTGCCGCTGCTGAAGGACGGCGGCTCCGTCATCCTGACGGGCTCCACCGCGGGCTCGGACGGCTCGGCGGCCTTCAGCGTCTACGCGGCGACGAAGGCGGCCATCCGCTCGTTCGCGCGCACGTGGGCGACGGACTTGAAGGGGCGGAGCATCCGGGTGAACACGCTCAGCCCGGGCCCCATCGACACGCCGGGACTCAACGGGCTGGCGCCCGACGCGGCGGGGGCGAAGCAGATCAAGGACTACCTCACCAGCCTCATCCCGCTGGGCCGCATGGGACAGCCGGACGAGGTGGCGAAGGCGGCGCTGTTCCTCGCCTCGGACGACAGCAGCTTCGTCAACGGCGCGGAGCTCTTCGTGGACGGCGGCGCCGGACAGGTCTGAGCAACCCGGCGCTGGAGGGCTTCAGTCCTCCTTGCCGTCCGGGTTCGACGCGGCCAGCTTGCGCAGCCGTGCGGCGAAGGGGCTCTCGCCGTTCACCGGCAACGGGCCGCCGGCCATGCGCTGGCGGCGGTCCATGGCGAGGGGGCCCTCGGGGGGGCCTTCCAGGGCTTCCTTCTCGAAGCGGTCCTGGCCGCCCAGCACCCGCCCCACGGGACGGGACGAGCCGACGCGACGGTAGGGATCCACGGACATGGCGTTGACCTCCGGATGACGCCCCCGTTCTACCGCGCTTCGTCCTCCGGTGCATCCCACCCCCGGGGGTCCTCCAGCGCGCCGCCGATGTGCCGGAGCACCCGGGCCGCCAGGTCCACGTCGATGAGGCGCGCGTCCCAGGTGCAGGTGAGCGTCATGGCCTTGCCGGGCACCAGCGCGCCGTCCTCCACCACGGGCACGTCCCGCACGAGCCCGGGCGCCAGCAAGAGCGGCACGCGCGTGTAGGGCACCATCGCGACGAAGCCCCGCTCCAGCCCCAGCGAGCCCAGGTTCGTCACCGCCACGGAGCCGAACGGGTCGAAGGGCATGCCCACCCGGCGCAGGTCCACGTTCAGGCCGTACCAGACGAAGGACAGCAGCCGCAGCGCGGGGCCCATCAGCCAGCCGGGCAGGAGCGACGAGCGGCGCTTGCCCCGTTCAATCTCCACGTCCTCGCGCGCGCGGACCCGCGACACGCGCGACTCCATGGCGTCCGCCAGGGCCTCCAGCGACTTCTGGTCCGCGCGGTGCACGGTGGCGGTGGTGAGGTCCACGCGCGACGCACCGCTCGCCGGCTGCACCACCAGCACGCAGACGCCCACGTCCTCGCGCAGCCACGGGCGCTGGCCGCGCAGCACGACGTTGGCCTCCGGGTAGCGGCGCAGCGCGTCCGCCGCGGCCTTCGCCACCAGGTGCGTCACCGTCAGCCGGCGGCCGGTGCGCGTGCGGTGCGTGGCCATGAACGCGAGCGCCGCCTCCATGCGCACGTCCAGCGCCGCGTAGGCGGTGGGGTCGCGGGGCGCGCGCCACGTCCCCAGCGCGAGCTTGCGCAGGGCACTGGCGGGGGGCGCGGGGTGGAGGTCCAGGTTCACGGAAGGTTTCCCAAGCCTTTGCACGGCGGGAGCGCCGCGCGCAATGGGGGGCGGGCTTTGTTAGACAATGGCCCAGCGCCCCTTCCCTCCCGCGCTTCGAGGCCCCATCCGCATGAGCACCCTCGCCCTGGTCCTGTCCCTGGCCCTGCACGCCGCGCCGCCCGCGAAGCCCCTCCCGAAGCCCGCCGCGAAGGCCGAGCAGCAGAAGGCCCCCACGGAGGACGTCGCCGCCGCCACCCAGGCGTGGCAGGCCGAGCGGCTGCAACGCCTGACGTCGCCGGACGGCTGGCTGACGCTGGTGGGGCTCACGTGGTTGAAGGAGGGCGAGCAGCAGGCCGGCTCCGCACCCGACAGCGCGGTGCCGCTGCCCGCGCCGGTGCCCGCCCAGGCGGGCACGTTCGTGCGCCAGGGTGACACCGTGCGCTTCCAGCCCGCGGCGGGCGTGGCCTTCACGCTGGAGGGCAAGCCCTTCACGGGGGGCGCGCTGAAGACAGACGAGAAGGGCGCGCCGGACGTGTTGCGGCTGGGGAGCGTGAGCTTCCAGGTCATCCGTCGCGGGGACCGGCTGGGCGTGCGGGTGAAGGACTCGGAGGCCGCGGCGCGCAAGCAGTTCCACGGCATCCCGCTGTACCCGGCCAGCGCGGACTGGAAGGTGGAGGCCCGGCTGGTGCCGGACGAGAAGCCGCGCATGCTCAGCGTGCCCACGGTGCTGGGCATGTCGGAGGAGATGAAGTCCGCGGGCACGCTCGTCTTCACGGTGGCGGGCAAGGAGCACCGCCTGATGCCGGTGCTGGAGGAGGGCTCGGACGAGCTGTTCGTCATCTTCGGCGACGAGACGAACCGCGACGCGACCTACGGCGCCGGCCGCTTCCTCTCCGCGCCGCTGCCGGACAAGGACGGGCGCGTCGTGCTGGACTTCAACCGCGCCTACAATCCGCCGTGCGCCTTCACCCGCTTCGCCACCTGCCCGCTGCCCCCGCGCGGCAACCGCCTGGCCCTGCGCGTGGAAGCCGGAGAGAAGCGCGCGGGCGACCACTGACGCGCTGAAACGCCACCGCCCGCTTCCCCGGGGAGGGAAACGGGCGGCGTGGGGCGTCAGGGGTGATGGAACCTCAGAGCTGGATGGCCTTCTCCACGTCCGCCATCCGGAAGCGCGCCATCGCCAGGTTCGCGTTCGAGCGGTTCAGCGCGATGTAGAGGAACAGGCCCTCGCGCGCCGCGAGCGGGCGGATGATGTGGTACTGCTCGCCCAGGGTGATGAGCATGTCCTCGATGCGGTCCTTGATGCCCAGGGCCTTCATCGTCTTCATCTTGGCGCGCATCACTTCCGTGTTGCCCGCGGCCGCCGCCTCGACGTTGAACGTCGAGGACCCACCCAGGCTGCCCAGCGTCATGCCGCTGTTCGCATCCGCCAGACAAACCGCGAACGCACCGTCAATCTTCATCGCCTCTTCCAGCGCCTGCTTCACGTTCGCCATGACTTCTCTTTCCAATAGGACGGGGGGACTCGAAGGGGACTGCGACTGCGAACTGGCGGGCTGCGGTTGCGTGGCGTCGGCGCTCAGCTCCGCCAGCTCGAACGTCAGCTGACTGGAGTAGGAGCGCGGCTGCGGGACGAAGAGGGCCTGCGCCTCCGTCAGCCCGAAGAGCGCCTCCAGCTGCGCGCCCAGGTGCCGGCACAGCAGGTCGCGCAGCGTGTCGCGCGGCACCAGGCCCCACGCCACCAGCGTCTCGCAGAAGTTGCCGCCGCTCTTGCGGCACTCCGCCATCACCTGCTCGACGTCCTCACGGCTCACCAGCCGCGCGTCGATGAGCGCCGTGGAGAAGCTGCGCGCACCCGGGCCCGTCAGCACCGTCCACGCCACCTTGCGCTCCACCACGAAGATGCGGCCGGAGACCGTGGCGGACTTCACCACCACCTCGCCTCCCAGCTTGCTCTCCAGGGCTTCGTTCAGCACCGCCCGGACGACCTGACGGGGCTGGGACATGACGGGTCGGGGGGCCGGATTCATGAGGGGGTCCACGGAGACCGTCAGTGATGGCGCGGTCCGTCAGGGGGTCGCTGCGGCCGGAATAATAAGCAGCGACACTGCACAATCGCAACTCAGCTGTAAAATTCGGGGAATAAATGACTCCCCTGGGGTTGGCGAAACCCCGTACAGATGTCTGAGTGTCTTGTACCGGAGGCCCAAAGACAACGGAACAATTCCAGAGCAGCGAAAACCTGACGCATGGACCCGACAGCGCCATGCGTCGTCAGGGCAGACAGGTTCGCTCGGCAACACTTCCCTCCGAAAAGGGGGCTCCCTCCGCGGGAAGGCGCGCGGGAAATCCGCTCCATCCGCCCCTGCGTACAAGCCCCCGGAGCGCGCGTGGCACCCCGGGGGCCTGGGTCCTGTTGGACCACGTTCCGCCCTGTTGGCGGCTCAGTGCACTGGCGGTGCGCGGTCCGCGGCGGCTTCCGGGGCCAGCGGGGACTCCAGACGCGGGGCGATGCCGTCCTTCAGCTGGCGCAGCACGGCGGCGCAGAAGGCGTCCAGGTCGTCCGGCTTGCGGGACGTGATGAGGTTGCCGTCCTCCACCACCTGGCGGTCCACCCAGCGCGCGCCGGCGTTGATGAGGTCCGTCTTGATGGAGGGGAACGACGTGACGGTGCGCTCGTCCGCGATGTCCGCCTCCACCAGCATCCACGGCCCGTGGCACACGGCGGCGATGGGCTTGTCCGCCTTGAAGAAGTCGCGCACGAAGCCGACCATGCCGATGTCCATGCGCAGGTGGTCCGGCGAGTAGCCGCCAGGAATCACCAGCGCGGCGAAGTCCGCGGCCTTCAGCTCCTTCACCGCCTTCTCCGTGCGGATCTCCGCGCCCTTCTTCCCCTTGAGCGTCTTGCCTGCCTCCACGCCGATGACGACGGGCTCATGGCCCGCCTGCTTGAGCTTGTCGAAGGGGACCTGGAACTCGGAGTCCTCGAAGTCGTTGGCCACGATGAATGCGATGCGCGCCATGGAACTGCCTCCCGCTGGGCAATGGTTGCCGGTGAACCCGCCCGAGCAAGGTGCCCACGACAGTGGCCGGGACAACGTCACCCGGGACCGTCTTCGGGTGCCGCATGCGCTCGCCTGCCCCCCTTCCAGGTCGGTGGGCGGCGTCCACCAACGCTAGATTCCCGCCATGCGCTCCCGACGCCTGCTGCTGTCCGCCCTCGTGGTGCTCGCCGCCTCCGCCTCCGCCTGCCGCAGGAGCCAGGCGCAGGGGACGGCCTCTCCCGAGGACTGCATCCTGGTGGAGGACGGCTGGGGGCAGGACGGCAGCGTGCCCGTCACCGTGGACGTGGTGGCCGAAGGGCTGGAGGTGCCCTGGGGCGTCGCCTTCCTGCCAGGCCAGGAGGGAGACGCGCTCATCACCGAGCGGCCGGGCCGCGTGCGACTGCTCCGCGGCGGCAAGCTGCAACCCGAGGCCGTGGCCACGCTGCCCCTGGCGGCGAACGGCGAGGGCGGCCTGCTGGGCATCGCCGCGCACCCGGACTTCGCGACGAACCGCCAGTTCTACCTGTACGTCACCACGCAATCGGACGGGAAGGCTCAGAACCGGGTGGAGCGCTGGACGCTGTCGCCGGACGGCACGAGCGCGACCTTCGAGCGCGTCATCTTCGGGGGCATCCCGTCCGCGAAGTACCACGACGGCGGGCGGCTGCGCTTCGGGCCGGACGGCATGCTGTACGTAGGCACGGGGGACTCCCGCGACCCGGACCTGTCCCAGGACGTGAACAGCCCCGCGGGCAAGCTGCTGCGCCTGACGCCGGATGGCGCCGTGCCCGGGGACAATCCCTTTCCGAATTCGCCCGCGTTCCTGCTGGGTGTGCGCAACACGCAAGGCTTTGACTGGAAGGACGCCACCACGCTGTACCTCACCGACCACGGCCCCAGCGGTGAGACGATGCGCTTTGGCCACGACGAGGTGAACGTGGTGAAGGCGGGCGACAACCTGGGCTGGCCCGGCATCTATTCATGCGAGACGCAGGGCGGGCGCATCACCCCGTCGCTCACCTTCGACGACGCGGCGCCCCCGGGCGGCGCGGCCGTCTACACGGGCACCGCGATCCCGGAGTGGAGGGGCTCGCTGCTGGTGGGCACGCTGAAGTCCCGGCACCTGCACCGGGTGGAGTTCGATGCCCGGAACCCCCGGCGCGTGGCCCGGCACGAGGTCTACCTGCGCGACACCTGGGGCCGCCTGCGCGACGTGCTGATGGGCCCCGACGGCCACCTGTACGTCACCACCAGCAACTGCGACGGCCGGGGCGAGTGCGGCCCGAGGAAGGACCTGCTCCTGCGCGTCCGGCGCTGATCAGCTCACGCTCTCCGCGCTGTAGCGGGCCAGCAGGCCCGTGCGCACCGCGTAGCGGTAGACCCGCTGGAAGACCCAGCCCGCCAGCACGATGTCCAGCAGCGCCAGCGCGAAGCCCCAGCCCAGCATGGCGCCGGAGAACTCGCCGCCAGCCACCAGCGTGCGCACGCCCTCGAAGACGTAGGACGGGGGCAGCGCCTTCGCCACCCACTGCATCCACTGCGGCAGCGTGGACAGCGGGTAGAAGACGCCCACGAACGGGGACAGCAGGCTGGGGATGGGCCAGACGAACCACTCCGACGCGGGGCCCAGCCGCAGCACCAGCGCGCTGCTGAGGATGCCCAGCGCGATGCCGAAGAGGAACAGCACCATCACGAAGGGGAGGAACATCGCGCCGTAGGCGGCGAAGGACAGCCCGAACACCGTGGTGGACAGGAGCAGCATGACGCACAGGCCGATGGCGCTGGTCGCGACGCTCGTCACCACCAGGCCGCTCACGTACTCCGTCAGCGTGAGCGGCGTGGCGAAGACGTTGAGGAAGTTGCGCGACCAGACGTCCTCGAAGAAGCCCGTCGTGAGGCCCTGCATCACGCGCGCGAAGAAGTCCCAGAGCAGCACCGCGCCCAGGAGCGCCGGCACGAAGTTGTAGCCGGCGGACGTGACGCTGTTGAGGTACCGGGTCATGAAGCCCCACAGCACCATGTCGATGGCCACCCACGCGAACAGCGGCACCACGCGCGCGAAGTTGCCCTTGTAGAGATAGAACTGGCGCAGCGCGATGCCGGCGACGTGGCTCAGGTTCATGGCGCTTCGGTCCTCTCCAGCGCCAGCGGCTCGTTGGCCACGGCGATGAACAACTCCTCCAGCGAGGCCTTGCCGTGCTCGCGGGGCAGCGTTTTGGGGTCGCCCTCCAGCAGCACCCGGCCGCGCGCGAGGAAGAGGACGCGGTCGCAGACGGCCTCCACCTCGTACATGTTGTGCGACGTCCACAGCACGCTGCTGTTTCCCTTCGCGGCGAAGGCCTTGATGCGGGTGCGGATGTCCACCGCGGTGGCCGGGTCCAGCGACGCGGTGGGTTCGTCCAGCAGCAGCAGGCGGGGCTCGTTGAGCATGGCCTTGGCCAGCGACACGCGCGTCTGCTCGCCGGAGGACAGCACGCCGCACTTGGTGTCGCGGAAGCGCTTCAGGTCGTACTCCTCCAGCAGCGCCTCGATGCGCGCGGACAGCCCCTTCACGCCGTAGATGAGGCCAAAGACACGCAGGTTCTGCGCCACGGTGAGGTTGCCGGGCAGGGGCGAGTAGACGGCGGCGAAGTTGGTGCGCGACAGCGCCTTGACCCGGTGGGTGCCCAGGTCGGTGCCCTCGATGGCGATGGTGCCGGAGGTGGGCTGGAGCACGCCCAGGAGCATGTTGATGGTGGTGCTCTTGCCCGCGCCGTTGGGTCCCAGCAGCCCCACGATTTCGCGGCGCCGCACGTCGAAGGAGATGCCGTCCACGGCCGTGTGGGCGCCGTAGGTCTTGCGCAGGGCCGTGACGGAGAGCACCTGGGTGTCCAGCGAGCCGGAGTTCATCTGGGGTCCCGCTGTACCACGCGGATCGAATCTGGAAAGCTTCGCGCCCTCCCCCGGACCCAGTGGAGTCGCCGTGCTGCTGGAAGTGCCCATCCTCATCGGCCTGATGGTGGCGGCCATCGCACTCGCGATCGCCGCCAAGCGGGCCAGCGTGCCGTACAACGTCGCGCTGGTGCTTGGTGGCCTGCTCATCTCCGTCGCACACCTGCTGCCGGGCGTGCCACCGCTCAACCCCCAGGTGGTCTTCCTCATCTGTCTGCCGCTGCTGCTCTTCGAGGGCGGCATCATGGCGGACCTCAATGGCATCCGCGCGAACGCGGTCCCCATTGGCCTGCTGTCCACGCTGGGGATGGTGCTCGCCATTGGCGCCACCGGCGCCGCGATGCACTGGATGCTGCACCTGGCGTGGGGGCCCGCGCTGCTCCTGGGCTCCATCCTCGCGGTGACGGACACGGTGTCCATCCTCTACGCCTTCCGCCGCGCGCCGGTGCCAGGGCGCCTGGCCGGCATCATCCAGGGTGAGAGCCTCTTCAACGACGGCACCGCGCTGGTGGCGTACACGGCCATCGCGGCGGTGGTGGCGGGCGGGGCGGCGCCGTCACTGGGCTCGCTGGGCGGCCACGTGCTGCTCGCGTCGGTGGGCGGCGCGGTGGTGGGTCTGGCGCTGGGCCTGCTGGGCGGCTTCATCATCCGGCGCGCGGAGGATCCGCTCGCGGAGATCATGGTGACGACGGCGGTGGCGCTGGCGTCCTACGTGCTGGCGGAAGAGGTGCACCTGTCGGGCGCCATCTCCGCGGTGGTGGCGGGGCTGGCGGTGGGCGTGACGCTGCGGCGGGAGGTGGCACCGCAGAGCCAGGTGGCCATCCACTCCTTCTGGGAGTACGCCACCTTCGGCGTCAACACGTTCCTCTTCCTCTCCGTGGGCCTGGACACGCGGCCGGAGGCGCTCCAGGGGCACCTGCCGGGCGTGGGCATCGCGGTGGTGGCGGTGGTGCTGGGGCGCGCGGTGGCCATCTACCTGCCCTTCCTGCTGCTGCGCCTGTTCAAGCCCGCGGAGACCATCCCGCTGCGCTGGCAGCACGTGTTCCTGGTGGGCAACATCAAGGGCGCGCTGTCCATTGGCCTGGCGCTGGGTCTCCCGGAGTCCACGCCCGCGCGCGAGCAGATCGTCTCCATCGCGTTCGGCGTCACGCTGGTGTCCATGGTGGGCCAGGGGCTGATGCTCACGAGCGCGCTCAAGGCGCTGGGGCTGTTCCAGCAGGACGCGGTGGCGCTGGAGATGGCGGGGCAGCGCGGGAAGCTCATCGCCAGCCGCGCGGCGCACGTGGAACTGGACGCGCTGCACACGCAGGGCCTGCTGCCGCGCGCGGCCTATGAGCACCTGCGCAGCGAGTACCAGGTGAACATCGCCCGGGCGGAGCGGGAGCTGCGGCGCATCAGCGAGCAGCACCTGGCGGAAGGGGCGAAGGACCTGTTGAGCATGCGCAGGCGGCTCATCGACGCGGAGCGCACGGCGTTGCAGGGCGCTCGGCGCAACGGGCTGATTCCGGAGGCGACAGCGGAGGAGATGCTGGCGCACCTGGACGCGCGGATGTTGGACCTGGAGAAGGTGTTGCACGGCGGGCACGCGGGCAAGGACAGCAAGGAGCACAAGGCGTCATGAAGATCGTCATCGCGGGGGGAGGACGGGTGGGCGGCGCGCTGGCGGCGCGGCTCGTGTCGGAGCAGCACACGGTGACGGTGATTGAACGCGACGCCGGCATCTGCGCGCGCCTCTTCGAGGAGGTGGGCGTGGTGACGGTGTGCGGGGACGCCACCAACCCGCGCGTGCTGGAGGCGGCGGGCATCGGGACGGCGGACGTGGCGGCGGCGGTGCTGGCGCACGATCCGGCGAACCTGGCGTTCACCATGCTGGTGCGCGCGGTGTCCAGCGCGCGCCTGATGGTGCGCATGCTGGACACGAACTACCGCGACGCGTACCGGCTGGCGGGCGTGAAGGAGCTGGTCGCCGAGGCGGACGTCGTGGTCTCCAAGATGACCACCGCCATCGACTTCCCGCAGGTGTCCGGGTCGCTGCCGCTCAGCAGCGGCGACGCGCTGCTGTTCGAGCTGGCCATCCCCGTGCGTGCCCGGGTGGCGGGGCAGACGGTGGCGCAGGTGCGCGGCATGGAGGGCTTCCCGCGCGAGTGCATCTTCATCGCCCTGGTGGACCCGCAGGGCCACACCGCGCTGCCGGAGGGCAACACGCAGCTGAAGGCCGGGCACAACGTCATCCTCGTGGCGCGGCGTTCCCAGGTGGCGAAGGCGGTGGAGTTCCTCACGTCGGAGCCGCCGCTGGGCGAGGGCCTGGCGTCGTCGCTGGCGCAGACCTTGCGCAAGCTGGACTTCCTGGCGCCGCTGAGTGAGGACGAATTGGAGGCGGTGGCGCGCGGCGCGGAGCTGCTCCAGACGCCCGCGGGCACGGAGCTGTTCCGCCAGGGCGACGCGGGCGAGACGTTCTACGTGGTCATCTCCGGCGAGGTGGCGATGAAGGACGGCGCCCGGCAGACGATGGCCACGGTGAAGCAGGGCGGCTTCTTCGGAGAGCTGGCCCTGCTCACGGGCGAGCCACGCAACGCCACCGCCGTCACCGCCACGCCGTGCGAGCTGGCCGCGGTGGGCCGCGAGGACTTCCGCGGCGTGATGATGGCCAACCCCGCCGTCGCGCTGGAGATGAGCCGCATCCTGGGGCAGCGTCTGTCGCGGCTGGGCGGACAGGCGCAGCCTGCGAAGCGGCGCGGGCTGTTCGGCCGCTGAAGACAGACACCTTCCCCTCAAGGGCCTTTTCCCATGACGACGAAGCACACGGCGCTGGTGCTGGGCGCCACCGGCATCATCGGCCGCAACCTCCTCACGTACCTGGACACGCGGCCGGACTGGAAGGTGAAGGCCGTGTCGCGCCGCGCTCCGGACTTCGCCACGCGCGCGGAGGTGAAGTCGCTGGACCTCCAGTCGCAGGACTCGCTCGCCAGCGCGGCCGAGTGGCTGCGCGACGTCACGCACGTCTTCTTCGCCGCGTACCAGGAGCATCCAGACCCCGCGGACCTCACGCGCATCAACGTGTCGCTCTTGCGCAACATCGTGGAGGCGGTGGAGAAGCACGCGCCGGGCTTCCGCCACGTGTCCTTCATCCAGGGCGGCAAGGCGTACGGCGCGCAGTTCGGCCTCTACAAGACGCCCGCCAAGGAGACCGACCCGCGCCACTTCCCGCCGAACTTCTACTACGACCAGGAGGACTACCTGCGCGACGCGTCCCAGGGCCGGCGCTGGAGCTGGACCGCCCTGCGGCCCGACATGATGATGGGGCTCGCCGTGGGCAACCCCATGAACCTGGGCAACCTCATCGGCGTCTATGCCTCGCTGTGCAAGACGCTGCGCGTGCCCCTGCGCTTCCCGTCCACGCCTCGCGCGTACTCCATCCTCGCCAACGTGACGGACGCCACGGTGCTGGCCAAGGCCATGGAGTGGTCCGCCCTCAACGAGGCGTGCGCGGGCGAAATCTTCAACATCACCAACGGCGACGTCTTCCGCTGGAGCCAGGTCTTCCCGCGCATCGCGGACGCGTTCGGCATCCCGTGCGCGGACCCGCAGCCCTTCTCCCTGACGGAGGCGATGAAGGACAAGTTCCCCGTCTGGGAGGCACTCACGCAGCGCCACGGCCTCCAGCCGCACGGCCTGAAGAAGCTGGCCAACTGGGCCTTCGGCGACTTCATCTTCGGCGTGGAGAACGACGCCTTCTTCGACGTGAACAAGGCCCGCCGCTTCGGCTTCCAGGAGATGCACCTGGACAGCACGGAGGCCATGGTCGCGCTGATGCGTCAGCTCCAGGCGGAGAAGCTCATCCCCGCTTGAGGCGCCCGCACACCGCGGACGCCGCCAGGAAGCCCACGCTGAAGGCGTCGCGGAAGCGGTTGTAGAGCATCCCCACGCCGGGCACGTTGGCGATCATGTCGCCGAAGCTCCACATCTCCTCGTGCGCGTGGATGAGCGGCAGCACCTCTCCGCCGCCCTCGCCGCGCTGGAGCGTGAAGTCGTAGACGAGAATCGTGCGCAGCGGGTACGTGTAGAGCCACGCGAACTGCTTGAGGTTCATCACCCCGTCCACGATGGCCCGCCCGCTCTTCCCATCCGGCTCCAGCTGGACGTTGAGCTGGAAGATGTCGAAGTCGAAGCGGAACATGCAGTGGAAGCCCGCCGCGCCCTTGCGGTACGTGTCCTTGCCGCCGCCCTTCTGCCAGGGGTCCGTGAAGGTGACGTCCTCGGCGATCATCGGCAGCAGCTCCGCGTCCAGCACCGACGCGGGAATGGACGTGGTGTAGAGCAGCCGCGTCACCTCCCGGAAGCGCGCTTCCAGCTGCTCGATGAGTGCCTGCTCCGCCTTGCGCATGCGCCGCCCCCGCTACCCGCTGATTGGACCGGGCCTGAAGGTAGGCACGGGCCTGGAGCGGGGGAAGACGGGGTGCGTCAACCGCTCAGTTCGGTGAGGAGCCGCGCCGCTTCGTCCTTCACGGCGACGTCCGCGCCCAGCGACTGCGCCTGCCGGGCGTGCCGGGTGGCTTCCGCCCGGTCGAACGGCTGGGTGGCGCGCGCCAGGTTCAGGTGCGTGAGCGCGTCCTGGGGGTTCGCCTCCAGCACGCGCTCCAGCAGCACGCGGGCGCGCGCGTGGTCCTGGTCGCCCATGAGCAGGCGCACCAGGTCGTTGGTGGGACCGGGCTCCTGCGGCGCCGCCGCCACGGCCGCCTCCAGGTGCTTGCGGGCCTCCGCGCGCTCGCCCAGCGCCTCGTGCGCCTGCGCCAGCGAGTGGAGGATGTCCCACTGGTTCGGGGCGCGCTGGAGGGCCTCGCCGAAGAGGGCCTTCGCCTCCGCCAGCTCCCCGGCCAGCATGCAGGCCAGGCCGTGCAGGTGGATGTAGCGGACCTGCGTGGGCTCCAGCTCGCGCAGCTCCAGGATGGTGCGGCGGGCCGCGTCCTGGCTGTTGGCCTGGAGGTAGAGGCGCAGCAGGTCCTGCAACACCGCCACGCGCGTGCGGCCCTGGGCGTTCTCCAGGGCCCGCGTGGCCGCCGCGATGGCCAGCCCGACGGCGCCGTTCGCCGCGTGCGCGCGCGACAGCATCAGGTGCGGCAGGGCCTCCTGGGGCGCCAGCGCCGTGGCCTGCTGGAAGTGCTCGGCCGCCGCCGCCGTGTCCTTGCGCTGCACCGCGATGCGGCCCAGCTCGAAGTGCGGGTAGGCGCTGTGGGGCGCCACCACCTGCGCGGCCTCGAAGGCGGCCTTCGCGCCCTCCAGGTCGCCGCGCTCGGCCAGCAGCGTGCCCAGGTTGAAGCGCTCGAAGTAGCCGGCGGTGGGCGCGGCGGCCAGCGCCTTGAGCGTCACCAGCGCCACCGCGTCGCCGGCCTGCGCCTTGAGCATGGCCAGGTGGGCCTGCGCCTCCGTGTTGTCCGGCTGCACCTGCAACAGCCGCGTCACGGCCCCTTCCGCGTCCTTCGCGGCGCCGGTGCTCAGGTGGGTGCGCACCAGCCCCATCAGACAGTCCACGTCCTTCGGGTCGATGGAGAGGCCCTTCTGGAAGCTCTTCACCGCCTCCGCGGGCTGGCCCTGCTGGAGCAACTGCCCACCCTCTTGCGCGTACCTGGATGCCATGGCCCCCTACCTACCACGAGCCTCCAGAAACCCCGCCTCCCCGCCTGCCCCTACCGGCGCAGCGCCGCCAGGGCGACACCGGGCAGCTTCCACCAGGACGGGGACTGCTCGAATTCCACCAGCCGGCGGGACAGCGTCGCCATCCCCTTGTGACCGGGCACCCACGGGGGCGGGAACAGGGACGTGATGGGGGCGCGCAGGACCGCCTTCTCGATGGACTCCAGCATGGACGTGTTGTGCACCCAGCCCTGCCCGCTCTGGATGTCCCGGGGCGACGCGGACGGATGGCCGCCCCAGGGCAGGCTGCCCAGCGCGTAGCCCGCGGCGGGCCAGGTGTTGATGGCGACAGTCCCGTAGCGCAGGTCCCGCACCGCCTTCTCCACCGCCGCGCGCACCCTCGGGTCCCGCATCGTCTTCGGGTGGACGATGAGCATCACGTTGAGGGTGCCCCACACCTTCTCGTTGAGGAACGCGACCGCGGCCTCCAGGAAGGCCACGGGTTCGTCGGAGCCCGGCAGGCCCGTCTCCGACAGCACCGTGCACCAGGGCTCGTGGCGGAACACGCGGTCGTCCGTCCTGGCGGGGTCCACGTCCGGAATCAGCGCGTAGGCCAGGTCGCCCTCGCCGGGGTTGCCCACGAGCCGCAGGTTGGGGCGCGCGTCCGTGAACTGGTGCCAGCGCTCCTGCGCGCCCGGGTAGTACGCGCGGCGCACGGGCGCCTGCCCCAGGCTGGCCTGGATGCGGTCCACCAGCGCGCCGCGCTTGAGCCAGTCCTTCGGCTGCACCAGCAGCTTCGCCGCGTTGCAGTTGAAGGACGCGTTGTTGGACACCATGCCGGCGATGTCGTCCGCCTGGAAGCGCAGCTCGCCGTCCGAGTACGGCCCCGGCACCACCACCACGGGGGAGATGTTGCCCAGCTCGCTGGAGACATGCTTCGCGAGCAGCGGTTCGTTCTTGCGCCGGCGCTCGTCGGACTCCGGGCCGGGCGGACCCCACACGAGCGCGTCGTGGGTCTTGTCGCTGCCGGTGATGTGCACCTCGTCCACCGCGGCGTGGTGGACCAGCTGCGCCCCCTCCTCCGCGCCGCCGTACACGATGGCCAGCGCGTCGCGCGCGACGAGCGGCGCGAAGGCCTGCTCCAGGAACGGGCCCAGGTACGCGTTGACGGGGTTCATCTTGAGCACGCAGACGGTGCCCTCGACGAAGAGCTTGTAGAGGCAGTCCAGCGGCGGGATGGAGTTGACGTTGCCGCCGCCCAGCACCGCGCAGACGCGGCCCTTGTGGGGCTTCTTGTAGAAGGACGCCTGGTGGTCGCGCAGGTTGTCCGCGGTGACGCCGGGCTGGAAGTAGACCTCGCCCGTGGTGCCGGGCAGCAGCATTCCCTCCAGCCGGTCGCGAGGGAACAGCCGTGCGGCGAGCCGGCCGTCCTCCAGCGTGCGCAGGTGCTTCCTGGGGATGACGGGCACGCCGTGCGCCTGGATGTCCTTCAGCGCGTCCGCCAGCAGGCGCAGGTTGCGCACCACCACCATGGGCCCGGCGAGCCACTCCTCACCCGCGAGTGGACCGCCGGGGTCGATGCCCTTCGCCTCGCAGGCCGCGCGTACGCTGGGCTCCGCGATGGCGACGTACGCGTGGCGCAGGTCCTCCAGGAGCCGGATGCGCTCCTTCAGGGCGAGCTTCACCCACGCGCTCGAGCCCTCACGGACCCGGCGCACCAGGATGTCGATGGTGGTGCGTGACGTGGACTGCGGGACGGCGGCGGACATGGCGACCTCCGAGACAGGCTTCACACCGGGTCCCGGTATAGGGAACCCCCGCGTGCGCCGTCACCGAGGGGCCGCGCCCTCCGTCCTCAGGTAGGCAGGGGCTCGGCCAGGCCCTTGCGGATGGCATCGTCGATGACGGCCATGACCTTCTTCATGTTCTCGCGGCCGCGGGCCGCCTGCTGCTCGCCCAGCTTCCCCTGCTCCTCGCCGAGCTTCCCCTGCTGCTCGCCCAGCTTCTCCTGCTCGTCGCCCAGGGCCTCCATCTTCTGGCTGAGCGCCTCCTGCTCCTTGTCCAGGCCCTCCAGCTCCTGGTCGAAGGACTCGTCGCGCTTGTCGAGCTCCGCCTCCTTGCGGTCGCGCTCGGGGCTGTCCCCGAGCGAGTGGAGGCGGGCGCGCTCCATGGCGATCTCCGCGCGCTTGGCGGCGATGGCGGCGTGCTTCGCGGCGATCTGCGACATGGGATAGGCGAGCTCCGCCTGCTTCTGGCCCAGCGCGGCCTGCTTCTCACCGAGCGCGGCCTGCTTCTCACCGAGCGCGCCCTGCGCGTCGCCCAGCTTGCGGTCGTCCTCCATCAGATTGCGCACCTGCTCCAGCGTCTTGGCGTCGCGGATCAGCATGGGCTTGCCGTCACGGCGCACGAAGAGCAGGTCCTTGCCCTTCTGCTTGAAGGTGCGCGCCATGTAGAGGTCGTCCGTGGAGCCGGCCATCATCGTGCGGCCGTCGGAGATGTACGCGAAGGTGTCGTCGTCCTCCATGTCCATGGGCGCGGGAGGTGCGGGAGGCGCCGGAGGACGCGGCGCGGCGGCGAGCATGGGGGCCATGGGCGGCAGCGGGCGCAGCGCACCACCGGCCGGGGACGCGGGAGGCACGGGCGGCAGCGGGGCCAGCGCGCCACGGACCGGAGGAGCGGGCGGCACCGGGGCCAGCTTGCCACCCATGGCAGGAGCGGCGGGCGCGGGGGGCGCGGCGACGTGCGTGGTGAGCGCCGTGGCCCGCCCCGGCGTGGGAGGAGGCAGCGCGGACAGCGCGGGCAGCGGCGGCGCGTCCGCGGGCGTTCCCGGCGCCTTCGCGGTGTGCTCCGTCACGGTGGGCTTCGCGGCCGGCGCGGCGTCCTGGGGCAGCTGCCGGACGGTGCCCACCTTCACGGGGGCGGGGGCCGCGTCCTTCGCGGCGGGAGCGGCGTTCTCCGCGGGCGCCTTGGCGACGACCTGGAAGGGCATCAGGACCACGGCGCCGAGGGCGAACAGCGCACCCTTCAGCCACCGGCGGGGTTGGGTGGGGACGACGTCGACATGTTCCAGCATGCGGAGCCTCCTGTGCAGCGCGTGAAGGTGGGCCGACGCCCCAAGCGCCGCTGCGCTGCCGGGGGGCCGGGTGATGCCAAAGGCGATGAGCAATTCGCCGTAGTCCGCGGGCTCCGCGCCGGTGAGGCGCAGCGCCTCCGCGTCGCACGCCTCTTCCCGGGCGAGCGCGTACTCACGGGCCGCCTGGCGCGCGAGCGGGTGGAAGAAGAGGACCGTCTCCGCCAGCGCCGGCACCCAGCCCAGCCACAGGTCCCCGCGACGCAGGTGCGCCACCTCGTGCGCCAGCGCCATGCGCAGCGCGTCCTCCGGCAGGTCGCGCACCGCCTTCGCGGGCAGCACGATGACCGGCGACACGAGCCCCGCGGCCAGCGGGCTCACCACCTCGTCCGACACCAGCAGCGTGGGCGGACGGCGCAGGCCCGCTTCGTTCGCGAGGAACTCCGCCTCCTCCTCCAGCACCGGGTGACGGAAGGGCCGCGCACGCTCGCGCATGCCGCGCACCTGGCGATACGCCTGCACGTGCCCCCGCACCTTCCAGACCACGCCCGCGCCCCACAGGACGAGCAGCGCCCACGCCAGGCCCACCGTCCACGGATGCGAGCGCAGCGACTCGCCGGCGCCCCGGACGAACGCCGCGAGCCGCGCCCCGTGCGAAGGAGCCTCCGAGGCCACCGCGGTGGGAGCCGGGGCCGTGCCTTCCGATGGCACGGGCCGGGACACCTGGATGCGCGTGGCGCCACCGTGCGCGTCGGACGCCGTGCGCATCGTGATCATCACGGCCGGTGTCTGGGATTGCGCGCCTCCCGCGCCGGACGTCTGGGATTGCGCCGCCGTCGCGGACTCCACGGGCAGCAGCGCGAGCGGCATGGGCCTGGGCCAACCCAGCGTGAGCACGAACTTGAGCGCCACCAGCCACCACAGGCCGGCGCGAAGGGCCGCGGGCAGGCGCGGCAGCGCCCGGGCCACGCCCCAGACGACCAGCGCGCACAGCGCCCCCTGCCACGAGGCGCGCCACACCGACTCCGACCACGACGACCACCACGGCGAGGTCACGAGAGGCGTCATGGGGCTCACTCCTTCCGCTTCTGGCGCAGGCGCGCCACGACGTCCTGGAGCTGCTTCAGCTCTTCGTCGGACACGTCCTCCGTCTCCGACAGGTAGGTGACGAACGGCGACAGCGAGCCGCTGAGCGTGCGCTGCACGAAGTTCCCTACGACGTCGCGCAGCAGCTCTTGCGTCGCCACCGGCGAGGCGTACTGGAACACCCCGTCCACCTTGCTCCGGGTCAGGTGCCCCTTGAGCCGCAGGCGCTCCATCACCGTCAGGATGGTGGAGCGCGCCAGCCCCTGCGCCTCACCAAAGCGCTCGGCCACCTCGCCCACGGTCGCGGGCCCGTGCTCGGCCACGTACCGCAGCACCGCCAGCTCCTGCTCTCCCACCGGCTTCTTCATGCGCCCTGCCCTTCGTGACGACAGCTGTAGTCAGAAAGCAAGGTACGCCTGACTACAGGCGTAGTCAACTCGAAGTGGATGAAGCGCACGGGCCTTGTGCGGAAGCGCAGGAGCCCCGCGCGCACTGTCAGGGTGCCGTGGGCCTGCTCTCCCGGCCGCTCAGGGGCGTGCCGGTTGGGAGGAGCTCGTGTGTGTCCTTGTCTCTGTCGGAAGGACAACCAGATTTCCTCAAGCCGACTTCAAACCCGACACACACGGAGATTTCCCATGAAGCTCCCTCTGTTCGCGGCGATCGCCGCCCTGTCGCTGTACGGTTGCAGCCACTCCTCCAGCGCGCGTGAGGCCTCGTCTCCGGAGGCAGGCGCCATCGGCGGCTCGGGCAGCGCGGGCAGCACCCAGGACACCAGCAGCGGGAGCATGGACTCCTCGTCCTCGGACTCCGCCTCCCAGGAGCTGCCCGGTGAGACGGGCAACGTCAGCGACCTGGAGAAGCGCGACCGCATGGACGCGCCCACCGTCTACGAAGGCGAGGCCACCGGCGGCTCCGGCGCCGCCGACGAGACCGTGAAGACCCAGGACGGCCAGAAGTGGGACGTGCAGCAGAACACGCCCACCGACCTGGGTGACACCCAGGCTCCCTCCGGCGCGGTGAACCAGAACCGCGACCCCAATGAGAAGGGCAACCTGGGCACCGAGGGCGGCACCGGCGGCTCCGGATCCACCAGCACCGACGGCAAGAGCGACGTGAAGGACGTGAGCGGCGAGACCGAGTCCGGTGCCCTCAACAGCGACACCGACGACTCCAGCACCGACAGCTCCAAGGTCGAGTCCGGCGCCACGCCCGACCCCACCAATTAGCCTCGCGCCCCACGTGAGGGCGGATACCCGGTAAAGCCCGCACGCGGGCCGCGCCGGGTATTCGTCTGTCCACCCCGCGCCCCGCCAACTAGAGTGAGCACCAATGACTGGTGCTCCCTTCGTGGCCCTGATCGCACTGCTTCACTCCCAGTCCTCCACCATCGAGGAGGTCCCCAATGATCCGCGGGAGGAGGCGTCCGCGCCGGAGTCCTCGGGGAGTCCGGGCAGCTCGGAGGGCATCGGCTTCCGGGCGTTGCTGGAGGTGGGGCCGCTGAGCTTCCCGTCGGGGACGCGCGGTGGGGAGCAGGACCTCTTCGGGTACGCGTACCCGTCACTGGGCGTGGATGGCGGCGAGGACTTCGCGTTCATGCTGGGTGCGCCGCTGCGCTTCCGGCTGCTGGACAACGACCCGAAGCAGAAGGACCAGGACTACGGCGCGTGGCTGCGGCGCGAGGACTGGGACGAGCGCAGCGACTACGGCCAGGTGGTGCGCCTGCTGCGCATTGGCGACGAGTCCGGCCGCTTCGGTCTGCGCGTGCAGCCGTTCCTGGAGGAGTCGCTGGGGCGCGGCTACCTGGTGAACCGCTACGACAACCAGCTCAACCCGAACTACCACCCGGCGGGCGGCACGGTGTCGTTCACCGCGGGGCCCGCGCGCGTGCAACTCTTGGCCAGCGACGTGCTCGCCGCGCGCGTGTTCTCCGGCGAGTTGCTGCTGGACATCGGCCGCATCGTCAGCGACAGCGAGGCGAACTTCGACCGCTACCTGGTGCGCGCCTCCGCGGCGCACGACTTCGGCGAGGCGGGCGGCGTGACGCCGGAGGCCACGCTCGCGTCGGTGGGCGGCGAGTTCGCCATGTACAAGGGCGAGCGGCTGCGCTCGTGGGCCCTGGTCGCCGGCGGCGCGCGGCTCAACGAGGGCGCACAGGACGTGGGCGCCCTGCTGGGCGTCGCGTTCGAGGGCAACTTCAAGGGCACGCAGCTCAGCGTCACCGTGCAGGGGCGCCGGCAGGGCGGCGGCTTCCGCTTCGGCTACTTCGGCGCGGGCTATGAGCTGTCGCGCTTCTCCGCCGTGGGCCTCTCCGAGGAGCCCCAGGCGGACCAGCGCGTGCCCCAGGACTTCTCCGGCTACCTGGAGCTGTCCGTGGCGCGCGGCGACGGGCCGGACTCCGCGGAGGTGGTGGCCAGCGGCGCCGTGGAGTACTCCGCCTTCGGCCGCACGGACGGCGACCTGTCCCTGAGCATCAGCAGCCCGGGGGGCGAGTCGCGCGGCATCGCGCGCGTGGTGGTGGTGGGCCTGGGTGACAAGCCCCGCTACTCGGTGGCGGCGGAGTTCCGGCAGCGCGTGCTGCCCGCCATGTACGTCTGGGGCGCCGGCGCCACGCTGTACTTCCCGCAGCCGGATGACACGCTGGTGCGCGGCGTGAGCGTGGGCGCTGGCGTGGGCGTGGACTTCGCCCGCCGCTAGCTCTCCGCCGTCCCGCCCTCCTCCTGCACGGAAGCGCAAGGCAGGATGGCGCTGTGCCGGGCCGTGTCGCACGACTTGCCGACGAGCCACCGCGACAGCAGGCGAACGCCGGAGGCGAAGAGGCCGTCGTCGCCCTTGTGCAGGGCCTCGAAGAGGGACTCGTCCAGCACCGACTCCTCCGGGTCGATGAGGAACTCCTCCGGCTCCAGCGGCTTGAAGAGGGGGTTCTGGTCGAACACCGTCTCCAGCGGGTGTGGACGCAGCCGGTGCTGCCCGTCGTGGGCCAGCCGGTCCAGCGTCTCCACCATGTGCGTCGCGGCCACCAGCGGGCGCAGCGCGGCCACGCCCGCCAGGCCCGCCTGCTCCGCCATCAGCGACACGCGCACGCGGCGGATGGCGCTCGACACGGCGTCCCCGGGCGCCTGCGCCTCCCAGCTCAGGTTGAGCTCTGAATCCAGGCCCAGGCTGCGGTTGGTCGTGTTCGCGGAGCCGATGGTCATGAACGTGTCGTCCACGATCAGGACCTTCGAGTGGATGTACGTGAAGACATCCGAGCCGTCCTCGTCCTTCGCCGCCGAGCCGTACACCGCGAAGCCGTGGCCCGTTTCGGAGGCCACCTCGCGCAGCGCGCGCAGCAGGCGCACCTGGGCCACGCCCATGGCGATCTGCTCGCGCAGCGCTTCGGGCTGACGGGGCAGCACCAGCATCACCTGGAGCCTGGGCCGTCCGGCCGCGCGCATGCGCTTGACGAGCGCGTCGTAGATGGCGCGCGAGGAGAAGTACTGGTTCTCGATGTAGATGAAGCGTTCGGCCGCGTCGATGGCGTCCACGTACAGCGCGCGGATCTCCTGCACCTCCGCTTGCGGCGGCAGGATGGTCTTTCCAAAGGTGCGGCTGATGGCCACCGGGCCCGGAGGCGCGGGCATCGTCGCTTCGAAGGTCAGGTCGTCGCGGTTCACGGGCTCCAGGTGGAGCTCGCCACCGCCCGAGTGCGCCCAGCGCGCCTCGAACAGCTCCGCGAGCGGCTTCACCGCGGGGCCCGTCAGCACCGTCTGCACGTCGTGGTAGGGCCCATGCGGGTCGCGGCCGGAGTCGCAGCGCAGCTTCGAGCGCGCGGGGTGGTCCCGGTCGTCCCAGCGGCAGTCACACACGTCCATGCCGCCGGTGAAGGCCATCACGCCGTCGACGACGACGAGCTTCTGGTGATGGGCTCCGTAGAGCGGGCTGGAGGAATCGAAGCGGAAGCGCAGCCGCTCGTTCGTGGTCCAGTTGAAGAGCACGTTCTGCATCCACTCGCGCTCCATGGCGAGCAGCATGCTGAAGTCCCAGGCGAGGATGTAGACGTGCAGCTCCGGGTTCTCCCGGCACATCTGGTCCAACAGCGGCAGCAGCCGGACCTCGCCTCCGTTCGCCTCTTCCAGGTCCTCACCGCGCAGCAACGTGACGTCGCTGTCGAACTGCCAACCGGTGATGACGATGGAGCGGCGGGCCTTCCGGATGGCCCGATACAGCTCTCGGTAGTAATCCCGGGCGTCCACCAGCACGCCCGCGTCATGCGTTTCCGTCCGCGTCCAGCAGTTGCGTCCGGGGATGAGAATGGATTTCACGTCGTTCACCTGGCCCTGGAGTGGATCCCTGATGTGTCCGCGCCCGGCCGGCGGCAGCAATCACCCCACGAAGACAATGTGCTTGCCGGTCGCCAGCGTCATGTCGGTCGAGGAGACAACCTTGGCCACCTTGCGAGCCTCGCCGCCCACGGTGTCGAAGGCCGCGGCGATCAGGTCACCGAGCGTCACCTGCACGCGCTTCGCCTGCTTGCCAGCGGAGGACACGGCCTTGACCGTCTTCGCCTTCATCTGACGGGCCTTGCGCTGGATGGTCTGCTTCTGGGTCTTGGTCGCCATGGTCTTTGTCTCCTGAGGATGAAGTGTCTGCCCGTCTGCGTGATGTGCCGTACCGCCCCGTACCGCCCGTCCTGCCGTGCTGCCCCTGCCCCGTCCCGCCCGTACCGCCCCGACCCGCCCTGCCCCGTCCTGCCTTGCTGCCCCGACCCCGTCCCGCCCGTCCCGCCCCGTCCTGCCTTGCTGCCCCGACCCCGTCCCGCCCGTACCGCCCCGTCCTGCCTTGCTGCCCCGACCCCGTCCCGCCCGTACCGCCCCGTGCTGCCCCGACCCCGTCCCGCCCGTACTGCCCCGGCCTGCCTTGCTGCCCCGACCCCGTCCCGCCCGTACCGCCCCGTCCTGCCCGCCCCGCCCCGCCGCCCTGCCCGCCCACCGTCCCGCCCGTCCTGCCCTCAGACCCAAGAGCAACTGCCGTGCCGTCGCTCAACCCGGCGTTTTCCGAGGGAAGAAACCCTGAGGCACGCCGTGGGAAGCGGGCAGGACTGACTTTCTTTCAGCCCGGCTCCAGGTAGTTCCGCCCTCTTTCCTGCCCCGCGGTCGCAGGCGCACCCCGGCGCACGTCAGGCGCGGGACGGAGCGCTCCGACACCTGGACAGCCAGCACACCGCCCACGCAGGGGTGGATGTGCGAGGAGGAGGGAAGATTCAGGAGCAGCGGGACCCTGACGCGGGGCCGCCCGGGAAGGAGGGGGCCATCCAGGCGTCAGGGAGGGGTGCTTCCACCGGACGGCGCCTGCCCGAGGGCGGCGCGCATCCGTCACGGCTCACACGGCTACTTCGACGGCGGCACCAGGACGAGGATGAGCTCGCCGCCCACGTGCTTGCCGGCCTTCTGGTACACGGCGCCCTGGCGGCCCAGCTCCACCTCCACGGAGGACTGGTTCGGGATGATGACGCGCAGCGTGGCGCTGCCGTCCTTCATGCCCAGCAGCTGGAGCGACGCGTTCGTCCCGTTGGGGAGCTTCACTTCCGTGGGCTTCTGGGCGCCCACCTCCACCGTGTCCAGCGACATGCGCTTGAAGGACGTGAAGCTGAAGTTCTGCTTCTGGAACGCCTCCTTCATCTTGCCCAGCTCCGGCGGGTCCACCACCGTGCCCTTGTTGGAGGCCAGCACCACCTCCACCTGGACCTTCACCTTCTGCTCCTGGGCGAAGGCCACCGACGGCCCCAGCACCCAGCCCACGGCGAACAGCAGTGCCAGCACCGCCCACGTCGGCTTCGTCATAGCGCTCCTCCGGTGGGCCGCGGCGGGACGGACGGAGCCGCCGCCGGCTGTCCTCCCTGGTCGTCCGGCTCCACGCTCGATTCCTGGCCTTCCGTCACGCCCGGCTTCTTCTGCCCGTCGGCGGCGCCCTTCACGGTCTCCGGGGCCTGCTCCTGCTCGTCCACCATCCAGATGATGGAGCCGCCGCCCTCCGTCTCCATCACCACCGGGGCCACGCGGGCGCCCTGGTAGGACTGGATGGACTTCACCGTCATGCGCTCGGCGGCGTAGCCCTCCGGCGCGGTGTCGCGCAGCACCAGCGGCAGCGCCACCAGCAGCACCACCGCGGCGGTGGCCAGCGACGAGATCATCGCGGTGCGCTGGTAGAGGAACATCTCCGACAGGGCCAGCCGCAGCCGCTCGATGAGGGGCGGCTTCTCCGGCGTCACCCGGGCCATGACCTTCTGGGCGAAGTCCTTGAAGTCGACGTCGTCCACCGCCATGTCCAGGCCCACCCGCAGCAGCCCGGACTCGGCGCGCAGGTCCGCCGCGCGGCCCGTGCAGTCCCGGCAGGCGGCCAGGTGCCGCTCCACGTTCACGCGCTCCCCGGGAGCGAGTTCACCGTCGATGTAGGGAGACAGGAGCGGTACGAAACGCTCACACGCGGGATTTCCGGCCATACTCTTCACCCTGCGGGCTGGTGGGAATTCGTCGGTGGGGACGCGCTCGGGCCCACAGATATTCGAGGAGGCCTTTCTGGCACCCTCATTCGTTGCCCACCCCGCTCTTGGCTTCGTCCAGCTCCAGGTAATCCCCCAGGATTTTCTGCACCTTGGCGCGCGCGTGGAACAGGCGGCTCATCACCGTGCCCTTGGGGATGTCCAGCGTGCGGGCCAGGTCCTCGTAGGACATTCCCTCGATTTCGCGCAGCAGGAGGATGGCGCGGTGCTTCTCCGGCACCGTGGCCAGCGCCTCCTGGATCTTCTCCGCCAGCTCCTTGCGCAGGGCGCTCTTCTGGGGGTTCGTCCCCAGGCGGCTGCCCAGCGCGCCGATGCGGGCCTCGGACAGGTCCACGTCCTGCGTCTCGTCGAACTCCACGGGCTCGCCGCTGCCCCGGCGCTTGCGCAGCACGTCGATGCAGATGTTGGACGTGATGCGGTAGAGCCACGTGTAGAAGGACGCGTCGCCCTTGAAGTGGTCCAGGTACTTGTAGACCTTGACGAACGCCTCCTGGGAGACGTCCATCGCCTCCTCCTTGTCCTTCAGCATTCCGAGCGCGACGGCGTACACCTTGCGCTGGTAACGCTCGACGAGGAGCTTGAAGGCGCGCTGGTCCCCGCTGCGGACGCGCTTGACGAGTGTGAGGTCGTCGGTGGCCAAGTGCGCGGCACCGTAGCACAGGCCGCGACAACCCCAAGGCTTTCGACGCGGCCCGTCGCTCCTAGAGGGAGCTGACGAGCGCGATGGCGGCCAGCGCCAGGCCCACCATGGCCAGGACCGCCCCGAACACCATGCGGTCCCACTGGGCCTGGGAGACGGCGGAGTCCTCGGTGTCCTCACCGGCCCGGAAGGCGTGGAGCACGTTCCAGAACATCCGGCCGCCCAGCCGCCGGTCCGTGCGGTTGCGGTCGTGGGGGTCGTCGTTCTGGAGGGGCTGGCCCTGGGCGTCCCGGCGCACGAAGGGCCCCGGAAGGGGCTGGTAGAGGCCGGGGGTGAGCGGGGCGGCCTGCTCGGAGTGGCGCACGTCGGGCGGGGGCTCCAGCCGGACGGCGTCCGCGCGCTCGCGGGCCTCCTCGGGCGTGGGCGCGTCCATCACCCAGAGGCCGGCCTCCACGCCGTCCTGCCCGGTGTGGGCGTCCTGGAGCCCGGCGAAGCCCTGGTCCTTGAGGGCCTGCGCGAAGGCGGCCCTGCCCTCCGGAGCGGGCGGGTGCCAGGCGGCGGCCTCCGCGTACGCGGCGAAGAAGGCCCACAGGCGGGCCACCCGGTCCGACGAGGGCAGCGACGAGGGCCGCACCTGCGCGGCCAAGAGCGCCCCGTCCGACGCGAAGCGCTTGCCCACCGCGAGCTGGCCCTCCAGGTCCTTCAAGTCGGAGGGGATGAGCGACTCCACGTCCAGCACCGGCCCGCGCGCCTCGCCCGCGCCCAGGTAGGGGCTGGCGGTGGTGGGGCCCGCGCCGGGCGTGCGGAAGCCGTCGCCGCCCTTGCGCCGGGGCGTCTGGGTGGCCGTGCCGGAGGACTCGAAGCCGGTGCCGGCGTCCGCGCGGGGCGCCCGCGCCGTGCCGCCGCCCTTGTCGGTGCGCGGGGGCAGCGGGCCCCGGTTGGGAACGCCGACGCGGAGCGAGCGCGCGCCCACGTCCTGGGGCGTGCCGTCCGCGCTGGCGCCGTCCGGGGAGGCGCCGGCCTCCAGACCTTCGCCGCTGCTCTCCGTCGCCTCGCCACTGGGGAGCCCCTGCTCACCGGGCTCCAGCGGCGCGCCGCCGTCCGCTTCCGGAGGAAGGCCCACGGGCGGGGCTCCGATGCGGGTGCGGTCCCCGGGCGAGGTGGTGGGGGTGGAGGTCTCCATCCCGTCATCGCGGAACGGAGAGGCCGGCGACGTGGGCGCGGGCCCCGAGGGCCCACCGCCAGAGCGGGGCCCGCCGGGGCCTTGATTCCCACCCACGCGGGGGCCGCGGATGTCGCCGACGTTTCCCATTGCCAGGATTCTCTCACAACGAGAACCCGGAGTTGCATGGGGGGCTACTCCCCCTCGTGCTCCACCTGCACGGGGGTCGTCATCCCGTTGGCATCCAGACGGATGCGGTAGACGGCGTTGAGGCCGTCGCCGTCCGTGTCCGCGCGGGCGAGGCAGGACACCTCCGGCTCGCCCACGGGGCTCTCCTCCACCCGCACCTCGTACTGCAGGTGCACGGTGGGGCCGGGGTCGAAGCCGATGCGGCGGAAGTCCTCGTGGTCCTTCGGGAACGGCACGGCCTCTCCCCGCTGGGGCACGGGGACGGGATAGGGCGCGATGGTCACGTAGTCGCCGTGTTCGTCGCGGAAGCCCTGCACCGCGTCGCACAGGGCCAGCACCTGGATGCGGGCCTCGTTGGCCACCTGCTCCGGGGACGCGGCCCCGCCGCCCTTCATCGCCGGCAGCTGCGTGATGAACAGGGCGGTGGCGGCCATCGCCGCGAACACGGTGACGGCGATGCCCAGGCGCACGCCCGTGTTGCGCGCTTTCGCGGGGCCGGGCTCCGGAGGCGATGACATCAGGCCCACTCCCGGGGGTTGCGCAGCACCTCCACCAGCCGGGCCTCCGGGGTGCCGGGCTCCGGGTGGTGGTCGTAGCGCCAGCGCACGCGAGGCGGCAGCGACATGAGGATGGACTCCGTGCGCCCCTGCGTCTCCAGGCCGAAGATGGTGCCCCGGTCGTAGACCAGGTTGAACTCCACGTAGCGGCCCCGGCGCACCTCCTGCCAGAAGCGCTGTTCTTCCGTCACCGGCGTGTCCTTGTGCTTCCGCGCGATGGGCAGGTACGCGGGGATGAAGCTGTTGCCGCACGCCTGCACGAAGGCGAACTCACGCTCCAGGTCGCCGCCCATGTTCTCGAAGAAGAGGCCGCCCACGCCGCGCGCCTCGCCCCGGTGGCGCAGGTGGAAGTAGTGGTCGCACGCGGCCTTGAAGCGCGGGTAGTACGTGGGGTCGTGCGCGTCGCACGCGGCCTTGTGCACGCGGTGGAAGTGGGCCGCGTCCTCGTCGTGCAGGTAGTACGGCGTCAGGTCCGCGCCGCCGCCGAACCACGCGCGGCCGCCCTGCTGGATGAAGCGGTAGTTGGCGTGCACCGTGGGCACGTGCGGGCTGCGCGGGTGCAGCACCAGCGACAGGCCGCCGGCCCAGAAGGTGCGCCCCTCGCCCTGGAGCTTCTTCGCGAAGGCCTCCTCCAGCTCGCCGTGGACGATGGAGGTGTTGACGCCCGCCTTCTCCAGGACGGCGCCCTCCTCCAGCACGCGGCTGCGGCCGCCACCGCCGCCCGGGCGGGTCCACGCGTCCTCGCGGAAGCGGCCCTGGCCGTCCAGCTGTTCCAGCGCGCCACAGATGTCGTCCTGGAGCTTCTGGATGAAGGCGGTCATGCGCGCCTTCAAGCCCTCCACGTCCACCGTCGCCGTCATGCCCGTTGTCTCCCTGTCGTGGGTTGAACGGGCGGACACACTACTAGGGGCCCTGGGCGGACGGGGCCTCGAAGTCCACGGGAGGCGTCGACGGCGCCAGGTTGCCCGCCGCATCGAAGGCCTCGATGCGCGCGCGGTAGCTGCGCCCGTCCTCCAGCGAGAACGCCCCGCCGCAGGCCTCATGGCCCAGATAAGCGGTGTTGCCCTGCACGGGCAGCAGGTACTGCTGGGGGGAGAGGCCCAGGCGGCGCGGCGACAGCTTCACCACCAGGAAGGAGGGGCTCTCCTCGCGCAGGGCGAGGTTGAGCTTCACGAAGCGCGCGATGCCCTGGGGCGAGCGGCGCACGAAGCCCTCCGACACGGCGGGGCGCTTCACCCACTTGGGGGCCTTGGCGTCCGGCCCCTTGCCGCTCAGCCACGAGGGCTGCGCGCCCACCTGGCCGTTGAGGAGGGACACGTTGGGGAGCACCTCCTGCAGGTTCAGGAAGTAGCGCTTGTCGGGCTGCATCGGCTCCGCCAGCTTGAGGATGACGGTGGCGCGGCCCAGGCTGCTCTCCCAGCCCTTGGTGACCTTGAGCTTCACCTCGTGGTCGGTGGAGACCAGCTTCAGCGGCTTGCCCACCAGCCCCAGCACCGGCGACTTCGCGGTGCCCACGCCCTCCAGCAGGAGGCGCATGTTGGTGGGGACGATGCCCCCGGGCGCGGGATACAGCTGCACGCCATCCCCCGTGCACTGGGCGGAGGCGGTGGCGGCGGACAACAGGGCAGCGGCGAACACGAGGGCGCGGAACACGGTGCCGCGCAGTGTGCGCCGGGAACGGCCGCCAGGAAAGTCCCTGGAGACCCGCCCCTCAGTGCCGGGGGCCTTCGTCCTCGCCCAGGGGGATGGGGCCGAAGCGGGCTTCGTAGTGCTGCACGTTGTCCTGGAGGACCTTCAGCAGGCGCTTCAAGTGGCGCGGGCTGGTGATGATGCGCGAGCGCACGCGGGCCAGGGGCTGCTGCGGCTGCACGTAGAGGAAGTCCAGGACGAACTCCGAGTCCGTGTGGTTCACCAGGGCCAGGTTGCTGTACTGGCCATTGGAGACCTCTTCGGTCATCTGCACCTGGAGCTGCACTTCGGGGGGCTTCGTCGGAGTGTCCGCCATGAGGCAGGCGGCATAGCGCCTGGGGCCCGTCGTGGCCAGTGTCCTCCCGGTGAGCACGCGCTGGCGGGACATCGACGGGGAGTCCACCGCGCCCTTCGCGCTGGGGCGGGGGCCGGACGCCTGCCTGCTCCTGCATGGCTTCACCGGCAGCCCGTGGGAGGTGCGCCCTCTAGGGGAGGCCCTGGCGGCGCGGGGCATGCGCGTCGTGGCGCCCCGGCTCCCGGGCCACGGCACCACGCCGGAGGCGATGCTGGACGTGGACTACCGCGACTGGCAGGCGTGCGCGGACGAAGCGTTGGCCTCGCTCTCCGGGTACCGCCGCGTGTTCGTCGCAGGACTGTCCATGGGCGCGCTGCTGGCGCTGCGGCTGGCCGCGCATCAGCCGGAGGCCGTGCACGCGCTCGCGCTGGTGGCGCCCGCCATCCGCTTCCGGGGTGCGCGCATGGCGCTGGTGCGCCAGCTGTGCCGCACGCCGCTGCTCGAGTGGACGACGCCGTGGGTGGACAAGGGCGGCACGGACATCTCCGACCCGAAGACATTGGCCCAGGCGCCCGTGCTGCCCGCGTTCCCGGTGGCCCGGCTGCGCGACCTGTGCACCCTTCAGGACCTGGCGGTGGTGGACGCGTCCCGGGTGCGCTGCCCGGTGCTGGTGGCCACCGCGGAGCAGGACCACGTGGTGGATCCGGAGGGCGGACGCTGGCTGGCGCGGCGGATGACGGCGTCCCCGGCGGTGCGGCTGGTGGCGTATCCGGAGGGCTTCCACATCATCCCGCGCGACGTGTGCGGGGCCCGGCTGGCCCAGGAGGTGGGGGACTTCCTCCAGCCTTCGGGACGGGACGACGACTTCAGGAGCTGGCCGGAGGGGCCGGCGCAAGACGCGCCACCGCCGTGAGCAGCTCCACCGCGTCCAGCGGCTTGGTGACGAAGGCGCTGAAGCCCGCGCGCAGGGCCCGGTCGCGGTCCTCGCGGCGCGCGGCGGCGGTGACGGCGAGCGCGGGCACGCCGCCTCCGGCCTCCCACGGCAGCGCGCGCAGCCGGTACAGGAGCGAATAGCCGTCCTCGCCGGCCAGCGTCACGTCCGTCACCAGCACCGTGGGCGGAGAGCGGCGCACCTCGTCCATGGCGTCGGTGACGTTGGTGGCGGTGAGCACGTGCGCGCCCACGCGGGTGAGCAGCACGGACATCCACTCGCGCGCGTCCGGCTGGCCATCCACCACCAGCACGCGCTGGCCCTCCAGCTCCGGGAAGCGCGGCAGCGTCAGGCCCTCCACGGGGCGCGGCTCGCGCGAGGAGCCCGGCGCCGTGCCCACGCGCGAGCAGGGCAGCAGGACGGTGAACGTGGCGCCCTTCCCCAGGCCTTCGCTCGCGGCCGTCACCGAGCCGCCGTGCAGCTCCACCAGGTGCCGCACGATGGACAGGCCCAGGCCCAGGCCGCCGTGCTGTCGGCTCACGCCGGTGTCCGCCTGCTGGAAGCGCTGGAAGAGGAGCGGCAGGAAGTCGGGCGGGATGCCCTCGCCGTCGTCGCGCACCACCAGCTCCGCGCCTTCGTCGCGCGTGCGCGCGGACACCGTCACGTGGCCGCCGTGGGGGGTGAACTTGATGGCGTTGGAGAGCAGGTTCCACACCACCTGCTGCAAGCGGTCCGGGTCGCCGGACAGCGGCACGCCGTCCGCGTCCACGGAGACGGTGAGCTGCAACTCGCGCGCGAGCGCCGTGGGCCTGACGGCGTCCAGCGCCGCCTCCACCACGCTGCCCAGCTCCAGCGGCACCCGCTCCAGGCGCAGCCGGCCGTTGGCGATGCGGCTGATGTCGAGCAGGTCCTCGATGAGCTGTCTTTGCGCGCGGGCGTTGCGCTCGATGGCCTCCACCGCGCGTTGGCGCTTGTCCTCCGCCAGCAGGCCCTGCCGCAGCATCTGCGACCAGCCGAGGATGGACGTGAGCGGCGTGCGCAGCTCATGGGACACCGTGGCGAGGAACGCGTCCTTGGCGCGGCTGGCGGCCTCCGCGGCGCTCCGGGCCGCGCGCTCCTCGTCGTACAGCCGCGCCCGGTCCAGCGCCTGCGCGCACAGCCGGCCCACCGTCAGCAGGAAGGCGTGCTCCGCCGCGTCGAAGTCGCGCGCGTCGCCGAAGCCCAGACCCAGCGCGCCGAACACGCGCCCGCCGCTCACCAGCGGCACCGAGGCCCACGCCGCCAGGGTCCGCTCCAATGACAGCTGCGCGAGGCGCGGGTAGCGCGCCAGGCACTCCGCCCACGAGCCCAGCGCGCAGGGCTCGCGCGTGCGCGTCACGTCCGTGAGGGGGCACGTGGCGGAGACCTCGAAGCGCTGCCAGCCCTCCAGCTCCCCTGGGGAGAAGCCATGCGCGGCGGCGCGCTCGAAGACGTCCAGGGCCGCTCCCACGGGGACCACCACCAGGCCGGTGAGGGCGCCCATCGCGAGGGCGCCTTCGCGCGCGGCCACCTCCACCACCTGCGCGGGGGTGAGCGCTTCGGAGAGCGCGGCGGTCATCGCCTGAAGGCGTTCGGTGCGCCAGGCCGCGGTGGTCCACGCGGCGCGGCGCATGCGCACGAGCTCCGTCACGTCCACCGCGAACGCGAGCACGCCCTCCACCTGGCCTCGCGCATCGCGGCGCGGCAGCAGGGAGAGGTTGAAGAAGAGCTCCTCGTCGGTGGGGCGTGCGCGGGCGGACGCCTCGCGCAGGTGCAATGCCTCTCCGGTGGTGAAGACGCGGTCCCAAGCCTCGTGCCAGCCGGGGCCTTCCAGCAGGGGGCAGGCCTCGCGCAGCGGCAGGCCCACCTGGCCGCGCGTGTCGAGCAGCGTCAGGCGCGTGGAGGTGCTGAACTCGATGAGGTGGACGGGGCCGCGATAGAGGCCGAAGAAGGCGGGGAGCTGTTGAAGCAGCTCATGCAGCCGCGGGGGCACGCCGCCGGGCGCCGCCACCCACCCGGCTTGGGCATCTTTCATGTGTATAGCCCCCCCCACCCCGGCGGAAGGCAGGGCCTTCCGGCGAGAAGAGGTGGCCATCAAACACCCGGACGTGCCGCATGGCACGAAAAGCAACCCAGCCAACCTGCCAGGTGTCATGGGCTGAGCGCTCCCTGGCGCTGCTGGCGTCCAGTAGCGGGCATCCGTTCCGGCGGGCGCGGAAACGCTCCCGGGCGCCGGGCATCGGCTATGTCGGATGCCCGGCATGCCTTCCTCTCCTCCTGATTCGCGGCCCCTCGTCGAACTGCGCGCCGTCACCAAGTCCTACGCGGAAGGCGATTCCGTGCGCGAGGTGCTCTCCGGCACGTCGCTCGCCCTGCACCGGGGCGAGTTCGTGGTGCTGCTGGGCCGCAGCGGCTCCGGCAAGTCCACGCTGCTCAACCTCATCAGCGGCATCGACCAGGCGACGCACGGCGAGATCCTGGTGGAGGGCCGCGACCTGGGGCGCCTCCCGGAGCGCGACCGCACGCTGCTGCGCCGCGAGCGCATCGGCTTCATCTTCCAGGCCTTCAACCTGCTGCCCACGCTGACGGTGGAGGAGAACGTGCGGCTGCCGCTGGAGCTGCTCGGCCGCTCCAGCGCGGAGGCCAGCGCGCGGGCGCGGGAGCTGCTGGGACGTGTGGGGTTGGGTGCCCGCGCGAACAGCTTCCCGGACCGCCTGTCCGGCGGCGAGCAGCAACGCGTGGCGGTGGCACGAGCGCTGGCCCACGCCCCGCCGCTGCTCCTGGCGGACGAGCCCACGGGCAACCTGGACGAGGAGACGGGCGGACAGGTGCTGGACCTGCTGGAGGGGCTCACGCGGCAGGGCAACGCCTGCGCGCTCATCGTCACGCACGAGCCCGCGATGGCGGCGCGCGCGGACCGCGTGCTGACCCTGGAGCATGGACGGCTGGTGGACCGCCCCGGCGGGCGCGGCCGGGGGACGACGTCATGAGGACGCTGCTCGCGCGCTCCAGCCTGCGGCACCTGGGCGGACACCCGTGGCTCACGGCGCTGTCGCTCCTGGGCATCGCGATGGGCGTGGCCGTGGTGGTGTCCATCGACCTGGCGAGCGGCAGCGCGCTGCGCGCCTTCGAGCAATCCACGGACGTCGTCGCGGGCCGCGCCACGCATCAGCTCATCGGCGGTACGTCCGGCCTGCCGGAGGGCGTCTACACGGCGCTGAAGCTGCGGCCGGACGCGCCCGACGCGGCTCCCGTGGTGCAGGGCTTCGTGCAGGTGGAGGGCGGCAACCACCGCACGCTCACGCTGCTGGGGTTGGATCCGTTCGCGGAAGGACCCTTCCGGGACTTCTCCACCGGGGGCGCGGTGGGCGACGTGGGCGCGCTGCTCACCCAACCCGGCACGGTGGTGATGGGCGCGAAGACGGCGCGGGCCCTGGGCGTGAAGGCCGGGGACACGCTGCCGGTGATGGTGACGGGGCTGCGGCGGGAGCTGCGCGTGTCGGCCCTGCTGACGCCGGCGCAGGAGACGACGGAGCGCGCGCTGGAGTCGCTGCTCATCGCGGACATCTCCACCGCGCAGGAGGTGCTGGGGATGGAGGGCCGGCTGACGCGCGTGGACCTGCGCTTGAAGGGCGGAGAGGCGCAGGCCGCGACGCTCAGGGCCGCGCTGCCGCCGGGCGCGGAGCTGGTGCAGACCTCCGGACGCGCGGGCACGGTGGAGCAGATGACGCGGGCGTTCCGCACCAACCTCACCGCGCTGTCGCTGCTGGCGCTCGTGGTGGGGATGTTCCTCATCTACAACACGATGACGTTCTCCGTGGTGCAGCGGCGCGGGATGCTGGGCCGGCTGCGCGCGGTGGGCGTGACGCGCGGCGAACTGTTCGCGCTGGTGCTGGGGGAGGCCCTGATGCTGGGCATCGTGGGCACCGCGGCGGGGCTGCTCCTGGGCATCCTGATGGCCAGCGGCCTGGTGGGCCTCATCACCCGCACCATCAATGACCTGTACTTCGTGGTGAACGTGCGGCGTCTGTCATTGGAGCCGTTCACGCTCATCAAGGGCCTGAGCCTGGGCCTGGGCGCGACGGTGCTCGCGGCGCTGGTGCCCGCATGGGAGGCAGCGAGGGCGGCCCCGGTGACGGCGCTGCGGCGCTCGACGGTGGAGGACGTGTCGCGCAACCGGGCGCCCCGGCTGGCGGTGCTGGGGTTGAGCATCCTGGCCGTCGCGGCGGCGGTGCTCGCGTGGCCCACGCAGGCCCTGCTGCCCGCGTACGCGGGGCTCTTTGCTGTACTGCTGGGCAGCGCGCTGCTGGTGCCCTGGGTGACGGAGAAGCTGACGGTGGCGTCGGCACGGCCCCTGGGCGCGCTGTTCGGTCCGCTGGGACGCATGGCGGCGCGCGGCGTGACGGCGAGCCTGTCGCGCACGGCGGTGGCGCTGGCGGCGCTGATGGTCGCGGTGGCGACGACGGTGGGCGTGGGCCTGATGGTGTCCAGCTTCCGGGGCACGGTGGCCGCGTGGCTGGAGTCCGCGTTGCAAGCGGACGTGTTCGTGTCACCGCCGTCGCTGGTGGCGCGGCGCGGGGACTCCTCGCTGGTGCCGGGGCTCGCGGAGAAGCTGCGGTCCACCCCGGGCGTCGAGGCGAGCGGCTCCATCCGGGTCATCCACGTGCGTATCAACGACGTGGACACGGACCTGCTGGCGGTGGACTTCGCGAAGGGACATGAGCGGACGTACCGCTTCAAGGAAGGGCGCGCGGAGGACGTGTGGCGGCAGCTGGAGGCGTCACCCGATGCGCTCATCGTGTCGGAGCCCTTCGCGTTCCACCGGGACGTGCACGCGGGCGACACGCTGCGCGTCGCGACGGACAAGGGACCGCACGACTTCCGCGTGGCGGGCGTGTACTTCGACTATGGCTCGGACGTGGGCACGGTGCTGATGCCGCGCGCCACGTATGAGCACTGGTACGAGGACCGGGGCGTGTCCGGCCTGTCCCTCTTCGCCGCGCCCGGACAGGACGTGGACGAACTGGTCGCCAAGGTGCGGGACCGTGCGGGCGGTGAGCAGGCCTTGAACGTGCGCGCGAACCGGGCGCTGCGGCAGGCCTCCATGGAGGTGTTCGACCGCACCTTCACCATCACGCAGGTGCTGCGGCTGCTTGCGATTGGCGTCGCGTTCGTGGGCGTGCTGAGCGCGCTGATGTCGTTGCAACTGGAGCGGGCGCGCGAGTTCGCGGTGCTGCGCGCGACGGGGCTCACGCCGGGACAGCTGTGGGGCATGGTGTCCTTGCAGACGGGCCTGCTGGGTTTGCTCGCGGGGTTGTTCTCCATCCCGCTGGGCCTGGCGTTGGCGTACGTGCTGGTGCACGTCATCAACCAGCGCTCGTTCGGGTGGACGTTGCAGCTGGTGGTGGCGCCCGGTGTGGTGTTGCAGGCGCTGGTGCTGGCATTGGTGGCGGCGGCGCTGGCGGGGCTGTACCCGGCGTGGCGCATGGCGCGGGCGAACCCGGCCATGGCGCTGCGGGAGGAGTGAGCATGGGGCGGGGACTCGTCATCGGGGTGGTGCTGGTGCTCGCCGCGCTGGGCGTGGCGGTGGGCGTGGTGTTGCGGGACACGGAGGACACCGGACCCGCGAACGCGGGTGGCATGACGGTCGCGTCCGCGATGGGCGGCAACGGAAGCATGGAGGGCTACGCGCGCGCGATGGAGCCCCGGCCCTTCCACTTCCCGGAGGACCACGGCCCCCACCCCGACTTCCGCACCGAGTGGTGGTACTGGACGGGCAACCTGGAGACGCAGGACGGACGCGCCTTCGGCTACCAGTTCACGCTGTTCCGCAGCGCCTTGTCGCCAGAGAAGCCGCGGCGGGAGTCCGGCTGGGGCACGCGGCAGGTGTTCATGGGGCACTTCACGCTGACGGACGTGAGCGCCGGGCGGTTCCACGTCACCGAGCGCTTCAGCCGCGCGGCGCAGGGACTGGCGGGCGCGGACGGAGCGCCCTTCCATGTCTGGCTTCAGGACTGGGACGTGCGCAGCGAGGGCACGGGCGGCACGTGGCCCATGCACCTGCGCGCGCAGGGCGACGGCGTGACGCTGGAGCTGACGCTGGACGAGGGAAAGCCGCCGGTGCTCCAGGGTGACAAGGGATTGAGCCAGAAGGGGCCGGGGCGGGGCAACGCGTCCTATTACTACTCGATGCCACGCATGCCTTCGCGGGGCACGGTGTCGGTGGACGGTCAGACGGTGCAGGTGCGGGGCGAGAGCTGGATGGACCGCGAGTGGAGCACCAGCGCGCTGAGCGGGGACCAGGTGGGCTGGGACTGGTTCGCGCTCCAGCTCTCCGACGGCAGCGAGCTGATGCTCTACCAGCTGCGCAAGAAGGACGGGACGAAGGATCCGTTCAGCGCGGGCACGTACGTCCCCGCGACCGGGGAGGCCGTGCACCTGTCCGCGGAGGACATGAAGCTGGAGCGGCGCGGCACCTGGAAGAGCCCGCGCGGCGGCGAGTACCCGGCGGGCTGGCGCGTCCAGGTCCCGAAGGTGTCCCTGGAGCTGACCGTGACGCCGAAGCTCCCGGACCAGGAGCTGCCGGTGCTGGTGCGCTACTGGGAGGGCGCGGTGTCCGTGGACGGCACGCGCGAGGGCCAGCCCGTACAGGGGCGCGGCTACCTGGAGATGACCGGGTACGCGGACGTGCCCCGGGACGAGCAGACGGTCCGCAGCCGCACGCCGTGACTCAGCCCCGGGCGCCCCGGCCTATCTGGAGGTCGTAGGCCTCGCGCAGGTACGGGCGCAGCACGTAGAACGTCTCGTGGCTGGGATTGAGGACGCTCAGCCAGAACATCCGCGCATGGACCGGGTGCGGCAGGAGCACGTCCTGGGCCGTGAAGTCGACGTTCGGGTGGGGCTCGGGGAACAGCTTCTGGAAGCTGTCCTTCCCCACGCACAGGTTCAGCCGGAACACGCCCGGGCGGTCCAGCTTCGAGTGGTGGTCGAGCTCGGTGTCCCGCGTGACGATGGTGGCGAAGGGGTGCTGCCGCTCGTCTCCCGCGAAGAAGAAGACGTCCGGCGTCCGCGCATCCATGTGCACGTCCTTGAACGCGTCCCGGATGTACGCCGCCAAGGCTTCCAGGCTGATGGCTCCCGTCATGACGTCCTCCCCTGAAGTCGTACGGGTACGGGTCTATCACGCGCGGAAACAGCGAATGAAGCGCCAGCGCATGCGGGGCGTCAGGCCGCGAGGCGCTCCCGGAGCGCCGCGGCACCCCCGCGCTCCAGCCAGGCGTCGAACGTGAGCAGGCCCGGGGCCAGCCGCCGCAGCGCCGGGATGTCCGCGCTCCCGTCCAACCCCCCCGCATCAATCATCTTCACCAGCTTGCGCAGCATCGGGACCGCCTCCAGCACCTCCGGCGGGAACCGGGCGTAGGAGAGGGACGTCCGGGTGGCCCGGCTGATCTTCTCCGCGAGCTGGTCGCCGGTGAGCGAGTCCCCCGCCATCTCCAGCGTGGCCCCCACGTAGGTGCGCGGATCCGCGAACACGCGCGCGGTCAGCACGCCGATGTCCTCCGCCGCGATGAACTGCATGGGCTGGTCCGGACGCATGAAGAACTGGAACCCGCGCGGGCTCAGGCCGAAGTCCGGCACCAGCAACAGCTCGAAGAAGGTCCCCGGCCGCACGATGGTCGCGCGCAGGCCGCTCGCCCGGACGTGCTCCTCGATGCGCCACTTGCTCTCGAAGTGGCCCACGCCCGAGCCAGGACGCAGCCCCAGCACGGACGTGTAGACGAAGTGCTGCACGCCCGCGGCCTTCGCCGCGTCCGCGATGGAGAGGCCGAAACGGACCTCGTCCTCGTCCGTGAAGCCATGGTTCACCTGTGGCGAGGCCGGCTGGATGCTGAAGACGCCGTACGCCCCCGCGACCGCCCGGTCGAGCGACGCGCGGTCCCCCATGTCCCCGCGCACCAGTTCCACGCCCGCCGCTTCAAGCTCCCGGGCCTTCGCGGTCGACGGATCGCGCACGAGCGCGCGGACCCGCCAGCCATCCTTCAACAGCGCCCGCGCCGTCGCGCCTCCCTGCTGTCCTGTCGCGCCCAGCACCAACACGGTCTCGCGCTTCGTCGTCATCCGGTCCTGCCTTTCGCTTGCTAAACGGAGGATTGCTCCGGTTAAATACGGAGCTATCCTCCGTTTTTCAAGTGAAGGCGAAGCACGCCCAGAATCCGCCGGTGGAGGACGCGAAGGGCGGAGCCTTGCGCGCGGACGCGCGGCGCAACCGGGAGCGGCTGCTCGCGGCGGCGCATGCCGTGTTCTCCGAGCGTGGCGCGGACGCGTCACTCGCCGACGTCGCGAAGCAGGCGGAGGTCGGCATTGGCACGCTCTACCGGCACTTCGAGTCGCGGGAGGCGCTGCTCGCGGCGACGTGCGACGAGCAGCTCCTGACGCTCGCGAAGAAGAGCCGTGAACGCTCGGAGTCCCTGCCCCCGCTCGATGCGCTGCGCGTCTTCCTCACGGAGCTCGTGCACAGCGCGGGCATGTACAAGGGGCTCGCGGCGTCGCTGGGCATCGTCCTGAAGAACCACACCGTGGGCTGTGACGCGACGACGGCCGAGGGCCAACGCCTGCTGGAGGCCGCCCAGCGCGCGGGCGAGGTGCGAAGCGACATCCTCCTGGATGACGTGGTGTGCATGGCCATGGCCATCTCGCTCGCGGCCGCGGAGAACGCCTCGGACCCCAAGCGCGTCCCCCGCCTCACCGGGATGTTCTTCGACGGGCTGCGCTGCCGCCCCGAGCCGCGCGGCGCGCGGCACCGGTGACTCCGGCTAGATTGCCGGCCCATGAACGTCCTCGTCACCGGGGCCACCGGCCTCATCGGCAACGCCATCGCGCAGCGGCTCGTGAAGCAGGGCGCCTCCGTGCGCGCGCTCGTGCGCGACCCGGCCCGCGCCGCGAAGCTGCTCCCTGTTTCCGTGCAGCTTGTTCCCGGTGACGTCACGTCCCCCGGCACCCTGCCCGCCGCGATGCAGGACGTGGAGCTGGTCTTCCACGCCGCGGGCATGCCGGAGCAGTGGCAGCGGGACGCGTCCATCTTCGACCGCGTGAACCGCCAGGGCAGCGTCAACGTCCTGTCCGCCGCGCACGCCGCGAAGGTGCGCCGCGTGGTCTACACGTCCACCATGGACGTCTTCGCCGCGCCCCGGGGCGGCGAGCTGACCGAAGCCCACATCGACCCGCACCCCAAGCCCACCGCCTACGAACGCTCCAAGCAGGACGCCGAGCGCGCCGTGGAGGCCATCCGCCAGCAGGGCCTGGACGTCGTCTTCGTCAACCCGGCCGCCGTCTACGGCCCCAGCCCCGTGCACGTGGGGCTCAACTCCTTCTTCATCCAGCTGCTCAACAAGAAGGCCCCGCTGCTCCCGCCGGGCGGCATGTCCGTGGTCTACGTGGACGGCTGCACCGACGTGCACCTCGCCGCCGCCGAGCGCGGCGTCAACGGCGAGCGCTACCTCGTCTCCGACCAGTACGTGAGCAACGCGGACCTCGCGCTCGCCATCAGCCAGGCCGCCGGCACAGGCAAGCCGCCCGCCGTCGCGCCCGTCTTCCTCATGGAGGCCCTGGCCCGCGTGTCCGCGCCGCTCGCGCGCGTATTCCCCTTCACGCCGCTCGTCGCGCCCGGCCAGCTGTCCTTCATGCGCTGGGAGGCCCACGTGAACGCGGCCAAGGCCCAGCGCGAGCTGGCCTTCCGCCCCACCCCGCTCACCGACGGCGTGGCCCGCACGGTGGCCTTCCTGCGTGAAGAGGGGCTCGTACCGAAGGCCTGAGAAGAACATGGGGGTCCGCCCCACAGGGATGACGGACCCCCACGCGTGCTGCCGCCTGCGACTGAGTCCTTCACGTTCGGAGCGCGGGGGATGGCGCGCTCCTGAACGAAAGTGGAGACGCCGCACATGGCAGGGAACCGGGTGGGCCACGCTTCACCCCTCCGAAGCTTTCGTTCGATGGGCAGGCAGCCAATGCCCTCCCACTCAATGACATGCATCCGGATTGCTCGGGCTCCCGTAGCCGCCATTCCCACGGGCCCGCCCGCCTGCCCTCCGGCCCGGGGCACGGCGCCCCGTGCGCACTGTCCGACACGGGGTGTCGACGCACGGCGTAGGGCCCACCTTTCAATGCACGCGCGTCCTTCACGGGTCCAACCCCCGGAAGGACACACGGGCCCCGTACCCTTCACCACGGAGTGACACCATGGCATTGCTATCGAACCTGCTGGGAGCGTTGAGCGGCTCCCGCCGGAGCGTCTTCACCGGCGGCGGTTGGAACCGGGGACGCAGCGCCTATGGCCGCCGTCCCATCGGCTACGGCTACCGGGGACGCCGGTCCTCGGGCGCGGGCGGCTCGCTGGGCCGGATGGTCCTCGCGGGCCTGGGCGCCTACGGCCTGCGCCGCTTCATGAACAGCCGCTCGCGGCCAGCAGGCTATTAGCGGGCCGCCGTGCGCGGGTGGCGCCGGGAAGTACCGTGGACTTCCCCCGGCCAGGCGTCCCCCCACGGCACCCCCACGCAGGCACGGGAGCGTTCCACGGACAGCTCCCGGTGCCTGACACCTCGCACGCTCCGTCGCTGCGGGCGCCTCCGCTTGGAGTAGGGTCCCCTCTTCCGTGTCCGGCCACCGGCCGATGAAAGAGGCTCCGCACGCATGGCGAAGGCGAAATACGTCCTGGCCCTGGACCAGGGCACCACGGGGACCCACGTCTCCATCCTCGACACCCGGTTGCAGGTGGTGGGCCGCTCCTACAAGGAGCTGCCCCAGCACTTCCCCAAGCCGTCGTGGGTGGAGCACGACCTGATCGACATCTGGAACACCAGCGAGTGGTGCATCGCGCGCGCCCTCAAGGACGCCGGCCTCACCGGCCGCGACATCGCCGTGGTGGGCATCACCAACCAGCGTGAGACGACGGGCCTCTGGGACCGTGAAACCGCGGAGCCCCTGGCCCGCGCCATCGTCTGGCAGGACCGCCGCACCGCGGACATCTGTCAGCGGCTCAAGGCGCAAGGGGTGGAGCCCCGCGTGCGTGAGGTCACGGGCCTGGTGCTGGACCCCTACTTCTCCGGCACCAAGCTCACCTGGTTCTTCAACCACCTGAAGGGCGCCAAGAAGCGCGCCGAGCGCGGCGACGTGTGCTTCGGCACCATGGACTCCTGGCTCGTCTTCAAGCTCACCGGCGGCGCCGCCCACGTCACGGACGTGTCCAACGCCAGCCGCACGCTGCTCATGGACCTGCGCTCGCTCAACTGGGACGACGAGCTGTGCTCGCTCCTGGGCGTGCCCCGCGCGTGCCTGCCGGAGATTCGCGGCAACGCGGAGGTGTACGGCACCACGCGCGGCATGCGCAGCCTGCCGGACGGCATCCTCGTCGCGGGCATGGCGGGGGACCAGCAGGCGGCCCTCTTCGGGCAGGCGTGCTTCAACCCCGGTGAATCCAAGTGCACCTACGGCACCGGCGCCTTCCTCCTCATGAACACCGGCACCCAGCCGGTGCGCTCCACCGCGGGGCTGCTCACCACCGTGGCGTGGAAGCTGGGCAACACCACGCACTACGCGCTGGAGGGCAGCTCCTTCATCGCGGGCGCCGCCGTGCAGTGGCTGCGCGACGGCCTCAAGGTCATCAAGAAGGCCCCGGACGTGGAGGCGCTGGCCGCCAGCGTGAAGGACTCCGGCGACGTCGTCTTCGTCCCGGCGCTCGCGGGCCTGGGCGCGCCGCACTGGCGCCCGGAGGCGCGCGGCCTGTTCGCCGGCATCGACCGCTCCACCACCGTGGCGCACCTGGCCCGCGCGACGCTGGAGGGCGTGGCCCTCCAAATCCACGACCTGGCGGAGGCCATGCGCCGCGACAGCGGGCGGGACATCCCCGTCTTCAAGGCGGACGGCGGCGCGGCGGCCAACAACCTGCTCATGCAGTACCAGGCGGACCTGCTGGGAGTGCCGGTGGTCCGCCCGCGAAATCTTGAGACCACGGCCCTGGGCGCGGCCTTCCTGGGCGGCCTGGGCGCGGGCGTGTGGACCAGCCCGGACGCCATCCGCCGCGCGTGGAAGGCGGACCGGACCTTCAAGCCGAAGATGAAGCCCGAGGTCCGCGCGCGCCACCTGGAAAAGTGGAAGCGGGCGGTTGCGCGAGCGTGAAATGAGACACCGAAGCCCGGCGCATTGAACGCGCCGGGGCTTCCATCGGGCGGGGGAGCGGGTAGAACGGCCGCCATGGCCTACGACCGCACGTTGCTCTCCCCGGATGCGCTCCAGACCTTCCTCGCCCAGCACCCCGCCTGGAAGCACGAGGGCGGGATGATCCGCCGCACCTATGAAGCGCCCTCGTTCCTGGACGGCATCGCCTTCGTGGAGCGCGTGGCGAAGGCAGCGGAGGCCGCGGACCACCACCCGGACATCGACATCCGGTGGCGCAAGGTGACGCTGGCGCTGGTCACGCACGACGCGGGCGGCCTCACGGCCCGCGACACCTCCCTGGCCGCGGAGGCGGACCGCCTCTTCAGCGAAGGGGCCGCGGTCCGGTGATTCACGGCGTGCGCGGTACCCTGGCGGCCCTGGCGTGCGCGGTGTCCCTCACCGCGCTGCCGGCCTCCGCCCAGGACGATGTGCCCACGGAGCCCCGCCCGGAGCGGCTGTACTTCAACTCCGGCGCGCTCCTGGGCTCTGCGCGCATGGTGGGCCTGGGCGGCGCCTACGTGGGCATCGCGGAGGGCGCCGCGGGCGTGTCCAGCAACCTGTCCGCCCTGGCCCAGCGCAGCTCTTCCCTGGAGCGCGACTGGGACCTGGGCGTCACCCTGTCCTGGCTGGACCTGCCCTTCACCGGCACCAAGCGCCGGGACGTGGACAACGACGGCCTGGCCGACGACTCCGTGGACAGCCGCCAGCTGCTGGGCGCGCTGATGTTGCAATACAAGCGCTTCGGCATCGGCTTCCTGTGGCGCAACAGCCGCACGGGCTACTGCATCACCCTGGGCTGCCGGGGCGAGGGCGAGAAGCTGCGCGTCTCCCTCACCCAGTCCGTGCTCGCGGGCTCCGTGGCCTTCGGCCAGGACGACTTCATCCTGTCGCTGGGCATCTTCTCCGCGCAGGCCAGCTTCAGTGAGCTGGGCGACGAATCCTGGCGCTACGGAGACACCGGCGTGGCGGTGGACATGCTCTTCCGTCCGCACGGGCGGCCCTACCGCATTGGCGTGGCGGTGCGCCCGGAGGTGGTGGCGGGCTGGCGCCGCGATGACGGCCAGAGCCCCTTCATCGCGGGGCGGCAGGTCTACGCGGCCGTGGTGTCCCCCGCGGTGCTGTCGCTGGGCGCCAGCTGGCGGCTGGGCGAGGGCGCGCACCGCTACAACCGGCTGTCCCCCGCCGCCCGCCGGCAGCTCCAGGTGGACGGGGACGCGCTGCCGGTGCCGGAGGAGGAGCCCCGCGACGCGCTGGCGGGACGGTGGCTCATCACCGCGCAGGTGGACCTCATCTCCAGCGTGAGCAACGCGGTGTCGGCGCGCTCGTTCGCCACCGCCACGGCGCCGCAGTTCGTGGGCGACACCGCCACCTTCCAGCCGCGCCTGGGCGCAGAATGGGACACCTTCCCGGGCCTCTTGCGCCTGCGCGCGGGCACCTGGCTGGAGGCGTCCCCCTTCCCGGACAGGAATCCCCGGCCGCACCTCACCGGCGGCTTCGAGCTGTTCGTGCTGCGCTACTGGGAGGACTGGGCCATCACCGCGTCGTTCGACCTGGCGAGCCGCTACTCCAACTGGGGCGTCTCCATCGGCTTCTGGCGGTAGTGTCTGGCTTTGATCGCCGGGTGGGTAAACGCGAGGACCTTCCTGGGTGCTCGCGTCGTCCATCCACGGCGTCCGGAGCCCCACTCGCACCTTCTGGCAGCGGGCGGCCGAGCAGCCTCCCGCGCCGTATTTGCCGGTGTGGGCTGGCGTGAGAACCCTGCCGTACACGGAGGGGATTCCATGTATCTGGGGCGGGGGTGGCGCCGGACTGTCGTGGGTGCGACGGTGCTGGGTTTCGCGATCGGCGGAGGGTGGGGGTGCGGGGGCGGGGCGGAGACGCCCGACCCGAACGACTGCCAGGATTCGAAGATGGGATGTCCCCCCGCGGAGCAGCCCGGGGTGCCGGGCGACGTTCCACCGCCGGGAAGCGGCACGCAGACGCCGCCGGGCAATGAGAACCCACAGACCCAGCCGCCTCCGGACAAGCAGCCGGAGCAGGTGCCACCCGCCTCGGGGGCCACGCTGTGGCTGGCGAAGGAGGGCGCGGCCCAGGACGACCTCGCGCTGGACCTGGCGGTGGACGCCGCCACCGGGGACTTCTTCACCGCCGCCGTGCACGGCTACGACGACCTGGAGGCGCGCAACCCCACGGATGACGCCGTGGAGCTGGTGCTCACGCGGCGCTCCGGTAAGGGACAGACGCTGTGGACGCACGCGTACGACGTGCGCGTGGACCCCACGCCCGAAGCGCTGCGCGCCGACGTGCACGCCCGCGTGGCGGCGGACGGCGCGGGCGGCATGCTCCTGGCCGGCAACGTCCTGGGCACGGTGGACCTGGGCACGGGCAAGCTCAGCAACGGCGCCATCGTCGCCCGGCTGGACGCGGACGGCGCGACGCTCTGGGCGCACCGGGTGCCCGGCGAGCTGACGGTGAAGGACGTGGCGGCGGACGCGGAAGGAAGGCTCTACGTGGCCTATACCGCGCCGGGCGCGGTGGACCTGGGCAACGAGGTGAGGGGCGCTTCGGCCGGCGTGGCGGTGTTCGCCGCGGACGGCACGGCGGAGCGGGCCTTCGCCGTGGGCAGCGCGGAGTCCGAGGGCGCGGGCGCGGAGCCCCTGTCCCTGTCACCCGGCGCGGACGGCAGCGTGGCGGTGGCGGGGCGCTACGTGGGCACGGTGCGCTTCGGCACCACCGTCACGCAGGGATCCGGTTCGGGCAGCCCCTTCGTGGCGCTGTACCGGGGGAACGGCACGCTCGGCTGGGCGAAGGTGCGGCCGGGCGTGAAGGGCAGCGTCCGGGACGTGAGCCGCGACGCCGCCGGAGACGTGGTGGCGGGCGGCGACTTCCAGGGCAGCTTCTCCTGGGCGGGCGCGTCGCTGAAGGGCGCCTCCAGCCCCAGCCCCTTCGTGGTGGTGACGGGCGCGGACGGCACCGAGCGCTGGGCGCGCGACCTGGGCGTGGACGCGTCCGTGCAGGGCGTGGCCATCCACTCCACCGGCGAGGTGCTGGTGGTGGGCTACACGTACTCGTGGCTGGAGAACGGCACCACGGGCACGGACGGACTGGGGTCCGCGCAGCTCTTCACCCAGCGCTTCGACCCCACGGGTCAGCCCCTGGCGTCGCGGCTCTTCCTGGGCGCCACGCCGGAGGCGCGCGGCGAGCTGTACGGCGTGGAGGCGGTGCCGGCGGTGACGCTGATGCCGGACGGGGACGCGGTCCTGTTCGGCTACACGGACCGCGTCACGGACTTCGGCGTGGACAAGCTCAAGCCCACGCGCGGCGACGTGTTCCTGGTGCGCGTGAAGTACTAGACCGGGGGGACTTCGCGCGGTGCCGCTGAACGCGAAACGGGCCCGGTGCACTCAAAGAGCACCGGGCCCGCTCATGCTTCACGACGTGAACCGCTTCAGCCGCCGAGCGCCACGTTCTCCAGCACGCCCAGCGCGTCCGGGACGAGCACGGCGGCGGAGTAGTACGTGCTCACCAGGTAGTTCGTGATGGCCTGGTCGTTGACGGCCATGCGCTTCACGGTGAGGCTCGGCTCCACCTCGTCGGGGATGCCGGCGTTGTGCAGGCCGATGACGCCCTGGTCGTCCGGACCGATGCGCATGGCGATGATGGCGCTGGTGTTCTCCCGCGTGATGGGGAGCTTGTCGCAGGGGAGCATGGGCACCCCGCGCCACGCCTGCATCTTCTGCCCCTCCACGTCCACCACCGTCGGGTAGAGGCCGCGCTTGTTGCACTCCCGGCCGAACGCCGCGATGGCGCGCGGGTGGGCCAGCATGAAGCGCGTCTTGCGGCGGCGCGACAGCAGCTCGTCCAGGTCGTCCGGCGTCGGCGGGCCGGAGCGCGTGTTGATGCGCTGCTTCAGGTCCGCGTTGTGCAGCAGCCCGAACTCCGGGTTGTTGATGAGCTCGTGCTCCTTGCGCTCCTTCAGCGCCTCGATGGTCAGCCGCAGCTGCTCCGCGGTCTGGTTCATCGGGTCGTTGAAGATGTCGGAGACGCGGGTGTGCACGCGCAGGATGGTCTGCGCCACGCTCAGCTCGTACTCGCGCGGCTTCAGCTCGTAGTCCACGAAGGTGCCGGGCAGCGCGGGCTCGCCGTGGTGACCGGCGGCCAGCGCGATGGCGGCCTGCCCCGCCTTGTCCTGGGGCTTCTTGAGGTTCGCCTTGTAGCGGTCCACGTGCGCCTTGAGCGCCGGGGACTGGGCGATGAGGGACTCGAACACCTCCTGCGGCAGCGCCATCACCGTGCAGGCCGTGAGGGCCTTGACGGTGAAGGGCCACACGTCGTTCGACTCCACCACCGCCTGGTCGCCGAAGTGGTCACCGTCCGCCAGCGTGTCCAGCACCACCGGGTCGCCGTACTTGCCGGCCGTCAGCTTCTGCGCCTTGCCGTGCGCCAGCAGGTACACGTGCTCGGCGGACTGGCCCGCCTCCACGATGTTCTCCCCCGCCTTGACCTGCCGCTGCGTGAAGCGGCTGGCCAGGGTGCGCATGAGCAGGTCATCCACGTCCTCGAAGCCCCGCATCAGCGGCAGCTTGAGCAGCTCCTGCGGGATGACCTCCACCTTGACGCCGACGTTGCTGAAGTTCAGCCGGTCGTCGCCCACGGTGTACGTCAGCCGGCGATTGACGCGGAACGTGCCGCCGGACACCTGCACCCACGGCAGCACGCGCAGGAGCCAGCGGGGCGAGATGCCCTGCATCACCGGCTGCGTCTTCGTCGTCGTCGCGAGCTGACGCGCGCCGGCCGTGCTGAGGCTCTGGCCTTCGTGCGCCGCTACGTCCTTCACTGGATTCGCCATGGAAGAATCTCCGGGTCGCTAGAGTGGGACGGACTACGAGCGGCCCAGCTCCACGCTCTCCAGGATGCCGAGCGCGTCCGGGGTGAGCACCGCCGCGGAGAAGTACGCCGTCACCAGGTAGTTCATGATGGCCTTCTCGTTGATGCCCATGAACCGGACGTTGAGGCTGGGCTCGATCTCATCCGGGATGCCCGCCTGGTGCAGGCCGACGACGCCCTGGTTCTTCTCACCCACGCGCATCAGCATGATGGACGTGGTGCGCGACTCGCTGATGGGCAGCTTGTTGCAGGACACGATGGGGATGCCGCGCCACGCGGGGATCATGTTCCCGTTCATGTCGATGCTGGTGGGGTAGATGCCGCGCTTGTTGCACTCCTGCCCGAACGCGGCGATGGCGCGCGGGTGGGCCAGGAAGAACGACGGCTCCTTCCACACCGTGGCCAGGAGCTCGTCCATGTCGTCCGGCGTCGGGGCGCCGGAGCGGGTGTGGATGCGCTGCTTCAGGTCCGCGTTGTGCAGCAGGCCGAACTCGCGGTTGTTGATGAGCTCGTGCTCCTTGCGCTCCTTCAGCGCCTCCACCGTCAGCCGCAGCTGCTGCTGCGTCTGGTTCATGGGGTCGTTGAAGAGGTCCGCGACGCGCGTGTGGATCTGCAGCACGGTCTGCGCGACGGCCAGCTCGTACTCGCGCGGGTGCGTCTCGTAGTCCACGTAGGTGCCGGGCAGCACGGGCTCGCCGTGGTGGCCGGCGGCCAGCTCGATGGCCTTCTGGCCGGAGGTGTCCTGCTTCTTCCGGGAGCGGGCCTTGAAGTCTTCGATGTGCTTCTGCAGCGACGGCACCTGCGCCACCACCGCCTCGAAGGCGGACTGCTGGAGGATGAGCGCGATGACGGGCGTGACGGCCTTCGCCGTGAACTGCCAGTAGTCCTGCGACTCCAGCAGCGCCTGGTAGCTGTAGTGGTCGCCGTCCGCCAGCGTCTCCAGCACCAGCGGCTCGCCGTACTTGCCGGTGCCGATGCGGTTCACCTTGCCGTGGGCGATGAGGACGATGGAGTCCGCTTCCTTGCCGGCCTCGGTGATGACCTCACCGGCCTTGTACTCCTTCTGCACGAAGCGGTTGGCCAGCGCGGTGAGCGCGTCCACGTCCTCGTAGCCGCGCAGCAGGGGCAGCTCGCCCAGCTCCTGGGGAATCACCTGCACCTTGGCGCCGGTGCTGGTGAAGGTGACGCGGCCGTCGCCCACCGCGTAGGTCATGCGGCGGTTGACGCGGTACGTGCCGCCGGACACCTGCACCCACGGCAGCAGCTTGAGCAGCCACCGCGAGGAGATGCCCTGCATCTGCGGCTCGGACTTGGTCGTCGTCGCCAGCTGGCGCGCCGCCTGCGTTCCAAGGCTCTGGTTGTTGTCGTCGAACTTCTTCAGGTCATTGGACATGGGGTCACCGTCTCCAGGTTAAGGATTCAAAAGGGTTCGGACTGCGGTTGAACTCAGGGCTTGCCGGCGCGGAACAGCTCGGCGACGCGGGCCGCGGACATGCCCAGGCCGGAGCGGTTCCCGGCCTTGAGCTTCGGCGCCGCGTCGTGGCGCAGCTCGTCTTCCGTGTAGCGCGTCACCCCCGCGTGCCACCGGGGGATGCCCGCCATCCACTGCTGGAGCTGCTCCACGTACTTGTGCAGCTTCTCCTGGGCCTTCGCGTCCAGGTCGAAGGCGCGGATGACCACCGGCAGCTCCTTGGCCACCAGGTGCTGGAACTGCTTCATGCGCGCGGTCATCAGCGCGTTGACCACGCTCACGGCCTCGTCCTTGTCCACGCCCAGGAACTTCTGGACCACCAGGACGCAGTTGTTGAGCTCGCCCTCGAACTCAATCTCCTTCTGGTAGGAGAAGAGGTCGTTGACGAAGCACGCGTAGTCCGCGGCGGAGTTCTCCAGCCCGCGCAGCGTGCGGGTGTTGAAGACGTCCTCCGGCACCGCGTCGCCCTTGGAGAGGCGCGACAGGCTCATGGTGAGGTCCGAGCCGAACGTCTTGCGGCGCATCTCCACGTAGTCCACGGGGTCCGGCACGCGGTTGATGAGCTGGTTGTTCAGCTCCCACACCCAGCTGTCCGTCATGTCCTGGATGGCCTTGCGGAACAGCTTGCGGCCGCGCGGCGACAGCGGGCCCGCCGTGCGCTTCCACAGGTCCGCCAGGCCCAGCTCCACCGGGTTGGTGGGCACCGCGGCGTTGGCGGCCTCCACGTCGTCCGGCATGAACTGGCCCAGCCGCGCGTTGAACACCTTCGCGCCCGCCATGTCCCGCGTGTTCGCGTAGAGCATGGGGAAGTAGTCGTCCGCGTAGGTGCCCCACACGAGCCAGCACGCCGTCAGGTCCAGTTGCTCCGGCGTCGCGTCCGGGTGGATGAGCGCGCCGCAGAGGGCCACGTCCGCCGCGTCGAACTTGTGGTCATCCCAGACGTAGAGCCCCACGACGGGCAGCACCTCCAGCATGCCCACCCGCCGCGCCCAGTCCTTGGAGTGCTTGCGCGCGCGGTCCAGGTGCGGACTCAGGTACGTGCTGTACGGCATGTAGAACTTCGGCAGCTTCGTGGGGCCCACGTGCTGGCGGGGCACGTGGCTCAGGGACCGGGCACGGGGCCCCAGCCCCAGCGCGCCGGGCGTCAGCGGGATGCGCAGCGCGGAGGTCCCCAGGCCGGAGGGCACGGGGATGGACAGCGCCGGGCGCTCCTCCGAGTGCTGGTTCATGTAGCGGTTGGAGCGCATGTGCCACTCGTGGCCGCCGGACTGCCAGTCTTGCAGGCCCCGCAGGTAGGTGAGCACCTGCGCCTGCTCCACCGGGTTAAGGGCGTACTCCGCGAAGAGCCACGGCAGCTCCGTGGCGAAGGTGGTCTCGAACTGCTGGAGCCGCGACGTGAGCAGGTCGTTGACCAGGTCCGCCGCGCGCTGGGTGTCGCAGTCGAGGAACTTCTCCACCACCAGCACGCCGTTGGAGAGCTCGCCCTCCTCCAGCTCGCGCTCGTAGGAGAACAGGTCGTTGCGCAGGTGCACCGCGTCGGAGAACGTGTCCTTGAAGACGCGCATCGGGCGGCTCTTCACGACGCGCGCCGGAATCTCCGCGGCCACGGCGTGCTCCACCAGGTCCGACGACCAGGGCGCGCCGCCCACCTTGCGGCGCATCTCGATGTACTCGATGGGGTTGGAGACGCGCGCCTCGCTGATGTTCTCGATCTCCCACATCGACTCATCGAGCAGGTGCTTGGTGTTCTCGAAGAAGCGGCGGCGCCAGTCCATGGACATGGAGGGCACGGTGCGCTGCCACAGGTCCCAGAGGGCGCGCTCCACCGGGTTGACGGGCTCCGGCGGCGTCTGGGACAGGTCCAGCGGCATGAACAGCGGCAGCCGGTCCAGGTAGGCCTGCCCGCCCTTCACGTCGCGCGAGTACTTGAAGACCTCCAGGAAGTGGTCGTCGAAGTAGAAGACCCAGACGTACCAGTCCGTGATGAGGTCCAGCTCCGGGCCCGGCGCCTCCGGGTGCGTGTACGCACAGAGCAGCGCGTAGTCCATGCCGTCGAAGCGGCGCTCGGACCAGACCTCGCGGTCCGTGCCGTCCCGAGGCGGCCCCAGGATGCCCATCTGGTACGACCACGCCTTGGTGTGCGCGCGGGCCGCTTCCAGGTTCGGGTTCAGCCGCGCCGGCCAGGGCACATAGAAATCCGGCAGCTGGAACGGTTGCTTCTGTCGCCCCTTGGACATGCACACCCCTCGTTGGACCCCGAGGGCTTGTACCGACGTCCACTGGCCGACACCACGACAAACCTGCCCAACCGGAGAACTTGAGTAATCCGGCGAATAAGGACTGGCCGGGATGGGACATGAGCCCACCCGGAGAGGTGGCGGGAACCCGGTGGTGGTGGGCATTCCCGCCACTCACGGCCATGACAGACCGCAGGCCGGAACAGCCTTTCTTCCCAACACCTGAGAGGACGAAACGCCGCGGTGCGGGGAGCGCATCCCTTTCAAGGGACAGCCGGCTCCCCGCGGTTCCGCCAGCGAAGGGAGTGCTAGCGGCGCGTGGAGCGGCGCGACGGGCTCTTGCGAGCGGACGTCTTGCGAGCGGACGTCTTGCGCGCGGACGTGCCACGGCTGGACGTCTTGCGGGCGGTGCGGCCGGCGGCGGCGCGGCGGGCCGGAGCCTTGCGGGCGCCACGCTTCGCGGTGGCCTTCTTCGCGGCGCCACGCTTCGCGGTGCCGCGCTTGCCGGCGGCCTTCTTCGCGGTGCGCTTGCCCGCGGCCTTCTTCGCCGTGGTGCGCCTGGCGGTCGCCTTCTTCGCGGCCCCCGTGCGACGGGACGACGCCTTGCGGGCGCCCTTGCGCGCGCCGGAGGAGCGGCGGCGCGACGGCGTGGCGGACGTCGCCTCACCGACCGGCAGCATCGTGTTGGACGACGGGGTTCCGTTCGGGTCCTGCATGTTCGACTCGGCGTGCATCAACAACCTCCAGGGATGACAACACCTGAAGGGTAAGCGCATCCGCCAGAAGTGCACGCATGCCCCACCATGCAGATGCACTCCACTTGACGAATGCGCGCGGTGCTACATCCCGCGCGAGGCCGAAAATCCGGCCTCGGAGCGCACGGCGGTCACGCGGACCGCTACGCCGCGCCCTTCAGGAACGCGGCCAGCTTCTCGTACGCGACGGCCAGGGGAGGGATGGGCGCGCTCTCGTGGAGCTGGTGCGCCTGCGCCGTCTCACCGGGCCCGAAGTTCACCGCGTCCACGCCCCACTCGCCGAAGCGCGCCACGTCCGTCCACGCCTGCTTCGACGCGGCCGGCAGCCCCGTGAGCGCCATCAGCCGCTGGAACAGCGGGTTGCCCGCGGCCACCGGCCCGCTGGGCGACGCGTCCGTGAACTCCACCTCCGCGCGGCCCGCCACCAGCGCCAGCACGTCCTCCTTCGCCTGCGCCACGCTCTTGCCCGGCGCGAAGCGGTAGTTGAGGTTCAGCTCGAACGCCTCCGGCACCACGTTGCGCGCGCGGCCGCCCTTGGCCAGCGTGGCGCTGAGGACTTCATAGAAGGGGAAGCCCGCGACGTTCACCTCCACGCGCTCGCGCCCCAGCAGCTCCGTGAGCAGCGGCCCCGCCTTGTGGATGGCGTTCTCCCCCTGCCACGGCCGCGCGGAGTGCGCGCTCTTGCCCGTGAAGCGGACCGTCACCTGCATGCTGCCGACGCAGCCCACCTGCACCACGCCGTCCGTGGGCTCCATGGCGATGCCGAACTTCACGCGGGACAGGTCCGGCCGCTGCTCGTACAGCGGGATGAGGCCGCTCTCCGCATAGGCGCCCTCCTCGCGCTCGTACAGGAGGAAGGCCACGTTGACGGGCAGCGCGTCGCGCTTGAGGTCCTCCGCCAGCGCCATCATCACCGCGACGCCGCCCTTCATGTCGGACGCGCCCAGCCCGTGCACGCGCTCCCCTTCGATGCGCGGCGCGCGGCCCACGTCCCCGGGGTGCATGGGCACCGTGTCCAGGTGGCCGATGAGCGCCACCGTGGGGCGCGGGTCCTCCAGCGACCCCAGCAGCAGCGTGTGCCCGACGCGGAAGACCTCCTCGCGGCGGAAGTGCTTCAGCGCCCAGCCTTCCACGTGGTCCGCGATGGGACCCTCGTGGCCAATGGGGCTGTCGATGCGACACAACTCGAGCGTCGTCTGGGCGAGGCGGGTGGCGAGGTCGATGGAGGCCATGCGCGCAGCACCATACTCCCCGCCCGCGCCCGACACACCGTCCCGTCAGGCGCCGCCGTCCACCAGTTCCTCGAAGGACGTGACGCCATCCAGCACGGTGAAGCAGATGCACGCGGGGCCCTGCAGCGCGGTGAAGTCGTGCAGCGAGCCGTCCGTCTTCTCCAGCTCGTCGCCGGGCCACACCTCGTGGCCGGTGTCCTCGCGGAAGCCGCCCTCCAGCACCAGGTTCCACTCGCGGCCCAGGTGCGCGTGACGCGGGTAGCGGGCGCCGGGCATCAGGCGCACGACGGCGGCCATCATCCCCTCGCGCGCAGGCCCCGTCTCCACGGGCATCAGCTCCACGCCCGCCACCGGTCCGGGCATCCAGTTGCTGGCGTCCGCCATGGACTCCAGCAGCTCGCGGGCCCGTCCTTCCGTCACGTCCAGGAACGCGGCCACCCTCCCGGCCCAGCGGGCGAAGCGGCCGGGGCCCTCCATCTGGCCCATCAGCCGCGTGAGCGCCGAGGCCGGAGGCGTCACCGGCGGGACGAGCGCCCCCAGCGCATCCACCGCGGGCGTCAGCCGGGCCAGCTCCGCCCGGCAGCGCGCGCAGCCGTCCAGGTGCCGGGCCGCGGCGTCGCGCCGGGCCGGCTCCAGGGTCCCGAGCAGCCACTCGGGGAGGATGTCGTCGAGGTGTTCCATGGGTTCCTGGAAGGACAGCGGACGTATCACGTCCCGTGACATCTATACGCGTCCGCGCCAGCGGCGGATTTTCGCGCCGCTCACACCGGGACGGCGAACTCCCGCAGGGCCGCGTTGAGGCTGGTCTTCTGGTCGGTGGACGCCTTGCGCTGCCCGATGATGAGCGCGCACGGGACCATGTACTTCCCGGCGGGGAACTGCTTCTCCCGCATGCCCGGAATCACCACGCTCCGGGCCGGGACGCGGCCCTTGTGGATGACCTCCTGGGGCCCGGTGACGTCGATGATCTGCGTGGACGCGGTCAGCACCACGTTGGCGCCGAGCACCGCCTCCTCCTCCACCACCACGCCCTCCACCACGATGGAGCGGCTGCCCAGGAAGGCGCCGTCCTCGATGATGACCGGCGTCGCGGAAGGCGGCTCGAGCACGCCGCCCAGGCCCACGCCGCCCGACAGGTGGACATGCCGGCCCACCTGCGCGCACGACCCCACGGTGGCCCAGGTGTCCACCATGGTGCCCGCGCCCACCCGCGCGCCGATGTTCACGTACCCGGGCATCACCACCGCGCCCCGCTCCACGAAGGCGCCGTAGCGCACGGTGCCCGGGGGCACCACGCGCACGCCCGCCGCCTCCAGGCCCTTCTTCAGGGGCACCTTGTCGTGGAACTCGAAGGGGCCCACCTCCATCACCTGCATCTCCGACACGGCGAAGAACAGGAGGATGGCCTCCTTCACCCAGGCGTTGACCCGCCAGCCTTCCGGGCCCTTCTCCGCGACGCGCAGCTCGCCGGCATCCAGCCGCGCAAGCGTCTCGCGCACCGCCGCCACGGTGTCCGCGTCCTTCAATTTCGCCCGGTCCGCGAACGCCGCGGACACCCGCTGGGAGAGCTCTTCGAGGGATGTCGCCATGACGCGAAGTTCAATCACACTTCAGCGGTCCGCGCCCCTCCTGAGTGTCCACCGCCGGACGGCCGTCAGACGTGCGTCGCGCCCGGCACCAGCGCCAGCGGATGGGTCATCGACAGGATTTCCCCGTGATGCTGCTTGTCCGCGGGGACCAGCGGGCCGGTGCCCTCGCGCAGCACCACGGCGCCCGGGAGCACCCGGCCCACGGCGGACAGGGGCACCTCCTTCCAGTGGTGGTTGAAGGGCGAGCGCCGGACATAGATGTGCTCCTGGCCGATGAAGGCCACGTAGCCCAGCATCTTCCCGTCCGCCGAGCGGACCCGCATGCCGCCAATGATGGAGCGCCGCTCGAACGGCGTGTCGTCGAAAGCCATCGGTCGCCTCCTCCCGTGCGAGGGAAAGGTGGGGACGGTCCGGAGGCGCCGCGAGCCGCCCGGCCTCGAGCCGGCCCCCTGCCCGCCCGGCCCCTGGGTAGGAGGAGCGGCCTGGAGTTTCCCCGGGCCCGGAGGGGGCGCTCCCGTTAGCTTGCGCCCGTCATGACGACCCCCGTCTTCCCCCCGCTGCGTGCCGCCTACGACCCGGAGGCCTTCCGGGCCACCGCCCACGCCCTGATGGATCAGCTCGCGGACTACCTGAAGGCCGCGCTTGGAGGGGGCGCGATGCCGGTGCTCCCCTGGGCCCCGCCCGCGGTGAACCAGGAGCGCTTCGCCACGGCCTTTCCAGAAGAGCCGCCCCAGGAACTGGCTTCGGCCTTCGCGGGACTGATGGCGCGCGTGCTGGAGGGCTCGCACCACCTGCACCACCCGCGCTACGTGGGCCACCAGGTGACGGCGCCCGTGCCGCTCTCCGCGCTGTGCGACGCCGTGTCGTCGCTGCTCAACAACGGCATGGCCGTGTACGAGATGGGCCCCGTCGCCACCGCGATGGAGCACCACGTGCTCGCGTGGATGGCCGCGAAGCTGGGGCTGCCCTCCAGCGCCCGGGGCGTGCTCACCTCCGGCGGCAGCGCGGGCAACCTCACCGCCCTGCTCGCCGCGCGGCAGGCGAAGGCCGGCTACGACGCGTGGAACGGCGGCGCGCACGCGGGGCCGCCCCTGACGGTGCTCGTGCCCCGCTCCGCGCACTACTGCCTGGCCCGCGCGGTCCGCATCATGGGCTGGGGCGAGGGCGGCCTCACCCCGGTGGACGTGGACGACCACTTCCGCGTGCGGCCGGACGCCCTGGAGGACGCGCTCGCCGGGGCCACCCGCGCGGGGCGCAAGGCCATCGCCGTGGTGGCCAGCGCGGGCTCCACCGCCACCGGCGCCTTCGACCCGCTGGAACCCGTGGCGGACTTCGCGCAAAAGCACGGCCTGTGGTTCCACGTGGACGGCGCGCACGGGGCCGCCGCGTCGCTGAGCCCGAAGTACCGCGCGCAGGTGAAGGGCATTGAAAGGGCGGACTCCGTGGTGTGGGACGCGCACAAGGGGCTGCTCATGCCCGCGCTGGTGACGGCCGTGCTCTTCCGCGACGGGGCGCGCTCCTTCGACGCCTTCTCCCAGGAGGCCCACTACCTCTTCCACGGCGACGGCGACGACGCGCGCCCCTACAGCGACGTGGGCCTGCGCACGCTGGAGTGCACCAAGGAGATGATGCCCCTCAAGGTCTACGCGTGCCTGTCCGTGCTGGGCACGCGCGTCTTCGAGGAGGCCGTCACCGCGTCCTATGACCAGGCCCGGCGCTTCGCGGGCATGCTCACCGCCGCCCCGGACTTCCAGCTGGCGCTGGAGCCCGACTGCAACATCGTCTGCTTCCGCCACACCCCCGCGCACGTGCCCCCGGAGGGCTGGGACGCCCTCCAGGTCCGCCTGCGCGAGGCGTTGGTTACCCGTGGAAGTTTCTACCTGGTGCAGACGCGGCTGCCCCGGGGGGTGTACCTGCGTACAACGCTCATCCACCCGCTCACGGGGGACGCGGACCTGGAGGCCCTGCTGGACGCGCTCCGGATGGCGGCCCGGCCCTGAATTTTGTGTGCAAGGGAGTCGCCCGGACGGAGGAAATGCGATAGGGCGGGGCCGCCATGCTCGTCTCGCTCGTCATTCCCGTTTACAACGAGATTCCTACCCTGGCGGAAATCCTCCGCCGCTGCACCGCCGTGGACTTCCCCAAGGAGCTCGTCCTGGTGGACGACTGCTCCAAGGACGGCAGCCGCGAGTTCCTCCGCCAGCTGTCCGAACAGGGCCTGGACGTCCTGGGTGGCACGCCGAAGAACCGGAACGAAATCCGGGTGCTCTTCCAGGAGAAGAACCAGGGCAAGGGGGCCGCGCTGCGCCGGGGCTTCGCCGAGGCCACCGGGGACATCATCCTCGTGCAGGACGCGGACCTGGAGTACGATCCCAAGGACATCCCGCGCGTCATCCAGCCCATCATCGATGGCGAGGCGGACGTCGTCTTCGGCAGCCGCTTCATCGGGTCGCCGCGCCGGGTGCTGTACTACTGGCACACCGTCCTCAACAACGTGCTCACCACGCTCTCCAACATGACGAGCGGACTGAACCTCACGGACATGGAGACCTGCTACAAGGCCTTCCGCGCGGAAGTCCTGCGCTCCGTGCATGTGGAGGAGGACCGGTTCGGCTTCGAGCCCGAAATCACCGCCAAGGTGGCGCGCGGCGACTGGCGGGTCTTCGAGGTGCCCATCAGCTACCATGGGCGCACCTACGAGGAGGGCAAGAAGATTGGCTGGAAGGACGGCGTGCGCGCCCTCTACGCCATCGCGAAGTACTCCGTGAAGCGCTGACGTCCGCCCGGTCGCTGTCCGGGGGAGGATGCGGCCCGCTCTTCCGCGCGGGGCCGCGTCGAATGCGGAGAAGGGAACAGAGCGGCGGGTGCGGTTGGTTGTCCAGCGAGCGGCGCCCCAAGGGGGCTCCGGCTTTTCTTCCTCCGTATTGCGGCGCGTAGTAGTTTCGACAACGCACTCCGTCTGAAGGGCGGGGAAGTTTCGCGGCCCTTCCGAAAGTTTCCGTCCCCGTATGTTCGACTGGCTCCACACCCTGTTTTCGCGCGACCTCGCCATCGACCTGGGTACGGCGAACACGCTCATCTACATCCGCGGCCAGGGCATCGTGTCGAACGAGCCCTCCGTCGTGGCGGTGCAGCAGGACTCGCGCGGCGGCAAGAAGGTGCTCGCCGTGGGCAAGGAGGCCAAGGAGATGCTCGGCAGGACGCCGGGCAACATCGTGGCCATCCGGCCCATGAAGGACGGCGTCATCGCCGACTTCGAAATCACCGCCGCGATGCTGCGCTACTTCATCCAGAGCGCGCACAACCGCAAGACGCTGGTGAACCCGCGCATCATCATCGGCATCCCGTCCGGCATCACGGAGGTGGAGCGCCGCGCGGTGCGTGAGGCGGCCGCCAACGCGGGCGCGCGCGAGGTCTACCTCATCGAGCAGCCCATGGCCGCGGCGATTGGCGCGGGCCTTCCGGTGACGGAGCCCAGCGGCAACATGATTGTGGACATCGGCGGTGGCACGTCCGACGTCGCGGTCATCAGCCTCGCGGGCATCGTGTTCGCCAAGTCCGTGCGCATCGGCGGCGACAAGCTGGACGAGGCGATCATCCAGTACGTCAAGCGCAAGTACAACCTGCTCATCGGTGAGCGCACGGCGGAGCTCATCAAGATGGGCATCGGCACGGCGTACCCGACGGACGAGGTCATGACCATGGAGATCAAGGGTCGCGACCTGGTGGCCGGCGTGCCGCGCACGCTGACGGTGTCCAGCGACGAGGTGCGCGACGCGCTCGCGGAGCCCGTCAACGGCATCGTGGAAGCGGTGAAGCTGACGCTGGAGCGCACGCCGCCGGAGCTGGCCGGTGACATCGCCGACAGGGGCATCGTGCTGGCCGGTGGCGGCGCGCTGCTCAAGAACCTGGACACGCTCTTGCGCGAGGAGACGGGCCTGCCCGTGTTCCTCGCGGAGGACCCGCTGTCCGCCGTGGTGATTGGCGCGGGCAAGGCGCTGGAGTCGTTGGACATCCTCCGCCAGGTCTGCCAGCCGGGCTGAGGCTCCCCTCTTCCGATGCATCGTGACGGCGCCGGACCTCGCTCAGGGGTCGGCGCCGTTCGCGTTTCCGGGCGGTGGGGTGGCGGCGGCCCGGGGCAGCGGCAAGCCCGTGGGCGCGACGATGCGTGCCTCGCAGTTCGAGCGGCGGCCCTCCGGGTCGTCCTCCCTGCGGGACTGCTCCCGCACCAGGTCCCCCCTCAGCATGATTCCCAGCGGCAGGGAGTGCGGCATCTTCGTGTCCATCTTCGTGTCCACCTTCGTGTCCATGCAGGCGTCGAAGGCGCGCCGCATCCAGGAGCTGGCGGCGCGGACGGCGAAGCCGCCCAGGGCGTCCATGCGGGCCAGGCCGTCCAGGCGCTCCGTGAACACCGGGTAGCCCTCCTTCGCATTGCGCCGGGCGTGGACCAGGGTGGCGGCGGCGCGCAGGCCCGGGGGCAGGCGGCGGAGCTCCGGTCCAGGGACGTCCGAGGCGGACAGGACGTGTTGTCGCAGCGGTTCGCGCGCGAGCATCAGCGGCAGCGAGACATTGAAGAGCTGTTTCCCCCAGGCGTCGCCGGTGCGCGTGAGCTCCAGGGCGAGGAGCGCGAGGACCTCCGGGTCCAGCCGGGGCAGCACGGCCTTGGGGTCGCCCCTGGCCTCTTCCAGTACGCGCTTCGGGTCCAGCAGCACGTCCCGGGTGATGCGCAGCACGGCGCGGTCCACGGGGGACACCAGCGCGGCGAGCTCCGCGTCCTTTGGCGAGCGCTGGCCGGTGAGCAGGTCCAGCAGCGCCATCCGCTCCGGCTGCCGCGCCAGGGCGGGGGGAATCCAGTCGCGCATCACGTAGGACGTGTGCTCGGGCCCGGCGGCGGCGGCCGTGCGTCCGGCCAGCACCAGGAAGTCCCAGGTCCGGCGGCGCGGGTCCTCGCCGTGGCGGCGCACCAGGGTCGTCGCCGCGTCGCGCAGCCGCGCGCGCAGGAGGATGCGCACGTCCAGCTCCAGCGCCTTCAGTGTTTCTGGCGGGTGCTTCTGCTCGAGGGCGGTCAGCAGCCTCGCCGTCTCGGTGATGAACTCCTGGCGCTCGCGGTCCCCCCAGTCCGGCGGGTCCTCCAGCTCGAAGCGCCACCGCGCCTCCAGCCACGCGCGGTTCACCTCGGGCGAGTCCGGGAAACGTGTCGCCAGCTTCGCGTAGGCATCGACGGCGTCCGCGGAGCCCGGATGCGGAGGGCTCGCGCGCTGCAGGTAGAGGGCCGCCAGCGGTGAGTCCGGATGCTGCTGCGCGTGCTCCGCGTAGCGTGCGCGGGCCTGGGCCCCCTGGCCGATGAAGCGCATCAACTCCAGCGCCAGCGCCTGGGCCTCCGGGTCCTCCTGCCAGGTGTGCATCAGCATCGCCGCGTAGTCGCGCGTGTTGCGCCAGCGCAGGTCGGCCGGAAGGTTCGCGGGCACCTGCGTGTCCACGGTGAGCCACGCGTGCGCGGCCGTCTCCCGCGCCAGGGTGTTCCCGGGCTCCACCTCCGCGACGGCGGACGCCACGCGGCCCGCGGCCTGCCAGCGTCCCTCTTCCGCGAAGGCGCGCGCGGCGGCCTCCCAGTTCGCGGCCTGGACGGAGAGCCGCTCACCCGACTGGAGCACCATGGCGTTCTCCGGCAAGGACCGGGAGCGAGGGCTCGCGTAGGTGGCCTCCGCATCCGGGACCGCCTCCAGCATCGCCGCGCCCTTCACGTTGTAGAGGATCCGCTCGCCCTCCGTCGGGAGCACCACGTCCTCGAGGACCGCCTCCTGGCCGGGCCAGGTCGTCACCGCGCGGAGCAGGTCGTCGCCCAGCTTCACGCGCCCCTGCTCTTGCGTCCCGGGCGCCACCACCCAGTGTTCGCCGCCGATGCGCACGTCCACGGGCCGCGACAGGCCGTTGACGACCGTCACGGCGCGCAGGCTCCGCGCCTCCAGCCACACCGCGCCCGCCCCCGCGAGGGCACAGAGCCCCAGCGCCATCACGGCCAGGGCAGCCGCGCGGCGGCGAGCCCATCCGGGCGAGGGCGGCACCTGCCCGATGACCTGCACGGACGCCTTGTCGTCCGAGCGCACGAGGTAGCCGTCCAGCGGCCACACCGGAATGCCCAGCACCGTCACCGTGCGCTCGGCGACGTAGGGCGAGTCCGGGGCGGCGGCGCGCGGAGGAGCGCCCTTCCACCGGACGCCTGTCCCCAGCACGGAGGACGTGGGCGGCGGGCGACCCGCGATGACGAAAGCGCCCCGGTCCTCCACCAGCGCCGTCAGCAGCAGCCGAGTGGGCCCGGGCGGTTCAAGCTCCAGCCTGCGGCAGAGCACCGCGTGCACCGCCCACGCATCGCCCCGCGACAGCGCCTCCGACAGCGCGGAGTCTGGCAGGAGTTCCGTCAGACGCGGCGCGCGCTCCAGCAGGCCGCTGGGGTCCGAGACAGGGGTGAGGGACATGGCCCGCATTCAACCGGGGGCTGACGGGTGTGAAGCAAGCCCCCTGCCGTGAATCCCCTCAAGCCACGGCCCAAGGCCCTCGACCTCAAGAGTGTCTCCGCCATCGTCGCGCCAGGCCCCCGGACATCCGCGGGGGCCACCTCCCGCCCGACGCCGCTGTCCAAAGCTGTCCGACTGTCGGACAGGTTTCCACCGCTCGGCCGGGGCAGAGGGTCCCCTACCACGATCTTCCCAACTGGTCCGACTGTCGGACAGGTTCATGCGGCTCGGATGGAGCGGAGGTTCCCTGCCACGGGCTTCCCAACGAGTCCGACTGTCGGACAGGTCCGTGCGGAGTCCCCATGCCACGGTCCTCTCAAGTGGTCCGACTGTCGGACAGGTTCCTGCGGCTCGGCTGGAGCGTGCGCCCCCCGCCACGGTCCGCCCAACTGGTCCGACTGTCGGACAGGTTCATGCAGCGTCCCCCTGCCACGCTCCTCCCAAGTGGTCCGACTGTCGGACAGGTTCGTACGGTGTGCCTTTGGCGGGGGGAGGCTCCCCTTTGCCTTGAATCCCGTCAGGCCCCGGCCCGAAGCTCCCGCGCCATGGACGCCTTCGACCTCGTGATCATCTCCGTCATCGTCGCGCTCGGGCTGGGGCGCTTCCTCATGATGCGCGACCAGCGCCGCGCGCCCCCGGCGGAGGACGCCTCCCCTCGCAAGCCGACGCCCCAGCGCATCGCCGGGCGCGTCCTACTGGGGTACGCCTACGCGATGGCGCTGTTCCTGGTGGTCCGCTTCCTCATCAACCGGATGTGACGGGGACCGGCTTGCGCCCCCCCGTCCGAGCGCGCTTGATGCCTTCCCCCATGAACCCATGGCTCGTGTCGGGGGTGGTGTCCTTCGCGCTGGGGGCGTACCTGCGCCGCCGGGATGAACGCGGCCCCAGTGGGGGCCTCATCGACCGGCGGCGCCTGACGCCGCTCCAGGTCTTCTACAGCCTGCTGTTCGCGTATCCGTTCTGCGCGGCCTACGCGGCCCTGGACCTGTACCTGGGCCCCTGAGCGCCGAAGCACCGGAGCCCCAGGTCCAGCCCGGGCGTCAGTGCTTGCCATACTCCAGCTTCACGCCCTTGCGCTGCGCATAGATGTACGCCTCCATCGCGCGCATCTTCGGGTCGCCGTCCGCCAGCGGCTTGCCGCGCACCGGGTTCTCGATGCACCAGTTGATCATGTCGCGCAGCAGCGCCACGCGGCCCAGCTGCACCTGGTACTTCGGGTAGGTCTCCGGGTGGGTGTTGGCGCCGTCCGGATGGCACATGTCGCACGACACGCCCACCGTGCCGCCCAGCGCCTCCGCGTCATGGAACACGCGGTGGCCTTCCTTCACGGCGGCCTGCACGGAGTCCGCCCACACCTGCTCGTCGCGCTCGGAGTAGGCGCCGTAGGTGTGGCCCGTCTGGAGGTTGGCCTTCTGCTGCTGGGGCACCGCGCTCGCGCCCGTCTGCGCGCCCACGCCGCCCTGGCGCACGTCGTTGCCCGAGGACTTCGCGCCGGGGTTGGGCTGGGGCGCGGGCGGAGGACTCTTCTTCGCGGCCGGAGGCGTGGCCTGCGCCAGCACCGGGCCGGGCACGTCGTCCCAGTTCGCGTCCGGGTTCTTCTTGCGCCAGTCATCCATCAACTGCGCGGTGGCGGTGATGGCCTGGGCCCGCGTGAGCCTCTGGCCGTCCTTCACGCCGGGGACTTCCATGGACGTCTCACCGTCGCACAGGCCCAGCACCAGGTTGCCGTCCTTGGACGCGGGCAGGACGTGCCTGGGCAGCGGCTCAGGCTTCGCTTCCGGAGACGTGGCGAGCGCCACGCCGCCGGCGAAGGACAGGGCCGCGCACGGGACCACGAGCAGCTTCATTCGCAGGTTCATGGGAGGGGGTTCCTCTTCCGGTCCTAGTAGGTGGGCAGCTTGGGCTTGGGGGGCGCGGACTGCTTGCCGTTGGAGCCCAGGTAGCTGGCGCGCACGGTGATGGGGTCGCGCTGCCAGAGGTTGTAGAGCTTGTCCACGAGCCCCGACTCCAGCACGTCCATGCGGCCATCCCCGCAGCCGTCGAACTGGCTGAACGGATCCGCGCGGTTCATGGGCACCGTGAGCGTGGGCAGGCCCTCGGGCGCGTACGGCCACGGCCACGCGGTGGACAGCATCCCGTGGAAGGAGATGTTGCCGATGCGGTTGCTCAAGAGCTGGTGCGTGTGGCCGTGGATGACGGTGACCTTCTCGTACGGCTTGAGCAGGGCCTGCACCTCGTCCGCGTCGTCGGTCCAGAAGTTCCAGGGCTTGTAGTACTTGTAGAGCGGCGAGTGGCTGCAGACGATGAGCGGCGTGTTCTTCGCCACCTTGGCCAGGTCGTTCTGGAGCCACTGGCGCTGCTCGGCGCCCACTTCGAAGCGGGACTGGATGCCGTTGTCCAGGCCGGCGACGATCTTCATGCGCTCCATGGGGGAGAGCTTCCGCTCCGTCCAGAAGTCCTTTTCGTGGATGGAGTTGAGCACCACGAAGTGCACGCCCTTGTGGTCGAAGGAGTAGTTGGGCGCGCCGAACAGGTCGCGCCACAGCTCGCCCATGTCCAGGAACCAGTCGTGCTCGCCCACCATCATCTTGATGGGGGCCTTCACGGACTTGAGGATTTGAGCGCCCAGCTTGAGCTCGCCGGCCTGGCCCAGCTGCGCCAGGTCACCGCCGAAGAGGACGAAGTCCGGCTGGGGGTCCAGCGCGTTGACGTCGTCCACGGCCTTGAGGATGGCGCGCACGAAGCGGTCGTTGAGCTTGTTCTCGTACAGGTGCGTGTCGGAGATGTACGCGAAGGAGAACTTCGGCTTCTCCCCCTGCGCCTCCGCCACGTTGACCAACTGGAAGCTGTTGGGCGTGAGCTTGCCCATGCCCGCCACGATGCCCGCGGAGATGCCGGCGACGCGCATGAAGGCGCGGCGGTCCAGCTTCTTCAGGCCCTCGAAGAAGGCCTCGCGCTCGGCGTAGTGCTTCGTCTCGATGCTCTGGAACTTGTTGCCCATGGCGCGCCTCCGTTACCGCTGCTTCGTGGCCGTCACCGGGGTGACGTCGCCGTAGATGCCCAGGTCCGCCGGATTCTTCACGCTCAGGTCCGGGTTGGGCGCCAGGTCGCCCAGGTTGCCCTTCTTGCCCATGGCGATGGCGGTGTCCCGCTCCGGCCGGGTGTTCTTCCGGGCGCGCTGCTTCGTCAGCTGCTCCTTGTTGAGCTTGTCGAACTTCGTGTCCGTGAGCGTGAAGAGGAACGCCACCAGGTCGTCGATTTCAGGCTCCGTGAGCCCCAGGCGCTGCATCCCTCCGTCCAGGTAGGGATTGGCCACGCCGCCCTTGTTGTAGTGGTCCATCACGTCCCACAGCGTGGCGAGCGACCCGTCGTGCATGTACGGGCCGGTGATGCCCACGTTGCGCAGGGTGGGCGTCTTGAACGAGCCCACGTCGTTCTCCTGCTGGGTGACGAGGAAGCGGCCCAGCTCGGAGAACTCCGAGTTGAGCGCCAGCTCGTCGATCTGCTTCTCGTCGCCGGTGCGCACCACCTGCACGCCCTTGCGCGCCAGGGTGACGAAGTCCTGCTTGTGCGCGGCGACGCCGATGTTGTGGAACTTCTGGTCGCTGAACAGCGGGGAGACGGCGTTGCCCGCGTGGCAGGAGTTGCAGCGCGCCTTGCCGTTGAAGAGCGCCCAGCCGTTCTTCTCCGACGCGGTGAGCGCCTTGCTGTCGCCCATGATGAACCGGTCGAAGCGCGCGTCGCCGGAGAACTGCATCCGTTCAAAGGCGGCGATGGCGACGGCCAGGTCGTCGAAGGTGGGCTCGCGGCCGAAGACCGCCTGGAAGTCGGTGACGTACTCCGGGATGCCGCGCACCTTCTTCATGACGGTGTCCGCGTCCGGCATGCCCATCTCCCGCGGGTTGAGGATGGGCAGCTTCGCCTGGTCCTCCAGCGTGCCCGCGCGGCCGTCCCAGAACTGGGTGGCGTTGAAGAGGGCGTTGAGCACGGTGGGGCTGTTGCGCGTCACCTTCTGCTGCTTGACGCCCTCCGACAACGGCTTGCCGTCGGTGAAGCCCAACTCCGGCTCATGGCACGTCATGCACGCCACGGTGTTGTCCACCGACAGGCGCTTCTCGCGGAAGAGCTTCTCTCCCAGAGCCACCCGCTCCGGCGTGGGCTCCAGGCCCTTGGGCACCGACAGCCGCCACAGCGTCGCGGAGACGCCCGGCGGAAGCGGCGGAGGTGCGGAGGGGGCCTGCCGCGAAGGCGGAGACGCTGCCAGTCCCACGCCGGAGTTGAGCACCACGGCGAGCACCGTGACGACGCCCGAAGGCAGCCGCATGGACACCCCTCCCACCCGGCCTCTGGAATCGCCGCGGGACATCCGCGCGGTCCGGGCCCGGAAGGCACATTTCACGCAATTCACGCCAACCGTTCAACGGTCTCTAGGTCGCCGGGGTGGGGAGAGTGTCTGGGATTGGAACGTCAGACGTCACGGGCCGCCAGCCATGGGATGAAAGCCACGCATGGGCTTCCTCTCTCCGTCCGTGCGCGACGAGGAAGTCCACGCGGTCGCCGGCCACGGGGACGGCCGTCTCGTCGAAGAGCACGGTGCCCGTGGGGCGCTCCAGCACCAGCGGGACGAGCGCCTCCTCCAGGTTGCCGGTGGCGGGAGGGACGGTGGCCTCCACCTGCGGGGCCTCCAGGCGCCAGGACTCGCGGGTGACAGCGCCCTGCTCACAGCGGGCCACCCAGACGTCCAGGTCGCGCTCCGCGCCGAAGAGGACGCGGCCGCCCGTGGCGCTCACGGTGTCGGTGGATACGCCGACGTGCCCCCGGTGCAGGGCGGAGTAGCTGCGGGCGGTGCGCTGGAGGGCGCGCACCCGCTCGGCGAAGAGGAGGTTGACGCCTTCGTTGTGGGTGAGGCCCACGAAGCCCTGGCGGCCTTCGGGCTCGGCACGCAAGAGCGTGCGCTCGTCCAGCCCGTTGCCGAAGAGGACGCGGAAGCCCTCCTGCTGCGCGCGCTTCAAGGTCGCGTCGCTGGAGTCCACGAGCAGCACGGCCTCGCCGCGCGCCTGGAGCGCTTGCGCCACCTGCCGCGCGAGCGCGTTCGCGCCCAGCAGGACGTAGCCCTTCGGCACCACGCGGCGCACGCCCAGCAACCCCGCCACGACTCCGCCGGACAGCCCCTGCACCACCACCGTCACGCCGATGACCAGGAACACCAGCGCGCGCAGGGCCTGCCCCTCCTCCACGCCCTGGGCTCCCAGGCGCGTGGCGAACAGCGACGCCACGGCGGCGGCGACGATGCCGCGCGGGCCCAGCCACGCGATGAAGGCCTTCTCGTTGCGGGACAGGCCGGAGCCGGTGGTGGACACGGCGACGGCCACGGGCCGCACCACCAGCATCAGCACGAGCACCGTGACGAGCCCGCGCCAGCCCAACGCAGTCACCTGGGACAGCCGCATGTCCGCGGCCAGCAGGATGAAGAGCATGCCCAGGAGCATCAGCGTGAGCTGCTCCTTGAAGGCGAGCACCTCGCGGCGGGCGGGCACCTTGCCGTTGCCCACCACGAGGCCCGCCGCGATGGCGGCCAGCACGCCGCTCTCCGGCGCGAGCGCGTTGCTCACCTGGAAGGCGCCCAGCACCAGGGCCAGGGCGAAGACGTTGGTCATGTCCTCCGGCACCCAGGAGGACTTGCGCAGGCCCACGGTGATGAGGAGGCCCGTCACGCCGCCCACCGCGAGCCCCACGCCCCAGCGCGAGCCCAGCGCGCTCACCAGCAGCCACGGCCCTTCCTCCGCGTGCAGCGCCATGTCCAGCGCGACCACGGCGATGATGGCGCCCACGGCGTCCACGAAGATGCCCTCGGCCTCCAGCACGGTGGCGACGCGGTGGGTGACGCGGACGCGGCGCAAGAGCGGCGTGATGACGGTGGGGCCGGTGACCATCACCAGGGTGCCGAACAGGGCGGACACCATCCAGTCCCAGCCCATGAGGGCGCGCGCGGCCAGGGTGCCGCCCACGGCGGTGACGCCAGCGCCCAGCGTGACGAGCCGCTGGATGGAGCGGGCCTCGCGGCGCAGCTTGCGCACGTCCAGGCTCATGGCGCCCTCGAAGAGGATGACGGACACGGAGAAGCCCACCACGGTCTGGAGCGCGGGGCCCAGGGACGCGGGCTGGATGAGCCCCAGCCCTTCCGGCCCCAGCAGCACGCCCGCGGACAGCAGCACGACGATGCCAGGCACGCTCAGGTGCCGGGCCAACAACTGCGCCAGGATGCCCGCCACCAGGGACAGGCCCAGCGTCAGGGAGGGATTCGCGAGGGAGGCGGAGGCCATGGTTTCGCGGCGCACCGTAGCCGCGCGGCTCCCGCGTGCACGGACGTGGCCCGGTGGAGGGTTGGCCGGGAGACGAACCTCCGCGGCGCACCCCACGAACCTGTCCGACAGTCGGACAGGTTCCGGCGTTGTCCGCGACGCCTACAGGACCCAATCCCCCCGCGCGGGCATTCCAGGTCGGAGACGATTTCGCGCGCTTCGTGGGACAGAACCTCGACCGCGAGCCGAGGCCCTGACGCGCCAGGGGACGCGCGGGTCGCGCGGGCGGCGTTGAAGGTGAGCGCCCGCGCCGTCAGCTCAGGCGTCGGCCTCGCTCGCGATGGCGACGAGCGCCCCGACGAGGTTCTCCACCTCCCAGTCGATGGCGAACGCCGCGGCCTGCACCCGCGCGGCGTCCGGGGCGTTGCCGGTGAACAGCGCCCGGGCCCGGCGGAGGGCCGCCGCGAGCCCGTGCGCTTCGAGCAGGTGCAGGGTCCCCGCGAGGGCCTCGCACGCGCGCTCGTATTCGTCGCGGGCGCCCTTCTTGAGCGCCGCCGTGAGCGCCAGCCGGGCCTGCTCCAGCGTCTGGACGGAGGAGCGGGCCAGCGCGGAGCTCGCCCGCGCATCTCCCCCCGCCCACTGCCGGAGCTTCGTGAAGCTGAAGTCGGGCGCCAGGACCAGGGAGTCCTCGCCGGCCCCGGAGGCGCGGAGGGCCGCTTCCGGCGGCGGCGCGGGCGCCTCTGGAACCTCGCGGGAGGTGCACCGCGCCATCTTCCTGAACAGGACGCCCTCGTCGAAGGGCTTGCCGATGAAGTCCGTGAACCCCGAGGCCAGGACCTTGCTCTCCTGCCAGGCCCGCGTGGAGGCGGAGATGGCGATGATGGGAATCTGGCGGAGCCGTTCGTCCGGGAGCTGCCGGATGACCTTCAGCGCGTCGTAGCCATCCAGCACCGGCATGTGCAGGTCCATGAGCACCAGCTCGTAGCCGCCCTGGCGGAGGCGCTCCACCGCCTCGCGCCCGTTCCTGACGGCGTCGAAGGAAACGCCCCAGTGCTCGAACCAACGGGCGAGCACGTAGGTGTTGACCTCGTTGTCCTCGACCACCAGCACCTTCAGGCCCCGCAGGGCCTGCGCGGACGACTCGCCGCTGGGAGCCGTGCCGGCGCCAGCGCCCTTCGCCACGGCCTTCAGGCGCAGGTGGAAGGAGAAGCGGGTTCCCCTCCCCACCTCGCTCTCCACGACCAGCTTGCTGCCATGCAGCTCCACCAGCTTCCGGCTGATGGAGAGGCCCAGCCCCGTCCCGCCGTACTTCATCCCGATGTCGTAGTTCGCCTGGGTGTACTCCTCGAAGATGGCGGACAGGCGGTCCGGTGGAATCCCGATGCCCGTGTCGCTCACCTGGAAGGCCAGGTCATACGCATCGCCGTCCCGGGACTGGAGGGCCACGCTGACCTTGACCCCACCCTTCTCCGTGAACTTGAGCGCGTTGCTCACGAGGTTCGTGAGGATCTGCCCGAGCTTGACGGGATCCCCCAGCAGACTGGCCGGGAGCCGCTCGTCGAACTCCGTCTGGAGCCCCAGCCGCTTCTCCTCGGCCCGGGCGGCCTGGCCGTTCAGGATGTCGCCGAGCAGCTCGCGCAGGGAGAACTCGCGCTGCTCCAGCGAGAGCCTGCCTGCTTCAATCTTGCTCCAGTCCAGGATGTCGTTGACCAGCGCCAGCAGGTTGCCGGACGCGGAGCCGAGGATGCGCAGGTACTTCGCCTGCTTGTCGGAGAGCGGCGTCATCCCCAGCAGCCGCGTGGCGGCGGTGATGGCGTTGAGCGGGTTGCGGAGCTCATGGCTGAGGGTCGCGAGCAGCGCCGCCTTGGCCTGGGCCAGCTGTTCGGCCTTCCGGCGGGACAGCAGCAGCTCACGCTCATAGCGCTTGCGCTCCGTCATGTTGAAGAGCGTCGTCCGCACGAACCGCGGCCTTCCGAGCGCGTCCTTCTTCTGCACGGAGTTGATCAGCGCGGGCAGCGGACGGCCGTCCGCGCAGACGAGCTCCAGCGAGAGCTCGTGGACGAAGCCCTGCATCTGGAGCAGGGGCGCGTAGTGGGTCTCGTGGAAGATGCGGCCCGCGACCGTGAGCAGCTCCGAGAACCGTTTGCCGCCGAGCAGCGCCTCCCTGGAATGGCCCGTCCAGGTCAGGAAGGTCTGGTTGACCTTGATGATGCGCCCGTCCGGGCTCGTGGACAGGTAGCCGCACGGAGCATTCTCATAGAGTTCCTCCGCCGAGTCCTCGGAAGGCTCCTGCTCCTGTTCCGTGTCAGCGCCGCCTTGCATCGTCCCTTTCAGTAACCCAGGAACGGCTTCATCGCGGCGACCGTCTCTTCTGGAGCACTCAGGTTCGGACAGTGCCCGGTCGCCTTGAGGAAGACCAGCTGGCCCGCGGGCAGTTGCCGACACACGTACTGCCCCACCGCCTCCCCCGCGATGACGTCGTTCGAGCACTGGAGCACGAGCGAAGGCGTCTGGACCTTCGGGAGCTCGGCCCGGTGGTCGGAGAGGAAGGTCACCTTCGCGAAGTGCTTCGCGATGTCGGGATCCATGCGGCAGAAGCTGTTGGTGAGCTCCGCGCCAAGCTCGGGCCGGTCCGGGTTGCCCATGATGACCGGCGCCATCGTGCTGGACCAGCCCAGGTAGTTGTCGTCGAGCGACTCCACCAGCTGCAGGATGTCCTCGCGCGAGAAGCCTCCGACATATTCGCCGTCGTTGACGTAGCAGGGCGAGGGGCCGATGAGCACGAGCTTGTCGAAGCGCTCCGGCTCCTTGATGGCCGCCAGCACGCCCACCATCGCGCTCACCGAGTGACCGACGAAGACCACCTTTTCGAGGCGCAGTTCGCGGCAGATCTCCAGGACGTCCTCGGCGTATCCGTCCAGCGTGCCGTACCGGTTGCGGTCGTAGGCCGCGATGTCCGAGCCGCCAGCCCCCACGTGGTCGAAGAGCACGGTGCGGAAGTCCTGCTCGAACGCGGGCGCGACGAACCGCCACATGTTCTGGTCACAACCGAAGCCATGGGAGAACACCATGGGCCGCGCGCCCTGCCCCTTCACCTTGACGTTGTTCCTGGCGAGGACGTTCATGGATTGCTCCGATGCGGAGGGAAAGCTCCAGGAAGAAGTGAAGGAGTCCCCCCGCGTTGGATCCATTCTTTCCTGGCAGAAGAGTCCACCCCGGACAGCATCCTCAAGGCTCCGGGACGCGCAGGTCGCGGGAGCGCAGCAGCATGGCGGACGCCGTGGCCGGGGCGAGCACCGACGCGATGATGATGCTCCAGTCCCACGGGCCCCGCGCGCGGGCGGCGTTGAAGCTGACCGCCTGGAGCAACGTGAGACAGGCATCCGCGGTGGTGAGCCGTCCCAGCAGCGTGGCCAGCCCGTCGCGCCAGCGGCGCAAGAGCAGCAGCAGGCCCACGATGAGCGCCACGTCGAACACCACCCAGCCGTGCTGCACCCACGGCGAGGGGAACCAGTGCGCGCTCATGGGCAGCGCGAGCAGCGCCGTCCACGGCACCAGCAGCGCGGTCAGCGTGCGCACGAAGAAGCGCGGCCGGCGCAGCAGCGTCACGAGCCCGAACTTCACCAGGCTGCCCCGCGCGAAGGCCCGGAGCGCGTCGTACATCGCCCACGTCACCGGTTCGTCCTTCGGGTGGGACAGATAGAGGGGCACCCAGGAGTCAGGGCGGAACTTGGCCTTGAAGGAGCGCAGGCCCTCGAAGTCGAACAGCGGGCGCCCCGCGCTGCGCGCGAACCGCAGCCACGGCCGCACCGGGCCGGCCAGCGGCGCCAGCCCCAGCGTCACGTACCGGCGCCCGTTCACGGCGGCGGCGCGCATCGCGGCGTCCACCAGCGTCTCCGCGGTGCCGTTGGGCGCGGTGGGTTCGCGCAGGAGGTCCTGGAGGAACCAGCCGTCGCGCGCGTACACGGGCGTCACCGACAGGAAGCCCACCACGCGGCCCTCCACCTCCGCCACGAAGGCGCGGCGCTCGCGGGCGAAGGCGCCCGGGGCCAGCCCCACCAAAAAGCCCATGGTCGCCATGCGGCGCGACGCGAGCCAGTGCTCGGCCAGCACCTCCACCGCCGCGCGCAGCGGGTGGCCGTCCGTCTCCATCACCTCGGCGGGGACCTCGCGCACGCGCACGCCGTGGGAGCGCGCGCGGCGGAGCTGTTCACGCAGGCTGCGGCTGCCCTTCACCACCCGCTCCCAGTTCGCCGGGTCCCACACGGGCTGCTCGCCGATGGGCAGCTCCTCGAACGGGACGAGCCGGGAGAAGCGCGCCTCCGTGGCGAAGAAGCTCACGCGCCGGCCCGCGCTCCGGGCCGCCCGGTGGAAGGCCGCCACCACGTCGTGCACGCGCTCCGGCGCGGCGATGGGGCCTCCTCCCGCCACCCACGCGCCGCCCGTGTCCACGTAGGCGATGCACCCGTCCCCCTCCGGCGCGAACCAGTACTGGAAGCCCGGCTGGAGCACCTGGAAGGACGTCGCGTTCCAGCCGTGGCGCTTGAGCAGCGCCAGCACCCGCTCGCGCGCGTCGCCCGTGGTGTCCTGGGGGGAGTCGGCCATGGTGTTTGCGTTCAAACTACGTCCCACCGCAGCGGCCCGCCAGCCAAAGCCGCCCGGGGAGGCAGGGCCCTTCCTGGACGGACCGTGTGGAAGTGCACCCTCCCCGGGTGGAGCGCGCGGGAATGGATCCACTCCGGCGGCTTCTCCGCACTAAGGGAAGACGTCCCCGCGTTCTTCCGGAGCCGTGCACCGTGTCCCCACACCGTCTCATTCCGTCCACCGGGTTGCTCATCGCCGCGCTGCTGTTGCCGGCCGCGGCCCTCGCGCAGGTGCGAACCAACGTCGCGCGGCTGCTCACCTCGGACGCGGCGGAGGTCATCGACGCGCCGGTGGTGGGACTCCAGCGCACGGCGCTGCCGCTGTTCGCCGGGCTGTCGGTGGACACTTCGCTGTACGCGGACGCGCTGCTCGCGCCGAACCTGGGGGTGCGGTGGGCGGTGGCCGGAGGGCCGCACCGGGTGGTGCTGGGCGCGCGCTACACGCACTTCGTGGGCGCGTCCGCGTACTCCAGCCGCGTGGAGTCGCGCGAGCCCGCCATCCAGAGCTTCACTCCGGAGCTGTCCGGCCCGGCCTTCTACGGCGTGTATGGCCTGTCGCTGGGGCCGGTGCTGGTGCAGGGCGAGGCGCGCTATGCGCGGTACGACTCCGACTACCTGGCCTTCACCGGCGCGGTGGCGTGGAACTTCACCGGGGCGTGGTCGCTCATCGCGGAAGGGGGCATGCGCGTGAAGGGCGGCGCGAAGCTCAAGGCCGCCGCGGGCGTGCGCTACGGCGGCGAGCACCTCGGTCTGGCGCTGGGCGCGGCCTACGTGGACCTGAGCGACCCGGCGCTCCCGGGGCAGGACCTGCCCGTGCTGCCCACCTTCGACCTGTCCTGGAGCTTCCGATGATGCGGCGGTGCGTCGTGGGCCTATGCGGCCTGTTGCTGGCGTCGTGCTCGGCGGAGATCAACGTGGAGACGGCGCCGTTCACCCAGGCGGTGCCGGTGACGTCGGTGCTGGCGCCGGTGTACGCGGAGGTGGCGCTGGACCTGCCGGAGGAGACGCGGGACCTGTCGGTCGTCACCGTCAACACGGTGCAGGCCGCGCTCACGGTGGCCAATCCCTCCCCGGTCCTCACGCTGGAGCTGAGCGCGCGGCTGTCCTTCACCGGGCAGGCGGAGCCGGGCACGCCCAAGACGTACACGGAGGCCAACCTGCCGCCGTACTACGCGGCGTCCACGCTGCTGCTGGCGCCGCGCACGTTCGCGCCCAACAGCCGCACGCCGCTCACGGTGAACAGCCCGGCGCTGAAGGAGGCCCTGGGCCGGCAGCGCGTGTGGCTCATCGTGGAGAACACCGTCACGCGGACCAGCGGCCTGCCCACGGGCGGGCTGCCGGTGAACATCGTGCTGGAGAACATCGTCTTCAGCGCCAACGTCACCAAGACCTTCCCGGGGCTGGGTGGAGCGCTGGAGGTCGGCGGACTCTAGGGCCGGTGTCGCAGGCCGCGCATCACGGAGGAGGCTGGAGGAAGCGCGCGAAGGCGTGCACGCAGAACTCCACGAAGGCGCGTACCTTGGCGGGGACGAGCCGGCGGTGCGGATGGACGAGGAAGATGCCACGCCCGACCACCGGGGCCTCCGGCAGCAGCGTCACCAGCGTGCCCGCGCGCAGGTCGTCCAGCACCAGATAGCCGGGCAGGTTGGCGATGCCCCGCCCCTGGAGGACGGCCTGCCGCAGGACGAGGTTGTTGTTGGATTGGAAGGGCCCGGAGACCCGCAGGCTGTGTCTGCCTTCAGGCCCGTCGAGCTGCCACGCCATGGGCGAGTGCCCGCGCTTGAACGTCAGGCAGTCGTGCTCCAGCAGGGCGTCTGGCGTGCGCGGCGTCCCGCGCCGCTGGAGATAGGCGGGGCTCGCGCAGAGGAGGCGCTGCTCCGGGCCGAGGCGCCGCACCACCAACGTGCTGTCCTCCAGCGCGTCCGCGATGCGGATCGCCACGTCGAAGCCCTCCTCCACCAGGTCCACCCACCGGTCGCTCGCGTCCAGGTCCACCCGCACCTCGGGATGGACGGCCTGGAACGCGGCGGCCATCGCGCCGACGTGGACCTCCCCCAGCACCGCGGGCGCGGCGATGCGCAGGAGCCCCCGGGGCTTTTCATCCAGGGCCGTGACGGACAGCGCGGCGGCGTCCAACTCCGCCAGCACCCGGCGGCAGTGCTCGTAGAAGACGCTGCCGGCCTCCGTGAGGCTCACGTGGTGCGTGGTCCTCCGCAGCAGCCGCGCCCCCAGGCGCGACTCCAGGTGGGCCACCTGCTTGCTCACCGCGGAAGGCGTCAGGCCCAGCCTTCGCGCCGCCGCGGAGAAGCCGCCGTCCTCCACGGCCCGCACGAAGGCGTGCAGCGGCATCACCTCGTCGAAGAGCAGGGGGTTCGGCTTTTTCCGCTGGGGCACAGGCGTCGTTCCTCGGGACCACGTTCCCAATCCCGGTCCCCCGGCGCAAGAGAAGGGCATCGGGGACGCCCACCGCGTCCCCTTCTGGAGGAGCACCCATGCGGACACCTTCCCCTGAATCCGGACGCCTGTTCGGCCTCACCGACGGCGAGGCCGGTTACGCCCTGCTGCGCATCACCCTGGGCCTCAACATCCTGCTGCACGGCGTGGTGCGGCTGGTGGGGGGGCCCGGGGCCTTCGCCGACGGATTGGTGAAGGCCTTCGAGACCTCCCTGCTGCCCGGAGCGCTGGTGCGGCCCTTCGCGTGGGTGCTGCCCTTCGCGGAGACGGCGGTGGGCGCGCTGCTGCTGCTGGGGCTGCTGACGCGCCATGCGCTCGCGGTGGGAGGGCTGCTGATGCTGGCGCTCGTGTTCGGCACGGCGCTGCGGAGCGAGTGGGAGATGTTGAGCGTACAGATGCTCTACGTGAGCCTCTACGCCGCGCTGCTGGGCACCGCCCGCTTCAACGCCCTGGCCCTGGACCGGCTGCGCCTGTCCGCGCCGGCCGCGACGCCCCGGAGCGTCCCGTGAGCAGCCGGCGCCAGTTCCTGTCCGGTACCGCCCTGGCGGCCGGCGCGCTCGCGGTGCCGGGGGCCCTTGCCGCGCAAGCCCCCGCGCGCGGCACCCCGAAGGCCTCCGCGAAGAAGGGCTTCTGGCCGGGAGGAGCCCGGCTGGCCATCTCCCTGTCGCTCCAGTTCGAAGCCGGCGCGCAGCCCGAGCGCGGCGCGAGCAGTCCGTTCCCGCCCATCGACGCGAAGTACCCGGACCTGCCGGTGGCCACCTGGTACGAGTACGGCGTGAGGGAGGGCATCCCCCGGCTGCTGGAGATGTTCACGCGGCGGGGCGTCCAGGTGACCTCGCACATGGTGGGGCAGGCGGTGGAGCGCAACCCGGCGCTGGCGAAGGAGATCGTGGAGCGCGGACACGAGGCCGCCGCGCATGGACAGACCTGGACGCCGCAGTTCTCCATGACGCCCGAGGAGGAGCGCGCCTCCTACGAGGCCAACGTGCGCGCCATCCAGCGCGCCACGGGGCGGACGCCGGTGGGCTTCAATGCCTTCTGGATGCGCAGCACGCCCCGGACGCTGGAGATCCTCCAGGACCTGGGGTTCCTGTATCACATCGACGACGTGAGCCGGGACGAGCCCTTCGTCGTGGACGTGCGGGGCAAGCCCTTCGCGGTGGTGCCCTACACGCTGGGGATGAACGACATCCTCAACTTCGAGTCGCGCCACTACACCGCCGACCAGTTCGCGAGCGAGCTCAAGAACGAGTTCGACGCGCTGTATGCCGAAGCGGGCGAGCGCCGCAGGATGATGTCCATCAGCATGCACGACCGCATCTCCGGCAGGCCGGGCCGCGTGAAGATGCTGGAGGAGTTCATCCGCTACGCGCAGCGCCAGCCGGGCGTCTGGTTCGCGCGAAAGGACACACTGGCGCGCTGGACGCTGGAGCAGGCCGGAACCTGAGCAGCCGCCATCCTGGCCGGGCGGCGGTCCCGCGGGCGGTGTGGCCGTTTCCGGCCTCGGCGCTCCTTCTTCGCACCGATGGTTTTCGCAGGTCCACTTCCCCGCCATCGGATGGAGCGTCTCCCGTGAAGAAGGTGCTGCTGGCGTTGGGTTCGGTGGTGCTGATGCTGGGCTGTGGTGGCACGCAGGCGGAGTCCGAGGACCTGCCGCCCGGCGTCATGGAGCAGCGCGGCATCGATTGCGGTGCCGCGGGCGCGCCCACGTCCACGAACCCCGTCTGTGACGGAAGCTCGCGGTACGCGTACTGCGACCTCAACAACAAGGTCGTCACCGTGAGCTGTCCCAGCGGACAGACCTGCTCCGGCGGCAGTTGCACCGGAGGCACGCCCCCGCCCGCGGGGACGATGACGGACTCCCAGCCCGGCCCCGCGAACGGCCAGTGCACCATCACCCAGACGGTGGGCCGGTCCGCGGATGGAACGCAGATGACCGCCACCTGCACGGTGACGTGCGCGAAGACGGCCACCATCGGCATGTACAACCGGCTGTACTACTCGGCCACCGGGACCGGCGGCGCCGCCGTCTGCGTCTCACCGCAGAAGGGGGCGGGCAACATCAAGACCCAGAGCGTGCAGTGCACCGCGCCGTACGCGGCGGGCACGTACTTCGGCATGTGCTTCGCGGACGTCTACGTCGGCGGTGAGGGCGTGGCGAGCGCGCCCCTGACCCCGCATTGGGTCTTCTGACCTAGGGGCCGTCGTCCTCCGCGTCGTCCGCGCCCCCGTCATCCGCGGGGGCGCGGCCGAGCAGCCGGTCCACCTCCGCGTGCGCGCCCTCCGCCTGCGCGGGGCTGATGCGCTTGTAGGTCTTGAGCGCGTCCACCACGCGGTGCGCGTGCTTCCACAGCGCGCGCGAACCGCTGGCCGGCGAGCGCTTGCGCGGGGACGGCAACATCGCGGCGAGCACCGCGCCCTGCGCCACGGAGAGCTGGGACGCGGACACGCCGAAGTGCTCGCGCGCCGCCGCCTCAATCCCATACACGCCGTTCCCCCACTCCACCACGTTGAGGTACAGCGTGAGGATGCGCTGCTTCGTCAGCGCCTCCTCCAGCCGGTGCGCGAGCACCAGCTCCTTCAGCTTGCGAAACAGGCTGCGGTCCGTGGACAGCCAGAGGTTCTTCGCCAGCTGCTGCGTGAGCGTGGACGCCCCCCGCCCCAGCTTCCCCTCCTCCACCGCCTGCCCCACCGCGCGCGCCAGCTCCACCGTGTCCACGCCGTCGTGCAGGTAGAAGCTCGCGTCCTCGGAGAGCAGCACCGCGTCCACCGCGGGCTTGGACACCGCCGACAGCGGCACCCACTGCTGCCGGCGGCGCGGCTTGCGCCCGGCCTCGCGCGCCTCGCTGGCGCGCTGCTCGATGAGCGCCGTCGTCTTCGGGTTCTCCTTCACCAGCGGGCCCGCGTCCGGCAGCCCGACGACCGTGGCCGCCGCGGTCCCCAGGCCCAGCGCCAGCACGCCCCCCAGCACCCAGCGCGTCCACCGCCGTCTTCCGCGCGGCGGCGACGGCCGCACCTCCGGCGGCGGCGACGGCCGGACGGGCTCGGCGGGTTCGGGACTCAGGGCCTCGGGCGGACCTTCGACGGTGGACATCTGCCGGCCGTGTCTAGCGCCGCGCCGTCCGGGCGTCACCCTTCACGGTGAGCTTCGCGGACGCCAGCCGCGGCGGCTCGGGAGAGCGCCAGCGCTCGTCCACCGCCGCGAAGCCCGCCACCAGCTCGCCCGCCAGGTAGCCGCGCGTCTTCTTGCCCTTGCGGCGCAGCCAGTCGTTGAGGACGTGCCCCTTGGCGTCCTTGCGCGCCTCCGGCTGCAGCAGGTTGAAGCGCGAGCGCTTCACCAGCCCGCCCGACTTGTGCACGAACGTCACCGTGCCGTCCGCGCCCACCCGCTCCACGATGCCGATGTGCGTGAGGCCGTCGTTGAAGAGGCCGTCGCGGTTGCGGTCGAACGTGTTCTGGAAGAACACCAGCGCGCCCGGCGTCGGCGTGTCCGACAGCATGCCCAGCGCGCGCGCCTTGCGGTGGATGGCCGTGACGCCGTTCTCCTCCGGCAGCACGTCGTCCGGCAGCAGGTCCAGCCGCCGCTGCTGGAACGCCAGCCGCGTCATGCCCGAGCAGTCATCCGTCACCGCCGAGCTCATCTTCGCCAGCGTCGTCATCCCCACCCAGGACTTCGCCCGCCACAGCGCCCGCTCCGACAGTTGAACCACCGGCCGGGCCTTCTTCGTCGCCGTGACCTTGCTCGCGGCCTCCGCCGCCCCGCCCCACACCAGCGCGCTCACCAACGCGCCCACCCACACGCCTCGTCCCATGCGGACGCGACAGAGCAACCGCCGTGCCCGGCCCTCGCGGCCTTGCGCGTGTCCACCTCACGACGGATGGCGCGCACCCGCCTGCATGCGGTGGGCAAGGAAGTTCCCACCCACGGCAACCGCGCGCCCTGGGGCCCTCAGTACATGACGGTGCCCGAGGAGCCCCGCCCTGCTCCGGGCCCCGAGGCCGCGTTGATGGGCTCGGCCTCCGTGCTCGCGGCGTTGTTCCACCGGCGCCCGGACGGCGACACCCGCATCCGGTCCGGCGGGGGCAGCTGGAACAGGTGTTCGTCATGGACGGTCGGCGGCGAGGGCGCCTCCACGTGCATCGGCGGCCCGCAGCCCTGGGTGGTGCATCCCGGGCTGAAGACCCCGTCGCCGGACGGCGTGCGCGCCGGTCCCCAGGTCCGCGTGGGCCGGGGCTGCATCCGGGCCGGAGGGTTGGCGGAGGGAACCCACCGCGGCTCGCTCTTCTCCCGGGCCTCCAGCGCGACCATCAGCGGCAGGGCCAGCCCCAGGAACGCGAGCTGCCCCAGGGCGCCGGGCAGCCGCGAACCCGGAGCGGGCAGCACCTGCGTGCGCAGGCTGGTGAAGATGAACACGCCGCCAATCCCCATGCTCAGCGCGAGCGCCACCCACGTCATGGCCTGCGCCGTGATGACGATGGAGGACAGGCGCCCGGTCGCGTTCTCGAGCATCGCCGTCCTCCCCGCCTGGAGCTTCCAGTCCGCCACCGGCCCGGCCATGCCATAGCCCACCACGCACGCCGCCACCCACACGGCGGCGCCATGCACCTCGCGCCGCAGGATCCAGCCCTGCGCCAGTCCCAGCACCAGGCCCATGCCCACGGGCGCCATCCTGGGGGACACGCCCAGGGCCCCGGCCAGCGCCTCCGAGCCCACCAGGCCCACCGCGACGCCCACCGCCGTCATCCCCACCCAGCCGGGCACCTGGAACCCCGCCCCGCGCAGCACGCGCGACTGCAAGGCCCCCAAGAGCGCGCCCACGCCCGCGAAGATGGCCAGCTCCGCCAGCCGGTGCACCACGCCCTTCTCCACCACGGACAGCCGCCAGAAGGCCGCCACGCGCAGGCCCTCCTCCAGCCCCTGGACGCAGCGCCCGCCCAGCTCCTGCGCGACGGACAGCCCCAGCACGGTGACCACCGCCAAGAGGACCACTCGGAAGAAACGGGAGACCATGGCCGGCAGTCTGCGCGAGGCCCGCGGTCCAAAGCCATCCACGGAGGCACCTCCCTGCTCGCCGGCCAACGGAGGTGTCGCCCCGTGGAGGTGGATGTACGGCGCGTCCCAACCCGGAGGGTCGGGGCGTGGAGGGCCGTGAAGCGCAGGACACTGGGAAATGGAGCACGGGCACAAGGCGCGGCCGGCGCTAGATTGCCGCCCCTATGGCGCATCCCACCGACGACAAGAACTTCCGCCTGCCCACCACCCTCCGGCCGCGCCGCTATCAGGCGACGGTGACGCTGGACCTGGAGGGGCGCAGCTTCACGGGTGAAGAGCGGGTGGAGCTGGAGCTGTCCCAGCCCACGACGGAGATCATCCTCCACGCCAACGCGCTGGAGCTGGGCGAGGTCACCCTGCGCGTGGGCAACGACGTGCGCAAGCCCGCGTCCAAGCGCGCATCTCCGGTGAGCGAGACGGTGGTGCTCACGTTCGATGCGCCCCTGCCGGCGGGCAGCGCCACGCTGGACGTGCTGTGGACGGGGCACTTCAGTGAAGGCCTGCGCGGCTTGTACGCGGCGGGCAAGGTGGCCGCCACGCAGTTCGAGGCCGCGGACGCGCGGCGGCTGTTCCCCTGCTTCGACGAGCCGGCCTTCAAGGCGCGCTGGGCGCTCACGGTGCGCGTGCCCGAAGGCCACACGGTGCTGGGCAACGGCCGGGTGGTGAAGGATGAGAAGGACGGGGCGCTGCGCAAGGTGACGTTCGAGGAGACGGAGCTGCTCAGCTCGTACCTCATCGCGCTGGTGGTGGGCCCGCTGGTGGGCACGCCGGAGGAGCAGGCCGAGGGCGTCCCGGTGCGCACGTGGGCGCTGCCGGAGAAGGCGCACCTGGCGAAGTTCGGGCAGGACGCGGCGCTCCAGGTGCTGCCGCGGCTGCGGGACTACTTCGGGCTGCCGTATGCCTTTGGCAAGGTGGACCAGGTGGGCATCCCGGACTTCGAGGCGGGCGCCATGGAGAACGCCGGCCTCATCACGTACCGGGAGGTGGCGCTGCTCTTGGACCCGGCCACCGCGCCACTGTCCGTGCAGAAGCGCGTGGCGGAGGTGGTGACGCACGAACTGGCGCACCAGTGGTTCGGCAACTGGGTGACGATGGTGTGGTGGGACGACCTCTGGCTCAACGAGGCGTTCGCGACGTGGATGGCTTTCAAAATCGTCGACCAGTGGCGGCCGGACTGGCGCATGTGGCTGGACTTCGACGCGCACCGCGCGAGCGCGCTGGCGCTGGACGCGCTCAAGTCCACGCACCCCATCCACGGGGAGGTGCGCAACGCGGGCGAGGCCGGGGAGAGCTTCGACGCCATCACCTACGAGAAGGGCGGCGCGGTGCTGCGGATGATTGAAGGGTTCCTCGGGGAGGGGCCCTTCCGCGAAGGCATCCGGCTGTACATGCGCAAGCACGCGCGCGCGAACGCGGTGAAGGAAGACCTGTGGAACGCGCTGGGGGAAGCGGCGAAGCAGCCGGTGAACGAGCTGGCCACCAAGTGGATTGGCCAGAGCGGCTTCCCGCTGGTGTCGGTGAAGCTGGAGGGGCGCAAGGTGGCGCTGTCGCAGCGGCGCTTCTACTCGGAGCCAGGGGTGAAGAGCCCGGAGACGTGGCCGGTGCCCATGGTGCTGCGCTTCGAGGACGCAAGCGGCGTGAAGGAGCAGCGCGTGCTCTTCCGCGACGCGCAGGCGACGGTGACGCTGGAGGGCGCGGGGGACGTGAAGTGGCTGTGCGCCAACGGCGGCTCCACGGGCTTCTACCGGGTGGCGTACGAGAAGCCGGCGCTGGACGCGCTGGCGGCGAACCTGGGGACGCTGGCGCCGTCGGAGCGCATCTCGCTCCTGGCGGACACGTGGGCGCTGGTGCGCGCGGGGCAGGCGCCGGTGGCGGACCTGCTGGACCTGGCGGCGCGCTTCGGGGACGAGGAGGACGAGGCGGTGCTGGACGAGCTCGTCGGGCGGCTGGGCTACATCGAGAACCGGCTGACGGACGGCGAGGACCAGGAGCGCTTCCGCCGGTGGGTGGAGGGGCTGTTGGGCGGCGGCCTGAAGAAGCTGGGCTGGCAGGCGGCGCAGGGCGAGCCGGACCGCGTGAAGCTGCGCCGCGCGGCGCTGGTGCGCGCGGTGGGCGGTCTGGCGCGCAGTCCGGAGGTGCTGGCGCAGGCGCGGCCGCTGGTGGCGCGGATGCTCCAGGGGGACAAGGCGGCGCTGGACGCGAACCTGCTGGACACGGCGGTGGGCATGGTGGCGCGCGCGGGCGACGCAACGCTCTTCGAGGACCTGCTGCAGCGGATGCCGAAGGAGCCGGACCCCGCGACGCAGCGGCGCTACCTGATGGCGCTCACGTCCTTCGAGGACGCGAAGCTGACGGAGCGGGCGCAGGGGCTGTTGTTCACGGAGACGGTGAAGACGCAGGACGTGGCGAGCTTCGCGACGGGCCTGTTGGGCAACCGCGCCGGGCGCGACGCCTGGTGGGAGCAGCTGCGGAAGCGCTGGAAGGACCTGGTGACGCGCACGGGAGCGGCGCCCATGCTGCTGCGCCGGGTGGTGGAAGGCCTGGGCCTGTTGCGCACGCGCGAGCACCTGGAGCAGGTGAAGGCGCTGCTCCAGGCGAACCCCATCCCGGAGGCGCAGCAGGCCACGGCGCAGACGCTGGAGCGGCTGGCGCAGGACGTGGCCCTGCGCGAGCGCGTGGCCCCGGAGGTGGCCGCGTGGCTGAAGCGCCGGCCGTGAGGCCCTGAAGGACGCCTCCGGCCGCGCATCTGGAAGTTGCGCGGCCGGGGGGTTCTGGGGATGGTTCGAGATGCCTCGGGGCTCACCCGAGGCGCATTGCTCGGGGCCCACCCGTGCGCCAGGACACCGCTGCCATGCCGCCCCCTTCCGCTCCCCTCCTCCCCTCGTTCCGCATCCAGGGGTTCCGAGCGTTCAGGGACCTGGAGATTCCGCGCCTGGGCCGCGTCAATCTGATCGTCGGCAAGAACAACGTGGGGAAGACCACGGTCCTGGAGGCACTCAAGGTCTATGCGGCGGGTTCAGAAGCTCCGTGGGAGATTCGGGAGCTGCTGGAACGCCGCCAGGAAATCCGCCGAGGATCACCCCGCGAGAAGACTTCTGCGCAGATTGATATTGAGCGCATCTTCTTCCAGCCCATATCGCCGGGCAGGCACGCATCCATCCACCTGGGTCCCTCGGACAAAGAGAAGCAACTTCACATCAACCCAATAGTTCTCAAAAAACCCACCGAGGAGCCTTCCTCCACTCAGGTCCGTCCCGAAGGCAAAGCCCAAGAAAGCGAAGAAGTCTGGCGGGTGAGCGTAGGAGGCACTGCCGTCCAGCATTTCTTTCCTCTCACAATCGGCAGTATCCCATCTAGCGAAGCTACGGCCATGCGCTATTGGGAATCGCGCCATGAAACAACAAACGTCCTGACTTGTGGCTATCTACCTGCCAGGGGGATTGATCGGATAAGCATCGGGGCACTTTGGGACAGCATCGTCCTGACTGCGAATGAGCAGTCCACACTTCAGGCTTTGCGGATCATCGCTCCAGATATCGAGCGCGTTTCTCTCGTTGAAGACCCCAGACAGCAAGGGGTGCGTTACGCGCTCATCGTCAGGAAGACTCGCTCTACCCCCGAGCCCCTTCACAGCATGGGCGACGGGATGAACCGCATCTTCGAACTCGCGCTGAGCCTCGTAAGCGCCAGGGATGGACTGTTCCTGATCGACGAAGTGGAGAACGGCGTCCACTACTCGGCCCAAGAACAGCTCTGGCGGTTCATCTTCGAGGCCGCCAGTCAGCTCAACGTGCAGGTCTTCGCCACCACGCACAGCTGGGACTGCATCTCTGCCTTCCAGAAGGCAGCGTCCTCCCATCCCGAGGACGGAATGCTGATCAGCCTCGCCCAGACGGATGGCGACATCAAAGCCACTGTCTTCAACGAGGGCGACCTGGAGATCATCACCCGGGAATCCATCGAGGTCCGCTGATGCCGCCCAAGCCAGAGCGGATCCTCCTGGTCGAAGGTGCGGAGGACCGCGAGGTCGTCTACCACCTCTGCAACCACCACAAGCTCGACAACAAGCAACACTTCGCCGTTGAGGCCAAGGACGGTTACGAGCGGCTGCGCGACGACTTGAAGGTCCGTCCGCGTGTTCCCGGCGTGAAGACCATCGGCGTCGTTGTCGACGCGGATGAAGACCTTGCCCACCGCTGGCAATCCCTCCGCGACGTGCTCGAGCACTCCGGCTACACCCAACTGCCAGGGCAGCCCGAAGCAGCCGGCATGATCATCCCCGCTCAAGGCACGCTGCCGCGTATCGGCATCTGGATGATGCCGGACAACCAGCTCACCGGAATCCTGGAGGACTTCCTCCAGCAGCTCGTCACGCAGGAAGACCCACTCCTGCCCGCGGCCTTCACGGCCCTGGACGCCCTTCCCGAGCGCCGCTTCAAGCCCACCTACCGTTCCAAGGCCGCCATCCACACCTGGCTCGCCTGGCAGCAAGAACCCGGCACGCCTCTCGGTCAGGCCGTGGCCAAGCACTACCTCCAAGCCAACCACGAACTCGCCCAGCGCTTCGTGACCTGGATGCGGCGCCTGTTCATCCCCGCTCCGGAAGCCCCCACCCCATGAAGACCACGCTCACGCCCGAAGCCTCCGCCGCCTCCCGTGAGGCCCTGCGCCGCGCCAACGTGGCGTTCGCCCATGCGTACCCGGGCGACTCCAATCGGCGCCAGCCCGTGCACACCGTCTACGGCGGCGCCCACCTCTTCCGCGCGGGCACCGCGCGGAAGATGGGGGACCTGGCGCTCGCGGCGCTGCGCGACCACGCCGCCGACGGCTCCCAGCTCGCCCATGGCCTGGGCCTGCCCCAGCGCGGCGGCTTCGCCCAGCGCGTCCATGACCGCGTCGTGGACAAGCTCCAGCGCGAGCCCGTGGAGGACTTCCGCATCGACTTCGAGGACGGCTACGGCCACCGCCCCGACACCGAAGAAGACGCCCACGCCGTCGCCGCCGCCACGGAGGTGGCTCGGGGCCTGGAGCAGGGCTCGCTCCCGCCGTTCATCGGCATCCGCGTGAAGTCCTTCACGGAAGAGCTCTACGCCCGCGCCTCGCGCACCCTGGACCTCTTCGTCACCACGCTGCTGGAGCAATCCGGTGGCAGATTGCCGCCGTCCTTCGTCGTCACCCTGCCCAAGGTCACCGTGCCCGAACAGGTGACCGCCCTGGCGAAGCTGCTGTCGGAGCTGGAATCCGCCCACCACCTGCCCCCCGGCGCGCTCTCGCTGGAGCTGATGGTGGAGACGCCCCAGGCCCTCTTCGACGCGCGCGGCCGGCCCCACCTGCGCTCGCTGGTGGAGGCCGGCGAGGGCCGCTGCTCCCACGTGCACCTGGGCGTCTACGACTACACCGCCGCCCTGGACGTCAGCGCGCACATGCAGCACATGCTCCACCCCGCCTGCGATTATCTGCGCGACACCGTGCAGGTGCTCCTCGCGGGCAGCGGCGTGCGCCTGTCCGACGGCGCCACCAACGTCATGCCCGTGGGCCCCCACCGCAAGCAGGGCGACACCGCGCTGCTCCCCACGCAGCTGCGCGAGAACACCGACGCCGTGCACCGCGCGTGGCAGGTGGCGTACCGGCACACGCGCCACTCGCTGGAGCGCGGCTACTACCAGGGCTGGGACCTGCACCCCGCCCAGCTCCCCGTGCGCTACGCCGCCGTCTACGCCTTCTTCCTGGAGGGCCTGGAGCCCGCGTCCCAGCGCCTCAAGGCCTTCGTGGACAAGGCCGCCCAGGCCACCCTGCTGGGCGACGTGTTCGACGACGCCGCCACCGGCCAGGGGCTGCTCAACTTCTTCCTGCGCGGGCTCGCCTGTGGGGCCCTCACGGAAGAGGAGGCCCGCGCCACCGGCCTGACGCTGGAGGAGCTGCGCAGCCGCTCCTTCCGCGCCATCGTCCAGGGCCGCGCGGACGCGTCACGCTGACGCGGGCGGCTGCCCCGGAGGCACCGCGCCGCGGGGCCCCTGCCACTCGCGCGCCACCGCCACGTCCACCGCGAGGATGCCCAGGAGGAACAGCCACGGCCCGGGCCGCGAGGACAGGCCCGTCAGCGCCCACACGGTGATGAGGCCCGCGAGCACCACCGGCACCACCGGAGGCAGCGCCTCCCGCGCGCGCCGCACCGACCCCAGCACGCCCAGCGCCAGCAGCCCCAGCACCACGCCCGTCGCGCCCAGCCGGCCGCGCCCCGTCCCCGCCCCCGGCACGGAGGACGGGAACACCAGCGCGTTGAACCTCCACGTGTCGTGGTCCTCGATCTCCTGGCCGAAGTTGTCGTCGATGGTGATGGTGCGCTCGCGCTGCAGGTGCGCCGTGGGCACCAGCGAGCCCGTCCACGCCGAACTCCACGGCAGCAGCAGCCCCAGCGCGCACGCGGCCACGCCCGCGAACACCCACCGCTTCAGCCGCACGTCCGAGGGCCGACGGGGGAGCGACGGCTCCGCCAGCGACGACGCCTTGAACGCCCGCCACTGCACGAAGCCCAGCACCACCGCCGCCAGCACCCACAACAGCGGCGCCACGCCCAGCCCCAGCGACAGGAACGCCTGCGTCACGGTGAGCGCGGTGAACATCGGCAGGAACGCCGGATGCGCGGCCCACGTCGCCGCCGGCGCCAGCGCGGGGGGCAGCTTCCGGCCCGCGGCCACCCACTCGCGCGCGCCCAGCATGCCGCTGCCCACCAGCATCAGCACCGCCCACGGCAGCCCCAGCCCGCCGTCGAAGAAGGGCAGCACGGGCACCACCACCGCCGCCGCCACCAGTCCGGAGCCGAGCAGCGGCAGCGAACCTCCCGGCAGTCGCTCGCGCAGCCTCGGGTCGTCCAGCACGTCCTGCACCGCGCGGCCCGCCGAGTCCGCCGCCTTCTGGGCCTTGTCCGCCACCTCGTCCATCACCGGCGACCCGGGCGCGTTCACGTCCCCGCCGCAGTGGGGACACGTCCGCGACGACAGGCCTTCAGGGAGCGGCTGACCACAGTGCGGGCAGGACATGGCGCGGAGTCCTCCTCAGGCGAAACCACGGGCGCGAAAGCCTACACCGCGCCCCCGGGCATCCATGAACCTCCCCGGCGCTCAGGGTTTCGAACCCTTCGCGTGCACGGCCGCCTCCAGACGCGACAGGCTGCGCTGGAGCTCCGCCATCTGCGCCTTGAGCGCGTCCACCTCCGCGCTCTTCGCGTTCAGCTCCTCCGTGCGCCGCGCCAGCGCCTGGATGGCCACCATGTTCACGCCGTCGATGTCCAGCAGGCCGATGCTCTTGTCATCCGTGCCCAGGCCGAACGCCGCGCGGAAGTCCTGCGCCACCGGGCCCACGTGGCGCACGCCGTCCGCCTCCGCCTTGTAGCGCCAGCTCTCCACCGGCATCGCGGCCACCTTCGCCAGCACGGCCTCCGCGTCCACGCGGCGGAAGTCCTCCTTCGTGGTCCGGTCCGACGTGCAGCTGAACGCGCCCGAGCCCGCCGGCAGGTCGCAGCCGGTGGTGAGGTTGCTGCTCGTGCGGAAGCGGAACCCACCGGACGCGCGCGCCATGAACTGGTTGCTCGCCGTGTTCGTCACCACGCCGGAGGTGGTGGACTGGTCCGCCCAGATGAAGGACCCGCTGAAGCCACCGGAGCCCGCGCGCTGCCCCAGCGCCGTCGAGTAGTCCGCGTCCGCGTTGGTGCGGTACCCCAGCGCCACCGCCCCCTGCCCCGAGGCCACGTTGGTGTAGCCCGCCGCCACGGAGGAGAAGCCGCTCGCGGTGGTGGAGGCGCCGACGGCGAAGGACGCGGTCCCGGTGGCCTTGTTGCTGGAGCCCATGCACACCGCGACCGTGGCGGACGCCGTGCACTGGTCGCCGAACGCGACGGAGCCGTACGCGCTGGCCAGCGTCTTGCTGCCGCCCGCCACGGACACGAAGCCGATGTTTGCCTCGTCCCACTCCGTGTCGGCGTGGCCCACGCGGAAGGCCGCCTTGAACGGGTGCCACATCATCCGGTCCCCGGCGCCCGTCATGGGGATGTTGCCAACCCCCTGCTCACCGCGCGCGAGCAGCCCGCCCGCGGAGTCCACCGTGAAGACCCGGTAGTTGTCCCACGTGGGCTCGTTGGTTCCGGACACGGTGTTCCGCACGCGCAACAGCGGCACCGTGTCCTTCGCGGACGCGCTCACGTCCTGGAACACCTCCGCGTTCGCCGTCAGCCGACCGCGCACCTGCCCCGTGCCCGCCACCGCGAACGACGCGTCCTGCGGCTCCGTCCCGTTGCGGATGCCCTGCCCCGCGGCGGCCAGGCGCGGATCATTCCCCTCCACCGCCGTGCCCGGCCCATTGCCGTAGACGACGCGCACGGCGTCACCCTCCAGCGCCAGCCCCGTGCCAATCTCCCGCTGCTGCGCGGGCGCAGGGTCGGAACCACACGCGCTGGTGACCAGACCCACGACACAGCCCAACGCGACGCCAGTTCCTCGGACGGACATGCGGTGCTCTCCAGGTGAAGTGCGCTCACACTGGCAAAGCACCGGGTCACAGACAACCCTGGACCTCCCCGCGAATCAGGCCGTCCAGGAGAACCGCACCTACCAGAGCATGTCCTGGTCCTCGGTGACGCCGGGGACGTTGGACAGCTTCAGCTCCTGGCCGCCCACGCGCAGGGTGCCCTCGAAGAAGCCCACGGGCTGGGCGAAGTGGCTCACGACGAGGCGCAGGTTGCGCTCCTCGCGGTGCACGTAGATGGGCTTGAAGCGCAGGTCCACGGCGCCGTCCTCCGTCGTCAGGCGCCACGGGTCCAGCAGCTCCTTCGCGTCGTACTCGAAGCGCGCGCGGCCTACCGGATAGAGCCGGTCGCCCAGCCAGACGGCGTTCTCGTTGGCCTGGGTGGCGCCCTCGTTGAAGCCCTCCACCAGGTTGAGTCCCACGGGCGTGCCGTCCGCCAGCCGTCCGGCCGCGAAGGCCCAGCGCCAGGCGGTGTGCCGCGCCAGGTAGCCCTGCGTGTAGTCCATGCCGCCCACGCCGCCGTCCAGCCGGAAGCGCCGGCCGCCCGCCTCCAGGCTGCCGAAGGCCAGGAGGCCGCTGCGCTTCTGGGTGACGTTGACCAGGCCGTCGCCCTCCACCGGCGCGATGACGGTGAGGGCCGGCGGGCCGCCCGCCACCAGGAGCTCGCCGTTCCACTGGAACGACTGGAGCGACTGCGTGCGCATGCGGCTGACGTCCACCTCCACCTGGTAGCGCTCGTCGGACTCGCCGCGCTTCACGGACATGCGCCCGCCCAGCGTGCGGAAGGCCGCCACGAGCCCCGCGCCCGGCTTGTCGCTCACCTCCGCGAGCGGCCCGGGCACGCCCAGGAAGCTCACGTCGCACAGGGGCCTCTTCTCCTGGAGGTCCACCGCCACCGCGAAGGCATTGGCCGTGTAGCCCAGGTCCACCACCGCGAAGAGGGCCGCCACCTCCTGCGTGGCGACGAAGGTGTAGTGCCAGCGCTTGCGCTTGAGCAGCCGCGTGGTGCGCCCCGGGGCCCACTTCCCCAGCAGCCGGGGCAGGTCCACCTCCGGCAGCTCTCCCTGGTACGTGCCGAACCGCGGTTCCCCTTCCGTGGAGGCCACCGAGGCCGGGGCGAAGGGCAGCAAGGCTTCTCGTTCACGCTCGAGCGTCATCTCGAAACATTGGACGGCACTTCGCTGGCGCTGTCACGCGAACACGCAGGCCAAGCGGCGCCCCGACGACACTCGGGACCCCGCGCGCCTGCCCGCTAGCTCCTGCCAAAGATGATGCGCTCCTGGGACAACAGACGCGTGGTGAAGCGCAGCGCCACCGCCGACACCGCCACGCAGGACACGAGCGCGAGCAGGAAGGGCACGGGCCCCAGCGACTCGCCGCGCATCACCTCGCCCGCGAGCAGCTCCTGCCCCAGCACCGGCACCGCGAACATCCACGTCTGCGTCTGGATGGGGGACAGGGCCAGCATCATCCCGGGCAGCGTGGGCAGCACCATCAGGAGCGACAGGTACGTCTGCGCCTCCTTGAACGACCGTGCATAGGTGGACACCCACATCTGCACGGCGGACGCGGCCAGCACCAGCGGCAGCACCGCGGCCAGCATGCCCAGCGCGGCCGGCGTGTCGAAGCGGGCGCGCACGCCCAGGTCCTCCAGCGGCACGCGCTTCACCACCAGGAAGTAGCCCACCAGACACAACAGCACGCCCGTGGCCGCCATGGCGCAGGTGGCCAGCCACTTGCCCGCCACCACCGCGCCGCGCGGGGCGGGGTTGAGCAGGAGGGGCTCCAGCGAGCCGCGCTCGCGCTCGCCGGCCATGGTGTCGCTGGCCAGCTGCATGCCGCCCGCGAACGCCGCCATCACCAGGAACAGCGGGATGGTGGTGAGCACCGTGGCCGCGGTGCGCTCCGGCGTGGACAAATCCAGCTCGTCCACGCGCACGGGCACCGCCAGCTCCGGGGACACGCCGCGCGCGAACAGGCGCTGGCTGCCGGTCTGCTGCGAGTACGCGCCCAGCATCCGCTGCGCGCGCTGCACGGACTGGCGGGCCTTGTTGCGCGAGCTGTCCACCACCAGCCGCACCGCGGCGGTGTGTCCGTCCGCGAAGTCCTGCGCGTAGTCGTCCGGCACCACCAGCACCACGTCCAGCTTGCCGGCCTGCACCAGCGCCTCGTAGTCCTTCGGGGCCTCCGACAGCTTCGCGCCGTAGCGCTCCAGGAAGGCCATCAGGCTGGGCGCGTGCTCGCGGCCCACCACGGGCATCTCCAGCGGCCGGTCCTGCCGGTACCAGGAGGCCATCACGTTGAACATCACCAGGAACACCAGCGGGCCCAAGAGCGGCCACATCACCGCGGAGCCCAGCGTGCGCTTGTCGCGCAGGTGGTCGAGCACCTCCTTGCGCAGCACCGTCCCGACCTGGCCCCTCATTCGCGCAACCCCTGCTCGCTGCCAATCACGCTCACGAAGGCTTCCTCCAGGCTGTCCTTGCCGGTGCTCGCGCGCAGCGCGTCCGCCGTCCCGTCCGCCACCACCCGCCCGCGCGCCACCACCACGATGCGGTCACACAGCGCGGCCACCTCCTGCATCACGTGGCTGGAGAACACCACGCAGCAGCCCTGCGCCTTCAGCTTGCGCAACAGCGTGCGCACGGACCGCGTGGCCATCACGTCCAGGCCGTTGGTGGGCTCGTCCAGCAGCACGTTGCGAGGCCCGTGCACCAACGCGCGCGCCAGCGCCACCTTCACGCGCTCGCCCTGGCTGAAGCCCTCCGTGCGCCGGTCCGCGATGTCCTTCATGTCCAGCAGCTCCACCAGCTCCTCCACGCGCGCATCCAGCGCCGCGCCGGACAGCCCGTGCAGCTCGCCGAAGTACCGCGCGTGTTCGCGCGCGGTGAGGCGCGGGTAGAGGCCGCGCGCGTCGGGCAGCACGCCCAGGGCCCTGCGGGCCACCTCCGGCTTCTGGGCCACGTCCACGCCGTCCACGGTGGCGGTGCCGCCATCCGGGCGCACCAGCGTGTAGAGCATTCGCAGCGTCGTCGTCTTGCCCGCGCCGTTGGGGCCCAAGAGGCCCGTGATGACGCCGTCCTCCGCGGTGAAGGACACGTCGTGCACGGCCGTCACGGAGCCGAAGCGCTTGTGCAGGTTCCTGGCTTCAATCATGGGCGCGTGAAGTCCTACGGCACGGGGCCAGCGAAGGAGGTGAAGAAGGGCGGCCGCTTGAGGCCCGCGCCACAGTCCGGCGTCAGGCCCTCCACGCTGCCGCGCGTGAGCACCTCCGCCATCAGCGTGCGCGCGCAGTCCGCGCCCACCGTGTTGTGCCCCAGCCCCGGCACCACCACGTGCAGGCTGTGCGTCAGCGTCCGCTTCGCCTCCTCGCCCCAGGGCGGCGGCGTCACGGGGTCCAGCTCGCCGGACAACAGCAGCGTGGGGATGTCCGACTTCACCGGCTCGCGGAAGCTCTTCGGCACGTTCGCCTGCGGCCACTTCGAGCACGCGCGCTTCACGTCCAGCGCCATGCGCGGGCCGAACCAAGTGCCCTTCGCCTCGCGCTCGGCGTCCTCCTCCGTGAAGAAGGGCGCGTCCTCCGCGCACACCACCGCCATGAACATGCCGCGGCTGGTGGTGCGGGCCACTTCATCCGTGAGCCCCAGGGACAGCGCGACGAAGGACGTCCAGTCATCCTTCGTGGCGCGGTCCAGCATCAGCGGCACCAGCGACGCGACGTCCGGGCTGTAGAGCAGCGAGAACAGCTCCGACAGGAAGACGCGCCGGGTGAGCGTGAAGTCCTCCGGCACGCCCGTGCGCGGGTGCGCCAGGTGCACCTTCGCGGGCGCGGCCTCCAGCCTCGCGAGCAGTCCTTCCGTGCGGGCGCGCAGGTCCGGGTACGCCTTCGCGCAGACGCTGTCCTTCGCGCACGCCTCCAGCAGCAGGTCCAGGGCGCGCTGGCCGTCGCGCGCGGCGTACAGCGGCAGGTACTGCCCCATGGGGGCCACGCCATCCAGGATGGCGGTGCGCACGCGGTCCGGGTGCTGGCGCATGTACACCAGCGCCGCGCGCGTCCCGTAGGAGATGCCCCACAGGTTCACCTGCCGGTAGCCCAGCGCCGCGCGCACGTCGTCCAGGTCGTCCATCGCGATGGACGTGGTGTAGAGCCGCTCGTCCGCGTCCCAGCCCTTGCGGCACTGGGGAATCACGTCCGCGTCCTCGCGGTCCTCGAAGCGCTCCGCCAGCGACGTGCGCGACGGGTTCATCGCCTCGCAGTCCAGCGGGTGCGAGTCCCCCGTGCCGCGCTGATCCACGAACACGATGTCGCGCTGGCGCCGGATGCGCTCCAGCGCCGGCAGGATGCGCGTGCGGGACGCCGCCTGCCCGGGGCCGCCCGCGAGGAAGAACAGCGGATCCTCCTTCGGCTGCGACGCGAGCGCGGGCACCACCACCACGCGCAGGGAGATCTTGCGCCCCTTCGCCGCGGCCCGGTCCTCGAAGACCTCCAGCGTGCCGCACAGCGTCTGCGCGGCCACCCCGTCCAGCCGGCACGGCTTCAGGGCCATCTGCCGCGCGCTACCGGGCCCGGCGGAGTCAGGCTCGGCGCCCGAGGACTTCGAGCAGCCCGTGAGTGACAGCGCCGCCAGCACCGCCAGCGCAAGGGGGTGAGACAAGATACCACCTGTCACGAGGGGCCAACCTCCAGCACGGGGGAGTCCCCCTGGCGCATACCATTGGCGTGCCGAAGGTGCACCCGTCACAGCCCCGACACGCGCGGCGATTGAATCCGCGCGAACGCGGGGCGTCCTCTGCTACGCCCATGCCCATGAAGAAACAGAAACGCGCGTTCCTGGTCCTCTTCGCCCTGTCGCTCACCACGCTCTCCGGCTGCGCCGCGCTGCAGAGCCTGCTCAACGGCGCCTTCAAGAAGCCCACGCTGAAGTTCAAGACGGCCCGGCTGTCGAGCGCATCCCTGTCCGACGCCACGGTGGACCTGGTCTATGAGCTGGACAACCCCAACAGCCTGGGCCTGAAGCTGGCGTCGGTGGACTACGCCTTCTTCGTGGAGGGCAAGCAGCTGGTGGCCGGCAAGCCGAGAGAGGGCCTGAACCTCAAGTCCAACAGCAAGAGCCAGATTGTCTTCCCCGCCAACGTGAAGTTCGCGGACATCGCGCCGGTGGTGACCACGTTCCTCAACAAGGACGTGGCGGCCTTCAAGGCGCAGGGCTCGCTGGGCATCCAGACGCCGCTGGGCGTGCTGAAGTTCCCCCTGGAGAAGGAGGGCACGTTCCCCGTCCCCAAGATTCCCCAGGTGCAGTTCCAGGCGCCGCGCATCACGAACATCACCATCAGCGGGGCCACGGTGGAGTTCCCCCTGGCCATCACCAACCGCAACGCCTTCCCCCTGCCCGTGGCGGGCATCACCGGGGCGCTCAAGGTGGCGGGCGCCAACGTGGGCAACCTGTCCACGGGCAACCTGGGCATGCTGGACGGCAGCGGGACCAAGCAGGTGACGCTGCCGCTCACCATCAACTTCGCGAGCGCCGCGTCCGCGGCCATGGCGCTGCGCTCGGGCGGCAACGCGCAGGTGAGCCTGACGGGCAACCTGACGTCGGACGCGCAGTCCGTGCCCCTGAACCTGAGCCAGCTGGTGAATTTCACGAAGTAGGCAGGGCATGCAGGGAGGCGGGCGGTGCGTGGGACACCGGGGATGTTGTCCCCGGGCAGGGGAGCCGTTACGGTTGCGCCGCTTCCCGAGGGCCCCCCATGCGCCGCATCCTCTTCAAGTCCAAGATCCACCGCGCGACGGTGACCCAGGCCGACCTCGACTACGAGGGTTCGGTGACCATCGACAAAGACCTGCTGAAGGCGGCGGACATCCTCCCCTTCGAGAAGGTCGCGGTGTGGAACGTCACGCGCGGCACCCGTCTGGAGACGTACGCCCTGGAGGGCGAGTCCGGCAGCGGCGTCATCTGCATCAACGGCGCCGCCGCGCACCTGAACCAGCCGGGCGACCTGGTCATCCTGGCCACCTTCGCGGAGGTCGAGGAGGCGGAGGTCGCGAACTGGAAGCCCACGGTCGTCTTCGTGGACGGCAAGAACCGGGCGGTCCCTGGCGTCACCGAGGAAATCCCCGGGCCCGCGCGCCGTATCGCGTAGGGACGCTGTAGGGCCCCTGGCGGCACCTTTTGCCGCCCCCTGCCCTGTCTGCCATGCTTCCCGCCTTTCCTTGCAGGCGCGGGGGCGCGGCGACGCGCGTCCCGGAGGCGATGACGCGATGAGGTGGACGTGGCCGGGCCTGGTGGCCCTGGTGGCGGTGGCGGGGTGCAAGCAGGTGGGCCCGTATCAGCGCGACCCCAACGAGGAGGACGCGTTCGTCTCCAACGTGCCGGTCATCCGGGCGCCCGCGCAGGACCGCTGCGCGGCGCTGGGGAAGGCCTCCGTGCGCGGCAGCTGTGACGACGCCCTCTACCTGGCCCAGGAGTACAGCCGGCGCCTGGCGGTGGGGGACGAGGTGTGCCTGGAGGGCGGCTTCGGCGAGGAGCCCGGCGCGGCGTGCAAGGCGCGCGCGGCGGTCATCGACACGGGGCCCAACCGGGTGAAGCTGGAGGTGCGCTCGGCGCGTCCGGACTCGCGGTGGTTCAAGTCGGAGATGCGACACGCCTGGTACGAAGAGGGCGCGCTCGTGGACCTGTACCTGGCGGAACGGGGTTACTAGAGACGACCGGCCGCGCGCATCGCGGCCCAAAGGAGGAGGACATGGCCTTCTACGACGGCGTGACGGAGCGGCTGGGCTTCATGAAGAAGCTGACCCCCGCGGAGCTGAAGAAGCTGGGGGCGCTGCGGCTGTCGGACCTCATCCAGGGGGAGATTGGCCGGGCGCGCGTGCGCGTGGCGGCGCTGGAGAAGCGCTACCCGTCCGCGACGACCAAGGAGCTGGCGCAGCGGCTGGTGGATGAGAAGAAGAGCCTCGCGAGCATGGTGGGCGGCGTGAGCGGCGTGTTCGGGCTCATCTCGCTGCCGGCGGACCTGACGTTCATGGCGTACCTGCAGATCGTCCTGCTCACGGACGTGGCCACGCTCTACAAGGCGAACCTCAAGACGGAGCGCGCGCGGGGGGAGCTGCTGGACCTGTTCGGCTACGCCAACGGGCTGGGGCCGCTGCACCGCTCCGGCCCGAAGGTGCTGGGGAAGCTGGCGGCGCTGCTGCTCGCGAAGGGCGGCATGACGACGCTGGGCCGCGCGATGCCGCTGGTCGCGGCGCCCATCACCGCGTACCTCAACAACCAGCACATCCAGATGGTGGGTGAGCAGGCCGTGCGCTTCTACGAAGGCTTCGACAAGGCGCACGCCAAGGCGAGGACCGCGAAGCGCAAGGCGGCGAGCGGAGAGTAGACGCCCTCCCAGCAGGGCCCGCGGAAATCCGGTCAGAAACCGGAGCGATATGTCCGTCACGTATTCCCGTTGTGTCCTTGGCGGGACCTTGGAGCCCGCGGGATGCCGGGAGCGATGCCCGCGGAGCCGGACGCGGGAGCGAGTCCACGGCACGGAGGGGTGCATGACGGAACTCTCGGTGGATGTGCGCGTGCAGGTGGCGCGGTGGCGGAACCTCCTCGTGGACGCGGCCCGCTGCGGCTCGCTGGCGAGCCCGCTGGCCGCCCTGTCCCATCCCCACTGGGAGCCGATGGAACTCCAGGCGCTCTGGTGGCTGCGCGCGGAGAGCCTGCTGCCCGTGGGCGTGCTGGCCATGCGCCTGGGAGGACTCGCCATGCCGCGCCTGAGCCGGCTGGTGGACCGCCTGGAAGCGGGCGGCCTCGTGCGCCGCGAGCGCTCCGTGCGGCATGACCGGCGGCGCGTGCGCGTGCGCCTCACCGAAGCGGGCCATGCACTGACGGACGAGCTCAACGCGCAGGTGCAGGAGCGCATGGCGAAGCTGCTGTCCCCGCTCCAGGGCGAGACGCGCAGCGCGCTGATGGACATCCTGGAGCTGTGGGTGCAGGCCCTCACCGTCCAGGCCCGCACCGCGGAGGAAGTGGCCGAGGAGAACGCCGAGCTGGCCAGCGTCCCCGACGAGCTTCTAAGGGCCTCGGCCGCCTGACGAAGCCTACAGCCGTACCTCGACGATGCCCGAGGTGCGGCAGGCCTCCGCGCCGTCGCCTTCCCATTCGTTCCCTACGCCCTGCACGAACATCGGCAGCGCGTCGGAGGTCACGGTCCCCATCCGCCAGCGCCCCGCGCTGTCTGTCTCCCCGCGCACGGGAGGCATCGAACGGTACTGCCCGCCCACCATCACCAGGGCTCCCGCCACGGGGCGTCCCTGATGGGTGACGTGAACCTCACAGGAGGAATCGACGGACGGCGCGGGCGACAGCCGCACGTCCACGGTCGTGTCGTCCGCGCCCACCTGCGCCACGCTGCTCGGCCTTGACGCGTACGGCGTTGACGCGACCTGGACACGGTAGGTGCCGGTCTCCAGCAGGGACACCGCGACGCCGTCCTCCTCCGGGACGAACTTCTGCGAGGGCACCGCGCTCCACAGGCCCTGCGCGTCGCGGCGCTCCAGCAGGTACACCGGATAGGGCCGCTCCGAGCGCTCCTTCAACTGCGCCCGCGTGAAGCCATCCATCCGCACCACCAGCCACCGGTACACCGGCACGCGCCACTCCACGTCCACCGTGTCCGGCATCCCTTCCGTGGGCGTGAAGTCGAAGTCCCACATCGAAGGCGCCTCGGGACGACCGTCCTCCTCCATCCCCAGCCAGACGTTGAAGCGCGTCGCGCGCCAGGCCGGCACGTTGGGAATCGTGAAGCGTCCGTCCGCGTCCACCGGCTCCTCTCCGCCCACCCAGCCCACCATCCGCCCGGCGGGCCGGGGCGTGTTCCCCAGCAACACCCGTCCACGCAGGGTGACCGAGCGGCTCATGCCTTCAGGGAACAGCCGCGCCACGTCCAGCGTCACCGGGTTCACGGTGCCCTCACGCAGGGGCACCTCGACCGGACCGCCCTCGCGTCCCGAGGGCGCGCGCAACCACAGCCGCACCGCTCGATCCGGAGGCAGCGGCGCCAGCCGTGTGTCCGCGTCCGAGCGCAGCGGCACCGGCGTCCCATTCACGAGCGCCCATCCCAGGTCCGGGTTCACGAGCGCCAGCACCGGCTGCAGGGCACTGGCCCGCTCGGCGTCATGGGGATCCACGTCGCGCTCGATGCGCACGGAGAATGTCCCTTGCGTGTTCCGCGCACCGTCCAGCCGGATGCTCACGCCCGTGGGCCGGTTCGCGCGCAGCACGCCCGCGTCCAGCGTGCCCGTCGTCGGCAGTGCCGTGCCCGGCACGAAGTCCGCCCACCAGAAGGTCCCGTCCGGTTCGAACGCGACCACCTGGTAGCGCGGCGCGGGGGGCACCGCGACGGGCCCCACCACACCGCCCCGCGAAGAGGCGCTGACGGGTGCCTTCATCCATTCGCGCACGTTGGCCAGGTCCTCCAGGCTCGAGGGTCCCACGATGTTGAGCGCCTTCTGCCGCTTCTCCTCCTCCCACCACCCCTCGTCCCCCTCGACGACGAACGCCGCGCCCACGCGCGCCTCGCCCGCGAAGGGATGCGCCCCCTCCAGCGTCGCCGTCAGCCACAGGCCCGCGTCCGGTGCCTCCACTGTCTCCAGCGGAGGAACCACGTCCGGCACACCGGCGTCCTCGACGCGCGTGAGCACGACGGGACGCGGGGGCGGCAAGGCCACGGGCTCCGAACGCAACAGCATCCACGCGCCCACGCCGAGCAGCAGCACCACCATCGTCCCACACAGGACCCGCTTCAAGCGCATGCGTCGTCAGTCCGTGTCGCTGGTGGAGTACAGGGACAGCCACACCGGCGCGTGGTCCGACAGCCGGGTGACGTAGTCCACCGTGTTCGCGATGTAGTCCCGACCCGTGCTGGAGAACTCCGTCACGTAGCTGTCCTGCATCCAGAAGTGATCATAGGCGTTGGCGTAGCCGCCGGACGTGTTCAGCGTGGTGGCCACGTCCAGCTTGCACGTCACCGCGGGCGACACGGCCTTCAGCTGGCTCCAGGACGCGTGGGTGCAGGCCATGTTGTGGTCGCCCAGGAGGATGACGTCCTGGTCCGCGCCGCTCGCGGCCTGCACGGACGCGAACACCCCGTCGATGGCCTGCGCCTCCAGCGTGCGGTCCGTCGCCGTGCCCCACACCGCGTGCCAGTTGAGGAAGGTGTAGTCCGCGCCCGTGGGCACGTGGCGCACCTTCACCACCTGCGGCTCGCGCTCGAACAGGTCCCCCGTGTCCGTCCACACCGTGGAGGACAGTAGCGACACCGTGTCCGTCCGGTACAGCACCGCGTAGGACTCCTTGTAGGACGACCGGCCGATGAGCGGCGTCACCACCGCCGTCCACGTCACCCCGGACACCTGCGTCAGGTTCTGCGCGATGGCCGTCGCCGCCGCCGCGTCCATCACCTCCTGGAGGAACACCAGGTCACAGCCGTTGTTGGACGTGCTGTTCGCGCCGAACTGGTTCCACAGCTGCTTCGCGTCATCCAGGTACGACTGCTCCGCGGCCCAGCCCTCGTGGCGGAGGTTCCAGCTCACCACCCGGAGGTACGAGCCCGCCTGCGCCAACGCGGGGAGCACCAGCACCGTCAACACCAGGACTCGCGACAAGAAGGACGACCCTCTCATTTCACGGCACCTCGGGGCCTGCGGGACAAAAAGCGCCCCATCTTCGACACGCCGGAGCCCCAGGAGAAGACCTCCTGCGTGGAATCGAGGTGACGACCTCCCCCTGCACGACACTCCCCGGACGCCCTCCAGTCAATGCAAGTTCATTGCATCTGAAACCGGATGACCGCTGCCGCAGGCGCGCTTCCGCTCCATCCAGTTCGTGCTGGAGCGTGAATCGCAAGCCCCACACGACCCGCGGGAAGGGCGTGCGTCCACCAGGACAAGGTGGGCCGCCCTGGCGGTCCAATGCCGCGGTGGAAGCTGCCCGCTACGGTGACGGTCTCTCTCGGACTCGGAGGCCCACCGCATGCGCAACGCAGCGACCCGCAGGATGCTCGCCCCTTACGAGGAAGTGCAGACATTGCCCCACTACCTGGTGGGCGAGGCGCTCGATGGCGTCCTCTACGTCTCGTCGCCGCCCATCGCGCGCAAGCAGGGCCTGACGCCGCTGCTGGGCCGCGCGCCGGAGGGCTGGTGGTGGACCGCCGAGCCCCGGCTGCTGCTGGGCCAGGACGTGCTCGTGCCGGACATGGCGGGCTGGGTGGGGGGACGGCCGCCGACGCTGCCCGACGGCGCGTTCATCGACCGCGTGCCGGATTGGATCTGCGAGGTGCTGACCCCCGCCACCGCGAAGCTGGACCTGGCCGCCAAGCTGCCGCGCTACGCCCGCGCGGGCATCCGCAACGCCTGGGTCATCAACCCCGTGCACCGCGTGGTGGAGGTGTTCCGCCAGGAAGGCGAGCGCTGGGTGTTGATGAAGAGCTTCGTCGGCGAGGAGCAGGTGCGCGTCGAACCCTTCGAGCGCGTGGACCTCCAGCTGTCGCCGTTCTGGACCCAGGACTGAGCCCCCTGCCCGTCGCCGCGCCGTAGGGCCTTCCCCTTGTGGAAGGAAGGCCCCGGCGGGACGTCAGGCCTTGGGCGCTTCCTTGGAGGCGCGCTGCGCTTCGACCTCGCGCCGCACGTCGTCCATGTTCAGCGCGCGGACCTGCCGGATGAGGTCCTCCAGCGCCGCCTTGGGCAGCGCGCCCGGCTGGTCGAACAGGAGGATGCCGTCACGGAACACCATCAGCGTGGGCATGGCGCGGACCTCGAAGGCCCCCGCCAGCTCCGGCTGCGCGTCGACGTCGATCTTCCCGAAGACGATGTCCTGATGGGTCTCCGATGAGGTCTTGTACACGGGCTCGAACGCCTTGCAGGGCCCGCACCAGGTCGCCCACCAGTCCAGGATGACGATGCCGCCCTTGCCCACCGTCTCCTTGAAGTTGTCCTTCGTGATCTCGAGCGTCGCCATGATGACCTCCTAACGAACGTCCAACAGTTCCACCTCGAAAAGGAGGGTGGCGTTGGGGGGAATCACACCGGCCGCGCCGCGCGAGCCGTACCCCAGCTCCGGCGGGATGGTGAGCTTGCGGACGCCGCCCACCTTCATGCCCGCGACGCCCTGGTCCCAGCCCTGGATGACCTGGCCCGCGCCCAGCGAGAAGGTGAAGCCCTGCCCGCGGTCCCGGCTGCTGTCGAACTTCTTGCCGTCGGTGAGCGTGCCCACGTAGTGGACCGTCACCCGCTTGCCCGCGACCGCTTCCGTGCCGGTCCCGACCTTCACGTCTTCCGTCTTCAAGCTCATGCAGGCTCCTCGGCGGGAATCCGCCATGGAAAAATGCGCACTCTAACGCCGGGCGAAGCCTCCTGCCTCCTTGAAAGCCCGGCCCCCGCGCCGGAATAAAAAAGTGACGGCGGGGCTCCGGATGATTCCGGAGACCCCGCCGCCCGCTCCTGCCATGGAGGCCGTGACTGAAACTTCAGGTCAGAACGTGCCACCCACGTTCAGCGTGGTGGTGTAGCTGCCGCCGCCCGACGGGTCGCTGCCGCCCGGATCGATGTCCGGAGCGAACTGCTTGTCGAACAGGAAGTTGTAGTAGCCACGCAGGTCCGCCGTGAAGTGGCCGAAGTGGCCGCGCACGCCCACGCCCGCCGGCACGTTGCCCACGGTGTCGTCGCTGTAGCCGAGCGCCTCACCGCCACGGAAGTGGTAGTTGCTGATGCCGATGCCGCCCAGCAGGTACGGCTGCACCGCCGTCGGCGCGATGGCGAGCGTCAGGGCCGCCTGACCACCGTTGCGCACCAGGTCCGGGCCGCTGTCCGCACCCGCGGCGCCCGCGTCCTTGATGTTGTTCAAGGCACCGGAGTAGCCGACCTCGACGCCCAGGACGGACGTCGGCTTGAGCGACGCCGTCACGGCCGCGGAGGGGCCGGGGGCGAGCTGCGGAGCCAGGGCGCCGGTGTAGCCTTCCACACCGCCACCGATGAGGAGCGTCAGACCCTTGTTCTTGTTCTTGTTCTTCTTCTCCACCTCCAGCGGCTGGACCTCATTGGCCGACGCCGTGGGCGTGTAGCTCGGAGGAGGCGTGCTCATGCCGCTGCCGCCCGTGGCCTCATGGCCAGACAGTGAGCTGTCCTGCTGGCTCATGCCGCCGCTGCTGGAGCCGGACGGAGGCGGAGGCGGAGGCGCGGGGGGCTCGACCGCGGGAGGCGGAGGAGTCGGCTCGGTCTGCGGCGTGATGCCACTGGCGCCGCTGCCGCCCGTACCGGACTGGTTGTTCACCGGCTCGCACCGCAGCGGCATGTTCAGGTACACCGCGCCGCTGCCGCCCGTGCCACTCGCGCTGGGGCTGCTCAGGCCCTGGTCGCTGGTGCCCAGGTTCTTCGAGGAGCCCTCCATCGACGACCCGGACTGGCCGCTGCCGCCCGTGCCTTGAAGCGATTCATCCACCGGCGCTTCCTCGATGGTGAGGTCCTCCTCCTGAACGTTGCCCTGGGAAGACTGCGCCGACTTGTCCTTGGGGACCGCGGTCTGCCCTGGAGGGCAATCCTTCTCCGCCGCACCTGCGCCCGTCCCATACATGAGCGCCGCGATGGCGCCCGCCAGAATCTTTGCTTTCATCCAACCCTCCATCGTCGACTGACTGACATGAAGGTTGTCGTGCGAGGGACGTCCGGCAAGCCTTGCGCGGAAGGTCAAAGACAGCTGACCTGCCCGTCCCCCCTCCAGGGGAGGAGGCGTGGCTTCAGAGCCACTTCACGGGGGCGGAGGGCCCGGACGCCCCCCTGCCCAGCGTCAAATACAGACGTTGAAAGACATTCGTCACGCGTCGCGCAGCCACGCCGAGCCGGTGACGACAGGCAATTGCAGCGCGCGTTCGCGGTCCAGGTCCAGGTTGCCGATGTGCAGGGACAGCGGCGCCTGCACCCACTTGTAGATGGACTGCTGGAACAGGCGCACGAAGCGGTCCACGTAGCCGCCCAGCCGCTGCGCGTCCACCTCCGGGAACATCGCGGTGAGCGCGGTGCGCATCTCCACCGGGGTGAGCTTCTCGCCCGCGTGCAAGTAGAAGCACGCGTCCAGGATGGGGAAGGGCATCAGCTCCTCCTCGCCCACCTGATCATGCGCCAGCTCCGGCCCGGCGGGCTTGGCCAGCACCTTGCGGATGCCTTCGTAGCCGGTGGTCTCCTGGAGGTAGTCCAAGAGGTACATCACCACCGTCTTGGGCACGTTGGCGATGACCGCGAGCGCGCCCATCAGGTCGCCGCCGATGGTGGTGTAGCCCACGGACTTCTCGCTCATGTTGCCCGTCTGCAGGAACAGGCCGCCGCAGGAGTTGCTCCAGTTCCACATGCGCTGCGCGCGGATGCGGGCCTGGATGTTCTGCTCGGTGATGGGGGTGAGCTTCGCCTCGCCCAGCATCTGCTGGGCGGCGGCCTTCTCCCGCTCGAAGGCCTCCTCGATGGAGACCACCTGGAAGGGCACGCCCAATTCGCGCGCGATGGTCTCCGCCGCGTCGCGCGTCTGCTGGCTGGAGTAGGGGCTGGGCATGTAGAACGCCTGGATGAGCGAGCCCGGGTTGTCCGGCCGCGCGCGCTTCGCGTACCGGTGCGCGATGAGCAGCGTGAGCAGCGAGTCCCGCCCGCCCGACAGCGCGATGCCGAACAGCTTGAAGGCGCGCGTCTTCTCGAAGTAGTCGCCCACGCCCAGGGACAGCGCGTCCAGGATGTCCTCGCACAGCGCCACGCGCGCGGTGCGGCGGGTGTCCGGCGCGGGCAGGAAGAAGCTGCGGTGCGCGGGCACGGGATAGGGCAGCTGCTCGCGCCGCGTCTTCACCGCCCGGGTGCAGTCCAGGGTGGGCACCTTCCTGCCGCCCGCGGACACCCACGACTCCTGGTCCACGCGCCAGGTGGTGTTCTCCGTGCGCAGGCGCAGCGTGCGGTCCAGGTCCACCACGGCGGTGGTGAAGCCCTGCTGGAAGCGCGGCGTCTCCAGCACGTGGCGGCCGTTCTGGTTGATGAAGCCGCCGCCGTCGAAGATGAGGCCGTCGTTGCTGCCCACCGCGTTCGCGTAGGCGATGGTCACCTGGTGGTCGGACGCGCGCGTGGCGATGAGCTCGCGGCGCGTCTCCCAGAAGCCCAGCCGGAAGGGGGACGCGGACAGGTTCACCACCAGCTCGCCGCCGGAGTACGCGCGCCGGCGCATGGGGCCGTCCGCGCTCCAGATGTCCTCGCACACCTCCGGCGCCACCGTGCCGAAGTCGAACTGGAACAGGTAGTCGCCCAGCGGCACGCCCCGGTGCTCCTCCGCCATGCCGGGCTGGCCGTGGCCGAACGTGCGGCCCTCGTAGAAGACGTTGTACGTGGGCAGCTTCTCCTTCGGGACCAGGCCCAGCACCTTGCCGCCCGCCACCACCGCCGCGCAGTTGAGGCGCACGCCCTGGAGGGCCACGCCCACGCCCAGGATGCTCACCAGGGGCAGCGCCGCGGTCTCCCTCGCGAAGCGCTCCAGCTCCGGCCACTGGCGGTCGATGAAGCCCTGCCACTGGACCAGGTCCTCGGCGGGGTAGCCCGCGATGACCTGTTCAGGGAAGACGCCCAGCGTGACGTCCTCCGCCGCCATCTTCCTCGCCAGGTCCAGCACGCGGTCGGTGTTCGCCGGGAAGGCGCCCACGGTGGTGTTGACGCTGGCGATGCCAATCTTCACGAGCCGCATGGTGCGTCGCTCTCCCTCAAGAGGCGTGAGGCCCCGAGCAATGCGCGCATGGGGGGGCCAGGGCAAGCGGAGGATGCGGCCCCCCGCCCCGGCCGTTCAGTTCCGCGGGGCCCTGGAGGCCCGCGCCGCTAGTTCAGCGGTCCGCTGGGGCGCATGGGCTGCAGCTGGCCCAGGAGGTCGCTCACGTCCCCCAGCACCGCCTCCAGGCGGCGCCGGACGTCCAGCTCCTCCAGCAACTCCTGCCGCCGCCCGGGCTCCGGCACCAGCGCGGACGCCACCACGTCCGCCAGCATGCCGCCCCCGGTGCGCGCGGCCACCGGCAGCAGGCTCTCCGCGAACGAGGGGGGCACCCGGCCGGCCAGCTCGAAGACGGCCTGGCGCAGCTGCTCCTCCTCCGGCCCCGTGTAGGGGGCATCCGGCAGCACCTGGGCGCGCACCTGGCGGTAGAGCGTGCCCGGCGCCAGCTCCTCCACCAGCCGCACCCGGCTGACGCCCTGCAGGAGGATGTTGTAGCGCCCGTCCTCCACCTGCTCGTCCCAGACGATGACGCCCGCGCACATCAGGGGCTGCAGCGGCGGGCGGCCCCCGTAGTTGCCCTCCCAGCCGGGCTCCAGCTGGCCCAGCGCCAGCACCCGGTCCGTGGCGAGCGCGTCCTTCACCAGCGCCCGGTAGCGCGGCTCGAAGATGTGCAGGGGAATCACGGTGTGCGGAAACAGGACCGCCGACGGCAGGGGAAACACCTTCAGCGCGCCCATGGCGCGTTCCACGGTTTCTTGTGCGGACATGGTCACCTTCCCCGTGTGTAAGACCCAGGGGCAGGGGGCGCATTCCAATCAGGCAGGCATCCGGGCCCGGCGTCCCGGTGGCAAGGGCCCCCGGTTCCGCTAGGGTGCGCCCCCGCATGTCTCCCACAGAGCCCTCCTCGCCTCCCGCCCCGGCCTCCCCGGCCGCTGACGCCCCGAAGCTGTCCTGGTACCGCCGGCTGTACCTGCGCGTGGAGGCCGCGTCCTCCACCCCGCACGCGCTCGCCACGATGATGGCGGTGTCGGTGGTGGACGGGTCCGTCTTCCCCATCCCGCCCTTCGCGGTGCTGGTGCCCATGGTGCTCGCCCAGCCGAAGAAGTGGGTGCGCTACTGCCTGCTGGGCACCCTGGCGAGCCTGGTGGGCGGCCTCATCGGCTACGCGCTGGGGGCGGGCGTGGGCGAGGGCATCACGCAACTGCTGCACATCGACCTGGACGTGCGCGTGGACCGCTTTGGCGTGTCCGGCACGGTGGGTGAGCTGTTGGGCAGGAACTTCTGGGTGCTGGCGCTCCTGTGCTCCATCCTGCCCACGCCGTTCAAGATCGTCGCCATTGGCAGCGGCCTGGTGTCGGTGCCGCTGGAGCGCTTCCTGCTGGCGTCCGTCATCGGCCGCTCGGTGCGCTTCTTCCTGGTGGGCAGCGTGGTGCGCTTCTTCGGCCCCACTGCCCGCAAGTGGCTGCGCGTCTGAGGCGCGGCTAGCCGCGGCGCGTGCCGCCCACCGCGCCGCGCGCCACCACCTCCAGGGCCGCGGCTTGCCGCGACTCAGGGGGGCCGGCCTCCAGCACCGCCTCCACGGTGGCCAGCAGCACGTCCGGGCGCACCGGCTTCTCCAGCACCGGATTGGCCACGGTCTCCATGAACGCGCGCGCCTCCGGCGACGACGCTCCGCCGGAGATGAACACCACCCGCGACACCAGCGCGGGCGCCTCCTGCTGGAGCCGCCGGTACACCGCGATGCCGTCCATCTCCGGCATCTGCAGGTCGCACAGCACCACGTCGAAGGACTCGCCCCCGGCCACCCTCGCCAGCGCGTCCTCGCCGCGCGTGACGGCGACGACGTCGTGGTCAGGCTCCAGCAACAGGCGCATGGACTGCGCCAGCCGGGGCTCGTCGTCCACGATGAGCACCCGCCCCCTGCGCCCGGAGGCCGCCGCGGCCCGCCTTGAAGCCCCCGCGCCGCGCGGCGACGGGGCCTGGGGGCTGCCCGCGCTCTGCACGGGCGCGGGCGGCAGGAGCAGCGTGAAGGTGGCGCCCTGCCCCGGCACGCTGTGCACGCGCAGCTCGCCGCCGTGCGTGCGGACGATCTGCTGGCAGATGGCCAGCCCCAGGCCGGTGCCCTCGGCGCTGCCCTTGGTGGTGAAGAACGGGTCGAAGATGCGCGGCAGCACATCCGGCGGGATGCCGCCGCCCGTGTCCTCCACCTCCACGCGCGCGTGGCCGGACGCGTCCGTGCTGGTGCGCACGCGCACCTCGTGGCGGCCGGGGTCCCCCTCCGGGATGGCCTGCAGGGCGTTCACCAGCAGGTTGAGCAGCACCTGCCCCAGCCGCGCCTCGCTGCCCAGCACGCGGGGCACGGGCCCGAAGTCCTCCACCAGCCGCGCGCGCGTGCGCAGGGCGTGCAGCACCACGCGCACCGCGGGGGGCACCAGCGCGTTCAGGTCCACCAGCCCGCGCTCCGGCGCGCCCTCGCGGCTGAACACCTGGAGGTCCCTCACGATGAGTCGGATGCGCTCCGCGCCCTCCTGGGCCTCGCGCACGCAGGCGAGCGCGTCGCGCACACCCTCCGGGGCCGCCGTCCCTTGCGCGGCCAGGTCGTGCTGGGCGGCGTCCAGGTTGATCAACAGGTAGGCCAGCGGGTTGTTGATTTCATGGCCCACGCCCGCGGCCAGCGTGCCCACGGCGGCCACGCGCTCGGCGGCCACCAGCCGCGCCTGCAGCTCCTTCGTCGCGGTGACGTCGCGGTGGGTGGCCACGAAGTGCGTCACGGCCTCGCCGTTGGCGCGCACCGGGGACAGCTGCATCTCGCTCCACACGCGCGTGCCGTCCGGCCGCGTCAGCGCCACCTCCGCGCGCAGCGAGCGCTCCTCGCGCAGCGCCTCCAAGAGCCGCTGCCGGTCCCCGCCGTCGCCGGACGCCAGCAGCTCCCCGGGCGCCGTGCCCACCAGCTCCTCGCGCCGCCGGCCCACCAGCGCGCAGAGGGCCTCGTTGGCGAACACGGTGTTGAGCACGCCCGGCTCGCGCACCTCGCAGATGAGCACGCCTTCGTGCACCGCGCGCACGGTGGTGGCCAGGAGCTCCAGCAGCTCCACCGCCTGGCGGCGCTCCGCGCGGGCCGCCGCGAGCAGCAGGCCCGTCAGCGCGGTGATGCCGATGAAGAGCTGCAGCACCACCAGCCCCCGGTGCGGCAGGTCCGCCATGAAGAACGGCCCCAGCTCCCGCGCGGTGCCGGCGATGGCCGCCAGCGCGACGGTGAGCGACGACAGCGCCCCGCCCCGCAGCCCGAAGCCCAGGGCCGCCCACGCCGTCAGCGGAAAGAGCAGGAACGTCAGCGCGTGCGCCGCCCCGGAGCCCGGCCGGGGGAAGGCGAAGACGCCCACGCACACCGCCGCCGTCAGCGACAGCAGCAGCAGCGCCTCCCACGACCGCTCCGCGCGCCGCGGCCTGCGCAGGAACAGCACCGGCGTCACCAGCACCATGCCCAGCAGGTCCGCCATCCACCACAGCCAGCCGGAGGGGCCCCACAGCGCCGCGGGCACCACCTCGGCCTGCACCAGCCCCAGCGTGCCCAGCCCCGCGCCCACGAGCGCCCCCAGCCCCGCGCCCCCGCCCAGCCCCACGACGTCGCGCACGCGGTGCAGCTCCCGCGCGCCCTCCATCCGCCGGAACAGCAGCGCCGCCAGCACCGCCTCCAGCGTGGAGCCCAGCACGACGGACAGCCCCACGCCCGGGGTCACGCCCATGGCGTACGCCACCACGCCCGCGCCCAGCGCCACCGCGGGCCAGCGCGACACGCCCAGGAGCAGCAGCCCGCCCAGGGCCACGCCCGACGGCAACCAGACGGGACAGATGTGGCTCTTCTCCGCGGACAGCGACAGCGCCACCCGCGCCGCCAGCAGGTACACCGCCGTCAGCGCGAGGACCTCCACGAGGCCCCGGACCGGGAACGCCGCCACACGGGCCTGGGAACGACCTTGGATGATGACTCCCCCCGTCCCTTCAGGGCCGTGACGCCAGGGCCGGAGGAACATGCGTCATGCTAGCGGGGACGGCAGGGCGTTGCACCCCGTCCGCGGGGAGGCCCGCCCGGCAGGCAGGCGGTGTCCGGCGGGCGATGCAATGGGCCTCCTCCGGGACCGTAGGAAGGGACAAGGAGGAACGAATCTCATGTCGCGTCCCGGTCTTGCTGCGCTGCTGTCGTTCTTCATCCCCGGCGTGGGGCAGATCTACAACGGTGACATCCTGCGCGGGGTCTTCTGGCTCATCGTCACGCCCGGCTTCTGGCTGGGCACGGGCGGCATCCTCGGCTGGGTGTGCCACGTCATCGCCGCGGCCACCGCGTACAACCGCGCGGAGGACAAGGAGCGGTTGAGATACGGCCTGGGCTAGCCCACGCGGAAGCGCGCGTGCGGACATGAAAAAGGGGCCCACCGGCCCCTCGCCCACCGCCGCCCCGGTGCCCTCATGGGCCGGGGCGGTGTTGCTTCATCAGACTCAGGTGTTGAACGCGTCGGGCAGCGGCTGCGGGCCCGGGATGATACCGGCGATGTCGGGATCCTCTTCGCCCGGCCCGCGCGCCGGACGCTGATCCTTCTCGGTCTTGCGCTCGGCCTTCTTGGCGTCCTTCTCGCGCTGCTTCTGCTGGCGCGCCATTTCCTTCTGCCGCTTCGTGGACCTTCCCTGCATGGAACCTCCTGGGAAACATTGAGCGAAAAAGAGGCCCGGCCCCTTCAAGGCCGGACCTCGTGGATGCGTGAAAAGCAGCAGAGCCGGAAGGCTCAGCCGACCGGGCGGACGTTCTCCGCCTGGAGCCCCTTGGGGCCCTTCTTCACGTCGAACTCCACCTTCTGGCCCTCGGCCAGGGTGCGGAAACCGTCCGCCACGATGGCCGTGTGATGGCAGAACACGTCCGGACCACCGCTGTCCTGCGTGATGAACCCAAAACCCTTCGCATCATTGAACCACTTCACCGTACCACTTGCCATGATCTGCTTCCTTGTCCCACTGGCAACCCTGCGAAATCGCCGGACTGCCCGCCCCCGAATTTTGGGGCGAAGACCGCGCCTTAGCCCTGAACAGGCATGAAGTCGAGCCGGGAACCACTCCCGTCCCTTCTCACGCCGTCGAAGGTAACAACCTCGATCCGGCAGTGAAACGCCTTCGTGGGGCGGTCCATTTCCCGCTGGCTGACGCTCCAGGCGGCCAGGAGTGACACCTCTGGAGGGGCCCGGTGTTCCGGAATAGTTTTCAGCCTTGAACACTTCCACCCGGACGTGGCCTATCGTGGATGCCCCGTCCCGGATTCACCCCTGCAGACCCCAATCGTGAGGCGTCCCTCCCAGTGACAAACCCGACCCGTGTGACCTTTGGCCAGCGCGATGCCTCCTTCGCGGAGGACTTGAAGCGACGCGTCTCCGAATACTTCGAGACCCGGAACCTCTCGCAGCGAGCCAACAAGGCCATGTACGTGAAGGCCCTGTCCATCCTGGGCTTCACCGCGGGGGTCTACGGGCTGCTGCTCAGCGGCCACTTCAATGCCTGGGGCATGCTGGGCCTGGCGGTGCTGATGGGCGTGGCCATCGCGGGCATCGGCTTCTGCATCGGCCATGACGGCGTGCACGGCTCCTACAGCGACGACGCGAAGGTGAACACGGTGGTGGGCCTCGCGTTCGACCTCATCGGCGCGAACAGCTACATGTGGCGCATCACCCACAACGTCCTGCACCACACGTACACCAACATCCAGGGCATGGACGAGGACCTGACGGTGAGCCCGCAGCTGCGGCTGTCGCCGTACAGCGAGTGGAAGGGGTACCACCGCTTCCAGCACCTGTACGCGTTCGCGGCGTACTCGCTGACCACGGTCTTCTGGGTGTTCGCGAAGGACTACAAGTACTTCTTCCAGAAGGACCTGGGCCCCTACAAGGGGAAGAAGCACGCAGGCGTCGAGTGGGCCCGCCTGCTGGCGATGAAGGCCGTGTACTACGGCTGGACGCTGGTGATTCCGTGGCTGGTGCTGGACGTGACCTGGTGGCAGTTCGTGGTGGGGCAGCTGGCCATGCACATGACGGCGGGCTTCATCCTGGGCATCGTCTTCCAGCTGGCCCACGTGGTGGAGAACGCGGAGTTCCCCGTGCCGGACACGGACGGCAAGGTGGAGGACGCGTGGATGGTGCACCAGCTGCGCACCACCGCGAACTTCGCCCGCAAGAACCGCCTGCTGAGCTGGTACGTGGGCGGCCTCAACTTCCAGGTGGAGCACCACCTGTTCCCCAAGGTGTGCAGCATCCACTACCCGGCGCTGAGTGAAATCGTGAAGGCCACCGCCGAGGAGCACGGCCTGCCCTACATCGAGGCGAAGACCTTCCGCAGCGCCGTGGCGTCGCACTACCGGATGCTCAAGCTGCTGGGCCGTCCGCCCGCCGTGGACGCCGTCCCGGAGCAGCCCAAGCCGGACCTCGCCGTGGCGGCCTGAACCACTCAAGCGACCGCGCTGTAAGCCCCAGGGGCCGTCCTCCACGAGAAGGAGGCGGCCCCTGCTGCTTTTCAGGCGCCCGCGGTCCGCAGCGCGGCCAGGAGCTCGCCCGCCGAGGAGACCACCGCGCGCGCGCCATGCGCGTGCAGCTCCTCCGCCGTGCGGAAGCCCCAGGTGACGCCCACGCCGTACATGCCCGCGGCCTTCGCGGTGTCCATGTCCACGGAGGTGTCCCCCACGAAGCCGCACGCGGCCGGCGCCACGCCCAGCTCCGCCGCCAGGGCCAGCGCCGCGGTGGGGTCCGGCTTGCGCGGGATGCCCGGCCGCTCGCCGTACACGGCCGTGAAGCGCACGCCCGGCAGCAGCCGCGCCGCCAGCCGCTTCACGAAGTCGTCGGACTTGTTGCTGAGCACGCCCAGCCGCACGCCGTCCGCCGCCAGCGCCACGAGCGCGTCCTCCACGCCCGGGTAGGCGCGCGTCCGGTCGAACAGGTGGGCGTCGTAGTGGGCGTGGTACGTGGACAGCACCTGCCCCTGGAGCGCGGGGGGTGCGCCGGCCGTGGCCCGCTCGGCGAGCTTCGCCACGCCCTCTCCCACGAAGCGCAGGTAGGCGGCCTCCGGGTGCGGCGGCAGGCCGTGCTGCTCCAGCGCGTGGTTCATCGCCGTGGCGATGTCCCCCAGCGAGTCCACCAGCGTCCCATCCAGGTCGAAGAGCACGGCGCGCAGGAGCATGATGGGCGCTTCTCTAGCAGAAACGCGAACGCCCCGACCCAGGCAGGGTCAGGGCGTCTTTTGTAAAGCGCGGAACCCGGAACCGGCCGGGATCCGCCGCGAAGCTGTTGTTACGGGGTGACGGCGGCGGTCTTCTCACCGGCCGCGGCGCCACCCGCCTGGATGACGGCGAAGTTGATGTTGCTGTAGCCGGCCGTGGCGCAGCTGAACATCACCCGCTTGATGACCTTGAACTGGACGTCCTTGTTGGCCTGGATGTTGACGTCGCCCTTGAAGGTCTCGCCACCGCCGGCCATGGAGTGCAGGTCCTCGAACTGCTTCTTCATGTCCCGCAGCTTCTCCTCCAGCGCGGGGATGTTGAGGTACTCGTCCTTGGTGAGGTCCTCCACCCGGCCCACGATGGTGCCCGACACGCTGACCTGGTCGTTGGACACCATCACCACCGGGTGCATCTCCACTTCCTTCACGTTGACCGCTTCGGGAAGGACGATGTCCTTGGTCATCATCAGCACCTCGCCCGTCGCGGAGAAGTTCGCGATGAGGAAGAGCACGATGATGACGAACATGTCGACGAGCGGGGTGATGAGCAGGTCCGCGTTGCCGTTCTTCTTGCCGTGACCGCCGTGGCCGAAGACCTTGGAGTGCTCCAGCCGCTTGCCGTACCGCTTACCGGGAACCTTGATGCCCATGGCTTGGGTGCTCTCCTGTTAGCCCATCGCCGCGGAGACCGACACCTGGGGCAACCCGGAGCCGATGCACTCGTCGATGATGCGGACCAGGTCCTCGTAGCGGACCAGATCCTCGGTCTGAAGGGTGATGGCGGCCTGGTCCGGAAGCTGCGCCTTCAACTCCTTGAAGCGCGCCACCAGCTTGGTCAGGTCCGGCCGGCCCTTGTCATCCCGGGTGAGGGGAATGGGGTCGAAGGCGCTCTGGTCGGCGGTGAGGCGCATCTCCGTGGGCGACACCAGGAGGGTGAGCTGGACCGTCTTGGTCTTCTCCTCCTCCTGCTGCTCGTCCGTGGAGGCCCCGCCGGCCTGCGACACCTGGAGACGGCCGATCTGGGTCCAGACCGCCGTCATGATGAGGAAGCTGATGGTCACTGCCATCAGGTCGATGAAGGGCACCATGTTGATGGCGGTGTCGAGCGGCTTCTTGCCACCCTTCCCACCGGTGCCCAGGTCCATTCCGCCGGCCATGGCGACTACCTCCCTGCTCTACCGCGCTCTTCGCGCACGAACGACGTTTCAAGAAGACTCTGGGAAACCGACGCGGCTGTCCGGGTCCACCACTCGGGGCTACCAGACAGCGCGCCGGTACATCCGGTTCCAACCGGCGACGGCCGTGAGGAGGACTACTCCTCGGCGTGCGCGTGGGCGGAGGCCGGGATGTTCAGGTTCTTGAACTTGTCGCGGTTGGCCACGATGAGGTTCAGCACGGAGACGCTGGTCTCGTTGATGTCGTTGATGAGGCCCTGGGTGCGGCCCATCAGCACGGAGAAGGCGATCAGCGCCGGGATGGCCGTGAGCAGACCGAAGCCCGTGCAGTTCATGGCTTCCGAGATGCCGTTCGCCAGAATGGTCGCCTTGTCGGCCGGGTTCACGTTCGCCACCGCCTCGAAGCAGGTGATGAGACCGTTCACCGTGCCCAGGAGGCCCGCGAGCATCGCCGCGTTGCCGAGCATCGCCAGGTAGCCCGTGCGCGCCTCGAGGCGGGGCGTCTCACGCAGGCTGGCCTCGTCGAGCGCCGCCTGGACCTCTTCCTGGCCCTTGGGGACGTTCATCAGGCCGGCCTTGATGACGTTGGTCAGCGGCGTGTTCTTCTGGCCGGCCACGTAGTTGATGGCCTTGTCCAGGTCGCCCGCGTAGATGTGCTTCTTCAGCCCGCGCAGGAAGCCTTCCTTGTTGATGGAGGCCTTGCCGAACAGGACGATGCTGCGCTCGATGATGATGGAGAGCGCGACCACCAGACAGACCGCGATGGGGTACATACCGGCCTGACCGGACTCCCAGCGGCGCCCCAGTTCCTGCAGGAAGGTCTCATTGCCGCCGGCGGCGTTGGCGAGGACGGACAGATTGGCTACGAACCCCAGGTTCATCACGGAATGCCTCCAGATGGGCGGAGCGACACGCGCTTGCGGGCCACTCCGCACTGCGACCGGCCGGGTGGACATCCACCCAGGTCAGAAGCAGGAATTTTGGATCACGGTGGCGCCGAGTCTAGGAACCGCTCCCAGGCGTGTCAAGGCAGGCACCCTCAGCGTTAGTTACTGAAATCTCACAGGAATTTTGCGTTGGCTCGCCGCTTGCCAAGTCGCTCCACAGGGCACACGGCGGGCCCTTTCCAGTGGCTTGCGCAACAGACGTGCCAGCGATTTGGGCACCTTCGGGTGCCGTGTTAGGCGGGGAAACCATGGCCAGGAAGCGCATTGGTGAGCTGCTGGTGGAACGCGGTGCGATCACCCCCGCGCAGTTGGAGGCGGGGCTCGCGGCGCAGCGACAGACGCGGCAGCGGCTGGGCGTGACGCTGATCGGGCAAGGCGCCATCACGGAGGCCACGCTCGCCCAGGCGCTCAGTGAGGCCCTGGAGATGCCGCAGGTGGACCTGGCGGCGATCACACCGGACTGGGCGGCGGTGCACCTGTTGCGCGCGCGCTTCTGCGAACAGCACGACCTGTTCCCCTACGCGCTGGAGAACGCGGGCGGCCGGCGCCAGCTGGTGGTGGCCATGGCGGATCCGCTGAACATCACCGCCATCGAGGAGATCGAGTTCACCAGCGGCCTGAAGGTCAGCGGCCGGGTGACGGCGCTGTCCGCGGTGCGCGGCGCCATCCTGCGCTACTACCACAAGGTCCCCGTGGCCACGGGCCCTCGCGCTGCCCCGGCGCGTCCGCCTGCAAGACCCGCTCCTCCCCCCGCACGCCCGGCCGTGGAGGACGACGAGGAGGTCATCGTCGGCGAGGAGCTGCCGGCGGCGGAGAAGACGCAGCGCACGTCGCTGGCGGACCTCATCCGCGAGCGAGAGGAGCAGGCGAAACGCAAGCGCGGCGGCGCGGGTGCTGGCGCGGGGGACAAGGGCAAGGCGCGGGCGCCGTCGTCCGGGGGCGGCGTGCTGGACGACCTGGACTACCTCTTCGGGCAGGCGGCGCGCGAGGAGCCGGACCGGCTGGAGGAGCTGGAGCGCCGCTTCTGGGCCCTCATGCGCATCATGGCGCGCAAGGGCCTGCTCACGAACGAGGAGTTCCGGCGGGAGCTGGACGACGAGGGCGGCGAGGGCTGAGGCCGCGCCCGCCGTCGTCGTCAGTCCGCCGCCAGGGGCAGCCGCACCGTGAAGGTGGTGCCCTGCCCCAGCGCGCTCTCCACGGTGAGGCGCCCGCCGTGGTTCTCCACGATGCCCTGGCAGATGGACAGGCCCAGGCCCGTGCCGCGGCCTTCGGGCTTGGTGGTGAAGAAGGGCTCGAAGATGCGCGACAGGTTGCGCGGCTCGATGCCGGTGCCGGTGTCGCGCACGCGCACCACCGCCTCCGTGCCCTCCTGCAGGGTGGTCAGCTGCACCTGTCCCCCGGGCTGCATGGCGTGGCAGGCGTTGGTGATGAGGTTGACGAACACCTGCACCAGGTTGGCGCGCACGGCGGCCAGGGGCGGCACGTCGCTGGCGTAGTCGCGCTGCACGCTGACGCGGGCCTGGGACACGACGTGCTCGCAGAAGCCCACCGCCATGTCCACGACGGCGTTGAGCGACACGCGCTCCGGCCGGTCCTGCGCGGGCCGCGCGTAGCTGACCAGGTCGCGGGTGAAGCGCAGGATGCGGTGGCTGCTCTCCAATATCTTCTTCAGCTTCTCCTGGTCCGCGGGGTTCGCGCCCGGCGTCATCCGCGAGCGCTGGAGCAGCGCGTCCGCGTAGGTGGCCACCGCCGTCATGGGGTTGTTGATTTCATGCACCACGCTGGCCGCCAGCTGCCCGATGGAGGCCAGCTTCTCCGCGTGGATGATGCGCTTCTCCAGCTCCTTCACCACGGTGACGTCCTGGCCAATGGCGATGACGCCCTCCACCTCCCCGGGCTGGGTGAGCATGGAGGAGGTGGCGAAGGACACGCGCACCTCGCCGCCGTCGCGGGTGAGCAGGCGCGTCTCGAAGTTGTTCACGGACTCGCCGCGCATGGCCGCGGCCAGCACGGGCACCAGCCGCAGCTGTTCGCTGGCCGCCACCAGCGAGGACAAATCCCGCCCCAGCACCTGCTCCTTGGACAGGCCGGTGAGCGCGCTCAGGGCCTGGTTGAAGACCACGACCTGCTTGTCCCGGTTGACCACCAGGATGAGCGCGTTGGCCTTCTCCAGCAGCTCCTCCAGGTACTTGCGCACGAACGTCAGCTCGTCGATGAGCTTCGCGTTCTTCACCGCCACGGCGACCTGGCTGGCCAGCTGGAGCAGCACGCGCTCGTCGTGCGCGGGGTCCGCGTCCAGCCCCTCCGGGTACTCCATGTTGATGGCGCCGAAGAGCTGGCCGCTCGCGACCAGGGGCGCGCTCACCGCGCGGGTGCTGCCGTGGAAGAGCAGCGGCACCTCTTCGGAGATGGTCACCCGTCCCTGCGGCAGCGCCGTGGGCGTGAGGTTCGTCTTCTCCACGGAGCGCTGGAAGAGGACCAGCGGTTCGTGCGCGCCTTCCTTGAGCCGGCCTTCGGCGTAGAGCGACGTGAGGCCGCCGGAGCGCGCGTCCACGATGCGGATGCAGAAGGCGCGGCCGGGGAACAGCTCCTTCACGCCGCGCGCCACCGCGGCCACCAGCTCCTCCTCGCCGCCGGCCTCCGCCACGCTGCGGCCCAGGTCCAGGAGCACGCCCTCCGTGCGCGCCTGCTCCAAGAGGGCCCGCTCCGCGACCACCAGCCGGCCGCTGATGACCTCCGTGTCCACGCGGGCGCGCACCGCCACGGTGTCCGCGCGGCGCGACAGGGAGAGCACCAGCGAGGTGCCGCTCTGGAGCACGAGGTCGACCTCGTGGGACTGCCCGTCCTCCGGCGCGATGGCGCCCGCCAGGGCCTCCGCCAGCACGTCCACGCTGATGTCGTGCCCGGCGCAGAAGCGGCGCAGCGCGGGGTTCACGGCCGCGATGCGCAGGGCCACGTCGCAGACGGCGGCGGGCTCGTCCAGCGCGTCGAAGAAGGCCTGGAAGGCGTCGGGGGCCAGGGTTCCGGACGGACGCACGGCGCGGACCTCACTCTTCATGGGAGCTGGCCTTGTCCAGGTCGAGGATCTGCTGCGCCCCCACGTACGACTTCGTCTCGTAGCGGGTGATCTTCCCGATCTTCCGGACGATCTCCGCCATGCGCTCCGCCTCGCGGTAGATGATGTCCACCGGCCTGAAGGCGAAGTCCTCCTCCTTGAGCTTGCGCTTGAGCAGCTCCGCGTAGCCCATCACGGAGGTGAGGGGCTGGTTGAGTTCGTGGGCGGCGGTGCCGGCGAGCGCGACGATGACGGCGTTCTTCTCGCTCTCCTCCAGCCGCGTCTCCACGTCGGACAGCTTGCGCTCCAGCTGCACCCGGTCCCGGAGGTCCGTGAAGATGCCCACGGTGAAGGACTCGCGGCCGCCCTCGTAGACGATGGAGGCCGTCATGTTCACGGGCACGCGCTCACCGGAGCGGTGCATCAGCTCCTGGCGCGTGAGCGACAGCCGGCCCTTGCCGCCCATCTCCGGCCCGCGCAGCTGGGCCATGATGCGCTGGGCGACGCCGGGCGGGTAGAGCTGGTGCGCGGTGAGCTTCTCCTGGGCCTCCTGCGCGGTGTAGCCGCACATGGCCTCCGCGCCCTTGTTGAAGAGGATGATGCGCCCCTTCAGGTCGGCGGCGATGATGGCGTCCACCGACGAGTCGATGAGCCGCTCCAGGAAGTCCTTCGTGTTGCGCAGCTCGTCCTCCAGCTTGCGCGCGTGCGTCACGTCGCGGAAGGACAGGATGGTGGCCGCGTCCTCGTCGCGCAGCGGCGCCGCGGACATGGACAGCGTGAGGCACCTTCCCGCGGGCGTGCGCACCACCACGTCCACGCCCATGCGCGCCTCGCCGCGCGACGCGGACGTCACCAGCTCCATCAGCACGCCGTCGTCCACCGGCTGCGTGATTTGATTCAGGTGCTTGCCCCGGGCCTCGCTGGCGGTCGTGTCCAGCATGGACGCGCCGGAGGGGTTGAGCGACAGCACGGCGGCCTCGTCGTCGAGGATGGCCACGCCCTCGCTCACGTGGGCGAAGAAGAGCTGGTAGGGCTTGAACGAGGCGGCCTTCTCCTCCGCGGCCAGCCGCGCCGTCTGCACGGACTGGAGCACCGACGCGCTCCGCAGCGCCACCGCCGTCGCGTGGGCCACGGTGGTGAGGAAGTCGATTTCCCGTGTGCTGAACGCGCGCCTGCGCCCGGCCGCGCGCAACAGCAGCACGCCGCGCACCTGGCCCCGGATGGGCAGCGGCAGCGCGGCGATGGCGTGGATGCCTCGCGCGGCCACGGCCCGGCGCTCCAGGTCGCCCAGCAGCGGGTGCGTGGCGGCCTCCTGCATCACGACGGGCTTGCCGGTGCGGACGACCTCGCGGATTTCGGGATAGCGCGCCAGGTCGATGCGCAGGTCCTTCATGCCCGGGTCGTCGCTGGCGGCGACGATGACGCCCTCGTCCGCGCCGCCGCCCACCATCACCAGCGTGGCGCGCGCGATGTCCAGCTGCTCCGCCAGGCGCCGCGTCACGCCGTGCAGGAGCGCTTCCACGTCGGAGCTCTCCGCGTAGTCGGCGGTGAGCTCCAGCAGCAGCGCCAGGTCCGTCTGGCTGCGGGCCTGCTCCTCGCGCTCGCGGTGGCGCTCCGCGGCGCGCTGCAGGCGCCAGGTGAGCTCGTGCGGCAGCCCCTGGTGGGTGACGATGTCCGCGGGGCGCAGCGTGTCCACGGCGGCGAAGCCGCGCGGCTCCGGGGACACCACCGCGATGAGCGTGAGGTGGGGCCCGTTGAGGGACGTGAGCAGTTCCACCACGGCGGGGCCGCAGCCGGGCGCGGTGAGGTCCACCAGCGCCAGCGAGGCGTCGTCCGGGTCGTTCACCACGCGCAGGCCCGCGCGTTCGGCGCAGGCGTTCAGGGGTTCGCGGGCCACCGACCCCGGGGGGACCAGGACGATGCCGAAGGCGGGTTCCGACGGGGCCGACACGGGGCGCAGGACTCCGGAGCGAGGGGGGCCGGAGTCTACACAACCCCGGGGGTCAGGGGCAGCCTGACTCGAAGGCGCCCTGGTCCGGCGCCGCCCCGCAGAAGGGCAACCCCAGGGACAGGCCCGCCTCGCGAGCGGGGGACTGCGCCGCCAGCTGGTAGTCGTCCGCGCCCGTGTCCACGAAGGCGGGGGCGCGCTCCTGGGAGCGCTTGTCCAGGCCTGCCTTCGAGCGCCAGTCCGCCAGGCCCACGGTGGCGCCCTCCAGGTTGAAGGCCACCGCGCCGCCGCCGCGGTAGTACAGGTTGCCGTCCACCACCGCGCCGCTCCGGCCCGGACCCGCGCGCGCGGCGGTGCCGCAGCCGGCGAAGATGTTGTTGCGCACGTCCAGGCCCTGGCTGGAGCCGTTGGAGCCCGCGCCGAAGATGAGGCACGCGCCGCTCAGGTTCCACACGGTGTTGTGCTGCACCTTCACGTCCACGGACGCGTCCACGCGGATGCCGGTGCCCTCCTCGCCGTCCGCTTCGCCCAGGCCGTCGTGGATGAGGTTGCGGCGGAGGATGACGCGCGTGGGGGGCGCGCCCTCGCGGTTGCCGCCAATCTGGATGGCGCGCGCGTTGGCGTAGAAGACGTTGTCCTCCAGCGTGACGTCGGACGGGGACATGTGGACGAGGATGCCCTCGCCCGCGGCGGTGGACACGGCGCGGTGGTTGTAGATGGTGTTGCCGCGCAGCGTGACGCGGGTGCACGTCTTGATGTCCGCGCCGTTCTCCCGGTTGTCGTGGAGCCGGTTGTCCTCCACGAGCAGGTTGTCGAACGGCGTGCCCGGGTTGGTGGCGCCACCCTCCGGCCCCAGGCACTGCACGCCGTCGCCGGAGTTGTGGTGGATGTCATTGCCGCGCACCACCACGTTGAACGCGGAGGTCTGCACCGCGACGCCGTGGCTGTCCACCTCGCCCTGGTCGAAGTGGGAGATGTCGTTGTTCTCGATGAGGACGTCGTGCGCCTTGTCCGTCACGTAGGCGCCCGCGCCCTCCCTGCCGTTCTTCAGGATGCTGTCCTTGAGCACGCCGTGGTGCGCGCCCGCGCCGCGCCACATCACCGCGAACGTGCGCTCGCCGCCCACGTCCACCGTGAGCCCCTGGAGGTTCCAGTACGCGCCGCTCACGTCCACGAGCGCCGTCTCGCCAATGGAGCCGCCCTTGAGGATGGCGGTGGCGCCCGGCGCGGCCCGGAGCGTCAGCGGTTTCGCCGCCGTGCCCTGCCGCTCCGTCAGCTGCACGTGTTCGCGCCACGTGCCGGACAGGAGGAACACCGCCTCACCGGGTTTCACCAATGACAGCGCTCGCGCGACCGTGCGCAGGGGCAGGCTCTCCGTGCCCGCCGCGGAGTCGTTGCCGCTGGGGGACACCCAGAGCACGCGCGTGTACTGCGATTCGGCGGGGGGCGGAGGCTCGGGCTCCTGCGGCTCCGTGGGCGGTGGGTCTACCGGATCCGCAGGCGGATCCGTGGGCGGATCCGTAGGCGGATCCGTGGGCGTGCCGCCGTCCTCCGTGGCGACCCCGCCGTCCACACCGGTGCCCGCGTCGGCCGGCGGCTGGGGCCGCGCCGGCGGGGTGACGATGGGTGGACTGGACGTGCCCGGAGGCGTGGCTGTCGCGGGCGCGGGTTCGACCTTGCCGGTACAGCCGACGGTGCCAGCGAGCATCCCGGTGGCGCAGACGAGGGTCGTCAGGGTCAGGCGGAAGCGCATGGGGGCTCCTCGTGGGGTTCACGGCGCGGGGGTGCGCTCGCGGGGTCGGCCGGCAACGGGAACACGCGTGCCGCGCATTCCCCGTCAGCCCGGGCCATCTCCGACGCCTGGTTGCCGGGCGTCCGGGCAGGAATGTGAATCCGCGCGGTTGGGCCTGGCGACAGGGGCCCGCGAGTGTGCCGGCGGGTGGGCACCGCGCGCAGGACGGGCTTCAAGGCTCCCACCCGGGAGTCCCCGTCCCAGCGGCGCGACAAGCTCCGCCGCCGGGCCTGTCACGGCCACTGCCCGGGGGGACGACGCCGCTGCCCTGGAGACACGCGGGCCGCGTCCTCCGGAAGGAGGGCACGGCCCGGGCACGACAACGGATGACGGCGTCAGGGCGCGGTGGAGTCCCGGGCCTCGCGGCCGAGGAGCGCATCCAGCTCCCCGCGCTCTTCCAGCGCGTACAGGTCATCGCAGCCACCGACGTGGCGGCCCGCGATGAAGATCTGCGGCACGGTGTGGCGGCCGCAGCGCTCCATCATCTCCTCGCGCCGCTTCTCGTCCGCGGCGACATCCACCTTCTGGAACTCACAGCCCTTCTCGTTGAGCAGGTCCATGGCCTGCCGCGAATAGGGGCAGGTCCGCTTCATGTAGACGACGACCTCGAGCATCACGACCTCCTGCGTCGAAGGGTGGGGACGCATTCGACGGTCCGCCACCCGGCGTGAGCTCGCTCGCTCCCCTGCTCGTCACCCTCAGCGAGCGCCGGACACGGGCACGCCCGCGGGCAGGCGCGTGGCGGCCTCCCGGGCACGGTCGCGCAGGTCCCACGCGTACAGGGCGCACCACTGGAGCCCCGCAGTGAAGACGAAAAGCAGCGGCCACAGCGGCGTGTAGTGCAGCCGCAGGAGGTACAGGCCCACGTAGTACACGTAGAACTGGAGCACGAACGCGAGCAGCGAGTGCCGACCGATGACGCTCGCCGCCTTCAGGTAGCGCGACAGGTAGCCGGCCTGCTCGGCGCGCATCAGCAAGCCCATCAGCGCGAGCACCGTGCCGCCATAGAGCGCGACGTAGGCGGGCCCCGGCGGGTACTTCTGCGCCTGCGACGTGAGCGCCATCAGCGTGTCGAAGCCCGCGCCGTGCCACAGGTGGCGCACCGCGATGTGGAGCACCACCAGCCCGGCGCCGCCCACGGCGATGCCCAGGCCCACGAACTCGAAGCGCCGGCCCACGCCCTTCACGTCCGCGCGGCCCCAGGTCCCCAGCCACTCGCCGAACATGCTGCCCACCAGGTACACGCCCAGCCACGGCACCACCGGGAAGGTGGAGAGCATCACGGACAGCTCGCGCTGGCCGAAGAAGGCCTCCTTGAGCGTGCGGGCCACGGCCGACTCCGGCCACCACCCCAGGCTCACCGTCCAGCTCAGCGCGAACAGCGCCAGGCCCAGCGCCGCGCGGGCCCGGCCGTTCAGCCGCGTCACCACCCAGGGCCCCACGAGCAGCGCCAGCCCGATGGTGTCCGTCACCGGCAGGATGCGCAGCAGGTACAGCGGCTCGTTCGCCCAGAAGCGGCAGGTGGGCACGATGAGCAGGTGGCCCGCGGTGAGCAGGAACAGGCCGCGGCGCTGGAGCCGCTTGCGCAGCGGGCCGAAGTCGCGGCTGCGCGAGTGCAAGAGCCCCAGCATCAGGCCGCTGATGACCATGAAGCCGGGCGTGGCCATCATCGTCAGCAGGTTCATCCGCTCGCGCAGGTGCGCGGCCTCACCGCCCAGCGGATAGAGATACGCATCCGCGAAGTGCGACAGGAACACGAGCAGCATCACCGTGCCCCGCATGGCATCCACCGCTTCCAGCCGCCCAGAGGCGGAGCGCGCCCCCGACACCTGCTCGCGCTGCATTGGGAATCCTTTCGGAAGAGGGCGCGCGGTTCTTGATGGCATCCCCCACCCGCCATTCGCGGGTGCCTGCCCTGCGCGCCTGCTGACAGGAATATCACCGCCCCCCTCAAAGACAAACATTCGGCGGATACACCTTCGCCACTGGAGTCCTTGTCACGCCAAGCACCCATCTGACGCGGTGGGTTGTGCTGGAATCAGCAGGGCCGGCGGGACGCCCGTCTGGAGAGTGGACGGGCATCAAGCCGGGAGCAGCCGGGGTGGGCGTGGTAGTTAGGGAGGCATGTCTCCCCGACGCCCCGAAATCCTCGCCCCCGCTGGTGACCTGGAGTCGTTGCGTGCCGCCCTCGCCAGTGGCGCGGACGCCGTGTACTTCGGGCTCGATGAAGGCTTCAACGCGCGCGCCCGCGCGGAGAACTTCTCGCTCGAACGGCTGCCGGAGACGGTGGGGCTCATCCACCGGGCGGGCGCCCGGGCCTATGTGACGCTGAACACGCTGGTGTTCGAGCCGGAGCTGCCGGTGGTGGAGCACCTGCTGCGCGGCGTGGCGAAGGCGGGCGTGGACGCGCTCATCGTGCAGGACCCGGCGGTGGCGCTGCTGGCGCGGGCGGTGTGCCCCCAGCTGGAGCTGCACGCGTCCACGCAGATGACGCTGTCCAGCGCGGAGGGCGCGCGGTTCGCCACGGGCCTGGGCTTCACGCGCATGGTGGTGCCGCGCGAGCTGTCGGTGGCGGAGATCCGCCGGCTGGCGTCGCAGACGGACATCGAGCTGGAGGTCTTCATCCACGGCGCGCTCTGCATGTCGTGGAGCGGCCAGTGCCTCACGAGCGAGGCCTGGGGCGGCCGGTCCGCCAACCGCGGCCAGTGCGCGCAGTCCTGCCGGCTGCCGTACGACCTGGTGGTGGACGGCGAGACGCGCGACCTGGGCGAGGTGAAGTACCTGCTCAGCCCCAAGGACCTGGCGGGCGTGCGCGCGGTGCCGGAGCTGGCGGACATCGGCGTGCACAGCCTGAAGATCGAAGGCCGGCTCAAGGGGCCGCAGTACGTCTCCAGCACGGTGCAGGGCTACCGCCGCTGGCTGGACGGCGTGATGGCGGGGAAGCCCGACGGCGCGCGGCTGGCGAAGGACCTGGCGGAGATGTCGCTGTCGTACAGCCGGGGCTTCTCGCACGGGTTCCTGGCGGGTTCCGACCACCAGACGCTGGTGGAGGGGCGCTTCCCGAAGCACCGCGGGCTGTACCTGGGCCGCGTGCGCGCGGTGGCGGGCAAGGACGTGCTCGTGGTGCCGGACGACCGGCCGTGGACGGGCGCGCTGGGCATGGACGAGCGGCCCGAGGCCCCGGCGGGCAACGTGTCCGCGCCGCTCACGGGTGAGCCCGACCCCGCGGACGTGGATCCGCGTCCGGGCATGGGCGTGGTGTTCGACGCGGGCGCGCCGGAGGACAAGCACGAGCCGGGCGGCCCCATCTTCCGCGTGGAGCGCGAGGGCGACGCGTGGGTGCTGGGCTTCGGGCATCCCGGGCCGGACCTGGGCCGCGTGGCGCCCGGGCAGCGCGTGTGGCTGAACAGCGACCCGGCGCTGGCGCGGCGCACGGGGGAGCTGCTGGCGGAGGGTGAGCCGGAGGGCCGCATCCCGCTGTCGCTGTGGGTGTCCGGCGTGGCGGGTGAGCCGCTGCGCGTGCGGATGAGCACCGGGCGGTTCACGCGCGAGGCCGTGGGCACGACGCTGCTCGCGCCGTCGCGGGGCGCGGGTGTGGACGCGGCGCTGCTCAAGGACAAGCTGGCCGCGCTGGGCGGCACGTCGTTCCACCTGGCGGCGCTGGACGCGTCCGGGCTGGCGCCGGGGCTGCACCTGCCGGTGTCGGAGCTCAAGGCGCTGCGCCGGCAGCTGGTGGCGGAGCTGACGGCGGACGTGGAGCGCGGCCCCGAGCGGACCGTGAGCATTGAGCCGGTGGAGGCCGACGTGCGTCAGGGCCTGCTGGCGAAGGTGGCTCCTCGGCCGGCGGAGGACGCGCCCCGGTTGCTGCCGCTGTGCCGGAACGACGCGCAGCTGGAGGCGGTCATCGCCGCGGGGCTGCGCGAGGTGGAGCTGGACTGGATGGAGCTGGTGGGGCTCCAGAAGGCGGTGGAGCGGGCGCGCGCGGCGGGGTTGCGCGTCACCATCGCCACGGTGCGCGTGCAGAAGCCGGGCGAGGAGGGCTACGACACGCGCCTGGACCGACTGCGGCCGGACGCGGTGCTGGTGCGCCACTGGGGCGCGATGATGCACTTCCTGGAGCAGCCGGCGGGGGCGTCGCGGCCGGTGCTGCACGGGGACTTCTCGCTCAACGTCACGAACTCGCTGACGGCGGCGCACCTGTTGAGCCTGGGGCTGGACACGCTGACGGTGTCGCACGACCTGGATTCGGAGCAGCTCTTCGCGCTGCTGGAGCAGGCGCCGGCGCACCGGTTCGCGGTGGCGCTGCACCACCACATCGCGACGTTCCACACGGAGCACTGCGTGTATTCACACACGCTGTCCAACGGGCGCGACTACAAGGCCTGCGGGCGGCCGTGTGAGAAGCACGCCATCGCGCTGAAGGACCGGCTGGGATTGGAGCACCCGGTCATCGTGGACGTGGGGTGCCGCAACACGGTGTTCAACGCGCAGGCGCAGAGCGCGGCGTCACTGGTACCCCGGCTGCTGGAGCGCGGCGTGCGCAGGTTCCGCGTGGAGTTCGTGCGCGAGACGCGGGAAGAGGCCACGCGCGTGCTGGCCGCGTACCAGGAACTGCTCACGGGCCGGCTGTCGCCCGCGGAGGCGGTGAAGCGCGCGGCGGTGCACGAACAGTTCGGCGTCACGCGCGGCACGATGCAGGTGCTCAAGCACCCGGCAGCGAACGCGCGCTGAAGACACCCTTCAGGCCGTGGCGGCGGGCGGGGGCTCGGTGCCGCCAGGCGAGAGGTTCACCGGCTCACCGTCTTCGCCCAGGACCACGGGGGCGATGCCCAGCTTGCGCTCCACCAGCGCGTGCCCCAGGTAGACGAGCGGCGTCAGGCCGATGGCCACCAGCAGCTTCACCGCGTACGAGGTGAAGATGATCCGGAAGATGACGTCCCGGGGCAGCACGCCCGTCCAGGCGATGAACTGCACCACCACCGTGTCGATGAACTGCGACACCACCGTGGAGCCCGTGGCCCGCAGCCACAGCATCCGGTTGTTCGTCACCCGCTTGAGCAGGTTGAAGACCGAGATGTCCAGGAACTGGGCCACCAGGTACGCCGCCATCGACGCCATCAGGATGCGCTGCGAGCCGCCGAACACGTTGTTGAACGACGCCGCCACCGTCCCGCTGTAGTCCTTCGCCTCCGTCATCGGCGCCCACGGGACCTGGCCCGCCAGCGCGATGATGACGAACGTGAAGATGGCCATGAAGAAGCCCACCCACGTCACGAACCGCGCGACCTTCTTGCCATAGAACTCGTTGAGGATGTCCGTCAGCAGGAACGTCACCGGGAACGGCAACATGCCCACCGACATCACCGCCACCACCGGGCCCAGGTGAACCTCGAACAGCTTCACCCCGATGATGTCGCCCACCACCAGCGAGGTGAAGAACAGCCCCGCGAGCACCACGAAAAGCTGAATCCGCCGGTCCAGGTTCATCCGATGCGTCCTTCGAGAGCGAGGCGCCCCTAGAGCTAGCACACCCTCCCGTCCCCGTCGCTTGGCCGCCCGGGGTCTACTCGGGCAGGTAGTACAGCGTGCCCGGCCCCACGGGCGCGGCGCTCCCGGCGGCCTCCTGCTCCGACAGCACCAGGCGCGGGCGGTACACGCCCAGCACCGTCTGCTCCGTGGCCGTCGGGTTGTCGTAGCGGTGCCCGAAGACGCCCGGCCCGCTGAACGCCAGCCCCCGCCCCACCGGCTGCCCCTGGAGCAGCATCCCCGCGCCCAGCACCAGCTCCATGCCCTCCGTGTGCCCGTCCGCCCGCGGAGGGATGCCCCTGCCCGGCGCCACCCGCAGCCGGTACACGCCGTAGGTCGCCCCCTCGTGGATGACGTCCACGTGGCCGAAGGCCTTCGCCTCCGTCCGGTACACCATCTCCTCGGAGGTCCGGTGCACCTGGAGCGACGGGATGGCCCACCCCGTCAGCGCCTCCGGCTTGGTGACCCGCACCGTGGCCGCGTACAGGTGCGCGTGCGGCGCGGCGTCCGTGGGCGGCGCCAGCAGGTAGCGGCACACCGCCTCCGCCGCGGACTCCAGCAGCTCGAAGCGGCACGCATCCAGGAGGAAGCGCAGCTCCCCGGCCAGCCGTCCGTAGTGCACCGTGTTCGCCAGCCTCCCGCCCACCGCCGCCTGGCGCGCGTCCAGGAAGAGCGCCACGTCCAGGCGCAGCGGCTGCGGCGTCACGCGCTCGCGGTTGTAGACGCCCACGATGACGTCCACCGTGAGCCCGCGCAGCTCCATCACGTCCAGCGGGCGGCCCTGCGCGTCGTTCACCACCGGGTGGATCCACACGGGTTCCTGGCTCACAGCTGCGCGCTCCTTCCGCCGTCCAGGGCGATGACCTGCCCGGTGAGATACGGCGCCTCGCGCGCGAGGAACACCACCGTGCGCGCCACGTCCTCCACCCTGCCCTCGCGGCCCATGGGCACGCGCTGGAGCACCTCCTGGCGCGCGGCTTCGTCGAAGTGCTCCGGGAAGGCCACCACGCCCGGCGAGATGGCGTTGACGCGCACGTGCGGCGCCAGCTCCACCGCCAGCGCGCGCGTCAGCATCACGAGCCCCGCCTTGCTCACCGAATAGTGCGCGTAGTGGCTCACCGCCCGCTCCCCACCGATGTCCGTGAGGTGCACCACCAGCGGGTCCTTCCCCGCGCGCAGCGACGGCAGGAGCGCCTGCGTGAGGAAGAAGGGCGCGTCCACGTTCACCGCGAGCATGCGGCGGTACTGCTCACGCGTCACGGCGGCGAAGTCCACCCGCTCGTAGAGCCCCGCGTTGTGGACCACCACGTCCAGCGCGGGGTGCGCCTCGCGGACCCGGGCGCCCAGCGCGTCCACCGCCTGCGCGTCGGAGAGGTCTCCGCTGTACAGCGCGACGTCGCGGCCCAGCGCGCGCAGCTCTTCCGCCAATACCTCCAGCGGCTCCATGGAGCGGTTCGCGTGAAGCGCCAGGTCGTAGCCGGCGCGGCCCAGCGCGCGAGCCACCGCGCTTCCAACGCGCACGCCCGCGCCCGTGATGAATGCGGTCCCCATATGCGGGCCCTGACTAACAGGCCCGCCCGCGAAAAAACACCGCGGGGCGACACCCGGAGAACCCCCTCTCCAGGCACCGCCCCGCGTGTCCCCTGCTTCCCCTTGCGTCGTCCGTCCGTCAGTCCCTCACGTCCTCGCTACGGGTAGTAGACCACCGTCTGCCAGCGGCGCCCGACGTACGGCACCCAGACCCACTCCGTCACCGCCTGGTAGCCGCCCGGCACATAGCGCTGGTCGTAGTAGCCCGGCGTGCAGCGCACGTGGCGGCCGCGGCGGCCGCGGGACACGCACTGCTCGGGGACCCAGACCTGCTCGTAGCGCTCCGGCACCCAGCGCTCCACCGTCTGCAGCTCGTAGCGGCCGCGCGAGTCCACCGGGCGGGGCATGGGGCCGTAGTTGCAGTTCGGGCCGCGGCAGCCCATGAAGCGGCGCGTCTTCGCGTCGTCATCCACGTAGCGGAACGCCTGGTCCCGCGGCGCTTCCCAGCCACCGCGCTGCTCGTGGCCGCCCCAGCGCGCATCCGCCTGCGTCGGGCCGCGCCAGTCCGCCGCCATCGACGTGGAGGAACCGAGCAGCAGTGCACCGAAGGCCAGGGTCGCGAGTCCGAGCTTGAAAGCCATGTCTTCCATCCTCCGTCCGAGTTGCTTGTCCTGACTGACGGGGCCCCCGCCGGAACATTCAAATCCCGTCGGGTCGCCCTGAACCCCGGTGGCAGGGGCGGGGAGATGTGGGTACACCTCATCCCATGTTCCACCGCGACGGCCCCACCTTCCGCGAACTTGCACGGCAGGCCCTCACCTCCGTCGAGCAGGGCTACGACCTGCTCGCGCCCAAGTTCGAGCACACGCCGTTCCGCACGCCGGATCCGGTGCTCAAGGCCGCGCTCGCGCATGCAGACGGCGTGGGCAGCGCGCTGGACGTGTGCTGCGGCACGGGCGCCGCGATGCGCGTGCTGCGCCCGCTGTGCCGCGAGCGCGTCGTCGGGTTCGACCTGAGCCAGGGCATGCTGGACGAAGCGAGGCAAAGGCTCGCGGATGCGCCGGGCACCGCGGCGCTCGAGTTCGTGCGCGGGGACGCGCTGTCGCTGCCCTTCGACGCGGCGTTCGACCTGGTCACCAGCTTCGGCGCCTTCGGGCACATCCTGGAGGAGGACGAGCCACGCCTCGTCGCGGGCATCGCGCGGGCGCTGAAGCCGGGGGGCCGCTTCGTCTTCGTCACCGGCCAGCCGCCGTCCGCGCTGAACCCCGGCTACTGGGTGGCGAAGGGCTTCAACGCCGCCATGCGCGTGCGCAACGCGCTCTGGAAGCCGCCGTTCGTCATGTACTACCTGACGTTCCTCGTGCCCCGCGCGCGCGTCCTGCTGGAGGCGGCGGGGTTCGACGTGGAGGTGCGCGAGGGCGACATGCCGGAGCCCTTCGGCCGGCTCGTCACCGTCATCGCCACGAAGCGCTGAGCGGCGCGCTACGGCGCGGCGGCGCTGGCTTCGGACTCCGCGTACTCCACCGCGAGGAGCTCGTACTCCACCGGGCCGCGGGGGCGCTCCACCTGCACGACCTCGCCGGCCTCCTTGCCCAGGAGCGCGCGCGCCAGCGGGGACTCCACGCTCAGCCGCCCCGCCTTCACGTCCGCCTCATCCGGGCCGACGATGCGGTAGCGCATCTGGCTGCCTTCCTCGTCCTCCAGCACCACCCACGCGCCGAAGAAGACGCGGCCCGCCTGCGATGGATCCGGCACCACCACGCGCACGTCCTCCAGGATGGCGGTGAGCTCCCGCGCGCGGCGCTCCCGCTCGCGCTTGCGCACGCCTGCTTCCAGCTCCGGCCAGTCCCGGGGCGCGGGACCCTGCAGCTCCAGCAGCTCCTCCTGGAGCGCGCGGTAGCCCTCCGGCGTGATGTAGCGCTGCTCCGCCGACGCCGACCGGGGACGCGCGGGGGTGAGCCCCTCGTCGCCGCCCCCGTCTTCCTTGGTGAATGCCTTCGACATGGGCCGCTCCCTCCTCCCAGGAGATTTCTCAACGTTTCCCGGGCTTTGCACGGTGGGTCCGCTCGCCTGGCCGCTTTCTATTGGCGCAATTTTACTGCCGAGACGGAATCCGTCAGAATCTGGACCATGCACCTGCCCCGAGCCGTGCCTCGTTTCGAGCATCGCCTGGCCGTCCGTCTGCGCGGCATGCTGCCGCTCTACACGCGGGATGTGTCGGAGGGCGGCTTCTGCGCGGAGATGCTCCAGCCGATGAAGGCGGGCGATCTCCTGGAGGGCGCGCTGCTGCTGGGGGACGAGGAAGTGCCGTTCCAGGCCCAGGTCATGTGGGCCCGCCGCTCCGCCGGGGAGCGCACGCGGGGACGCTGTGGCGTGCGCTTCGTCACCATCGGCGGGGACTTCCAGCGGCGGTTGGGCGCGTTCAGGCGCTTGCAGGGCAGGCGCCTGATCCGCTGGTTCACCTGACGGCCGGACCTACTTCGTCGTCGTGTCGGGGCTCGCCGGGACCGTGGTCTCCGACGGCGTCGCGGGCGTCGCGGGCGTGGTGGACGGCTCCGGCGTCGCGGACGGCGCCGCGGCGGGGGCGTTGATGGGCTCGCCCTCGGGGGCGGGGGCCTGGCCGGAGGGGACCACCTGGAGCTTGTAGCGGCGCACGCCCTTGGGCAGCACGACCTCCACCAGCGGGTTCTCCTTCACCAGGCCCGGGTCGAGCTGGAGGGAGACCTCACCGTTCTCGTCGCTGGTCGCGTTGAGGTGGTTGCGGTACTCGCCGCCGAGCACCTTGGCGCCCTTCACCGGCTTGCCCGTGGCGGCGTCCGTCACGCGCAGCACCACGAGCTGGTTCTCCTGGAGCGCGGTGGTGCCGTTCGCCTGGACGATGTCGTTGTAGCGCGGGCGCAGCGCGCAAGCGGACAGCAGCGTGGTGGAGAGGAGGGCGACGGTCAGCAGGTTGCGGCGAAGGCTCATGGAATCCATCCAGGCTGGGAAGCGGTACGGCGGAGGCGCGGCAGCATAGCCGCCAGCCACCAGACGCCAAGTCTCCCGTGCGTCACGGCCCCGGCGTACGGCATCCGTCCCACGCCGGGTCGCGGAAATTCCCGGCGGGCAGGCACGGCGTGCGCCCTCCTCCTCAGGGACCGGTGGAGCCGTCAGCCCTTCCACCCGCCCCCTTCCGGCACCATCTCCCAAGGTGTGTCCGGGCACCGTCCTTCCCCCGCCCGCACGGAGGTCAACGCTCCATGGATGAGACCTATACGGAGGGCTCGGCTCACTTCACCGATTCGGCACGCCGCCTTCACCTGAGGGATGAGCAGATCGCCTACTCGGACCTCCCGCTCGACGCGCGCGTGGAGGAGAGCCGCGTCGTGTGGAAGCACAACCGGTTCGACGTGAGCGTGCTGACCATGGTGCTCATCAGCGCCGTCACGTTCTTCATCCCGTTGTTCAACGGCCTGCTGGCGGGCACGTTCGGCGGCTTCCACGCGGGGCGTCCCCGCCGCGCCCTGGCCGCCGCGCTCGTCGCCGCGGTGGCGGTGCCCGCCACGCTCTACGTGTTCTTCAACGTCTTCAGCGTGGGCTCCGTGCGCGTCTTCTACGGAATGGGCTGGCTGAACTGGACGATGCTGCACGCCATCGGCCTGTTCATCGGCGCCCTCGCCGGGGCCTCCAGCCGCCCGATGTTCAGCGGCGATGTGCGCGCCGTCCTCGCGCCGCGCGTCAGCGGAGCTCCACTCCTAGCGCAAGGCGATGTCGCGCCCGTCCTTCCGGAAGGCTCGCGAGACTTCTCCCGGGACCTGCCCACGACGCAAGTGTCCCCTCCCAGTGGACCTGTGCGCGGGGAGTGAGCAGCACGCTCCAGCGGGCGATGCGCCCCAGGTACCACTCCACCTGGAGCGTCGCGTCCGCTTCGTGCGTGAAGCCCGGCGTGATGCCCGCGCGCCACGCCGGCACGTACGTGGCATCCAACCGCAGCGCGCTGTTGCCCGGACCGGGCAGGGCCGTGCGCTGGGACAATGACAGACGGGGCCCGACGGTCGGGACTGTTTCAAAGGGGCTCCAGGCCATCGTGGCCTGGGCGCCCAGCCCCACCGCGAGGAAGGTGTCGAAGCGCTCCGAGGCCGCCACGACGCCCAGCGCCTCCGCCTCCACCGACGCGCGGTAGGGCAACGGGCGGTCGATGTCCGTGGACATCCTCGCCTCCGCGCCCCAGCCCAGCGAGTCGGAGAACGACCGCTGCTGCTGGGGCAGCTCCGGCATCAGCGTGCGGTAGCCCACCAGCGTCAGGCGCGAGCCGAGGATGCGCGGCACGCCCCAGCGGGGCTCCACCGACAGCTCTCCGTCCAGCACGCGCAGCTCGCTGCTGGACTGGAAGCCGTGCAGGCGCGCATCGCCCAGCGTCTCGTTCATCGCGGAGGTGCGCAGGCTCACCACAGGCCGCGCGGCGCCCACCTCCGGGAAGTCCACGCCGCCGCTCACCACCGTGCGGGCCGCGCCGGATTCGCGCAGCGCGCCCCGGGCCCAGGTGGCCTCCGCCTCCGTCTTCCGTTGGTGGTCCTTCGCGAGGAAGGCGCGCGGATCCACGTCCGCGAGCGGTCCGTCGTTGAGGGTGCCCTGCGCCTCGGTGGCGGCGGCGAAGGCGGCTTCGGTGTGCTCGGCGCGGACCAGGGTCTTGAGCTCGTCCGGCGTGGGCAGGCGCTTGGTGGCGGTGTCCAGGGCCTGCTGGAGCAGGGCCGTGCGGTCCAGCACCGCGAGCTTGCGCTGCATGGCGTCCTCGCGCTCGAAGAGGAGCTGCCGCTCCTTGACGCCCTGGGCGGCGCCCCCCTCCCCCTTCAGGTCGAGGGCGATGAGGCGCTCGCGGTCGATGGCGAGCTTCTCCGCTTCAGCCTGGTCCACCGCCGCGCGCTCCACCCGCACCGCGTGCGCCACGTAGGCGTGCAGGGCATCACGGGCTTCGGCGCGCGCTGCTTGGGAAGCCGCGTCGAGCGCGGTCGTCACGGCGCGAGGCAACTGCTCGTAGGCCTGACGGCGGACGTCGGGCTCCGGGGATTGGAGGCGGCGGTGCACGAGGTGCAGGGGCGCGAGCGCGCTGGATGGAAGCAGGGCCGCCAGCTTCGTGAGCAGCCGCTCCTGCTCCACGAGCGCGCGCCGGGCGCGGTCTCCCGTGGACTCGAAGGCGTCCGGGACGTGCTCCAGGAGCGGCACCGCGCGCCCGCTCGCGTCCACGACGTTCGTCTTCGCCAGCGTGTCCAGCGTGGCGGTGGGCAGGACCCACAGCGTGCCGGGGGCGCTCACGTGGCGGCCGTTCTCCAGCGAGCCATTAAGGAGGAAGAGGAGCGCGGCGGCGCAGTTGTCGGTGAAGAAGTAGTAGCCCAGGTAGCCGCGACGCTCGAGCTCCCAGATGCGCTCCAGCATGCGCTGCGATTCGCCGGGCGTGAGGTTCAGCCGGAAGCGGCGGATGGTGCGCTGCTCCAGCTCCAGCGATTCGTGGGTGATGTCGCCCAGGGTGCCCGTGAGGAAGACGGTGCTGTAGCCGCCCGTCATTCCCTTCATCAGGTAGCCCAGGCCCTTCTCCTCCATGCCGGTGAGGGCCACCAGCTGCACGACGCGCTCGAAGCCGGGGCCCTGCACCGTGGCGCCTTCGCGCCAGACCGGGCGCAGGAGGAGGTGGCCGAAGAGGGACTGGGGTTGCCGGCCCGTGGCCGCGACGAGCAGGACCTCCAGGTGGGAGAGCGCATCCGCCTCCGCCCAGGCGTCGAAGGCCGGGCAGCCGCCCCTCGCGGGCAGGGTGCCCAGGCGCGCTTCCGTGAGGAACCCGGACATGGCTCGCGTCTTGGAGAGTTCCTGGCAGCGGACCTGATCATCCTCGGGCAACGCGTCCGGGCGCAGGGACTCCACGGGGACGAACAGCTCCTCCGCGAACGTGACGAGGTCCAGCGAGGCGCTGGCCTGGCCCCGGGCGCGGCTGAAGGCGCCCGCGTAGGTGATGCTCGCGGACTCCTTCCACGTGAGGGGGCGCTCGAAGGGGAGCAGCCACCCGTCCAGCCTGCGCCACTGGGGACTCTTGCTCCAGCCGCGCGCGTCGTCCCAGCGCTGCATCACGGCGTGCACCACGGCGCGGCGGCGCCACAGGTGTTCGGCCTCCGTGTCGGTGAGGCGCGACAGGCGCAGCGTGGCCCGGCGCTCCTCGGAAGGGGCATAGCGATAGAGGTGGAACTGCTCGCGCTGCTCCGACCAGTCGGGGCGCGCCTTCGTGCCGTCACCGAGGCCCAGGGGCGCGGGCTCCGGGTGGAGCACGAGCTCCAACCGGCCCCCTGGCGGACGGCGCATCGCGGGAGGCAGGGCGGCGAGGCCCGCCTCCACGTCCGAGACCAGCGCGGCATCCCGCGCCGCGTCGCCGCGCAGGACGATGCCCGCCGTGGCCTCCAGTCCCGCGACCCGTGAGGCCAGGGCGACGTCCATGAACGCCCCGTCCAGGAACGCGGGCACCGCGAGGTGGCCCGGGGCTCCTTCGGACGGAGGATCTTGCAGGGCCTGCTCACGCGCCTGCGCACTCACGGGCAACAGCAGCACCGTGAGCCATCCCAGCCAGGCTGTGCGGGGCCTCACTGGAGGGCCTCGGCCGCCTGGGTCGCTCCTTCCTGGTCCAGGAGGAAGGCCTGCCGGTCCTCCTCGAGTCGCGGCTCGGTGCGCGCCAGTTCGCCCACGCGCTCCAGCCATGCGCGGGCGCGCTCGGGCGTGAGCTGCTTCGCATCCGCCATCATCAGCAGCTCCTTGCGGTGCGTCCGCAAGAGCTTGCCGAAGACGTCCAGGTTCTCGCGACGGATGCGCGCCGCCTGCGCCAGGTCGTCCACCGTCGGGCCCGCGCCCAGCGCCAGGTCCTCTCGCAGCTGGTGCGTGCGGGCGCGCAGGTACACCTGGGCCGCGTGCCCCACTTCCTTCGGCGAGGGTTGCTTGCCCTTGCGCCGCGCGGCGCGCTCGTACGACTGCCAGATGATGATGCCCAGGCCCATCACCGTCAGCGCCACCGTGGCCGTGGACAGGAGTTGATTCTCGCGGCCGTTGCTGCTCTCGCTGCGCGTGCGCGAGTCGTCGCCCTGGTCCACCTGGTTCGACTCGCTGGAGCCCGAGTTGCTGTGCTCGCTGGACTCGGAGCTGTGCTCACTGGAGCCGGAGTGACTGGAGCCCTCTTCCGAGCTGTGGTCGCTGGAGCCGGAGGAGCCACCCGAGTCCGACTTGCTCGAATCCCCATGGCTGGAGTTGCCCGAGTCCGAGTCGCTGGATTCACCCGAGCCCGACTCGCTGGAGCCTTCGTCGCTGGAGCCGTTGGAGCCCGACCGGCTGGAATCCCCACCGCTGGAGTTGCCCGAATCCGACTTGCTGGAGTCGCCCTGGCTGGAGTCACCCTGGCTGGAGTTGCCGGAGTCCGACTGGCTGGAGTCGCCCTGGCTGGAGTTGCCCGAGTCCGACGCCCCCGCGGCCCTCAACCCCGCGGAGGGCGTGCGGCACCCCACGGCGAGCACCAGCATCGACGCCGTCACCACGCGCTTCCATGAAGACTTCGTCCGCATCCATCCCCCTCGAAAGGGCGCCACCGGGCCTGGCGCCAACCGCCTACCCATGCCCTAGCCAACCGCATGCCGGGCCCTGGATTGTGCATTTTCGGGCGGTTGGTGGATCGTCTGACGCGATACGACGCGAAAAATCAGGCCCGGGGGTGCGTCGCGGACTTCGCGCCCTCCTCCAGGAAGAGACGTCTCAGATAGGGATTGAGGAAGCGCCCCTCCGGGTCCAGTTGCTCGCGCACGCGCTGGAAGTCGTCCCAGCGGGGATACAGATGTTTCAGCGTCGCCGCCGTCTGCGTGTGCAGCTTGCCCCAGTGCGGCCGGCCCCCGTGGTTGCGGAAGATGGCCTCCGCGCCCGAGAAGTAGGGCTCCAACGGCATGCCCCGGTATTGATGCACCGCGATGAACGCGCGGTCCCCGCCGTGCGCCGGACTGAGGAACACGTCGTCGCCGCGCACGAAGCGGTACTCCACCGGGAAGTGCACGGGCAGTTGCTGGCGCGTGATGTATTCAGCCAGCTCGCGCAGGCAGTCCGGCCCGCGCTCCACCGGGACGCCGTATTCCATCTCCTGGAAGCGCACGAGGCGCGGCGTGGCGAACAGGGTGTGGCTCTGCCCCGCCAGCACGCCCTCCGACGCCAGCTTCGCGGACAGCCGGCTCACGGGGGCGCACAGGGCGGGCCGCAGCCGGCACGCGCGGCTCACCGCGCCAAACACCGCGTTCTCCATCACCATCTCGTTGAGCCAGCGCCCCACGCCCACCCCGTGCGGGGGCTCGTCCGTGAGGTCCATCGCCTTCGTCATCACCCGGTCGGAGTGCGGGAACCAGAAGAACTCGTAGTGCCGGTGGCGCGCGCGCGCTTCCTCCAGCCCCGCGAGGCACTCCTCCAGCCCCAGGTTCCGCCGCGTCAGCCGCAGCCGGTACGCGGGCAGGAGCCGCAGCCGCACCCGCGTCACCACGCCCAGCGCGCCCAGCGACACGCGCGCGGCCTGGAGCAGCTCCGGCGACGCGTCCTCCGAGCACGTCACCTCGTCCCCGCTCGCCGTGACGAGCGTCATCGCCGCCGCCTGCGTGGAGAGGATGCCCAGCCCCACGCCCGTCCCGTGCGTGCCCGTGCCCAGCGCGCCGCCCAGCGACTGCTTGTTGATGTCGCCCAGGTTCTCCATCGCGAGCCCGTGCGACGCGAGCAGCGTTCCCAGCTCGCGCAGGTTCGTGCCCGCCCACACCACGGCCTCGCGCGCGGCGGCGTCCACGGACTCCAGGCCGTGCAGCGCTTCGAGCGACACCATGGTCTCGTCCGTCGCGCACAGGGGCGGGAACGAGTGGCCGCTGCCCACCACGCGCACGGTGCCCGCCCGGGCGCTGGCGTCGCGGAGCGCGGCCTTCAGCGCGTCCACGGACTCCGGCTGGAGGAAGCTCGACGGATGGGCCACCACCGCGCCGGACCAGTTGCGCCAGGTCTTCACCTTCACCCCGCTCGTCATGCCGTCACCCCCATTCGCCCCGGTAGGTTGGAACCTCCTCCACGACGCGGCCCCCGGAGATGAGCAGCAGCGTGCGGAAGTGTTCGCACACCTCGCCCGCCTTCGCGTGCCGGAAGAACACCGGCGCGCCCAGGGGCAGCGGCACCGGGCCCGTGTAGGCGATGGGCGTCTGCACCTCGCCCGCGCCTTCCAGCGGGAGGAGCTTCGCGCCCTCGGGCAGGTAGGGCACCGGCAGCTTGTCCACGCCCGCCGAGCCAGAGGCCACGTAGCCGCCGCCCTGGAGCGTGAAGAGGCCCGGCCCCGGGCGCCGCGTGACGGGGATGGCGAACGCCACCGCGGGCTGGTGGTGGAAGCCGCGATAGCCGTCGAAGAGCGCGGGCGAGTACAGGCCGCTGCCCGCGGTCAGCTCGGTGACGCTCGCGTCCTCGCGCGTGGACTCCAGGCTGCCCGTGCCGCCGCCGTTCACGAAGCGTGGCGCGAAGCCCGCTTCCTTCAGCGCGGCCACCACCGCCTGCCTGCGCGCGTGCACGCGGCCCACGGAGGCCCGCTTGAGCGCGCGGATGACCACGTTCTTCGCCCCCGCGTGCGCGGCGGCGTCCGGCACGCCCGCGAGCTGCGCCTCGTAGCCCATGACGCCCGCGAGGAACACGGCGTCCCCTTCCGCCGCGATGCGCTTCGCCACCGCCAGCGCGTCCTCCGGCGAGCGCACCGGCGAGCGGTGCACCCCGAAGCGCAGGCCCGGCAGGTCCACGGACAGGTCCACGTCCAGGCACAGCGGGGCGCGCGTCCCCTGCCCCCGGGCCGCCCGGGCCGCGAGCGCCACGTGCTCGGCCGAGTCCACCATCAGCGTCACGGGCGCTGGCGGCCGGCACAGCTCCGCCAGGGCCTCGGCATCCACGACGGGGTAGCCCATGAGCAGGTCGGTAAAGCCGCGCTCGCGCAGGCGCACGGCCTCGTCGGCGCTGAAGCACATGAGGCCCTGGAAGCCGGGATGCCCGTCGAGCACGCGCCGCAGCAGCGCCACGCACCGCACCGACTTCGTGGCCACCCGCACGGGCAGGCCCCCCGCGCGCCGCAGCAGCGCCGCCGCGTTCTCGTCCAGGAGGTCCACGTCCGCGAAGGCCAGCGGCAGCCGCCGCCCCTCCAGGGCCCGGGCGTACCAGGCGTAATCACGCGACATGTCAGGACCTCCGGGCGCGGGCTCCACGGCAGAAGGTCATCATCTCCGCGCGCCATCGTGTCCAGGGCCTGGTGTCACCAGGCTCGTAGGGTGGTGGACAGGGCGGGGAGGAGGCGCCGGAAAAGGGGCAGCGCGCCGGACATTCCTGGGGGAACGCCCGGCGCGCGCACACACGGATTCTTCGACTCCTGGGTCGGCCCACCCCCCCGGAAGGGCACGGAACGCCATGGTGCCGTCAGCCGAAAGTCATTTCTATTGAGGAAATCACGCGAGTCTCAGACGACCCGGGGGGCAGGGAATCACTTCCCACCTGGACAGGCGGAAGAAGCATTGATTCCACTCCCGACCTCACAAGTCTTCCAATTGGCCCCAGCCGCTATAGTAAGCAAATCGTGATTGATTTGATTTCCGAGGACCAACGCCTCTTGCAGGAGCTGGAGGGCCTGCTGGAGGGGCTGGAGCCCGGCTCCGAGGCACTGCCGGCGGTCCTCACCGCGCTCCGTGGCGCCCTGCGCGCGGAGCGGACGGCGGCCTACGGCGTGGATGTGGGCCCGGACCGCTATCACACGGCCTTCGTGTACGGCGCGGGCTTCCCGCAGCCGTCCTCGGCCCTTTCGGAGGCCTTCGACGCGGCCCTGCCACCGGCGGGGAGCCGGTTCGGCTATTTCGATCCCGCGCGTCCGCCGCTGGCCCAGCGCAACCGGGCGATGCGCTTCTCACCGCTGGGCATGCCGGAGCCCCTGCGGGCCCTGCCCATCACCGGCGAGGGCGAGGGGCCGCTGTGGGAGCGGCTGGGGCTGAGCGAGGCCGAGTGGGAGCACGCGCGGGCGCAGCTGGCCGGGAACGCCTCGAACCTGTACCGGCGTCTGGGATTGGAGCACCTGGCGCAGCTGCGGGTGCTGGTGTGCGAAGGCGACATGATGCTGGGCTGGGTGGGCGCCTTCCGGTCCGAGCCCTTCACGGAGCGGGAGCAGCGGCTGCTCCAGGCGCTGACGCCCGCCATCCAGCGGCGCATGGCCATGGACCGGCGGCTGCGCGAGGCGGGCCTGCTGGGCCCGGCCCTGGGCGCGGCGCTGGAGGTGCTGGGGCGGCCCGCGTGGGTCGTCACGTTCAGCGGCCGGGTGATGCACGCCAACAAGGCGGGGCAGGCGCGGTGGGAGCAGGACTCGCAGGCGCTGGCGGCGCAGGTGCGCGAGTGTCTGCGGAGCCCGCCGGGCACGGGGCCACTGTTCTCCTCCGGCCCGCTGCGCACGCAGGGGCTGCCGGACCACTACCTGGTGCTGGACCCCGGCCCCCCGATGGAGCCGACGTCGCGCCTGCCGGTGCTGACCCAGCGCTGGGGGCTCACCGCGCGCGAGGCGCAGGTGCTGGAGCACGTGGTGCAGGGGGAGACGAACAAGGCCATCGCCCTGCACCTGGGCTGCGCCGAGCGCACGGTGGAGGTGCACGTCACGCACCTCCTGAACAAGGCGCAGGTGGAGAGCCGCTCCGCGCTCATCTCCCGCTTCTTCCAGTCCTGATGCGCCGTGGGCACCGCCCCCGGCGTGACTAGGATGGAGGGATGGATGACGCGCTCTTGAGGAAGGCGCTGGCTCGCGCCGACGCGGCGGTGGCGGAGGGGCCGCACGCGGTCGCGACGGATGGCCAGCGCCGCACGCTGCACGTGGCGATGGGGGACCCGCAGGCGGACTTCGACCGGGTGCTGTCCATCCTCTCGCTGCACGGGTTGCTGGATGGGGATGGAGGGCTGCGCCCGGACGTGTGCCTGGTGTCCGTGGGCGACCACTTCGACTGGGGTCCCGCGGCCGACCGCGAGCGCGTGGCCCGGAGCGCGCTGCGGTGGGTGGCGTGGCTCGCGTCCCATCCGGCGGATCAAGCGGTGCTGCTCCTGGGCAACCACGACCTGGGGCGCGTGGGAGAGCTGGCGGACTTCACCGATGCGACCTTCCGCGCCGCGCAGGTGGACGCGGACCGGGTCTACGCGGGGGATGACACCGACGCGGCGGCGGAGCGGGCCTTCCTCCAGCGCTGGCCCGGGTTGCCGAGCGCGGAGCTGGCGGCGCGGGACTTCAGCACCTGGACCGAGGAGCAGCGCGCGTGGGTGGAGCACCTGCTGCGCGCACGGAGGTTCCGCGTCGCGCATGCGGCCGGGGATTCGCTGCTGGTGCTGCACGCGGGCGTCACGCGCGAGGACCTGGAGGTCGTGGGGCTCGAGCCTGGGCGGTGGGCGGACGCGCGCGCGGTGGCGGAGGCGCTCAACGGGGTGATGGACCGGGCGGTGGAGGCGTGGAAGAGCGGGCCGCTCGTGCTGCCGGGGTTGCACCATCCGGGCAATGCGAAGGATGGCGAGGGAGTGGGCATCTTCTACCAGCGGCCCAGCCTGGCCGCGGAGGATGCGGAGCGCGTGCGGGGGACGCCCCGGCGCAGGTTCGATCCCCGGCGCTTGCCGCTGGGGTTGTCCCAGGTGGTGGGCCACACGCGAGACAAGCGGGTGCGGGAGCTGGTGGGGGTGCCGGGCCCCGCGCGGGATGGCGTGCTGCGCCACCTGGTGACGGATGGGACGCGCGTGGACTACGCGCACGGACCGCCGCCAATGACGGGCCCGGGTGAAGCGGTGATGGTCTTCACGGATGGCGCCATGCGCGAGGGACGCGCGGAGGACTTCGAGCTGTTCGACCTGGACGCCCGTCGCGCGGTGCCGCGGGTCCCGTGACGACTCCTCGCGTGTGCCGCATCCGGAGCACACGCGAGGGTGATGGGCCTGCTACGGCGCCGCGCCTGGAGCAGCGGCCGGCGACTTGAGCCCGGCGAGCTTCTTCTCCAGCGACTCCACCTGACGCGGGGACACCTGCGCGGCGGGCAGCGTCTTCGCGAAGGTCAGCGCCTCCTCCAGCGTCTTCACCGCGCCCGCGGTGTCCTTGCGCGCGACCTGGATGTCCGCGCGGCCGGAGAGCACGGACAGCCGCCGCGCTCCCTGCACCCGCGCCAGGGCCCGGTCGTTCGCGGCGAGCGCGTCGTCGAGCCGGCCCGACAGGCGGTACAGCGTCGCGAGCCGCGCGGGCGGGTTGTAGTCCTGGGGCAGGTCCTTCTCGCTCTGCTCCAGCGCGGGGATGGCCCGCTGCGGCTGCTCCAGCGTCATCGCCGCGAGCATGCGGTGCGAGTCGAACACCGTGCGCGCCTCGGGGTTCGGCGCCTTCGCGGCCTCGCCCTCCAGGAACGTCAGCCACTCCTGCGCCACCTGCTTCGCGCCCGCAGTGTCCTGGTCCTGCTTGCGCGCCTCCACCAGCACCTCGTACAGGCCGGAGCGGTCATCCGCCTCCATGTCGATGGCGGGCGGCGCCAGCACGTCGCGCGCCTTCGCCTCCAGCGTGTGGCGCAGGTCCGCGGCCTCGGGCGTGCCCTCGGGGATGGCCAGCGCGCAGGTGAGGCCGTTGAGGACGCTGTTGGCCAGGTTGAGCGAGCGCGGCACCCCCGGCAGCTCCGCCACCGCCTTCTGCGCGCAGGGCACGTACTGCTTCGCCCCGTACTGCGCCATCAGCAGCGACTCCAGCGCGCGGCCCCGGCGGGACCAGTCGGCGGGGGCCTCCGCGAGCGCGAGCGTCAGGGCCTCGGCGGCCTCCGCGGGCTTGCGCTCCCCGTAGAGGGCGTCACCCCGGGCGAGCAGCGCGTCCGCGCCGGTGGCACCGCCCTGATAGGCGCGCTCGCCGTCCTCGAAGAGGCGCTCCAACTGCGGCACCGTCGCGCTGCCGGCGAAGCGCAGCAGGGCCTTCTCCTCGCGCGGGTCGATGATGAAGAAGGTGGGCCAGAACTCCACCGGGTACTTCTCCTGGAACGTCGCGTTCTGGGTCAGGTCGGTGTTGAGCTCCAGCCACACGAAGCGGTCCGCGTGCTTCGCCAGCGCCTTGTCCGTGAAGACATACGCGCGCATGGAGCGGCACGTGTGACACCACGGCGCCCAGGTGTCGACGAACAGGGGCACGCCCTTCGCCTTCGCGTCCGCGAGCGCGCGGGCGTAGTCATCCGGGATGAAGGGCAGAGGGCCTTCGGCGTGGGCCTCGGCGGGCGCGGGCGCGTTGGCGTGCGTGGCCGTGCAGGCGATGGACCCCGACAGAAGCAGGCAGGCGAGGAGGGAGCGCATGCGGCGCACCCTATCGCGCCTCCCGAGGGGTGTCCTCGGTGGACAGTGTGCGCACACTTGTCTGGGCACCGCGCGGCGTGCGTGCTGTCTTGCGCGTGGCCCCTATGCCCATGAAGGACCCTCGCGCCCTGCGCACCGCCCTCGCGTCCGCCCTGGACGCCCTGCCCGCCTCCGAGCGCTTCCCCGACGGCGCCGACGCCGACCTGGCCCGCCGCCTGGCCGAACGCCTGCGCCGCGACCTGCTGCCCCGCCTGGGCTCCGGCGCCGACGACGTTCCGCTGCTCCTGGTGGCCATCGCCGGGCCCAACAACGTCGGGAAGTCCACGCTCTTCAACGCGCTGGCGAAGGCGTCCCTGTCCCCCGCGCGCCCCGAGGGCGGCCTCACCAAGCAGTGCCTGGCCGCGGCGAACCCGGAGACGTGGACCGGAGCGCTGAAGGACGTGCTCACCCAGCGCTACGACATCGTCCCGGTGGCCAACGGGACGGTGGCGCCCGTGGACGAGGCCGGGCCCGCGGGCCGGCTGTACCTGGTGCTGTCGGACGCGGTGCCGCGCGGGCTGCTGGTGATGGACACGCCGGACTTCGACAGCGTGTACCGCGACAACCGCGAGCGGGCCGAGGCGCTGCTCGTCACGGTGGACGTGCTGGTGTTCGTGGTGAGCCGGCAGACGTACCAGAACGCGGCGCTGGTGGACTTCCTGCGCGCGGCGGTGGGCCACGGCAAGCCGTACCTGCTCGTCTACAACGAGGCCACGCGCGAGGACGTGGCGCGCGGCCACCTGGACAAGCTGGCCCAGGACGTGGGCCACCCGCCGCTCGCGCGCTACCTGGCGCCGCACCAGCCGGACGTGGAGGCGGGACTGAAGCCGCTGGCCACGCAGGCGCTGGACGGACGGCCACCGCTCGCCGCGCTGCTGGGACAGGCCGAGCATGCGCGCGAGCTGAAGGCGCGGGCGCTGGAGGCGTCGCTGTCGGATGCGCGCTCGGAGCTGGACGCGGTGGCCCGGGCGGCGACCCGCGCGGCCCGCGAGCCGGAGCGGCTGAGGCAGCGGCTGCGGCATGACCTGCAAGGCATTGGTGCGCAGGCGGCGCTCAAGGCCGTGCCCGCGGATGTCCTGGTGGATGCGTTTCGCGACGAACTGGATGCGCGCAGCACCTTCCACCGGTTCGTGCGCCTGCCGTTCCGGGGGCTGGCCACGGCGCTCACGTTCGTGAGCCGCAAGGTGCGCGAGTCCTTCACCGGGCCCCGGCCCCATGAAGCGCTACCCTCGCAGGCGGTGGATGACTCGCTGAAGGACGGGCTGCGCCGGCTGGTGGACGCCTTCGCGCCGGAGGTGGCCGCGTGGCGCGGGGACGCGGAGACGCGGGAGAAACTGGCGCAGGCCTTCGGGCCCGCGATGCTGGGCCGGCTGGACGCTTCGCTGGAGCTGGACGCGCTGCACGCGCACGCGGCGGACCGGGCGACGCTGTACGACTTCTGCCGCCAGTTGGTGGGCACCGAGCTGCAAGGCGGCATGCGCGAGGAGCTGCTCCAGGCGCTCACCACGCTGGTGTACTCGGTGCCATCCGGGGCGGCGGCGGTGGTGACGGTGGCCACGGGTGGGCTGGGGCATGACGCGGTGGTGTGGGCGGGGACGCTGCTGTCCACGCCGCTGCTGGAGCGCTTCGTGGACCTGCTGGGCGCCCAGGTGCGCGCGACGGTGACGCGCAAGTGGGCGGACTCGCACGGGGCCACGCTGGCGCAGGCCATGGAGGCGCGCTTCTTCGCGGACCTCCTGTCCCACCTGGATGCCCAGGCGGAGGGCTGGATGCGCACCGCGACCACCCTGGAAACCGCGCGGCGGGCGGCGGAGTAGGCGCCCGGTTCCCGACAGGCCCCAGCCTCCGGGAGGGAGGCAAGACTTCGTGCCTCGCCGCCACCGATGCGTCATGCTGGGTCCGCCATGACCGGTCCGGGCCCGGAGTCGGGTTCACCTCTCATCCTGTCGTTTCGTCACCTGCTGACCGAGTCCGTCAGTGCGTTCCTCGACGAGGCGGACATGACGTGTCCGCAGACGGCGGACGCGCTCAGCGAGCTGCTGGTGACGCTGTCGCGCTACCGCGAGGAGGGCGCGCTGCTGTTCCCCACCGCGTTCCTGGGTGATGACCTGGGGGCGATGATGGAGCTCCTGGGCGGGCACGACCCGATTCCGCTCGGCTCGGGGCCGCGCAACCGCGCCACCATCCAGCGGGCGCTCAAGCAGTGCGCGCCGCTGGGGCAGGGACGCTGGTGGGCGCTGTACCTGCTGCGCGACTCCGCGGGCCTCACCTACGGCATCTTCCGCACGGATCCGTTCCCCATGGCGGAGACGCCGCTGGAGCGCCTGCGGCACGCGCCGGACCGGGGCGCGCGTGTGGTGGGCATGTTGCAGCTCGCGGACAACATCCTCGAGCTGCGTGGCGGCGGCGGGCTGTGCCGGCACGTGTACCTGTCCGGTGCGCGCATCGACCTGGAGCCGCCCTCGGTGGTGCTGGACACGCTGGCCAGCGCGGTGACCGAACAGGTCCTGCCCTCCAGCCGCGAGTACGCGCGTGGGTTCTTCCGGCGGGTGCTGTTCGAGGTGATGCAGTCCTCGCACGGCACCCTGGTGGCGGTGCTGCCTCGGGAGCGCGCGGGTTCGGCGCTGTTCGTGGACGGCATCCTGTTGCCCCGGCCCATGGACGTGGTGGCGATGCTGGACCGGCACCACGCGACCCAGGACGGCAGCGCGGCGTCGGCGGTGCGGGCGACCGCGCAGCTCCTGCGCGGCATGATGGCCACCGACGGCATCACCGTGCTGCGCGCGGATGGGTGCATCCTCGGGTACAACGTCTTCGTGCGTCACCCGGAGACGCTGACCCGGCAGCCGGGCTTCTTCGGCGGAGCACGGCGGCGGACGTACGAGGTGCTGTGCGCGGCCCTGGGCAGCGAGCTCGCCGCGGCGTTCATCCGCTCGCAGGACGGGGACGTGGCGTGCCGTCGCGTGTGACGCTTCCGGCACGGTGACGGTTTCCCGTTTTGCATGTTGCACGGATTGATTGCGGCTCCGAGGGACAGAGGACCCTGGAGGTCGCATTCGTGCACGGGGACTCGGGACGTGGGCGGAAGGTTGAGAACGTCAACTTAATCTGTAAGGCTGCGCGCGCTTTGCGCACAGCTCCCCTCCCCGTCCGCGCGTACGCCGCGCTGTCCCTGCTCGCCGTGTGCCTCGCGAGCGCGCCCGCCGTGGCGCAGAAGCTGCCGGATGTGGTGGTGACGGGGGCACCCGCGGCGCCGTCGCCCACGGATACCGGTACAGGGCTCTGCATGGCGTCCAACGTGTGGACGCGCACTGCGAATGAGTTTCCGACGAGCCAGTCGCTCTACACGGACAGCCTGAATGCATACATGGAGGAGAACAGCGCAACGCGCATGACCTCCGTACTGCGCTCCACGTTCGACCTGTCGAACAACCTGAATGACGGTCGCGTGCTGAGCTACGGCGACTTCGTCAACGTGGTCTCAGGATGTGCCCAGGGTGGCTGCCCCTTCCATTACAACGACCCGAGCATCAAATTTGTCTCCCGTTTCCGCGGCTACCTGAACGTCACCCAGGCCATGGTCGGGCGCGTCCTGCACTTCGGTTTCTACGCCGACGACGCCATCAGCCTCGTGCTGTTCGACAAGGTCAACAACCGCTACAGCATCGTCATCCGGCCACCGGAAATCGGTGCGCCGACACGGCGCACCACCAACTCGGTCACCTTCACCCAGTCCGGGCTGTATCCCATCGAGCTGCTCTACGTGCAGATCGTCGAGCACGCGGCACTGGAGTTCGCCGTCCTGGATGGGACTTTCACGGACTTTGACCGGCCCGCGAACCAGCCTCCAGTCGTCCCGCTCAACACCGCGGGCTTCTCCCTGGTCCAGCCTGCGCAGCTGTTCCAGACGGAGACCGGCCGGCCGTCGTTCCCCGCGAACCTGGACCAGTGCGTCCAGTGCAACCGTCAGTTCGCCAATCAGCCCGGCAATGGCAGTTGCGGTCCGTCCTACTACTGCAACTCCGCTGCGCTCTGCGCACCCTGTGACACGAACCTCCTGTGCGGCGACACGTGCTCGCCGTGCGGACCGACCGCGCCCATCTGCGCCCAGGTCAACGGTCAGTTCACCTGCGTCGCGTGCACCCAGAACAGCGACTGCGCCACCGGCCGCTGTGACACCGCCACCAACGTCTGCACCGGCTGCGTCCGCGACTCCGACTGCGGCTCCGGCCAGGTCTGCGACGAGCCGAACTTCACCTGCGTCCAGTGCACCTCCGACGCGGAGTGCCCCGGCAGCCAGGTCTGCGACCTCACCGCGAACTCCTGCGTCGAGTGCAACGAAGACACCCAATGCGACCGGGGTGAGAGCTGCTCCAACCACGTCTGCACGCCCTGCAACACCAACGACGCCTGCGCCGGCAACTCCTGCAACTGCTGCCCCAATGGCACCCAGTGCGCCGCGCCCACCCCCGGCGCCCCGCCCTCCTGCGTCGAGTGCACCACCGACAGCCAGTGCTCCAACGGCAAGACCTGCGACACGCTGAACGGCACCTGCGTCGACGCCGTCCCGGAGTGCAACACCTCCGACCGCTGCGGCCCCGGCTGCTCCAAGTGCCCCGGCGAGCGCCCCTACTGTCTTGACGGCGAGGTCTGCGTCCAGTGCCGCAACGACCTGGAATGCGGCGACGGCCAGACCTGCGTCAGCGGTGAGTGCAGCTCCTGCACCACCGACAAGCGCTGCGGCCCGCGCTGCGACTCCTGCGGCGAGGACACCCCGTTCTGCCTCTCCGACGGCACCGTGCAGAACAGCGTGTGCGTGGGCTGCGTCAACGACTCCGACTGCGGCAGCGGCACCTGCGACCCCACCACGCGCACCTGCTCCAACACCGGCGCCTGCGCGGTGACGTGCGCCGAAGGGCTCGTGTGCGACGGCTCCGCGTGCGTCCAGTGCTTCGCCGACGCGCACTGCCCCTGCGGCGGCACCTGCGACCTGACCACCAACACCTGCCTCGAAACCTGCGCCGACAGCGGCGACTGCCTGGGCGTCGAGTTCTGCTCCGCCGAAACCCAGCAGTGCGAGCGCGGCCGCCGCAAGCCCGGCACCGAGCCTCAGGGCGGGGCCTTCTGCTGCGGTACCACCGCCGAGGACACCCCCACCGGCAGCACCGCCATGCTGGTCACCCTCGCCCTGGGCTTCCTCTTCCTGCGCTCCGCCCGCCGCGTCCGATGAAGCCCTCCCGCACGCCGCTCCTCCCGCTGCTGCTGGCCCTCGCGCTGTCCACCGCCGCCCACGCCGCGCCGGATCCGCGCTTCAACATCCAGGTCTTCCGCCCGTCCGGCGCGCCGCAGGACCTGGTGATGGTCACCCAGTCCCGGCCCCTGTCGCACCTGTCCGTCGCCGCCGGGCCCTACTTCAGCTACTCCATCAACCCGCTCTCCCTCGTCCCCAAGGACGGAGACCTGGGCTCCATCAGCCTCGTGGGCAACCGGCTCCAGCTGGACGTCATGGCCACCGTCGGCCTCTTCGACTGGGCCGAGGTGGGCGTGGACCTGCCGCTGGTGCTCCTGCAGGGCGGCCAGAACCTGGAGGTCATCGGCACCGAAGGGCCCGTGGAGAGCTTCGCCCTGGGCGACCTGCGCCTCACCGGCAAGGTGGCCATCCCCGGCTTCCGCCGCTCCGCGGAGGGCCACGGCTGGGGCGCCGCGCTCACGCTCAACGTCAGCTTCCCCACCGGCGTGCAGGAGGCCTTCGCGGGCGACGGCGAGCTCACCTGGGCGCCGGGCCTGGTGCTCGACTACCGCTTCAAGTCCGGCATCCTCCTCGCCTTCAACGGCGGCTTCTGGAAGCGGCCGGACATCATCTTCAGCGGCACGCAGCTGGGGGACATGGCCCCGTTCGGCCTGGGCACGGAGGTGCCCCTGTTGCGCGGCAGCGGCATCACCGCGCTGGGCATGGTGAACGGCGCGTTCGGCCTCAAGAAGGCGCCCGGCCAGGAGCGGCAGATTCCCGCGGAGCTGCTCATCGGCTTGCGCTGGTACAGCTCGCTGGGCGTCACCTTCACCTTCGGCGGCGGCCTGGGCTGCGGCTGCTCGCTGGCGTCGCCGAACCTGAGCTTCTTCACCTCCATCATCTGGGTGCCCGCCAAGACGCGCGAGTGGGAGGCCATCGAGCGCTTCAAGGAGCCGCCCCCGCCGCCCCCGCCGCCCGTGGACCCCGACAACGACGGCGTCATCGGCGAGCGCGACCGCTGCCCCAACCTCTTTGGCCCGGTGGAGAACGCCGGCTGCCCGGACACCGACGCGGACTCCGACGGCGTGGTGGACCGCATCGACAAGTGCCCGGACGTCCCGCAGGGCAAGCGCGGCCGTGACGGCTGTCCGCTCGCGCGCACGTCGGGCAACAAGATCGTCATCCTGGAGCAGGTGAACTTCGCCACCGACCAGGACGTCATCCTCTCCGAGTCCTACCCCGTGCTGGAGGAGGTCGCGCGGGTGATGGAGGAGAACCCGAAGATGGACCGCATCCTCATCGAGGGCCACACCGACTCGCGCGCCAGCGACCAGTACAACCTGGAGCTGTCCAAGCGCCGCGCCGCCAGCGTGAAGCGCTTCCTCATCGAGAGCGGCGTCGCCGCGGAGCGCGTGTGCTCGCAGGGCTTCGGGCGCAGCATGCCCGTGGCCGACAACGCCACGGAGGAGGGCATGGCCCTCAACCGCCGCGTCGAGTTCACCATCCAGCCGCCCAGCGACGGCCCCCGCCCGCCCTGCCCGGATGACGTGGAGGCCGCGTCCAAGAAGAAGGGCGGCAAGAAGGCGGCGCCCACCAAACCCGCCGCGCCGCCCGCGAAGAAGCCGTAGCGGAAGTCCCAGGGTCCGCCGCTCCACGGCGGCGGGCCCGGCACTTCGCCGAGCTTCGGGGGACAGGCCTACTCGACGATGAAGTCCGCGGCGGTGCGGCGACGGCCGGCCACCACCGACACCACCGCGCGGCCCTGGCCCACGGCCGTCACGCGGCCCTCGGGCGACACCGTCACCACGGCGGAGTTCGAGCTGAACCACTCCAGCGGCACCTTCTCCAGCGCCACGCCATTGCGGTTGTACGCGCGCGCCTGGACCATCACCGACTGGCCCTTCTTCTTGAACGTGTACGAGGTGAGGTTCAGCCCCAGGCGCACGAAGTCCGGCGGCACCACCTGCACGGCGATGGCGCGGTTCAGGTGCCCCAGCGTCGCGGTGACGGTGGCCACGCCGGCGGACGCGGCGATGAGCTCGCCGTTCTCCACGCGCGCCACCTCCTCGTTGCTGGAGCGGAAGGCGGGCGCCGCGTCCGGGATGACGTGGCCCGCTTCATTGCGCGCCACCACGCGCAGCTTGATGGTGCGCCCCACCTCCACGAAGTCCGCGCCCGGCGCGCGCACGTCCAGCGACGCGAGGATGGTGAGGTCCAGCGGCAGCGCCGCCTTCGCGCGGCCGCCCTGCACGCCGATGATTGTCTTTCCGGACTTGCGCGCCACCACCGTGCCGTCCTCCAGCACGGAGGCCACCTCCGGCGCGGAGCTGGTCCAGCGCAGGCGCGTGTCCATCATCTTGCGCCCGTCCGCGTCCAGCACGGTGTAGTTGAGCGGCAGGTTCTGCCCCTGCGTGCGCAGGTAGCGCTGCTCGGGCTGTTCCAGGGTGATGGTCGTGGGCGACGGTCCACACGCACCGAGCACACCCAGCGCGAGGAAACCCAACAGGGAAAGGGACGGTGGACGTGACGTCTTCACGAAGGCAGGCACGGGGGGCGGTGGGGAGAGGCGAAGTCTACCGGCTGACCACTCGACGGGCGGGAAAACCGCGCGCGTCCGCGCCGAAGTCCGGACGCCTGCACGCCTGCTGACGACTTCCGGCCACTTTCAGCGGCGCGGGGTCCGGGCCTCCATCGCCCCCAGCACCTGCGCGGCCAGGGCCTCCCCCTCCCGCCAGCCCGCCACCCGGGCACGCTCCCTCGCCTGCTCCAGCCGCTCGCGCGCGTCCGCCCCACGCCCGCCCGCCACCAGCAGGCGCCCGGCGTTGAAGTGGATGCGCGCCACCTCCTGGGCGTCACCCCCCTGCTCGGCCAGGGTGAGCGCGCGCTCCAGGTCCGACAGCGCCTGGGCCGGCTCGCCCGCGAGGACCCGCAGGCCCGCGAGCTGCGACAGCGCCCGCGCCTGCCCCACCGCGCTGCCCACCGACCGCGCCTGCTCCGCCGCGCGCGTGAAGGCCACCCGCGCCCGGTCCAGCTGCCCCAGCCGCTGCTGCAGCCGCCCCAGCAGCAGGTAGTGCTCCCAGAAGAAGTCCGCCGACTGGGGCGTCCGGTTCCCCATGCGCTGGAAGGCCCGCGCCAGCAGCTCCACCGCCGCCGTCGTCTCGCCCTTGGCCTCGCGCACCCGCGCGAGCTCGCCCAGCACCAGGGCCTCGACCTCCGGCTCCGAGCCCGCCGGCCCCTGCGCCATGCCGAGGCGCACCTCCGCGTCGTCCACGCGCCCCAGCTTCAGCTCCGCGACGGCCACGCGCCGCGCGGCCTCCGCCCACCTCCCGGGCGTCTGCATCACCGGCACGCGGTCCAGCCACGGCGTCACCAGCCCGTCCACGGCCGCGGGGTCCGTCTGCGTGAGGCACCCCGCCGCGCGCGCGAGCACGTCCAGCTGCCAGCGCACCACCGTCGCCGTCGCGCCGGGCGCGCGGCCCAGGGCCCAGCGGTAGAAGTCCACCGCCGCGCGCCACTCGCCGCGCGCCGCGAACCAGTCTCCCGCCCGCTCGCACGCGGCCGGCGCGCCGGAGGCCTCCGCGCCCAGAAGGTGATCCGCCACCCGCACCTCGCGGGCCGGCTCCTGCATGAACGCCTCCAGCTCCAGCGTCTCCGCCAGCGCCTGGTGCGCGCTCCGCAGTTGCGAGGGCGACAGGCGCTCGCGCAGCACCTGCCGCGCCTCCTCGCGCGTGAAGCGGAAGACGCCGGGCTGGTTGGGCACGGGCACCACCCACTCCGCGTCGTCCAGCACCTCCGCGCCGTCCGGGGCCGTCAGCGACGCGCGCACCAGCTCCGCGCAGAAGAGCGAGCCCTCCACCGCGGCCCGCTGGAGGAAGCGCAGCGACGCGGCGGGCAGCAGCTCCAGCCGCGCGCCCAGCGCCTGTCCCAGCCCCTGGGGCAGCAGCGCGGCCGTGAGCGGACCATTGGCCTGGAAGCCGCCCTCCGTGCGCTGCAATACGCCCACCGCCACCAGCAGCCGCACCAGCGCCAGCGCGTGCGCGGGATTGCCGCGCACCCGGTCCGCCACCGCCCGCTCCAGCGACGGCGACAGGGCCATGCCCAGGCTCGCGGTGAGCAGGGCGTTCAGCTCCGACGGCGACAGCCCCTCCAGCACCGTCACCGGCAGGGACGCCAGGGCCGTGGGCACCGCGTCCACGTCGCCCGTGGCCACCAGCGCCACGCCCGTGTCCTTCGCCGCGAGCACACCCGCGAGCAACTCCAGCGACGGGCCGTCCACGCGGTGCACGTCGTCCACCAGCAGCAGCAGGCCGGACGGCTTCGCCACGCGCTGGAGCGCGTCCACCAGCGCCACGTCTCCCGCGGGCAGGTGTCCGCCCACCGGCGCGCCGCGCGCGAGCCTCCGCCAGAGCGCCGCGGCCTCCGGTTCGGAGAAGCCCAGGCCCGTCAGCGGCGGCTGCGTCGCCTCTCCGCCCGTGGCGGCCCGCGACAGCGCGGTGAACACCGTGCGCCACAGCCCCAGCGCTCCGGCGGAGCGGGGGTCTCCGCCCCACGCGTACACCACGCGCGGCGATGTGCCCGAGGCCAGCTCCGCCACCGCCTCCAGGAAGCGGCTGCGTCCCACGCCCGTGGGCCCCACGAAGAGCCGCGCGCCGCCCTCGCCCTTGCGCGCCGAGTCCACCACCGCCCGCGCCTGGGCCAGCGCCTCGTCGCGCCCCACGAGGGTATCCACGCGGGCCGCGGGCACGCCGGACTCCACCCGCCACGCGGTGCCGCCGGGCAGCTCGCGCGCCACGCCGATGCGCACCCCGCCCGCCTCCACCAGCAGCGCCTTCACCGAGGCGCCCACGAGCAACTCACCGGGCGCCGCCGCGTCCGCCAGCGCCTGCGTCCGCTCCAGTCCCAGGCCGGACAGGTGCGTGGCCCCGCCCTCCGCGCCCGCGCGCACACCGCTGTCCAGGCCCGACAGCCGGGACGCCCCGCCCTCCGCACCCGCGCGCAGCCCGCTGGACTCCAGGCCGGACGGCCGGGGCGCTCCCGCCTCCACGCTCACGCGCACCACGCCGGACTCCAGGCCCCGCCGCACGCCGGGCCCTGCGCTCCCCAGATCCTCCGCGCACTTCAACGCCCGCGTCGCGTCGTCGGGACGCGCCTGCGGCAGGCCGAAAGGCAGACACCAGCGCGCTTCCGACAGCGCCACGGCCTCCACGTGGTGGCGCGCCGCGGCCTGCGACACCGCCTCGCGCAGCCGGGCCTCGTGGGCCGGTTCGCCCACGACCACCAGCAGCGTGAGCCGGCGCATCTGCGCCTGCGCGTCCATCGCGCGGATCTTCACCGTGGGGCCCGGGGCCTCGTCTCCCAGGGCCGGGGGCCCGTCGTCCTCCTCGGACGTCGGTGGCGCCTCGGCCAGGACGGAGGCCAGCGGCGCGGGCACCTCCATCGTCGGATCCGTGGGCGGCTCGTGCACGGCGCCGTCGTCGCCGCGGGCGGCGGGCGCCTTGGCCGTCGGCGCGTCGGGGATGTCCTCGTCGCCCAGGTGCACGGGCGGCTCGCGCAGCACGGGCATCATCGCCAGCTTCGGCGCGGGGCCCCCGGACGCGGGCGTGAGCGAGTTGCCGCACGCGGGGCAGAAGCGGTTGGTCGCGCTGGTGGACTGGCCACAGCGCGGGCACGACACGCTCGAGGGCTCGCGGACCTGCGGCAGCCCGGGCTCGCCGCTGCCCGCGTCGCGCAGCCTCGCGAGCACCGTGTCGCCCACCAGCCGCGTCACCACCGCGGAGACGCCCTCCCCCGGCACCTCCGGCACTTCATCCAGATAGGACTGGAGCGCGCGCGCCACCTCGGAGCACCGGGCGAAGCGCTGCGCGGGCGCGCGGTGGAGCATGCGCAGGATGATCTGCTCCAGGAGCGGCGACAGCCCCTCCACGAACTGCGAGGGCCGGGGCACCGCCGCCAGCGCGATGCGCCGCATGGCCTCCGCGGGGTTGTCCGTGTCGATGAACGGCCGGCGCGTGCACAGCTCCCACAGCACGACACCGAGCGCGAACTGGTCGCTGGTGCCGGAGACGGGCTCGTTGCGCACCTGCTCCGGCGACATGTAGCGCAGCTTGCCCTTGAGCACGCCCGTGCGCGTGCGGCTGGCGCGGATGGTCGCCTTGGCCACGCCGAAGTCCACCACCTTCGTCAGGCCGTCCAGGCGCACCATGATGTTCTGCGGGCTGATGTCCCGGTGCACCAGCTCCAGCGGCGCGCCCTGGCTGTCACGCGCGTGGTGCGCATGGTCCAACCCCAGCGCCGCGTCGCGGATCATCTGCGCGCAGACGCGGTGGGGCAGCGGCGTGCCGGCCCGCTGCGCCGCCTTCGCCAGGCGGCCCAGGTTCTCGCCCTCGATGTACTCCATGGCGATATAGAACGTGCCCTGCCACGCGCCGACCTCGTACAGCGAGACGACGTTCGGGTGGTTCAGGTGCGCCGCGACGCGGGCCTCGTCGAGGAACATCTCCACCGAGCCCTCGTGCTCCAGCAGGTCCGGCAGCAGGCTCTTGAGGATGACGGGGCGCTCGAAGCCGCTCACGCCCACCTGACGCGCCAGGAAGATCTCCCCCATGCCCCCCACGGCCACGCGGCGCAGCACCGCGTACCTGCCGAAGATGAGTGAAGACGGGGAAGCACCGGACACCATCGCCCTTGCACGGTACCCAGCGATCCCCATCCCCCGCCAGTCCCCGGCGCCCCGCTTTCACACCGGGAAGCCCTCGCCCTTCACACCGCCGTGTGGGTCCTGGCGCACCGGGCGTGACGGGTGGGGTCCCGGGCGCTGTTCAGACGTACCAGGTCAGCCGCCCCGCCTGCTCGGATGACCCCGGCGCGAGGGTCAGCGGCGACACATACAGCCCGCGCCGCTCCCGCTTCCACCAGGCCCCGGTGCGCTGGCGCTCCTCCAGGGACGTCATCCGGTAGTCGTGGAGCACCGCGCGCACCATCCGGGGCGGGCGGTCCGGGAAGGGGTTGGACGCGAACAGCCCCAGCACCTCCGGCGAGCCCTCCAGCAGCCGCTCCAGCAGGGCCAGGAACCACGAGGACGGCGACCCCAGCGCGGCGAACCACATCTGCCAGTCCAGCCGGGGCTGGTGCGGGGCCACCTGGCGCGGCGGCCGGTCCACCGCGGAGGTCTTGTAGCGGAACGGGTACTCCACCCAGTGCACGCCGTCGTCCGAGCCCTCCACGGTGATCTCCGGCCGGTCCACCGTCATCACCGCGAACAGGCCGTAGGAGTTCACCGAGTGCAGCGGCAGCATCCGGTCCTCCAGCCAGTCCACCGCGCGCACCAGGCGCTCCGGGCCGCGCGGCCACCACCCCATCCGGCGCAGCAGCTCCACCGTGCCCAGCGTGAGCACCGGCACCGCCGTGACCACCGACAGCGCCGTGGTCAGCACCGACGGCCGCCGCGCGGGCTCCGCGTCGCGCCCCAGGCGCTCCGGCAGCACGCGCCGCAGGGCCGCGTCGTCCAGCAGCCACAGCTCCAGGGCCAGCGACTGGACGTTGAAGAAGCCGTAGTTGCCCGTGGCCATGATGGCCGCCTGCAACGCGCAGAAGACGCCGAAGGCGGCCTGCCGCACGCGACGGGGACCGAACGCGAGGAAGGGCACCGCCGTCTCCGCCGCCAGCACCGCCGCCGTGCCCGCGTGGCGCACCCGGCGCGGCAGCTGGTGCGCGGCCCAGCCCCCGCGCGTGGGCAGGGGCGCGGTCTCGAAGTACACGTCGCACGCGCTCAGCTCGCGCCACGTCCGGTCGCCCGAGTGGAACTTGCTCACGCCCGACCCGAAGTAGAGGCGGAACACGAGCATCCGGAAGAGGAACACCTCCAGCGCGGACACGTCCCGCTTCCCCAGCCCGGGCCGCACGCCGCCCGGCGCGGTGAGCGTGCCCAGCAGCCCCATCTCCAGCAGCAGCACGTCCCACTGGAACGACAGGAACTCGCGCCCCAGCGACACGTAGGACAGGTACAGGCCCCACAGCGCGCCCGTGCTCAGGCGCGGGGCCACGTTGAGGAGCAGCGCCAGCGACAGGCCCTGCCCCACGCGGCAGCCGCGCACCAGCGCCGCGTCCGACGCGTCCTTCCAGAACACGGAGGGCCGGCGCCACCGGCCCTGCGCGGCCCAGCGCTCGGACTGCGCCAGGTCGCGGATGGGACGGATGCCCTTCTCTCCGTAGAGCCCCAGCACCTGCTTCCCCAGCGACGTGAACGCGATGAGGAACGTGCCGCCCAACAGCCGCATGAAGGCCCAGCGCACCCACCGGTGCTCCGCGGGCTCCGTCACGCGGCTGAACAGCCAGGTGTCCCAGCGCGACGCGCGCCGTCTGTGGTGCGCGATGACCGAGTACACCGCGCCCGCCACCTGCCGCACGCCGGGCAGCAGGCCCAGCCGCGCGGCGACGCGCGTGCTCAAGCGGGGGGACCAGGCGAGCATGCGGAAGACGGCCTCCGCGCCGGACGAGCGGCGCCCCGACGGCTCCACCAGCTGCATCGCCCGGCGCATGTCCTCCTTCGGAATGCCCAGGAGCGCGCGCAGCCAGCCGGTCCCCGCGGCGAAGCGCACGCGGCCTCCGGTGTCCTGACGCCAGCGCGCCACCCAGCGCTTGCAGAAGCCGCAGTCCCCATCGAACAGCACGAGCGGTCGCAGCTCGCGGGTCGTCGCGCCCATCGTGTCCCTCCTTCGTCCCATGACAAAGGTGCGCGCGGCGGGCGGGATGCGAAGGGGGCAGCAGGGGCCGCTGGTGGGGCAGGCGGGCAGCGGAGCGAGCCCCCCTGCATCCAGGTCCAGGTGCCTAGCTTTGTCGGCATGAGCGAGCCCAAGGCCCAGGCGAAGAAGACGGAGGAGATCCTCCCCGGCGTGCACCACTGGACCGTCTCCGACGACCGGGTCGGCGGCGGCCGCAGCGACGCCTACGCGGTGGTGGACGACGACGGCACCGTCACCCTCATCGACCCGCTGCCCATCGACGAGAAGGCCCTGCGCAAGCTGGGCGACATCGACGCCATCGTGCTCACCGCGGGCAACCACCAGCGCTCCGCGTGGCGCCTGCGCAAGGCGTTCGGCGTGCCCGTGTGGGCGCCGGAGGGCGCGCAGGGCCTGGCGGAGAAGCCGGACTTCGAATACGTGAACGGCACCACGCTGCCGGGCGGCCTCAACACGTTCCAGACGCCGGGGCCCACGGAGGCCATGTACACGCTCTGGCTCCAGAAGAGCCCGCACGCCGTGGTCTTCATCTCCGACCTGCTGTCACACGAAGGCCGGGGCGCGCCCACGTTCGTCCCCGGCGAGTACCAGGACGAACCGCTGCGCACGCGCACCAGCGTCCAGCGCATCCTGGACCACCTGCCCATCCAGACCGTCTGCTTCGCGCACGGCGCGCCCATCCTCAAGGACGGCGCCAGCGCCCTGCGCCAGGCGCTGGAGCAGGACGACGAGTTCCCGCACGCCCCCGCGCCCTGAGCGTCACCCCGGGGGCAGCTCGCGCACCAGCACGTGGCCGTCGTCCTGGCCGGGCGGCACCAGCTCCAGCCGGGCCCCTGCCTCCGCGCGGTCCAGCAGCGCGCCCAGCGACAGCAGGTCGGTGACGGGGATGCGCGTGGCGGGCGCGGGTGCGTCGCCCCGGAGCATGGCCTGGGCCACGCGGGCCTCGTCGCGCAGGTCCGTCTCGTAGACGAAGGTGCGCTCGTCGTAGTCGTGTCCGCCGGGGACGCGCCCCACCAGCCGCATGGGCCCCAGCCGCGAGTGCACGCGCACGGCGGGGTTGTCCCACTGGGTGATGCCGCGCAGCCGCTTCGCGCGCACCATGCCCAGCGTGAGCAGCTTCACCCACGCGGACGCGCCCCGGCCTGGCAGGAAGCTGAACAGCGACACGCCCACGAACAGCCCCGGCGTCAGCGACGGCGCCACGTAGCAGGCCGCGCCAATGGCCAGCTCCTCGTCCGCCAGCAGCAGCCGTTCGCGCGCGGGCGCCTTCAACAGCCGCGCGGGACAGCGCAACAGCCCGATGGCGCCGGGCAGCAGGTACAGGTCCGACAGCACCCAACGCGGCACGCCGATGCCGCCGAACGCGAGCTGGTTGAGCGTGAGGTACTGCCGCGCCAGCTCCGCGTTGTGCTCCGCCAGCAGGTGCGTCACCGGGATGCCGTATGGCGCCAGGTCCAGCGACGGGACGTGCACGCCGGAGCCCAGCGCCTGCAATGACAGCTCCGGCGCCGAGGCGAAGAACGCCTGGGCCAGCGGCGCGAGCTCACCCGGCATCGGCTTCGAGGTCCTTCGCCACGACGTCCAGCCGGTACTCCGGAGGAAGCGAGACGCGGGAGGCGTCCACCGACGCGCGCGACACGAGGCAGCGCGACGAACCGCCGCCCTTCTCCGTCAGCTCCGGCATCGGCATGGACACCACGCGCATGCCCAGCCGCTCGAAGGTCTCCACGATGTGCGGGGGCATCACCGTGGGCGCGAGCAGGTCCCTGCCCAGGGGCAGCCCGTTCGTCGCGTAGCGGCGGATGTCCGCTTCCGTCACCCGCACCAGCCGGTTCGCGCCGAAGCGCTGCTCCAGGAGCGCCACCGACTCCGGCGCCATCACGTCCGGACACACCACCAGCCGGTCCACCGCGGGCAGGGGCAGCACCGCCATGTTCCCGTGGAACGCGGGCTCGCGCACCTGCACGCGCAGCACCTCGCCGGGGAAGGACTTCTGGGCAGCCTCCAGCCCGTCGCGCGTGGTGCGCCCGCCCCAGAACAGCAGCGTCACGCCGTCGAACGTCGCCACGTCGCCGTGCGCCTCCCAGATGCCCACGCCCGGGTCCACGACCTCCAGGCCCAGGCGCCGGGCCAGCGGCGCCCAGTGGTCGCGCTCCGCGAACCGGTGCGCGCTCATCATCCGGGGCAGGAGGAACAGCGGGGCCTGGCCCTCGCGCGCCACCACCTGGCCGCACTCGGCCGCGTAGGGCATGCCCGTCAGCGCGTCCGACGGCGAGGGCAGCGCCACCACCGTGCCGCCTCGGGCTTCGATGTGCCGGGCCAGCGTCAGCCACTCCCGCCGCGCGCCGCGCGCATCCGCCGGAGCGGCCTCCCGGCTGCGGAAGTTGGAGCGGCCTCGCAGCGCCCAGCCCCGGCCCGGGGGCGACATCAGGAAGAGGTCCATCATCCCTCGCTTCTAGCCACCGGTCCGGAGCCTCACAACGCCTCCGTCTCCGGCCTTGAGAAAACAGTCTGGCAAATTGCAACGCCTGCCTGTCCCCTCTCAATTCCCTCCGAAAGGGGGTTGCCTCACCGCCCCGCGCGCGTGGCATCCTCACCCCTTTTTGAGCACCAACGGGGTTGGGGATTCATGCACTTCGAGCTGGCCTTCGTGCTGCTCTTCTCCATCGCGACGGCGGTGGCGATCGCGGCGCGCTACTTCAAGTTTCCGTACACGGTGGCGTTGGTACTGGCGGGCCTGGGCCTGGGCATCGTGCATGCCTTTGAGCCGCCGCACCTGACGAAGGAGCTGCTGTTCGCGGTCATCCTGCCGGGCCTGCTGTTCGAGGCTGCGTTCCACGTCGACTTCCGCAAGTTCATGAAGAACAAGCTGGCCATCACCTCCATGGCCATTCCGGGCGTGGTGGCGTCCATGGCGCTGACGGCGCTGTTCCTGTCGCCGGCCATGCGGGGGATGAAGCTGATGGAGGGCTTCGGCCTCATCCACGCGATGGTGTTCGCGTCGCTCATCGTGTCCACGGACCCCATCGCGGTGGTGGGCCTGTTCAAGGCGCTGGGCGCGCCCAAGCGGCTGGCCATCCTGGTGGAGGGCGAGAGCCTGCTCAACGACGGCACCTCCGTGGTGCTCTTCACCCTGGTGGTGGGCGTGGCGGCGGGGCAGGAGTTCACCGTGGGCAGCGCGGTGATGGACTTCATCAAGGTCGCCGGCATGGGCGGCGTCATCGGCGCGGCGGTGGGCTTCGCGGTGGGCAAGGTCATCCTGCGCGTGGAGGACGCCATGGTGGAGATCACCTGCACGGTCATCGCCGCGTACGGGTCCTTCGTGGTGGCGGAGCACTTCCACTACTCGGGCGTCATCGCCACGGTGGTGGCCGGCATGGTGTGCGGCAACTGGGCGGCTCAGGAGGGCATGGGCCCGTCGGTGCGCATCGCGGTGGAGAGCTTCTGGGAGTACCTGGCGTTCGCGCTCAACTCGGTGGTGTTCCTGCTCATCGGCCTGGAGGTGCAGCTGTCGTCGCTGCTCGCGTCGTGGCTGCCCATCCTGCTGGCGTACGGGGCGGTGCTGCTGGGCCGCGCGGTGGTCGTCTACGGCGTGTCCGGCCTGCTGCGGTTCACGTCGGAGAAGCTGCCGTGGAAGTGGAGCGCGGTGCTCACCTGGAGCGGCCTGCGCGGCGCGGTGTCCATGGTGCTGGTGCTGGGCCTCCCGGACGACTTCGCCCACCGCGAGCTGCTGGTGAACATGACGTTCGGCGTGGTGGTGCTGTCCATCATCGTCCAGGGGCTCACCATGGCGCCGGTGCTCAAGGCGCTGGGCATCACCGGCCTCAAGGACGTCTACCAGGAGCAGTACGAGCTGGCCCGGGGCAAGCTGGGCGCCATCCACGCGGCGCTCGCGTCGCTGGAGGCCATGCGCCGCGGCCGCGAAATCCCGGTGGACGTGCTGGAGCCCCTGGAGCGCGACTACCAGCAGAAGGCGCAGGCGGTGGAGCAGCAGCTCACCACGCTCAAGCAGCAGTCCAACCGCTTCAACGACGAGGAGAAGCAGGAGGCCATCCGCCGCGTCCTCATCGTGGAGAAGGACGCCCTCTTCAGCGCCTACCAGCAGGGCACGCTCAACAAGGAGGTCTTCGAGCACCTCACCGCGGAGCTGGACGAGCGCATCGCCAACGCGAAGGACGCGGAGGCCCACTTCCCGGAGGAGGACGCCCACGTCCCCCCGCCGAAGGCCCTGGCCTCCTGAGCGCCAGGGGGAGAGGGCGGCCGCCTCAGCTCGCGCCGCCCTCCACCCGCGACTGGAGCACCGCGCCCAGCACGTCCGCGGTGTCCTCTCGCAGCCGCGGCAGGTGCGCGTAGAGCACGTCCTCCACCTGGGCCACCGCCTCCTTCGGCGCGCCCGCCTCGCGCAGCCCCGCCAGCACCGCGTAGGCCGCCACCGCCAGCGGCCCCACGTAGCCGCGCGACTCCTCCCAGAACTCCTCGAAGCACGGCACGGCCTCACCCGCCACCACGCGCGCCAGCCGTCCCAGGCACGCCTCCCAGTAGGCGCGGTGCGCGTCCCGGGCCGCGTCGTCCGTGAACGGCCCCTGGCGCAGCTCCAGCCGCGTACCCCCCTCGCTCGCGTGGAAGGTCAGCTCCGCCCGGGTGCGCCCCGCCGGCACCGGCCCGCCCTCCCAGTCCATCTCCAGCGCCAGGAACCGGCCCGGGTCCACCTCCACGATGCAGCCCACCTGCGCGAACGCCCGGCCCGCCGCGTCCCGCAGGCCCACCCGGTAGGGCTGGCCCAGCGCCCCGGGGTCCGGCGCGTGCGTGCGGTGGCAGCCCGGCGGCGCGCCGAACCAGCGGCGGATGAGCGCGGGCTGCGCGAAGGCGGGGAACACCGCGTCCGGTGGCGCGGGCAGCTTCCACTCCAGTTCGAGCGCGCTCACGCCCGGGCCCCCGAGCGCGTGCGCAGCTCGAAGCGGGGCACGTTCGCCAGCACCTCCTCCGGCGCGCGGTACTGCTCCACCACCAGGCTGATCCGCGAGTCCTCCAGGGCCTGCCCGCCGGACGTGATGGCCTCCACCTCGTGCAAGAGGTCGCCCCGGAACATCACCAGCGCGTTCTGCTGGGGCTTGAGCTCCGCCACCGGACCACCCCGGTGGTACAGCCGCAGCGCGCCACCCTGGAGTTCCTTCGGAACCTGGACATACAGCACGCTCACCGCCACCGGGCAGCCGATACTCGGGCCGTAGAATTCAAGACTCCGGTCGATGTGCGCCGCGACGCTCCGCCCCTGCCCCACCAGCAGCGGGTTGAGCAGGAAGGCGTTGCACTCCGGCAGCAGCGTCTTGGCCAGGTACGGCGCGAAGGCCGGGAAGCGCCGCGTGACGTCCGGCAGCGCCTCCCGGCGGAACGTCAGCGAGAAGCCGTACGTGCCGGAGAACTGCCCGGACAGGTTCGACTCGCCCAGCAGCGACGAGCCCAGGATGGCCGAGCGGATGGAGGCCGTCGTCTCCTCGGGGAGAGCGTCCGGGGTGCGGTGGAAGAAGGTGTCGAGCCGGAAGGCCCCACCCCACGGTGGCTGGAAGCGCATGGCCCGGCAGTCTACCCACCCACGCCGCGCCGCCCCATCCCCCGCCGCCGCTCGGGACACGGCCCGCCCGGGACCCGTCCGCAACACGACGCGTCAATCCCTGACAACGCAGCGCATCAGGGATGACATCAATTTCGCTTATTTATCAGTTATCACGCCTAAGCCGAATTCTCGGGCCTCCCACCTTGCGCGCGCCGGTCGATCCCGACTTTCTTCGGACAAGCTACGAAGTCCCCTTCGCAGCGCTCGCCGTCCCACGCTCCATCCACCCCACTGGAGTTCGCAACCATGAGCCGAAGCAGACTCACGGGAATCGCGCTCGCATTCCTGGCCGTCAGTTGTCTGGCGGTTCCCTCCGCAGAAGCCGCCACGTATGGCGTCACGCCGTCTGGCTCCTCCGCCATCTTCTACGTCGACACGACGGACTGGGCGGACATCCACTACAAGCTCAACGACGGCGGGCAGCTCAACATCCGCATGACGGTGACGGGCGGCCGCAACCAGTACACGGTCACCGGCCTCTCCGCCGGCAACTACATCGACTACAGCTATACGTACTGGGACGTGTCCTGCGCCTGTGCGCGCGACACGGCCTGGGCGCGCTACACGCACAGCGGCACGGGCACCGGCACGGACGCGGGCACCGGCACTCCGGACGCGGGCACGGGCGTCGACGCGGGCCCTCCGCCCAGCGGCGACGCGGGCCCCGTGGTGCCGCTGTTCACCAGCGCCACCTCGCTGGAGCCGGCCACGGTGGAGAACACCTCCACCGCCATCATCACCCGCGTGGGCGACCGCGTCCGCGACCGCCACATGCGCGAGGACATGTACCAGGCGTACGACCACTACCTGAAGCTGTACTTCGAGAAGCGCACCCACTGGATTGAAATCGTGGACGAGGTCGCCAAGGGCGGCAGCACCATCACGGTGAACCTCTACACCATCTATCCGTACGACTCGCCGGACTTCCGCGCGTTCTTCCGCGGCCTCAACACGGTGGCGGAGTACTTCCACAACGCGGACTTCGTGAAGGTGAACGACTACAAGTACACGTCGTCGGTGAACTTCAACGCCAAGGAAGGCCGCGCCATCCGCGTGGGTGACCGGATGGAGCTGGAGATTGGCGTGTTCCTCCAGCAGCCGGTGGAAGGCCGCTTCAACTACTACTCCACGGCGATGCTCTACATCGTGGGCCAGGGCGGCATCGTCCCCTTCGAGGGCCAGGGCGCCATCCGCGACTCCTTCCCCCTGCCGGAGAAGGCCTGGGCGGGCGGCCGTGGCACGCTGCACACGCCGTTCTCCAACGAGCCGGACAACCGCTTCCTGCAGATGGCCACGAACTTGGCGCCGGTGAACGCGCAGCCCTTCGTCGAGGGCCGCCGCCTGCACCACACGAACTTCCGCGACGGCAGCCACTCCGAGCCGGACAACCCCCTCTTCACGGCGCAGGCGAACAAGCTGGGCAACAACTACGTCAACGTGTCCTGCGTCTCCTGCCACAAGCAGAACGGCCGTGGCCTGCCGCCCTCCACCACGAACACCACGCTGGACAACTACGTGGTGAAGGTGGGCAAGGTGAACAACGGCGTGGTGTCCGTGGATCCGGCGCTGGGCTTCCGCCTGCAGCCGCGCGCCGTCACCGGCACGCCAGAGGCGGACGTGCGCATCGGCAGCTGGACGACGACGGCGAGCGGCACGCTGAACGGCGGGACGGCGTACAGCCTGCGCAAGCCCAACTACAGCTTCCTCAACGTGACGCCGACGAACTTCTCGCCGCGCATCACGCCGCAGCTGATTGGCATGGGCCTGCTGGAGGCGGTGCCCGAGTCGCAGATCGCGGGCCTGGCGGATCCGAACGACGCGAACGGCGACGGCATCTCCGGCCGCATGCAGACGGTGAATGACCCGGAGACGGGCGTCACCCGCATGGGCCGCTTCGGCTGGAAGGCGGCCTCCGCGCGCGTGAAGCACCAGGTGGCCGAGGCGCTCAACAGCGACATGGGCGTGACGTCCAACGTGTTCAAGACGCAGGACTGCGGCACGTCGCAGCAGGGCTGCGCGGGCACGAGCGCGGAGCTGGGCGACAGCGACCTGGACAAGCTCACCCGCTACATCAGCCTGCTGGGCGTGCCCGCGCGCCGCGACCACTCGGACGCGACGGCGCTGCAGGGCGAGACGGTGTTCACCAACGCGGGCTGCGCGAAGTGCCACGCGCCCACGCTGACCACCAGCCCCTACGCCGCGATGAACGAGTTCCGCGGCCAGACCATCCACCCGTACACGGACCTGCTGCTGCACGACATGGGCACGGGGCTGGCGGACAACCTCCCGGAGGGCCAGGCCTCCGGCGCCGAGTGGCGCACGCCGCCGCTCTGGGGCATCGGCCTGACGGCGGGCGTGTCCGGCGGTGAGGCGTACCTGCATGACGGCCGCGCGCGCAGCGTCACCGAGGCCATCCTCTGGCACGGCGGCGAGGGCGAGGCCGCCAAGCAGGCCTTCGTGAACCTCAGCGCCGCGGACCGCAACGCGCTCTTGAAGTTCGTCAACTCGCTGTAAGGCGCAAGCCCGCTTCAATCACAGACGCCGGGCGGGAGGGGCCACCGTGCCCCTCGCGTCCGGCGTCGTGCCGTTTCAAGGGGACACGGAGGGACGCAGCCTGCCCGCCTGGTGCGCCTCCGGGCGGTCCGGGGTCTTGGACGAACGTCCCATATTGGGGTCAAGGGAGGAGCCCGTCGATGGACGAACAGCGGGAAGAGGAGGCCGCTGCACGGTTGAAGAGCGGAGTGTCCCAGCTGGATGAAATCCTGTGCGGCGGCTGGCTGCTGGGTGGGCTGTACCTCATCGCCGGGCCCCCGGGCAGCGGCAAGACGACGCTCGCCAACGAGATGTGCTTCCGGCTGGCCGAGGGCGGCGGCGCCTCTCTCTACGTGACGCTGCTCGCGGAGACCCACGAGCGCATGCTGCTGCACCTTCGCTCGTTCCGGTTCTTCCGCAAGGACGCGGTGGGCACCCACGTGCACTACATCAGCGGCCTGTCCGCGCTCCGGGAGGGGGGCGGCAAGAGCTTCGTGGACACGCTCATCCGCACCGCCCGCGAGCGCGGGGCCCGGGCGCTCATCCTGGACGGCCTGGCGGTGTTCAAGGATCGGCTGCGCCCGGACGAGGACCTGCGCGAGTTGCTGCAGACGCTCAACGTGCGGCTGGCCGCCCAGGACTGCACGACGCTGCTGCTGGGCACGGAGACGAACAAGGGCGTGAGCGAGGAGTCCGCCGTCGTCGACGGCATCGTGGCCCTGAGCGCGGACCTCATCGGCCTCAAGGCCACGCGCGGCATCGAAATCACCAAGTTCCGCGGCAGCAACAACATCCCCGGCCGCCACACCTTCACCATCGACGAGCAGGGCGTGCGCGTCTACCCGCGCTTCGAGGCGGTGATGCGGGAGACGTCCCGCAAGGTGGCCGACCCCCGCCACCGCAGCCGCTGGGGCATCGAGGGGCTGGACGCCATGTGCTCCGGAGGGCTCGTCACGCTGTCCTCCACGCTGGTCATGGGCAGCCCCGGCAGCGGCAAGACGACCATCGGCCTGTCGTTCCTGGCGGAGGGGGCGCGCCGCGGGGAGCCAGGGCTCTACTTCGGCTTCGCGGAGAGCGGCGCGCAGCTCACGGTCAAGTGCCGCAACATGGGGCTGGAGCTGGAGCCCCTGCAGCGCCAGGGGATGCTGCGGCTGGAGGCGCGTGCGCCGGTGGAGACGCTCCCGGACGCCATGGCCCAGGAGCTGATGCAGCTCATCCAACAGCACGGGGTGAAGCGGCTGGTGCTGGATGGCCTGGAACCCTTCGCCAAGGAGGCCATCGACCCGGAGCGCACCACCCGCTTCCTCGCGGCGCTCATCAACGCCCTGCGTGAGCGCGACGTCACCATGCTCATCACCCAGCAGACGAACGACATGTTCGGGCCGGAGCTGCACTCGCCCATCCGAGGCATCGAGGCCATCTGCGACAACCTGGTGTTCCTGCGCTTCTTCGAGCTGCACGGGAAGCTGCACCGGCTCATCACCGTGCTGAAGATGCGCGACAGCCCCAACGACCCCTTCCTGCGCGAGCTGCACATCACCGACGCGGGTCCTCGCGTCGGGGAGTCGTACGCGGCGCTGGAGGCCATCCTCACCGGACAGCCCCAGGCCCGCGCCCAGGCCTCCCGGAACCCGACGTCGCCCGGCCCGGGACTCGGCGGACCGGGCAGAGGGGAGGCGTGATGTCACGCATCCTCGTGGTGGAGGACGAGGAGACCCTGGCGGACGCCATCCAGGACGTGCTGCAGGACGCCGGCTTCGACGTGCAGGTGGCTCGCAACGGCCTGGAGGCCTGGCGCAAGCTGGAGGGGAACGCGCCCGACCTGTTGCTGCTGGACCTCATGCTGCCCCTGCTGGACGGCCGGGGGCTGCTCATGCGGATGCGCGACCACGGTCAGCTGCGCGAGCTGCCGGTGGTGGTCATCACCAACGCCAGCCGCAAGGCGCTGGGCGACCAGCAGGTCCAGTCGTTCCTGGAGAAGCCCGTCACGCTCAAGAGGCTGGTCACGGCCGTGACGTCCGCGCTCGGGAGCGCGGGAGGATGAACAGCCTCAGCGAGGTGGGAGCCGTCCCACCCGCAGGTTGAAGTGGAACGTGTAGCGCACGTCCACGAACCCGCCGTCGAGGGTCGCGGGGGCGAAGCGGCTGTTCCAGAGCGCGTCGAGGGCGGGCTGGACCATGAGCGGCAGGGGCTTCAGGGTGTGGCAGTGGGTGACGGTCCTTGCGCGGGCAATGACGCAGCGGATGACCATCAGCCCCTGGACGCCCTCTTGCAGGGCTTCCCGCGTGTAGCCGAGATCGGGGCCCGACAGCTTCTGGGGCGGCTTCATGGCCTCGGAGAAGAGGGGGATGTTCGCGCCGCTCGCCTGGGAAGGCACCGCGGCCTCCTCCGGCAGCCAGTAGGCCAGCCGCCACCCGTCGGCCGTCTCCTGGAAGGCCGCGATGAAGTCACCGGGCGGCGCATCCTTGTCCGTCCCCGCGGAGGGGCGGAGCTTCACGGCCACGGTGGCGAAGTCCCCGTTGATTGTCGGCGGGAGGATTTCGCAGAGGCCCGGCTCGGAGGACGGCTTCACGACGGGAGGCGGCACGTCCGGATGCGCCTGGAGCCAGGCCAGGTCCTCGGGCCGGACGTAGTCCTGGGGACGCATGTCCGCCGGGAAGCGGGCCAGGTCGGGCCAGGCCAGCAGGTGGTGCTCGCACAGCCGCCGCGCCTTGTCGGTGATCTCCTCCGGCCCCCGCATGCCCCTGGAGAGCGAGGCGCAGCCGGTTCCCAGCCACGCAAGGAGCAGACCCAACGACAGACACCACCCACGGGATGACGGAGTACGCATGACCGGGTGCACCGTACTACACGGCGGAACCACATCACCGGATGCCCCCTGACACCCCGGGCGTCCCAGGCGACTGCGCACGGGAGCACGGTCGGCAACCGCGATGCGCAATGGCAGACATGCGTGGGGGACTCCCCACTCCCGCCCTTTTGAAGCGTTCCGACATTCCGGGCGTACCCCTGCCCGGAGAACGTCCATGGTGCACCGCACCGCCGCACCGCCGCCGCCGCTTTCCGACAATGCCATCCAGGCGGAGGCCGTGGCGTTCCTGGACGCACGGGGACACTGGCTGACCGCCATGGCGGCGCGGCGGGTCGCGGCGGTGCGCGAGTTCTTCCGGCAGCACGCCCACCTGCGGCGCGACTTCCTGCGCGAACGGGCCGACGAAGAGCGCCGCGCGGGACGGCTGGCGCTGGAGCTGTTCTCCCACGCGACCCAGCGCGTGCGCTGGCTGCTCACCACGGGTGACGGCCCCACCACGCGCATCCATGGCGCGGAGGCCGGACGCGACCTGGGCCTGCTGTTCGCGGGCACGGACTCCGGATTGGATGGCCTGGCGTCGGAGCGGGACGAGCGCTGGAACCTCAACCACCCACACCCGCTCCCGCCCACCGGGTTTCGCTCAAGCCGTCTTCATGGCGACGGCGGGCCGGAGGAGGACCAGACCCACCACCTGGCCTTCTACGCGATGTTCGGCGCCTCCAACGACAGCTTCCCCGAAGAGCAGCTGAACAAGCTGATGGGCACGCTCAGCGACATGGGTCCCCCGGACGATCAACACCTGGCCTGGGACGGCATCGACCTGGGACGCCAGCTGGGCGACCCGCGCTTCGACGTGAACGCCTGGCTGTGGAAGACCGTGGGGGACACGTGCCAGGTCCCGCTGGCCGAGGAGGCCGTCGCAAGCTGATGGCCGTGGGAGATGCTCAAGGGATGGGCGTCAGCGGTAGCAGGACGAGCTCCTTGGGGTACTTCTCCGGGTCATCGGGTTTGCCCCAGGGGATCCGCACGTAGGACAGCCAGCGGCCGTCGGGCGACACCAGGGGGGCACGCACGCCGTAGGCCTCGGACTCCACGGGCAGCTTCCAGCACATCCACGGGCGCACCGCCGTGCACAGCCACGGCGAGCGTTCGTTCTTCGGGGACAGCAACAGGAACCTGCCCTCCCCCAGGGACGCGGAGCCTCCGCCATTTCGCGCCGCGAGCGCCAGCTCCTCCAAGGTGGGTGCACGCGTGCGCACAGGGCCCGCGTCCTCGGGGACTTCGATGACCTGGAACTCCGGGGCCAGCTCGCCGTGCGAGAGGTCCGCGAGCAACGAGGCCCGCGACGACAGCGGCAGGACGTTGGGCATCTGCTCCGAACCGGGAACGGCGCGGCTTCCCACCAGGTAGCACATGCCGGGGACGTACTGCGACTTCAGGAGCAGGTCCTCTCGCGGGAACGGGCGGTCCTGCCTGGCGACCACGGGCCCCCACTCGCGCGCCGCCGGGTCGTAGCAGCGCACCTGGGCACCATCCGGCTGGACCAGGCACAGGGTGCCATCCCTCCAGTACAACGTGGGCGTGCTCCACGGGGGGAGAGTGGGGACGAACGACACCCGGCCGATGACCTCCGCCTTGCCCTTCACCGCCCCGACGCGCAGCGGAAGCGGAGGCGTGGCAGCCTTGAGCCGCTGCTGGAGGGCGCGCATGCCGTAGCGTCTGGCGCAGGCGCCTTCGGTCTTCAGCGAGCCATGCAGCTCCGGGTGGACCCCCTCCGCGAGCGCCCGCCGGGCGGAGATGGCCTCCAGCGCCGTGGAGAGACAGCCCATGCGGGAGATGCGCCCCTCGTCCTTGTTCATCACGTACGAGCTGTTGCGCGCGTCGTCATTCATCTTCACCAGCCGCGCGAAGGCGGCCAGGGCCTCGCGGGCAGGGGCGTCGTCGCGGGCGAGCAGCGCCTGGAGGCGGGCTTCGGTCTCCGGCGCCAGGTCCCAGCGCACCGCTCCGAACGCGCCCATGTTCGCGGCCAGCGTCAACGCCGGGAAGCCGGGCACGCCCTCCATCCACAACGACAGACGTCCCGGCTCGCAGCGCATCTTCATGTCGCCGTCGGATGACGGACTGTCCCCGGCGACAACGACAGGGCCGCGGCCAAACTCCAGGCCCCCCGGCGCGGCCAGCCTTTGATACATGATCATCGGGTCGCCGCGGCATGCAGGCAGAGAGGCGTTGTTGCCGTACGGCCTGACCAGGCGCTGCGTCTCCAGTTCGAAGGGGATGCGCGGGTCCTGGCCCAGGTCGCAGGAGATCCGCGCACGGAAGACGCGTTCGGCGTCGTCCCACTTCAGCGAGGGCCCTTCCCAGGTCGGCTTCTGCATCACGACGTCCGTCCGCACCAGGCGCGGCGCCGTCGAAGCGAGCACACGGGGCGCGACGTACGGACCAAGCTCCAGGGAGCGCACGACCAGCGTCCGGGTCTCGTCGTCCGAGTCCGCCTTGCCTGGAGCGGGACGGCGCATGTAGGCGACCCACCGGCCGTCCGGGGAGACGCGGGCCTCCGACAGTTCATGGAAGGTCTCATCCCCCTGCGGACCGTCCCAGCGGAGGGACCAGCACCCCAGGGGCCTGTGCGTTGAGCAGAACTGCTTGTTGTTTTCGTCCAGGATGAACCGGCCTTCGGCGAAGAGCCGGGAGCCGGTGGACGCGCGCATCGCCTTCTTCAGCTCCTCCGCTTCCGGCGCGCGAAGGCGCGGTGGGCCGTCCCCTTCAGGGACCTCCAAGACGACGGCCTCGTGTTCCCGGCCGCGCCAGAACAGGACGGCCCGGGGAGACAGGCGCAGGACCGGCTCCCCGGGAAGCCGGACGTTCCGGGTCCCCATGAGGATGTTCCCGGAGCACCCCTCGAATGAGGTCCAGGCGGCCTGGTCACCCCGGTCCAGGGGGACGGCCTTGCCCCAGCGCCGCGCCACGGGGTCGTAGCAGCGCATCCGCTTGCCGGTGTCCTGCTGCGCCACGCACAACCGTCCCTGGCGCCAGAACAGGTCCGAGTCCACTGGCGAGCCAGACTCGAACCGCCCCTGGGACGGCTGGACCTCGCCGAGCTCCTCGGGAGCGCCTGTCTCCAACGGCGGCCGGTCTCCCTCCAGGTCCGGAGCCAGGACATCGCGAGGAGGGGCGGGGAACTGTTCCGGCTCATCGCCCGAGGCCAGGGCGACGCGCTTCCGGGCGCGCTCAAGCGCGGCGGCCAGCGCCGCGACACTGTCCGCCTCCAGGTCCAGGTCACGACCGTACAGGCGGGCAGGAACGTCCTTGAGCAGCAGACCCAACTCCTCCAGCGCCCGGCGGGCCCCGGCGTCGTCGCGGACCAGCAGGGGCAGCATGCGGGCTTCGCTGTCCCGGGACACCCGAAACTTCACGGAGGCGGAGGTGACACCGATACCGATGGGCTCCAGCGTCAGCAGGGGGGCCTCGGGCACGCCTTCCAGGGACAGCGCCAGCCGCTTCGCCTCACAGCGGACGCGGACGCGGGGGCGCGGAGGAGGCGGTGGCAGCTGGGTGCCAGGAGCGTCATCCATGATGCTGACCCGGCGCTCGACGTGTGAGCCGTCTGGCAGGGTCAACGTCTGGGTGATGACCACCTCCGCGGACTTGCAACCTGGGACGGCCTGACTCACGTCCACGGTCTGGGAGACGGTGATGTCGGGGGTCTTGCCCAGCCCCAGGTCGCAGGCAGCGGACCCGGTGAGCTTGGAGGGAAGCGCCTTCGCCTCCGCGAAGGTCCGCGGCTCGGCGTCGAGGACCACGCCTTGCGACGGCGCTTCCGCGGCAAAGGCCAGGGTCGCGAACAGGAACGGCGACACCGCCAGCAAAGACAGACACCACCCACGAATGGCACGGAAGTGCATGCGCCCCGGACCGTAGCAGCAGGTCATCCCCCGCCGTCCAGGGAGGAGCCGGTGAACATGGGCCGAGGGGGAATGCACGCTGGCGCACCGTCACCGATCATCCCGGTAGCCAGCGCGCGCGCGTCACGCCACGCTGGCCCTTCCGTGGACGACACCCGCCTTCCCGACCCCGAAGCCCTCCGCCCGCTGCTCACCGACGCCCTGTCGCTGCCCGCGCTCCAGCCCCATGGCCCGCGCCTGGAGCGGCTCCTGGAGGACTACGCGCGGGGCGTGGCCCGGAAGGACGCGCCGCTCGTCGTCGCGCTCGTGGGCGCCACCGGCGCGGGCAAGTCCACCCTGCTCAACGCCCTCTCCGGCCAGGCCCTCTCCCGCGAGGGCGTGGACCGCCCCACCAGCACCGTCTCCACCCTCTTCGCGCCGGAAGGCACGCCCACGGACGAGCTGTCCCGCACGGGCGCGCGCGTCGTGCGCTACACGCCCGGCCCGCAGGGCCTGTGGAGCGGCCAGGTCTTCATCGACACGCCGGACCTGAACAGCGTGGCCACGGCGCACCGGGACGTCGCGCGCGCCGCGCTGGACAAGGCGGACGTGGCGCTCGTCGTCATGCACCGGGGCAGCGTCGCGGAGGCCACCCAGGTGGACTTCCTCACCGAGTTCGCCCGCCGCCGCGCGCTCGTCTTCATCCTCAACTTCGCGGACGAGCTCTCCGCCGATTCGCGCGACGCGCTGAAGTCCCAGATCCGCCGCGTCGCCACGCAGCACTACGGCCTGGCCGCGGAGGACGTGCCCGTCTTCGCCATCAGCGCGCGCGCCGCGAAGGACGGCCAGGACGTGTCCGGCGAGTTCGGCCCGCTCCTCTTCCACCTGCGCGGGCTGGCCACCCAGGCCGTCGCCGCGCGCGTGCGCCACACCAACGCCCTGGGCGCCCTGGAGGAGCTCGCCTCCACCGTGCAGACGGCGCTCAACGACACGGACGCACTGCTCGCGAAGACGCGCACCGCGCTGGACGCGGGGCTCGCGCGCGCGGCGGAGGCGCTCCAGGGAGACTTCGACGCGCGGCTGGCCCTGGCCCACGGACACCTGGCGTCGGAGGTGCGCCGGCAGGCCGCGGGCCGCTTCTGGGGTCCCGCCGCGTGGGGACTGCGGCTGTCGTTGTGGGGCGCGTCCGGCATGGGCGCGGGCGCGCTGGTGGCCCGCCGCAGCCTGCCCGCGGGGCTCGCCGTCGCGGCGGCCTCCACCGTGGTGGACGCCGTCAGGGACCGCACCCGCGCGCGCGCCGCGGAGGTCGCGGTGGTGGAGCCCTTCGAGGACGACTTCCTGGCGGAGTCCGCCGCGCGCACCGCCCTGGCGGAGGCGCGCAGCGTGGCGCGCACGCAGGGGCTGGAGGCGGAGACCCTGGGCGTGCCGGACGTGGAGGCGATGCTGGCGGAGCTGCGCGTGGCCCGCGCGGGCGCCTGGCGCTACACGGCCTCCACCGCCGTCGCGGAGGCCGTGGCCCGCTGGTGGCGCACGGCCCGGTGGCTGGTGTTGCCGCTCATCAACCTGCCCCTGCTCGCGCTGCTGGGGCACGTGGGCTACCGCGTCGTGCGCGGCTACGTCGAAGGCCCCCTGTTGCCGTTGGAGTACTTCCTCAACGCGGGGGCCTTCTTCGGACTGCTCGCGGGCGCCGGGGCGCTGCTCGCGTCAGCGAGTCTCGTCGGAGCCGCTCGCCATGCGGGCCGGGCGGGCCGGAGCCGTTTTGTCGAGGCCCTCGCCGCCCTGGGCAGGAGGCTGGGAGAGGCCGTCGATGAGGGCCTTGGCACCGGGCGGCAGGCCGCGCGACGCATCCTGGAGCGGATTCGCGCTGTCGGGTGACATGGACATCACGGCCTGGCCGGGCATGTGGACGCCGCCGTTGGAGGCCATCATCGGCTGCGCGGAGTCCTTGCACAGCGGCGCCGACACCAGCGTCTCACGCACCGGATCCCCATAGCCCGCGATGCGCGCGGGCACGGAGGGGTTGTTCCACCCGGAGCCCTGCTCCTTGGCGACCTTGAAGTGCAGGTGCGCGCCGCACGCCCAGCCCGTCGCGCCGGAGAAGCCGATGAGCTGGCCCTCCTTCACGCGCTCACCGGCCTTCACCACCACGGCGCTGAAGTGCAGGTACTGCGTCTCCAGCCCGTCGCCGTGCGAGATGACGACGTAGTTGGCCAGCGGCGCGAACTGCTCGCCGCATCCGCCCTGCCGGCTGTCACCACGCGCCATGCGCACGACACCGTCGTGCGACGCCACGATGGGCGTGCCTTCCGGCATGCGGAAGTCCCACGCGAACGTGTCGTTGTGCTGGTGGCTGCCCGTTTCATGTCCCTGGCTCACCGTATAGACGCGGCCACAGGCGAACGGGACGCCTACCTCGGGCAGGTTCGCGACCGCCTGAGCGGAGGGAGGGACAGTGGGAGCCGAAGCAAGGAGGGAGCCGACGAGAAGAGCGGAGATGTTCATATCGGGGCGGGCGGACAACCGGTGCAAGGCCTTGCGCTATTTCCCTGGGATTTTCGCTCAGTCCCGAACGGATCACTAGCAGGCGAGCCGCGCCCCGCCCTGTCTCACGGGGGCGAGTCTTGACCACACTCCAGAGGAGAACCCGTCTCGAAGCGTCGGAGCCCCTGTCTCCCCGCCTGCCCGGTTGGCAGCCCTGACGCCTCTGAAACCTCTCCCTGCCAATCCCTCTCAGCTGTCCGGGGGTAAAGGCAGACGCCTGTCTGCCCGGATGCCCCACGGGCAGGCCTGGAACGGCCCCCGTCCGAGGATCAGCCGGAGCGTTCCGCGCCGCGCCAACAAAGTGACTGGTCACTTTTTAAGTGACCGGTTATCCTTCCGGCATGCCCCCGAAGTCCGCTCCCAGGAAGGCCGCGGTGCCAGTGCGCCGCACGCAGGCGGAGCGCCGTGAGACGACGCGCCGCAAGCTGCTGGACGCCACCATCGAGGCGCTGGTGGAGCAGGGCTACGCGCGGCTGACGACGGTGGAGGTGGCGAAGCGGGCGGGGGTGTCACAGGGGGCGCTGTTCACGCACTTCGAGACGAAGGAGGAGCTGCTCGCGGTGGCGGTGGAGCACCTCTTTCCTCGCATCATCCAGGACTTCCTCGCGGGCGTGGGTGCGCGCCCGTCCGGGAAGGACCGGGTGGGGGCGGCGGTGGACATGTTGTGGGCCGCCTACCAGCGGCCGGAGCTGCAGGCCGCCGTCGAGCTGTACGTCGCGGCGCGCACCGTCCCGGAGCTGCAGCGGGCGCTGGCGGCGGTGGACGGCCCGCACCGCCAGAACCTGCACCGCGTGGCGCGCGAGCTGTTCCCGGACGTGGCCGCCACGCACCCGGACTTCGACGACGTGGTGGAGCTGGCGCTGGACGCCGTGCAGGGCGCGGCGGTGGGCGGCTCTGCGCGTCCGGAGGACCCGGCGCACCGCCGCATGCTGGACACCCTGGCGCGCTTCATGCGCGTCGCCTTCGCACCCAGGGACTGATTCGCAGGAGGTCATCATGGACATGACGCACATCCCCGACCTCATCACCCCGGCCATCCCGGTGTTCGTCATCACCGTCATCGCCGAGGTCTTCTGGGTGAAGAAGCTGCGGCAGGAGCGCGGCGACACCGTCAAGGGCCACACGTGGAAGGACACGCTGGCCAGCCTCTCCATGGGCCTGGGCAACGTGGCGGTGGGCGTGTTCTGGAAGGGCGTGGCGTTCGCGGGCTACGCGGCGCTCTACCACCTGACGCCGCTGCGCCTGGGCCACGGGCTTCTGGCCTGGGTGCTGCTCTTCTTCCTGGAAGACCTCTGCTACTACGCCTTCCACCGCGTCCACCACGAGAGCCGCCTCTTCTGGGCGTCGCACGTGGTGCACCACTCCAGCCAGCACTACAACCTGTCCACGGCGCTGCGGCAGACGTGGACGCCCATGACGGGCTGGGTGTTCTGGGCGCCGCTGGCGCTGCTGGGCTTCTCCCCGGAGATGATCGTCACGCAGCAGGCGGTGAGCCTGCTGTACCAGTACTGGATCCACACGGAGGCCATTGACCGGCTGCCGCGTCCGGTGGAGTGGCTGTTCAACACGCCGTCCCACCACCGCGCGCACCACGCGTCCAACGCGGCCTACATCGACGTGAACTACGCGGGCATCCTCATCCTCTGGGACCGGCTCTTCGGCACGTTCGTCCCGGAGACCGAGCGCCCCATCTACGGGCTGACGAAGAACCTCACCACGCACAACCCGGTGCGCATCGCGTTCCACGAGTTCGCCGCCATCGCGAGGGACGCGGCCCGCCCGGGGCCGCTGAGCCAGCGGCTGGGCTACATCTTCCGCAACCCGGCGTGGAAGCCCAAGGGGGCGCTGCCGCCGGAAGCCCCACCGCCCATGGAGGCCGCTCACCCGGCCCCGTGAGGTCCGCGCCTTCCGGGTGGAGGACAGCCCGGGGCGGGAACCGACGTCCAGGCAACGCGGCGCGCGACATCCTTGCGTCCGCGCCATGCGGGCCTTGCTACGGTGCGCCGCGACGGTTCTGGCGGGCGCCGCGCATGCGGTCGGCGCCCCTTGCAAGGGAGTCGGGACATGACGGAGCGCGAGTTGTGGGAGCGGTACCAGCGGCACCTGTGCGTCGTCCCCTCGGTGGGGCTCACGCTGGACATCTCCCGCATGAACTTCGGCGCGGACTTCCTGGACGGGATGCGCTCGCGCATGGACGCGGCGTTCCAGGCCATGGACGCGCTGGAGAAGGGCGCCATCGCGAACCCGGATGAGAAGCGCCGCGTGGGCCACTACTGGCTGCGCGCCCCGGAGCTGGCGCCGGAGCCGGAGCTGAAGAAGGCCATCACGGACATGCAGGCGCAGGTGGCCGCGTTCGCGAAGGACGTGCACGCGGGCAAGGTGAAGCCCGCGAAGGCGGCGAAGTTCACGCAGGTGCTGATTGTCGGCATCGGCGGTTCGGCGCTGGGCCCGCAGCTGGTGGCGGACGCGCTGGGCAGCGGCCGGGACGCGATGCAGGTGCACTTCCTGGACAACACGGACCCGGACGGGATGGACCGGGTGCTCAACGGCCTGGGCGAGCGGCTGGCGGAGACGCTCACCGTCGTCATCAGCAAGTCCGGCGGCACCAAGGAGACGCGCAACGGCATGCTGGAGGCGGAGGCCGCCTACACGCAGCGCGGCCTGGACTTCGGCGCGCACGCGGTGGCGGTGACGGGCGACGGCAGCGAGCTGGACACCTACGCGAAGGGACACAAGTGGCTGCGCACCTTCCCCATGTGGGATTGGGTTGGCGGGCGCACGTCGGTGATGTCGGCGGTGGGGCTGGTGCCGGCGCAGCTGCAGGGGCTGGACGTGGAGGGCTTCCTCGCGGGCGCGAAGGACATGGACGCGGCGACGCGCGTGCATGACGCGGCGGCGAACCCGGCGGCGCTGCTCGCGCTGATGTGGTTCCACGCGGGCGGCGGCAAGGGCCAGAAGGACATGGTCATCCTGCCGTACAAGGACCGGCTGATGCTGATGTCCAAGTACCTCCAGCAGCTGGTGATGGAGTCCTTGGGCAAGGAGCTGTCGCTGGACGGCCAGGTGGTGAACCAGGGCATCGCCGTCTACGGCAACAAGGGCTCCACGGATCAGCACGCGTACGTGCAGCAGCTGCGCGAGGGCGTGAACAACTTCTTCGTCACCTTCGTGGAGGTGCTGAAGGACCGGGACGGCAAGTCCCTGGCGGTGGAGGGGGAGAACACCAGCGGCGACTACCTGCTGGGGTTCCTGCTGGGCACGCGCCGGGCGCTGTTCGAGAAGGGCCGCGAGTCCATGACGCTCACCGTGCCGGACGTGAGCGCGCGCACGCTGGGCGCGCTGGTGGCCCTGTACGAGCGGGCGGTGGGCTTCTACGCGAGCCTCGTGAACATCAATGCCTATCACCAGCCGGGCGTGGAGGCGGGCAAGAAGGCCGCGGGCCGCGTGCTGGAGCTGCAGGGCAAGCTGCTCTCGAAGCTGAAGGCGGCGAAGGCGGAGGCGCGCTCGGCGGAGCAGCTGGCGCAGGACATCGGCGCGGCGGATGAGGTGGAGACGGTGTTCAAGCTGCTGCAGCACCTGTCCGCCAATGGCGACCACGGCGTGAAGCGCACGGGCGGCGCGCGTCCGGCGGAGGCCCGCTTCCAGGCCGGGTGACAATGCCTTGCCCGCGGGGGCAATGCCTGACGGTTCCAGGCCACGGCTAGCCTGGACCGTCATGGGCCGAGCACACGCGGTGGGGCTGTGGCTGTGCGTCCTGGGCGGGATGGCGGCATGTCCTGAGGTGCACCGTCCGGGTGGCAAGCTGGACCGGGCGGCGCACCAGGACACGTTGGAGCGCATCCACGAAACGGGGTGTGACGCGAATGACGTCAAGCGCCTCTGCCCCGAGGACACCGAGCCGAGCAAGGAGTGCCTCGAGCTGTGTGGTGGCCCATGACGCGGCCCTGGCACGTCCCCGCGAGCCTGGTGGCCTGTCTCGTCCTCCTGGCCCCCGCGTTCTTCGTCCTCCGACAGGCACGGGAGGCCCGTGCCGCCCCCATGCCTGAGCCGGAGGGCACGGTCCCCATGCTCCGCTACGACGAGCGGATGCGGCGGGTGACCTACCACCATCCCTGTTCGAAGCAGACCGACTGTGAGGCCCCTCTCGTCTGTTACCGCGACGTCCGCTTCCGACGCTATTGCACGGACAGCGCCTGCACGACCGACAGCCAGTGCCCCGAAGGACAACGATGCACGACCCTGCCCGTCCCCAGTGCGGGAGCCCTGGTCAGGCTCTGCGCGCTCGTCGGCATTCGCCAGGAGGGGGAGCGCTGCCTGGAGACTGCTTTCGATGCGACCTCCGCATGCAAGGCGGAGTTCGAGTGCATGGGGAGGGATGGCTACTGCGCTCGCTCCTGCACCCTCGGTCAGCCCGGAACGTGTTCGGAGGGTTTCTTCTGCGCGGACGTGAAGCCGAAGCCCTCGTGCCTCCCCACGTGTGAGAAGCGCGGCTGTCCCCAGGGACAGCGCTGCATCCCGTTCGCGGAGGGCACCTCCATCTGCGCGTCCACCCATGGCCCGAACTGCCTGGACACCTCTTGTCCTGATGGCCGCAAATGCGAGGTGCTCTCGCACTCGGAGTTCCCCGGCAAAGTGTGGACGGAGTGCGTCCAGCGCTGCTCCGCCACGAACTCGACCTGTGGCGAGAGTCAGGTCTGCGACCGCTACCACTGCCTCCAGGCCTGCGACCCGAACGGCCCCAACCCCTGCGCCGAGGGCTTTCACTGCGACCGGAGGAACGTGAAGCGCCCATGGTCCTGTCAGCCGGATTACTGGCGCGGCCCTCCCTGACCGCCGCTGGACGCTCCGCCTGCCCCGGGCGCACGGGATGTAGCGGGCCCAGGGAGGCTCCATCCTGAGGGTTCGCGTTCCCCCCCAGGAGCCTCCCGATGGAACCGTCATCCGCCCTCCTGCTGACCCCTCCTCCGCTTCCGCGGGAGGCCGAGGATTCGTGGCGCTTCGACGCGCTGGGCTGCGTGCGCAGCCGCGACGACGTCACCCTGGCCTCGCTCCCCCGCGCGCGCTACCGCTCCGCCCTGGAGATTGGCGGCGCCATCGGCCTGCTCACGGAGAAGCTCCAGGCCCGCTGTGACGCCCTGCTCTCCCTGGAGCCCTCCGAGTCCGCCCAGGCCCGCGCCATCCACCGCTGCCGCCACCTGCCGCACGTGCGCTTCCAGCGGATGGACGTGCCGCACGGCGCCCCGGAACAGACCTTCGACCTCATCCTCGTGTCCGAGCGCGGCGCCTACTGGAACCTCCGCGAGCTGGCCCTCGCGCAGCAGCGCATCCTCGAGCGCCTGGAGCCCGGCGGGCACCTGGTGCTCGTGCACTGGACCGGCCAGACGCGCGACATGCGCCTGGACGGCCACGCGGTCCACGACGCCTTCCGGCAGCTCACCCCGCGCCACCTGCGCCACCTGCGCGGCGAGATGGAGGGCACGTACCGCCTGGACGTCTTCGAACGCCTCTGAACGCCCCGCTGAATCCCCTCCCCCACCCGGCCCGTGCTGGCGGTAGAAGGGACGGCATGGAACTCGGAATCACGGGGAAGACGGCGCTCGTCACCGGCAGCAGCCGGGGCATCGGGAAGGCCATCGCCATGGTGCTGTCGCGCGAGGGCGCCCGGGTGTGCGTGTGCGCGCGCCGCCTGGAGCCGCTGGAGGTCCTCGCGAAGGAGCTGCGCTCCGAGGGCGCCCAGGTGGCCACCGTGGTCGCGGACGTGGCCACGCAGGAGGGCGCGTACTCGGCGGTGGACGCCGCGGTGCGCGCCTTCGGCTCGCTGGACATCCTGGTGAACAACGTGGGCGGCAGCGGCGGCGCGGGCGCCTTCGACGCGGCCAGCACCCAGCAGTGGAACGACGTCCTCCAGCGCAACCTGATGTCCGCCGTGTGGTGCAGCCAGCGCGCGCTGACCGTGATGCGCCAGCGCGGCGGCGGCAGCATCGTGAACATCAGCTCCATCTTCGGCCGCGAGTACGCCACCAGCGCGCCCTACAGCGCCGCCAAGGCGGGCCTCATCGCGCTCACGAAGGAGATGGCCATCGACCTGGCGTCCCACCGCATCCGCGTCAACGCCGTGGCCCCGGGCTCCATCTTCTTCCCCGGCGGCAGCTGGGACCGGCGCCAGCAGCACGACCCGGAGGCCGTGGCCAAGATGGTGCGCGAGCAGATTCCCTGGGGCCGCTTCGGCACCCCCGAGGAGGTGGCGGACGTGGTCGCCTTCCTGTGCTCGGAGCGGGCGAAGTGGGTGACGGGCGCCACCCTCCCCGTGGACGGCGGACAGGGCCGTGCCTACTAGGCCCGGGTGCGGTATGGAGTCCGCGCGAATGAGGGCCACGCATTGCTGAAGCTCTACAAGAAGGACGGCGACACCCTGCGCTACTGGGAGGCGTGGGAGCACGAGGGCGTCGTCACCGTGCACTGGGGCACCGTGGGTGACGGCGGCGAGCAGAAGGCCGTCCCCGTCCCCCCGGACGAGGACCCCGACATGGTCATCGCGCAAGAGGCCGAGGCCCTGGTGGACGCCGGCTACGACGAGCCCGAGCCGGACGCCATGGCCGTGCTGCTCGTGGAGTACACCGTGCAGGGCAAGGGCACCGGCCATGACTTCGAGCAGCGCAACGCCGTGGAGGAGCTGCTCACGGACGCGCTCGGCTGGACGGGCAACGGCGAGGTGGAGGGCGGCGAGACGGAAGCCGGCGTCATGCGCGTGCACTGCCGCGTGATGGACCCCGACACCGCCGCGCGCACCGTGGTGGAGGCCCTGGACGCGGAGGAGCTGCTCGAAGGCGCCCGCGTGCTGGTGGCGCGGGGCGACGAGAAGCCCCGCGTCGTGCACCCGCCCCTGTTCCCCGTGCTCAAGTCGTAGGCACCTCCGGAGCCTGGGGAGCCCGGGGCGCCTGGCCCCGGGGCCCGAAGACGCGGAACAGCAGCACCAGCGACGGCACCACCGTCACCAGGCCCACCGCGAGCGCGACGAGCAGCAGCCGCTGCACCACCAGCGGCGCCGCGGTGCCCTGGAGCGTCAGGTGCGGGTAGACGAGGTAGGGCGCCTGCGACACCGCCCACCCCAGCACGATGAGCCCGCCCTGCGTGGCCGCCGCCACCCGCGCGGCCCGGAAGCGCCGCGTCCACAAGAGCGCGAACGCCGTCACCGCCGCCACCGCGGTGCCCCCGTGCAGCGCCAGCGCGAACGGCGTCTGCGACAACCCCATCCACACGCGCGGCGCCCCCTCGCGCGACAGCAACAGGACGGCCAGGGCCAGCGGGAACAGCAGTCCGCCCGTCACCAGCGCCCGGCGCCGGAAGTCCTCCGCCAGCTCCGGCGTGCGCGCCTCATGCGTGAGGTACACGGCGGCCAGGAACGCGAACAGGCCCAGCGTCAGCGCGCCCACCGACAGCGCGAAGGGCGACAGCCACGACGCGAAGAAGCCGCTCACCACCGCGTGCCCCTGCATGCGGATGGCGTCGCTGGCCACCGCGCCCACGCACATGCCCAGCAGCAGCGGCGCCACCACGCTCGCGACGCTGAACACCACGCCCCAGCGGCGCTCCACCACGTCGCCGCGCGTGTCGTAGGCGCGGAAGGTGAACGCAGTGCCCCGGAACACGATGCCCAGCACCAGCAGCGTCAGGGGCACGTGCAGCGCCACGCTCAGCGCCGCGAAGGCGCGCGGGAAGCCGCTGAACAGCAGCACCAGCCCGACGATGAGCCAGACGTGGTTCACCTCCCACACCGGGCCGATGGCGCGGGCGATGAGCGCGCGCTGCTCCGCCTTGCGCGGCCCGCGCGCCAGCAGGTCCCACACCCCGCCGCCGAAGTCCGCCCCGCCCAGCAGCGCGTACAGCACGAACGTGCCCGCCACCGCGAGCCCCAGCCCCCACGTCTCAGTGGACATGGGCCACCTCACCGTCCACCACCGCCCCCGGCTTCCCGGGCAGCGTGCCCGCCACCTGCCGCCAGAGCACGAACAGCACCGTCACCCCGAGGAACAGGTACACCGCCGTGAAGGTGAAGAACGGCGCGGCCAGGTGCGGCACCGGCGTCACCGCCTCGCCCGTGCGCATCACGTCCCGGACGATCCACGGCTGCCGGCCCCACTCGGTCACGAGCCACCCCGCCTCCAGCGCCACCAGCCCCAGCGGCCCCGACAAGAGCCAGGCGCGCATCATCCCCTTGCCGTGCGGCCACTCGCGGCCCCGCCACCGGCGCCACAGCGTGGCCAGCGCGAGCAGCGCCATCAGGCTGCCCGTGCCCACCATCACCTGGAAGGCCAGGTGCACCTTGGCCACCGGCGGCCAGACGTCCCGGGGGAACTCATTCAACCCCTTCACCTCCGCGTCCGGGTCCGCGAAGGCCAGGATGGAGAGCCCCTTGGGCAGGTCGATGGAGCCCGTCACCGTGCGCTGCTCCACGTCCGGCCAGCCGCCCACCCGCAGGGGCGCGCCCGCCTCCGTGTCGAAGTGCGCCTCCATCGCGGCCAGCTTCACCGGCTGCGCGCGCGCCACGTGCTTCGCGGACAGGTCCCCCATCAGCGGCTGCGCGAGCGCGGTGACGCACGCGAGCGGCAGCGCGATGGACAGCGCCTTCCTGTGGAAGGAAGCGCCCGGGTGCTTGAGCAGGATGAACGCGTGGATGCCCGCCATCGCGAACGCGCTGGCCTGATAGCAGGACAGCAGCACGTGCGCCGTCTGGTACTGCCAGCCGGGGCTGAACATCGCCACCAGCGGCTGCACGTCCGTGGGCCCCGCCGGCGTGGGCGTGAAGCCGGACGGGTTGTTCATGAACGTGTTCACCAGCGTGACGAAGAACGCGCTCGCCGCGCCGCTCACCGCCACCATCCCGCCGCTGAACAGGTGCAGGCCCGGCGACACGCGCTCGCGGCCGTACAGGTAGATGCCCAGGAAGATGGCCTCGGTGAAGAAGGCCACGCCCTCCAGGCTGAAGGGCAGGCCAATCACTTCCCCGTAGCGGCCCATGAACTCCGGCCACAGCAGGCCCAGTTCGAACGAGAGCACCGTCCCGCTCACCGCGCCCACCGCGAAGAGGATGGCCGTGCCCTTGGCCAGCTTCTCGCTGAGTTTCCGGTAGTCGGCGTCCCCCGTGCGCCGGTGCTTCAGGTCGCTCAGCACCATCAACACCGGCAACGCCACGCCGGCCGCCGCGAACACGATGTGGAACGCGAGCGACAGTCCCATCTGCGCGCGCGCATAGAGCAGGTCCGTCATGGACATCAGTCTGCTTTATGCGCGCTTTTTACGCATTCAGGATTTCTTATAATTCTCCACAGTCACCTTGTCCGCGGGGACCTTGGTGACGGTCCGCGAGGGGACCAGGGTCTGGATGGAGTTGCGGGCCACGGCGGTGGCGAGCGAGGTGGCGAAAATCATCACCACCTTGCGGCCCAGCTCGGCGCCCAGCGGCTTGTCCTCGATGCTGGTGGCCACGCGGTCCGGGTGCGCCCAGGCGCGCTCCAGGGCCTTGCGGCGCTGGCGGCGCACGCGCTCGTCGTGGTGGCGGGCGCGGTAGATGGCGATGCCCACCCCCAGGCCCACCGCCACCAGGGCCGCGGCCCCCACGGTGACGAGCAGGTCCTTGTGCTGGTTGACGTGGTAGCGCACATCCGTGGCGCGGGTGCGCCGGCGGTCCAGCTCCTCCAGGGTGAGGAGCAGCTCGTCGCGGATGCGGTCCGCGGTGTGCTCCACCTGCTCGCGGTCACCCATGCGCTTGGTGATGGCGTGGTCGCTGTGCGCTTCGAGCTCGGAGGCCTGGCTCATTGGAGCGTCTCCCGGGTCAGCTGAAGGTCCGTCTTCAAGCGCTCCTGGGTGTGCACCAGCGGCTTCTTGGGAACCCGCCTGGCGCCCAGGAACAGGAGGAGGCCGGCCACGGCCAGCAGCACCGCGCCCACGATGAGCACGCCCACCGCGGCCCCCAGCGGCAGGGCCAGGCCCAGCGCGACGAAGAGCACCGCCAGCGACGTGAGGGCGAGCACGGCCCCCGCTCCCAGGAAGATGCCCGCCATCTTGGCCGCTTGCAGCTCCTGCTTGAGCTCCTTCTTGGCGTGCATCACCTCCGCCTTCACCAGCAGGCGGGTCTCCGACAGCGCATGCCGGATGAGTTCCGGGGTGGAGAGCGTCTCCAACTGGCTGCGCTCCAGGCGTTCCGATTCGAGGTCCACGACCGTGCCTCCGACAGGATGACTTCCGGGGCATCACCGATGGACGCCTGCTCGGCGTCCCGGCTGTCCCCGGTCTGTCCCTGAAGGTGGTCAGGAAGGGTGGGCGGGAGAAGTCCCGCCGTACACCCCGGCCGCGTCCGGCTGCCTGCCTGGTACCCCCGCCCCATGGAGCGGGCCAGGGTCCAGGACCTAGCGGCGGGTCTTCTGGTGCGCGATCGCCGTGGCCAGCGTCTCGCGCACCTGCCGGGCCCGGAACAGGCGGTCCGCGGTGTCCAGCAGGTTCTCCGCGTACAGCACCTGCTTGCGCAGGCGGGCCGGGATGGCGCGGGTGCCCAGGTGCGCGCCCAGGAGGGCCCCCGTGAGCGCCGCGGCCACGTCCGCCTCGCCGCCGCAGCGCAGCGTCATGACCACGGCCTCGCGGAAGTCGTGCGGCACCTTGAGCGTCGCGTACAGCGACGTGAGCAGCACCGGCACCACGTGGCACGGCAGGCCGTCCACGCCCTTCAGCTCGCTGGGGGGCACGCCCACCTTGCGCAGCTGGTTGAGCGCGCGCTGGGTGTCCCAGGTGAGCAGGCGCGGCAGGTGGCGGATCTCCTCCGCCAGGTTCTTGTCGTGCACGGCGGTGGACAGCGCCAGGGCCTCGCAGAAGGCCGCGGGCGTGAGGGCCTCCTCCTCCATGCCCAGCGCCACCGCCTGCGCGAACGCGGCCGCGGCGGCGGCGCAGACGGGGTCCTTGTGCGTGATGACGGTGAGCACGCCCGCGTCGTGCGGCAGGCGCGCGCGCTGGCCGCTTTCGAAGAGGCCCACCACCAGCGCGCGGCTGAGCACCGACGGGCACTTCGTGCCCAGGGGCGCGCCCGCGCTCATCCACGGCGTGCCGCCCGACAGCCGCTGTAGCGCCTCGGACAGGCTGCGCGGCGGCTGCAGGATGATGCCCTCCTGCCACAGCCACGCCAGGTGCGCCGCCGCGCTGCGGCCGTCCACCTTGCCCTCGCGGATGACGCTCTCCGCGGCCGCGAGCAGGAGCTGCGTGTCGTCGCTGAACTGGCCCTTGGCGAACTTGCCGCGCGGCCGGGGCGCGAAGTCCTCCGCCAGCCCGGGCAGCCGCGCCAGGCTCGCCGGGGGGATGCCCCTCAGCGGAAAGCCGAGCGCATCCCCGATGGCGAGCCCGAGAAATGCCGCATGGAACCTGTCCTGGCGGTCTGCGGGAGTCAGCGGCATCGGAGGGGCGGAGATTACCCGAGCCTCAGCCAAGGACGAGCACCGAGATGAACGCTGCGAGGGCGCGCGACGCGACGGCGGATCGATCATGGGGCCTTGACGTGCACGGAACGGATGCGGTGGAGCGCTGGACAAGAAAGGTCCCGCTGGATTGCACCGCGCGCGTCGCCACTGTCCGCCTCCTTCGCCGTAACGACGGCGCAACCGGGGGCGCGGTAGCTATCGCATCCCGCTGCGTTTCAGCAAGCAGGCGAGCCCGTTGAAACGCGCGAGCACGCGTGCATGTCCAACTTCGAATGCTGCGCATGGAACGAAAGGGACGCACGGGTGGCCGCGCGTGGGTGCGCAAGGCGCCGTGCGCGTGCCCTGCCCACGGGCTCAGGTGTTCACCTTGACGCGCGCGACTTCACTTCGTCCACGCGCGCGCATGCACGCTGATCACGAATCGTCGCGGCCCAGGTTGACCACCGCGAGCAGCCGCGCCACCACGGCCTCCGCGCCCTGATGCAGCCGCGCGCCGTCCCACAGCGCGGGGGACGTGTGGCCGCCGCGCTCGCGCCAGTCCTTCTCCACCTCTTCGTAGGTGAGGTTGCGGAAGCGCACGCGGTCCTCCAGCGCGTGGTCCGTGACGAAGCGGCGCGCGGTGGCGGACGGCGGATCCGCGATGCGGTGGAACAGTTCCAGGACGGGCGATTCAGGAGCGCTCATGACAGCGCCGCATCATGCGCCGTCCGGCCCCTGGAACGCGAAAAGGGTGGAGCGCCTGCCCCAGGTCGCGGGGCTTCGCGGCTCCACCCTTCCGGTGCTTCACGCGCGCCCGGTCAGGACGCGCGGGCGGGACCTCAGCGGGACTCGGCGGCGCCGATGCGCGCGGCCTCACGGCGCACCGCGGCCTGCTCCAGCGCGTAGCGCGCGTCCGCGCTGTTCAGGTCCTTGAGGCGCGCCTGGGCCTCCTCCATGCGGCGGCGGGCGCTCGCGACGTCGATGCCGGTGACGTGCTCGGCGGCGTCCGCCAGCACCAGCACCTTGTCGTTGCTCACCTCCACGAAGCCGCCGGCCACGAAGTAGCGGTCCTGCTTGCCCGCCTCGATGAGGGTGAGCGTGCCCGGCTCCACCAGCGACAGGAACGGCGTGTGGCCGGGCCGCACGCCGAACAGGCCCTCTCCGCCCGGCACGATGGCCTCGTCGGCCTGCACGGACAGGATGCGCTTCTCGGGGGTGACGATCTCGACAGTCAGCTTGGCCATGAAGGTCCTCGTGCTACCGCACTACCGCATCAGAAAGTCAGCCGCTGGGTCTTCACGCCCACCGGCTCGAACTCCAACACCCCGGCGTCCGTCAGGCGGGGGCCCTTGCCCGGGATGCCCAGGGTGCCCTCCAGCCACTTGAGGTGGTGGGCCATCTGCCGCACTTCCGACAGCTGCTTCGTCGTCATCAACTCCGTCAGCCGCCGCTCCTGGAGCTTCTGCCCGGTGCGGTCGAACTGGGCCGCCACCATCACCCGCGCCCACGCCAGGCCGCTGCCCTTCGTCTTCTTCTTGCCGGGGGGCGGCTTGCCCTTCTCCACCAGCGGGTAGAGCACCCAGACCTTCTCCCCGTCATTGGAGGCGAAGTACAGGTCGTCCACCGTCCCCACGCACACGTCCGCCGACCAGAGGGGCCCGTTCTCCTTGAGCATCTCCAGCCGGCACTTCCCCACGCCCACGTCCACCGTGCGGACGCTGTAGAGCCCGTTCGCGCTCACCCGTGCCCGGCTGGCGCGCTCCTCCGCCAGGGCGGAGGGCGCGGCAACACACAAGAGCAGGGCGAGCGCGACGGTCAGGCGCATGGGTGTCCTTAAGCCGCCGCCAGCTTGCGGGCCTTCTCCTGCGCCTCCTCGATGGAGCCGACCATGTAGAAGGCGGACTCCGGGAGGTCGTCGTGCTTGCCGTCCGCGATCTCCTTGAAGGAGCGGATGGTGTCCTGGAGCTTCACGTAGCGGCCGTCCAGGCCGGTGAAGACCTTGGCCACGAAGAACGGCTGGGACAGGAAGCGCTGGATCTTCCGGGCGCGCGCCACGGACAGCTTGTCCTCTTCGGACAGCTCGTCCATGCCGAGGATGGCGATGATGTCCTGGAGCTCCTTGTAGCGCTGCAGGATGCCCTGGATGCGGCGGGCCACGGCGTAGTGCTCGGCGCCCAGCACGTCCGCGGACAGGATGCGGCTGGTGGAGTCCAGCGGGTCCACGGCGGGGAAGATGGCGAGCTCCGCGATGGAGCGATTGAGCACCGTGGTCGCGTCCAGGTGGGCGAACGCGGTGGCGGGCGCGGGGTCCGTCAGGTCGTCCGCGGGCACGTAGATGGCCTGCACGGAGGTGATGGAGCCCTTGGTGGTGGAGGTGATGCGCTCCTGCAGGCCGCCCATCTCCGTGGCGAGCGTGGGCTGGTAACCCACCGCGCTGGGGATGCGGCCCAGGAGGGCGGACACTTCCGAGCCGGCCTGGGTGAAGCGGAAGATGTTGTCCACGAAGAGGAGCACGTCACGGCCCTCCACGTCGCGGAAGTACTCCGCCATGGTCAGCGCGGAGAGGGCCACGCGGGCGCGGGCGCCGGGCGGCTCGTTCATCTGGCCGTACACGAGGACCGCCTGGCTCTTCTCCAGGTTGTCGGTCTGGATGACCTTGGTCTCCTGCATCTCGTGGTACAGGTCGTTGCCTTCGCGGGTGCGCTCACCGACGCCGGCGAACACGGAGAAGCCGCCGCGCTCCACGGCCACGTTGCGGATGAGCTCCTGCAGGAGCACCGTCTTGCCCACGCCGGCGCCGCCGAACAGGCCGATCTTGCCGCCACGGGTGTAGGGGGCGAGCAGGTCGATGACCTTGATGCCGGTCTCGAACATCTGCACGCGCACGTCCTGCTCCGTGAACGGAGGGGGCGCGCGGTGGATGGGCCAGTACTCGGTGGCGTTCACGGGGCCCATCTCGTCCACCGGCTCGCCGGTGACGTTCATGATGCGGCCCAGGGTGGCCTTGCCCACCGGCACCTGGATGGGGGCGCCCGTGTTGCTCACCGGCATGCCGCGGCCCAGGCCCTCCGTGGAGTCCATGGCGATGCAGCGCACGGTGTTCTCACCCAGGTGCTGAGCCACCTCGATGGTGAGGTTGTCCTTCTCCGCGCCCAGGTTGGGGTTGGTCAGCTTGAGGGCGGCGTACACCTCAGGGAGCCCGCCGGGCGGGAACTCCACGTCGACCACGGGGCCGAGAACCTGCGTGATCCTGCCAGTCGTCGGGACTTGAGCGCTCATGGGACTCCTCTGCCTTGTCTCGTATGGCGAGCGGCCGGGGCGCCGCCGCCCGTCAGGAAATCGACCCCGAAAGAGGGGTGTGGGCGGGCCCCCTTTACCGGGGGGTGCCCGGCAGGGTCAAGCCTCCCGGGTCCGCGCACGTAAGTCTCGCTTAGCGGAGCGGTGTCCCCAGCGCCAGTCCCTTGCGCTTCCCCTCTGACGCGCCTGCTCGTTGGGGAGCCTCAAAGGGGGGAGCCTGGAACGGCGAAGGGCCCGTGCCCGGCGCTCGTGGGAGCGCGAAGCATCGGGCCCAGCGTCTGAAGCCGAGGGGGTGCGACCGGACGGGAGGCGGACTACTTGAGGGCCTCGGCGCCGGAGACGATCTCCATGAGCTCCTTGGTGATGACCGCCTGGCGGGTGCGGTTGTAGAGCAGGGTGTAGCTGGAGATCATGTCCGTGGCGTTGTTGGTGGCGTTCTCCATGGCGCTCATGCGCGCGCCCTGCTCGCTGGCCACGCTCTCCAGCAGCGCCCGGTACAGCTTGATGTTGACCGCCTGGGGCACCAGCCGGTCCAGCACGGCCTGGCGGGACGGCTCGTACTTGAAGTCCACCAGGGCGGGCGCGGCGGCCACGGTCTCCGGGGTGGGCGCGGCGGCGGCCTTCGCCGTGGCGGGCTGCAGCGGCAACAGCTGCGACACGACGACGTTCTGGGTGATGGCGGAGACGAACTCGTTGTAGACGACGTAGACCGCGTCGACCTCGTCGTTGAGGAAGGCGGCGGCCAGCTCTTCCGCGACGTTGGCGGCGGAGCGGTAGTTCAGCGTCGCGTACAGGCCGGCGAAGTCCTTGCGGATGGACTGGCCGCGGTTGCGGAAGAAGTCATTGCCCTTGCGGCCCACCGTGGAGACGCGCACCTGGAGGTTGCTGTTCTCGTACAGGTAGCGGTTGGCGCGGCGGATGACGTTGGAGTTGAAGCCGCCGGCGAGGCCGCGGTCGGACGTGAGGAGCAGCAGCTCCACGCGGCGGATGGGGCGGGAGGCGAGCAGCGGGTGCGCCAGCTCCTGGTCGGCGGAGCGCACGGCCAGCTCGGAGATGATCTGCTCCAGCGTCTGCGCGTACGGGCGGGCGGCGAGGATGGCGTCCTGCGCCTTGCGCAGCTTGGCGGCGGAGACCATCTTCATGGCCTTGGTGATCTGCCGCGTGTTCTTCACCGAGCGGATGCGCTTGCGGATGTCGCGAAGGGACGCCATGGACCGGAAACTCCTCTAGGACGACGTGCGGCGCGCGCCCCGTGACAGCCCGGGCTGGCCATGAGGGACGGCGGGCCCCCTATATAGGCGGGGCGGGGGCCGGTCAACGGCGGGGTGCCCCGGACCGGGCCCCCCTGGAGCCCGTTCAGGGGCCGGGCGGGCGTGAACAGTTCCCGCTTCCGGGCCGCCCATGGCGCTTTGCCCCCTGGGGGCGACGGAAGAGAATGGCCCCTTCCGACTGTTTCGCGGGGTCCATGAAGGCTGGCGGCACGACCAGGGTGTGGGTACGCAGGGGCCTGGGGCTGCTCGGGCTGGCCGTGGCCGTCCTGCTGGGCCTGTCCCACTTCGTGCGCCTGCGCTACCAGGGCCGCATCGTGCCGCTGGCGGGGGCCCCGGAGGCCCCGGTGGCCCTGGTGTTCGGGGCGGGGCTGGCGCCGGGCGCGGTGCCGTCCCCGGTGCTGGCGCAGCGGCTGGACGCGGCCATCGCGCTGTGGCGGCAGGGCAAGGTGCAGTCGCTGCTGGTGAGCGGGGACAACTCCGCGCCCTTCCACAACGAGACGCGGGCCATGCGCAACTACCTGCTGGAGCGCGGGGTGCCGGAGGACGCGGTGCTGGGCGACGAGGCGGGGCTGTCCACCTACGACAGCTGCCTGAGGGCCCACTCGGTGTTCGGCGCGGACCGGGCGGTGCTCGTCACGCAGCGCTTCCACCTGTCTCGGGCGCTCTTCATCGCCAACTCGGTGGGCATCGACGCGTGGGGCGTGGCGGCGGACGAGGGACGGGCGACCCCCTGGCGCTACACCGTGCGCGAGACGCTCTCCCGGGTGCTCGCGCTGGGGATGGTGCTGCTGGAGGTGAAGCCCGGCAGCCCTGACGGCCAGCCGCCGACGGCTCCTCGCTGAAGGGGCCGGGCCCGGCAGGCAGGCGGGCGGCGGCGATTGCCGCTCCCGTCCCGGAGTCCCATTTTCGAGGGGACACGGAAAGCTTTTCTCAACCGTCCCTGTCGAGGAGACCCCATGCGGTTCAACAAGCTCGGAGACGAGGATGTGGGCGAGTCCACCTCGCTGCGCCACCGGAACCCGGACACCGGAGAGGACGAGATCAACATCACGGACCAGGACCTGGCCCTGTCGCCGCCCATGGAAGAAGAGGCGGATGCGCGGGACATCCTGCCGGATCAGATCCAGCGCTTCGGCCGGGCCGACGAGGAGGAAGAGGAGCGCGAGCTGACCGCGCAGCCCGATGAGCCGGGCCCGCGCGCGCAGTCGCCGGACCTGCTGCCCGAGGGGTAGCCGGGTCCGAAGCCGGATGCAGAGACAGGGCGCGTCCCCGTGCGTGGGACGCGCCCTTTGTCGTCAGGTGGGAGCCCCGTGGGGTTCCCACCTGGCCACCGCAGGGCTCAGGACCGGCGGCGCGAGGACTTCTTCGCGGCGGCCTTGCCCGTGGTCTTCTTCGCGGCCCCGCCCTTCTTCGCGGCGGCGCCACGCTTCTGTGCGGCACCCTTCGCGGCGGACTTCTTCGCGGTAGCGCCCTTCTTCGCGGCAGCGCCACGCTTCTGTGCAGCGCCCTTCGCGGCGCCCTTCTTCGCGGCAGCGCCGCGATTCTGGGCGGACTTCTTCGCGGTGGCGCCCTTCTTCGCGGTGGCGGCCTTCTTCGCGGCAGCCTTGCCCGTGGCCTTCTTCGCGGCCCCACGCACGGGCGCGGCCTTCTTCGCGGCGGCCTTGCCCGTGGCCTTCTTCGCGGCCCCACGCACGGGCGCGGCCTTCTTCGCGGCGGCCTTCTTGCCAGCCGCCTTACGCGCTCCCGTCCCGGTGGGGCCGGCTTCGCTCGGCGCCTCCGCTCCGGTGGCCGCGGCCTTCTTCGCGGCGCTCTTCCGGGCGGGCCCGGACGGCGCTTCCGTGGCGACAGGGGCGGTCTTCTCGCGGCGGGCCTTCTTCGCGGTGGGGCGCTTCGACTCGGGCTCCTCGAACAGCTCCTCCTGCTCGGGGGCCTCCTCCTCGCCGGTGTCCTCGGCCATCTCCGCCTCCAGCTCCTCTTCGCTGGACACCTCGGCCTCCTCGTCCTCGCCCGCTTCACGGGCCAGGGCGGCCAGGTCGCTCGAGTAGTCGCGGCCACGGCCCGCGGGCGCCTCCTCGTCCTCGTCCGCCGCCTCGGCCGCGGCGCCGGACAGCGCGCCCTGGAGCACGGCGTTCATCGCGCGCGCGAAGGTCCGCTCCCCGAAGCTCTCCACCTCCTCGACGGGCGGAATCAGCACCTCGAGCATGTCCTTGAGCGTGCGGTACAGCCGCATCTCCTTCTTCTCGCCGTCCCAGGTGCCGAAGACCCAATCGTCCCCGTCCAGCGCCTCCACCCAGCCGGGCAGCGGCCCGCCACCGTCACCCTGCTCCTCCATCGCGGACTTGCGCGCGACGAACAGGTGTCGGTGCGCCCCCTTCAACCCGAAGCGCCACACGCCCGCGGCAGGCAGGCCCACCACCATCAGCCGGCTCTTCTCCAGGACGCTGGGCGCACCCTCGCCGCCACGCAGCGGGTACAGCCGCACCTCGCCCTGGAACTCACCGCCGTTGAGCGCCTGATACAGGTCCGCCAGGTCCTCCGGGAACGGGACGCCGCACTCCGTCTCCGCGCGGCGGACCTCCTCCGCCTGCACACCCTCCGAGGTCGCCTTCGCCGACTTGCGCAGTGCCTCCAACCACTCGTGCATGACCCCTCCACGACATCGACTGCCACCAGGGCTCGCACCTTATGGTGCCTGGGCCCCCGAGCGCAGCGTGCATGTCGGGTTTCGTCCACCCGACGCCTGTAGACATATCTGGACAACCTGACACGCCCGCCCCCTCCATCCCTCCTGTCCGCCTGCCCCCGGGGCTGGCAGCCTGCATGGAAGCCCGGTCCCCCGGGCGTTAAGAGGGAGGCCATGGCGCATCCCGTAAGCATCGAGGCGACGACCGAGACCTTCGACTCGCTCGTCATGGAACCCCGAGACGAGCTGGTGGTCGTGGACTTCTGGGGCCCCGGCTGCCCGAACTGCGACATCTACGCGGCCGCCGAACCCGAGCTCCTCCAGGAGCTGGACGGCGCCCCCATGCGCGTCGTCAAGGTCAACGCCTACGAGCACGAGGCCCTGGCCACGCGCTTCGGCCTGTTCGGCATCCCCACCTTCCTGCTGTTCCGCAACGGGAAGCTCTTGGGGAAGATGAGCCAGTACTACGGCAAGCCGTACTTCCTGGGCGTCATCCGCGACCACCTGCCCGGCGGCGCCAAGGCCCAGGCCTGAAGCCTCAGTCCCGGTAGCCGCGCGCCTGCAGCCGGAACAGGTGCGCGTACCGCCCGTCGAGCGCCATCAGCTCGTCGTGGCTGCCCAGCTCCTGCACCGTCCCGTTGTGGAGCACGGCGATCTGATCCGCCATTCGCACCGTGGAGAAGCGGTGCGAAATCACGATGGCGATGCGGTCCGCGGCCAGCGCCTGGAAGCGCTCGAAGAGGGCGTGCTCCGCCTCCGCGTCGATGCTGGCGGTGGGCTCGTCCAGGATGAGCACCTCCGCGTCGTCGCGCATGAAGGCGCGGGACACGGCCAGCTTCTGCCACTGGCCGCTGGACAGCTCCTGGCCCTTCTCGAACCAGCCGCCCAGCATCGTGTCGTACTGCGACGGCAGCGTCGCGATGACGGTGTTGGCCCCGCCCTGCTCCGCCGCCCGTTCAATGGCGGGCCGGTCCTCCAGCGCGGGCACGTGGCCCAGGCCGATGTTCTCCGCCACGCTGAACTGGTAGCGCACGAAGTCCTGGAACACCGCCCCGAAGCGGCCGCGCAGGTCGTCCGCGTCCATCCGCGCCGTGTCCACGCCGCCGTAGAGGATGGCGCCCTCCGTGGGCTCGTACATGCGCAAGAGCAGCTTCACCAGCGTGCTCTTCCCCGCGCCGTTCTCCCCCACCAGCGCCAGCTTCTGGCCGGGCTTGAGCGTGAGCGACACGTTGCGCAGCGCCCACGCGTCCTTGCCCGCGTAGCGGAAGGACACGTCGCGCAGCTCGATGGCGTTGGTGCGTCCGCGCGGCGGCGAGACGGCGGGCAGGGCCCGGGGCGCGCTCGCCACCGTGGGGATGTCCAGGTAGGCGAAGAGGTTGCTCATGAAGAGCGCGTCCTCGTACATGGAGCCCACGCTGGTGAGGATGCCCTGGAACGCGGCCTGCCCCTGCCGGAACACCGCCAGGTACAGCACCATGTCGCCCACGGAGATGCCGCCGGACGCGGCCTTGCTCGCGACGAAGAGGTAGCAGCCGTAGAAGGCCGCCAGCGACAGCAGGCCCAGCCCCAGGCCCCACACCATGCGCTTGCGCGCGAGCGCCCGGTCCTCCGCGAAGAACTTCTGGAACAGCGTGCGGTAGCGCCCCAGCACCAGCGGCCCCAACCCGAAGAGCTTCACCTCCTTCACGGTGCTGTCGCGCGTGAGGATCCACTCCAGGTAGTTGAGCTTGCGGCCCTCCGGCGCTCTCCACGAGTACAGCCGGAAGCCCTCCGCCGCCAGGCGCGCCTCCGCGATGAACGCGGGGATGGACGCGAGCAGCAGCACCGCCACGCTCCACGGAGACAGCGCCACGAGCAGCACCGCGTAGGTGGACAGGGTGATGACGTTGCGCACGATGCTGAACGCCTGCATCACCAGCGACAGCGGGCGCGCGTTCGCCTCGCGCCGCGCGTTCTGCATCTTGTCGTAGGTGTCCGAGTCCTCGAAGTGCCGCAGCTCCAGGTCCAGCGCCTTCTGGAGGATGCGCTCGTTGAGCAGGTTGCCCAGGTGCGCGCGCAACAGGTCCTTCGTGAGCGTGAGCCCCCGGTCCACCACCGCGGAGGCGATCATCAGCGCGAACTCCGTGGCCACGAGCCCCAGCACGCGCGAGTGCGCCGCCGCGTCGCCCTTCGCCGCGGCCACCACCGTGTCCACGATGAGCTTGCCCACCCACGCGATGCCCGCCGGCAGCACCGCCGCCACCAGCGTGAGCGCGCCCAGCACCACCGCGCCCCGGGGGCTCGCCCGCCAGAAGAGGCGGAAGGTGCCCGGCAGCTGCTTGAAGAGGACGCCCGCGTTCTTCAGGCGGGCACGGAGCGAAGGCGGTGTCGACGGCGTGGGAGGTGGCAAGGTGCCGCCCCTCATAACGCCACGCTGGCCGCCGCGCTGGACTTCCCTGCTTTCAGGAAGCCGGGATGTTCCCCCCGTCCGGCAGGGCGGCGGGCGGGGCGGCGTGCCGGGAGATGAGCACGTCGCAGTGCGAGCGCCGCAGCACGCCTTCGGCCAGCTCGGACGGCGGGTTCGCGGAGGACATGCCCAGCGTCAGCAGGTCCGACTCCCGCTCGAAGGCCTCCGCGAGGATGCACTCGCGCGGGTCCCCGAAGCGCAGGCGGCTCTCCATCACGCGGCCCGTCTCGCGGTACGGCGCCAGGAAGCGCCCGAGCGCCCTGCGCGCCGCGTCCTCGCGCTCCTGCCGCAGCTGGAACTCCTGCGTCAGGTGGCCGTCCTGGTGGCGCAGGGCCTCCTCCTCCGCGCGCAGGTCCACCACGTGCAGCACCTCGATGGGCGTCGAGGCCGGGCACAGGCGCATGGTCAACTCCAGCGCTCGCCGGGACTCGCGCGAGAAGTTCACCGCGACGAGGGGCCGGTGGTAGACGCGGCCCGGGTGCGGCATCACCACCAGCACGGACGCGTCCACCTCCCGCACCAGCCGCAGCACCAGGGAGTTGTCCGGCAGCGGCTTCAGCGGAAAGGCCGGGTGGGGCCGGCCCACCACCAGCACCTCCACGCCCTGGTCCTTCGCCAGCTCCGCCACCACGTGCGGCGCGTCACCGGTGCGCAGCTCCTCGCGCACGTCCACGTCCGGCCGCTGCCGCAGCCGCTTCGCCGCGGACGTCACCGACCTGCGCAAGCACCGCTCGCAGGCCACCGTCCCGTCCGGCCCCTGGTGGCCGTCCAGCGGGGGGCTGACGTGCAGCACGCTGAAGGCCGCGCCATGCGCCAGCGGGAGCCGCAGCGCGCGGGCCAGCGCGAACTCGGATTGCAGGGAGAAGTCCAACCCCACCGCCACCCGCCGCAACCCCCGCTGGGCGCGGGGGAGACCTTCGGAGAGCAGGGGCAGACCCTTTCTGCTGGAAGACACGTTCGGTCGCATGTCGACTCCCTTCCTTCCACCACCTCACCGCTTGGACGCGCCGCGCGGGCCTCCGGGGCGTGGCGACCTGGCGGCTCACGCACCCGGGCTGAAACATCCAACGCACGGCTCAGGGGGCATCCGCCTCACGCGGGCCCTCATGGACATACATTCAGCCGGGTCGGTGGATGTGCCACCCGTCTTGCGAGGACGCCACGTCCACAGCAGGGCAGCGGGGCACGCGAGCGGCGAAGCCCGGCAGGACACCGGACCAGGGCATGCGGACAGGCTGCCCTTCCTCCGGCCGGAGCCCCGCGCTGTAACGTTTTCAGGGCGCGGCACCGCTTCGTTCAAGGACTCCGGGGCAGTCGGGCGTTCAGGGCCGTCGTTCCAGGCGCTTGGGACGTTCACGGGTGGACTGCGGGGAATGGGAGCGCGCTCCTGGGTTCGGCCAGCCCTTTGCAGAGACGTCTTCCCGGCCTCTCACGAGGCCATGGGCGGCGGGTCGGACGGCAGGAAGCAAGGGAGCGGGACATGCGCGGGGTCATCACCGGACGTGAGGTGGTTGCCAACCTGGGACTCATCTACCGGGAGTTCGGAACAGCCTGTGTGTTGCGCTGTCTCTGGGTGATGCTCAGCGGCAAGTCCACCACCTTCCTGGAGGTGGCGTGTCCCTGCGAGAAGCTGCGGCAGTGAGCAGCACCCGCTGAAGACAGCTCGGGCCGCGGGAAGCACTGGCTTCCGCGGCCCGAACGGTTTCAAGCAGTGAGCGGTCGCTAGCGGTGATACGGATCCGCGTCGCGGCGCGGGGCATCGCGGTCGTCGACCGCGTCCTTGATGGCGTGCTTCACGTCCTCGACCACGCCCTTGATCTTGCCCTTGGCCGTGTCCGCCTTGCCCTCGGCTTCCAGCGAACGGTCGCCGGTCGCGACACCCACGGTTTCCTTCACCTTGCCCTTGGCCTTGTCAGTCCACTCGCCCATGGCGTCCTCCTGACGTCGGTGTGTGAATCGTTGTGGAGGACAACGTGCGCACGTCGCGGGCCCGCGACAGCTGGCGGTGGTGCGGGCCCGTCCGCACGGCTGCCCTCCTTGGGTGTGACGTGACTGTCACAACCTGAAATGTCAGACAGTGGACAGTGCTCGGCGCACGCGGAAACGACACCCGCGCTGCCCGCCCTACCCGCTGCGTCCCTGCTATTCACGAAGACCCGGGAGTCTGCGGCACAAGAAGCGGACGTTGCATTGACGCCCCCGCGCTTCCCCCTCAGTCTGGAGTGACCCTCCCGGACACGTCCGCCGATGACTCAGCCTTCGCCCCTCTCGACCCAGGCGCTGCTCTTCAAGCTGCTCTTGCTGCGCACGCTGGTCGTCACGGTGGCGGTGGCGCCGGCCATCTACGTCGACATCCAGCTCTTGGACGTGGACGCGAGCAGCGTGGGGTTCGTGCTGGGGGTCGTCACCCCCATCGTCATTGGTGGGCTGGCGCTGGTGGTGCCCATTGGGGCGGTGGGGGCGCTCTTGCGGCATGCGCTGCGGGAGGACGTGGGGCCAGCGGAGCGGCTGGGGCGGCTGTTGCGGCTGCCGGGCGTGCTCACGTTCGTGGAGGCGCAGGCGGGCTGGTTCCTGGGCGGCATCTTCTTCAACGGCGCCATTGGCCTGGCGCTGGACCGTCCGCCGCGCGTCATCCTGGTGGGCGTGGCGGTGGCGATGAGCGCGGGCCTCTTCAGCGCGCCCATCATGTACATGCTCTATGAGAAGGCGCTGGCGGCGGTGACGCTGGAGGCGTTCCGCCGCGCGCCGCACGAGCGGCCCCCTGGCGAAGGCCTGTTCCTGCCCCGGCAGAGCTGGTTCCTGCCGGCCATCGTCGTGTCCGCGCTGCTGATCACGTGCATCACGAGCATCGCGACGTTGCAGCTGCGGCTGGAGAAGAACCTGTCGTCGCTGGCGGACGACCTGGAGCTGTCGGGCGAGTACCGGGGCGCGGCGCGGGTGCGCGCGCGCATCCAGCCGTTGCAGCGGGACCTGACGCTGCCGGTGGCGCTCCTGGGCGGGTTCGCGGCGCTGGGCGCCATCTTCACCGCGGCGTGGGCGGCGCGCAGGCTGGCGCAGGGCGCGAAGGCGGTGGGTGCGTCGCTGGACGCGCTGGTGGAGGGCCGCGCGGCGCCGCCGCAGTGGGTGTCCACGGATGAACTGGGCGACCTGTCCGCGCGCACGTGGCTCCTCTACGAGCAGTTGCAGGAGCTGCCCCGGGCGCTGAGCTCGTCGGCGGGGCACCTGGCGAAGGCGGGCACGCGGCTGACGGAGGCGAGCGACCAGCAGAACCGCACGCTGTCGCGGCAGGCGGCGGCCATCCACCAGGCGCGCACCACGGCGCAGGAGATCCAGCAGATGTCGAAGCTGGCGGCCACCCGCGCGGGGAGCGTGCTGCAGGTGGCGGAGCGCGCCGCGGCGATGGGCCGGCTGGGCGAGGAGTCACTGGCGGGCACGGAGCAGGGGCTCGCGGACATCCGAGGCCTGACGCACGGGCTGAACCAGCAGGTGGTGGACCTGGGCACGCGCGCCCGCGAGGTGGGCCGGGTGTCGGAGGTGGTGAAGTCGCTGGCGGACCAGTCGCACATGCTGGCCATCAACGCGGCCATCGAGGCGAGCCGCGCGGGCGAGCAGGGCCGGGGCTTCGCGGTGGTGGCGCGGCAGATGCGCGAGCTGGCGGATCAGTCCATCAAGGCGACGGGCCAGGTGCGCGGGCTCTTGGAGGGCATGGAGGCCGCGACGGGCGAGGCGGTCGTCACGGCGGACAAGAGTTCGGAGGGCGTGGAGGCGGCGCTGGTGCCGCTGCGCAAGAGCGGCGAGCGGCTGCGGGAGCTCATCAAGCTGACGCACGAGTCCGCGGCGGCGGTGCGGCAGATTGCGGAAGCCGTGGCGCAGCAGCACGCGGGCGTGGATCAGCTGTTCGGCGCCGTGAGCGAGATGGACGAGCTGATGGCCGCGACGCTGCGGCAGCTGGGGACGACGCAGGAGGCGGCGACCGCGGTGGCCCAGGCGACGGGGCAGGTGTCGGAGCTGGCGGAACGGTACGTGTCCTAGTCTGGCCTTCCGTCTGCCATTGCATTACCCTCCGCACCGGTCGAAAAACGGCGGACCGGTTCGGTGAGCCCCGGTCACTTCCATGGTGGAAGCACTTGTCCGTCTCCTTCGGGATTCAGGACCCACGGCCCTTCGAAGGCACACGTGTGTCTTCGCGAGGCCCACCATGAAGCTGAATCACCTTGATCTGCAGGTCCCCGACGTCCAGGCCACCGCCCGCTTCTTCACGCGCTACTGCGGCTTCACGTCGCACGCGAAGAACCATGACTCGCCCGCCATCGCCATCCTCGGCGGCACGGAGGGCTTCGTGCTCGTCCTCCAGCGCCGCAAGCGCGACTCCGACGTCTTCCCCGAGGACTTCCACGTCGGCTTCCTCCAGGACTCCGAAGCCCCCGTGCTCGCCTTCCAGGAGCGCGTGAAGGCCGACGGCCTGGAGGTGTCCGACGTCATCCGCAACAACCGGGGCACCCTCGTCTACTGCCGGGCCCCGGGCGGCATCCTCGTGGAGGTGAGCTGCCGCCCCGGCGCCGTCTGACGCTTCGCCCCTCAGCCGCTCCGGGCCATCCGCGGCCCGGGCGGCGCCTGCTCTCCGGCGTCCTCCATGGGCGGCACGTACGGCCAGCCCTTCAGCGGCCCCTTGCCCGCCTCGCGCGTGAGGTAGTCCGCCGCGATGTTCGCGCTCTCCATGATGGTCAACAGCCCGCTGCCCGGGTGCGTGCCGCCGCCCACGAAGTAGAGCCCCTCCACCTGCGCGTTCTTCACTCGCGGCCGCAGCGGGCCCAGTTGCATCCACGTATGCGACAGGTTGAACACCGCGCCCCGGAACACGTTGAAGTCGTCCCGCCACGTCTCCGCCGTGAAGTAGCGCTCCGCCTTCACGTGCTCGCGCAGGTTCTTGATGCCCACCTTCTCCAGCATCTTCGGGATGCGCTCGCGCAGCGTGGCCTCCGTCTTCGCCCAGTCCACCGGCCGCGCCGTGTTGGGCGTGGGCACCAGCACGTACAGCGTGGAGTGCCCCTTCGGCGCCCCCGAGCCGTCCGTCACGCCCGGGTTGCACACGTAGAAGGGCGGGTCGTCCACGTCCACCGTGCGGTCCTCCAGCGCGTCCCTGTCCGTGCGCCTGGCGCTCTCCGACAGGTAGATGAGGTGGTGCGGCAGGTCCGCGTACGTCGTGTCCAGGCCGTAGTACGCCATGAATGTGCTGCACGAATACTTCGCCCGCTCCAGCGCCGCGTCCGTCAGCCGGCTGCCCTCGCGCACCTCCGGCGCCAGCAGCTTCTGCGCCGCGTAGGCCAGGTCCGCGTTCACCACCACCGCGTCCGCGTCCAGCTCCTCGCCGCTCGCGAGCTTCACGCCCACCGCGCGCCCGGCCTCCGTGCGCACGCGCTCCACCGCCGTGCCCATGCGGAACGTCACGCCCAGGTCCTGGGCGCACCTCATCATCCCGCGCGCCAGCTCCCGGAAGCCGCCCTGCACGTGCCACACGCCGAAGCACAGCTCGATGAACGGAATCACGCTGAACACCGACGAGCACGTCGTCGGGTGCAGCCCCAGGTACTTCGACGGGTACGCCAGCGCGTACGTCATCCGGTCGTCGTGGAAGAACGAGTCCAGCTGCTTGTAGAGCGTCTGCCACGGCTTGAAGCGCAGCGTGGGCGCCAGGCGCCAGGGCGCGTAGTAGTCCAGGCTGCCCGCGTTCGTGCAGATGAACTTCTCGTACGCGAGCGCGTACTTCCTGCGCCCGTCCTCCATCCACTCCTGGAGCGCGCGCCCCTTGCCCGCGCCGAACGTCTCCAGGTCCTGGCCCATCCGCTCCAGGTCGCGCCGCGTGTCCAGGTGCGTGCCGTCCCAGAAGTGCACGCGCGTGTTCGGGTCCACCGGCACCAGCGTGACGTAGTCCTCCAGCCGCTTTCCCGCGCGCCAGAAGATCTGCTTCAGGATGCCGGGCAGCTGGAGGATGGACGGGCCGGTGTCCAGCGCGTACTCGCTGTCCTGCCCCAGCGTCAGGCCCTTCATCCGGCCGCCGGGCACCGCGTCCTTCTCCACGACGGTGACCCGGAAGCCCTGCCCCGCGAGGTTGATGGCGGCCGTCAGGCCTCCGGGGCCCGCGCCCACGACGATGACGTGCTGAACCATGTGCCTCACGATGCCCGGCCCCATGCCGGCTGGCGACTGTCCTCTGAGGACGGCCCGGGCGAAAAAGCGTTTCCTCGCGGGACTCCAGGCGTTCCGCCGGGCGTTGGCTACAGGTCGGACCGCTCCCACCCGGCGTGGAGCGTTTGCTGGAAGACGGGCCAACATCCTGAATCCCCAGGGTGGCTGGCCTCCTGTAGCCTGCGACGCGCATCCATGAATCCCCCTTCGGAGGCACGCCCACAGGAAGTCCTGCTGTTCACCCTGGAGCGGCAGCGCTACGGGCTGCCCGTGGAGGACGTGCGCGAGCTGGTGCGCGCCGCGCGCCTCACGCCCCTGCCCCGGGCCCCGGACGTGGTGGAGGGCCTGCTCAACCTGCGCGGGGAGCTGCTGCCCGTGCTCGACCTGCGCCGCCGCTTCCGCCACCCCGCGCGCCCCCTGTCCCCCATGGACCACTTCATCGTCGCCTCCGCCGGGGGCCGACACGTGGCGCTGCGCGTGGACCGGGCCGAAGGGCTGTTCATCGTCGCCCCCGGGGAATGGGACGCGTCCCCCGGGGAGCTGCCGGGCGTGGGGTACGTGGCCGGGGCCGCGAAGCTTCCGGACGGGCTGGTGCTCGTGCACGACCTGCGCTCGTTCCTCTCCCAGGCGGAAGCCCTGCAGCTGGACACCGCGCTGGGAGCCCTCCCGGAGCCCGCTTGATCGGCGGCGTCCTCCCCCCGGGCTTCAAGGAAGTGCTCGCCCTGGTGGAGGAGCGCGCGGGGCTCGCCGCGCCCAGCTGTCTGGCCGCCGCGCTGGAGGGCATCCAGCGCGCCATGGCCCGCGCCAACAAGGACGACGTCACGCGCTACCTGCATGAGGTGGCGCTGGACAACGCGCTCTTCGATGACCTGCTCACCGAGCTCACCATCGGGGAGACGTACTTCTTCCGCACCCACGAGCACTTCGACCACCTGCGCCGCGTGGTGCTGCCGGAATTGCGCGAGCGCCGGGGACAGGAGCACCTGGTGCGCGCGTGGAGCGCGGCGTGCTCCTCCGGCGAGGAGCCCTACTCCATCGCCGCGCTGCTGATGGCCGAGGGCTGGGAAGAGCACATGACGGTGCGCGCGACGGACGTGTCGCGCACGGCGCTCAGCCGCGCCCAGCAGGCCCGCTACACGGACTGGTCCCTGCGCGGCCCCTCCGCGGACCGCATGCGCGCCCACCTCCGGCAGGAGGGCCGCTTCTACTGGCTGTCGCAGGACGTGAAGCGCCACGTGCAGCTGGGCTACCTCAACCTGGCGCTGGAGACGTGGCCCTCGGCGGAGAGCGGCATCTGGCAGCTGGACGTCATCTTCTGCCGCAACGTCCTCATCTACTTCAACCGCGCCACCATCGAGGGCGTGGCGCGCAGGCTCCACGCGTCGCTGGATGACGGCGGGTACCTGTTCACGGGGCCGTCGGATCCGCCGCTGGGCGACTACGCGCCGTTCGAGCCGGTCCTCACCGAGTGGGGCGTGCTGTACCGCAAGCCCCTGGCCGGCGCGAACGCGGGGCACTTCGTTCCGCTCCAGCCGCTGGCGCCGCTGCGCGCGGACGGCACGCCCTTTCCCACCGGGCCCCAGGGGACGGGGCGCACCGGCTCAGGAGCGTTCCCCGCGACGCTGGAGCCTCGGGCCCGGCCGTCCCCGGCGGGGGGCTCCAGCGGGGCCGCGCCGGGGATGCCTCCGACCTTCGGAGCCGACGGCTCCCTCCCGGGGGCTTCCGCGCCCTGGGGAACCGGGCCCTCCGGCTCCGGTGCTCCCGCGTCGGGAGCGGGGCCTCATGGTGGCGGCACGCCTGGGTCGGGCGCCAGGCCCGTCTCCGGTGGCACCGCGGCCAGGACCGGGACCGGGACCCGGCCCCGCTTCCCGCTGAGCGTGGAGGCGCTGGAGACCGTGCGCCAGGCGCTGGCCCGGGGCGACTGGCGCGAGGGGGCACGGCGGGCGGGGGCCCAATCGGCCGACCCGGAGGAGGCGCTGGCCGCGGTCCGTGCACTGGCCAACCTGGAGCCCCGCGCGGCGGTGTTCGCCTGCGGGGAGGCCGCTGTTCGTCACCCACTGGTCGCCGGTCTGCGCTATCTGGAGGCCCTGCTGCTGCTGGGTCAGGCGCGGCTGGCCGACGCGGAGAAGTCCGCCCGGCAGGCGCTCTACCTGGAGCCGGGGCTCGCGGTGGGCCACCTGCTCCTGGGCCACGTGCTGCGCCGGCAGGACCAGACCGCCGCCGCCGCCCGGGCCTACCGCGAGGCGGAAGGGCTGTGCCGGAAGCTGCCGCCAGAGGCGCTGGTGCCCCTGGCGGAAGGTGAGCGGGCCGGAGCACTGGCGGACGTGGCCCGCGCGGAGTGGCGGCGCCTGGAGCGGATGGAAGGCGGAGACGCGAGCTGATGCCGAAGCGCGAAGGAATCATCGACTGGGACAAGGCCCGGGCCCGGCTGGAGGCGCTGGAGCGCGCCACCGAGGCGCGCAACGCCTTCACCGACGAAGCGGCCAGCGACGCGCTCGACGCCCGCGCCCGCTCCCTGGCCCGCCCGCCCGTCATCCCCGTGCTGCCCGGCAGCCAGCGGGAGATGGTGCGCTTCCAGGCCGCGGGCCAGACGTACGCGCTGGAGTCGCGCTTCATCCTGGAGGTCATGCGCGCGCCGGAGTTCACCCCGCTGCCGGGCGCGCCGCCGCTGTTGCGCGGCCTGACGCTGCTGCGCGGGGAGGTGCTGCCCGTGGTGGAGCTGGCGCCCCTGTTCGGCCGGCCCGCGTCGCAGGGCACCGGCCCCGTGCTGGTGGTGGGCACGGCCCGCGCGGAGCTGGGCCTGCGCACGGATGAGGTGATGGAGGTGGCGTTGCTGACGGGCACGGAGCTGTTGCCCGCGCCCCCCTCCCTGGAAGAGGAAGCGGGCGCGCTGGTGTCCGGCGTCAGCCCCGACGGAACGCTCGTCCTGGAGGGAGAGGCCCTCCTCGGCGACGAGCGTCTCGTGTTCGAGCTTTCCGAAGAAGGAGTCGCATGAGCATCGGGAATCGCATCGCGCTGGGCTTCGGGCTGTCCCTGCTGGTGCTGCTGATCATCGCGGGCGTGGCCTTCCAGGGCGCCCAGCAGCTCACCACCACCACCGAGGGCCTGCTGGAGGCCCACAACAACTACAAGCTGCTGCGCGAGGTGCGCGCGCTCATCGTGGACGCGGAGACGGGCCAGCGCGGCTTCATCCTCACTGGTGAAGAGACCTACCTGCGCCCGTACCAGAACGCCCTGGCCGAGCTGCGCACGGACCTGGACGCCCTGCGCCCGGCGATGGCCCGCTACCCGGATCAGCGCGCGCGCTTCGCGAAGCTGGAGCCCCTGGTCCTGAACAAGCTGGACGAGCTGGCGGAGACCATCCGCGTCCGCCGTGAGCAGGGCTTCGAGGCGGCCCAGGCCATCGTGAAGACCAACCGCGGCCAGAGGGAGATGGAGAGCATCCGGGAGACCATCTATGAGATGCGCGACACGGAGGAGGAGCGCTGGAAACAGTACTCCGACGCCGCCACCCAGGCCGCGCAGCGCAGCCTCTGGGTGCTGGCGCTGGGCACCCTGCTGGGCCTGGCCATCGTGGGCGTGGGCAGCTTCGTCATCACCCGCGGCATCACCGACCCCCTGCGCAAGCTCACCTTCGGCGCGGAGCAACTGGGCAAGGGCGACCTCACCCACCGCATCGACGTGCGCGGCAAGGACGAGATGGCCGACCTGGCCGGCGCCTTCAACTCCATGGCGGAGCGCCGCCAGCAAGCGGAGGTGCAGCTGGCGAAGCAGGCCGAGCAGCGCGAGCACACCCTCAAGACCGTGGCGGAGTTCGTCAACCAGCTGGCCGGCGCGTCCTCTGAAATCCTCGCCAGCACCACCGAGCAGGTGGCCGGCGCCCAGGAGCAGGGCACCGCCGTCACGGAGACGGTGAGCACCATCGAGGAGATCACCAAGACGTCGGAGGAGGCCGCCGGCCGCGCCCGCGCGGTGAGCGAGTCCGCCCGGCACTCGGAGGAGGTGGGCCGCTCCGGCCGCCGCGCCGTGGAGGAGGCCGTCTCCTCCATGGGCGCCGTGCGCGACCAGGTGGAGTCCATCGCGTCGCGCATCCTCGCCCTGGCCGAGCAGGCCCAGGCCATTGGCGACATCATCACCACCGTCAACGACATCTCCGAGCAGACGCACATGCTCGCGCTCAACGCCTCCATCGAGGCGAGCCGCGCGGGTGAGCACGGCCGCGGCTTCGCCGTCGTCGCCTCCGAGGTGAAGGCCCTGGCGGACCAGTCCAAGAAGGCCACCGCGCAGGTGCGCCAGATTCTTGGCCAGATTCAAAAGGCCACCCACGGCGCGGTGATGACCACGGAGGAGGGCACCAAGAGCGTGTCCGCCGCCACCCGCGTCGTCACGGAGGCGGGCACCACCATCCAGCAGCTTGCGGACCTGCTCACGCAGGCGTCGCTCACGGCCGCGCAGATCGCCGCGTCCGCCAACCAGCAGGCCACCGGCATCGGACAGATCCGCCAGGCGATGCACGACGTGAACCAGGCCACGCAGCAGGGCCTCATCTCGTCGCGGCAGACGGAGCGCGCGATGCAGGACATCAACGCCATGGGCCAGAAGCTCAAGGGGCTGCTCGGGGAGTTCGGGCGCTAACCCATGGATCGCGACAGGCTGGCGCAGGCACTGCTGGACTCGTTCCTGGAGGAGCTGGAGGGGCACGTGGTGTCCCTCAACCGGGACCTGCTCGCGCTGGAGCAGGCCCCGGCGCGCGCGAAGGAGCTCATCCCCGGCCTGCTGCGCACGCTGCACAGCGTGAAGGGCGCGTCGCGCGCGGCCAGCGCCGCCATGGTGGAGAACGCCTGCCACCGCATGGAGGAGGTGCTGGAGCCGCTCATCCACGGGCGCACGCCCACGCCGGACCTCTTCGAGCTGTGCTTCGCCACGGTGGACGCGCTGGACGACGCGGGACGCAGGCTGGCGGCGCGCCAGGAGCTGGCCGGCTCGCCGCTGGAGGCGCTGCTGCCCCAGCTGGAGCAGGCCGCGCACGGCCTGCCGCCCCAGGCCCCGGCGCCCGTGCCGGGCCCCTCCCCGAAGCCCTCGCAGCCCCCCGCCAGCGAGGAGGCCGAGCCGGAGCTTCCCGTCCCCGCGCAGGTCAGCGGGGAGACGCTGCCGGTGCGCGTGTCCGGGCAGAAGCTGGACGCGCTGCTGGGCCGCAGCGGCGAACTGCGCGTGGCGATGCTGCGCCTGGAGGGCCACGCCGAGTCCCTGGAGGCGCTGCGCGACGACGTGGCCGGGCTGCGCGAGACGGTGCGCGGCACGAAGTCCGAGACGACGCTGCGCCGCGTGGAGCTGGAGCTGGCGCGGGTGGCGCGCGTGCTGGCGCAGGACCGCCGCGCGCTGTTCCAGTCCTCCACCGGCCTGGATGACGAGGTGCGCCGCTCGCGCATGCTCCCCTTCGAGGAGGGCTGCACCGGCCTGGAGCGCGCCGCGCGCGACGTGGCGCACGGCCTGGGCCGGCGCGTGCGCATGGAGGTGCACGGCGGCGGGCTGGACCTGGACCGCTCCCTGCTCCAGTCCCTGCGCGAGCCCCTGCTGCACCTGGTGCGCAACGCGGTGGCGCACGGCCTGGAGGCGCCGGAGGAGCGCGTGCGCCACGGCAAGCCGGAGGAGGGCCGCGTGGTGCTGTCCGCGCGGCTTCGCGGCAGCCGGGTGGAGGTGGCGGTGGAGGACGACGGGCGCGGCCTGGACCTGGAGGCCCTGCGCGAGCGCGCCCGGACCCGGGGCCTGGAAGTGCCCGAGGACGACGAGGAGGCGGCCAGGCTCGTGTTCCTGCCGGGCCTGTCCACCGCGGCGAAGGTGACGGCGGTGTCCGGCCGGGGCGTGGGCCTGGACGTGGTGAGGGCCCAGGTGGAGGCCCTGCGCGGCAGCGTGGAGGTGGCCTTCAAGGCGGGCCAGGGCACCCGCTTCACGCTGGACGTGCCCCTCACCCTGAGCACCCTGCGCGTGCTGCTGGTGGCGGTGGGCGGGCAGACGCTGGCGCTCGCCAGCGAGGGCGTGGACCGGCTCTTGCGCCTGTCGCCTTCCGACGTGCGCGAGGTGGAGGGCCGCATGTCCTGGGTGACGCCGGACGCGCTGGTGCCGCTGGCGTCGCTCGCGGCCGTGCTGGACCTGCCGGCGGGGCCCCCCAAGGCGCGGCCGTCCGCGGTGGTGCTGTCGGCGGGCACCGCGCAGGCGGCGCTGGTGGTGGATGAAGTCATCGCGGAGCAGGAGGTGCTGGTGCGCTCCCTGGGCAGCCGCGTGAAGCGGGCGCGGCACGTGGCCGCCGCGGCGGTGATGCCGGATGGGCGCATGGCGCTCCTGCTCAGCCCCGCGTCGCTGGTGCGGGCCGCGGGCGGGCGCCCCTCCGCGCACTTCTTCCCCACGCCCAAGGAGCAGGCCGCGCGCCGGCGCGTGGTGCTGGCGGACGACTCGCCCACGACGCGCATGCTGGAGCAGAGCATCCTGGAGGGCGCCGGCTACGACGTCACCGCGTGCGCGGACGGCGCGGAGGCGTGGGAGCGGCTCCAGGCGGGCGGCGCGGACGCGATGGTGATGGACGTGGAGATGCCGCGCATGGATGGCTTCCAGGTGACGGAGGCCGTGCGCGCATCGCCGCGCTTCGGGCGGGTGCCGGTGGTGCTCGTCACGTCGCGCGAGAAGCCCGAGGACAAGGCGCGCGGGCTGCAGGCCGGCGCGAGCGCCTACATCGTGAAGAGCGCGTTTGATCCGACGAGCCTGCTGGAGACGCTGAGGCGACTGCTATGAAGACCGAACCGTTGCGCATCCTGGTGGCCGAGGACTCGCCCACCGCCCGGCGGCTGCTGGTGGAGATCCTGCGCACCGACCCGGCGCTCGCCGTGGTGGGCGAGGCCAAGGACGGCCTGGAGGCGGTGGACCTGTGCCAGCGGCTGCAGCCCGCGCTGGTGACCATGGACATCCAGATGCCGCGCATGGACGGCCTGGACGCCACCCGCCGCATCATGACGGAGGTGCCCACGCCCGTGGTGGTGGTGTCCACGCTGGTGGAGCGCGACATCCAGACGTCCATGGCCGCGCTGAGGGCCGGGGCGCTGGCGGTGCTCCAGAAGCCGGTGGGCCCGGAGTCCCCGGACTTCGAGGCGGACAGCCGCCGGCTGCGCGACACGCTCAAGGCCATGGCCCAGGTGAAGGTGGTGCGCCGCTGGCCGGACCGCGCCGCCACGCCCACGCCCCACCAGGAGACGACGCCCACCCCCGCCTTCCGCGCGCCCGCCGTGCTGGCCATGGCCGCGTCCACCGGAGGCCCCGCCGCGCTCTACCGCATCCTGTCCGACCTGGGCGGACAGGCCACGCCCCCGCCCCCCATCCTGCTGGTGCAGCACATCGCGCTGGGCTTCGGCAACGGCCTGGCCACGTGGCTGGGCACCGCCACGAAGCTGCGGGTGAAGGTGGCCGAGGACGGCGAGCCGCTCACCCCCGGCACCGTGTACCTGGCCCCGGACGACAAGCACCTGGGCGTCACCCAGGACCACCGCGCGCAGGTGTCCGGCGCCGCGCCCATCCAGGGCTTCCGGCCTTCCGCCAACTGGCTGTTCCGGTCCGTCGCGCGGGCCTACGGGCAGACGGCCCTGGCGGTGGTGCTCACCGGCATGGGCCAGGACGGCCTGGACGGCATCCGGGACCTGCACCAGGCGGGCGGGCGGGTGATTGCCCAGGACGAGGCGACGTCCGTCGTCTACGGCATGCCCGCCGTGGTGGTGGGCGCCAACCTGGCGCACGAGGTCCTGCCGCTCGGGCAGATCGCCCGCAGGCTGCTGGCGCTCCTACAACCTGGGGTACGGACACCCTGAAGTGTTGATTGAGCAAAATTCATTTGCCTGAGTTCGTGGCCGGAATGGCGACCCTGGTACGGAGTGTCAATATCGGGTCCAATTGGGGCACCCCTCGGCCCCTTCTTTCTTGATGAGCGCTCCCACGACTGGCCCGGCCTACGAAGCGGTCTTCGCCGCCATCCCCGACCCTGCCTACCTCCTGGACGGCACGGGCCGGCTGGTGTCGTGCAGCGCCGCGGGCGCCCGGGCGCTCGGCCGCGCGGCGGGTGAGCTTTCGGGACGTCACTGGAGCGAGCTGGGGCTGCCGCACGAGGCGCTGACGGCGCTGGAGGCCGCGCGCGTCCGCGTGGTGACGCTGCGGGAGTCCACCACCGTGGAGGCGCCCTGGCCGGGCGCGCAGGGCGTCCGCCGGCACGCGCTGGTGCTCACGCCGCTGGGCACGGACGCGGACGCGTCCCCGGCCGTGCTGGTGACGGCGCGGGCGCTCACGGAGGCGGAGGCCATCTATTCGCGCGCCCTGGAGCTGGAGCAGGCCGCGCGCGCGGAGGTGGAGACCGCCGAGCGCCGCCGCTCCTTCCTCTACCAGGCGATGACGACGCTGTTCACGCACCCGCCGGATCCGCAGGGCATGTACACGCTGCTCGCGCACCTGGCGGTGCCGGACCTGGCGGACTGGTGCCTGGTGGACGCGCTGGAGCAGGGCCCGTGGGTGGGCCGCGCGGCGGTGGCGTGCCTGGACCCGACGCAGCAGGAGCGCGCCCGGGGCCTGCCCACGCGCACGGAGGTCCACGACGACGCGCCGGTGGGCCTCTTGCGCGTGCTGCGCACGGGCGAGCCGGAGCTGGTGCCCGCGGTGACGGAGTCGCTCCTGCGCGCGGCGGCGGCGGAGCCCGCGCACCCGGCGATGCTGGAGGCGTTGCAGGCGCGCTCGTACATGATCATCCCGCTGCGCGCGCGCGGCCACACGCTGGGCGCGGTGACGTTCGTGAGCTCCGGCTCCGGGCGCCGCTACGGCCCGGACGACCTGGCGCTGGCGGAGGACCTGTGCCTGCGCGCGAGCCTGGCCATCGACAACGCGCGGCTGGTGGGTGAGTCCCGCCGGGCCGCTCGCGCGCGCGAGGACCTGCTCGCCGTGGTGTCGCACGACCTGAAGAACCCGCTGGGCGTGGTGCAGCTGGGCGCGGCGCTGCTGTTGCGCGGCACGGCGGGCAAGCCGGGCGGCGAGGCGGTGGCCAAGCAGGCCACGCGCATCAACGACGCGGCCGAGCGCATGTCGCGGCTCATCTCCGACCTCTTGGACTGGGGCCGCCTGGAGGCCGGGCACCTGCCGCTGGAACTGGGCGAGCACACCGCCGTGGCGCTGGCCACGGAGGCGCTGGAGGCCATCCGGCCGCTGGCGGAGGCCAAGGGGCTGCACCTGGAAGCGGACCTGCCCACGGAGGGGCTGCGCGTGAAGTGCGACCGCAGCCGCGTGCTCCAGGTGATGGGCAACCTGCTGGGCAACGCCGTGAAGTTCACCCCGCCGGGCGGCACGCTGGCGGTCAAGGCGGTGATGCGCGGCGGCGAGGTGTCCTTCGACGTGCGCGACACGGGCAACGGCATCACGCCGGACGCGCTGCCGCACATCTTCGACCGCTACTGGCAGGCGCGCGACGCGGCCGCCCGCGGCACCGGCCTGGGGCTGGCCATCGCCAAGGGCCTGGTGGAGGCGCACGGCGGCACCATCCGCGCGGAGAGCATCCTGGGCACCGGCAGCGTCTTCACCTTCACGCTGCCCGTGGCGCACGTGGGCATGCCCGTCGCCGCCCCGCAGGCCGCCGCGGCCGGCATGTCCCGCCCGCGCGACACCTACGAGCACTGACGCCGGACGGCCCTGAAGGGCCCGCCGGGCAGGCCCGGGCCGCACCCCACGCCTGTTGCCGAGGTGGCCTTCAGCGTGCCATGCAGGCGCCTTATGTCCTTTCTGCATCAGGCGCTGGTGTTCCTGGCCGCCACGGTCGTCGCCGTGCCCCTCTTCAAGAAGCTGGGGCTGGGCTCCGTGCTGGGCTACCTGGCGGCGGGCGCGGCCATCGGGCCGTATGGCGCGGGCCTCATCTCCGACGTGGAGAACATCCTCCACATCGCGGAGCTGGGCGTGGTGCTGCTGCTGTTCGTGATTGGCCTGGAGCTGCAGCCGTCGCGCCTGTGGAACCTGCGCCGCTCCGTGTTCGGCATGGGCGGCGCGCAGGTGGTGGTGACGGGCCTGCTGCTCGCGGTCGTGGGGAAGGTGCTGGGCCTGTCCTGGGGCGCGGCCATCATCGCGGGCTTCGGCCTGTCGCTGTCCTCCACCGCGTTCGCGCTCCAGCTGCTCGCGGAGAAGAACCAGCTCACCACCGAGCACGGTCAGCTCGCCTTCGGCATCCTCCTGTTCCAGGACCTGGCCGTGATCCCGCTGCTGGCCGCGCTGCCGCTCTTGGGCGTGGTGGAGACGCCCTCCACGGAGCCCGGGTGGCTGATGGCCGCGAAGGCCGTGGGCGTGGTGGTGCTGGTGGTGCTGGCGGGCCGCTACCTCTTGCGGCCGGTGTTCCGCGCGGTGGCGGGCGTGCACAGCCAGGAGCTGTTCACCGCGACGGCGCTGCTCGTCGTCGTGGGCACCGCGTCGCTGGTCAGCGCGGTGGGCCTGTCCATGGCGCTGGGCGCGTTCCTCGCGGGCGTGCTGCTGTCGGAGTCCGAGTACCGCCACGAACTGGAGGCGGACATCGAGCCCTTCAAGGGCCTGCTGCTGGGCCTGTTCTTCATCGCCGTGGGCATGTCCGTGAACCTGGCGCTGCTCGCGCGCGAGCCCCTGCGCGTGCTGGCGCTGGTGCTGGGCCTCACCGCCCTCAAGGCGCTGGTGCTGTACGGGCTGGGGCGCGTGGGGTTGCAGAAGCCTGGGTCCGCGGTGAGCCTGGCGGTGGTGATTTCGCAGGGCGGTGAGTTCGCCTTCGTCCTCTTCTCCCTGGCGGTGTCCTTCCACGTGATGGACCGCGCGCAGGCGGACCTGCTGGTGCTGGTGGTGGGCCTGTCCATGGTGGTGACGCCGTTCCTGTCCGCCGCGCACGAGCGATGGGTGGCGCCGCGCTTCCTGAAGAAGGGCCCGCAGCGCGAGTACAACGTGGCGCCGGAGGAGGACCACCCGGTCATCATCGCGGGCATGGGGCGCGTGGGGCAGGTGGTGGCCCGCCTGCTGCGCGCGCGCCGCATCGGGTTCACCGCCATCGACGCGAGCGCGGAGCACATCGACTTCATCCAGCGCTTCGGCAACCAGGTGTTCTACGGCGACGCGTCCCGGCTGGACCTGTTGCGCGCGGCCCGCGCGGAGAAGGCCAAGGTGTTCGTGCTGGCCATCGACGACATGGCCGCGTCCCTGCGCACCGCGCAGATGGTGAAGGAGCACTTCCCGCACCTCACCATCTACGCGCGGGCGCGCAACCGCGAGCACGCGTACCGGCTGCTGGACCTGGGCGTCACCCACCTGGTGCGTGAGACGTTCGACGCGAGCCTCGTCATGGCCGGCGACGTGCTCCAGGAGATGGGCCTCACCTTCGCGGAGGCCCGCCGCTCCGTGGAGCGCTTCCGCGAGCACGACGAGTCCCTGATGCTGGAGAGCGCCAAGGTCTTCAAGGACGAGAAGAAGATGATGGAGGTCATCGTCCGCGCCCGCCGCGAGCTGGAGCTGCTGTTCGAGAAGGACGAAGCCGACCAGAAGTCGGTTTGAGGGGGGACACCACCATGAGCGCCGACACGAAGTCCTCGCGCCTGTACCTGTGGGTGCTGGCGGCCATCTTCGCGGGGGGCCTGCTGGGCCACCTGGCGCCCGCCACCGCGGTGAAGCTCAAGCCGCTGGGGGACGCGTTCATCGCGCTGGTGAAGATGCTCATCTCCCCGGTCATCTTCCTGACCGTGGTGCTGGGCGTGGCCAACGTGGCGGACATGAAGAAGGTGGGCCGGGTGGGCGGCAAGGCGCTGCTCTACTTCGAGGTCATCTCCACGTTCGCGCTCCTCATCGGCGTGCTGGTGGTGACGGTGCTCAAGCCCGGCTCCGGCTTCAACGTGGACCCGCGCACGCTGGACGCGAGCGCCGTGGCCCGCTTCGCCCAGCAGGCGCATGACCAGTCCACCGCGGGCTTCCTGCTGCACATCATCCCGCGCACCTTCGTGGACGCCTTCACCGGCGAGGGCGACCTGCTCCAGGTGCTGCTGCTGGCGCTGCTGTTCGGCTTCTCGCTGACGGCCATCGGCCCCGTGGCGAAGCCCGTGGTCGTCCTCTTCGAGGCGCTGTCCAAGGCCTTCTTCCACATGATTGGCGCGGTGATGAAGCTGGCGCCCATTGGCGCGGGGGCCTCCATGGCCTTCACGCTGGGCGCCTACGGCATCACCAGCCTGGGGCCGCTGTTGCGCCTCATGGGCTGCTTCTATCTGGCGTGCGTGCTGTTCGTCGTCGGAGTGCTGGGCGTCGTCGCGCGGCTGACGGGCTTCTCCATCCTGAAGTTCCTGCGCTACATCCGCGCGGAGCTGTTCCTGGTGCTGGGCACGTCGTCGTCGGAGTCCGCGCTGGTGCCGCTGATGCAGAAGCTGGAGCGGCTGGGCTGCTCCAGGTCCGTGGTGGGGCTGGTGGTGCCCAGCGGCTACTCCTTCAACCTGGACGGCACCAACATCTACCTGACCATGGCCGCGCTGTTCGTGGCCCAGGCGCTCAACGTGGACCTCACGCTCACGCAGACGGCGACGCTGCTGGGCGTGGCGATGCTCACGTCCAAGGGCGCCTCTGGCGTGACGGGCGCGGGCTTCATCACCCTGGCCGCCACGCTGGCGGTGGTGCCGTCCGTGCCGGTGGCGGGCCTGGCGCTCATCCTGGGCATCGACCGGTTCATGAGCGAGGCACGCGCGCTCACCAACTTCATTGGCAACGGCGTCGCCAGCATCGTCGTGTCCCGCTGGGAGAACGAGCTGGACCGCGAGCGGCTGCGCGCGGAGCTCAACGGCCAGCCCATGCCGGAAGCGCCGTCGGCCGACGCGGGGACGACGGCCTGATCAGTCGTGCGCCACCGCGTCGCGCACCGCGGCCTTCAGCACGTCCAGGTCCACCGGCTTGTCCAGCAACCGCCGGGCGCCCAGCCTCAGGGCCTCCGCGTGCGTCTCCTCATCCGCGAAGGCGCTGAGCAGCAGCACGGGGCACGCGATGCCCTGGTCACGCAAACGCCCGAGCGCCTCCAGGCCGGTGCGCCCCGGCATGCGCACGTCGCTGACGATGACGTCCGGCGGGGCGAGCGTGCCGCCGTGGCCCCGCATCATCGCCACGTAGTCGCCCAGCTCGAAGCCGTCCTCCACCTCCACCACCGTGTAGCCCGCGCGCCGCAGCGTGCGCACGAGCATCGCGCGCATCGCGTCGTCGTCCTCGGCCACCAGGACGCGCGCGGCGGACGTCGCTTCTTCTTGGGGAGGGGCGTTCGTCATTTGATTGCGGAGGAGCACGGCGCATGCCACGTGCGTCGCCCCATGCCTTCCGGGGCCGTGGATCCGTCGTGCCCCGGGGCTTCCGGGGCATCCTGCCCCCGCCGGGGCAATGTGCCCCAGGCATTCATGGCCATTCCGCCCCGCGTTGGCAGCGCGTCACTCGGCGACCGCGCGTTGGCATGGCCGATGCTCTAGCCCCCGGTCAGCCCCGCACCCACTTCTCGCGGGCCTGACACGGAGTCACCCATGAAGCGCACTTCCGCCCTCGTCCTCGCCCTGTCCCTGTCCCTCGCCTCTGGCGCCTTCGCCGCCGAGGCCAAGCCCGCCAAGAGCGCGCCCACCGCCCAGGCGAAGGCCGGAACCAAGACGAAGAAGGCGAAGCAGGGCACCAGCCAGAAGGCCCCCGCCGCCCCGGCCGAAGGCTCGAGCAGCAACTAGCCACACGCTGTCGTGACGCAGCACCCGCGGTACCCGTAGCGTACCTCCCCGGTCCGTGTGTTTCCTTCCCCCTCATGCACGAACCGGGGGTTGCCTCTTCGTGAAGCTCGCTCGCAAGTTCACCCTGGCCCTGGTGCTGCTCGCCGTCGCGGTGATGGCCGGGCTCCAGGCGTTCCAGGTCAACCGGGAGCTCGCCCGGTCGGAAATCGACACGCAGCACGACCACCGCCTGCTGGGCCACACGCTGGCGGGCTCCATTGGCAAGGCGTGGCAGCTGGCGGGCGAGTCCGAGGCGCTCACGCTCCTCAACCAGGCCAACCGCTTCCAGGAGCAGGTGCGGCTGCGCTGGGTGTGGCTGGACGGCGGGCCGGGCTCCGGCTTCGCGCCGGCGCTGCCTCCGGCCCTGCTGCTCAGCCTGCGCGCGGGCAATGACGGCTGGATGATGGACGCGTCCACCAGCCCGGGCGTGCTGCGCTCGTACACGCCCGTCTTCCTGGGCCGGCGCATGGGGGCCATTGAAATCACCGAGTCCCTGTCCGAACAGGAGCAGCACGTGCGCACCACGGTGGTGGGCACCTTCATCGCCACGGCGGCGCTGTCCGTGTTCTTCCTCCTGGCCGCCATGGCCATGGGCCGCCGGCTGGTGGGCCGGCCCGTGGAGCAGCTGGTGCATCTGGCGGGACGCATTGGCGAAGGCGACCTCACCGCGCGCGTGCCCCTGCGGCGCGAGCACGGCGACGAACTGACGACCCTGGCGGTGGCCATGAACCGGATGGGCGAGCAGCTGGAGGAGACTCGGGCGCGGCTGGCGTCGGAGACGGCGGCGCGGCTGGCCACGGTGGAGCACCTGCGCCACGCGGACCGGCTCACCACCGTGGGCAAGCTCGCGTCCGGCGTGGCGCACGAATTGGGCACGCCACTCAACGTCGTGATGGGCCGCGCGAAGATGGTGTCCTCCGGCGAGGCGGAGGGCGACGAGGTGAACGAGTGCGCCCGCATCATCTTCCAGCAGGCGCAGCACATGACCGGCATCATCCGGCAGCTCCTGGACTTCGCCCGGCGCCGCACGCCGTCGCGCGCGCCGGAGGACCTGTCGCTCCTGGCGGAGCGCACCTTCTCCCTGCTCAAGCCCATGGCCACCAAGAAGGGCGTGACGCTGTCCCAGGAGGTGCCCTCGGGGTTCACCGTGGAGGTGGACGCGGGGCAGTTCCAGCAGGTGCTCACGAACCTGGTCATGAACGGCCTGCACGCGATGCACCGGCCCGGCACCCTGCGGGTGCGCTCGCGGGTGCTGCGCGCCACGCCCCCCGCGGACGTGGGCGGCGAGGAGCAGGACTGGGTGCGGCTGGACGTGGAGGACGAGGGCTCGGGCATCCCGGCGGACGTGCTGCCCCACGTCTTCGAGCCCTTCTTCACCACCAAGGACGTGGGCGAGGGAACGGGCCTGGGTCTGTCCGTCTCCTATGGGATGGTGCGGGACCACGGCGGCTGGATTGACGTGAAAAGCGAGCCGGGCCGTGGGAGTTGTTTCTCCATCTACCTGCCGCCGGGGACGCACGCATGCCAGGCCGCATCCTGATTGTCGAAGACGAGCGCGAGATGCGCGCCATGGTGGAGAAGGGCCTCCAGCGCCGGGGCTTCCAGCCCGTGGCCGTGGCCGCCGCGGACGAGGCCCTCCAGCGGCTGTCCGGCGAGGACTTCGACACCGTCCTCACCGACCTGCGCATGCCGGGCATGGACGGCCTGGCGCTGTGCGAGCGCATCGTGCTCAACCGGCCGGACATCCCCGTGGTGGTGGTGACGGCCTTCGGCAGCCTGGAGACGGCGGTGGCCGCCATCCGCGCGGGCGCCTACGACTTCATCACCAAGCCCATCGACCTGGACGCGCTGGTGCTGGTGCTGGAGCGCGCCGTGCAACACCGCGCCCTGCGCGCGGAGGTGCGCCGGCTGCGCGAGGCCCTGGACCAGCGCCAGGACGACGGCGCGCTCGTGGGGGAGAGCCCCGCGCTCAAGCAGGCGTACGCGCTCATCGACCGCGTGGCGGACGTGGACGCCACGGTGCTGATTACAGGGGAGAGCGGCACCGGCAAGGAGGTGGCCGCGAGAGCCCTCCACGCCCGGGGCCGGCGCAAGGAGGGGCCCTTCGTGGCCATCAACTGCGCGGCCATGCCGGAGCAGCTGCTGGAGAGCGAGCTGTTCGGCCACGCGAAGGGCGCCTTCACCGACGCGAAGGCCTCCCGCACGGGCCTGTTCATCAAGGCGAACGGCGGCACGCTGTTCCTGGATGAGGTGGGCGAATTGCCCATGACGCTCCAGCCGAAGCTGCTGCGCGCGCTGCAGGAGCGCGTGGTGCGCCCGGTGGGCGGGGACACGGAGATGCCGTTCGACGCGCGCATCGTCGCGGCCACCAACCGCGACCTGGAGCTGGCGGTGGAGGAGGACCGCTTCCGCGAGGACCTCTACTACCGGCTCAACGTCATTGGCCTGGAGCTGCCCCCGCTGCGCGCGCGCGGCAACGACGTGCTGCTGCTGTCGCAGCGCTTCGTGGAGCAGTTCGCGACCCGCACGGGCAAGAAGGTGGTGGGGCTGTCCCCCGCGGCGGCGCAGCGCCTGCTGGCCTACGGGTGGCCGGGCAACGTGCGCGAACTGCAGAACTGCATCGAGCGCGCCGTGGCGCTCACGTCCTTCGAGCAGCTCACGGTGGACGACCTGCCGGAGCGCATCCGCAACTACAGCACGCCGCGCGTGGTGCCGGAGAACACGGACGCGTCGGAGCTGGTGACGCTGGAGGAGCTGGAGCGCCGCTACATCCACCGCGTGCTGGAGGCCGTGGGCGGCAGCCGCACGCTCGCCGCGCGCATCCTGGGCGTGGACCGCAAGACGCTCTACCGCAAGCTGGAGCGCGGCGACGCCGAGGCCAAGGAGCTCCGGGAGGCAAAAAAACCCTGACTTGGGAAAATCCGGGGCCCGGCAGACCCGCCCCCATCCGTTCCGGCCACAACCCTCCATCATGGACGCACGGCTGGAGGCCCGGAGGGTGGCGCGCCGCGCGGAAGCCCGTCATCCCTCGGGGTGGCCCCCCGCTTTGCCTTGAGCGGGGTATGGTTCTGGTGGATGCATTCCGTTCCCGTCCAGCCCCGTGTCTTCTGTCGCGTGGCGGACCTCGCGCGCGATGCAGGCGACAGGAACCGCACTGACCCGTTTCCTCCCGGAGGTTTCTCCTTACCCTCGGAAATCCACGAGTCCATGAATCCCGTAACAGGCGGTCAGGACGCCTTGCACCCTCCTGGTTCCATGTCCCGGCGTTGAAGCCGGGCACGCTCGCGAAGCACCGCCGTGTTTCCCACCTGAAGGGACCCCGCTCCCCGTACCCCTGACGACCCGCCGATGGCCCACGCTCCCGCCCGCCCGCGCTCCCGTCCCTCCGCCCCGTCCTCGACGGAGGCGCCCGGCCCGGGCCTGCTCGCGCTGCTGGAGGGGCTGCCGGAGGCCTTCCTCGGCGTGGACGAGGGCTGGCGCATCCGCTACCTGAGCCCGCGCATGCGCGAGCTCTTGGGGGCCCGCGTCCAGACCGGGGACGACCTGCGCAAGAAGGTGGCGGACGTGCTGGGCCTGGGCCCCCACTTGCGCCTGGACGCGCCCGCCACCGCGCAGCCGGCCGCCGCGCGCTACGAGCACCGCTGGCACGAGGGCGGCTTCTGCTTCGAGGTGAGCACCCGCCCGGTGGACGGCGGCCTCCTGGTGCACTGCCGCGACATCACCCACGAGTTCCAGGCCCGCAACGAGTTGCAGCGCGTGGGCCAGCTCTTCCAGGCGGTGATGGAGGGCACCACCGACGCCATCTACATCAAGGACATGGAGGGCCGTTACCAGGTCATCAACTCCGCGGGCGCGCGCGCCCTGGGCCGCACCGTGTCCGAGGTGCGCGGGCACACGGACGCGGAGCTGTTCCCGGCCGGGGAGGCCCAGGCCAACCTGAAGCACGACCGGGACGTGCTCAAGGCGGGCGCCCCCCTCACCTACGAGGACGCGCAGCAGGACCCCTGCGGGGACGTGCGCGTGTGGCTGTCCACCAAGGGCCCGCTGCGCGACCCGGAAGGCAACGTGTTCGGCCTGTTCGGCATCAGCCGCGACATCACCCAGCGCAAGTGGGCGGAAGAGGAGGTGCGCCGGCACGCGGAGTTCCAGGAGCACCTCATGGGCATCATCAGCCATGACATCCGCAGCCCGCTGGGCGCCATCATGAACTGGTCGCGCGTGCTGGCGGCCGGGGGCCCCGCGGAGGAGACGGCGCGCACCAGCCGGCGCATCGCCACCGCGGCGGTGCGCATCGAGCGGCTGACGCGCCTCTTGCTGGACTTCACCCGCGCCCGGCTGGTGGGCGGCGTGGTGATTGAGCCGCGCGGTTCGGACACGCAGGAGCTGCTGGCCAAGGTGGCGCACGAGTTCCGCGTGGCCTTCCCGCAGCGCGACATCGTCGTGGAGCACAAGGGCAACACGCAGGGGCACTGGGACCCGGACCGGCTGGCGCAGGTGGTGTCCAACCTGGTGGAGAACGCGCTCAAGTACAGCCCGGCGGACGCGCCCGTGCGCCTGGCCACGCGCGGCCTGCGCAACAAGGTGGTGGTGACGGTCCACAACCAGGGCCGCCCCATCCCGGAGGCCACCCTGCCCCACCTCTTCGAGCCCTTCCGCCAGGGCCCGCAGCAGACGCGCACGCTGAAGATGAGCTACGGCCTGGGGCTCTACATCGTGCGCGAAATCGTGCACGCCCACGGCGGCACCATCGACGTCACCTCCACCGAGGACGACGGCACCACCTTCACCGTCACGCTGCCGCGCCGCGCGCCGCCCCGGAAGGGCCCGCCGCCCGAGCCGCCGCATCCCCCCGCGCACCGCCCCTGAAGAGGGCGCGCCGCCCCTGTCAGACGAAGCGGGAGATGAGCGGCACCAGGTCGTCCAGCGGCGCGCTGCCGTTGGACAGGCCGGCCTCCGCCACCGCGCGCGGCATGCCGTACACCACGCAGGAGGACTCCGCCTCCGTGAGCACCACGCCGCCCGCGGCGCGCAGGGCCCGCGCGCCCTGGAGCCCGTCCTCGCCCATGCCGGTGAGCACCAGCCCCAGGGCGTCCCTGCCCCAGACCTCCGCCACGCTCTGGAAGAGCACGTCCACGGAGGGGTGGTGCGGGGTGCCCAGCGGATGGCGGTCCAGGCGCACCAGGTTCAGCGCCCCGTGCCGCGCCACCTTCAGGTGGTACCCCGCGCGCGCCAGCACCGCGCGGCCCGGCACCAGCTCCAGGCCGTCGCTGGCCTCCACCACCTCCAGCGCGCTCTGCGAGTCCAGCCGCTTCGCCACGGCCTCCGTGTAGCCGGCGGGGATGTGCAGCGCGAGCACCACCGGCGCCGGGAAGTCCCGGGGCAGCGCCGACAAGAGCCGCGTCAGCGCCTGCGGCCCGCCCGTGGACGTGCCCACCGCCAGCAGCTTCGGGGAGGTGGCGGGCAGCACCCGCGCGGGCGGGGCGTCCCTGGCGGCCTTCAGCTCGTTCGCGTAGCGCGGCACCGCGCGGCCGGCGACGCGCACCTTCTCCACCAGCTCCGCGCCCAGCTCGTAGAGCCGGTCGGTGGCCAGCGCCGTGGGCTTGTGCACCAGGTCCACCGCGCCCGCCTGGAGCGCGGCCACCGCCAGCTCGCTGTCCGTGCCCGCGCTGCTCACCACCACCACCCGGGGCGCGTCCGGCATGCCGGACAGCGCGCGCAGGAAGCCCGTCCCGTCCAGCGCCGGCATCACCAGGTCCAGGGTGATGACGTCCGGCTTGAGCTCCGCCACCCGCTCCAGCGCGTCCAGCCCGTCGCGCGCGGTGCCCACCACCTCCACCCCTTCCGCGTCCGACAGCACCTTGCGCAGCACCTTGCGCGCGAACGCGGAGTCGTCCACCACCAGCACGCGCAACGTCATGCGTCCGCCTTGCTGTAGAAGAACGCCCCGCGGCGCTCCTCGCAGCGCAGCGCCGTGCCAAAGCGCATCAGGGACTCGGACGTGCCCACCAACAGGTGCCCGCCGGGCCGCAGCGCCCCGGTGAGGCCATCCACCACGCGGCGCGCGGTGTCGTCCTGGAAGTAGATGAGCACGTTGCGGCAGAGGATGGCCTCGCAGCTCCCCGGCTCCGGGTAGCCCGCCGTGTCCACCAGGTTGAGCTGCCGCCACTCCACGCGCGCCATCAGCTCCGGCCGCACGCGGGGGCGCCCGTCCACCACGTCCAGCCAGCGCCCCACCACGCCCGGGGGCAGCGCGCGCATGCAGCGCAGGTTGTGCTCCCCCGTCCGCGCGCGCTCCAGCGCCCGGGCGCTCAGGTCCGTGGCCAGGATGGACACGTCCCCCAGCACGCCCCGCGAGTCCAGCATCATGGCCAGCGTGAGCGGCTCCTCGCCGGTGGCGCACGCCGCGCACCACACCCGGGGCTTGCGGCCGGCCTTGACCGCGGGCACGAGCACCTCGTCCACCAGCACCTCCATCGCCTGGGGCTCGCGGAAGAAGTACGTCTCGTGGACGAGCAGCGCCTCCACCAGCCCGTCCAGCGTCTCCGGGCCCTTCGGGTCGTAGCGAAGGAAGTAGTAGTAGTCGAGCAGCGAGTCGAACCCGGCATCCAGCGCGCGGACGGACAGCTTCTCCGCCAGCAGCTCCCGGTCCTCGGGCCCGTAGTGCAGGCCCGAGCGCTGCTCGATGAGCATGGCCAGGATGGCCAGGACCTGCGGGGACAGCGGCAGCGTGCTCATGGGCCGTGGGCTCTCTTCAGCGGCCCAGGGCCAGGAGGCAGGCGCGGCGCACTTCGGGGTCCTCGTCGCGGTGGGCCGCCCGGTCCAGCGCCTCGCGCGCCTCCACCGTGCCCAGCGCCGCCACCGCGGGGGCCGCCGCGCGGCGGCCAGCGGGGCTCGCGCCGATGAGCGACTGCATCAGCGCCGCCCTCGCGTCCGCCCGGCGCATGCGCGCCAGCGCCGCCACCAGCAGGGGCGCCGTCCCGTCGTCCGCCACCTCCAGCGCCGCCATCAGCCCGGGCAGCCGTCCCTCCACCGGCAGCGCCAGCGCGGACACCACCTGCTCGCGCAGCATCACGTCCCCCAGCAGCGACACCAGCTGCTGCGTCGCGTGCGTGCCCGTGCGCGTGGCCAGGAAGCCCACCGCCGCGCTGCGCACGCTGTCGTCCCGGTCCCCGGCGGCGCGCAAGAGCGCGGGCAATGTCTCCGGCGCGTCGTACTCCGCGACCGCGGACAGGGCGACCAGCCGCGTGGCCGGGTCCTCCGAGTGCACCGCCTCCAGCAGCACCGGCAGCGCGTCCGGCCGCCGCGCCACGCCCAGCCCCAGCAGCGCCGCGCGGCGCACGTCCGCGTCCGAGGACGAGGCCGCCCGGCGCAGCGCCGCCATGGCGCTCTCCGTGTGCATGTGCGCCAGCGCGTCCACCACCGCCACGCGCACCTGGCCCGCGTCGTCGTTGGCCAGCGCGACGATGGCGTCCGCGGCGGCCTCCTCGTTGAGCTTCCCCAGCGACTGGCACGCGTAGTAGCGCACCCACGGGTCGCGGTCGTTCAGGCCGCCCAGCAGCGTGGAGGTGATGCGCGCCTGCTTGTCCGTCTGGCCCAGCGCGCGCATGGCGGTGGCGCGCGTGCGCTCCGACTCGTGGCTCGCCGCGACCAGCAGCGCGTCCACCGCGCGCGGGTCGTCGATGAAGGGCAGGCCGTAGATGGCCGCGTCGCGCAGCCGCTCGTCCGGGTCCCGCATGGCCAGGAGCAGCGCGTCCAGGCCGCGCGGATAGCCGAAGTACGCCACGATGCGCAGCGCCGCCCGCCGCTGGCGCGCGTCCGAGGACCGCGCCGCCTCCAGCGCCAGCGTCTCCGTCGTCTCGCTGCCCAGCGACTGGATGGCGCCCACCACCGCCTGCGACACGCGGGGGTCCTCGTCCGACAGCCGCGCGAACAGGGCCGGCACCGCGGACGTGTCACCAATGCGCGACAGCGTCTCCGCCGCCAGCGCGCGCACCGTCGCGTCCCGGTCCTCCAGGCACAACAGCACGTCCGGCACCGCCGCGGAGCGCTTGCCCACCAGCGGCAGCAGCACCCGCCTGCGCGAGCTTTCACCCTCGCGCAGCGACTGCAGTATCTGCGCGTCCGCCTCCGCGCCCAGCTCTCCCAGGGCCGCCGCGGCCGCGCGCGACACGCCCAGGTCCTGCGAGTCCAGCAGCTTCAGGAGCCCCGCCGCCGCGTCCGCGCCGCCCACCCAGCCCAAGAGGCGCGCCACCGCGGTCTTCTCCCCCGCGTCCGCGCCCGCGATGACCTGGGCCATCCGGCGCCCGGTGGGGTGCGGCTCCGTCGACGTGGAGCGCAGCACCGACGGCACCATGCGCGCGCCGCCGAAGCGCTGCACCTGCGCGTCGTGGATTTCCACCAGCGCCACCGCCGCCACGCGCACCACCGCGTCGTTGCCGCGCTGGAGCAGGCCCACGAGCGCGGGCACCGCGGCCTCCTGGCCGGTGCGCCCCAGCGCGCGCGCCGCCTCCAGGACGTAGAAGGGGTCCGACAGGAGCGCCATCAGCGCCGGCACGACGGTGGGGTCGCCGGAGCGGCCCAGCACGTCGATGGCGGGGAAGATGCGGAAGAAGTTGCCGCTGCCCAGCGAGGACAGGAGCGCGTCCACCGCCGCGCCGCCGCCCACGCGGCCCAGCGCCTCGATGGCGGCCACCGCCACGTTGTCGTCCGGGTGGACGATGAGCCGCGACAGCAGCGGCACGGAGCGCCGGCTGCGCCGCCGCCCCAGCACCTGGGCGGCGTCACAGACGATGGCCGGGTTGGGGTCGTCCCCCAGCACCTCCACCGGCCCCTCCACGTCACCGGTGGCGGCCACCAGCGCGTCCACCGCCGCGGCGATGCGCGCCTCGTTGTCCCGGCGGTGGCGCAGCACGTCGCACAGGGGCTCCACGGAGGGCGTGCCCAGGCGCGCCAGCGCGGACACCACCGCGCGGCGCACGGCCCACGACGGCGCGTCCAGCCCGTCCACCAGCACCGGCAGGCTCGCCGCGCCCTGGCGCGCCAGCTGCTCCACCTCTTCCACCCGGGCGCGGTCGTCCGAGGACAGCGACAGCGGGTGGTGTCTCACCGTCGAACCGGTCACGTGCCCTGCTCCCGCGTGCTCCGGGGCGCCGCCGGCTCCGTGTTGCCCAACAAGCCGCTCAGGTGGCTCAACCCCTCCACCTGCTCACCGTTCAGCCGCGCCAGCTGCCCCAGCCGGCCCGCCACCTCCCGCACCTCCTGGGCGGTGGCGGCCGTGGCGCGCGCCTGCTCCGCCGTGGTCACGGCGATCTCCCGTGCGCGGCCGCGCATGTCCTCCACCGACCTGCCCAGCTGCTCACTCACCGAGGCCTGCTCCTGGGCGGCCTTCGCCACCGCCGCCACGCCCGTGGCCTGCTTCGCGGCGGACGTGGTGAGCAGGGACAGGGCGTCCGTCTGCTCCTCCAGCGCGCGCGCGGTGGTCTTCGCCACCCGGCGCACCTCCTCCGCGCCGCGCACCAGGGCGGTGAGCGCCTGGGCCTGCTCCTCCGTGGCGCGCGTCACCTCCTTGGCCAGGTTGGCCACCTGGCGGCTGGCCAGCTCGCCCTGCTTGAGCGCGCGCGCCTGCTCCGACATGGCGCGCGTGGACTGGGCCACCTCCTTGCGCGTGGCCTCCATGGCGCGCGTCACCTCCTGCGCGGCCTTGGCCTGTTCGGAGATGCCGGTGAGCGTGCGCTGCGTGGAGGCCGCCACCTCCTGCGCCGTCGCCCCCAGCACGCCCACCTGCTGGCCCTGCGCCATCACCGCGGCGCTCACGCCCTGCACCAGCTGGCGCATCTGCGTGGTGCCCCGGGCCAGGTCCGTGGCGGCCTGTGCCTGCTCCTGCATCGCGCGCGACACCTTCTCCGCCACCTCCGACAGCTGGTTGTTGGAGCGCACGGCCTCGCGCAGCGCCTTGGCCTGCTCCTGGGTGGCCTGGGTGGTCTGCCGCGCCATGCGCCGCATCTCCGCGCCCCCCTGGGCCAGCGCCTGCGCCGCCTGCGCCTGCTCCACCGACGACGCGGCGATGACCCGGCCCTGCTCGCTCACCTTCGCCGTGGCCTGCACCAGCGCCTGCACCGCCTGCACCTGCTCCACCGACGCGCGCGACGCCTCGCGCACGTTCAGCCCCAGGTCCTCCACGCCCTTGAGGATGGTGCCCAGCGCGCGCTCCGCGTCGCCCGCGAGCGCCGCGCCCTCGTCCGCCGCGCGCACGCCCTCGGTGTTGGCCACGGCCGCCTCGCGCGCCGTCGTCTGGAGGCCCCGGACGATCTTGGCCACGTCGCTGCTGGCCGCCGCCGCGCGGTCCGCCAGCGCCCTGATTTCCTCCGCCACCACCGCGAAGCCGCGGCCGTGCTCCCCGGCGCGCGCCGCCTCGATGCTGGCGTTGAGCGACAGGAGATTCGTGCGGTCCGCGATGAGGTTGATGGTCTGCACGATGTCGCCAATCTCCTCGGCGCGCCGGCCCATCTCCTTCATCACCCCGGACGACTCCACGATGGACTGGCGGATGCGGCCGAAGCCCGCGATGGAGCGCGCCACGGTGACGCCGCCCTCGCGCGCGCTGGTGCCCACGCGCTCCGCGGCCTGCCGCGCCTCCTCCGTCAGCTGCGACGCGCGGCGCGTGGAGGACTCCAGCTGCGAGGACGCGGTGGCGCTGGTGGACGCCAGGCCGTTGATGCTCTCCGCCGCGCGGGCCACCGCCTGGGCGGAGCGCGACAGCTCTTCGATGGTGGCCGCGTTGGCGTCCACCACGGCGGCGTTCTTCTCCGAGGTGGCGGCCACCTCCTCCACGCTGGCGGCCACCTCCTGCACGGTGGACGCGGTGGTGACCGCGCTCGCCTCCAGGGTGCGCGTGTGCTCGGCGACGCCGCGCACGCTGCGCGCCACCTGCTCCGTGGCGGCGGCCGCGTCCTCCACGCTGGCGGACATGGTGGTCGCGTCCCGCACCACGTCCTGGAGCGTCTTGCCCAGGGACACGACGGCGCCGGACACCTGGCCCATGCGCTCGCCCACGCCCTGCGCGTCCGAGGACAGGCGGGTGATGCCCTTGGACATCTCCTCGATGGTGGCGGCGACCTCTTCCGTGGTGGCGGCGCTGGTCTGGTTGCGCGACACCAGGTCCTCCACCGTGGCGGTCATCTCCTGCATGCTCGCCAGCAGCTGCTCGCTGGAGGCGGCCAGGTCCTCCGCGTTGGCGCTCACGCCCTTCACCGAGCGCGCCACCTCCTCCAGGGTGGAGGCCGTCACGTCCGCGGTGGAGGCGAGCATGCCCGCGTCCTTGCGCACGCTGGACACCGACGCCGTCACCTCCTGCATCGCGGCCGCGGTGGTCTCCGCCTCCTGCTGCACGCCCCTGGCCGCGTCGCCCACGGACACCTGGCTGCGCACCAGCGCCTGCACCGCGGTGCTCGTCTGCTCCACCTGCGCGGCCACGGACTCGATGGCGATTCTCACCTGCTCGCCCGCCGCCGCCTGCTCGTTGCCGGCCGAGGCCAGCCGCGTCGCCAGCTGCTCGGTGGACTTCACCAGCCCTCCCCCTTCCGCCACCTGGAGCGAGGCGCGCTCCGCCAGCGCGCGAGCGTCCTCCAGCTTGCGCACGCTGTTACCGTTGTCCGTCGACATCCGCCGCCTCCTCCCCGACCACCCGGGGGAAATCAATGAGCATCACCAGCCGCGGGCCCACCTGCGCCACGGCCTTCACGAACCCCTTCGCCCCCTCCACCACCATGGGTGGAGGCGGCTGGATGGTGCGGGGGTCCAGCTTCAAGACCTCGCGCGCGCTGTCCACGAGCAGCCCCACGGTGCGCTCGCCCAGCTGCCCCACCACCACCCGCGAATCCAGCGACGGCGTCCCCGCGGGCAGCCCGAAGCGGACGCGCGCGTCCACCACGGGGATGACCCGGCCGCGCACCTGCACCAGGCCGGCCACGTGCGAGGGCGCCCCGGGCACCGGCGTCGCGCCGGTGAAGGACTCCATCTGCACCACGTCCGCCGCGGGCATCGCGTATTCCGACCCGTCCACCTTGAACAACACGTGCAGCACGTTCATGACACCCACTCCCCCGCGCGCGACGCCCGCTTGCGGCGGCCCACGCGCGCGGCGCCCAGCGCGCCCAGGTCCAGCACCAGCGTGGGCTGACCGTCACCCAGGTCCGTGGCGCCGGCCACGCCGGGCACGCGCACGAGCGGGTCCTCCAGCGGCCGCAGGACGATCTCCTGCTGTCCCAGCAGCCGGTCCACCGCGAAGGCCACGGGGTCCCCGCGCTGCCGCACGATGAGCGCCTTGCCGCCGCCGTCCCGCGCGCCGGCGTCCCCGGCGTCCAGCAGCCGCGCCAGCGACACCAGCGGCACCGCCGCGCCCCGGCGCTCCACCAGCCCCACGCCGTCCGCGCCCGCGGGGCGCACCACGCCCGCCACGTCGATGAGCTCCTCCACGGTGCCCACCGCCACGGCGTACCGGCGGCCCGCGCACTCGAAGACGATGGCGTCCATCAGCGTCACCGTCAGGGGGACGCTCAAGGTGAAGGTGGTGCCCGCGCCCTTGCGCGTCTCCATGCGCAGCTCGCCGCCCAGCTGCTCCACGACGATGCGCCGCACGATGTCCATGCCCATGCCCCGGCCGCTGGTGCGCGTGGCCTCCTGGCGCGTGGACAGCCCGGGGCGGCACAAGAGGTCCAGCAACGCGTCCGCGGAGTCCGGCACGGGGGCGTTGGCCGCCTTCGCCACCGCCTTCGCGTCCACGCCGCGCCCGTCGTCGCGCAGGGTGAGCTCCAGCTGTCCGCTGGCGCGCGCGTGGCAGCGCAGGTGCACCAGGCCCTCCGGGGCCTTGCCCGCCGCCTGGCGCTCCTCGGGCAGCTCCAGCGCGTGGTCCACCGCGTTGCGCACCAGGTGCACCAGCGCGGGCAGGAGCCGGTCCGCCACCGCCTTGTCCAGCTCCGCGTCGCCCACCTCCAGCTCCAGCCGCACCGCCTTGCCCGTGGCGCGGCGCAGGCCGCGCACCAGCAGGGGCAGCCGCTCCAGCACGTCGCCCACGCGCACCATGCGCAGCCGCAGGATGGCCGAGCGCAGGTCGCGCAGCTGGCGGCCGTTCTCCTGGAGGATGGCGGTGAGCTCGCGCGTGGGCGCGCCCGCCTGGGTGAGCGCCGCCGCCGCGCGCGTCAGCCGGGAGCGGTTGACGACGAGCGCCGCCAGCCACTCCATGGCCTCGTCCAGCCGCGACACCTCCACGCGCAGCAGGCCTCCGCCCCGGCGCACCTCGGGCTCGTCCAGCTCCTCGTCCAGCACGGCGCTGGCGGGCGGGGCCGCGCCGTCCAGCGGAGCCGGGGGCAGCTCCTCCGGCGCCCCGGCGGCCCCCTCCAGCGAGCGCACCGTGGCGGGCGGGCCGCCCACGGCGTCCAGCAGCACGGCGTCCTCCGCGCGGGTGAGCAGGAGCAACGCGAACGCCAGCGACGCGCCCCCCGCGGCGGCGCCGGACAGGGGCAGCACCTTCACGATGTCCGCGAGCTTCGCCACCCGCTCGCGCACGGTGTTGATGTTGAGCCCCTTCGCGGCGCGCTCCGAGGACGGCACGAAGTCCAGCCGCAGCGCGCGCTGGCCGGCGGTGAGGCCGCTCTCCAGTTGCTCGCGCTCGGACGGGGCCAGCCGGGAGGCGAACGCGGCCTCCGCGTCCAGCGTCAGCTTCCGGGCCCGCTTCGGGGCCGCGTCCAGCACCTGGGGCCCCAGCGCCTCCAGCCGCTCCAGCAGCGCCGGGGGCGCGGGCGACGCCGTCTTGCCGGCGCCCAGCTGCCGCACGCGCAGCTCGATGGCGCGCAGGCCCTCCACCAGCGGCTCCACGCTGGACTCGGGCAGCCGCCCGCCGGCCTGGTCCGCCAGCCGCAGGGACGCCTCCATCCAGTGCGCCACGGAGACGACGGGCTCCACGTCCACCATGGCGGACAGGCCCTTGAGCGTGTGCAGCGCGCGGAACAGCTCCCGCACGGCGCGCGGCTGGGCCAGGCCCTTGCGCACGGCCTCCTCCACCGCGAGCAGGTCCCGCTGCGCGGAGGCGAGCAGCTCATCCACCTCCGCCAGGTAGGCGGGGAGGAACTCCGCGAACTCCCCGGAGCCACTCACCCGCGCGACGCCTCGGCCGACGACTTCTCCAGCAGGGCCCGGGCGGCCCCCTGGATGGAGTCCGGCGTGAAGGGCTTGGTCATGAAGCGATCCGCGCCGGCCTGGAGCGCGCGCTCGCGCGAGGCCTCGTCACCCCGCGTGGTGACGATGATGATGGGCAGGTTGCGCAGGTGGTCCTGGCCCCGCACGAACTCCACCACCTCGATGCCGCCGATGTCCGGCATGTTGAGGTCCAGCACGAGCAGGTCATACGGCTTGAGCGACAGCTGCTCGATGGCCTCCAGCCCGCTGGACGCCTGCGTGAAGCGGCTGTCCGGATAGGGCCGCAGGCAGGCGACCACCATGTCGCGCATCACCTTGCTGTCATCGACGACGAGTACCTCGGGCATGGCGTCCTCTGGAAACGACCGGCCAAGCTAGATCGATTCCGACCCGCTGAAAGAAATGAGTCATCCGGCGCGCGTTGAACGTTCTGTGGTCCACGCCCGCCCTGGACGATGTGCCATGGCCTGCGGCGGAGCGCCACGGGCGCCCGCACATCCGGCACCCTGCGCGCTCCTGATTTTCAGCTCCGGGAACCGAACCCCATCCATGCGCCCCCCTCCCCCGCCCGACGCCTCCTTCCCCCGCCCGCCCGGGCCTCCTCCGCCCGTCGCGGACCCCGCACCTTGCGTCTGGGTGGTGGATGACAGCGCCAGCGAGGCGCGCTTCATCAAGGCGGCACTGGGAACAGGCTTCCAGGTGGAGACGTTCCCGGACGGCGCCGCGATGCTCGAACGGCTGCACGCCGGGCGTGCGCCGGACGTGGTGGTGCTGGACTGGGAGATGCCCGGGATGTCCGGCCCGGAGGTCTGCCAGTTCCTGCGAGGCCAGCGGGAGACGGAGGCCCTGCCGGTCCTGCTGCTCACCGCGCACGGCCGGCCGGAGGACCTGGTGCAGGGCCTGCGCGCGGGCGCCAACGACTACGTGGCCAAGCCCTTCCGCACGGAGGAGGTGCGCGCGCGGGTGGACGCGCTCGCGCGCACCAAGCGGCTGCTGGACGACGTGCGGCGCACCAGCCAGGAGAAGGCGGAGGTGTTCGCGCAATTGGACGCGCTGCTCACGTCGTCGCCCGTGGGCATGTCGCTGCTGGACCGGGACCTGCGCTTCGTGCGCGTCAACGCGCGCATGGCGAAGCTGGACGGGCTGCCCGTGGACGCCTATCCCGGCAGGACGCTGGCGCAGGTCCTGCCCCGGCTCGCGCCCCTGCTGGAGCCCCTGCTCCGCCGCGTCATGGAGACGGGCGAGCCCGTGGAGGAGATGGGCTTCACGCTGGAGCACCCGGACGCGTCCGGCGGCGAGGTGTACGTGATGGCCAGCTACCACCCGGTGCGCACCGCCCGGGGAGAGGTGGTGGGCGTGGGCACCGTGCTGGTGGACGTCACCCGGCACAAGCAGGCGGAGGCCGAGCTGCGCGCGACCGCGGAGTTCCGCGAGCGCTTCCTGGGCATCGTGGGCCACGACCTGCGCAACCCGCTCCACTCCATCCGCATGGGCGCCAGCTTCCTCGTCGCCAGCGAGCAGCTCCCCCCGCCCATGGAGCGCACCGCCAGCCGCATCATCAGCAGCACGGACCGGATGACGCGGATGATCACCGAGCTGCTGGACTTCACCCGCAGCCGGCTGGGCAGCGGCATCCCGCTGACGCCGGGCGACACGGACCTGGGGCAGGTGGCGCGCCAGGTGGTGGACGAGCTGGAGCTGGTGCACCCGAACCGCACCGTGAAGGTGACCACCACCGGCCCCCTCACGGGGCACTGGGACGCGGACCGGCTGGCGCAGGTGCTGAGCAACCTGCTGGGCAACGCCCTGCAGTACAGCCCGCCGGAGGGCGGGGTGGAGCTGTCGCTCGTGGGCGAGGCGGAGCAGGTCGTCGCGCGGGTGAGCAACCCGGGGGAGCCCATCGCGCCGCAGGTGCTGGACCTGCTGTTCGACCCCTTCCACCGCGCGCGCACCGGCGCCCACGCGCCGTCGGGCCTGGGCCTGGGGCTCTTCATCTCCCACCAGATTGCCCGCGGCCACCGGGGCTCGCTCACCGTGACGTCGGACGCGGAGCGGACGGTCTTCACCCTGACGCTGCCGCGCGGCGGGCCATGAGTCCCGGCGGACGCCCCCCTCGCCGCCCCCGGGCGCTCCGGGCCTCCGGTTCGCAGGGGGACCTGGAATCGCCGGGGCCCGTGCCCTACCGTGCGCGGGTGTCCACCGCGCAACACCGCCCCACGCTGCTCCTCGTCGAGAACAACGAAGACGTCCGCGAGGCGCTGCGTGAAATCCTGGAGTCGGAGGGCTACCACGCCCTCACGGCGGTCAACGGGCAGGACGCCCTGCACGTGCTGGCGGGGCAGGAGCGGATGCCCGGCCTCATCCTGCTGGACCTGGTGATGCCGGTGATGGACGGCCACGCCTTCATCGAACACCTGCGCGGCACGGGCGCGCTCGCGCTGACGCGGGTGCTGGTGCTGACGGCGCACCCCACCCTGCCCCTGCCGGAGGGAGTGGCCGGACGGCTGGGCAAGCCGGTGAAGCTGGAGGCGCTGCTGGACGCCATCGCCGTGCACTCTGTGCGGGCGTAGGGTCGCGCTCAGGCGGCGGGGCAGTGCCGGGCCACCATGGCCAGCAGCTCCGCGATGTCCACGGGCTTGCGCAAGAGGCCCACCGTGCCCGGCGGGGCCTTGGCGGAGAAGTGGGCGGTGAGCATCAGCACCGGCAGCTCGCGGTGGCGCTCGTCCTGCCGCAGCCGGTGCAGGAACTCGTGGCCGTCCATCACCGGCATCATCAGGTCCAGCAGCACCAGGCAGGGCTGGGGCTGGGAGGCCAGGACCTCCAGGGCGGCCTGGCCGTTGGCGGCCTGGAGCACCGTGTAGTCCTCCATCTCCAGCAGCTCCGCCACGACCTCGCGCAGATCCGGTTCATCGTCGACGATGAGGATGGTGGAACGCGAGGTCTCTCTCCGCACCCGGGCAGCCTACGCAGGTCGCGCCGCCGCCGCCAGGATTGGCGTGCCCCCCTGCCCTGCATCCGCGCGGGGATTTCACACCGGGCCTGCCCCGAAGGCGGCCACCTGTCGGAAATCCCCGGTGAAACACAGAAGCGCCATTGCACCTGGGGGCCCGAGCCCCTACCCCCTTCTCCACGGGCCCATGAAACTCATCGCGGACTTCATCGAAGCGAACCTGGACGTCCTGGTACGGCGCTTCGCGGAGGCGGCGCGAAGGCTGGAGAGCACCCAGGGGCTGAAGCCCTCGGAGGTCATCTCCACGCTGCCGGAATACCTCCACGCGGTGGCGGCCATCTGCCGGGACGGCGCCACGCCGGAGCGGCTGGAGACGCGCGCGCGCCTGGAGGAGGCCCACATCAACCTGCGCCTGCGCGTGGGCGCCACGCAGGAGGACGCGACGGACGAGTACACGCTGCTGGGACGGCTCATCCCCCAGCTGTGGGAGGACGTCCAGCCGGAGCGCAGGCCCGGCGCCACGGGCCTCCAGTGCCTCTTCCAGCAGCTGGAGGAGGCCATGGACCACGTGGTGGTCCTCTTCTCCGGCTACTCCTTCGAGGACCGCCAGCGCGAGAAGCGCTTCCTGCGCCAGATGGACGCGCTGGCGCCCCGGTGGCTGGAGCCGGGCGCGGATCCGCACGGCCCGCTCAGGCCGCTGGTGGAGCTCATCGTCCGGGCGCTCGATGCCGCCGGGGCGGAGCTGTTCCTCGTGGACGCGGGCGGCCGGAGGATGCTCCCCGTCGCGCACACGGGACACCTCGTGCCGCCCCCCGGCCGGTCGGTGGACTCGCAGGGGCCGTCCTTCCTGGGCCGGGTGGCCCGTTCCGAGGAGCCGCTGGTGCTGGCGCAGGCGCGGGGCCTGGAGGACGCCGCGCGCGAGGGGCTGCACGCCCCCGGGTGGAGCACGCTGCTGGGCCTGCGGCTGTGGCCCCACGGCGACCTGATGGGCGTGCTCTGCGTGGGCTTCGCGGAGGCGCGGCCGGTGCCGCCGCAGACCAAGCGCTTCCTGGAGACGCTGGTGGAGTACCTCTCCGGCATCCTCGACCGCGCGCTGCTCATGGGCCAGCTGCGCGAAGCCAACGTGCGGCTGGAGGTGTCGGAGACGCGCTACCGGCTGGCCAGCCAGGCCGCCGCGGACACCGTCTGGGATTGGAACCTCCTCACCCAGGAGGTGACCTGGAGCGGGGAGACGCGCAGGCTGCTCGGCTTCGCGCCCGGGGAGACGGGCCCCCGGGCGGACTGGTGGGTCGCCCGCATCCACCCGGAGGACCGGGAGCGGGTGGAGCGTGGCATCCACGCGGCCATCCAGGGCACGCAGGCGCGCTGGCAGGACGAGTACCGGTTCTTCAACCGCCAGGGCCACGTCGTGCGGGTGCTGGACACGGGCGTCATCCTGCGCGACGCGCGGGGCCGGGGCGTGCGCATGGTGGGCGCCATGCAGGACGTCACCTCCCGGTGGGAGGCGGAGAACGGGCACGAACAGCTGCTGCGCGAGGCCCGGACCGCGCGCGTCCAGGCGGTCACGGAGCTGAGCCAGCTGCACGCGCTGCTGCGGCAGGCGCCCGTCGCGCTCGCCATCCTCCGGGGGCCCTCGCACGTCGTGGCGCTGGCCAACGACCGCATCTGCCAGCTCTGGGGCCGCCCCTACGCGCAGGTCCTGGAGCGCCCCGTGCTCGAAGCGCTGCCGGAGGTGCAGGGACAGGGCATCCGGGAGCTGCTGGACGGCGTGCTCGCCACGGGGACGCCCTACGTGGGCCACGAGTTGCACGTGCGGCTGGCACGGGCCCCGGACGGAGCCCTGGAGGACGCGTACTTCAACCTCATCTACCAGCCGCTCCACCCGGCGGAGATCGGCATCCAGGGCATCCTCGTCGTCGCCAGCGAGGTCACCGAGGCCGTGCGCGCGCGCCAGAAGGCGGAGTCGCTGGCGGGGACGCTGCGGGCCAGCGAGGAGCGCCTGCGGCTGGCGATGGACGCGGCGGACATGGGCAGCTGGGACATTGAGCCGGCCACGGGCCGGGCCACCTGGGACGCGCGCTTCCGCGCCATGCTGGGCCTGCCCGCCGAAGGCGAGGTGACGCTCGACGAGGCCATGCGCTTCGTCCACGACGAGGACCGGCTCCAGGTGGAGCAGGCGATGGCGGAGGCCTCCCGGCCGGGGGGCTCCGGTGAGTACGCGAGCGAGTTCCGCGTGCGGCCTCCCCAGGGCGGCCAGCCCGTGCGGTGGATCTCCGGGCGGGGCCACTTCCACTTCGGGCCGGACGGCCGGCCCGTGCGCTTCGTGGGCACGGGGCTGGACGTGACGGAGCACAAGCTCGCGCAGGAGGCCGCGCTCCAGCGCACGGAGTTCGAGCAGTACCTGATGGGCATCGTGTCCCACGACCTGCGCAACCCGCTGAGCGCCATCCTCCTGGGCACGACGTCGCTGTTGCGGCGCGACGACCTGAACGAGCGCGCGACGAAGGCCGTCCTGCGCATCCAGGCCGCCGCGGAGCGCGCGGTGCGGATGATCCGCGACCTGCTGGACTTCACCCAGGCGCGCCTGGGCGGCGGCCTGCCGGTGCACTGCCAGGACCTGGAGCTGAACGCGCTGGTACGGCAGGTGGTGGAGGAGGTGCAGATGACCGTCCCCGAGCGCGTCCTCCAGACGTCCCTGCCCGCGACGGCGCTGCGCGGCTGCTGGGATCCGGACCGCGTCACGCAGGTGCTCACGAACCTGCTGGGCAACGCGCTGAAGTATTCCCCGGAGGGCACGCCGGTGGCGGTGCGCCTGACGGAGGCGCCCGGCAGCGTCCTCCTGGAGGTGCACAACGCGGGGGCCCCCATCGCCCCCGACCTGCTGCCCCGCATCTTCCAGCCCATGCAGCGCGGCGTCCCGGGCATGGACCCGGCGACGCGCAGCGTGGGCCTGGGGCTCTACATCGTCCGGACCATCGTGCAGGCGCACGGCGGCACCATCGACGTGACGTCCACGCACCCGGCGGGCACGACGTTCACGGTGAGGCTGCCGCACGGCGACGCGAAGCAGCCACCCGGGGCGTGAGGGGGCACGGCGCGCGGACGGCCGCGGGGCCCGGGGCGGCCGGTGGAGCACACCGTCCCCCGCCGCGTCCTCTTCTGGACATCGCGTGCATAAGCTCCACGCATGCCCACGCGGTCTTTTCTCCTCCGGAAGGTTCGTGCCTGCATGCCTGGGCACCTGCCGGCGGGTTGAAAGGGGTTGCCGTGGCTGGACGCGGCTCGGGCCGCCCGGTTAGGAACCGGCCCATCCCCTTGATTTCCCCTGTTCCCCACCGCTCACCCTCCCCGTCCGCCCGTTCCCCGGTGGTGTGGCTGCTGGAGGACTCCCCCACGGAGGCGCAGGCCGCGCGCGCGGCGCTCGCCCCCGTGTGCGACGTCGTCTTGTTCTCCGACGGGGCGACGCTGGTGGAGGCCCTGGGCTTCCAGAAGGTGCCGGACGTGCTCGTGCTGGACCGGGAGACCCCGGGCCTCACCGGCCTGGAGGTCTGCGCCTTCGTGCGCGGCAACGCCGCCACGGCGCTGCTCCCCGTGCTGCTGCTCACCTCCCACCAGCGCCCCGAGGACGTCGTCGAGGGCCTGGGCGCGGGCGCCAACGACTACGTGTTCAAGCCGTTCCGGTCCTCGGAGCTGGCGGCGCGCGTGCTGGGGCTCGCCCAGTGGGGCTGGCGGCAGCGCCAGACGACGGCGGCGCTGGACACGACCCGCCAGACGCTGTCCGACGAACTGGCCCGGCGCACCCTGGCTGAAAGCGCGCTCGCGGAGGTCCGCGCCGCGGAGCTGCGCGCCTGGAGGAGCGACCAGCGCTTCCGGCTGGCCGCGCGCGCCACCCAGGACGCCATCTGGGAGTGGGACCCCCAGACGGACACCCTGGAGTGGAGCAGCGGGGACCCGGACCTCCTGGGCCGGCTGGACGACCCTCGGGTGCCGCGCCAGGACTGGTGGCGCGAACACATCCACCCGGAGGACCTGGCGTCCGTCCGGCAGGGCTTCATGGACGCGCTCGCGGGGAGCGGGGATTTATGGCGGTGCGGCTACCGCTTCCACGACGCGCGGGGCGCGTGGCGGAACGTGGAGGAGCAGGCCATCATCGTCCGCAACAGCGACGGCGAGGTCCAGCAGGTGGTGGGCGCCCTGCGGGACGTGACCGCGCGCAAGCGGCTGGAGGCGGAGGCCCGCCAGCGCGGGGACTTCGAGCGGCAGCTCATCGGCATCGTGAGCCACGACCTGCGCACCCCGCTGTCCGCCGTCCTGCTGTCCGCGTCGCTGCTGCTGGAGCGCGACAGCCTCAACGAAGCCCAGCGCAAGCGCGTCAACCGCATCCGCGCGTCCACCGAGCGGGCCGTGCGGATGATCCGCGACCTGCTGGACTTCACCCAGGTGCGCCACGGCGGCCTCATCCTGCATCCCCGGGAAGCGGACCTCCACGCCCTGGTGGAGACCGCCATCGAGGAGGCCCAGACGCAGGCCCCCGGCCGCGCCATCCTGCACACCCAGGCCGGGGACGGCGCGGGGACGTGGGACGCGGACCGGCTGGCCCAGGTGGTGGGCAACCTGCTGGGCAACGCGCTGACCTACGGCGACAAGGCCGCCCCCGTCCAGGTGGACACCCGGGGCGAGGCCGACAGCGTGGTGCTGGAGGTGCACAACGCCGGCGCGCCCATCCCCCAGGACCTGCTGCCGCGCCTCTTCGAGCCCCTGGAGCGCGGCGTCTCCCACCAGGAGAACCGCGCGGACCGCAGCATCGGCCTGGGCCTCTTCATCGTCCGGCAGGTGGTGCGGGCCCACGGGGGCCACGTGGGCGTGGCCAGCGCCGCGGACACCGGCACCACCTTCACCGTGCGCCTGCCGCGACGGCCCCCGTCGCAGCCACCGCGCCCCTAGCCCGAAACACAGGTCCAGGTGCCAGGAGCCTGAGCGTGTCCATCCTCATCGTCGAAGACGAGCTGCGTGTCCGGGCCTTCATCGCCCGGGGCCTCACGGAAGAGGGCTTCCCGGTGCGGGAATGCGAAGACGGCGTGAGCGCCCAGGAGCTGCTGCGCCATGAGCGCTTCGAGCTCATCATCCTGGACTGGATGCTGCCCGGGGTGTCAGGCCTGGACCTGCTGCGGGCGTTGCGCGCGCGGCAGGACATCACCCCGGTCCTCATGCTCACCGCGCGGGACGCGGTCGCGGACCGGATTGGCGCGCTCAACGCCGGCGCGGATGACTACCTCGTCAAACCCTTCTCCTTCGAGGAGCTGCTCGCGCGCATGCGAGCCATCCTCCGCCGCGTGGACCGCCGCCCCAGCCCGCTCTTGCGCCATGGGGACCTGACCCTGGACCCCGCGACGCGGAAGGTGGTCCGAGCGGGCGTGGACATCCTCTTGACCGCGCGCGAGTACGCGCTGCTGCGCTTCCTGCTGGAGCACGCGGGCGAGGTGGTCTCCCGCACGCGCATCGTCCAGGCCGTCTGGGACCACGACTTCGAGACCTTCTCCAACGTCGTGGAGGTCTACATCCGCTACCTGCGGGCCAAGGTGGACGCGCCTTTCGACGTGAAGCTCATCCACACGGTGAGGGGCGTGGGCTACCTGCTCCGGAGCCAGGCATGAGGCGCCCGCGCACCCTCCGCGCCCGGCTGACGCTCTTCTTCGCCAGCGCCGTCCTGGGAACCCTGCTGCTCTACGGCGGCGTGGTGACCGCGGTGCTCGTCACGGGGGAGTGGTGGGAGCAACGCGGAGACGCGCCCGGGAAGCGCCATGAGGGCCTCTTCGACGATGCGCTCCAGTCCCTGGGCGCCATGGTCCTCACCACGCCGCTCGCGGTGCTGGGGGCCACGGCGTTGGGTGGCGCGCTGGCACGGAGCGCGCTGGCCCCCTTGCGCGAAGCACGAGACCGGGTCCGCGCCGCGCGCGCCTCGGAGCTGGACCTGAGCCTGCCCCTGCGCGGGACGGGGGACGAGTGGGACGAACTGGCATCGACCCTGAACGGACTGCTCGCGGACGCGCGCGCGTCCCTGGCGCGCATCCAGACCTTCACCGCCGACGCGGCGCACGAGCTGCGCACGCCGCTCACCGTCATCCTGGGGGAGACGGAGGTCACCCTCCGGCGCGAGCGGACGCCCGAGGAGTACCGCCGCGCGCTGGGCGTCGTGCTCGACGAAACCCAGCGGCTGTCGCGCCTCGTGGACGCGCTGTTGCAGCTTGCGCGCGCGGATGCCGGCACGCGGGTCCTCAGGCCGGAGCCCGTGGACCTCCACCTCCTGGCGCGGACGGCCCTGCACCGCACGGAGCAGCTCCTGGCGGCACGGGGCCAGCGCCTGACGCTGGAGCTGACGGGCGGCCCCACGCGGGTCCAGGGCAGCCCCGTCCTCCTGGCCCACGTGCTGGACAACCTGCTGTCCAACGCGCGCCGCCACGCGCGGCAGCGGATCCGCGTGGCGCTGGACGCGACGGACACGGAGGCCCGCGTCACCGTGAGCGACGACGGTCCGGGCGTGGACCCCGCCTTCCTGCCCCGGCTCTTCCAGCGCTTCGCCCGGGCGGACGCCGCGCGGACGGGGGAAGGCACGGGCCTGGGGCTCGCGCTGTCGCGCACCCTCGCGGAGGCGCACGGCGGCACGCTCGACTACGCGCGGAGCAGCGACGGCGAGAGCCGCTTCACCTTGCACCTTCCGAATCCACTGGAAGCCCCCGGGCCGCCACCTGCCGCGGGGTCCGTGCGTGCTGACAGGACCAGAGGCTGAAGGTCGTCACCGTCCGCGGACCGCGATGCACCGTCACGGAAGGCAGCTCGACCACGGCCGCGCAGTGCGCCCCCAGCCGGGTCGCCGCGTCCCGCAGCGGCTGGCGCTGGTCGGCGACGATGATGGCATCCCCTCCCGGATCCGCCGGGTCTGGCCAGAAGTCATAGGCCAGCCCGCTTCCCCCGAGCGCGGCGTCGGACCGCGTCTCCGGGCGGTCCGGGAGATAGAAGGCCAGCTCGCTCGCCGTCTTGTAGCCCCAGCCCACGACTCCGGGCGCGGGGAGCCCGGCGGCCTCGCGGTGGTGCTGCACCGCTTCGGCCAGCTCCCGCCACCCGCTCACCAGGTTGTCGCGCTCGCGGAAGGGGATCCACGGGCACAGGGGCATCAGGTACATGCCCACCATCAGCACCGCGCCCACGCCCACGCTCAGCGCGGCGTACCCGCGCACGGCCCGGCGCTCACGCAGCGCGCACGCCCCGGCCGCGGCGGCCACCAGCAGACCGATGTACGCGGGCGCCACCCAGTTCATCTTCACCCAGTGCAGCGGACTCACCAGCGTGAACAGGGCGAGTCCCGGCAGGCTGGCCAGCGCCAGCAGGCGCGCGCGGGCGTCTCCCCTCCACGCCTGCCGCGCGAGGACCGCGGCGGTCAGCCACAGCGCCAGGTAGAGCAGCGGCCCCACGGCCACCGCCTGCAACCCGAGGTAACGCCCGACGAGATAGCCATGGAAGCCATCCACCGTCCGCGCCCGCGACGTGGTCTGGAACGCGAAGGACGCCCAGCCATGCGCGTGATTCCAGACGAGCACCGGGGAGAAGACCGCGAGCATGAGCGCGCACGCGAGGTAGGGGTGCGGGGTGCGCAGGGCCTCGCGGCCCCGCCGCGTCACCAGCGCAGTTGCCAGCACCTGGAGCGGCAGCAGCGCGGCGGTGTACTTGGACAGCAGCGCCAGCCCGCAGAGCAGGCCCAACAGGTACCAGCGCCAGGCGAAGCGCCCGGGGCCCTGGCCGTCCGGCAGCACCAGCTCGCAGAGCACGCGCAGCGCGGCGGTCCAGCACAGCACCAGCGGCACATCCGGCGTCATCACCACCGCGCCCAGTCCGAACAGCACGGTGGCGTTCGCGGCCAGCGCCGCCAGGACTCCCGCGGCCGGCGAGTACAGCCGCGCGCCCAGTGAGTACAAGACACCGCTCAGCAGCGTGGAGGACAGGATGGCCGGCAGGCGCACCGCGAGCTCGGTGTTCCCCAGCAGCCGCATGGACAAAGCCATCCACCACGCGCACAGGGGCGGATGGTCCAGATAGGACAGGTCCAGGTGTCGCGCGTATTGCCAGTAATAGGCCTCCTGCGGCGCCAGCTCCACCTGTCCGGCATAGACGAGCCGCAGCAGCATGAGCCCCAGCACGAACACCAGGAACCAGGGCTGCCCGCTCGAATGGGCGGCCCCCGAGGACGTGCGCGACATCCGGCACCCGCTCTTCCCCGCTCCCGCCCGGGCTTCAATGCGCCGTGGCTCGCGGGGACACCCGCGACGTCATGCCTGAGACCTGCGCGCGCCGTCCTCGCCCGGGCGCTCCCTGAGAGACTTCTCATCGCCCTTTCAGCGTGGAAAGGAATCACGGGACGACGCGGCCCCCATGGATGAGAAGTCTTTCATACAGCCCCCATGACCCCCTCATGGAGCAAGCCATCCGCGCCCCGGGGGTTCACCGTGCGCTTGCCGCGACGGTCCCGCGCCTCGCCGCCTGAGACACGGCCTGGGTGAACTGGTCGATGTCATAGGGTTTCAACAGCAACTCGATGACATCCGGCCCCGTGTACTCCCGCGCGCCCTCGCGGTTGGTGGTGGTGAGCACGAAGGGGATGCCCGCGGCGGCCGGGTTCGCGGCCAGCTTCTGGAACGCGTGCCAGCTCAGGTCGAACGGCACGCTGATGTCGTAGACGATGACCTGCGGCGCCGTCTCACGCACCAGCGTGGCGAAGTCCAGGGGCCCGCGCATGATGTCCTGCACGCGCACGCCCTTCGTCTGGAAGCCCGCCTCGTCCAGCACCTCCTCCAGCGCCTCGATGAGGTCCTCGCTCCCGTTGAGCACCAACACGGTGGGTCGTTTTCCCATGAGGGGGAAATTGCGTCCTGCCATGGGCGCCAGCAGCGGCGGCCCGCGGCCCTGTGTGGGTCAGCGGACAGAGCCGGCGGACGTCCGGACGTCCGCCCCTCAGGCGTGGACGGCCGGGGGGCCCGCGCGCGGCAGCCGCACCCGGAAGGTGGCGCCCTGGCCCGGGATGCTAGTGACGGCCACCTCCCCTCCGTGCGCCTCCACGATGCGGTGCAGGCGGTACAGCCCCAGCCCCAGGCCGCCGTAGTTGCGGGTGGGCACGGCGCGCTCGAAGCGGCGGAAGAGGCCGTCCACCCGGTCCTGCGCGATGCCGATGCCGTGGTCGCGCACCACCAGGAAGGCCGCGTCCGCGTCCGCCTGGACCTCCAGCTCCACCGGCCGGCCCGGGCCGAACTTCACCGCGTTGACCAGCAGGTGCGACACCACCTGTCCCAGCCGGAGCGCGTCCCAGCGGCCCACCGCGGACGCGACGTCGCGCACCACCAGCAGGCACCCGGCGCGCGCCGCCATCTCCTCCGAGCGCACCACCACGTCGCGCACCACCTGCCCCAGGTCCACGTCCTCCAGGTTCAACCGGGGCGCCTGGCCCTGCATCTGCGACACGTCCAGCAGCCCCTCCACCAGGTCCGCCAGCCGCTGCACCTGCCGGTCCGCCGCCACCAGCGCGCGCTCCAGCCGCTCCGGCGCCACCCGGTGCTCGTGCTTGAGCGCCGCCGCCGTGCCCTGCACGCGCAGCCGCAGCGCGGCCAGGGGCGTGCGCAGCTCGTGCGCGGCCACCGCCAGGAACTCGTCCCGCACACGCACCGCCTCGCGCGCCTCGCGGTACAGCCGCAGCTGCTCCGTCACGTCGCCGATGATGCCCGCCATGCGCACGGGCCGCCCCTGCGCGTCGCGGAGGGCCCGGCCCCGGCTCACGCATGAGCGGTAGCCCCCGGCCTCGTGCCTCAGCCGGAAGGACACGTCGTAGGGCGTGCCCTGCTCCAGGTGCCGCGCCAGCGCGGACGCCACCTCGTCCCGGTCCTCCGGATGCACCCGCGCGAGGAACGCCTCGGAGGTGCCGGGGAAGTCCTCCGGCTTCATCCCCAGCATCTCCAGCAGCCGCGGGCTCCAGTACATGCGCTGGTCGCGCACGTCCCAGTCCCACACGCCATCATAGGAGCCGGACACCACCAGCCGGTAGCGCTCCTCGCTCTCGCGCGCGGTGCGCTCGGCCTGTTCCAGCAGCCCCACGCGCCGCTCCAGCTGCCGCACCATCGAGTACAGGTGCGGCTCCGTAGACAGCTCGCCGGGCACGGGCGCGGGCAGCGGCCCCTCCGCGCGCGACTCGCGCAAGAGCGTCGCCACCAGCTCGTCATCCCCCTGCGCGCGCCGCACGAAGCCGTTGGCCCCCACGTTGGCGGCCATGCGCAGGTCCAGCTCGTCCGGCGCGGTGGCGTGCGTGAGGATGACCGGCACGCGCGCGAGCTTCGGGTCCTGGCGCAGCGCCAGGCACAGCCGGAAGCCGTCCAGCCGGGGCATCAGCACGTCCGACAGCACCACGTCCGGCCGCCGCCGCCGCGCCAGCTCCAGCGCGGCCATGCCGTCCTCCGCCTCCAGCAGCTCGAAGCGGAAGGGGGTCAGCGCCAGCCGCAGCAGCTTGCGGTAGACGGGGTCGTCCTCCGCCACCAGCACCCGCAGCGGCGCCCGGCCGTCATCCGCCTCGCGCGCGTCCGGCGGCAGCGCCTCCCGCACCGCCTCCACGCGCTGGCCCAGCGACAGGGACGGAGAGAGGAAGCCCGTCACCGGCACGCCGGGCCACCGCAGGGCCTCCTGCTCGGCCGGCGGCGCCTCCACCCACAGCGCCGCGCCGGCCGCCGTCAGCGCCTCCCGCAGCGCGTCGTTCAGGGGCCCCGCCACCGTGAGCAGCCCGGCCGGCGCCAGCACCAGGTGCACCGGCGGGGACTCGCGCAGGGCGCGCACCAGCGGCTCCACCCCGGCCGCCAGCAGCACCCGCCAGCCCTGGCCCTGGAACGCCAGGGACAGGAGCTCCCGGCGCGGGCCCGGGGCTTCGACGAGCAGCAGGGTGGGCTTCATCAAGGGGGGCGGAGAAGCAGCGGAGACGGGCGCGGACGACAGGTCGTTCTGGACGGTGGGACCCCAACGGCCCACCCCAGGGTGTGGAAAGGGCGCAGTCTGGTGACGGGGCCCCCTGAGTCAAGGCAACCGTGCGGAAGTGTTGGAAGTTGGAAGGCCACGGACCAGGGAACCCCACCGCTGGCCTGCCGCGTCACTGGTACAACCGGGCTACAGGTACACCTGACTTGCACCTGCCTGGGGGACGTGGGCGCGGCGGTGTGTTATTCGACCGCCCATGGGTGCCAAGAAAGTCACGGCGCAGGAGAAGCTGACCGGGTTCCAGGACCGGATTCGCGCCGCGGGGCTGCGCAGCACCGCCCCCCGCGTGGCCGTGCTGCGCAAGCTGGAGACCGCCACCGCCCCCATGAGCCACGCGGACCTCGTGGAGGAGCTGGGCGGCGAGGGCTACGACCGCGTCACCATCTACCGCAACCTCACCGACCTCACCGAAGCGGGCCTCGTCGTGCGCGCCGACCTGGGCGACCACGTCTGGCGCTTCGAGCTCAAGCGCGCCGGCGCCACCGAGCACGCCAACAACCACCCCCACTTCACCTGCACCGACTGCGGCACCGTGGCCTGCCTCCCCGAGGAGTCCGTGCGCCTCACCACCGCCCGGGGCGTCCCCCGCGCCGTGTCGCAGCGCGCCGTGGAGGTGCAGCTGCGCGGCCTCTGCGACCGCTGCGAGTAGCCCCCCAGCCAGCCAGCCGGGCGCCTGCCCTGGATGTGCTCACTGGTAGGCATGCGCCTACATTGGAGCTTCCGCTCTCCTGTCCCCGGGTACAGATTCGTCCTGGCGAAGGCGGGGACCCGCCGTTCCGGCTCGGGGGACGGCGCGGGCGCTCCAAGGCTCGCAGGGGGAATGGGATGGAAGCCCATCATACGTTGCTGGTCGTCGACGACGACATGGACATCCGGGATGCGCTCCAGGACGCGCTGGAGCTGGAGGGCTACGCCGTGCAGCTGGCGGCGGACGGACTGGAGGCCCTGGAGCGGCTGCGCTCCTCGGAGCCCCGGCCGCAGCTCATCCTCCTGGACCTGATGATGCCGCGCATGGACGGCGTCGCGTTCCGCGAGGCGCTGCGCCACGAGCGCGCGTGCTCGGACATCCCGGTGGTGGTGGCCAGCGCGGACCTGGACGTGCGCGACACGGTGGATGGGATGGGCGTGGCGGCCTACCTGCGCAAGCCGCTGGACCTGTCCGCGCTGCTCAGCACCGTGAAGCAGCTGTGCCTTCCGGTCTGAAGACGCCTGCCTGCCCTACCTGCGACGGGACGGCATGGACTCGAAGGGCCGGTTGGCGGCGCGACACGGCCGCCCCACCCTTGAGAGCAGACACGGAACACCCATCAACGAAAGGGAGCGGGACCATGAAGAAGCTCATCGTCGCGGCAGTGATGTGCCTGGGAACGGCTGCCTTCGCGCAGGAGACCACCGGCACGCCCGAGCACCCGGCGCCGAGCGCGCCCAGCAGCCGGCAGATGAACGGCCCCTCCACGGGCGTGGAGGCCCAGGAGGTGGGCCCCGCCATCGGTGACACCGCGAAGAAGCTGGTGGGCGCGGACCAGGCCGCCAAGGACAAGGCGGACGCCGCGAACAAGACGGGCCTGTGGAAGGAGAAGGACGCCTTCAGCCTCAACGGCACCGTGAAGGCCAAGGACAACGACGACGTCACCCTGGCGCGCGCCGGCACGCTGCCGGAGGTGAAGCTGGACGTGCGTGAGCAGACGAAGGTGACCCTGGACGGCAAGGCCGTGAAGGCGAGCGAGCTGCCGGAGGGCGCCACCGTGCGCGCGAAGTTCCAGCTGGAGGGGGATGACTCCATCGCGCTGGAGCTCAAGGCCACCTCGCCCAAGAAGTAGGCCTCGCGCCTCTACGCGGTCCTTCGCCGGGCCCGCTTCCCACCAGGGAGGCGGGCCCGGTTTTTTTACTGCCCCTTCAGGGTCGGCCGCCTGCCCTGGATGTGAAAGGGATTGCCCACTCCCGGGGGGCGCTGCACGGACAGCCTGCGCTCCAGGGCGGGTACGCGGCTTGCTTAGGTGGCGCGTACGCGTAGGGAGAACACGTGAATCGACGACTGCTGGGGCTGGGCGTGTGTGTGGGGGCGATGGTGCTGTCGGCGTGGGGGTGCGGTGGGACGGATTCGCCCACCACTCCCGTGGATGACACGGACAATGTCGACCCCAGGCCGGGGATTGACGCGGGGACGGACGGAGGCGCCGACGCGGGGACAGATGCGGGCACGGACGCCGGCACCGACGCGGGCACGGATGCCGGGACGGATGCGGGCACGGATGCGGGCACCGACGCGGGCACGGATGCCGGGACGGACGCCGGCACCGACGCGGGCACGGTGGACCCCTGGCCGGCGGATCCGGTGACGAACTACTCGGACCGCTACGGCGTGGGCCGGGTGCGGTCGGTGGGCATCGACCTGGGCAAGAACATCTGGGTGCTGGACGGCGACCGCATCGGCGTGGTGCGCGCGGACACGCAGAAGCTGGTCTGGATGCCGGGCGCCGCGGGACAGGCGGGCGACGGTCAGTCCTCCACCGTCATCTGCGGCGGCGCGGCGGGCCGGGCCTACGTGGGCTACAACGCGCCGGACCTCCAGCAGGACCCGGAGTACCCGGGCATCCACACCAACTTCATCGTCACCGCGAAGCCGTGCGAAGTCCCGGTGAACGAGCAGACCTGCTACCCCTTCAGCTCGCGCCGGCTCCAGTACTACCGGCAGGGTGACGTGGACGCGGTGAAGCTGGATGGCAGCGGCCAGGTCGCCTTCGAGACCCACATCAACCAGTCCCGCCGCGCCAACATCGACGCGAACGGCAAGCCCTTCATCCAGACGGGGCCCACCGTGGTGGACGGCGTCAGCCTGGGCATCCGCAACAGCAACGACCACCACTTCGACGAGGACCGCGCCATGCTCAGCTGCGCGTCCGTGCTGCGCGGCCCCAACAAGGGCGACGTCTTCTTCGGCACCAACCACGGCGTCGTGCGCATCCGCGACCTGACGTACAACGCCCACCGGCACCCGGTGTGGTTCGACGCGAACGGCTCCCAGTACGCGGGCTACACCTACGGCCTGGGCATCGCTCCGGACGGCGACGTGCTCATCGCGAACGAGTGGAACTTCGGCACCGTCACGCCCGACACGAAGATGGAGAACTGGGACGACACCACCACGCCGGGCATCAACCAGCAGAAGGTGAAGTCCTCCTACCTGCAGGACCTCAACTCGCAGTCGGAGTTCGACTACTGGCGCGGCTTCCAGCAGACGACGGACGGCAAGTACTACCTGGGCAGCAAGTCCCTGGGCCTGTGGGAGATGACCATCCTCTCCTCCGGCAACCCGTACCAGAAGGGCACCCGCGTCGGCGCGGACGTGGCGGCGCTCAACGACATCAACGCCCTGGCCTCCACGAATGACGGCTCGCTCTTCATCGGCACCAACGCGGGCGGCCTCTACCGGCTGACCCCCGCCAAGACGCTGGAGAAGGTGGCGAACGTGCGCGGCAGCAAGGTGCTCCAGCTCGTGTACGACGGCTCCGGCACCTCCGGCATGCTGCTGGTGCTCACCTCCGACGGCCTGACGGTGCTGCGCGGCCACTAGGAATCCCACCCTGACGCCGGGGCGATGCGCATGTCGCACCCGGCCGTCCCGGGAGCCGAGGGGCCCCTGGAAGGGCGCGGAAATGTTCTGGAAGGAGGCCCGGTTCTGCTTCCGCCCTCTTGCCCTGGTGCAAGGGGGCAGGCGGGCCGGGCCCCCGGGCTTCACGGCCCTCCGGACCGTTCTCTACAATCGCCCCTCGCCCCGCCGGAGGAATCCGAACGCATGCGCCTGAGACTCGCCCGCCGTCACGCCGCTGGTGCCGCCGCCTCCCTCGCCGAAGCCGAACCGGTGGAGCCGCACGGCCGCAACGAGCTCCAGGCGCGAGGCCCCGACCCCTTCCGGCCGGATCGGCGCCTGCGCTGGCGGGACCACTTCGTGCTCACCGAGCACCTGCTCCAGCTGGACGGCATCCACCCGGAGCATGACGGCCTGAGAATCGCGCAGCTGTCGGACGTGCACGTGGGCCAGGCGACCAGCGACGTGCGCATCCGCCGCGCGGTGGCCGCGGTGAACGAGGCGGCGCCGGACCTGGTGTTCCTCACGGGCGACTACGTCACGCACAGCCCCAAGCCGCTGCCGCGCGTGCGCCAGCTGCTCCAGGGGCTCAACGGCCCCGTCTTCGTGGTGCTGGGCAACCACGACCACTGGGTGGACGCGCCCTACCTGCGCGCCAGCTTCGAGGCCCTGGGCTACACGGTGCTCCAGAACGAGCACCGCGTGGTGCACGTGAAGGGCGCGCCGGTGACGGTGCTGGGCATCGACGACGGGCTCACCGGCATGGAGGACGTGGAGGCCACCTTCCGGGGCGCGCCCGCGTCCGGCACGCGGCTGGTGCTGGCCCACACGCCGCCCACCGCGGAGAAGCTGCCCGCGCACGCGGGGCTGGTGCAGTTCTCCGGGCACACGCACGGCGGGCAGTTCATCGTCCGGGGCCTCACGGAGGCCCTCTTCCGCCGCGCGGGCCAGCCGTACATCCGCGGTCACTACCGCGTGAACGGCAACCACCTGTACGTGAACCAGGGGCTGGGCTTCGGCTTCGGCGGGCCGTACCTGCGCCGGGGCAGCACGCCGGAGGTCGCCTTCTTCACCCTGCGCAACACCCAGGCCGCCCACGTCGGGGCGACCTGATCCCCGAGCAGGACGGCGCGCCCGCTCTTTCAGCGCAGGGGCGCGCCCAGCTTCATCCCGCCCAGGCCTGCCTCGCGCTTCTTGCGCGACAGGCTGAAGGGGCCGGGCCCGAAGTAGACGATGAGCAGGGCGCCTCCCGCCATGGAGAGGTTCTTCATGAAGTGGATGAGGTTGTTCTGCGCCTGCACCGGGTCATCCATCTTCCAGAAGTGGTGGACCATGAAGGCGGACGCCACCAGGAACACCGCGAGCATGGCCGCGCCCAGGCGGGCGAACATGCCCAGCAGGACGCACAGGCCGCCCACCACCAGCACCCCACCGGACACCAGCACCGCCAGCCGGGGGTCGGGCACCCCCGACGCCTGGGCGTAGGCCGTGAGGGCCTGGAGCTGGATGAAGTGATTGAGCCCGCTGGTGATGAAGATGACCGAGAACAACAGCCGTCCCAGCGGTGCGAGCAGCCCCATGAATGACCTCCATGCCTCCGGCGTGTCCCCCCTCAACGCGGACGGGTGGGTGTCATTCTCCAGATAGGCACGGAAGGGCGGGCGGACAGCGGGCCCCCGCTCCCCCGCCTGCTCCCCAACCTGTAGGACAGTCGGACCGTTCCCGGAGTGACGCACCGGCGGCCTGCGACAACACGCCACAGTGCGCCAGGACGGGGGGACGTTAGGGTGCCCACGCCTTGAGAACCCCCGCCCTGGCCCTCCTCAGCGCCGCGCTCCTCCTCCTGCCCGCGTCCACCGCGTGGGCGTGCGCGAGCTGTGCATGCGGGGACCCCACCCTCACGTCCATGGGCGGCGAGCAGCCCTTTGAAGGGCGCCTGCGGCTGTCCACGATGCTGCGCGCGTGGGGCCACACGGAAGGGCGGACGGGTGTGGACGCGCAGCGGCTGCGCGAGCTGCGCATGGACGTGGCGGTGGCGTACGCGCCCCGGCCGTGGCTGGTGCTGGCGGTGAACCTCCCGCTCCAGGCCCGCGAGGTCCAGGACGTGAGCCTGGGGATGGAGCGCGGCTGGGGGCTGGGCGACGTCGACGTGAGCGCGAAGGCGTTCGTGTGGAAGGACAAGGAGTTCTCGCCGGACCAGCTGGTCAGCGTGGTGGGAGGGGTGAAGCTGCCCACGGGCCCCAGGCTGCACGCGAGGGACGGCACGACGCTGGGCATCGACGCGCAGCCCGGCAGCGGCTCCGTGGACCCCATGGCGGGGCTGGCGTGGCAGGGCTTCCGGGGCAAGTGGTCGTTCCTCGCGAGCGCCCTGGGCTTCCTGCCCTCGCGAGGCCGTGACGACTACCGGCTGGGAGCGTCGTTGCGCACGCAGGTGGCGGCGCAGTACCAGCCGTCGCCCACGTGGGCGGTGCGCCTGGGCGTGGACAGCCGCGCGGAGCGGGCGCCGGACACGAACGGCACGCCGGAGGAGGCCGGAGGGGGCTTCATCGCGTACGCGTCGCCGGACGTCCTCTTCAGCCCGGGCATGGACGTGGTGGTGCAGGCCGGGGTGCGCATCCCCTTCGTCAACCAGCTGCGCCGGGTGTCGTCCACGCCCATCGCGGTGCTCTCGCTCGCGTACGACCTGTGATGATCCGCGCCTCGCGTCTGGGATGGCTGTTGCTTGCGTGTGGCCTCGGTGCCTGCGGCGAGCGCGTGGACGGAATGCGCGTGACGCTGGGCCTGGAGCACCGGGCCGCACACGGCGCACAGGGGGCGGGAGGCGAGCGCTCCTTTACGCGAGCGGATGGACAGACGCTCACGCTGACGCGCGGCTACGTGGCGCTGGGCGGCGTGGAGTTGAAGCCGTGCGAGGAGGCGCTGGGGTGGAGGCTGCTCAAGGCGCTGTCTCCCGTGGGCACGGCGCACGCGCACTCGGTGGGGTCGCCGTTGAAGCTTGGCACGCCGCACGTGAGCGGGCTGGAGCGGCCGGACGGGACCGTGCTGACGCTGGGCACGCTGCGTCCACCACCGGGGCGCTACTGCCGGGCGCGGCTCACCTTCGAGCCCGCGGACGCGGACGCGGAAGGGCTGCCGGGAGCGGACAGCGGCGTGGACATGCTGGAGCACACGCTGTGGCTGGAGGGGACGCGGGTGCCGGCGGGAGGCGGTGAGCCGCAGCCGTTCAAGCTGGTGTCCTCCAACATCGCCACGGTGGACGTGGTGTTGGACGGGCTGACGCTGTCCGAGGACGAGCCAACGGCCGAGCGCACCTTCGCGCTCGCCTGGGACACGTGGCTGGCGACGGTGGACCTGGAGTCCAGGGACGCGGCGGCGTCCGCGCTGGACACGGTGGCCCGCTCCGTGGCGATGTCCTCCGCCACGCCATGACGCCCTCGCCGCCGCCCTCCTCCGAACCGTCGCCCCGAGCCCGCATCAACCTGGTGTGGTTGCTGAGGCTGCGCTGGGGCGTGCTGGTGGGGCAGGCGGTGCTGGTGGCGGTGGCCGCGTGGGGGCTCAAGCTGGCGTTGCCGGTGCCCGCGCTGGTGGCGCTGCTGGGCGTGGAGGCGGTGACGAACGCGGCGGTGCGAGCGGGGCTCACGAGGGCGAGGCCGGTGGCGGAGGCGGCCATCTTCGGGCTGATGCTCTGGGACACGCTGGTGCTCACGGGGCTGCTGGCGTTGAGTGGCGGGACGCACAACCCCTTCACGACGCTGTACCTGGTGAACGTGGCGCTGGGCACGGTGCTGCTGCCGCCGCGCCGCACGTGGGCGATGCTGGGCTTCACGCTGGTGGCGTTCGGTTCGCTGTTCGTGTTGCAGGACGTGACGCTGCCGGGCCTGGAGCGGCCGGACCACGCGGAGCTGATGCGCTTGCACCTGAGCGGCATGTGGGTGGCGTTCGCGGTGGCGGCGGGCTTCATCGTGTATTTCATCCAGCGGGTGACCCGGGCGCTGGCAAGGCGTGAGCAGGAATTGGAGCAGGCGAGGGCCAGGCACGCGAGACAGGAGAAGGTGGCCTCGCTGGCGACGCTGGCGGCGGGAGCGGCGCACGAATTGTCCACGCCGCTGTCCACCATCGCGGTGGTGGCGAAGGAGCTGGAGCGAGCGCTAGCCGTATCCCAGACGTCCGACTCCGCGAGAGAGGACTTGAGGCTGATCCGCCAGCAGGTGGACCGTTGCAGGGACGTGCTGGTGCAGATGTCCGCGGACGCGGGCCAGACGACGGGAGAACCCTTTCAGGCCATCCCGCTGCAAAGGCTGGTGGACGAGACGCTGTCGGAACTGTCGGGCCGGGAGCGCGTGCGGGTGGAAGTGCCTGAAGCGCTGAAGCAGCACGAAGTCCACGGACCGCCGAGAGCATTGGCCAGGGTGCTGCGAGGACTGGTGAAGAACGCGCTCCAGGCGACGCCCGTGGGTAGCGGTGTGGAGCTGCGCGTGGTTTCCGAAGGCACGGGAGCAAGGCTGGAGGTCAGCGACGAAGGCCAGGGCATGCCGGAGGCGGTGCTGGCCCGAGCGGGAGAGCCGTTCTTCACCACCAAGGCACCGGGCGAAGGCATGGGGCTGGGGCTGTTCCTCGCGCGTTCGCTGGCGGAGCAGCTGGGCGGGTCGCTGGAGCTGCGTTCAAAGGCAGGAGAAGGCACGACGGCGAGGCTGAGCCTGCCGGGCACGGATGCTAGGGAGGCAGCGGCATGAGCACGGCGCCAGTGGATCACCGCCCCAGCCTGTTGCTGGTGGACGACGACACCACGCTGCGAGAGCGACTGGCCCGAGCCTTCCGGGAGCGAGGCTGGGACGTCACAACAGCAGGCAACCACGACGAAGCCATGGCGGCGGCAAGGCGCGAATCCCCGGAGTACGCGGTGGTGGACCTGCGAATGCCGGGACAGAGCGGCCTGGAGCTGGTGCGCGACCTGGTGGCGGTGGACGCCTCCACACGGGTCATCGTGCTGACGGGCTACGGAAGCATCTCCACGACGGTGGATGCGATCCGGCTGGGAGCCGTGAACTACCTGCCGAAGCCAGCGGACGCGGACGACATCCTGGCGGCGTTCGCAAGAGCGGAAGAGGCACCGAACGTAGCGGCGCCGGAAACGCTCCAGGCACCGTCCCTAGCGAGAGCGGAGTGGGAACACATCCACCGAGTGCTCGCGGACAGCGCCGGAAACATCTCCGAAGCCGCCCGCAAGCTGGGCATCCACCGAAGGTCGCTCCAGCGGAAGCTCCAGAAGTACCCGCCGTCCCGCTGACACGGAAGCCGTCACTTCCGCAGTCCCCCAACCGGTTGCCAGGAGCTGTCGGCAAGGAAGGAGGCGTATCGGTCCCGCAGATCTCGGATCATGACGCCTTGATCGTAGGCGCGAAGCAGCACTTCTCCGCCCTGCAGCGAGACCAAGGTCTTGCACGAAAGGCGAGACGACAGAGCTCGCCCAAGCTGATCCCCCAGCACCGCCTCCACCTCCTTCCCGAAGCATTCGCGCTGGCCAAAAATCTGCGCCTCCACCACGAATGCGTCCAGATCCAAACCCCATGCATCATTGAGTTCATCAGCAAGACGATGGGTACGAAGAAACGCTCTCGTGTAAGCCAGCTCGGCGGAGAGATCCACAACGGAAACATGAAACCCAAGGACGCTTGCCTCGGACATATCGCCTCTCAATCCCAGGCATTCCCGTAGAGCACTCTCGACCTCAGCCCTATCCCGCGCTTCTACTGTAATGCAAACGAAGGCCTCTCCGAACATGTACACATCCCCGTACTCACGGCAGTTGAACCTCGCGAAGGCCCGGCAGATCTGATTCGTTAATTACAGAGATTTCAACACCAGGGCGCGACGGCGTGAAGTTCGAAACGAAGTCCCTGTACTCCTCAAGCGTTGCACGGGCGCTGTCCGGCCGGACGACAACAACCCGACCTCCCGGTCCCACTTGCTCAACCCCATGCGCAATTGTACGGGCCGTATACTTGTGCAAGTCCGCAATCCTCTTCACGTCAAGGCGGCGAATCTTATCGACGTCCAAGTCGTGAGTCCCAAAACCGACCCGCTTGCCCTTGTCATCGACAAAGTTCGCGAGCTTTCCGTCTCTCCTCAGGAACTCGGCGTACCGGAGTTCTGCAGCGGCGGCATTATCTCCACCGAGAGCAAGCAGCATCTTCTTTCTCGCGACGTCTCCTTCCGAGGTGATGCGCCCCACATTGGCACGCGTCATAGCCTCGAAGGCTTCAGTCGGGAAGCTGTGCTCCCCTGCAACAGCGGCCCTGAGCGCGGCTTCATCCGAAACGTATTGGACACGATGCCCTGCGGATAGCGCCCAGTTTGCCACCTCATCCGCTGACTTGAGGTTGCGGAAGTACATGCGCGCCTGCTTCAGCGCCAACCCGCCGACCTTCACCACAATGTATCCGCCGCCCGCGGTCGCGGCCATCAGTGCGAGGTCGCCCTTACTTGTAGGCACCCCAAGCATGCCGGCCACCATTACGGTGTATTCGGCGCCCTTGTCGGCCGCGTTCAGGCCAGCACTGTGCTGCTTGACCGCATAGGCGCGACCGTCCCAGCCCTCCACTGCCTCTCGGTCGAAGCTATCGCCGCTCTGCCGCCGCGCGTAGAAGCCTCGGCGAATGCCCGACGCAATCGCTTGCTTGCGGAGATAATCGAGGTCCTTGTCCCCGGCGTAGAACTCCTCGACGAAGTTGACGGAGGCGGTGATGCCGTCCATTGCCCCACCGGGTAGGAGTCCTCCGGACTCGAATTGCGCCGCAGCGTTGAACAGGTCATCTGCGGTGTCGCGCTCTTCGATGTTGAACTCGCCCTTCGATGGATCGTACGTGTAGTAGCCCGTCGGGTCCGTGAATCGCATCGGATTGCCGTGCGCGTATGCATACCGGTGCAGGCTCGGCGCATCACTCAACTGCCCTTCGTACGAGTCTCGCGAGATGAACCGCCCCAGCTCACTGTCGTAGTACCGAGCCCGCGCGTACGTGAGCCCCGTCTCCACGTCGTATTGGTGCCCCGTGTAGCCCAGCTTGAACTCACTGGACGCGGGCGCTGATCCACTGCGGGGAGTGCCCCACGTGTCGTACTGCCGGGCCGCAGTGACATCGCCGGTCGTGGACAGTGCGTCCGTCACACTCCCCAACGCATCCGTTCCCAGGAAGTTCGTCGCAGCGGAAGCCGCCTCGCTGACGGCCAGCGGGCCCCCGCCATAGTGGTAGCGCCGCTTCGACGGGTGCGTGACCTGGGCTCCATCCAGTTCCTGCAGGATGAAACCGTCATCGAGCACATAGGCGACGTCTTCAGACGCCGTGTGCCTTTGCGTCCGCTGGAGGTTGTTGTCGTAGTCATACCGTCCCACCTCCTGCCCGTTGTCATAAACGGCAGTGAGCGTGTTGCGGATGTCCCAGGAGAGAGTGCGGGTGCTGTCCTGTGTCGCCTTCTCCACCAGGTTGCCCGCGAGGTCGTAGTTCAGCACTACATTCAGATTGGCACCTCTCGCGTCCTCGAACCCTGTCAGCCAGTCCACCCGGTTGAAGGTTCCGGTGACATCGCGCGTGAGCGCCTTGGGTTCCAAAACGGAGTAGGCACCGGGACCAAGCCCCCTCACCCATTTAGTTGAAATCCGACGCTCGCCCGTGCGGTTGCCTACGGCATCCAGCCGATACAACGTGGCTTGTCTGTCAGGCGCAGCCACTCCTGTGAGCCGGTTCAAGGCGTCGTAGCCGTACTGGGTCGTTTCACTGACGCCCAGCACCTGCGTCGAGGGGGCTGTGCGCGCCTCCACCTGCGTCAACCGATTCCCGTTGGCGTCATAGGTGTAAACGAACCGGCTGACCACCGACCCACTCACCTGGCACGTATCGCTGACCGTACCCCGGGCAGTGACCAGCTCAACCAACCGCCCGGCCGCGTCATAGCAGCGCCCTTCAGACAAGCCGTTGGGCCACACCACCCCCTTGAGCAAGGAGTCCGGCCAGTAGCGGTACTCCACGACGCCGACCGGAAGTGTCGCCTGGCGCAGGCGCCCCAAGGCATCGTACGCATACCCCGTTACGACTCCGTCCGAGTCCGTCACGTGCGTACGATGCCCCATGGCGTCGTACCCGAAGGAGAGCTGCTTTCCGTCCTGCTCCCTCAGCCGCGTCTTCACGCGATCGAGCGCGTCATACGTGTACGTCGTCGCCTCCTCCACCACGCCGCCTGGCGTCTGCTTGAGCAGGGTCGCACGCCCCAGGTTCCCGTTGCCGTCATACGCGAAGCCCTCCGCGTCCACCGACGGCAGCTCTCGCGGTTGCGCATGCTGCGAATAGGTGCGTGCCGACAACCGATCAAGGAGCCCATACCCAGGCACCGTCACCTGCCCCTTCGGGTCGGTCACGGAGTCCGGATTCCCGTTCGCGTCATACGTGTGGCGCCACGTCAGCGTGCCCACGCTGCCAGACGGCGTCGCGCCCGCTTCGAACAACGGCACCTGGCTCCGCTGGGCCGCCGTCAACCGCGCATGCGAGTCCAGGTGCTGATGCTCGGCCGTGCGCAGGTTGCGCACGTCGTATTCGTAGGTCGTGAGGTTTCCGTTCGCGTCCTGCTTCGCCACCAGGTTGCGGGCCGCGTCGTAGACATAGGACGTGAGCCCACCCGCGGCATCCGTGACGGACAGCAGCTTGCCCTGCTCGTCGTAGTCGTACCGCGTCACGTACGTGCCCGTGCAGACCTGCGCCTCCACCTCATCCAGCGTCAGCCCGGCCGCCTCCCCATGTGAAAGCAAAGGAGCGCCGAGCGGCTGCTTCATGCATACACGGTTGCCTGCGGCGTCATGGGCCCACGCCGTGACCTGCCCGAGCGCATCCTCCTCGCGCACGCGCCGACCCAGGTCGTCGTAGGTGTAGCGCGCATCGAAGAGAACGCCCGTGGCGCGGGGTCCCTTCTGCTGCGTCAGCTGACCGGCGGCGTCGTACTGGAAGGCAGTCGTCGCCGCTTCCGGTGTTCCGGCACCCAGCGTCTCCTCGACCAGACGCGCCGCTCCGTCGTAGAGCCGGGTGGTCGTGTAGCCATTCGCGTCCACCGCCCGCACCGCCTGTCCTGCGGCGTCATAGGTCCAGGACTCCTCCGCCACGTCCAGGCCCTGCCCTCGCGAGGAGTACACCTTGCGCCCCAGGCCATCCTCCCGTTGCACCGTGGGAACCAGGCGCCGGTCCCAGTGTGTCCGCTCGCGGGTCGCATCCCTGTACTCCCACCCCTGGTGGTAGGCCGCCGGAGCGCTCACAGATGCGGCCTCGGACTGGATCAGCACCCGGCCCACGGCGTCGTAGGCGAAGCGGGTGAGGTGCCCCTTCGCGTTCTTCTCCGCGCGCTTGTAGAGCGCGTCGAACCAGGTGTCCGAGGCGAGCCCCGCCGCGTCCGTGCGGCGGACGACACGCTGGAGTCCATCGCGGTACGTCACAGCGAGCTGCCCCCGCGCGTCCCGCACCTCCTCTCGCGTCAGGGCCTCCGTGTCCGGAGCATCCACGTACGTCCGGTCGCTCACCGTCAGGGGTTGTCCCTCCTGGGACAGACTCTCCATCAGGGTCTCGCTTCGCAGCCGTCCCAACGCGTCGTAGGTGAAGCGCCGCTCCACGCCGCGACCATCGAGGGAGCGGATGACATGGCCTTCTCCGTCATGCTCCTGGCTCTCGAAGACACCCATGGGCCGGTGCACTTCCAGCATTCGGCCCAGCGCGTCGTGGACCGTTTCCGTCCGCCGTCCCAGCGCATCCACCCGGGCGAACTCATGGCCATACTCGTCGTACTCCACGGTGTGGACCAGGTTGAGCGCTGGCCCCACCCTCGGGTCGTCCGGCTGGCGCGGCAACGGCCCATTCGCAGCGTCCTCCACCCCAGTGGAGACGCGTCCCAGCCCGTCCATGTGCCGGGCCTGGACGAAGCCCCGTGCATCGCGCGTCCACTCGGCATGTGCCACGTCGTCATGGACGGTCTGCGTCGTGTAGACCGTCTCCCCGGCCTCCGTCGCCACCCGCTTCGTTACCGAGAGCCCCCGGCTCAAGCCGTCATACGTCGCGGTCTGCTTCCGATGCTGGACGCCTCCTGCCTCCCAGCGAACCTCTGTCACATTGCCGCGCCCGTCGTATTCGCGCCGCTCGACCCGTCCGACGGCGTCCGTCTGGACGGTGGCACGTCCCAACAGGTCGTACTCCACCGTCTGGGCGTGGTCATTCCCATCCACCTGACGCACCCGGTGGCCGGTCAGGTCATATGCGAATGTCTGCGTATAGCGTACGGGCGGTGCGTCGAGGTCCGCGCCCCGAACCTCGGGGCTCTGCTCCTCCACGACCCGATAGAGCGAGTCCAGCCGGGAATGCCTGTCGAACCCGGACAGGTCCTCTTCCGCCACCTTGTTGCCAGCGGCGTCGTAGGTCACATGGGAGAGGGTGTAGGTCCGGCTCACGTCGCGGGTGTCGCCCCCCTGGGCCACGAACCGTGACGCATCCGCTACGGACACCAGCACCTCCACCGGGCGGTCCGCGAAGTCATACACCGTGGTCGTCAGGACACCCCGCCGGTCGATGACCATCGTGCGATTGCCGGCGTCGTCATACCCATAGCCGGTCTCCAACGAAGCAGTGAGTCCACCTCCAGACTCGACCGTCCGGGCTCGGCGTCCTGCGGCGTCCAGCCAGTGCTCGCGGAGGAAGTCCCTTCCCAGGGTCTCGTATTGAAGCTGGCCGCCCGGGTAATACTGCGCCGTGCGGACCTGTCCCGTGCCGCGAGGGGTCACCCATTCTTCGCGCTTGAGTCGATCCAGCCCATCCCATTGTTGGATTCGATGACGCCCCAGCCCGTCCTGCACATCCTCCAGGCGTCCACGGGCGTCGTAGACGGTCTGCACCGTCACCGTGGACGCGCCGTCCACCTGGAGCGTCTTGGTCCTCAACTGACCGTAGACGTCGTACGCCGTGGCCTTCTCCCGGTGCCCATCCGCTCCCACGCTCTCCATCCAGTCGCCTGTGATAGCCCGTGGCGGACAGGTTGCGCCTTCGACCCCGCAGTAGCGCCAGCTCAGCACGACGTCCTGGGGGGACTCCTGCAACGCTGCCACGGCCTCTTCACAGGTCGCGGCGGAGGTCAGCACCGGACGCGGCACCCGGTTCACATGGCGCCGGGTCTCCAGCAGGCGCCCTGTCCCCAGCGGCAGCGCGTCCTCGGGCGCATCCCCGGAGGAATCCACCCGCGAGACCGTGGCGTAACCCTCCGCGTCCACGTGGCAGACCTGCGCGTTGAAGCCCGCCTCGTAGCCCCACTTCTCCACAACCTCCGCGACAGGCTGCCCCTGCGCGTCGAGTACGGGCAGCGTGGCCGCCACGGTCCCCATGGCCGGTAGCGCCGCTCCCTCGATGCGGCGCTCCACCAGGTTGCCTCGCGTGTCGTAGGCCAGGTGCGTGACGCGCCCCCGTGCGTCCAACTCCGCCTCGCGAACCCGGTGGACCGAGTCCCAGAGCGCCCCGGTACGAGCCACGACGCCCTCCGACAGCGGCTTCTCCATCTCCACCACGTTCCCCGTCGCCATCATCCAGTAGACGGATTCGGGAACCTCGGAGCGGGGGCCCCTCACCGCCGTGCGGTACGTAGTCAGGGACTGCCCCAGGACGACACGCTGCTCCGGCGCGATGGAATAGGTGAAGGTGGTGATGGCCTCCCGAACCGGGGCGGTCTCCATGACCTCCACCACCTGCTTCACCCGCTCGTCCTTGCTCATCAGCAGCAGGAAGTCGTCCTCGCCCGGCATTGACTCCGTGCTGCCGTAATAGGTGTAGCGCGTCACCTCGCCATCGGGCCCCGTGTACCGGGACAGCCGCGTCCTCCCCACCTCCGAGGCACCTCCCTCGTACCCATAGGACTCCGTCCGCAGAGGAGTTCCACTCCCGCACGCGCCGTCGTAGCGCGACACGGAGGTCAGTCGCTGCTGGCTGTCGTATCCGTACTGCACACAGACGCCGAGGAAGGTCGTAGACGTCGCGTCCGCCGAGAAGGCGTGGCGCAGTTCCACCGTGTGCATTCGCAGATGGCCCGCATCACGCGCGTAGCCCAGTTCCAGCAACCGGCCGCTCGCTTCGTCGAACACGCGCGTCAGCGCCCCCTCGACCGAGGCATCGCCGTAGCGCAGCAGCACCCGGTGCCCCGTGGGCGCCACGACGGAGGTGAGTCGGTACTTCACGGGGAAGCTCGCGCTGTCGAGCCGTCCGTGGCGGTACTCCGTCCCATCCTTCGCGCGGAAGACAAACTCCCGTGCGGCTCCCACGCCCTCCACGCGCAGCGTGCCGTGGTACCCGCGCTGGGCCACGCACCCCGTGCCCTCCCCCGTGCAGGTGAACACCTGCCCGCCGCCCTCGCCGCTGGTGACGGCGTAGCGGAAGCTCCCCAACAGCGGCTGCACGGCGCCTTCGTACGCTTGCGTCCAGCCCAACCCCAGCGAGCCTTCGTCGGAGGCACCGCTGGCATAGGCACGCTGCCACGAAAGGCCCAGGCCCCGGCTGGGGGCTTCCACGTCCACCGCCTGTTTCACCAGGTGGCCGTCCACCACGCTGACGCCCTTCACGAAGGTATGGCCCACCGGCAGCCTGCCCACCGTTCCCACGGCCGTCGTGAGCGTGACCTCCTGGTTCAGGGACGTTTGATTGGGATTGTCCGGAATGAGCGTGACCCGAACGGTCTCCTGTCCCACCGTTCCAGGCGGAATCTCCATCACCGCGAGGCCTCCCTGCCCCAACGCGATGGCGGCACCTCCAAGCCAGGAGACCTGGGTGATGCCCGTTGCATTCGCCAACACCTGCGCGCTTGCGATCTCCGTCTGTCCGCGGCGGACCTCCAGCCGTCCGTTCCCGAAGACCTTCATGCCCAGCGGCGCGCCGTAAGCGATGGGCGCCTGCGCGTCATCCGGCGGCGGCTCGCCGGGCGTCACCTTTCGCGCGGACACGAAGTCCCACACTGGCAACACCCAGCGGGCCCTCAGCGGAAGCCCCGCGATCAAAAGGCCGGGCTCCGGCGGCCGCACCTCCACTTCCTCGGTGGCTTGCAACACCTTCACGCTGGACGTCGCGGAGTAGTTCTTCGCGAACAGCTCGAAGCGGACCCGTCCCCCTTGCGTTCCCACCGCCAGCGGCAGGAACGTCTGAAAATTGGTGGACGCAGGGAGGATGATGTCCCCGTCCACATCGCGGGGTACACTGGCGGCGAAAACCAGCACGTCATCGCCAGGCACGTTGGGCTGGATCGTCGCCCGGACATACAGATTGTCAGAGCTCCTGTTGACGACGTAGAAGCCCAGGCCTGAGTCAGACGTCTCCGCCTGTCCTCCTGCCGTGACTACCGTTCCCCCCTGCAATTGTCGGCGAGCACTCAACGTCGGAACGGTCGAGTAGTGCCTGATGTAGAGTTCCTGGCCGCAGCAGACTTCCACGGCTTCCCCATTCGCATCCAGCTCGGAGCCTTGCGCGTAGAAGTACACCCGTTGATAGCCTTCCCGTACGAGGTACCTCGGCCGGAACGCCATCGAATACTCGTCGTCCAGGGGTTCGGAACTCGTCCAAGCAGGAGCCGCCACTGAGCTATCCAGCAAGGTACCGCTATCCGAATAGGTAAAGGCCCCCACCAACACATCCACGAGCCCGGGCTCGTCTCCCCGCACCGGAACCCAGCCAGGAGCCCCGACCGGCCAGCGCAGGATCTGAAGGGTCAAGACCTGGGGGCCGGTCGTCTGGTAGACGCCGTTGAAGTCACCGTTGTATGTCGCCCGAAGCGTATAGCGGGCAGTGGGAATGAAGGCAGAGACGCCGAATGGCTGCGACAGCCCTCCCACAGAGGCCGTCACAGCGTAGTAATCCGCCGTCGTGCCTGGGATGTACCCCGCGCTCATCCAGCCATCGACATCCGTCCACTCCTGCATCGTCTGCAACTGCATGGGATTGCTGTAGTTCAGCACCTGGGGAGTTGATGAATCCTGGTAGCGGAAGAACCGGCCGGTGTTCGGTGACTGGGTCCAGGTCACCTGCTGATTGGCCAGGGCATTTCCGTATCGGTCCAACACCTTTCCCGAGAATGGAGCGATCATTTGCAATCCCGCTTCCGTCGTAGGCGGGACGTAGAAGGTTGGAATCTGAGCCGGCGCATCCGGCAAGCCCACCTCGACAAAGGGCGCAGCCAGCACGAAGGTCTGGGTCCCATTGGAGGTTTCCGCTGTCACGGCGTTGTAGCCAAGTCGCTGGGGGAAGTGCGTCCCCTGCCTCAAGAAAGACAAACGTGGGATGTTGGTATCAGGCAGCACCTGGACGGCGGCCTGACCATTTTCATCCGTGATTGCCTGCAGCTGGGCCTGAGCTTGCCCCGTGCCGCCAACGGGCAGGAAGCCCGGTTGGGAGCCACTTGCTCGCTTGAAGGTCACGACCGCCCCGAGTACCGGCTCGCCATTGGCGGTCGTCACTCGCACCGCCACGGGTTGGGGAAGGGGCTGCCCGACGACTCCTTCCTGCAGGTCGGTCATCACCACTTTCTCGATGTGGGCGACCTGCGTCACATCCTCCACGACGAGGCCTGCTCCCAGCAGGGCATGCCCCGCTTGCAGGCGCGCGATCCCCTCTTGAGGTGACTGGCCCAACGTCATCTCCCATGCCCGGTAGAAGCCGCCATCCATCCGCGCTTCGAAGGACTCCACCTGCTGCTCGAGCGCCAGCAACAGTCGTTGCCTCCGCGCCTGGGCTGCGGCGTCACCCGCGAGCTTGACCTTCTTCAGCAGCCCCCTGGCCCGCAGCAATTCATCCCTGGAGCGCTCAAGGGCGGCCTTCTCGGTTTCCCCCACCGTTGGCGGATGCCAGAAGCGCACCCACCAGGCGGGGCTGGGCCCGAGTTCGGCACGCGCCCGCGACAGGGACTGCGTCAACTGCTCATGAAGCGTGTCCCGCTTCTCCTCCCATGCAAGCCGGGCAGATTCAAAGGCTCGTGTCTGGTCGGTGGCCACTACGGCAGCGTGCGACTGCATTCGGCTGGGGGCTTCCCGCACCGCGGCCTTCTCATGAAGCGCGAGCCGGCCCTGCCACCCTACGGCATCGCCTTCCGCTCTCGATACCCATGCCACACCCAACACCAGCAGCACGACCACCCAGCGTCCCGCCTGCATCGAACGACCCCTCTTGCGCCTCGGCTCAAGGCGCCTGGCATTTCAACAGGCTCACATCTCAAGAAGCTGTCAATGCGAACCATCGACGTGTGAATTTTCCGCGTGGGCCTTCCAGTGCAAGCCCCTTGCCTGCGCTGACTTGAGCGAGCGGAATTCCCTGACGTCAAACCATATGAGTTCGTCCTCCAGAAGCCGCTGACAGCGGCGATGGCCACAGCGCGCCAGTTGTGGGAGGAGCGGACTTCCTTTTCGAGGAGTCCGAGGATCCGGACCTACTGTCCACCAACCGGGACGCCTCCCGCGAGGGTTTCCAGGACCTGCTCCACATAGGGCAGCTCACACCCGCCCTCCCGGCCATCCTCGAGGCCCCAGGCCATCCCGCCGACGTCCACCCTCACTCCCATCACCACCTGGGCACCAGAGACCTGGCACCGTTGACCCTGGGCCGAGGGGCTTGAACCCGGCACGGAATGGGCTTTCATGTGAGGCGTTGCGCATTTCTCACAGGGGGCTGAAATGCACTGCCGTTGGCTCGTCGTCGCATTGACCGTGATGGCTGTTGGCTGCGCCCACTCGAAGCGGACTCCCGAAGCAGAACTGCCCAAGTACGAGCACGTCTTCCAGAAGCCCCTGACAGAGGCGATGGCGGCCACGCGCCAGCTGCTGGAAGAGCGGGGCTACGCGTTCGAGGACACGGAGGACCCCAACCAGCTCGTCACCACCTGGTCCGACCCTGACCGGGCTGGCACTCTCAACACCACGTACACGCGCTACCTGGTGACCGGCGTCGCGCTGAGCCCGCGCCAGTCCGTCGTGCGCATCTTCCGCATGACCCAGCAGACGACAGGCAATGACGCCGAGTGGAAGAAGCTGTGGTGGAAGGTCTACCTGGAGCGCGCCGAGCAGATGTCCAATCCCTTCGTGAAGGAGGTGGACTTCGACCAGGACGACGCGTCGACCAAGCGTCTGTCCATGCTGCGCGGCGCCCAGCACGGCACCCGCGACCTGGACCTGGAGCAGGCGCTCACGCTGCGGCTGGAGTCCGCGCCCTCCGTGGAGGTCCTCGCCGGCAACGTGGCCGAAGAGAAGCGGCCCACCGCCGTCCGCGCACCGGAGTTCTACCTGGAGCGCTGGAGCGAAGAGGCCCCCGTGCAGGGCCCCTGCACCACGTCCGTGCGCGGACTGCCGGAGCTCCTGCACCCGGGCCTGACGCTCCTCATCGGTGAGCAGCTGGGCACCAATGAAGTGCCGGACGTCGTCGGCCACGTGGTGTGCCAGGCGGCCCAGGCGGGACTCGCGGTGGTGCTGGGCCTGTCGCTCCCCGACACGGAGCAAGCGCGCGTGGACAGGTACCTGGCCAGCCCCGGCGCCCCCGCCGACCAGGATGCACTGCTGGAAGGCCGCTTCTGGACGCGCACGTACCAGGACGGGCGCAGCAGCCGCGCGGTGATGGACCTCATCGACCGGGCGCGGGCCCTGCGCGCCGCGGGCCTGCGGGTGACGGTGGTGGCCTACGACACGGACGTGCGGAACGGCAGCGAGCGCGACGCCGCCCAGGCCCGGGTCTGGACGAAGCGCCGCGCCGCGAAGCCGGACGAGGTCCAGGTGGTGCTCGCGGGCAATACGCATACGCAGCTGGAGAAGGGCACGAAGTGGGACCCGTCCTTCACGCCCATGGCGCACCTGATGAAGGGGGACCGCTCGCTCGTCGTGCTGGAGATGAGCTACGCGCAGGGCACGCGCTGGGGCTGCGACCTGGACAGCGACAGCAAGCTGGTCTGCGGCATCGTGGGCGCGACGCCCGCCCCGAAGGTGGCGGCCCGCGCCGGGTTGAGCCCGTACATCCAGCTGCGCGAAGCCTCCGCTACCGAAGGCCTCCAGGGCCTGCTGTACGTGGGGCAGCTCACACCTTCCCTGCCGGCCCTCCTCGGACCGCGAGCGGCGCCGCCCACCGACCCCCGCCAGGCCCCCCGCGCTCCCGGCCGCGACGTGCCCGTGCCCGGCGTGTTCTAGCGGACCTGGAGGATTGACGACCGTTAACGTCAGGATTAATCATTCACCCTGACGTTAACGAAGTCCATCCGCCAGGAGTCACCGCATGAAGCCCATCCCCGAGGACTGGCCGCGCATCTCCTCCAGCCTCTTCTACGAGGACGCCCCCGCCGCCATCGACTGGCTGGAGCGCGCCTTCGGCTTCCAGACGCGGCTCAAGGTGGAGGGCGCGGACAACAGCATCGTGCACTCGGAGCTGGTCTACGGCGACGGCGTCATCATGGTGAACTCCTCCGGGCGCCATGACCTCCACCGCAGCCCCCGGCTGCACGGGGGCGCCAACACGCAGACCCTCACGGTCTACGTGGACGACGTGGACGCCCACTGCGCCCAGGCGCGCGCGGCCGGCGCCGTCATCCTCATGGAGCCGGAGACCAAGAACTACGGCGACGACTGGGGCACCAACCGCACCTATGGCGCCCAGGACCTCGAAGGCCACCGCTGGTGGTTCACCCAGCGCATCTTCACTCCGGCGTAGATTCCAACGCCATGGCCACTCCGTCCGCGCTCGACCGAACCCTGGCCGCCCTCGCCGACCCCACGCGCCGGGGCGTCGTGGACCGGCTGCGCCAGCGGCCCCACCCCGCCGGAGAGCTGGCGGCCGCGTTCGACATGAGCCCTCCCGCCATGTCCCGCCACCTGCGCGTACTGCGCCAGACGGGGCTCGTGGAGGAGCGCATCGACGCGGACGACGCCCGCGTGCGCGTCTACTCCCTGCGCCCGGAGCCCTTCGCCGCCCTGCGCGGCTGGCTGGACGAGGTGGAGTCCTTCTGGGCGGATCAGCTGGGCGCCTTCAAGGCCCACGCGGAGCGCACCCGGGGCACGAAGCCCTCCGGAGGCCGCAAGTCATGACGGCCGACCGCGCCCGCGTCACCACCTTCGTCGCCGTGTCCCCGCTGGACGCCTTCGAGGTCTTCACCGAGGAGACCGACCTCTGGTGGGGCAAGAGCCCGCGCTACCGCGGCCTCCAGAACCCCGACGCCGTCCTGCGCTTCGACCCGCCCGGTCCCGGCGGCCGCCTGCTGGAGTCCTTCGGGGAGCAGGTCTTTGAAATCGGCCGCGTGCTCGTCTGGGAACCCGGCGCGCGGCTCGTCTTCCAATGGCGCGCGAGCAACTTCGCCCCCGGAGAGACCACCGAGGTCGACGTCCGCTTCGAGCCCACCTTCGGCGGCACCCGCGTCGTGCTCGAGCACCGGGGCTGGGACGCCATCCGCATGGACCACCCCGTGCGCCATGGCCTGGATGGACCGGCCACCGTCGCGACGATGGGCCGCTGGTGGGGGGACCTCGTCACGCGCTACCGGCTCCGCGCCGCGCGGCCCCGCCCCACTTGAACAGACACCCCTCGCCTACTGACAGGCGCCGCAGTCCGCCGCGCAGCTGTCCGGCGTGTTGCTGCCGCCGCACTTCTCCGTCAACTGGCACACGCCGTCGCCGCAGCGGTAGATGTCCTGGGGCAGCATGCGCGTGGTGATGGGCCGGTACGTCACGCCGTTGTACGTGCAGCGCGTGTAGTACGTCCGCGTGGCGTCCAGCGTGCAGTAGTACCGGCACGCGCCCACGTGCTTCATCGGCGTGCACGCCGTCGTCTCACTCCAGGACGACAGGCCGCAGGTGCGCACCGTGCTCTCGTCGTAGTCCAGGTACGCGCCGTCGTTCGCCGCGAACGTGCCCTCGCCCGTGAAGAGGTTGCCGAAGAAGCACGCCTCCTTCTCATTGTATGTATTCAGCTCGTCCGTCGAATACGGCATCGCCCCGCCCAGCGCGTCGCGCCCCAGCACGGAGATGTTCACGTGCATGCCGTACTTGTTCGCGTGCGCCGCCAGACACGCGCTCACCACCTGCTGCTCCGCCACCGTCGCCGGCAGGCCTCCCGCCCACCCCGGCGCCAATCCCAGACTCCCCTTCCACGTGTAGCTCTTCCCCGTGGTGGGCGACTGGTACGACAGCGTCGCCCCCGCCGAAAGCGAGCACTGCACCACGTAGCGCATCACCATGTCCGCCGACGCGGGATCCTGGTTGAACCAGGTCTGGAACCCGTTCGTGGACAGGCCATTCGTGGACAGGCCATTCGTCGACAAGCCGTTGGTTGACAGGCCATTCGTCGACAAGCCATTGGTCGACAAGCCATTCGTCGACAGGCCATTGGTGGAGGCGAGCGCGCCCGAGGACTGGGCCACCCCATCGGTGGCTTCATCCAGGGAGGGAGCGCCGCAGCCGGCGAGCGCCGCGGCCAGCCAGAGCGCCGTCCAGGGTGAGGAACGGAATGAAACATTGCGAGGGGGATTGAGGTGCATGGGGACTGCCTCCGCGTGGGTGACCGCGCGAGCCGCACGGCCTGATCAACCGGTAAACGCACTCCAACGAAGCGAGCAGCGCCCCTGCCCTCCCGGCCCATCCCCTTCGGTCCTTCGCACAACACGCGCGGCGTGCGGCGGCGGACGCTCTCTCCTTCACCGCATGGCGGCGAACGCTCACCCCTTCCAAAAGATCAGGCCGTCCGCGTGCGGCCCTTGCCTGCCTTCACCTTGGCCTTCGGACGCGGAGGCCGCGGCAGCCGCACCGTGAACGTCGTGCCCTCCTTCTCCGAGGACGTCACCTCCACCGTCCCTCCGTGCGCCTGGACGATCTCCTTCACGATGAACAACCCCAGCCCCAGGCCGCTGTTGCGCCGGCCGCCCTGCTCGCGCTCGCCCTCGCCCTGGCGGAACGGATCAAACAGCCGCTCGCGCAGCTCCTCCGGGATGGGCGAGCCGGGGTTCTGCACCTCCAGCACCTGGTGCTCGCCCTTCGCCCAGCAGCGCAGGAACACCGGCGCGTCCGGGCTGCCGTGCTCCAGCGCGTTGCCCACCAGGTTGGAGAGCACCTGCGCCAGCCGCTCCGCGTCCCACTCGCCCTCCGCCTTGCCGTCCACGTCCACCGCCACCGCGCGGTCCGGGTACGCCGCCGACAATTCGTCCACCACCTGCTGGCACACCGCCCCCAGGTCCGTGGGGCCCTTGCGCAGCGGGATGCCGCCCGCCAGCCGGGCGCGCGTCAAATCCAGCAGGTCCGCGATCATGTTCCCCATGCGCGTCGCGGAGGCCTCGATGCGCTGCGCGTGCTGCCGGTGCTGTTCGGGCGTGCACTCCAGCGGCCCCCGGCGCTTCTGTGCCCGCGCCGACAGCACGATGGCGTTGAGCGGGTTGCGCAGGTCATGCCCCAGGATGCCGATGAAGCGCTCCCGGAAGCGCGCCTCCTCCACCATGGTCTCCATCTGACGGGTGCGCTCGGTGACGTCCATCATGGAGCCGATCATCCGCACCGGGCGCCCCTCGTCGTCGCGCGCCAGCACGCCGCGGTCCAGCACGTGCGCCCAGCTGCCGTCCGCGCGCTGGAAGCGGTACTCCTCGCTCCACACGTCCCCCGTGGACGCGACGAACTCCACCAGCCGGTCCACCACGCGCTCGCGGTCCTCGTCGTGCACGCGCTCGCCCCACCAGCCCAGCTTGTGCTCCAGCACCGCCGTGGCGTGGCCGAACGCGTCCCCCGTGCCCGGGTCCCACCGCACGCGGTCCGTGGCGAAGTGCCAGTCCCACAGCACGTCATGCGTGGCGCGCGTCGCCAGCCGGTAGCGCTCCTCCGCCTCGCGCAGCGCGCTCACCGTCTGCTCCGCCCGCGCCAGCGCCGCCTCCACCTCCTGCCGCGCCGCCCGCTCCCGCTCCGCCTGGTGGGCGTCCGCCGCCTGCCCCTCGTCGCGCGGCAACAGCCACATCGCCAGGCCCTCTGCGTGACGCACCACCACGTACCGCCGCCCCGCCGCGTCCCCCTGCACCAGCCCCACGTGCGGGACTCCGCGCATCAGCACGCGCACGAACGCCGCCACGTCGAACAGCGCGACGCCCTCCCGCGTCCACAGGGACAGGTGCCGGCCCAGCTCCAGCGAGCGCACCCAGCCCTCGGCCGGGACGTTCATGGACGTCCACCGGAAGTCGAGCGCCTCCCCTGTCTCCCCGTACAGCGGCTCGAGGAGGATGCAGGGCGTCTCGTTGTCAGCGGGCAGTTCCCATGCCGGAGCCATGCCCGGCCCCCAGGACAAACCCATCATCGTGCTCCCCCCGACGCTTCGGGCCTGTCCCCCACCCTCCACGTCGGTGTCGGGCAGGCTGGAAAAACCCGCGTCTCATGGAATACTGACACATCTGGCCACGAGTGGAGCAGCCCTGCGGGGCAGGGGGCGCGGAAAAGTGCTCACCCCCGAGCATTCACCCTACCCTCCAGGACAGGTCAGTACCGGCCCTTGACGCCGATGATGGGCAGGGCGATGGGCAATCCCACCGCGCTCTTGGTCAGGGGTTGCCGGGTGTAGCCGCCGCCCACGTAGTCGAAGCCCAGCGTCTCCGTGTTGAGGGTGACGTTGAGCATGTCCAGGTAGGCCTCCAGGCTGAAGGTGTCGTAGGCCCAGGCCTTGGAGACGCGCAGGTCGAAGCGGAAGAAGGGCGGCAGCCGGTCCACCGCGTCCCTGTCCACCTGCACCCACGCGGGGCGGCCGTCGCTGTCGGTGCCCTCGCGGTGCGTCTGGCTTCCCAGGGTGCCGTACTCCGGGCGTCCGGTATTGAAGTGGAGCACGCCCCCCAGGGTGATGTTGTTGGAGAACTTGTGGCTGACCACCAGGTTCAGGATGTGTGTCTGGTCGAACGCGAAGGGCAGGTCCGCGGAGTCCTCGGAGATGGCCCGACCTGACGAGTCATATCGATAGAAGGTGGTGCGCCGCGTGCTGCGCTGGAGGCTGTACGAAAGCCAGCCGAACCAGTTGTTGCCCAGCGGGTAGCGGATGAGCAGCTCCAACCCATACGCCAGGCCGTGGCTGGTGAAGTCCGGGAGGTCCCAGTCGTCGCGGCTGACGGGCGGAGGATCCACGTCCACCTGCCGCGCGCGCACCCGGCGGAAGCCGTTCTGGTGGAAGTCCCCACCGGGGCCGGGCGAAGGTGGCGGCGCGTCCGGGTCGCCGCCGCCGTCCAGGTCGTCCGTCAGCCCCTCGTCGGAGAAGGGCGTGAGTTCGATGGTGCGCAGCATGGGGTTCACATAGACGTCCAGCCCCACCTCCCACTTGTCGAAGGCCTTCCACTCCACGCCGGTGGAGAGCTGCACGCCCTCCTGGAGGCCCAACAACAGACTGCCCACGTCCACCACCGGCAGGCTGATGAGGGTGGTGGGCGGCTGATGGAAGATGCCCGCGCCGCCCTTGAGCGTCACGGTGTCGGTGAGCTTGTGGCGCACGGTGAGGCGCGGCTCGATGACCTTGTGGTCGAACCCGCCGGACAGGTGGTAGCTGTCCAGCCGCAGGCCGGGCACCACCGTCCATCTGTCATTGGGCGTCCACACCCCTTCCGCGTACGCGCCGGTGAATGTGGCCAGCGCCACGGGCACGCGCACCGAGTCCTCCTCCACCTCCTGGCCATTCTCCACCGTGAGCACGTCCACGATGGCGCGCTTGTGGTCCACGTCCGCGCCCGCGCGCAGCAAGAGCCGCTCATCCAAGGGCACGCTGTAGCCCACGCGCCCGGAGAAGGTGCTCTGGTCGATGTGGATCTCGTTCCCGTTGTCCGGCCCGCGCGACACGACGGCGAAATCATCCGTGCCCCAGGTGCCGCCCACCTCGAGCTCGCCCTTGCCCAGCGGGTGGCGGCCGCGCAGGTCCACCCGGTGGAACGCGATGGACTGGAGCGCGGTGTCGCTCTGGGCGTCCTGCGCCTGGGAGCCGAAGGTGTCCGACGAGCCAAAGGCAAACAGCCGCAGCTTGCCCTCGCCCACGTCCTGCTCCACGCGGGCCTGATAATCCCAGAAGTCCAGCACCACCTTCGGGTTGGTGCGCCCCGGCGGCGGCGGGTCCTGCAACTGATTGGCCGCCAGCGCGATGATCCACGGCGTATAGGAATAGCGGCCCGCGAGGCTGACGTTGGTGCCGGTGGACTTGAAGGGCGTCTCGATGAAGAAGCCCGCGTTGATGAAGTCCGCGTAGGCGCTGCCGTGCACGCGGTCGTCGCGAGGCCGGGTGAGGCGCCCGTCGATGGCGCCGCCCATCAGCCGGCCGTACTGCGGCGGCGGCGAGCCCGGATAGAAGTCGATGGCGTCCAGGAAGTCCGGGTGGATGACCGCGGGCCCCAGGAACAGGTGGAAGAGGATGGGGATGCGGATGCCGTCCAGGAAGTAGCCCGTGGACGCGGGCTGGCTGCCGCGCACCACCGGGTACGCCACGCCGGACAGCATGCTGCCCACGCCCGGCAGCAGCATCACCACGCGGAACGGGTCGCCCATGGTGCCGGGCACTTCCCGCAATTCCGCGTCGTGCAGCGTGACGCGGCTGACCTCCGTGCGCTCGCGGTCGCCTCGCACCACCGTCTCGTAGGGGTTCACCACGAGCGGCTCCAGGCCGTAGACGACCTCCAGCGACTCGGTGGACTTCAGCGCCTCGCGGAACAGGCCGGGCTTGTGGCCCGGGGCGAACACGCGCACGGCCTGGCCGCCCGTGGGGAAGCGCGCCTCGAAGCGGCCGTTCTCGTCTGTCTGCACCGGCGAGTCCGGCGCCGCGTCCGACACCAGCGTCGCGCCGATGAGCGGCCGGCGGTTGCCCTTCTGCCGCACCAGCCCCTTGAGGGTGATGGGCCCTTGCGGCGTCAACGTGCCGCCGTCCGCGCCGCTGGCCACCGCGACAGGGGCCTCGAAGCGGTACTCGAAGAACAGGCGCACCGCGACGGGCTGCCCCTCCATCATCGCGGGGGAGAAGCGCAGGGAGGGCGCGGCGTGCAGCGCGGCCTCGTTGAGCAGCGGGTGCACGCCCTCCACCAGCGTGGCGGTGTCCACCTCGCCCGCCTCGTCCACCAGCAGCTCCAGCTTCACCGTGCCCGCCACGCCCTCGCCCACCAGCCGGGGCGGGTACGGCGCGGGCGAGTCCTGCACCAGCGCGGGCGGCACGAAGGCGGCCAGCGCGGGCCCGGCGTCTGGCGCCGCGCCCGCCTCCAGCGCCCAGCCCGCGTCCGTGCGCTGGAGGTCCGCCTCCTTCACGACCGTGCCCGCGCCCCCGTCCTGGCGGGTGACGGGCAGGCCCGCGTCCAGCGTGTCGCCCAGCCGGGCACTGCCGGGGTCCGCTTCAGGAACCTGGGGGGTGGCCTGCGCGCGAGCGGGGAGCACCGGCCCCAGCAGGCATAGCGAAAGCACCAGCGCGGCGGCGTGCCAGGGCGTGCTCCTCTTCGAGACGGTCATGGGTGATGGCGTTCGTGCAAGACAGGTCCCGGCCAGCACCCATGAGGCCAGGGGATGCCCGCCCTGACAAGCGCTGCCCCGTGACGCGTGCCATCACCGCCCGACCGGGGCCGTGCCGGCGGCGTACCTTTTCCTCTGGCGGACATTGGCCCCGCGCGTCACGTCGCGCCGTGGATGCCCTGCCCCGTCCTGGGGACGGGGCGCCCCATTTCGGATCCATCCCCACCTTCCAGGAAGTCGCCCTTTCCCATTCCCCGGACGCCATGGAACGCCCCAGCCCTCCCAGGCCGCTCTCCAGCGACATGCCCTGGTCACGAGTGCGTGCGGCGTCCGGCGTCACGCGAGCCTGCTTATGATTCCCCCGCCGTCCCTGCGCTACCTTCCCCACGGACTGCTCGCGTCGATGCTGTTGTGCCTGATGCTGACGCCGGTGCTGTTCCCGCCGTCGCTGGCGCGCGCGGGGAACGAAGGGCCGGACACCTTCATCGACGAGGGGCCACCCGGGGCCACGCCCTCCAGGGAGGCCACCTTCGTCTTCACCGCCACCACGCTGAAGCCCGTGTTCTGGTGCTCGCTGGACGGCAGCCTCTACATCCCCTGCGAGTCCCCGTGGCGCCTCAAGGACCTGCCCGTGGGCGAGCACACCGTGGACGTGTACGCGGTGGACGTGAACACCGCGCACCGGGACCCCACCCCGTCCGGCTGGGTGTGGCGGGTGACGGAAGCCGCCCCGCGCGCGAACCCGCCCCGCCCTCCCGCGTCCGCGCCCTGAGGCCGAAGGACCGCAACGGGTCCGACAGTCGGACCAGTCAAGGACCGCGCCGGGCGGGAGGCGAACCGCATGGGGGGCCGGGGCTTCAGCGGCGCGTGGGCAGGATGGCGCTGGCCACCAGGCTCATCAGCTTGAGCTGGGGGCGCGGCAGCCGGCGAACTGCGCGCAGCAGGCGGCGCATCTCCGGCAGGTCGTCCTTGTCCGTGGAGTCCTCCTCCCACAGCCCCGCGCCCGCCGCCGCCGCCACCGCCAGCCCCAGCGACGCGTCCGCGGACAGCTGCAGCGCCAGGCACAGGCGGAACAGCGTGGGGACGCTGGGCATCATCTTGCCCCGCTCCAGCCGGCCGTAGACCTCCGACGCGATGCCGACGCGGTCCGCCACGTCCGCCTGCGTGAGGCCAGCCCGCAGCCGCGCGGCCCGGGCCGCCGCGCCCACGCTGACCGCCAGCTTGCGCTCCAACTGCCGCCGCGACAGCGCGGCCGCCGACGCGGGCGCCACATGGCGCTTCTTCCGGACGCGGCCGGAAGCGAGAGGACCTCGGGGGTGGGTTTTCACCACATCAACCTTGCACGTGACGTCCGGTGGGGTGGCCGTAAGGCTCACGGCCCCTCCACCGCCGGAACGGTTCAGAGGTCGTTATAACCCGCCACGTCACCCGGGCCCATCCCTATATGACAGGTAGTCCTGCATTCCCCCGTCCACCGGAAGGGCGTCGTTCACGGCTCCATAAGCCCACATGAAACGACACGCAGTCCCCCAGAGGCGTGAAGGCGCGTGAAGGATTGTCCGGGTTGGGGCGCAAGGGTTGCGCCCGGGCTCAACCGTCGGACGTGGCGACGCGTTCCCAGCCGCCCGGGTAGTGCGTGACGAGCCCCAGGGCGTCGGTGTCCACCTCGGCCACGAAGGCGCCGCCCGCGCTCTCGTAGCGGTAGCGCGTGGAGGACAGCCGGGTGTAGCGCTGCTCCAGCCGCTCCAGGGACAGGTCCGGCAGCCGCACCCACGCGGCCGTGACGTCGCGGGACTGGCCCGGCTCCAGCCCCAGCCGGCGGATGGGCAGGGTGTTGGTGGAGGGGGTGACGCTCAGGTCCACGTCCACGCACCCGCGCAGGTCCGGCAGCTCGCGGCCCTCGCGCCACCAGCGCTGGTGGTCGTCCACCTGGAGCACCAGCGTGCGGCGCGTGCCGCCCTGGTGCAGCGCCAGCCGCAGCTCGCGCGTGTGCCAGTCCGGGTCGCACGCCACGGTGTAGCGCGCGAGCAGCGGCAGCCCTTCGCCCACCAGCACCGCGGTGCCCGTGAGGAGGGGCCCCTCGGCGGACTCCCACAGCTCGAAGTGCTCGGTGCCGGGGGACTCCAGGCGCCGCCAGGTCAGGGCCTGCAGGCAGCGGCCCTCGGGCGTGCCGCCGGGCCGGGCGGTGCGCGCCGTCATGGGGCGGGCCTCCGGAGGTTGGGGCGGTTCACCGCGCGGCCCCGGGGGCCGGCGGCCTCACGGCGCGCCCCGTCCGGCGTAGAGGCAGTCCAGCGCCTCGTCCAGCAGGCACAGGGCGGCGTCGCTCCAGCCGCGCAGCCGCTGCTGGGGCGTGGGGCGGCCCACGTGGGGGATGAGCTGCGCGTCGGCAGCGTCCTCGATGAACTGCGCCTGCTGCTCCGGGTTGAGCTCCGCCCAGCGCCGGTGGCCCACGGCCTTGCGCCAGTCGTAGCCGTCCCCCAGGTACTGCGCCGCCAGCGCGCCGCTCAGGTAGCCCGTCCCGCCGTGCTGGTGCTGCCACACGTGCGTGAGCTCGTGCACCAGGAGCCGGAAGCCCACCGCGCCGTAGCCGGGCGGGATGAAGAGGACGTCCCCATGAGCGAACGCGCGGCCCGGCAGGCCCAGCAGGCCCAGGGCGCCTTCCTTCACGCGCACGCAGCGGTAGTCCAGGCTGTCGCCGAAGATGGGGCGCAGCCGCTCCACCTCCGCGTCCGTCAGCCGGCGGCCCACGGGCTCCAGGCCCGCCACCACCTGCACGGCGGACAGCACGCGCCCGCCCAGCATCAGCACCAGGTCCACCGGCACCTGCGCCGCGCGGAACAGGCAGCGCTTGAGCTGCGGCAGGCCGTCGCGCGAGCGCCCCGTCGCGCAGCGGGCCATGCCGCCAGCGAAGAGCACCAGCGCCAGGTACGCGCTGCGCGCGGCGCCCGCGGACGCCCCGGCGATGCCGGTGAACAACCCGTGGCCCGCGTCCGCAACCCGCGCCGTCAACGGCGCCAGGCGGGGAGCGTCACGGCGGGAGTCACGGACGGCTTGCGGATTGAGCGAGGTGGGAGACCCCAAGGACCCTCTCCAGGAGCGAGCGCAGCTCACCGGCGCGCCAGGGCCGGCCGAGTGCGAAGTGGGTGTGGCAGCCCGTCGGGACGGTGGCGCTCGCTTCGGGACGGAAACCGGAGGACAGCAGGATGCGCGGGCCGTGGAAGGCCCGGTCCACCAGCCGGCAGAGGAAGTCGCTCACGACGCGGCGATCCGCGTCCAGGTCCAGCACCAGCCCGTCCACCGCCACGCCCAGGTCCAGCCGCCGGTCCGCCGACGTCGCCCCCAGCGCCGTCACCATCCGGCACCCCAGCCCCACCTCGCGCGCCACCGCCAGCCGGACCTCGGGGGCCTCGGAGACCACCAGCAGCACCGGCGCCGCCTTCCCCGCCCGGGGCGCCGCGATCGGGACCACCGTCCCGCGCCGCGCACCCGGGACCGCGGGGGCCGTGGGACGGCTGAAAGCGAATTCCGGGACAAGGAGGGAAGACGGTGCGGTGGCCACGTCCCCAACAATAAGCAGCAAGAACGGAAATATCAAGCTTGGCTTGAATCACCGCCAGAACGGGGAGTTCCCACCAGGGTGAGGGCGGCGATCTCCGGGGCGGGGCCCAGGCGCAAGGGGGGGCCCCAGTAGCCGGTGCCGCGGTGCGTGTAGACCCGGGTCCCGGCGACGGTGGCCAGGCCCTTCACGACGGGCTGCTGGAGCTTCACGAAGAACATGAAGGGGAAGATCTGCCCGCCGTGGGTGTGGCCGGACAGCTGGAGGTCCACGCGCAGGCCCTCCAGGAACAGGGCGGTGCGGGGCTGGTGGGCCAAGAGCAGCCGGGGCACGTCCGGCGGGGCGCCGGCGAGCGCGAGGTCCGGGCGGCTCTCCAGGGGCGGGTCGATGTGGCCCGCGTCGTGGTCGGTGACGCCGGCGACGACGAGCCGGGCGCCGCCGCGCTCCACGACGCGGTGCTCGTTGGTGAGGACGGTGATGCCCAGGCGGGCGACCTCGGCCATCCAGGCGCGGGCGCCGTGGTAGAACTCGTGGTTTCCGGTGACGTAGTAGACGCCGAGCGGGGCCTTGAGCGACGCGAGCGGCGTCATCTGGTCGCGCAGCTGATCCACGGAGCCATCCACCAGGTCGCCGGTGATGGCGACGAGGTCCGGCTCGAGGGCGTTGACCTGCTCCACCACGCGCTGGAGCCACACGCCGTCCAGGGTGGGGCCCACATGGACGTCGGACAGCTGCACGACGCGCAGGCCGTCCAGGCCCGGGCCCAGGTCCTGGAGGGCCACGGTGGTGCGCTCCACGCGGGCCCTGCCGCGCGCGGTGACGAAGGCGAAGGCCACGGCGGGCACGACGGTGCCCAGCACGGCGGCCGCGCGGCCCCGGGCGAGCGCGTGCATGTCGGTGACGGTGCCGGACAGGGCCAGCGCGGCGCCGACGACGTCGGAGGCCAGCACGGCGGTGAGGAAGACGCCGAAGGCGCCCAGCCACAGGTAGGCGCCCCACTGGATGACGCGGGAGAAGCCGGTGGGCTCGCGGCGCGCGGCGCGAAAGCCCGCCAGCAGGACGAGGTAGCACAGGCCCAGCAGGCCCCAGCCCAGGGCGGCCCAGGGAGCAGGCCAGCCGGGCGCGGTGAAGAGGCGCAGGCCGATGTAGACGTGCAGCGCGGTGGGCAGGCCCAACCCCAGCAGCAGCGACAGCACCCACCGCCAGCCCGGAGCCCTGGCCGAGCGCCGGGACCGCCGCGAGGGAGCTTCTTCCGAGGACACGTCCGTCGTCACGCGCGCCACCCTGTCGCCCCGAGAGCCAGGACGCCTTCGAGCGCGGGAAGATAACGGCCACCCCCACGCCGCGCCCGCCGTCGCGCGGTAGGGTCCGTGAACCATGACAGCCCCGAAAGCCGCACCCTGGAGGCGCCACCTCGCGCCCCTCCTCGCGGCCTTGAGCCTGGGATGTGCCACCGTCGCCATGGACACCGAGACGGACTGCATCCAGCGACACCCGGGACGCCCCGAGGCATGTGGACTCACCGCCGCCGAGGCCGCCGCCATCATGGCCGCTGGCATCGGCGCCACCGGCACGCACAGCAGCTCCGACGCGGACTTGGACGATTACGTTGATGACCCGCGCTTGCCCGAGTGGAAGAACCGGTGCCTTCGGACCTGGAATGAGTGCGCGGACGGCCGATACAGCGGCCCTTGCACCGACTGCCTGCGACGATGCGAAGGCCAGCAGGAATGGCCCATCGAAATGTGCGGCCCGAAAAGGAAGAGACGCTAGATGACTGCCCGCCCGAACTGGGACGAAATACGAGCACTGTCGCGGAGCGTGCTGCGCGAGGGAGGTCCCCTCACCCTCACCGACGATGTTCGTGCGCTACTGCTCCAGACCGCCGAGGAAGTGGCTGTCTCCGACGCCGCGGCGGCGCTCCAGTCCGACGCCGGAGCCCTTGCACTCCTACGCGAGTGCGCCCGCCGCATCACGGACGGTTCCAACAGACTCGTGGACGCCCTCTACCGGATGCATCGACTTCAGGACGCGGGCAACTGGGAGGAAGCGCGCCAGCAGATGCGCGAAGTGCTGGCCGTCGAAGTCGTCCCCTACTACCGCGAGCTTGCGACGGAGCAGCTTGACGACATGGCCGACGCGCCATGACCCGCCCCGCTCCGGATCATCCGGAGCAGGGCGCGGGGCGCTTCAGCTCCGCGCGCGGCGGCGGCGCGCCAGGGCGCCCAGGCCCACCAGCGCCCAGACGCTGATCATCCCCGCGGGCGCCGCGCCGCAGCCGCAGCCCACGTCCAGGTCGGTGGGGCCGCGCACCTGGAAGCCCACCTCCGGGGACCGAGGCCCCGCCTCGCCCTCCGCCGTCACCACCTGCGCGACGACCTTGTGCGCGCCCGTCGCGAGCGCCTTGTCCGCCGTCAGCATGTGCCGGAAGACGCCTTCGTCGTCCGCGGTGGCGAGCGCGAGCGCCGTGCCGTCCAGCTCCAGTTGCACGGTCGTGCCGGGCAGCGCCACGCCCACGAACATGAAGGTCGGATCCACGGTCGCGCCCTGCTCGGGCACCAGCACCATGGGCATCGCCGGATCCGCCGTGCCCGCGTCGCCATCCGTTCCGCCGTCCGCGCCGGGCACCACCACCTCGAAGCCCACGACGTCGGAGTACGGCCCGTCATCGCCCGCCTCGTTGTGCGAGTGCACCGTGACCTTGTGCGTCCCCACGCTCAGCGGCGCCGAGTCCGGCACCTGGAAGCGGAAGCGCCCCAGCAGGTCCAGCGGCACGATGTGGTCCGGCCCGTCGTCGATGACCACGCCCACGTTCACGCCGTTGGCCGCGGTGCCGGCGAACAGCGGCGTGGGCCCCACCGTGTCCCCGTTGCCGGGCACCACCAGCACCGCCATCTGCACGACGCCGCCGTCCGCGAGCACCACCGCGGGCGTGGCGAAGCGCACCGGCGCGGACGGACTGCTCGCTACGCCCAGCGACTCCGACCAGGCGACGACGTCGTGCGCGCCCGCGGCCAGCGGCGTGGTGGGGTCGTAGGTGAAGCGGCCGTCCGCCCCCGGCACCGCCGCGCCAATCTCCCGCCCGTCCACGACGAGGTGGACGACCGGCCCGTTCGTGTCCGCGGTCCCCGCGAAGCGCGGGCGCGTGGTGGCGTACGCCTCACCCGACGCCGGCGACGTGATGACCGGCGTGACGGGCACCTGGAACGCCTGATCCACCTGCTGCACCGTCCCGGCGGACGTGCCCCCGTCCGGAGCGCCGGCATCCGGCGCCGTGGAGGCCGGCGTCGCGCCGTAGGAGCCCGCGCCCGCATAGGCGGACATGCCCGCGTTGCCCGCGCTCACGTTGGCGGAGCACGCGATGCTCTTCGCCTGGATCAACACCCGGCCTCCGGCGCCTCCACCGCCCGGCCCGAAGGGCAGCTTGTCCAGCTTCGTGTCGCCGCCCGCGCCACCCCGCGACTCGACCGCGACGCAGTTCAGGACGTCCACCGCGCGCAGCACCACCGCGCCGCCCGCGCCGCCGCCGCCCGCGCCGTCATTGCCCGACGAGGCTTCCGCCGCCAGACCGGAGGCGCTGTAGACGCCCTTGCCGTCGAACGCGGTGGCGCGGATGAACACCACGCCGCCGCCCGCCGCGCCGCTGGAGCCAGCCGTGTCGGAGCCATGGCCCGCGCCGCCGCCACCGCCGAACGCGAAGCGCTCGAACACGGAGTAGTTCAGCGCCGCGCCGCCCAGGCCTCCTTCGTTGCGCGCCCCGTCCCCCGTCGTCGTGCGTCCGCCCTGGCCTCCGATGCCGCCGTGCCCGCCACCCCCACCCCCGGAACCGGAGCAGTTGCCGCCACCACCGCCGTTGGCCAGGTTGCCGCGCCCGCTGGGGATGCCATTCTTGGAGAAAACTCCTGCCACGCCCTCGCCGCGCGAGGAGCCACCCTTGGCACGCTCCAGCTCCAGCCCGGTGCAGCCCGCAAGGTCCGCGCCAGCCTGGAAGACGCCTCCCAACGAGCCCAGGCCATCCGCGTCGATGCGGCCGTCGTTGAGCACCTTGCCCATCACCAGCATCGCGAGGATGCCGCCGGACTTGCCGTTCCACGGCGACGTGGTGAGCCGCGCTCCCGGCTGCACGATGACGTCAACGTACTCGGCCACGCGCACCACCTGTGCCCGGCTCGCGGTGTAGGCGTAGCGGAGCGGCGCGGTCAGCACGAGCGAGGTGGTCGTCACCGCCTCCACCCGCGCCAGCTCCCAGCGCCCCAGCGCGACGGCCCCCGCCAGCGACACGCCCTTCGGGTTGCCCAGGTCGGGCGCGGGCGACAGGCCGGTGCTCTCGTGGATCATCACCAGGTCACCCGAGGCGAAGACGGCGCTGGACACCACCAGCTCCGCGTCTCCCGCCACGGCGTTCTTTCCCAGGGCGGACTCCGCGGACACGGGGAGGGTCCCCCCCGCGACGACGGTCAGCGTGCCGTCACGGCCGGTGCCCAGGCCAAACGAATCCGGCTCCGCGCGAGCGACCTGCGCCAGGAGCAATCCAACGATGAGGGCCAGCGTGATGCGCATGCCCCCATGGTGCCCCACCGGGCGTCCGGGGTCGAGGGAGGCCCGGCCGCTTCAGCGCGGCGCAACCAGGTCCTGGAGTCCGCGCGCGTTGACGGGCGCGAAGAAGGGCTGCCGCAACAGCCGTCCCAGCGCGCGGCGCTCGACGCAGAGCAACTGGAGCGAGTCCTCCCATTCCCCCAGCACCGCCACCGCGCGCACGTCGGCCGCGTCGCGGTACAGGTCGTTGAGGTTGTGCACGAGCGCGGGCACGTCCTCCACCTCCCAGCGCTCCGTGACGTCACCGGCCGCGACGTGCAACTCCAGCGCGGGGCGCTCGCGCACGTCCACGACCTTGAGCCGCCGGGCCGCGCCGCCCATGGCCGCGGTGAGCGGCCCCACCAGCTCATCCGGCCGGACGCCGTACCCCACGGTGAGCCCGCCCACGAGCAGGCCCGCTTCGCACAGCCGCAACATCGACACGTGGGGAGGCTCGCCCTTCGGCAGCAGCGCGGAAGCGGCGGCGGAGTCCTTGAGCAGCCGCTCGCGGTCGAGCGCATCCAGCAGGGAGGCCATGGGCCGCGCACCCTATCAGGGCTCCTCGCCCTCCCAGTAATCCACCTCCGCGCTCAAAGGCAGATACGCATGCAGCGTGCGCGACGCCTTGTCGCCCCCGGGCGCCGCACCCGCGAAGACGCCCACCTTCCTCGAGTCCGGGTACACGAGGACGTCCGGCGCCTCCATGGTGGAGAAGCACAGGTAGCGCAGCGGCTCCGGGCCGTCGTTGATGAGCTGATGCGCGGACTCCGCGCCCGGCGGCAGCGCGACGTAGTCCCCTTCGCGCACGGGCAGCGTCTGGGTCCCCAGTCGCAGCGAACCCGTGCCGGACAGGACGTAGACGGCCTCTTCATTGCCCAGGTGGTAGTGCAGCGGCCACGAGCGGCGGCCCGGCGGAAGCTCCACCAGGCTGCACCCGAGCTTGCGCCCGTGCGCGGCGGCGCCCAGCTGCTTGCGCTTGAGGGCCACGCGGCTGCCGTGGGCGAGCTCCGTCCAGGGGACGTCCTCCGAGTGGATCAGGTGAGGCGAGGACATGGCGGGCTCCTGTTTCACGGGCGCACCGCGACGAGCGCGAACACGCGGTGGGGAACGGACATCGGCTCCGCGGGGAAGCGCGCGGCGAGGAGCGCGGCCAGCGCGGCGTCGAAGCGGGCGACCTGCTCGGGCGGGAGCATGGCGCCAATGCGGGCGTTGGCGCGCATCCGTCCGCGCCACGCTTCGTGGGTGTAGGGCGTGAGCGTGTCGAAGGTGAAGGACGTGAGGGACTGGAAGCCGGCCACGCCCACGTCGCGGAACCACTGCGGGTAGATGCCCACGCCCTGGCCGAAGCGGTCCACGGGCAGGTCCACGCGGGGGCTGAACTCCTCCACCAGGGCCTCGGTGGCCTCCAGCAGGTTGCCGGGCAGGGCCGTCCAGTCGAAGTGGCAGAGGATCAGCTTCCCGCCGGGCTTGAGCAGGCGGAAGGCCTCGCGCGCGGCGGCGGCGCGGTCGAACCAGTGCCAGCACTGGCCCGCGAACACGCGGTCCAGGGACCCGGACGGCAGGCCCGTGTTCTCCGCGGGCGCCTCGCGGAAGTCCACGGTGAGCCCCTCGTCGCGGGCAAGCCGGGCGGCGGCCTCCAGCTGCGGTGCGGAGACATCCAGCGCGGTGACGTGGCAGCCACGCCGGGCCAGGTTGCGCGCGACGGTGCCCGTGCCCGTGCCCAGGTCGAGCACACTCAGGCCGGGCGTGAGCACGCCGTCCTGTTCGAGCCGTGAGTAGAAGGCGTCCGGGAATCCCGCCCGGTGTTTCGCGTAGTCCGACGACGTACGGCCGAAATCCACCACGTTCATGGTCGCTCTCCCCGCTGGATGTGGCCTCACGCATGGAAGGGTCGACTCGACAGGAACATCCAGTCGAGTCGAGACTCCACTCCCGGGAGGCACGTGAAACATGGTGCGTCGTGCAGGGGGACGTTCTCAATCTCGATTCGACCATCCAGTTGAGGAGGAGCTTCTGCGCGCGGAGGAGGCGGCCGCCCTCCTGGGTGTGAAGCGGGCGACGCTCTACACCTACGTGAGCCGGGGGCTCGTGCGGTGCGTGCCGGAGAAGGGCACGAAGGAGAACCGCTACCTGCGCGCGGACGTGGAGCGGCTGAAGACGCGCCACGACGCCCGCGCGGGCCACGCGGCGGTGGCGTCCGGGGCGCTGCGCTGGGGTGAGCCCGTCATCGACTCGTCGGTGTCGCGCATCAGTGAAGAAGGGCTCGCGTACCGGGGCCACGACGCGGTGGAGCTGGCCGCGCGGGGCCACCGCTTCGAGGACGTCGCGGAGCTGCTGTGGACCGGGCACCTGCCGCCGCAACCCACGTCATGGCCCGCGCCGGAAATTCCGGCCCGGGGCGCGGCGCTGTCTCCCACCGCCCTGGCCGCCATGCTCCCGCGCGACACCCCTCCCCTGTCCGCGCTCGCCGCGCTGGTGCCGCTCCTCGCCGCGAACGACGCGGGCCGCTTCTCCGCGCCCGCGGAGCAGGACCGGGTCCGCGCACGCCGCCTCATCCGCCACCTGGGCGCGTGGGTCTGCGTGGCCCAGGCTCCCGGCCGCGTGTCGCGCGCGTCGAAGGAAGCCACGGTGGCCGCGTCGCTCGCCACGGCCTGGGACGCGAAGCCGAAGCGGACCGCGGAGCTGATCAACCTGGCGCTGGTGCTCTGCGCGGACCACGAGCTGAACACCTCCACCTTCGCGGCCCGCGTGACGGCCTCCTCCGGCGCGGACCTGTACGCGTGCATCAGCGCGGCGCTCGCGGCCATCTCCGGCCACCGCCACGGCGGCGCCTGCGACCGCGTGGAGGCGCTCATCGCGGAGGTCGGCCGGCCTGAACGCGCCGCGCAGGTCGTCCACGGCCGCCTGCGCCGGGGCGAGGCCGTGACGGGGTTCGGCCACCGCCTCTACCTGAAGGGCGACCCCCGCACGCCGCCCCTCCTCAACGCCGCGCTGAGCGTGAAGCCCGAGTCCCAGAAGGTCCGCGTGGCCCGCGCCGTCATGGACACCATGCGCGACGCCGGCCACCCGCCCCCGTCACTGGACTGGGGCCTGGTGGTGCTCGCGGACGCGCTGGGCCTGCCCTCCGGCGCCGCCACCGTGCTGTTCAGCCTGGGCCGCACCGCGGGCTGGGTCGCGCACGTCCTGGAGCAGCGCGAGCAAGGCCACCTGCTCCGTCCGCGCGCCCGCTACGTGGAGCCCCCGCCCCGGTAGCACCGTGAAACATTTCGCGCGGCTGTCACATGGCGTGCACGCCGCGCGGGTTTTCGTTGGGCGCCCTGGCGCCCCGTGCTCACACTGCCAGCCCCGTGAGGACCTCCCGCCCGACCCTGCCCTATCCCGCCCTGATGTTGCTCGGCAACGTGGCCTTCATCGCCTCGTGGATCGTCATCCTCAAGCGCCCGGAAGGCTGGCAGGTCGTGGGCCCCGTGCTCCTGGCCCTCTTCCTGGCGCTGCGCGTGGGCGGCGTGTGGAAGTACGCCCTGGGCAACCCGGACCCCGCGGGCCGCGTGAAGCGCTCCGCCATCCTCTCCACCGTGCTGGCCGTGCTCGCCGTGGGCCTCTGGGGCTACACGTGGCTGAGCGGCCCCCGCTAGAAACGAAACGGGCGCCCCTTCCGTGAGTGGAAGGCAGCGCCCGTCGTCACTTCCAACAGCGGAGAAGTCCCCGCGTCAGACGTTGAAGCGGAAGTGCATGCAGTCGCCGTCCTGCACGACGTACTCCTTGCCTTCCACGCGCAGCAGGCCCTTCTCCTTCACCGCGGCCTCGCTGCCCAGCTTCACCAGGTCCGTCCACCCGAAGACTTCCGCCTTGATGAAGCCGCGCTCGAAGTCGGAGTGGATGACGCCCGCCGCCTGCGGCGCCTTGAAGCCCTTGTGGATGGTCCACGCGCGGCACTCCTGCTCGCCCACCGTGAAGTACGTCCACAGGCCCAGGAGCTTGTAGCCCTCACGCACGACCTTGTTCAGGCCGGGCTCCGTCAGGCCGGAGTCCGCCAGGAAGCCGGGACGGTCGGCCTCGGCGAGCTGCTGGATTTCAGACTCCAGCGCCGCCGCCAGCACCACCACGCCCGCGCCTTCCTTGGCGGCCATCTCGCGCACCTGCTGCACGCGGGGGTCGCTGTCTTCCTTGCCAATCTGCTTCTCGCTGATGTTCGCCACGTACAGCACGGGCTTGTCCGTCAGCAGGAACAGGTCCTGGATGGCCGCCTTCTCGTCGTCGGTGAGCTTCTGCGCGCGCACCGTGATGCCTTCATCCAGCTTCGCCTTGATGCGGTCCAGCAGCGCGACCTCGGCCTTCGCCTCGTCGCCCGCCTTGCCCCCCATCTTGGTGTTCTTCAGCGAGCGCTCGCGGCGCTTCTCCACCGTCTCCAGGTCCTTGAGGCACAGCTCCGTGTCGACCACGTCCCGGTCCCGCACCGGGTTCACGCCGCCCTCGACGTGGGTGACGTTGTCGTCCTCGAAGCAGCGCAGCACGTGGAGCACCGCGTTCACCTGCCGGATGTTCCCCAGGAACTGGTTGCCCAGGCCCTCGCCCTTGGACGCGCCGCGCACCAGGCCGGCGATGTCCACGAACTCCAGCGACGTGGGGATCTTCTTCAGCGGCTTGATGAGCGCCGACAGCTGGTCCAGGCGCTCGTCCGGCACCGGCACCACGCCCACGTTCGGCTCGATGGTGCAGAACGGATAGTTCGCCGCCTGCGCGCCCGCGGCGGACAGGGCGTTGAACAGGGTGGACTTGCCCACGTTGGGCAGACCGACGATGCCGATGGAGAGAGCCATGATGGATTCCTGGAACAGGCGGGCGCGGCGGAAGACTCCCGGCCGTTAGGCCGAGCGGCGGGTCGCCGTGGCGCTCGTGGCGCCGGGCAGGCCCTGCACGAACTGCTCGGCCAGCGCGCGGTGCTTGGCGTCGTCCATGCGCTCGTTGATGAGCTTGCCGGCCACTTCCATGGCCAGGTCCACGGCCATGGAGCGGACCTCCGCGATGGCCTTGGCCTTCTGGTCTTCAATCTCGCGGCGGGCGGACAGCTTCAGCTCCTCCGCCTCCTTGCGGCTCTTGGCCATCAGCTCGTCGCGGAACTTCTCCATGTCCGCCTGCACGCGGCGGGTGGTCTCCGCGGCCTCGCGGCGGGCCTCGGCGATGGCCGTCTTCTGGTCGGCGAGCAGCTTCTCCGCCTCGGCGCGCTCACGCTTGGCGCTCTCGATGGCGTTGGTGATCTGCTTCTCGCGCTCTTCCACGAGCGACAGGATGGGCCCCCACGCCTTCGCCCGCAGCACCAGCAGGACGATGATGAAGGTGACGATGGTCCAGAAGATGAGGCCCGGACGGACCTCCACGAAGCTGCTGGCGGCGAGGACTGAGGGCAGGAACATGGCGGGTCCCGGTGAAGCAGGAAAGACGGAGGGAGGATGCGGGAGACTTCAGGTGAGACAGGCACAGCGTGCTGCGTGAAGCCGGAACGCCGGCGCCCCTTCTTCCCGAAGAGGACGCCGGCTCCCGTTGCGACCTGCCGGCCTTACTGCTTGATGGCGAGCAGGATGCAGACGACCAGCGCGAACAGCGTGGCGCCTTCGATGAGGGCCGCGGCGATGATCATCGTGGTGCGGATGTCGCCACCGGCGGCCGGCTGACGGCCCGTGGCGTCCATGGCGGCGGCGGCCAGCTTACCGATGCCGAGGGCGGCACCGATGATGGAGAGGCCGGCGCCGATACCGGCGGCGAGGAAGGCAAGAGCGAGGTTGGTCATGGGAGCACGTCTTCTTTCGTGAGGCGGGACCCGCTTGTGGGGGGGTCGTGGGGGCCCTTTAGGACTACCTCCGGCGGCCTTTCGAACCGCCGGGTCTTCAACCGGGGCGCGCCGTCGTTACCGACAGGCGCCCCGTCAACTTGTCAGCCCAGGTGGTGGGCCTTGCCGTGGTCGTGGCTCTCGCCACCCTCGTGGTGGTGGTCATCGTGGTGGCCCATGGCCACGCTCATCCCGATGAACAGCGCCGACAGCATGGTGAACACGTACGCCTGCACGAAGGCCACGAACAGCTCCAGCAGGTAGATGCCGAAGGCGAACGGCACGCTCACCAGCGCCACCGCGGGGTTGCGGAGCATGAAGATGAGGCCCAGCAGGAAGAAGATGACGATGTGGCCCGCCAGCATGTTGGCGAAGAGGCGGATGGTGAGCGCGAAGGGCTTGGTGAACAGGCCCAGGAACTCCACCGGAATCATGATGGGCCACAGCCAGGGGGCCACGCCGCCCGTCAGGTGCTTGAGGTAGCCGCCGATGCCCGCCGCGCGGATGCCGGCCGCCTGCGTGACGAAGAAGGTGCACAGCGCCAGGCCGCAGGTGACGGCGATGTTACCCGTGGCGGTCGCCATCCAGGGGAACAGGCCCAGCAGGTTCATGAAGAGGATGAAGAAGAACGCGGTGAGCAGGTAGGGCACGTACCGGGGGCCCTCCTCCTTGCCGATGTTCTTGATGGCCAGCTCGTCGCGAACGAACAGGACCAGCATCTCGAAGAGGTTCGCCCCGGCGCCGCGCGGCACGAGCTTCGTCTTGTCGCGGTTGCTCCAGATGAGCAGCGAGCCGATGAGCAGCAGCGCCGCCAGCCACATCATCACCGTGTGCTTGGTGATGGAGAGGTCCAGGCAGCCCTGGCCCAGGCCCGGGTACACCTCGCCGTGGCCCCCGTGCGTGTCCGCCATGGGCGTGCAGGCGCCCTCGTGGAACGGGATGAGGATGCGCGGCAGGTGGATGGGGATGTGGTTGTGGCTGAGGGGGACCTCGAACTCGTACTCGTTCGAGTCCGCCACGTGGTGGAGGATGTAGCCGGCGACGTCATCGCCCTCGGCGTCCTTGCTCTCGTTCGCGACGCCGTGCTCACCGGCCTGCTCGGAGGCCCACACGGTGCCCGCGAACAGACAGGCGAACAGCACCATTGCCTTGCGCATCACTCGTCTCCGCCCGCCGTGTCTTTCGACGCGGCCATCACGTAGCTGACTTCGATCCACTGCAGCGCGAAGTAGACGCCGAAGAAGCCGCCCACGAACGCGATCGCGCTCAAACCCCGGGACACCACCCACGCCAGCCCGATCCCCACGCCCACGCCCCTGAGGGCGAAGACCACACCGACCACCTTCAACGCCGCCTTCAAATCCGCCTGCATCGCCGCGCGCCGCTTCAGCACCAGCGCCACCACGCCCGTCACCGCCGCCACCCCGACGCCCAGCAGCGCCGCGACCCGGTCCTCCGCGGCCTTGGGCAGCGCCGCCGCCACCACCGCGCCCACCCCCATCACCGCCGCCGCCAGCCCCGCGTGCGTCCAGAACGGGTCCCGCTTCGGCTGTCCGCCCGTCCCCGTCACTTGCGCTTCCCCAGCCGGGCCATGGCGTGGAGGAAGCCGTAGAACCCCACGCCAATCCCCACCAGGCTCAGCCCCAGCAGCAGCCAGGGCGACGTCCCCAGCCACCTGTCCAGGAAGTAGCCTCCCAGGACCCCCACCACCGCCCCGCCCACCAGCTTCCAGACCGCGGAGATGTACGGCTCCGCCGCCCGCATCTGCCGGGCCGTCTCGCCCAGCTCACTGCCTGGCGCGTCCGCCTGCTTCCGAGGCTCCTGGTCTGACATGCGGACGCCTCACCAAACCCCGGGAAAGTCTTGGGTTTCCTTCACCAACCCCGACCCCGCCCATACACGCGCGGGCGCCGCTTAGCACCGAATGCGCGGCGCGTGCAACCGGTACGGGGGCGCGGGGGCCCGGGGTGCCAGCAGCGGTTGCGGCACCCGCAAGCGCAGCTACCACGGCGCCGGGGCCGGAGGGGTGGTTTCTCTCTGAAGCGCGGGCTTTCGCGGCAGGCGGCCCGGGGGGCGCCCGGTGGATCAGCGGCGGGAGGCACCCAGGGAGGTGACGGGCGGCCGGGCGTCGCGCCCGCCGCCTCTCAGCACCGGACCGGGGGCATCGCCAGCTTGGCAGGGTCACGTTGGCCGCACATGCCCAAGGAGGCACGCATGCCGAAGCCGCTCGAGCTCACCTCGCCGAAGTTCAAGGACGGGATGCCCATCCCCATCGCCTACACCGGCGAGGGCGACGACAAGGCGCCGCCCCTTCACTGGGAGAACCTCCCCGCCGGGGCCAAGAGCCTGGCGCTCATCGTGGAGGACCCGGACGCGCCGGACCCGGCGAACCCCCAGCGCACCTTCTGCCACTGGGTCCTCTACAACCTCCCCGTCAACGCCCAGAGCATCCCGGACGGGGCCACCCTGGACGTGCTGCCGGAAGGGGCGAAGCTGGGGCGCAACGACTTCAACCGGCAGGACTACGGCGGGCCCATGCCGCCCGTGGGCAACCACCGGTACTACTTCCGGCTGTACGCCCTGGACACGGTGCTGCCGGACCTGAAGCAGCCCACCCGCACGCAGCTGCTCAAGGCGATGGAGGGCCACATCGTGGGGGAGACCCAGCTCATGGGCACCTACGAGAAGACGCACCACCGCAAGCACTGAGGCGCACGGGGCACCTCAAGGTGACGGCAGCTCGCGCGTCATCACCGCGGGCAGGTTGGGCACCTTGAGGTACTCCACGCACGTGGGCTTCGGCGCCACCGGGGGCCAGCCCGGCGCGTCCAGCGCTGCGAGCAGCGTGAGCACCGGGTAGTCGAAGGACTCCACGCGAGGGCCCGACGCGGGCATGGGGGCAAGGCCCCACGCGAGCTGCAGGCGCAGCCGTTCGCACCGCGCCAGCTGCGGCACGTACGCGGGCAGCCGCTGGAGGAGCTTCGCGTGCGGGGCGTGCTCGCCCGCCTCCAGGAAGCGGCAGTACGCGATGGCCTCCTCGCGGTTGAGCACCTCCGGCGGCACGTCCTGGAGGAAGCGCGCTCGCAGCGGGACCAGCTCCGGCCGCTTCGCCTCATCCACCCAGGCAAGCTGTTCGCGCACGCGCTCGGTGCGGTGGAAGTCCATCATCCGGCCGGCGCGCTCCACCACGTCCGGAGCCACCCGCTGGAGCGCCTCCGCTTCCGGCGGCGTCAGGCCCAGCGGCGTCAGGGCGCCGGGCGCGTCGCGGCGCCACGCCTCACGGAAGTGGGGATCCACGTGCAGCCGCGCCAGGACTTCCAACGTTCGTGGGTAGCTCATCGTCGGTTGCTCAAGCCGCGCTCGCGCCGCAGCGCTGGAGGATGGCGCGCGCGCGGGCCAGCTCCTCCACCAGCCGCGCGAAGGGAGGAAAGCCGCTGTCCATCTCGAAGTTCACCCCGCGCACCGGGCTGCGTGGCGCCACGTACTCCAGCAGGCGCCACACCTCCTCCGGCGACGGCGCGGAGTGGCTGTCCAACCTCAATCCCTCCATCGTGACGCCGCCCGCCAGGTGCACCTGCACCACGCGCTCCAAAGGCAGACGGTCCAGGAAGGCATACGGGTCGAACCCGTGGTTGACCGCGTTGCAATACAGGTTGTGCAAATCCAGCAGCAGGCCGCAGTCCGCGCCCTCCACCACGCGGCGCAGGAACTCCGCCTCGTCCAGCGTGTTGAGCGGCGTGTGGAAGAGGTACGCGATGTTCTCCACCACGAAGGGCACGTCCAGGTCCGCTCGCGCCGCCTTCACGTTGCGCACGCACGTGGCCACCGCCTCCTCCGTCAGCGGCACCGGCGTCAGCGCGCGCAGGGGCAGGTTCCCCACGCGCGTGAAGCACAGGTGGTCCCCGTGCCAGACGCTCTTCGTGACCTGGCGGATGCGCTTCAAGCCGTCCCGGTAGCCGGGCGCGTCCACGCCGTCCGAGCCCACCGACAGCTCCAGGCTGTGGCCCACCAGGGGATAGCGCTTCGCGAGCAGCTCCAGCCGCCGCTCCGAGTCCGGCGTGAGCGGCAGGAAGTGTTCTGGCGTCACCTCCAGCCAGTCCACGCCGGGGTTGCCACGCGCCAGGTGCGGATTGAGGTCCCAGCGGTAGCTGAGCCCCACGCCCAGGAAGGGAAGGCCCATGGCGTCAGGCCTTGCGCCGCGCCATCACCTGGAGGTGCTGCCCCAGGACGGCGAAGCCCTCGTGCGCCAGCTTCTCCTGCAACGCCAGTATCTCCTCGCGCGCGGCCCACGCGTCCCACGGCTTCTCCGCGGTGCCACCGTGCGCGGCCGTCATCGCGTGGAGCATGTCGAAGAACATCACCGGCTTGCCGAAGATCTCCAGCAGCTCCGCGCCCGAGTCCGCCACCGCGCGCTCCAGCTCGCGCACCGTGAAGGCGTGCACCGGCAGGCCGTACGGGCACGTCGTGCGGCCGTCGTGGAGCGTGCGGAAGGCCTCCTGCGGCTTGCCCTGCTTCAAGTACCCGGAGAACGCCTCGTAGCGGTTGTCCACGCCCAGCACGACGGGCGCGCCCGGCTTCGCCACGCGCACCAGCTCCTTCACCGCGCGCGGGTACGCGTCCAGGCAGTACGACACCGGGTCGCCTTCGCAGAAGACCAGGTCGAAGGCCGCGTCCGGCAGCTCCAGCGCCGCGACGTTCCCCTCCACGAAGGCCACGCGGTCCAGGAGCCCCTTCGCGGCGAACTGGGCCCTGGCGCCGTCCAGCATGCCCGGAGAGATGTCCAGCACGGTGACGTGGTGCCCTCCTTCCGCGAAGCGCGTGCCGAACTTGCCGCCGCCGCCGCCCGCGTCCAGCACGCGCCAGGCCGTGCCGTCCCTGGGCAGCAGCGCCTCCACCGGCTTCCAGGTGAGGTGCTCGTAGGTCAGCCAGAACAGCTTGATGGCCATGGCGTTGGGCGCGCCCTGGTCGTACTTCGGGGACACCTCGTCGTAGCGGCGCTTGAGGCTCTGCGGGTCTGCGGCGGTCATGCGAAGGCCCTCGGGTCAGGTCAGTAGTTGAAGGAGATCTTCGAGAGGATCCGCCGCTCCTGGGAGCCGCCGAAGGGCTGATCCGTGTAGACGAGGAAGATGTCGCTCCACTGGCGGTAGTGCCACCCCACCATCGCGTCCAGGAACGTGCCCTTCACGGCGTTGTAGTCCGCCAGCTCGTACACGCCGCCCTTCTGCAAGGTCAGGCGCGCGTAGAGGTCCGGGCTGAAGTGGTAGCGCAGCTGCGCGTAGCCGGAGAAGCTGTAGCCGTCCCCGGACACGCCGTAGAGGTCGCTGTTCGTCGGCACGTTGAAGTTGCGCGTGTAGAAGCCGCTGAAGCGCGCGACGATGTGCGGGCCAATCTTGATGTTCGCCGCGCCGTTGAAGCCGCGGATCTCCCCGCCCAGGAAGCGGCCGGCGACGGCGGTCAGCGTGTAGCTCTGCCAGTCGTGCGGGAACAGGGTGAAGCCGAACGTGCCCAGCCGGTCCCGGAAGCCCAGGTTGTCGTCGTAGATGCCCTCCAGGTAGAGCGCGAAGTCGTGGTGCAGGTAGGGCTGCACGTTGAGGCGGTTGCGCCAGCGCGTGCGCTCGCCCTCGTGGTTGCGGCGCCACAGCGAGTCCCACGTCACGTCCAGCCGGGGCAGGAAGCGCCACTTGGGGAACGGGTTCAGGAACAGGCGCGAGTTGTAGCCCTGCTTGTCCACCACCGGCGTCCAGCCCAGCGGGTTCGCGTAGTTCTTCCCGATGTCCTCGAACTGCAACCAGAACTCGGACAGCGTGTCGAAGCGGTGCAGGCCCACGTGGTACGCGTCCGAGTCCTCGTTGCCCAGCGGGCTCCAGCTCTTCAGCGCCTGCGCCTGGATGAAGAACTCCTCGAAGAGGTGGAAGTTGCCGTCCACGCCCACCGTCTGGAAGTCCGAGTCCCCGAACAGCCCGCCCCGCCCGCTGCGGTTGATGGCCACCAGGGCAATCATCGACCGCTTGCCGATGTCCTGCTGCAACCGCAGCACGCCGGAGTTGACGTTCTCGAAGACCTCGCGCCCGTTGGCGTCCCGGCCGGTGGAGTCGCGGTGCTGCACGTCCATCATCGAGAAGCTCAAGCCCCCCAGCTTGCCCGTGAGCTGCAGGCCACCCCACACCCGGTCATGCGGCCGCAGCGCGATGCGGCGCGAGGTGAAGACGTTGATGGGCGCGATGAAGAGGTGCTCGCTCTCCGTGAAGAACGCGCGGCGCTCCGGCAGGAGCGGCTGGTCCGTGTCCAGCAGGAGGAAGCTCTGGTCCGCTTCCGCGTCGCTGAAGTCCGGGTTGGCGGTGAGCTTCACCGACAGCCAGGGCGTCGGGTCGATGCGCGCGTCCGCGCCCACGTTGGGACGGAAGACGCCCCGGTCGTCCGTCGTCTTCAGCGCCACCGTGGTGGCCACGTACGGGGTGATGCTGAAGATGGAGCGCGGCTTGATGCCCTTGAGCCCCTCCAGGTGCGGGTAGCGGCTCACCTTCGCGCTGTTGACGCCGTCCGGCGTCCAGTTGCTCCACTCCTGGTTGCGCGACTGTTCGCGGTCCAGGAGCATGCCGAAGGAGATGTCGTCCTTCGTCTCGAACTGGAAGTTGGCGAACGGGATGCGCACCTCCGAAATCCACCCGTCCTTCACGATGGTGGACTTCGTCTCCCACTCGCCGCGCCAGTTGGTGGAGAACGCCTCGCCGTCATCCACGATGCGCCCGTCGGTGCGCACGCCCAGCGGGTTGGTCCAGAAGTAGTACGCGTTCCGGTGGTCCAGGAACGTGTCCAGGATGATGGTGATGTTGTCCTCCTGGTGGAGGAACCCCTCGTTCTGCACCGTGTAGCCGGTGATGCGCTCCGGCTTGGAGTCCAGGCAGTGGAAGAGGAAGTACAGGTTGTCCTGGTCGTAGAGGATGCGGACCTGGGTGTCGTCCGGCGCGGGCTTGCCGTAGTTGACGCGCGTGAGGTACCAGCCGGAAATCTCCGGGGCCGTCTGCCAGGCGGGCTCGTCCCCCTTGCCGTCGATGGTGATGGCGTCCTGCGTCCGCGTCGCGGTGACCTTGTACGTCGAATCAGCGTGTCCCAGCGTGGGCACCAGCGCGGCCAACAGCGCGGTGCCCCAGCGACACAGGTGGCGAAGGGGGCTCATCCGGGCTCCGAGGTGGGGGTGAGGGCGGCCACGGGGGCCGGTTCAGGATTGGCGTGGGAGGACGCCTCGCGCACGCGCGACACACAGCCGAGCGCCAGCACGAGGGACACCGACGAAAGGAGGAACGCGCAGCCGATGCCGGCCCGCTGCGAGATGAAGCCGTACGTGACGGGCGCGAGCACGGAGGCCAGCGCGCCGCAGGAGCCCAGCGCGCCCATGAACCGGCCGCGCTCGGAGGGGCCCGGGGACTGCTCCACCACCAGCGCGGACGCGGAGGAGCGGTGCAGGCCATCTGGTATCGCCAGCAGCACCCAGGCCGCCACCAGCGTCAGCAGCGCGGCGCCGGCCGGCAGCCATCCCGCGGCCCCCAGCACCGCGGCCATCACCGCCATGCCCGCGAGGCCCGGAGCAATCAGCCCCACGCGCCGGGACATCCGGTCCGACAGCCGCCCGCCGAAGGGCTGCGCGAACGCGTACGTCAGCCACGACGCCGCCACCAGCGGACCCACTGCCTCCCGGGGCGCGCCCAGCTCCACCGCGTACAGCGGCAGGTACGTGGGGAACAGCGCCAGCGCGAAGGTGAAGAAGAACTGCCAGAGGAACAGCGCCGCCGCGCCCGGCCGGTCCTTCACGTAGGTGAAGGGCGACAGGAGCCCCCGGAACGCCAGCCCCCAGCCCGCGCCCGCTCCGCCCCGCGTGGCCTCCGGGCGCGGAGGCCGCGCCGGTTCATCCAGCCCCAGCAAGAGCAGGCTGCCCGCGAGGAACAGGCCGCCCGCCAGGAAGAAGGTGCCCGCCACCGACAGCGCGCGGATGACGGCGGAGGACGCGAACAGCGCCGCGACGAACACCAGGTTCGACGTCGCGTCCAGCAGCGCGAAGAGGGTGGCGCGCTGCCGCGCGGGCGCGAAGTCCGCCACCATTGCGTTGGACACCGGCGCCGCGCTGCGCGACAGCAGCATCTTGAGGATCATCACGGCGGCGAGCGGCTGCGGGTCGTCCACCAGCGCCACCGCCGGCACCATCAGCGACGTGACGAGCGACAGGCCCACCACGAAGGGCTTGCGCCCATGGCGGTCCGACAGCGCCCCCAGCACCGGCTGCACGAAGATGGGCAGCAGCGCCCCCACCGTGTAGAGCGCGCCAATCTCCTGGAAGCCCAGTCCGCGCGAGCGCAGGTACAACGGCATCACCGGGTTGAGCAGGCCGGACGCCGCCATGCCCAGCAGCCCCGAGCCCAGCATCACCCGCAGGTTCCCCAGCCCCCGCGTCAGCCCGTACATCTCCCGGAGGGCACCGGCACCCTGGCGGATCATCCCCCCACCCCTTCCCCGGCGTCGGCCCCATGGGCGTGACGCTTCAGTCCCAGCACCGCGTCCACCGCCTGCGTGAGCGTGGGCACCGGCCGCACGTCCAGCGCCGTCAGGGGCGCCGGGTCGAACCCGCTGCCCTCCGGCACGAACACCGCCACCCTCCCCGCCCGAGGAAACACCTGCGTCACGTAGGACTGCGCCACGCCCAGCTTTCCCTGGAGGAACTCGCGCGGCGCGGGCGCGAGCTTTTCCCCATGCGCCTCCAGCGCCACGCCCGTGCCCAGGAAGGGCGACGGCAAGGGCAGCCCTGAGAGCAGCGCCACCCACGCGACGAACAGCGGCAGCGACGCGCTCCTGCCATCCAGCGTCACGTTGCGGCCACGCGGCGAGACGTGCAGGTCCGTCTCATCCCACGGCAGCGCGTAGCGCGCGCGGCCCACCGCGGACAGGTGGCGCGCATGGTCCTGCCACGCGGGGGTGAAGGCATTGCCCCGCGACACGTCCGTCCACAGCCGTCCCTGGCCGGGGCGCACGGACACCTCCACGGGCACGACGCGAAAGAGCGCGTGTCCGCCGACGTCCGCCTGGGTGAAGAGCAGCAACTGCGTGGATGCGGGCAGCATGGGCGGGCGTGTCGGCGAGTGGGAGGAAAGACACAGCCGGGAGGAGGACCGAGGCCCTCCTCCCGGCCGTGAAACGCGTTACTCCGCGACGACGATCACGCCCATGCCCATGGAGCAGGTGCACTTGTCGGTGGCGGCGGAAACGCGGACGATCTCGGACTGGATGTACATGGTGGTTCTCCTGGAGTTGATGTTTGGGTTTCGAGTCAGACGACGGACGCGACTACTCCGCGTTCGTGGTCGTGAAAATGACCATGCCGTTGGAGCAGGTGCACTTGTCGGACGACGCGGACACGCGGACGATCTCGGACTGGATGTACATGGTGTTACTCCTGGGATGGATTGCTGCGTTCACTGCCACTGCGGTGAAACATGGCGGAGTGTGGACAGGGGGTCTGACATTGCCTGCCAACACACCGGTGCTTCATTCCAGCCGTGAGACGTCTCACGTCTGGCATCACGCGCACCCGGGGCGACCCGGGGACACGGGATTCCCAAAGGCCAGGACATGACCCGGCCTGTCCCTCTCACGAGGGGAAAAGGCGCTTCAGCGGACGGCGGAAGGTCAGACGGAACGCGTGGGCTCGCAGAGCCCCAGTTCCTGGAACTGCGTCACGGTGCGCTGGACGTCCGCGCGGATGGCCTCCTCCTGGCCCGCGGCGCCCAGCCGGAGCGCCAGCGACGCCACCGCCCCGTCCAGGGACGTGCCGCCCTGGCACAGCTCGAAGATGCGCGCGGCGGTCTCGTTGACCCGGAAGACCTCTCCCCCCTCGGTGTCCAGGAGGAAGAAGGCTCCGTCCTGCTGCTGGACGATGACGCCGGAAGTCGCGTGGGGCAGGTTCAAGACATCCCCCTCCGAAGGCGCGGCCCCCGGGATTCCTGGCGGAAGCGACAGGCGTTGGAATCCGGTTCAAGCCGCGCTGCTACAATTCCATGTTTCTAGAGACTCTCACCAACCCTGTCAACACATGCAAGGATTTGGGTTGGAGGCACATGAGAGGGTTTGCGGACGTGCCAGGTCTTGAGACGCCGCATCGCGCCAGGGAGGGGCCGGCTGTTGTGCGCTGGTGGGCGATTCTCGGGCGGGGGTGGCTTCACCGCGGGGGGCCAGGGGTGCGAAGGTGGAGGGGTGAGGAGCACAGAGCGCATGAACCGTCGGGTGGGGACGGTTTCCGAGGAGCCAGGGGCGGTGTACCGCCTCTTCGACGACATGCCCCTGGGCGTGTTCGTGCTTCGGGACGGCCTGCTCGTGCACGCGAACGCCGCCATGTCTCGCCTGACGGGCGTCGCGCGCGAGCAGCTGGTGGGACAGCCGGTGACGGCGCTGCTGTGGGAGCCGGGGCCGCTGGAGGACCCGGCGGACCGGCTGGCGCGGCGGCTGGGCACGGCGCCGGTGGCGGGCACCTACGAGGCGTGGCTGCACGTCGGTGACGGCGGGGTGCGCGTGGAGTTGACGGTGCATCCGCACGCCCGGGATTGGGTGGTGCAGGTGCGCGACGTGACCTGCCGCGTGCGCCGCCGCATGGTGCTGCGGCGGCTGGCGGAGCTGGGGGGCGCGGTGCGCTCGCTGCACTCCGAGGACGCGGTGCGCGAGGAGGTGTTCCGGGGGCTGGAGGCGCTGGAGCTGGGCTTCGCGTGGCTGACGCCCCGGGGCGTGGGCGTGGAGCTGTCCGTGGCGGGGCTGGCCCCCCGGCTGGTGCCGCACGCGCCGGCGCTGGGTGGCCGCGTGCGGGCGGAGGCCCCCGGCGGCTGGGCGCCCGCGCTGGTGCGCACCTGGCGCGACGGCGACGCGTGGGTGGAGGACCTGGGCGTGGAGGCGTCCCGCTTCGTGTCCGAGGCGCGCATGGACGCGGTGCTGGCAGTGTTCCGCCGCGCGCAGACGCACCGGGCGGTGGGGGTGCGCATCGACGTGGAGAACGCCCCCATGGCCATGCTGGTGCTGGCCTCCGAGTGGCTGAGCGAGGAGGACGTGTCCGCGGTGCGGCTGTTCGGCCAGCAGGTGTCCGCCGCGCTGGACGCGGCGCGCACCATCCAGCGGCTGAGCGTGCGCGCCACGGCGCTCACCGCGCTGGGACGGCTGGCGGCGCAGGCCGCGTCCGCGCCGCACCCGCGCGCCTTCTTCGGCTCAGGCACGGAGGAGATCTCCGGCCTGCTGGGCTGCGACGCGGTGTGCCTGCTGCTGCCCGCGGACACGCGGCACGAACCGGGCGAGCCCCTGGAGCTGGTCTACTCCCGCGGCCTGTCCGAGGACGCGGTGGCGCGCGTGCGCCGGGCGCGGCTGGGTTCACTTCCCCGTCCGGGCGGGATGCCGGACGCGGTGCAGGTGCTGGAAGCGGAGGCGTGTCCCGCGCCCACGCGCGACGCGCTCCGGGCGCTGGCGTTCCAGACGCTGGTGTCGGTGCCGCTGCGGGTGCGCTCGCGGGGCGTGGGCACGCTGAGCGTGCTGTTCCACGCGCGCCGGCGGCTCACCGCGCTGGAGGTGGAGACACTCCAGGCCATGGGCACGCACTTCGCGGCGGCCATCGAATCCCACCGGCTGCTGGACGAGGTGCGCGGCCGCGCGGAGGACCTGGCGCTGATGCACGAGGTGGGCAAGGCGCTGGCGGCCACGTTGGAGCTGGACCGGCTGCTGGCCACGGGCGTCACCAGCCTGGCGCGCATCGTGGACGTGCCGGACGCGTACGTGCTCCTGCCGGACGCGGAGGGCCAGCGGCTGGCCATCCGCGCGGCGACGGGCGGCCACCCGGAGCTGCTGGGGCGCGAGGTGCCGCTGGACCTGTCGTCGAACTCGCTCGCGAGCCAGGTGTTCCGCACGCGCCAGCCGCTCCGGGTGGAGGACGCGGACACGGAGGTGCGGGTGCACGACGAGCTTCGCCAGGCCGCGGAGGGCCTGGCGTACATGGTGCTGCCGCTCGCCGTGCACGACCAGATGGTGGGCGTGGCGGTGATGGTGGAGACGCGCCGGCCGCGCCGCTTCACGCCCGCGGAGCTGGAGCGGGCGGACGCCATCGCCAACCAGCTGTCGCTGGCGCTGGAGGGCGCGCGGCTGGTGGAGGACCTGAAGCAGAGCTACGCGAAGCTGGCGCGCACGCAGGAGCAGCTGGTGAACCGCGAGCGGCTGGCCGCGCTGGGGGAGCTGTCCGCGGTGGTGGCCCACGAGGTGCGCAACCCCCTGGGCGCCATCTTCAACTCCGTGGCCACCATCCGCCGCATCGTCGGCCCGGAGAGCGCGGCGACGCCGCTGCTGGACATCGTGGGGGAGGAGGCGGACCGGCTTGACCGCATGGTGGCGGACCTGCTCACCTTCGCGCGGCCTCCGTCGCCGCACCCGTACCCGGTCTCCGTGGCGCAGCTGCTGGAGGAGGCGGTGGGCAGCGCGCTCTCCGACGTGGGCGCCACCTCGCCGCACCCGGTGCGGGTGGAGTGGGTGATGGAGGAGGGCGTGCCGCCGGTGACGGTGGACGAGCGGCTCATCCGTCAGTGCTTCCTCAACGTGGCGCTCAACGCCGTGCAGGCCATGCCCCAGGGCGGCACGCTGCGCGTGGTGGCGCGCAGGGCGTGGGTGGACCGGGCCGGCGTCCAGGTGGAGTTCTTCGACACGGGACCGGGCATCCCGCCGGAGCTGCGCACGCGCGTCTTCGAACCCTTCTTCACCACCAAGGCGCAGGGCACCGGGCTGGGGCTCGCCCTGGTGAAGCGCATCATGGATACGCACCTGGGCCAGGTGTCGCTGGACACGCCGGAGACGGGCAAGGGCACCATCTTCCGGCTCTTCCTGCCGCTGGAGCCGCCCGTGGCGCCGCCCCTGCCCCTGACGGGCGCCTGACGGACGCGCGAGCGGGAGTGAACAGTCCCCTCACGGGGGCCCCCTTCATGCGCCCGGGTCGGGTCTGCTCCCGGCCTCGACGACGCACTTCCCGGGGGAAACGATGCACCGGTTCCAGAGGATGGCAGGCGTGGTGGCGGGGCTGCTCGGGATGGCGGGCGCCGCGCGCGCGGAGGCGCCGCGCGTGGAGCTGCGCGCGGTGGCGGAGCTGGGCTTCCTGGACGTCCTCGCGCACAGCCTGCGGGAGGGCAGCGACGGGACCATCTTCCGCTTCCCGGAAGACGGCGGGCAGGACAACCTCTACACGTTCGTGCGCCTGAGCGCGGAGCTGTCGCTGCGCGGGCGGCACACGGTGGTGTTCCTGGTGCAGCCGTTGGACATCCAGACGCAGGGGGTGCTGCGGCGGGACGTCACGATTGACGGGCTCACGTTCCCAGAGAACACGCCGCTGGACGTGCGCTACGCGTTCCCGTTCTACCGGGCCAGCTACCTCTACGACCTGCTGGGCGACCCCGAGCGGGAGCTGTCCGTGGGCGCGTCCCTCCAGCTGCGCAACGCCACGTTCGTCTTCACGTCCGCGGACGGGACCCTGCGGCGGGCCAACCGGGACGTGGGGCCGGTGCCGCTGCTCAAGGTGCGCGTGCGGTGGCCCTTGAGCCGGAACTGGTGGGTGGGGCTGGAGGCGGATGGCAGCTACGCGCCCACGGCCATCATCAACGGCGATGACGACTCGGCCACGGAAGGGGCGCTGCTGGACGCGAGCCTGCGCGGCGGCGTGCGCATCACGGACACCGTGGAGGCGTTCCTCAACCTGCGCTACCTGGGCGGCGGCGCGCGCGGCACGTCGGACGACAACGGCGAGGAGTTCGGCGACGGCTTCACGAGCAACTGGCTGAGCACCGCCACGGTGTCGCTGGGCATCCAGTACCGGCTGCCGGCGCTGGACTGAGAGGCCTGGGACTCAGGCGCCGCCGTCGGCGTTGAGGAACAGCCACATCACGCCGAAGCCCAGGCCGCACGCCAGGGCGACCACCAGGAGCATGGCCCAGAAGCGGTACTGGGGCGGGATGGGCCACAGGCCCGCGAGCGGGCTGCCGCCCGTGGACTTCGCGGGCGGCTGCTTCTTCTTGCGCTTCTGCTCGGCGAGCTCGGCCTCGCGGCGCTTCAGCTCCGCTGCCTTGAGGGCCGCGGAGATGTCCATGTCGTAGCCCACGAGCGTTTCGCGCGTCTTGGTCCGCACCTGCATGGGGCGGGTCTCGTGGGGACGCTCGTCGACGACGGGGGCCTGGCGGCGCGGGGCCTCCTTGGGCGGGACGTAGGGGGTGGCCTTCTCGTCCAGGTAGGCCGGCATGTTGCCGGTGGTCTGGGACAGGGCGCCGAAGATCTTCGCGGCCTCCAGGGCCTCGGTGGCCTCGCCCGCGCCCTGGGGCTTCCAGGGAACGGGCAGCTCCTCCTGGGACATGGGGCGGGTGGCGTCCGGGAAGGCCTCGGGGGGACGCGACTGCGGGGCGGCGCCCACGGAGGTCTGGGGGCGCGCCTGGGGGGCGGCGCCCACGGAGGTCTGGGGACGCGACGGGGGGGCGGCGGGGGCGCGCGGTGCGGGGCTCGCCTTGGGGGCGCCGGGCCTGGCGACGTCGGTGCTCTCGTCGTCCGCGTCGTCGGTGGCGGGGCGCGCGGCCAGGGGCGAGGGGCCGGCGCCCTCGGTGGCGTCGTCCTCTCCGGAGCCCGGGGTCCAGCCGGTGTTGCCGGTGGCGGGCAGGCCCGTTCCGCTCTTGCGTGAGGGCCGCTCGTTGGTCGTGGAGTCCTCACTGCCTGCGCCGGGAGTCCAGCCCGGGCGCGAGGGGCGGTTCTGCATGGGGGAGTCCTCCGGGGCCGGGGGGGGCCCCTCACGATGAGACGCTCGAAGATGTGTAGCGGAGTCTTCCGCGTCCGGGCCCGGATTCCAATCCGGCCGGGACGGTTGTTCGGCCGGAGCCTGCCTGCCCGGGAGGGAATCCACGACCTCGCGGGTCCCCTCCCCCGGGTCGGTGGTGTCCTCGGAGCCCGGACCGGCCGGGGAGTCCATCTGGGCGGGAGGCTCTGGAGGGGTGGGCTCGTCCTCGCCAGGACCGGGCGTCCAGTGCGCGCGAGCGGTTCCGGACGCGGGCTCGGCACCGTAGGCGGTGACGTCCTCTCCGCCCGGGCCCGGAGTCCACGCGGACTGGGGGGCTTGTCCGGACGTGGTGGCCACTTCACCGCCCATGCCCGTCTCCGGAGCCTGGGGAGGATGCCCCGGCGCGGTGGGCTCCGCGGCGCCGATGCCCGGCACCCAGGCGTCCTTGGTGACCTCCTGGTTGTGCAGCCGCACCGGGGGCGCCTTGCGCGGCAGACCGGACGCGTCGCCGGGCTCCACCCAGGGCCTTTGCGCCGCCGCCGCGCGCAGCGCCTGCTCTACCTTCGCCGCGTCCAGCGCCTCGGTCGCCTCGCCCACGCTGGAGAACTCCTCCTGCCGCAGCTTCGCCGCGTCCAGCGCCTCCGTCGCGATGTCCTCCTGCGCGCGGAGCGCCTCCGCCGCGTCTTGCGACCCAGGCGGCGCGAGCACCGACGGGAACTCCTGCCGCGTGCTCGCGCGCTCGGGCTGCTCGCGCAGCAGGTCGTCCAGCACCTGCTGCTCGATGACCTTCTCGCGCGGGAAGGCCGCCGACATCAGCCGCACCAGGTCCTGATCCGTCACGTTGGGCGCCAGCTTCTCCTTCAGCGCGCCCAGCGCCTCCGCCATGGCCGTCGCCGTGGGGAAGCGGTCGTTCGGCTCGGACGCGAGCGCCCGAGCGAGAAACGCATCCACCGCGCGCGGCAGGTCCGGCCGGTGGCGCGCCGCCGGCTCCCACTGCGGATAGGCCGCGCGCCGCCAGCGCTCCAGTGGGTCCCCCCGCTGCGACAGCGGCTTCCAGGAGAACAACTCCCACAGCACCACGCCCACCGCGTACAGGTCCGCCCTGCGGTCCACCGTGCGCTTGCGGGCCTGCTCCGGCGCCATGTACGTGAGGTTGCCAATCACCACGCGCGGCGCCGTCTGCTGCTCCTTCAGCGTGGACTGCGCCGCGCCGAAGTCGATGATCTTCACCTCGCCCGCGTAGCTCACGCACACGTTCGCGGGGGACAGGTCGCGGTGCACCAGGTGCAGCGGGTGCCCCTCCTCGTCCGTCGCGTCGTGCGCGTACGCCAGCCCCTCGCACAGCCGGATGCCCATCTGGAGCAGCGGCCCCAGGGGCATCATCCGCTGACGTTGCCTGAGGCGGTACGCAAGCCGGCTGAGCGTCTTGCCCAGCACGTACTCCATGGCGAGGTACAGCTGCCCGTCCACCTCGCCCATCGCGTACACGCGCGCGATGTTCGGGTGCGCCAGCCGCACCACCACGCGGGCCTCGTCGCGGAAGCGCCCCACGAACTGCCGGCTGTCCACCAGCCCCGGCAGCACCTTCTTCACGACGACCGCGCGCCGCACGCCCTCCTCGCGCGCGAGGAAGACCTCCCCCATCCCCCCGGCGCCAATGCGGCGCACGAGGGTGTAGGGACCGAAGCGCACGGGCCCGGTCAGGGCCTCCGGTTCAACGGGCGTCGCCAAGCGCGCGGAACGCCTTGCGGGCCGCGGCGAGCACGTGCGCCACCTCCGGCTCGCCGATGGCCAGCGACACGAACGCCGCCTCGAACTGGCTGGGCGGCAGGTACACCCCTTCTTGCAGCATCGCGTGGAAGAAGCGCCCGAACTTCGCCGTGTCCGCCTTCTTCGCGGACGCGTAGTCGAACACCGGCTCCGCCGTGAAGAACACGGTGAGCATGCTGCCCACGCGGTTCACCGTCACCGGCACGCCCGCCGCCTTCGCCTCCGCGCGGAAGCCCTCCTCCAGCAGCAGGCCCAGGTGCTCCAGCCGCGAGTACGTCCCCGGAGCCGCCAGCGCCTTCACGCACGCCATGCCCGCCGCCACCGCCACCGGGTTCCCGGACAGCGTGCCGGACTGGTACACGGGGCCCTCCGGCGCCACCTTGGCCATGATGTCGCGCCGGCCGCCGTACGCGCCCAGCGGCATGCCGCCGCCCACCACCTTCGCCATCGTGGTGAGGTCCGGCTTGAGCCCGTACAGCTCCTGCGCTCCACCCCGCGCGAGCCGGAAGCCCGTCATCACCTCATCCAGCACGAAGAGCACGCCGTGCTTCTGGCAGAGCGCCTGCAGCCCTTCGAGGAAGCCGGGGCGCGGCACCAGCACGCCCATGTTGCCCACCACGGGCTCGATGATGGCGCAGGCGATGTCCTTGCCCTTCTCGTTGAAGATGCGCTCCACGGCCTCCAGGTCGTTGAAGGGCGCGGTGAGCGTGAGCGCCGCCAGCGCGGACGGCACGCCCGGAGAGTCCGGCAGGCCCAGCGTCTCCACGCCGCTGCCCGCCTTCACGAGGAACGGGTCGCCCGCGCCGTGGAAGCAGCCCTCGAACTTGAGGATGTAGTCGCGCCCGGTGAAGCCGCGCGCCACGCGGATGGCGGCCACGGTGGCCTCCGTGCCGCTGGAGACGAGGCGCACCTTCTCCACGGAGGGCACGGTCGCGCAGAGCAGCTCCGCGAACTCCACTTCCGCGGCGACAGGGGCGCCGAAGGTGGTGCCGCGCCGGGCGGCCTCCAGGATGGCCTCCACGATGGGCGGGTACGCGTGGCCCAGGATGAGCGGGCCCCAGCTGCCCACCAGGTCCACGTAGCGGTTGCCGTCCACGTCGGTGAGCCACGCGCCGGAGCCCTCCTTGAAGAAGACGGGGTCGCCTCCCACGCCACGGAAGGCACGCACCGGAGAGTTCACGCCACCCGGGATGCGCGCCTGCGCACGGGCGAAGAGGGCCTGGCTTTGAGCGTGTTTCATGGCGGGTTCCATAACACGCGCCGGACGTCCGGCCCTGCCCCGAGTGGCCCTCCGGTGTCGCCTTTTCACCCCCGAGCGGACGCCTGATCCATTGGTCAGGGGCCTAACCTACAATCCCCACGATCGGCCACTAGGCGCATCAAACCGAAAGAGGAGCCTACTGACTCTAACGTTCAGGAAGCCCATCTCCTGCTATGGCGAAGGTTCGTTGATGTCGCTGGGAATTGGCGTGCGCGGCCTAGCGCAATCAGGATACTTGCAATGAAGCTGCATCATAGAAACTGGCAGGAGCGCGGATGAAGATCGAGCACATCGAAGTCAAGAATTTTCGCGGGTTTGCGTCCCGCACCTTCGATTTCTCCCCCTCATTCAATGTCCTGATCGGCGACAACGGGACTGGAAAGACCGCGATACTTGATGCGCTCGCCATCGCGGCTGGGGCTATTTTCCTAGGGCTCGACGGCCCCTCACCGCCTGGCATCCATCGCGATGATGTGCGGCAAGTGATGCATACCCGCAGTGAGGTCCCCACCCTAGAGTCCATCTACCCGACTGAAGTGGTCTGTCGGGGAACAGTAGAGGGATACACCTGCGACTGGGCACGAACCCTAGAGGGCCGTCACAAGCACACCACCCATGGGCGGGCGAGCGAAGTCTCCCAGATCGCGAACTTTTGGAACGACGAAGTTCGCGCAGGAAAGGACATCGTTCTTCCACTTGTCTCTTACTACGGTACTGGGCGCCTTTGGTTGCAACGTCGCGCGCGCCGCTCTGTCGTCTCAGATGGAGCTCGTGTCCTCAAGCCTGGTTCCCGCCTTCGCGGTTATCACGGTTGCCTCGACCCCTCTTCCGACCACAAAGGTTTTGTTTCCTGGTTCAAGACAATGGAGATGATCCAGCTGCAGCAGGGGCAGCCACTTGGAACCCTTAGTGCCGTCAAACGCGCGTTGCGCCAATGCATGCGTGGCTGGACAGATGTTCGCTATGATCTTCGGCTGGGAACTCTGGTCGCCCAGAAAAAGGGCGTGCAACTCCCCTTTGAAATGCTGAGCGATGGCGCCAGGAGCATGCTCGCAATGGTTGGCGACATCGCATACAGAGCCGCAACCCTTAATCCTCACTTAAGAGATCGAGCCCCGGCTCAGACTCCAGGCATCGTCTTGATCGACGAACTGGATCTACATCTTCATCCGCGATGGCAACGAGAAGTGGTCGATGACCTCCGCAAAGCCTTTCCTGAGATGCAATTCGTAGCCACAACTCACTCCCCTTTTATCATCCAGTCATTGCGCGAAAATGAACTCATCAACCTAGACGATCAGAATCGTGAGGCACTGCCTAGCCGAAGCATTGAAGACATCACTGAAGAAGTAATGGGCGTCAAAGTCCCGCAGCGCAGCCATCGACATCAAGAAATGATGGAAGCGGCCCGGAAGTACTACGCAGCACTCCAGAAAGCGAAGAAGACGAAGGGGCCAGAACTCAAGCGACTCAAGGAACAACTAGACGCTCTGTCAGCGCCCTTTAGCGATGACGTTGCTTACCATGCCTTCCTAGAAATGCAGCGAGGGAAGGCTCGTCTGCCTGGTGATGACTCATGAGGCCAGTAGAACGCGGCCCTTGGCCGGTAGACAGCAAAGGCAAGCGCCGAACCTTCTCAGAGTACACCAGAGCCCGGGGCGCTCTTATCGCTTGCCTGGGAGAATACTGCTCGTTCTGCGAAAGCAGAATCAACGCAAACCTAGCAGTGGAACACATGCTTCCCAAGAAGCATCACCCCAGACTAATTCGAGATTGGCATAATTTCCTACTCGCCTGCGTAAACTGCAACAGCACAAAGGGCGACAAAAAGATCCGCCTTGCCAATTACTATTGGCCCGACCGCGACAACACAGCCAGAGCCTTTGTCCACACTGCCAATGGCATTGTAACACCAGCACCAAGGCTTGGAGTCAAGGAGCGGCAACGTGCCATGCGAACCTTGCGACTCACGGGCCTAGACAAAATTCCTCCCAATAATCCCAAGGCCAGCGACCGCAGATGGCTCCACCGGCGGGAGGCCTGGGCGAGAGCACAGGAAGCCAAAGCGGATCTCGCAGCTTGCGACACGCCTCACATGAGGCGACAGGTCATCCGGCAGGCAACCGCGCTCGGATACTGGTCCATTTGGATGAGGGTCTTCACCTCCGACAAGGCATTGCGCAAAGAATTCATCGCCGCGTTCACGGGCACCGCCACGGCCTGCTTCGATGCGAACACCCGGCCCCTACCCCGGCCGGGCGGCGCGCTTTAGCCACCGCACCTACACGGCGCCGCGGTTATAGCCACCGCATGCGCATCCTCCACACCATGCTCCGGGTCGGCGACCTGGAGAAGTCGCTCGACTTCTACACCCGCGTGCTCGGCATGACGCTGCTGCGCCGCCAGGACTACCCGGACGGCCGGTTCACCCTCGCCTTCGTCGGCTACGGCCCCGAGGACACCCACCCCGCGCTGGAGCTCACCCACAACTGGGACACGGCGAAGTACGAGCTGGGCTCCGCCTACGGCCACATCGCCCTGGGCGTCAGCGACATCCACGCCACCGCCAATGCCATCCGCCAGGCCGGCGGCAAGGTCGTCCGCGAGCCCGGCCCCATGAAGCACGGCACCACCGTCATCGCCTTCGTGGAGGACCCGGACGGCTACAAGGTGGAGCTCATCCAGCAGAAGCCCTGACCCACCCGGCCGCCCCACCCACCAGCACGGGCCGCATGGGCAGGCAGGCCCAGGCCCCCGGTGGACTCTGGGGACGGATGAACGGACCAGGCAGGCGGACGCGACTTAAGCGCGATGTTTCGCGCCTTCCGCTCGCCGCGCCCCCGGCAGGGGTGTAGAGAGGCCCGCGCGCGATGCAGCGAGGCGCGCACCCTCCCCCCCTTCTTCCGAGGCCGTCGTCATGGTGGAGAGTCCCCAGAGCCAGAACGCGTTGTCCCCCGACGAGCTCCACGAGGCCTGGGCGGTGCTGTCCGCGGACGAGCGCCTGGAGGGCTTCCGGCTGCTACCCCCGGCGGTGGCGGACGACTTCTTCCTGGGCCTCACCGCGCGCGAACAGGGCGAGCTCATCCTCAGCCTCCCCCCCGGCGAGCGCCGCACCTGGGTCCGGCTGCTCCCCCCGGACGACCTGGCCGACCTGGTCCAGGCCGTGGAGCCGGAGCAGGTGGACGCCATCCTGTCGCAGCTGGACGACGCCAGCCGCCGCGAGGTGAACGTCCTGCTGGCGTACTCGGAGGACGACGCGGGTGGCCTCATGAACCCGCGCTTCGCCCGCGTGCGCCCGGACATGAGCATCGACGAGGCCATCGGCTACCTGCGCAAGCAGGCGCGCGAGAAGGTGGAGACCGTCTACTACGCGTACGTGCTGGACGCGGAGCAGCGGCTGCAGGGCGTGCTGTCCCTGCGCCAGCTCTTCCAGGCCGCGCCGGACAAGCGCGTGGCGGACGTGATGATTCGCGACGTCATCACCGTGGCGGAGAACACGGACCAGGAGGCGGTGAGCCGCACCTTCTCCGAGCACAGCTTCATGGCCATGCCCGTGGTGGACGAACAGCGGCGCATGAAGGGCATCGTGACGGTGGACGACATCGTGGACGTCGTCCAGGAGGAGGCCACGGAGGACATCCAGAAGGTCGGCGGTATGGAGGCCCTGGACGCGCCCTACTTCGACGTGGGCTTCATGGCGATGCTCAAGAAGCGCGCCGGCTGGCTGATGGTGCTCTTCCTGGGGGAGATGCTCACCGCCACGGCCATGGGCTACTTCGAGCACGAGATTGCCCGCGCCGTCGTGCTGAGCCTCTTCATCCCGCTCATCATCAGCTCCGGCGGCAACTCCGGCAGCCAGGCCACCACGCTCATCATCCGGTCGCTGGCGCTGTCGGAGATGCGGCTGAAGGACTGGTGGCGCGTGGCGCGGCGGGAGCTGACCACGGGCCTGGCGCTGGGCGGGGTGCTGGGCCTGGTGGGCTTCACGCGCGTGATGGTGTGGCAGGGGCTGTTCCACAGCTACGGCGAGCACGCGCTGCTCATCGGCATGACGGTGGGCGTGTCGCTGGTGGGCGTGGTGATGTTCGGCACGCTGTCCGGCTCCATGCTGCCGTTCATCCTGCGGCGCGTGGGCTTCGACCCCGCGAGCGCGTCCGCGCCCTTCGTGGCCACGCTGGTGGACGTGTCCGGACTCGTCATCTACTTCACGGCGGCCAGCCTCTTCCTGCGCGGCACGCTGCTGTAGTCGGCGACGCTCGAGGCCCCATGATTCCCACCACCCGCCGCCGCACCCTCACCCTCGCGGCGCCCGAAGCCCCGGGCCGCCCCGCGCACGTCTCCGCCGCCAGCGGCCTGGTGCGCGCGGGGGACTGGCTCTACGTCGTCGCGGACGACGCGCTCCATCTGGCCGTGTTCCCCGCGGTGGGAGACGCACCGGGCCACACCGTGCGCCTCTTCGCCGGGGAGCTCCCGGACGCGCACGCGGCGCGCAAGGCGGCCAAGCCGGACCTGGAGGCGCTGTGCCGGCTGGGCCCGTCCGCGTCGTTCACGCACGGGGCGCTGCTGGCGCTGCCCTCGGGGTCCACGCCCGCGCGGCGCCGGGCGTCGGTGCTGCCCTTGAACGCGGATGGGACGCTCGCGGGTGAGCCTCGCACGGTGGACTGCACGTCGCTCTACGTGCAGTTGGAGCGCGAGCTGGTGGCGCTCAACGTGGAGGGCGCGGCGGTGGCGGGCAAGCGGCTGCGGCTGCTCAACCGGGGCAACGGTGAAGGCGGCGTGGACGCGCTGGTGGACCTGGACCTGGACCGCGTGCTGGCCAGCCTGGACGCGGGCGTGATGGGGCCGGAGGCGGTGCGCACCGTGCGCCGCTGGGAGCTGGGCGAGGCCAATGGCGTCCGGCTGTCCTTCACGGACGCGTCGCCGCTACCGGACGGGCGCGTGGTGTTCACCGCCACGGCGGAGGCCTCGCGTGACCGCGTGGCGGATGGGCCCGTGGCGGGGTCGGCGGTGGGCGTGCTCGCGCCGGACGGCACGCCCGTGTACCTGGACGCGGTGGACGTGCCCGTGAAGCTGGAGGGCGTGGACGCGCGCGTGGAGGGCGGCCGCGTCCACGTGCTGCTGGTGGCGGACGCGGACGACCCGTCGGTACCCGCGCCGCTCCTCGAAGCCGCGTTGCCCGTGCCGGGCTGAGGCGCCCCGCGCGCCACCAGCATCGCGGCGAGGCCTTGCACTCACGCTGGCATCATCGCCACCGTGCCGGGCTGCTCAGCCGCCGCGCTTCACCAGCAGCGGGCCGAAGGCCTGCACCACCGGCATCATGGAGATGACGTTGATGTTCACGTGCGCGGGCCGCGTGGCCACCCAGTACACCGTGTCCGCGACGTCGTCGGGCGTGAGCGGCTGGGTCCGGTCGTAGAGCGCGGCGGCCTTCGCGTCGTCGCCGCGGAAGCGCACGTTGGAGAACTCCGTGCCGCCCAGCAGGCCCGGCTGGATGTCCGTCACGCGCACCGCGGTGCCGTGCAGGTCCGCGCGCAGGTTGAGCGTGAACTGATGCACGAACGCCTTCGTCGCGCCGTACACGTTGCCGCCCGGGTACGGGAACTCGCCCGCGATGGAGCCGATGTTGATGACGTGCCCCCGGTCGCGCGCCACCATGCCCGTGAGCGCTTCGCGCGTGCAGTACAGGAGGCCCTTCACGTTGGTGTCCACCACCACGTCCCAGTCCTCCAGCCGCGCCGACTGCGCGGGCTCCAGCCCCAGCGCCAGCCCCGCGTTGTTCACCAGCACGTCCACCTGGGCGAAGTCCGCCGGCAGCGAAGCGAACACGGCCTTCACCGCCGCCTTGTCCGTCACGTCCAGCGTCACCGGCAGGAGCCGCTCGCCCAGCTCCGCCTGGAGCGCCTCCAGCCGGTCGCTCCGCCGCCCGGTGGCGATGACGCGCGCACCCTCCTTCACGAAGCGGCGCGCGATGGCCTGCCCGATGCCCGCCGTGGCCCCTGTCACCAGCACGTTCATGTGAATGTCTCCCACGCGAGAAGTCAGTCGCCGCGGTCGCGGGCGGCTTCCTCGGCGCTGCCGCCCATGGCTTCCACGGAGGTGCGCGCCTGCTTGCTGCGGTCGAACGCCACCTCCTTCTTGCCAATGCCCTCCACCGTGAGGTTGGCCAGACGGCGGCGGGCCCGAGCGATGGCGTCCTGCACGAGCGCCGGGTCGGGGTGCGTCTTCAGGCACTCCACCCAGGTCTCGATGGCCTTCTCGTTGTCGCCCGCGTCCGCGCGCAGCTTGCCCATCTCGAAGAGGGCGTACGGCGCCAGCTCCGAGTCCGGGAAGCGCGTGCGCAGGTCCGCGTAGGTGCGCAGCGCCTCCTGCCGCTTGCCCTCCACCATGGCCAGCGCCTGCGCCTGGAGGAAGAGCGCGTCGTCCACGTAGGGGCTGGTGGCGAAGCGGTCCGGCAGCTTCTTCGCCTCCAGCTCGCACTGCGGATAGTCCTGCAGCTCGAAGTACGTCTTGGCCACCTGGTACTGCAGCTCCGCGCTCTGCGGCGGGTTGCGGTGCAGCGCGGCGGTGAGCTGATCAATCGAACCGCGCAGGTCGCGGTAGTGCACCCGCAGCAGCTCCGCCAGGATGATGCGCGCGTCCAGCGCCTCCGGGGACTCCGGGCACTGCTGGATGAGCTGGCGGTAGACGCTCACCGCCTCCTTCACCTTGCGCTGCTCCAGCCAGTACACGTCCGCCGCGCCCTTGAGCGCCCGGGCGCGCATCACCAGCGCCTCCGGGGACTCGTCGCGCAGGAGCATCTCGTAGGCCTTGCGGTACTCCACCAGCGCCTCGTCCGGACGCTTCTCGAAGATGGCGTCGCGGGCGCGCTGCATGTGGTCCACCGGCTTGTCGCGGCACCCCGTGACGGCGAGCGCCCCCACCGCGAGCACGCAGGCCCACCGCGACAGCCCCCGCCTCACTGGCACGACTCCGGGATGAGGCGCACGCAGCGCGTCTCGTCGCAGCGCACGCACTCGCGCTCGGAGGAGACGTCCGTCACGCACACGGAGACGCGCGACGTCCGGGGGCAGTCCTCGGACGTCACGCAACGGTAGAGGCCCCCGTCGGTGCGGGTGATGTCCACCGGCGTCGAGCCGCAGTTCTCCAGGTCGTTGCATCCCAGGAGCCCCGCCGCCACGACCGCCATTGCTGCCACCAAGGCGCGTTGCACGGCCCGGGTTCTAGCCAACTTCCGACCCCGGGTCACGAACCGTGCGCCCGCCTGCCCGCCCGTCTGGAGCCGGGATTCGAGGGAAAGCGAGCACCGGCGCATGGCCAGCGTTTCGCCGGGCGTGCTAGCCCTGTCGCGTCACGCTCTTCCCCCACCCCCCAGGAGTCCCGAAACCATGAGCCTTCCCTCTCGTCCTCGCGCGGTGGTGACGGGCGCCGGCAGTGGCCTTGGCCGTGCGCTGTGTGAAGCCCTGGCGGCCCGTCAGGCACGGGTGATGGTGTCGGACCTGAACGTGGCCAGCGCGGAGGAGACCGCCCGCCGCGTCACCGCGCTGGGTGGCGAGGCGCGCGTGCACCCGTGCGACGTGACGGACGCGGACGCGGTGGAGGCGCTGGCGCGCGCCACGGACGAAGCGTTCGGCGGCGTGGACCTGGTGGTGAACAACGCGGGCGTCGCCACGGGCGGCGCGGTGGGCACGCTGCCGTTGTCGGAGTGGAAGCGCGTGCTGGACGTGAACCTGTGGGGCGTCATCCACGGCTGTCACGCGTTCGTACCGCGTCTGAAGAAGCAGGGCTCCGGACACGTGCTCAACATCGCGTCCGCCGCGGGGCTCGTGTACGCGCCGAACCTGGCGGCGTACAACACGTCCAAGGCGGCCGTCGTCGCGCTGTCGGAGACGCTCTACGCGGAGCTGCGACCGCTGGGGCTGGGCGTCACGGTGGCGTGCCCCACGTTCTTCCGCACCAACATCGCCTCGGCGGCCGCGCCCTACTCCGACCCGGAGACGCGCCGCATGAGCGTGAAGCTGGTGGACCAGTCGAAGATTGGACCGGAGTGGGTCGCCGAGCGGCTGCTCAAGGCGGTGGACCGGAACGCGCCGCACGTGCTGCCCATGGCGGACGCGCGCTGGTTCTGGCGGCTGCGGCGGCTGGCGCCCGGCATCTTCCTCCGGGGCGTCATCGCGGTGGAGAAGCGCATGCGCGAGCGCACCGCGCGCCTCCCCGGCTAGACGTGACGCTTCAGTTGCTGCGCTGCCGCGCGGGCCCCTTGCCGGAGGTCAGCACGGAGGTGTCCACGGAGGCCATGGAGTTGCGCTGCTTGACGACCCGCGCCTTCTGGTTCTGCTTGTCCTCGTGCTTCAGGATGGCGGCGATGTGGGCGTCGGCCACCTTGCACTGGATGGCGCTCACCTCCTGGTGACGCCGCCCCAGCTCGTTCCACATGGCCAGCCGGCCCTGGCTGCCCATGAGCCGGTCCTCGACCGCGTCCAGGGCCTGGTCCATCTGCTTGCCCTCGGCCTCCAGGGCCGCGATCCGTGCTTCGGAGTCCTCCGGGGACTGTCCGCATCCCGTGGACACGGCGAGCCCCACCGCCACTGCCAGTCCGAGCCACATCCGCCGCATCCCCACGTCGCCTCCCTCGTGTCTCGGGCCGCACACCGGCCGTCAGGCAGCGCAAGGTAGGAACGGGCCTGGGGAGCGACAACCCGGACTCACGATGGGGTGGCAGGCGTTTCCAGGAGCGAACGTTTGGGCATCTTTCCCGTCCCGCCGGTTTGACGGTGGGGCAGAAGGGCCCCGCATCCGCGCGTTGCACACGCCCCGGGCCTGTCCCAGGTTGGGAGGGTCATGCCCACGCGGCTCACGTTCAAGGATGACGGCCAGGTGCCCAACAGCCGCTTCCCGGTGCTGGTGTACCGCGCGGCGGTTTCACGCGAGGGAGACGTGGCCGCCGCGTTCGAGCAGCGCTTCGAGGCGAACGGCTGGCCGCCGCAGTGGCGCTCCAGCGTCTACGACTTCCACCACTACCACTCCACCGCGCACGAGGTGCTGGGCGTGGCGAAGGGCTCGGCGAAGCTGATGCTCGGCGGGGAAGCGGGACAGGTCGTCAGCGTGCAGACGGGTGACGTGGTGGTGCTGCCCGCGGGCACCGGGCACAAGCGCGTGGAGTCGAGTGGCGACTTCCTCGTCGTGGGTGCCTACCCCGAAGGCCACGGTCAGTGGGACCTGCAGCGTCCGGACGCCGCCACGCATGATGATTCCGTGAAGCGCATCGCGCAGGTGCCGGTGCCTCCAAGCGACCCCGTCAGCGGGAGGGACGGCGCGCTGGTACGCGACTGGAAGTAGCCATCACGGCTCCGTGGGCGCGGGTGCCGCCACCGTCCCGCCGTCCGTGGGAAGCGGATCCCGGTATGTGAAGCGGAAGGTATAGGGCACGTCCACCGGCGGCGTGTTGCGGCGGAGGAATGCGTAGTCGGTCGACTGGATGCTGCGGAGGGCTTCGGTGACCTGCGCGTCGCTGACGGTGCCTTCGCGCTTCTTGAGCCGACAGCCCTCCGCCCGGCCGGTCTTGGTGAGGACACACTGAAAGAAGGCCTCGCCCTTCACGGGACGCGTGCTCGCGCACCCCGCGAGGCTCAGGAGCCCCACGAACCACAACCCCTTCTTCATGCGGTGCTTCCCCCTCGTCTCTTCACGTCACGGCGCGGAGCGCGTCCGGTGCTTCAGGATGAACTCGCACACCTCGCGCGCGGCGCCGAAGCCCGCGGCGCGCTGGGCCACGTAGTGCACCTGCGCGCGCACCTCGTCCGGGGCCTCGGGCACGGTGGCGGAGAAGCCCACCGCGTTGAGCAGCGGCAGGTCCACCACTTCGTCACCCATGTAGCCGCAGTGCTCCGCGGACACGTTGAGGATGCCGAGCAGCTTCTCGAAGTGCGCCACCTTGTCCTGACTGCCGAAGTGCACGTGGCGCAAGCCCAGGGACTGCATGCGCATCTGCGCGGAGAGGCTGTCGCCGCCGGAGATGGCGGCCACCTCGATGCCCGCCTCCTGGAGGCGCTTGATGCCCATGCCGTCGCGCACGCTGTACATCTGCGTCCAGCCGGAGTTGGGCACCCAGAAGATGCGGCCGTCGGTGAGCGTGCCGTCGATGTCGAAGATCATCACCGACAGGCGCGCCACCCGCGCCTTGAGCGACTCCAGGTCCTGGTTCATGCCGTGCCTTCCGCTACTTGGGCACGGCCTTGAGCGAGGCCTTGCCGTCCTTGATGACGACCTTGAACTCCACGGCCTTCGCGTTGTGCTGCTTGAGCAACTCCGGCACCTGCTTGCGCAGCGTGGCGGCCACGGACTCGTAGGACAGCTTGGACGTGTCCTCCTGGCAGCGGCGCTTCGCGGTGACGTACGCGTCGTACACCGCGCGCAGCTTGTCGTCGGACATGCCGCCACCGGGGCCCGCCGTCGCGGGACGGGGCGCCGCCGCTGCCGGAGCCGCCGGACGCGCGGGCTGCTGGGCAGCAACCGGAGCCGGGGCCCTGGCCGCCATGCCCGGAGGCACCGCCGGACGTCCCGCCGCCGGAGTCCCACCCGGCGCCACCGCCGGCGTCACCGAGGGCAGCTTCGACGTCCCCACCGCCGGGGTCCCCTTCTGCGGCGTGCCGCCCACGGGCGCGATGGACGGCAGCCCGCTCACGGGGGCCACCGCCGGGATGCTCTTCGCCGGAGGCACCAGCCCCGCGGGCGTGCCCCGAGGTGCCCCGGCGGGCGGCGCCGCAGCGGGCGCCACCGCGGGGGGGCCCCGGAAGGGCGTACCGCCCGCGCCCTGCTCCGCCAGGTACTCCGCGGCGAGCTTCGGCTCGTTGATGGGGCGGCGGCCGGTGAGCTCCTCGACCTCCTCGAAGTCCATGTCGGAGACTTCTTCCGTGAGGTCCACCACGCCCTTCTGGCGCTCGCCGACGACACCGGGCTGCTTCACCCCGGCGCGGCGGCGGGCCTTGGCCAGGTCACGGCGGTAGGTGCCGGCTTCAATCTCCTGGAGCGTGCGCACCCACAGCCGCTCGTAGGTGAGGAACTTGTTGTGGAGGCTCTGCACGCGGAACTTCACCGACGTGCTGCGGATGAAGGCCCCCTTGATCTTCAGCATCCGCTTCTTCAGGTCCTCATGCGCGCGGATGGGCGCCTGGCGCTCCATGCCCATGAAGTACTGCTCGTAGCTGTGGCGCAGCTCCGCGATGGCCGCTTCCAGCTCCTCACATTCGTGAAGGGCGGCTTCGCTGGAGGAACTGGCGTCCTGCGCGGGCCGGCCCCCACCTTTGGCGGCGGGCCGTGCGTTGTCGGGCGGCGGCATGTCCCGGGAGTGTCCTCAACCCGGGCGCGGCTCGCAACCTCAGGCCGCGGACGGTGTGGGCCCCAGGCCAGCGGCCTCACCCGCCGGTCGGTGGCGCGCCATCAGCAGTGCACCGAAGGTGAACATGCACAGGGAGATGAACTGGCTGGTGGACACGTTGTACCAGGCCTCCAGGGGCACCGCCCCGGCCAGCCCCTGGGCCCCCAGCGACTCCAGCAGGCCGTGCAGGGTGCCCCGCTCCACGTCGCCCCGGAACAGCTCCACCGTGGTGCGCAGGACGGCGTAGGCCATCAGCCACAGGGCGAAGATGTGCCCGTGGAAGCGGCGGAAGCGGCGCGCGTACAGGAGCGCCACGAAGAGCACCAGCTGCCCCACGGACTCGAAGAGCTGCGTGGGGTACACCGGCAGCGTGGTGCCGTGCCGGGCCACCCAGTCGGAGATGCGCACCGCGCCCGGCGCCGCCTGGTGGAGCACCTGGCCGGTGGCCTCCACCACGAAGCGGTCATCCCCGGCCTGCGAGCCATACGCCAGGCTGGACGCTCCCCCCAGCCGGCCGAACAGGTCCTGGGCCAGTCCGGAGCCCGGGAAGCTGACGCCCGTGCGGGAGTGGCTCCCCGCCATGTCGCCCCAGCAGCACCCGGCGGAGAAGCACCCCAGGCGCCCCAGGCACTGCCCCAGCGACACCGTGGGGATGCACACGTCCGCGAGCCGCAGGAAGTCCAGGCCGTGCCTGCGCGCGAAGAGGAACGCGGCCAGCCCCGCGCCAATCAGGCCGCCGTAGAACACCAGCCCGCCGCCCAGGGAGAAGGCCTGCGTCCAGTCGCGCGCGTAGTCCTGCCAGTTCACCAGCACGAACAGCACGCGGCTGCCCACGAGCCCGCCCACCAGCACCCAGAACGCCAGGTCCATCACCTGCTCGCGCTTCTGGGGCCCCTCCGTGTCCACCCACCCCCGGCCCTCCACGAAGCTCACGCGGCGCCACTCGTCCTGCGCCAGCCGGCCTGCCACCGACACGGCGGTGACGAAGCCCAGGGCCAGGAGCACGCCGTAGGTGTGCAGCGGGATGCCCTCGCCCCTGCCGCCGGGGAAGGCGTCCGCGGGCAGCGCGTACATCAGGCCGAAGTACGCGAGGAAGCCGCCCACCACCGCGAACCCCGCCGCGCGCAGCAGCTTGTCCTGGAGCGGCGCGGGCCCCTCCTTGCCCGTCTTGTCATCCACCGGCCCCAGCGTGCCCTTCCAGCCGTTGACGGCGACGGAGGCCACCACCCCCACCGCGGCGGCGTACAGCAAGAGCTGCATCCACAGCGTGGTGAAGGACAGGCGCAGCAGGACGGGGAGCATGGGGGGACCTCCAGGCTTTCAGGAGGCCTTCGCGGGGGCGGAGGCCTGGGGCTTCTCCTTGCGCACGAAGGCATCCACCACGAGCATGCCCACGCCGATGCAGATGGCCATGTCCGCGACGTTGAACGACGGCCACGCGGCCTTGTCGTACCAATGGGCCTCCAGGAAATCGATGACGAAGGCCCGCGCCACGCGGTCGATGTAGTTGCCCAGCGCGCCGCCCAGCACCAGCGGCAGGCCCCACAGCGCCCACACCTCCGCGGGGTCCGTGCCGGACAGCTTCCGGAAGTAGAAGACGATGAGCAGCACCGCGCCCAGGCTCACCAGGTGGAAGAGCGGGCCGCGCACGTTCGGGGGCAGGTCGCGGAACATGCCCCACGCGGCGCCCGGGTTCTCCGCGTAGCGCAGGCGGAAGAAGTTCTCCGCCACCTCCACGTGCGTCTTCGGCTGGAAGTGCAGACCCCTGCGGCCGGGTTCCTCGGCGGGCGAATAGAACGCGCCCAGCCGCTCCGACAGGGTGGTGGTCCCGTCGAAGCGGGTGGTGAGGTCCCGCACGACCAGGTACTTCGTCCACTGGTCCAGGACGATGACGCCCAGCGTGAGGGCGAGGAGGATGGCGTATTTGCGCGGCACGGAGTGGGCTTATACCAGCCCACCCCCGCGCGTCACGGCTGCGGGCTGCTGCCCTGGGGGAGCGGCGTGGCCACGGCCTCCGGCCTGCGCACGCGGAAGGAGTCCAGCAGCATCAGCCCCACGCCCACGCAGATGGCCGCGTCCGCCACGTTGAACGTGGGCCAGCGCATGCCCGGCTGGTTGCGCCAGTGCCAGTCGATGAAGTCGATGACGTAGCCCCGGATGAGCCGGTCCACGAAGTTGCCCAGCGCGCCGCCGGTGATGAGCGCCAGCGCCACGCGCACCAGCTTCTGCGACGGCTCCGTCTTGCGGTACAGCACCAGGATGAACGCCAGCGCCACCAGGCTCACCACGTGGAAGAACGCCTTGCGAGCGGCGTCCGGCAGGCTGGAGAACATGCCCCACGCCGCGCCCGGGTTCTCCACGTAGCGGAAGTGCCAGTAGTCCTCGATGAAGCGGTACGGCCGGGTGTTCTTGCGGAACACGCCCTCCACCGGAGGGTCGTTGTCCAGGTTCTGCTCGCTCAGGAAGCCGGAGACGCGCGAGAGGCCGCTGCGTCCGTCCAGCGCTTCCGTCAGCCGGGACACGGCCAGGTACTTGGTCAGCTGATCCGCCGCCAGCACGGCGAGGACCACCACGAGGAGGAGGCGGAGGGAGGCTTTCATGCGGTGCCCGAACCTCTATCGCGCCCCCGGGAGCCCTGACAACCCGGACCCGGGCCGGGGCCCGCCAGCCCGCCTGTCCTCTGTCTCCCGGAGGCCGCGTGTTTCGGGCATGGTGCGCCCATGGCGCCTGTTGAGCCCGACGTGAAGCCCTCTGCTCCCGACATTGCCCCACCCGGAACCACCACGACCCCGGCGGCGAAGCCGTCGCTGATGGCGCGCTTCAAGGCGCTGCTGGTGGACTACGGCCCGCTGGCCATCGCGGTGAACTACCTCATCTTCGGCCTGGTCATCGTGGGCTTCTGGGCGGCCATCCGGGCCGGCTTCCAGCCCCAGGGAACGGGGGCGCAGGCGGGCGCGTGGGGCGCGGCGTACCTTGCGTCGCAGGCGGTGAAGCCGCTGCGGCTGGCGGCGGTGTTCGTGCTGACGCCGCTCATCGCGCGCATCCCGCCGGTGGGCCGCTTCATCGCGAAGAACAAGCACAAGTGGAGCTTCTGAAACGGCACGGGCCGGGCACCGGAGCTTCCCGATGACCGGCCCGCGTTGCCTGCGTGCCCGCTAGAAGTTGGGCGTGACGTAGGTCTTCACGACGCCCATGTGCTGCATCATGGAGGCGCCGCTGTCGCTGTTCAGCGCAGGGGAGATCTCCGAGATGGGCGTGTAGACGCGGCTGTCGAGCACGAGCCCGTTGGCGAAGGTGCTGTTCCCGACGACGGTGGACACCTGGTACTTGCGCAGGTCGGCGTCCACGAGGACGTGGTCATACGGCTTGCTGCGGCCGGCATTGGTGCCGCCGTTGCCGTTCTTGTCCGCGGGGTACGGGCCCGCGGTGTCCACCACCTGCTTGAACGTGGTGAGACACGCCTCGGAGCGGCTGTCGGTGTTGAAGTCGCCGCCGATGGCCAGGTAGTCGCTCTCGGGGACGTTGGCCTTGATGAACTTCACCAGGTTGGTGGCCTCCGTGTTGCGGACGCCAGAGCCACTGGTGAGCAGGTGCACGCTGACGACCCAGAGGTCGCGAGGGCCCGGGATGTTGATGCGCGCCCAGGCGAAGTCACGGTTGGAGACCTGGGTGTCCGTCCACTCGCCGGACTCGATGATGGGGAAGCGGCTGATGACGCCGTTGGGGATCTGCGCGCCGCCTTCGCGGTAGTAGGAGAAGCCCGTGCCGAAGGCGGTGTCGACCATGGCGCGGATGTCCGCAGCGGAGTTCGACTTGTAGTTGAACTCCTGGATCATCACGACGTCGGGATCCACGCCCTGCATGAGCCGGATGCCATGGCCCGGGTCGTAGCTCTGGCCGTTGCCGCTGGTGAGATTGGCCGCCATCAGGCGGATCTGCGTGACGCCACCATCGGAGTCCGGGCCGTCAATCGTGCCCGCGTCCGTCGTGGAGCCGCCGTCGGTGGAAGAGCCCGCGTCCGTCGCGGAACCCGCGTCGGTCGAAGTGCCCGCGTCGACGGTCGAACCCGCATCCACGGACGTGCCCGCGTCGACCGCGGTGCCGGCATCATCGGATCCAGCATCCACGTCGGATCCAGCATCCACGTCGGAGCCGGCATCCACGTCGGAGCCGGCATCCACGTCGGATCCAGCATCCACGGCGGTGCCCGAGTCCACGGTGTCGCCCGCGTCCACGGAGGAACCCGCGTCGGTGCGGGTGCCAGCATCGGCCGAGGTCCCCGAGTCAGGAGGAGCGATGGGCTCGTCACCCGGGCCGCAAGCGAGCGCCAGGAAACCCAGCGCCACGAATGGGCGGAGGAACGGGGGGAACTTCATGGCCATACAGGGACCTGGATCCTTGCTTCCGAGGGGGTCGAGGGGGTGTTCCACCGGCTTCGGCGCGCCGACTGACGCGTGATTATAGAAGTTTGCAGGAAGGCTGTCCCCTGACAGCCCGTGAGGATTGCCATCTCCGCCCTTCAAGAATCCGAGAGTTCCGCCGCCCTCACGGCCGGGGAAGCCTGGGATTCAGAGGAAGGCAGCGCGGAGCACGGGCGACAACGCAGCAGGACGTGAGGAGTCCACGATGTCGGCACGGCAGCTCACGGTGCGGTTCCATGGCGCACTGAACGACTTCGTCGCACCGGAGCGCCGGGAGCGAACGTTCACCCACGTGCTGCAAGGCAGCCCTTCGGTGAAGGACCTCATCGAGTCACTGGGGCCGCCGCATCCGGAAGTGGACGGGGTGTTGGTGGATGGCGAGCCGGTGGGCTTCGGGCACCGGGCGGAGGCGGACACGCACGTGGAGGCGTCTCCGGCATCCGTCCCGGTGCCGCTCCCGGAGCTGCCGCGCTTCATCCTGGACGTGGGCTTGGGGCGTCTGTCGGGCTTCCTGCGGATGCTCGGCTTCGACACGCTCTGGCGCAACGACTCCGCGGACGACCTGCTGGCGCGCGTGTCCCACGAAGAATCGCGAGTGCTGCTCACGCGCGACCTGGGCCTGCTGAAGCGTTCGGAGGTGGTGCAGGGCTATTACCCAAGAGCCACCGACCCCGCGCACCAGCTGGTGGAGGTGGTGCGAAGGTACGGCCTGACGTCGCGCATGCGGCCCTTCTCCCGCTGCCTCGCCTGCAACGCGCCGCTGTCCACCGCGACGCCGGACGAAGTGCAGGGCCGCATCCCGGAAGGTGTGGCCCAGCGTCACCGCCACTTCCAACAGTGCCCCGGCTGCCAGCGCGTCTTCTGGCCCGGCACGCACCACGAACGCATGCAGAACCTGGTGGACACGCTGCGCAGGCTGGAAGCCACCCAGCCCTGACTCAGCTCAATGCCTCGCGGCACTTGAGACAGACATCGTCTCCCTGCCCCACTGCTTCGGAATACACCCAGCAGCGCGGGCACTTGGTGCCCTTCGCCGGCAGCACCTCCACGGACAGGGCCGCGCCGTCACCGAAGGTCTGTGAAACATCCAAGGCCTTCGCTGAATCAGCCGGAACCTCCGCCAGCTCCACCTGGCTCACGATGAACAGCCCGGGCAGCTCCGCGAGGTGTGCCTCCAGCACCTCCCGCACCGCGCCTGTGGCGCTCAGCACCACGCGGGCCTCCAGCGACGCGCCGATGCGCTTGTCACGCCGCGCCACCTCCAGCACACCCTGCACCGCGCTGCGCACCGCGAAGAGCTTCGTGTAGCGAGCCTCCAGCTCCGGAGGCATCGCGGCCTTCACCTCCGCGAAGCCCGCCAGGAACACGCTCTTCGCGCGCTCGCCCGGCAGGTGCTGCCACGCCTCCTCCGCCGTGAAGCTCATCACCGGCGCCAGCAGCGGCAGCAGCACCGTGAGCATTTCGTGCAGCACCGTCTGCGCACCGCGCCGCGCGGGCCCGTCCTGCTTCGCCGTGTAGAGCCGGTCCTTCAGGATGTCGAAGTACACGGCCGACAGGTCATTGGCGCAGAAGTCCACCACCGTCGCGTAGACGAGGTGGAACTCATAATCCTCGTAGGCCTGACGCACGCGCGCGGCCACCTGCGCCAGCCGGCCACGCGCCCACTGGTCCAGGGGCAACAGTGCGTCCGCGGCCACCGCGTCCTTCGCCGGGTCGAAGTCGTGCAGGTTGCCCAGTGCGTACCGCAGCGTGTTGCGGATCTTCCGGTAGCCCTCCGACAGGCCCTTGAGGATGGCGTCCGACAGGCGCACGTCGTTGCGGTAGTCGCTCGCCGCCACCCACAGCCGCAGCACCTCCGCGCCGTACTGCTGGATGACCTTGTCCGGCGCCACCGTGTTGCCCCGGCTCTTGGACATCTTCTCGCCCTGGCCATCCACCACGAAGCCATGCGTCAGGCAGGCCTTGTAGGGCGCCACGTCGCGCGTGCCCACCGACACCAGCAGCGAGGAATGGAACCAGCCCCGGTGCTGATCACTCCCCTCCAGGAACAGGTCCGCCGGCACGCGCTGCCGCTTCTCCAGCACCGCGGACGCCATGCACGCCGAGTCGAACCACACATCCAGGATGTCTGTCTCGCGGTGGAAGTCGCCCTTGCCGCAGCGCGGGCATTGGAAGTCCTCCCCGAGGAACTCCTTCACCGGCGTGCGGTACCACACGCCCGCGCCCTCCTTCTCCACCGCCGCCGCCACGCGTTCCATCACCTCCGGAGACACCACCGCGTCGTCGCACCCGTCGCAGTACGCGATGGGAATGGGCACGCCCCAGCTGCGCTGCCGGCTGATGCACCAGTCCGGACGGCCTTCCAACATGCCGCGGATCCGCGACTGTCCCCACGACGGCACCCACTGGACCTTGTCCACCTGCTCCAGCACCACCTGCCGGAACGTCTGCGTGCCGTGGAACGGCGCATCCATGGGGATGAACCACTGGTAGGTCGCCGCCTGGATGACCGGCTGGTGGCAACGCCAGCAGTGCGGATAGCTGTGCGTGACGGTGTCTGACTTGTCATTGAGCAGCGCGCCCCGCTGCACCAGCAGGTCCAGCACCGCCGGGTTCGCGTCGAACACGCGCCGGCCCGCGAGCACCTCGCCCACGGTGTCGTCATAGCGCCCGTCCGCGCGCACCGGGTTGTAGATGTCCAGGCCGTACTTCAGGCCGACCTCGTAGTCCTCCTGGCCATGCCCCGGCGCCGTGTGCACCAGCCCCGTGCCGGCATCCAGCGTGACGTGCTCGCCCAACACCACGCGCCCCTGCCGTTCATAGAGCGGGTGCTGATACGTCACGTGCTCCAGGTCCTCGCCCGTCGCGTACGCGAGGATGCGGGACGGATCCACCAGCGCCGGAGACGACACCTCGCTCGTGGGGAGCTGCACGTGCTTCACGGCGAGCTCGTCCGACTTCACCTCCGCCAGCACCTTCGCCAGCAGGTCCTTCGCGACGCAGAGGACGCGGTCCTCCAGCCGGTAGAAGACGTATTCGAACGTGGGGTTGACGGCGATGGCCAGGTTGGCCGGCAGCGTCCACGGCGTCGTGGTCCAGATGACGAAGGACACGCGCTGCCCCTTCAGCTGCGGCAGCTTGTCCAGCAGCGCCGGCCCCGCGTCGAAGGCCACGTACACGGACGGCGACGTGTGCTCCGCGTACTCCACCTCCGCCTCCGCGAGCGCGGTCTGGTCCTGGAGGCACCACGCCACGGGCTTCTTGCGCCGGTACAGCATGCCCCGGCGCGCGAACGCGGCCAGCTCGCGCACCTCCTGCGCCTCGTAGCTGAAGTCGAGCGTCCGGTAGGGCGCGTCCCACGTCCCGAAGACGCCCAGCCGCTGGAACTCCGCGCGCTGGATGTCCACGAACTCCAGCGCGTACTCGCGGCAGCGCTCCAACAGCGCGTCACGCGACAGCGTGCGCTTGTCCAGCTTCTGTTCCTTGAGGCGCTTCTCCACGGCCTGCTCGATGGGCAGACCGTGGGTGTCCCAGCCGGGGATGAAGTCACACGGGCGCCCGGAGAGGTTCCGGAACTTCACCACGATGTCCTTCAGCACCTTGTTGAGCGCATGCCCGGCATGCAGGTGGCCGTTGGCGTACGGCGGCCCGTCCGCCAGCACGAAGGGCTCACGGCCCGCGTTCTTCGCGAGCAACTGTTTCCACACGTCCTGCTCCCGCCACCAGGCGAGCAGGCGCGGTTCGAGCTGGCCCAGGTTCCCCTTCATGGGGAACTCCGTGCGCGGCAGGTGGACGGTGGCGTCGAGGTCCTTGCGGGAGGGGGCGTCGCTCATGGCTTGAGCGCCCGTAACACCCTCCCGCCGGTCCTTCAATCACACGCGAGGACTCACTCCTCGTGGTCGTCGTCGCCGTGGTCGTGCGAGTGCGGCTGGGGCGTGGACTTGCCCTTGCCCTTGGGGCACTTCTTGGCGCACTTCGCCTTCGCGGCCTGGAACGCCTTCGTGCACTTCTCATTGCACGACTTGTCCTTCGCGGGGCACTTCCTCACACAGGCCTGGAGCGTGGAGCCAGCGCTGATGGAGCACTTCTCGTCGCACGTCTGCGCGAGCGCCTGGGGCGCTACCAGCACCGCGCCCAGCGCCATCAGTCCCAGCCAGCCCCTCACCGCGATTCGCGTCGTCATGTCGCTCCTGTCTTCCCTCTCCCGCTGGCGTCACTCGCCCGGGGTCAACCCATCGTCCGGCGCCACGGCCCGGCGCACCAGCCGCACCGCCACCGGACCTTCCTTGGTGACGCCCAGGTTGAGCGAGACCTCTTCCGTGGAGGACTTGAACACGCGGGGCTGGATCTCCTTGAAGCCCGCTTTCGTGAGCGCCTCGCGGTAGAAGGCCTCCACCTCTGCGGTCGTCTTGCCCGGCACCGAGTAGCTCACCGTGCGCGCGCCCTCCGTCTCCGCCGTCAGGACCCCGGAGCCTCCCGGGAAGACGGGCAGTCCGGCGGGCTGCGGGGCCTTCGCCGCGCCCAGGTTCGCCTCGCCCAGGAACACCGTGGTGGTGCCGTCCGGGTTCACCTGGAGGATGGCCGTGTAGGAGATGAAGTTGCGCGTGTCGACGGCGGTCACCATCGGCTCGCGCAGCAGTTGCAGCTGCCTGTACGCCTCCGGCACCACGAAGCCCCAGGAGAGCCAGCGGTCCACCACGCTCTGCAGGATGGTCTGCGCCTTCTCCTTGCTGCGCACCGCGCGCAGCTTCACCGGCACGCCGTTGGCGTCCACCTGGCCCGGCACGTCCACCACGCTGACGGTCTTCGGGATGTCCCAGGTGAAGTTGGCCCGCTGGGCCCATACAGGGGAGGCGCCCGCCAGTGCCAGCAGCAGGGCCCAGCGCCCGATTCCACGCGTCATCAACGATTCCTTCCTACTGCCGCTGCGAACGCGCGGCCTTGACCGACTTGCCCGACTTCGGACCCGTGTCGCCCTCCGGCTTGGGGCAGCGGGACTTGCACTGGTTGAACTGGGCTTGGAACTTCTGCGCGCAGCGCGCGGAACAGGCGCGGCTGCTGTCCTTCGCCGCCCCCGGGCTGCTCGGCGCCGGGCAGGCGGTGATGCAGGCGTTGAGCGTGTCCCCGTTCTTCGTCGCGCAGTCGGTGTTGCATGAGTTGCTGTCCGCGCGCGCGGGAGACGCCACCAGGCCCATGCCCAGCACCAACGCCAGCACTCCACCCGACAGCAGGCTTCGCATCTTCATCTTCAGCAATCCTTTCCAAGGAAACAGCCGCCATTGCCGGTACGGTCCAGATAGGACATTCCGTAGTGGGGCGTGGTGATGCCAATGAGCGCGCCAGGCGTCGTGTTCCACAGGTTGCCCAGCGCCGCGGGCTTCATGAAGTACTGCATGAAGTTGGTCTCCTCACCCGGCGCGCTCATCCAGAAGGTGTTCTCGCGCTGCATGAGCACCAGGGGAGGCAGCGGGTTCATGAAGAGCGCATCCATCGCCAGGAAGCTGGCGTAGGTCGGGATGGGCAGCGTGGTGGGCTCGTAGACGCCCTTCGTGACGACGTAGAAGGCGGCGTTGGTGCAGGGGACCGCCATGTCCTGGAACAGGAGGCAGGTCGTGGTCTCCTCCTCGCTCGCCAGTCCCCAGTCGTCCACGAGCATGGAGAAGCGACCCGGGCAGGTGCCCCCCACCGCGCGGCCAATGCCACACACCTGGATGTTGGCGTTGGCGGCCTCCAGGTGCTGCTGGTTGTACAGGCCGGTCTCCGGCGTCTGGTCCAGGAACCGGCTGGGGATGTTCCACGCGCTCAGGTTCGCCTGGGCGCTACACGAGCTGCTGCCCTGGTCGCGGAACAGCAGCCGGGTCAACACCGGACCATTCCAGCCCAGCCCCCCGCCCGGTCCGCAGTTCACGCGCAGTCCCGAGCCCTGCGTGAACACCTGGGTGATGGTGTCACCGTGGTTCACGGACGACAGGCCATTGAAGTCCGCATAGCGCGCCTGGGCGTCCTCGCCGCCCTGCCGCATGGAGTCCTCCGCCGGGTCGAAGTCCGAAATCAGGAGGCTGTGCATCCGTCCATGCGTGCCGTTCCACAGCGCGGACACCGCGGCCTCCTGCACCTTCAGCGACAGGAAGCCCACCTCCGCGAAGTGGATGCCGAACACCAGGATGGTGATGAACAGCGTGACGCCGATGGCCGCCTCCACGATGGACTGGCCCCGCGCCCGCTGGTGACGACGAAGATGGCTGTTCATCACTGGAACCCCTTGAAGCCCACGCGCCGCAGTTCCTGGATGGTCGCGGCGGAAGCCGGAGAGCTGGCGCCCAGCGCGCCGATGGCGTCATCCAGACCCGATTCGTCCGTGTCCACCGGCACCAGCGTGGCGCGCCAGTACGGGTTGAGCAGGTTGGGCGGCTCGCTCCAGTGGGAGAAGCTCGCGCTGCGCCCACGGTGGTAGTACGCGATGCCCGTGGACAGCGCCGTCTGGATGCCCAGCGGCGTGCCATCCGCCATGGTGGCGCTGCGGTTGTCGAACTTGCCCGCGTTCGGGTTCGGGTTGCTGGCCTCGAAGCGGAAGCGGAACGCCAGGTTCCACGGGTCCTGCTGCGCCGCGGGCATGTTGCTGCGGTCGCGCTGGATGACCGCGAAGTTCTTCGGCTGCCCGAAGTTGTTGTCCTCGCCGTTGGGCCACAGCTCCGTCAGGTTGTAGTCCAAGAACGGCGGCCAGATGCCCGGGCAGCTGGACGGACCTCCCAGACACGGCGCCAGCATGTGCCGCGCGAAGGGCGCAGGGTCCGTGCCACCAAACCACATATGCGTGGGCGTGGGCATGATGCCGCCGGAGGCCGCGAACAGGGCCAGGGTCGGCACGACGCCGCCCACCATCACCGGGCACGGCGGCCCACCGCCATGCGCGATATGGTTGTAGATGAAGGCCACCTCGCTCTGGTCTTCCGCCGTGACCGCAGGCGCATAGGGGGGAAAGAACCCGTACTGGAGGATCGGCTTGCCGAAGTGGGCCGTGCCGGCGGCGAACGGCAGCGTGACGATGTCCGGCGGCATGATGACGAAGGCCAGGTTCGCCTCGTGCGCGATGTACTGCTCGATGGTGCGCGACGTGACGAAGGTGAAGCCGCGGCTGCCCATGGCCGCGTCCACTGCGTGGGCCACCGTCAACGGGAGCGGATCACAGGCCGCGCCGCCACCCAGGCATGCCGTGTTGTCCGCCAGTTCCTTCTTGGAGATGTTGCCCGCGGACGGCGCCAGCCACCCCGCGTCGCGAGGGTTCTTGCCCGGCACCAGGTCCCCCAGGATGTCGTTGGCGAAGCCCTGGTCGTTCACCTTGTCCTTGAGGCTCCTGAAGTCCGCATACGAGGAGGCGTACAGCGCGCCCGCCGCCAGCTGATGCAGGCGCATCTGCAGGCCCACCATCGGATCCAGCGACTGGAACACGGCCTCCACGCGCAGGTCCTCGCGCTGCAGCTTCGTCATCAGCCGGCCCAGGTCCGTTGTCCCGCGCAAGCCGCACCGGCACGCGCGGGCACAGGCGGCGTTCCAGGCGCAGGGGCAACCGGCGAGGGCGAAGGCCTGGTAGACGGGCAGCCACGCCGCGTAGCCCGCCTTCGCCGCGTTCAATTCGCCCCGGTAGAGGCTGGCCCAGTTCAGGAGGCTGGCCGCGCCGGCGTTCGCCACCATGTGGGCGATCTCCGCGCGGTTGGAGACGGCGATGGTGTTGAACGTGCGCGCCGTGGCCACCGCGTTGGAGTACGCGGCCGCGTCCGCCACCGTCTGCACCTCGATGCGCTCGCGCACCTTCATGGTGAACGACAGCGTGAGGGCCACCATCAGCAGCAGCAACAGCATGCTGAGGACGAACAGCACCAGGGTCTGACCGCGCTGGGGGGAGGAGCGCTTCATGGCTTTCACCGGGGACAATTCATGGTGGCGAAGTAACGCGACTTCACGGGCGTCATCATCCGCATGGTGAACGTGGTGATGATGGGGAAGACGTACTGCCGCGCGTTCACGCGGTCCGCCAGCTCCGCCGCCAGCTCGCCGTCCAGCACGTGCGACGGCGTCACCTCACCGCCGTTCCAGTTGGCGTTGCGCTCGGCCACGAGCAGCGGGTTCGCGTCCGTGTAGGGCCGCAGGCCGAAGTGCGCCAGGAACATGCGCGACATCACCCAGTTGGCGAACGGGATGCGCAGCGGGTACCAGAACACCAGCTGCACCTCCAGCCGCCGCAGGTGCCCCGGCCGGTCGAAGTCGCTGTCCTCCGGGCTGTCCACGCCGCCGCCCGCCAGGTCCCGCAGGATCCAGACGATGCTGCGGTTATGCACTCCGTCCAGGCCGGGGCCCGGGCCGCCGGAGCCCGCGTAGCGGTTGTTCATCCGCGCCGCGAACGCCTCCGCCAGCAGCCGGGGCGCGTCCGAACCCGCGCCGCGGCCCAGGGGACCGTTGAGCGACCCCGTCCCCTGCCCCATGAAGGAGTGGAAGGTCGGAATCAGCGCCAGGATGGCCGCGTGGGTCATCCGCTCGCAGTCCCCGTGCGCCACGCTGCCCGCGCGCGTCGCCCGGAAGGCCGCGTAGTGCGTCATCACCCGCGCCTGCATCATCAGGAAGAGCTGCAGCGCCCCCAGAATCAGGAACACGACCAGCGGCAGCGACAGCGCGGCCTCCACCAGGGCCTGGCCGGATTCGCCTGCTTCACGGGGGGATCGTGCGCTCATACGGAAGCTCATCCTGCGGGACGGGGGCGTCTCGCAATATCCGTCAAGTGACCGCCGACACACCGCGTCGGGGTCCGAAGGGGGGCCTGGAGTGTCGCAGAGGTCGGCCCCCCTTGGAAACTTCCCGGGGAAAACACACCGTCCGTGAAAACCATGCGACGGCGATGTTTCAGCGCGGCTTCAGGCCCTTGGCGTCCAGCTGATACTTCTTCACCAGCCGCTCGATGGACTTCCTGTGCAGGCCGCTCTCCCGGGCGGCGCGGGACAGGTTGCCCTCGCAGCGGGTGAGGACGCTGGTGACGTACTCGCGCTCGAAGTTCTCCAGGAGCTGCTCCTTGGCGTCCTTGAAGGCCAGGTGCTCGTTGAAGGGCAGCGGCCCCTCGCGGGCCTGGCCCCGGACGCGCGGGGGCAGGTGGGAGGGCAGAATCTCCTCGCCCTCGTCGGAGAAGGTCAGCACGTGGGAGAGGACGTTCATCAGCTCGCGCACGTTGCCGGGCCACGCGTAGGCCATGAGCAGCCCCAGGGCCTCCGCGGAGAAGCGCTTGCGGCCGTGCTTGTCCACCACTTCCGGCTCCGCCAGCGCCTGCTTGAGGATGAGCGGGATGTCGTCCCGGCGCTGGCGCAGGGGCGGCAGCTGGATGTGGATGACGGACAGGCGGAAGTAGAGGTCCTCGCGGAAGTTGCCCGCGGCGATCTCCTTCACCAGGTCGCGGTGCGTGGCGGCGATGACGCGGCAGTCCACTTCAATGACGTCGTTGCCGCCCACCCGGCGCACCTCGCGGTTCTCCAGCACGCGCAGGAGCTTCGGCTGCAGGTCCAGGCGCAGCTCGCCCAGTTCGTCCAGGAAGATGGTGCCGCCCTGCGCGCGCTCGAAGGCGCCGGGGCGGCTGGACGTCGCGCCGGTGAAGGCGCCCTTCTCATGGCCGAACAGCTCGCTCTCGATGAGGTTGGGCGGGATGGCGCCGCAGTCCAGCACCACCATGGGCCCCTTCTTGCGGCCGGACAGCTCATGGATGGCGCTGGAGACCAGCTCCTTCCCCGTGCCCGTCTCCCCCTGGATGATGACGGACACGTCCATGGGCGCGATGCGCTTGATGAGCCCGAACACCTGCCGCATCTTCACGCTCTGGCCCACCATGCCGCACAGCTCGCCTTCGCGGTCGGGCTCCACCGCCACCTCTTCGTCCAGCGGGGCGAAGGTGATGACGGAGGAGCCGGCGCGGATCTGCGAGCCCGGGGACAGGTAGGCCCGCTCGATGCGCCGACCGTCCAGGAAGGTGCCGTTGGTGGAGTTCAGGTCCACCAGGAGGTAGCCGCGCTCGGTGTACTGGACCTCGAAGTGGTGGCGGCTGGCGGTGCGGTCCTCCACCAGCACCAGGTCGTTGCCCGGGTGGGCGCCGCAGCGAAGCCGCTCCTTGTCGCTGGCCATGGAGCGCCCGGTGTCCGGCCCGGACGTCACCAGGAGCCGGCACTTGTGCAGCTTCACGGTGGCGCGCGGATCCACCACCAGCGTCTCCCCCAGCAGGGGGGACTGGGACGACAACTCGAGGCCGACGTCTCCTGGATTGGTGTGGATGTCGTCGGGGTGCGGGTTCGGTGCGGTCATCAGTGAACGCGAGGATAGCAAAGGGTTCCCACGTGCCGTGCCTCCCTGCCCGTGCGTGCTAGTGTCCCGCGCCCCGCATGCCCCCCCGAAAAGCCCAGCCGAAGAAGGCGCCAGTCCCGCCTGGCGCACAGGCACCCGAGCGCGGTGACGCGCCGCGACCCAAGCGGCCCCGCGCGAAGAAGACCGTGGCCATCCTGTCCCGCAAGCGCTCGCTGTACTCGACGCGCCGGCTGGTGGAGGCCATCAAGGCCCGGGGTCACCGCCCGCTCGTCTTCGACACGCTGCGCTGCTGCCTGTTGCTGGCCCGCGGCAAGCCGCGCATGACCTACCGCGGCGCGGAGGTGAAGGGCGTGGACGTGGTGATTCCGCGCATCGGCGCGTCCATCACCGCGTACGGCCTGGCGGTGGTGAACCACTTCGAGATGATGGACGTGCCGGTGCTCAACCCGCCCACGGCCATCGCGCGCAGCCGCGACAAGCTGCGCGCGCTCCAGTTCCTGGCCCGCGCGGGCCTGGACATGCCCAGGACGGTGATGGCGCATGACCGCGGCAACGTGCGCAAGCTGGTGCAGGAGGTGGGCGGCCTGCCCGTCATCATCAAGCTGATCAAGGGCACCCAGGGCGTGGGCGTGATGATCGCCCACACGCTGCCGGAGGTGCAGACCATCCTCGACACCTTCTGGGACCTGGGCCAGGAGATCGTCCTCCAGGAGTTCGTCGCGGAGAGCGAGGGCCGCGACGTGCGCGCGCTGGTGGTGGGCGACACCGTGGTGGGCGCCATGCGGCGCAAGGCGAAGAAGGGCGAGTTCCGCTCCAACATCCACCGCGGCGGCGAGGGCCGCGCCATCACCCTGCCCCCCGCCTACGTGGAGGCCGCGGTGATGGCGGCGCGCATCATCGGCCTGGAGGTCGCGGGCGTGGACATGCTGGAGGGCCGCGAGGGCCCGCGCCTGATGGAGATCAACTCCAGCCCCGGCTTCGAGGGCCTGGAGGGCGCCACCGGCCAGGACATCGCGGGCACCATCGTGGAGCACGCGTTGGTGTACGCGGGGACCCGGGCCAGCGCGCTGGTCGCCAGGGCGGGCCGCGCATCCTGAAGCTGGTGTGACAGCAGGCACGCGAGCAGTGCCCGTGTGCCTGCCCGCCTGCTTCACGGCATGCGTGCGGGGCTTCACGGTGCGCACGGTGCCTTGGATGCTCCTCAGGAATACGGGAATGCATCCGGGCGCGGATTGTCCGGGGGTGTTGGCAGCGACGGGGATGCGCCTCTAATCTGGCGACCCCCGATGAAAACGCTGCACAAGCCGCTGCAGATCACCGTCTACCAGGATGTGCTTTGCGCCTGGTGCTACCTCGCCGACCAACGGTTGGAGGTGCTTCGCCAGGAGTTTGGCGACGCCGTCCGCTGGAGCGTGCGACCCTACCCGCTGCGTCTGCACGACGTGCTGCCCACGGAGCGCGAAGTGCGCGGGCTGGTGGAGGAGGTGAAGCGCGCGCAGCGCGAATCCGACCCCACCGCCTCGCTGCTCTCCACGGACCTGTGGCTGGGCGGTGATCCACCGCGCTCCAGCGTGCCGGCCCTGGCGGCGCTGGAGGCGGCGCGGTTGCAGGGACCGCAGGCGCGGGCCTTCCTCGCGCGGTCCATGCAGCGCGCCGCGCTGGAGCAGGGCGTCAACGTGTCGCGCTCGGATGTGGTGTTCGAGCTGGCGTCACGCGTGGGCCTGTCCATGAACCAGTTCTCCGCGGCCTTCCGTTCGGAGGAGACGCGCCGGCTCATCTACGACGAGCACCGGCTGGCCGGCAGCCGCGGCGTGCGCGGCGTGCCCACGCTCGTCATCGGCGGCCGCTGGATGCTGTGCGGCCTGCGCGAGCTGTCCGAGTACCGCGAGCACATCCTCGCGTGCCTGGGCAAGGTCGTCGCGCCCCGCTCGGGTTCCTCCGAGCGGCTGGTGCACTGAAGCGTCCGCGTCGCGCGCCTTCGCCTCCTTCGCGAAGGCGCGCCCGGCTTCCCGCGGGACTTCAGCCCGGGAAGGACTCCGCGGCTTCGTCGCGGGGAGCGCGCAGGGCCAGGAACATCCCCGCGATGAGCAGCTGGGCCAGCGCCATGCCGGGGAGGAAGCCCACGCAGCACACGAAGAACCCCGCCACCATGACGAGTCCCGCCATGAGCCCCACGCCCATGATGGACAGCCGCTGACCCTGCGCGGCCGCCCAGCTGCGGCGCAGCACCTCGACGGGAGAGGGCGGCACGTCGTCGTACGCGAGCTCCGGCTGGACCAGGTACAGCGGCAGCAGCAGGTACGTGAGCGGGACCACCAGCACCACGAACGCCAGCCCCAGCACGCCCATGATGGGCACCAGCGCGTCGAAGACCTGACCCGGGGACGGGTCCGCGCCCAGGTGGAGGCCCGACAGCAGGCCCGTGCCCATGACCGCGAGGAAGCCCAGGACGCCCAGGATGATCAGCGGCACCAGCACGATGGCGAAGACGAGGAGCATCGTCAGCGCGTAGGGCACCGCCTTGTGCATCTGGCTGAAGAGGCGCGCCACGTCCACGCGGCCGCCGTGCAGCACGTCGAAGCACACGCGCAAGAGGCCCAGCTGCACCAGGCCCTGCGCCAGCTGCTGCGCGGCCAGCGCCACCAGGCTCAACACCACGGCCACGGCGCCGCTGTCCAACGCCGCGCCGATGCCCGTGGCCACGTTGATCATCAGCTGCGCGCCGATGCTCACGCCGATGTAGATCAACACCGCGAGCGACAGCATGCCCCACTCGCGCTGGAACGCCGCCCAGCACACGTCCCACAGCTTGCTGAAGGTCCACGTCTCCCGGTCCAGCGGGAAGGTGGCGCCGGAGCGCTCCCGGCACGTGGGGCAGCGCGGCGACGTGCCGTTCAGGCTGCACGCGTCGCACGTGAAGTTGCCGCAGCGCGCGCAGGTGCCCGTGGCCTCCCGCCCCGGGTGCAACGCGCAGGACGCCCCCATCGCGCGTCCGAAGTCCACATCCGACATCCGCATGCCTCCCGGCGCGGCTCCCCGGAGGCCGCGACCCGGGTGTCATATCAGGTGGGCCCCTCCCCTTCCCGGCGGGCAGGCGTCCCGGATGAATTAACGGCGCACCCGGCCGTCGGTGGGGGCAGAGGTTGCGGAGCGGGACGCTTTGAGGGTCCACTTCCGCGCCAGGAGATCCTTCATGAACCGCTTGCTCGCCCTGGTCGTCCCCCTGGCCCTGCTGATGGGGACCGGCTGTGTCGTCGAGGCCCACTCGCATCGCCCCGTCCGCCGCGTGACCTACGTCGAGCCCGTGGCGCAGTACCGGTTCGCCGGCGCGCACCCCGTCCCCGACGACTACGGCGGCGGCTGGTGCCCGGAAGACTACGCCCACGTCCACGACTACCAGCCGCCCCAGGCGTCCTACGTCTACACGGACGACGTCTACTACTACCGGGGCCCGACGGTGGTCTGGTACTGGGACTACCACCCCATCGCGAGCGGCGGTTACTGCAACCTCCACGGGCGCCACCAGCACGACTACTACCCGCGCGGCTCGTGGGGCGCGGGCTACACCTACGACCGCGGCAGCCGGGGCTACCGCTGGGACAACAGCCACGCGGCCTCCGCAGGGTACGGCCGCAACAACGTGACGCCCTCGCGGCCCGCTCCGGCCCCCGTGCACCAGGGCCGCAACCCGCCCCCGGGCGGCAATGGCACCGGCGCCCGGCCCCCCAGCAGCTCCGGCGGTTGGGGCCGCAGCAACGCCGCCCCCGACACGAACAGCTCGCGTGACAACGACCGCGACGACAACAAGGGTGGCGGCTGGAACACCCCGGCCAGCAAGAGCCGCGACGACGACAACGACAGCAACCGTGGCAACGGCGGCGGCTGGGGCAACAGCGGCAGCAGCCGGAGCAGCAACAGCGGCAGCAGCAGCTCCGGTAGCAGCGGCAGCAGCAGCTCCGGCAGCAGCAGCGGGAGCAGCGGTGGCGGCTGGAGCAGCCCCGGTGGCGGCAGCCGGAGCAGCGGCAGCGGCGGGAGCAGCAGCGGCAGTGGCCGGAGCAGCGGCGGCAGCAGTGGAAGCAGCAGCGGCAGTGGTGGCGGCTGGAACACGGGCAAGAGCTCCGGCTCGTCCTCCGGCTCCAGCAAGGGCGGGACGCGCTGGTAGGCGCTCCGCCTCCTCCTCCCTGGCGTGACCCGCGGCACCGGGCGCGGCCCTCCGTCCTCGACGGAGGGCAGGCTCCCGGTGCCGACGTGTTTTCAACACCCGGAGGGCCCGGTGTCTGGTGCGTCCAGCCTCCGGGCGCACCGGGGCGTCCTGAAGGGGACGGACGGTGCCGGGGGACGGATTGCGATCGCCCCGGGCCGTGAAGATGTTGCGGCGCGATGAAACACTACATTCGGGCGGCGGGTGGTGCCGTGCTCGGGCTGTTGGCGATGGCCTGTGGCGACGGCGGCTTCACACCGGACCCCGGCGTGCGGACCGAGGACGCCGAGGCGGTGGATCTTGAAAACCTTCGCATCCTCGTGAGCGGCGAGGCACGCGTGTTCCCGGAGGCCGCGGGCGCGGCCGCCGCACCCGCGTCGCTCACCGGAATGGCGCTCAGCGTGGAGGAGCCCCTGCGCGTGGCCGTCAACGACTCGGCCGCCACCTTCGCGACCGGCGCGGTGTCCGAGGACGGCTCCTTCCGCATCACCGACGTGCCCGTGCGCGACGTGCACCAGGGGCTCGCGGTGGGCCTGGTGCACGACGGCCTCGTGCGCAGCACCACGCTCGTCTACGACACCGCCTTCACCGGCACCCGGCCGCGCACGGACATCATCGACGCGCACGCCTGGGCCCTGCCCACCGCGTTCGTGGATCAGCTGGGCGCCGCCGTGGGTGCGCCGCGCATCCAGGGACACACCGGGGACCCGGCGGCCACCCTGGCCTCCGCGGGCTTCGTGCTGGGGCGCGTGGTGGATCTCAACGGTCAGCCCGTGAGCGGCGCGCGCGTGGCGCTGGACCGCGCGGAGCTGGCGGATCGCGTCTACTACCCGTCCGAGGACCTCGCGTCCGTGAACACCACCGGCACCGCGGGCCACGGTCTGTTCCTCTTCGTGCACTCCGGCGCCGGTGTGTCGTCCTTCCAGCTGTCCGTGGAGGGCACCGACACCTACGTGCCGCGCAACATCGACGTGGGCCCTGGCCTGGGCGTGGTCCTCACCGTGTACCCGGGCCGTTACGCGCCCTGACCAAACCCTCGACAGGTCGGACATCCCTGCCTAGAGCGGACAGGCGTCCAACCCCGGCGTCTCATTGCCGGGGTGCCCCCGAAGACGAGATGTTGTGGCAGGATGCAGGGCTGGCGTTCCGGGGGGACGCGGATGATGAGCGGCCGTTCCATGCCACGAAGCACGGCGTTGGTCCGTGCCCTTGCGCGCAGCTCCGCGGTGGCCTCCTGCATGGTGGGGCTGCTGGTGCTGGTGGGCTGGGCGCTGGACGTCATGGTCCTCAAGTCCATGGGCGCCGCGCTTCCCGCCATGCGTCCCAGCGCCGCGCTGGGGCTGCTGCTGGGCGGGGCCGCGCTGGGCCTGCGGCTGCCGGCCACCCCCCACCGCTCCCGCCAACGGCTGGGCACCGCGCTCGCGCTGGCCACCGCCCTGCTGGGCGCGGCGAGCCTCGTGGACGGGGTCATCACGGGTGGGAACGGCGGCATGGACGCGCTGCTGCTGCGCGCCTTCGGTGAGGAGGGCATCGCGTCGTCCGGCGTCGCGCCGTCGCCCCTGACGGCGCTGTGCCTGATGCTGCTGGGCCCGGCGCTGGCGCTGGTGGACCGGGGCCACCCGCAGCGGCTGTCGTGGTCGGACGCGCTGGCGGCGCTCGCGCTGATGGCGGCGCTGACGGGCCTCAACGGCTTCCTGCTGGGCCCCCTGGTGACGCCCGCCGCCGCGCCGTTCTTCCAGGAGCGCAGCATGGGGCTGCACACCACCTGCGTGCTGATGCTGCTGGGCGTGGGCACGCTGTGCGCCCGGCCGGAGCTGGGGCTGATGGCGCGGCTCACCCGGGACACGCTGGGCGGCTTCGTGGCGCGGCGGCTGGTGCCGGTGACGCTGCTGGGGCCGCCGGTGCTGGGGCTGACGCTGGTGCTGATGCACCTGACGGGCGGGCTCAGCCACGACGCGAAGCTGCCCCTCTTCGCCACGGTGGTGGCCGCGGGCGGCGTCACGCTGGTGCTGCTGGCGGCGCGCGCGCTGGACGTGCTGGACCGGGAGCGCATGCGGGCCACCGCCGCGCTGGAGGCCTCCGAGGAGCGCTTCCGCACCTTCCTGGACACCGCGCCGGACCCCATGGTGGTGGTGGACGCCACCGGGCGCGTGCGGTTCGCCAACGCGGAGGCGGAGCGCGTCTTCGGCTACCGCCGGGAAGCCCTGCTGGGCCGCGAGGTGGAGCTGCTCGTGCCGGAGGGGCTCCACGGCCCGTCCGCCACGGGCGAAGGCCCGGAGCGCGCCACCGCGGGGCGGCTGGTGTCCGGGCAGCGGCAGGACGGCACCCACGTGCCGCTGGAGGTGCGGCTGAGCCCGCTGGAGGGCGAGGACGACGCCACGCGCATCGCCATCCTGCGCGACGTCACCGAGCGCCGGGACCTGGAGAAGCTGCGCGAGGAGTACGTGGGGCTCATCTCCCACGACCTGCGCAACCCGCTGAACACCATCAACCTGCGCGCCCACCTGCTGCAGCGCGCGCTGCACGAGCGGAAGCTGGAGCGCGAGGGCCACATGGCCCAGGCCATCATCCACAACGTGGAGTGGATGAGCACGATGATTGAAGAGCTGCTGGAGGGCTCGCGGCTGGAGTCCGGCCGGGTGACGCTGCGCCGCGAGGCGCACGACCTGGGCCGCTTCCTGGAGGAGGTGCTGGAGCGCGACGTGCCCCCCGACGCGCGCGAGCGCTTCCGGCTGCACCTGGCGGCGGCGCTGCCCCCGGTGTCCATGGACGCCGCGCGCCTGGAGCGCGTGGTGACGAACCTGCTGACCAACGCGCTCAAGTACAGCCCCAAGGGGACGCCGGTGGACGTGCGGCTGGCGGCCGTGCACGACCACGCCGTGGTGTCGGTGACCAACCAGGGCGCGGGGCTGTCCCCCCGGGACGCGGCGCGCCTGTTCGACAAGTACTACCGCACGGAGGACGGCCGCTCGCAGGACGGCAAGGGGCTGGGCCTGGGGCTCTACATCAGCCGGCTCATCGTGGAGGCCCACTCCGGCCACATCTGGGTGGAGAGCGAGCCGGACCGGGGCGTCACCTTCTTCTTCAGCGTGCCCCTGGAGGCCCCCTCCACCCCGTCTGAGTCCGAATCGCCGCGGCAGCGCGCCAGCTAGATGTGTCCGACAGGGTCCGGCAGTGCTGGCTGACGGGGCGAACCTGCTGGAACCATTGGGAAATGAGGCTTTTAAAGCCTGTCTTCCTTAGGTCTGACACTATTTAAGCCAAAGCCATTTGACTTAAATAAACCCCATTCGAATGCTGGGGGCATGACTGACGCCTCATCCGCGCCTTCGAGGATGGGTCGGTTCGTGGAGACCACCGTCGCCGGGGAGCGCGTGCGGTCTTTCGTGCCGCCGCCCTTACCGCCGGCCCCATCCATCGACGTTCTGGGACTTCTGGACCGACTCAGCCGTGCCGAGCGGGCGCTGGGCCGCCTTGATGGCATCACGGTGCTCCTGCCGAGCCAGGAGCTGTTCCTCTACATGTACGTGCGCAAGGAGGCGGTGCTCTCCTCGCAAATCGAGGGGACACAGTCGACGCTCGCCGACCTGCTCCAGTTCGAACTCGGCGCCCAGGAGGGACAGCCCATCGACGACGTCCGCGAAGTCTCGAACTACGTCGACGCGATGATGTACGGGCTCGAGCGGCTCAAGGAACTGCCACTCTCACTCCGGCTCATCCGCGAAATGCATGCGCGGCTGCTGCAAAGCGGACGCGGTGGCACGATGGATCCAGGTGAGTTCCGTCGTTCGCAGAACTGGATCGGAGGGACGCGGCCTGGAAATGCGCTGTACGTTCCGCCTCCGGTGACGGAGCTCGACGGTTGTCTCAGTGCCTTCGAGAACTTCATGCACGAGGAGCAGTCCCGGCTGCCAGCCCTCATCAAGGCGGGGCTCCTGCACGTGCAGTTCGAAAGCATCCATCCCTTCCTCGACGGCAATGGCCGCATCGGACGCCTCCTCGTGACGCTCTATCTGTGCGTCCACGGCGTGCTCCGTAAGCCGTTGCTCTACTTGAGCCTCTACCTGAAGACGCACCGGGCGGATTACTACCGGCTGATCCAGGAGGTCCGCGAGCGGGGCGCGTGGGAAGCCTGGCTCGAGTTCTTTCTTGAGGGCGTCGCGGAGACCGCGAATCAGGCCTTCGAAGCGGCAACCCGGATCTCCGAGCGCTTCAAGCAGGACCGCGAGCTCATCAACCTCAAAAGCGAGCGCACCAGCTCAGCACTCCGTGTGCACGAGCTCTTGCAGGCTCACCCCTACCTGACCTCGAACCAACTCGTCGTTCGGACCGGACTGACCGCCCCCACCGTGAACGCGGCGCTCGCGGACCTGGAGCATCTGGGCATCGTGCAGGAGGTCACAGGACGCAAGCGAGGCCGCGTCTTCGCGTATCGCGGCTACCTCGCCATCCTGAACGAGGGGACGACGCCGTTGCATGGAGGCAGGGGCTAGCGCGGCGTGAACCAGCGCGGCAGCCAGTCCGCGCCCTTCGCCGTGGTGAGCCGCGTCTGGCCCGTGCCATCCGGGCGCATGAGGTACAGGTCGGTGTCGCCGTCGCGCTCGGAGACGAACACCAGCGCCTTGCCGTCCGGGCTCCACGCCGGCATGTCGTCGCGGTGCTGGCCGTCCGTCAGCGCCACCGGCGCGCCGCCCGCCACGTCCGCCACCCAGATGCGGCTCTTGCCGTCCTCGAGCCGGGCCACGTACGCCACGCGCTTGCCGTCCGGGCTGAAGACCGCCTCGCGCTCGTCGCCCGCGAAGCCCTCGCCGGACAGGGCCCGCAGGTCCGCGCCGTCCGGCCGCACCAGGTACACGCGCTCCTTGCGCTCGCGGTTGCTCACGAACGCGAGCCACTTCCCGTCCGGACTCCACTGCGGCGTCCGGTCCTCCATGTAGAACGTGGTGATGCGGCGGGGCTCGCCCGTGCCGTCCGCGCGGAAGACGTAGACTTCCGGGTCCCCCTCACCACTGCACACGCACGCCACCTCCGTGCCGTCCGGTGACACCGCGGGCTCGAAGCAGCCCGCCTTCACGTGCGTCAATGGCGTGTCCACCGCGTTCGCCGTGGGCCGCACGCGCACCACGTCGCTGAAGCCCTGCGCGTCGGACTCCACCGCCAGCCACGTGCCGTCCGGCGCCCAGCTCGCGTTGCGCGCGCGGGGCCGGGGCGGATGCAGCGCCACGGAAGGCCCCCCGGCGAGCGGCTGGACCCGCAGCTGCTGGAAGACGCGCCCGCTCGCCTCACCCGACGCAATCACCAGCAGCGTGCGGCCGTCGGGCGACGGCGGGCCGGGGTACTCGTCCTCCGGCGCGGAGGTGACCTGCGTCTCCTCTCCGGCGGGCGTCACCCGCCAGACGTCCTTTTGCCCCGCCCTTTCGGAGAGAAAGACGATGGTGCCCGGCAGGGCCCGCCGCTCCGCCTCCGACAGGGCGCCGGGCGCCGGGACCGTGGCAGCGCCGCCGCAGCGGCCCTGACAGCCCATGGCGCCCAGCAAGACGAGCACGGCCCACCCCCACCGTGCCCGCGAGGGCCCGGAACGCGCATGCCGTTCAAGGCCCCCGTGCATCACGTCAGCGCACCCGGACGGCGTCGGCCATGACCACGTAGCCCGGGGTCGTCCAGCGGCTCAGCTGCACCTTGTTCCAGCCGGCGCTGAAGCTGTACGTGCCCAGCTGCACCCACTTGCCGCCGTTGGTCTGCTGGTTGACGGACACGCGGCCCACCTCGGCACCCGACGCGTTGTAGGCGATGAACGGCGCCGTGGCGGAGCGGTTCGCGCCCTCGACCCACCAGGCGTCGACGGTGCGCGTCTGCGCGGTGGGCAGGTAGAACTCGAACGTGGCCGGCGCGGAGATGGCCTCCGTGGCCGCGTAGTAGTAGCCGCTGCCGTAGTAGCCGGCGCTGTAGCCGTCCGTCCACGTGCCCGTCGTCGAGAACTTCGCCTTGGACGCGTCGTTGTTGGCGCTGTTGCTGTCGATGATGATCTCACCGGCCGGCGTGGACGTGCCGCAGTAGCTGTTGATCTTGCTGATGTACGTGGACCACGGCCAGTTGGGACCCGGATCCGTGCGGCTCGACGGCTGCAACCGGCCGTGCGCCACGATGTGGTAGCTGTCCTTGATGATGGCGTTGTCGCGCGCGATGTCGCACGACAGCTTCGCGGACGCGTCAATCTGCCCGGCCGGGAAGGACGTCTGGCTGGCGTAGCCGCCGTGCTCGATGCCGATGGTGAAGTGGTTGGCCGACACGCCGTTGAGCCAGCACTCCTTGCTGCCGTTGAGCGAGCAGTCGTAGGTGGCGCCGATGTGCCACGCGCGGCTGGCCTCACGCACCAACTGGGAGACCTCGCTGCCGCTCTCGTTCACCACGTAGTGCGCGCTCACCTGCGAGGCGCTGTTGGTGAGCCAGCTCCAGCAGGACGAGTAGCTGCCCTCGCAGGTGTGGATGATGATCATCGACGGGTCGCCCGTGTTGTTGGTGGGGCGCGTGTTGTAGTTGGGCGACGGGCGCCAGATGGCCGCGCCGTAGTCCGGCCCCGCCGCCATGGCGCGCACCTGGGGACGCTCGAACTTCGCCTCCACCTGCACGGGCTCCAGCGACGCGGCCACCGAGCCGTCCTGGTTGAGCGCCACCGCGCCCTGGTTGAGGACCGCGTACACGCCGCGGTGCACGTGCTCCGCCTGCGCCTCCGGGTTGGTGATGCCGCTCAGCTGGGCCACCACCGGCGCCCACGCGGCCAGGTCCCCGCGCTCCACCTTCGCGTCCGTGGCCAGCTGGGACAGCCGCGCCGCGCCCGCGCGCAGGTTGGACAGCGCGTCCGTGCGCGCCGCCTCCGCCGTCACGCCCGCCAGCGCCGCGCCCTGCTCCAGGTCCGCGCCCCGCAGCGCCATCAGACCGAACGCGGGCTGCTGGCCGGGGAACTCCGCCTCGCCGGCCACCATCTGCCAGCGCGTCTCCGCGTAGGAGACCGCCTTGAGCAGCTCCGCCGGGACGTTGAACTCCTGCGCGGCCTGCGCGAACAGCGGATCCAGCTCACGCGGCAGCGCGCTGCCGGCCGTGTCCGTCGACGGCTGCGACGGCGTCTCGGCGGGGGGCGCCTCCGAGGGCTGCTGCGCCTGGGGGCCGCACGCGGACAGCACCAGGGCGGCGGCCGCCGCCGCGAGGGGATTGCGGAAGGTTGACATGAAGGGACTCCAAAAATCGGGGGAGGGACTCCACGGCCCGCCCCCGCTTTCCCACGGAGACGGCTGGAGCCGCCTTCTCAGCACCATGCGTGCCAGCCCCTTCCAGCCCATCACCTTCGTCCAGTTTTCTTCCGCGACCGGTGCATGCATGCTCCACTCGCACGAAGCGCGCGATTCTCCTCGCGACCTCAAACACCTGAAATCACGGAATTACCTACATGTCTTGGCCTCCCGTCTACACGCGGAGTCCGGCATGGTGCATGGATGCCGCACTGCCGTGTTTCAGGACATCCGTGACGTAACGGATTGTTACATCATTTCTTGTATTAATCACTATTTGAACCCTTGGCGGACCCAGGGGGGAAGGCCGTCCGGGCGGGGACGTGCGGGAAGGGCCGACACGGGGCGGGCCATCCGCTATACGCCAGCATCATGCGGCTCTTCGGCATTGGCGACACGCACCTGCCCTCCACCCGGCAGAAGGACATGCACCGCTTCGGCTGGACGGACCACCCGCTGCCCCTGCAGCGCGCGTGGGATGAGAGGGTGCGGCCGGAGGACGCGGTCATCGTCGCGGGCGACATCTCCTGGGCCACCCGCGCCCACGAGGTGATGGAGGACCTGGCGTGGCTGGACGCGCGGCCGGGGCGCAAGGTGCTGGTGCGCGGCAACCACGACTACTGGTGGGGCGACTCCGCGTCCAAGCTGCGCAAGCTGCTGGAGCCCTTCCGCACGCTGGAGGGCTTCCTGCACAACAACGCGGTGGTGCTGGGGCCGTGGGTCATCGCGGGCACGCGGCTGTGGACGGCGCCGGAAGCGCCGCCCATGCCCGGCGGGGAGATGGGCGACGAGCAGGGGGACTCCGGCTACGTGGAGCGGGAGACGCGCCGGCTGGCCACGTCGCTGGAGGACGCGCTCAAGAAGGAGGCCGCGCACCCCACGCCGCTCACCCGCATCGTGGCGGTGCACTTCCCGCCCGTGTACGCGAACGAGCGGGCCACCGCCTTCAGCGCCCCCATCGAAGCGTTCGCGCCCAAGGTCTGCGTGTACGGCCACCTGCACTCGAGCGGCATCCCCGCGGGCTTCACCGGTGACCGGGCGGGCGTGCGCTACGTGCTCGCGTCATGCGACGCGGCCGGCTTCGCGCCGGTGCTGCTGGACGAGCGCTGAACCACGCCTCCCATCAGGGCCGCTGTCACGCCGGGTGAAGGCTTTGTCGACAGGGGAGAGGGGGCCGTTAAGCTACCTCCCGGGTTCGCCCGTGAACCAAGGAGTTGGAAGTCATGCCGTCGGACAAGGCCGAACTCGCCGCCCGGATCGCCAGCCTCCAGCCGGGGGATTCCATCCGCGGCCTCATCTTCAAGTCCGTCTTCGGCCTGGTGCAGCAGCACGCGGGCGCGACCGGGATGGAGACGCTGCGCGTGGGGGAGCTGAACCACGACTACGCGGAGCTGCGCTCGTACCCGGCCCGGGAGTTCCTCACGCTGCTGTACAACGCGGCGGACCTGCTGGAGGGCGCGCTCGGCCCGACGGACGCGGTGTTCCACGCGTGCGGCGAGGTGAGCATCACCCGCTACTCCACGGGGCCCGGGATGCTGGTGTTCGGCATCATCTCCCGGGGGGATCCGCAGAAGCTCTTCGCGGGCGCGCAGATGGCGTACAGCGCGGCGGTGTCCTACGGCAACCGCGAGTACCTCACCACGGGGCCCAAGTCCGGCACCCTGCGCATGCGCCGGGACATGATGCCGCCCGCGTACCACGTGGGCATCCTCACCGGTTCGCTCAAGGTGCTGGGACTGACGGGCAAGGCCACCGCGAAGCCGCAGGGCATCGACCGGGTGGACTACGACATCGAGTGGGCCTGAAGCGGGACGCGGGGCCGCGCGTCGCCAGAAGTCCAGGTGAGCGTCAGGCCACGGTGCTTCAGTCGACGCGGGTGTAGGTCACGTCCAGCTGCGCCACCACGCGCTCGCCCACGGACGCCGTGCAGGCGAAGGTGTGGTCCGCGCCGCGCACGCGGGTGCGGCGCGCGCCGAACACCACCGTCTGGCCCGCGTAGGCCAGGCTGTCCGCGGACAGCTTCACGTCCTTCGCCACGAAGCGGGCCTCGGCGTTGCGCTCCAGGTCGCGGCCCAGCGTGGTCGCCATGCGCGTCATGCCGCCCGCGACGACGGCCACCGGCATCACCGGGTGCATGGCGAAGTGGCCCTTGCACAGCTCCGGGGTGACGACCAGCGACGAGCGCAGGCTGTCGCCGTCCGCCTGGAAGTCCCGCAGCTCCAGCGGCTTGCTGTACGGGTTCTGCCGCAGCTTCGCCCACTCCTCCGGGGTGCGCTGCACGGTGTCCGCGGGGCGCGGCTCGCGGCGCATCTCCTGGCGCGCCTCGCCGAACAGGCGGGTGAAGGCGGCGGCGGACAGCACGTTGTAGTCCACCTCCAGCCGGAACAGCGGCGTGCCGTCCGACGAGGACAGCAGCGTGCGCGCCGTGCAGGTGCGCTTGCCCGTGTACTCCGCCTGCGCCAGCGCCCACAGCATGTCCGTGGCGCGCTCCTGCGCGGACGGCTGCAGCCACTGACCGCGCGCCGCGCTGGCCAGGTAGAAGTGCTGCCCGTCCTTGGGCGCCACCAGCGCCGCGCCGCACGAGCCCAGGATGGCCAGGTGCCGGCCCGCCTCGCCCAGGCCCAGCGGCATCGCCTCCGCGTCCGGCGCCATCTGCACCGGCACGCGCGCCACCACCTCACCCGGCAGCACCGTCACGTCCTTCAGCGCGAAGTACGGGTCCCGCACGCAGATGCGCGGGTACAGCTCCTGAGCGCTCAGCACCGTGTACGGCGCCGCGTCCGACAGCGGCATCCGGGGCTCGGCCATCCACGGCATGACCGACTTCACCGGGGAAACCGGGGACGACACGGGGGCGGGGGCGATGGCCTGGAGCATGGGGGTCTGACCTCGTTTCGGACGCCGGGTGCCGGGGGACACCTGGCCGCAGGGTAACCGAGTTCTATTTCGCTGGGACAGTACTTTTCTCTGCCCCGCGAAAAGATTCTCGATTCATCGGCGAAAGTGTTGCTGCCCCGCCGTATTTTTCTATGTGAACCGGAAAAAACGGAGGGAGGAGGTGCAATCTGGAGCAGGCAAGCCCCTGCGTAAAGGGCTGTGTAGCAGCCAGTGCCCGACACCCATGGGTCTGTTTAACCCCCTGGTCAAAAATCCTACCCATGTGTTTTCAGGAGCTTAGAAGGCCAAAATCGGCCCAAGTCCGGGAAAACACGCGCAGTGTGGGCTGAATAGATTTTCTACTCACGGGGTGAAGTCCCGGCGCGGCAGGCCCGGGACCTCCGCCGGGACTACAGCTCCACCTGGCTGCCCAGCTCCACCACGCGGTTGGGGGGAATCCGGAAGTAGGCGGTGGCGCTGCGGGCGTTGCGGCTCATCCAGGAGAAGAGGGCCTCGCGCCAGACGGCCATGCCGGGCTTCTTGGTGGGGATGAGGGTCTCGCGGCCCAGGAAGAAGCTGGTGCCCATGAGCTGGAACTGGAGCCCCTTCTCCCGGCAGCGCTTGAGGACGTCCGGGATGCTGGGGTTCTCCATGAAGCCGTAGCGGGCGATGACGCGCACGAAGCCCTGCTCCAGGGGCTCCACCTCCACGCGCTCGCCGGCCACGATGTGGGGAATCTCCTCCGGGATGATGGTGAGCAGCACCACCTGCTCGTGGAGGATCTTGTTGTGCTTGAGGTTGTGCAGGAGCGCGGGCGGGGTGCCCTCCGGGTTGCCCGTCATGAAGATGGCGGTGCCGGGCACGCGCACCGGCGGGTGGTCCCCGAAGCTGCCCAGCAGGTCCTTGAGGCCCAGGCTGGCCGCGCGCAGCTTGGCCGCGAGGATGTCGCGGCCGCGCTTCCAAGTGGTCATCAGCGTGAAGATGCAGACGGCGAGCAGCAGCGGGAACCAGCCGCCGTCGGAAATCTTCACCGCGTTGGCGCCGAAGAAGGACAGGTCCACCAGCAGGAACACCCCCGCGATGGGCAGGGCCACGGCGCGGCCGACGTTCCAGCGCTCGCGGGCCACCACATAGGCGAGCACCGTGGTGATGGCCATGGTCGTCGTCACGGCGATGCCGTACGCCGCCGCCAGCCGGCTGGAGGAGCCGAAGCCCAGCACCAGCGCCACCACGCCCACCAGCAGCACCCCGTTGAGGCCGGGCAGGTAGATCTGCCCCATCTCCTCCGCGGACGTGTGCACCACCTCCATGCGCGGGCTGTAGCCCAGCTGCATGGCCTGGCGGGTGATGGAGAAGGAGCCGGAGATGAGGGCCTGCGACGCGATGACGGCGGCGCCCGTGGCCAGGGCCACCAGCGGGTAGCGGGCCCAGTCGGGGGCCAGGAGGAAGAAGGGGTTGCGGGCGGCCTCCGCGTGGCGCAGGAGCAGCGCGCCCTGCCCCAGGTAGTTGAGCACCAGCGAGGGCAGCACCAGCGCGAACCACGCGCGCTTGATGGGGCCCGCGCCGAAGTGGCCCATGTCCGCGTAGAGCGCCTCGCCGCCCGTCACCACCAGGAACACGGCGCCCAGCACCAGGAAGCCGTGCCCCCCGTTGTCGATGAAGAAGTGCACGCCGTGCACGGGCGACAGCGACCAGAGCACCGCGGGGTTGTGCAGGAGCTCCTTCACCCCCAGCACCGCGATGACCACGAACCACAGGGCCATGAAGGGGCCGAACACCGCGCCGATGCCGCCGGTGCCCTTCCTCTGCACGAGGAACAGCAGCCCCAGGATGATGAGCGAGATGGGGATGATGTACGGCTCGAAGACGGGCGTGGCTACGCTCAGGCCCTCCACCGCGCTCAGCACGGAGATGGCCGGGGTGATGAGGCCGTCGCCGTAGAGCAGCGCCGCGCCGAAGATGCCCAGGGTGATGAGCACGGGCCGGGCGCGGTGCGCCTGGCCCCGGGGGCGCTGCATGGCCAGCGCCATGAGCGCGAGGATGCCGCCCTCGCCCCGGTTGTCCGCCCGCATCACGAAGAGGAGGTACTTCACCGACACGACGATGATGAGCGACCAGAAGATGAGCGACAGCACGCCCATCACGTTCGCCGGCGTCGGGGTGATGCCGTGCGGGCCGGTGAAGCACTCGCGCAGGGCGTACAGCGGGCTGGTGCCGATGTCTCCGAAGACGATGCCCAGCGCGCTCAGGGCCAGCATCGCGATGCGTTTGGGAGAGTCCGGCCCGTCCGTGGGGGCGGCCGGTGATTCCGAGGGTGCGTTCACGGCCCCCGCTTTAGCCGAACCCGGGCCCGCCGCAACCGAAGCCTGGACACTCCTTTGGTTTCCAACCGCTCCAGGTGCTCCCATGTGCGCGTCTGGCGCCATGCCCCCGAGGGTGCCGGGCCGCGGAACGAGGAGGGTGCCCGTCACCAACGCTTCCGGTGGGTGGGTGTCGAGCATCCGCAGAAATCAGGGATGACGGGACCTGGGACGCAGAGCGCCGCGGGCGGGGCCGTGTTCCCATGGTGGATGCAACGGGGGGAGTCGCATGACGATGGTCGCAACCAGGCTGGGGGAGGCGCGGCAGTACGGAGCGCGGCTTCCGGAGATCGAAGAGCGGCTGGCGCTGCTGGCGGAGGCGTCGCGGCTGCTGGCGGACGCGTCGTTGGAGCCCCCGGCGGTGATGGAGCGGCTGTGCGGGCTGGTGGTGCCGATCCTGGGCTCCGCGTGCGCGCTGCGGCTCTTGTCGGAGGACGGGCTGTGGCTGCGCACGGTGGCGTCGGCGGCGGCGGTGCCGGAGGCGCGGGTGCGGCTGCAGGCGCTGTTCTCCCAGCGGATGCGCGCGGATGAAGGCGTGGCGGCGGAGGTGCTGGACACGGGCGAGGCGCAGGGGGTGGAGGCGGTGCTGGTGCTGCCGCTACGGGCGCGGGGACGGGCGCTGGGCACCCTGACGGTGTGGCGGGAGGCGCCGGAGCCCGCGTCGTTCGAGTCCGGGGAGCAGCTCTTGCTCCAGGAGCTGGCGGACCGGGCGGCGCTGGCGCTGGACGTGGCGCGGGCCTACGCGTCCGAGCGGCAGGCTCGGCAGGCGGCGGAGGTGGCGGCGGGGCGGCTGGCGCGGCTGCAGCACGTCACCGCGGAGCTGTCGGAGGCGCTCACCGCGTCGCGCGTGGCGGAGGTGGTGCTGGAGCAGGGGCTGGCGGTGGCGGACGCGAAGGCCGGGGCGCTGTGGGGCGTGGAGCCGGACGCGACGAGCGCCACGCTGCTGCGCTGCGCGGGCTGCACGCCGGACGCGGCGGAGCGGCTGAAGCGGCTGCCCCTGGAAGGGGACTCGCCGGTGGCGCGGGTGCTGCGCGAGTCGCGGCCGGTGTGGCTGATGGCGGAGGACGCGCTGTCGGGGTCGGAGCGGCCTGCGCCCTCTTCCGCGTGCCTGCCGCTGGTGGCGGACGGGCGGGCGCTGGGGGCGCTGGTGTTCACCTTCGGCCTGCCGCACGGGTTCGACGACGACGAGCGGGCCTTCCTCCAGCTGGTGGCGCACCACGCGGCGCAGGCGCTGGCGCGGGCGCGGCTGCTGGAGCGGGAGCAGCGCGCCCGGGCGGCGCTGCGCGAGGCGCACGGCACGCTGGAGGCCATCATCCAGGCGAGCCCCATGGCCATCATGCTGTTGGACCCGGACGGCACGGTGCGGCTGTGGAATCCGGCCGCGGAGCGGATGCTGGGGTGGACGGCGGAGGAGGTGATGGGGAAGGTGCTGCCGGCGGTGCCGCCGGAGCACTGGGAGGCGTTCCGCCACGGGCTGGAGCGCGCCACGCGGGGCACGGTGCTGGACGGAGCGCCCCTGGCGGCGCGGCGGCGCGACGGCGGCGCGGTGCAGGTGGCCATGTGGACCGGGCGCGTGCACCCGGCGAGCGGCCCGCCGCAGTGCCTGAGCGTGATGGTGGACGTCACCGAGCGCCAGCGCGGCGAGGCGGCGCAGCGCTTCCTGGCGGAGGCCGGCGGCGTGCTGGCGGGGAGCCTGGAGGAGGAGGAGACGCTGGAGCGCGTGGCGCACCTGGCGGTGCCGCAGTACGCGGAGGCCTGCGGCGTGTTCCTGGAGGACGAGTCCGGCGGCGTGCGCTGCGTGGCCACGGCGGGGGGCGGGGACGGAGAGGTGCCGCCCCCGGGGCTCGCGGTGGTGGCGCGGGTCATCCAGTCCGGGAGGCCGGAGACGCGCTCGGGGCTGTCGGAGAGGGACCCGACGAGCGCGCGCGCCGGCGGGACGTGCGCGTACCTGTGCGTGCCGCTGCGGGTGCGGGGGCACACCCTGGGGGCGCTGACGTTCGTCACGTCGAAGCGGGCGTACGACGCGCAGGACCTGGCGCTGGCGCAGGAGCTGGCGCGGCGGGCGGCGCTGGCGCTGGACAACGCGAGCCTCTACCGGGACGCGCGTCAGGCCATCCGCCTGCGCGAGGAGTTCCTGTCCATCGCGAGCCACGAGCTGAAGACGCCCATCAGCGCGCTGCAGCTCCAGGTGCAGAGCCTGCTGGCGGGGCTGGCGCGGTCGGGGGCGAGCTTCGACCTGGAGCGGCTCAAGCGCGGCCTGGAGCGGGTGGACCGGCAGGTGAAGCGCCAGACGCTGCTGGTGAACGACCTGCTGGACGTGTCGCGGCTGAGCGCGGGGAAGCTGGAGTTGGTGCTGCAGCCCATGGAGCTGGGGGCGCTGGTGCGGGAGGTGGCCGAGCGCTTCGAGCCGGAGTACGCGCGCTCGGGCACGCCGCTGGAGCTGGCGCTGGCGCCGGAGGTGCGCGGCCAGTGGGACCGGCTGCGGTTGGATCAGGTCTTCACCAACCTGTTCTCCAACGCGCTGAAGTACGGGCGGGGCAACCCGGTGCACGTGTCGCTGGACGTGGAGGGCGACCGGACGCGGCTGCGGGTGCGCGACGGCGGCATCGGCATCGCGAAGGAGCACCTGCCGCGCCTGTTCCACCGCTTCGAGCGCGCGGTGTCCGAGCGAAACTACGGCGGCTTCGGGCTGGGGCTGTGGATCGCCCGCCAGATTGTCGAGGCGATGGGCGGCCACATCGAGGTGGAGAGCGTGCTGGGCGAGGGCTCCACCTTCACCGTGGAGCTGCCGCGCGGCTAGCGGTGGAAGGCGGGGAGCCCCTCCGCGATGAAGCCGCAGCCTCGCTGGGATTCGCGGCGGTGGAGGACGTGGCAGCGCTCGGGGGCGGCGCAGTCGGTGTCGCGGGTGCAGGGCTGGAAGCAGTAGCCGCTGGTCTCGTCGCAGGTGAGGCCCTTGTCGCAAGGGGCCTTGTCATCACAGCGGGCGCGGCACTCGAAGGCTTCGGTTTCGAGGGTGGGCTCGGCGAAGCCGCGCAGGCAGTCCTGGTTCGCGGCGCAGGGCGCGGCGTCCAGGCAAGCGGGCCCGATGAAGGGGCGGCAGATGGGCACCTCGCCGGTGTAGTCCGTCTCACAGCGCTCGCCCGTGGGGCAGGCGCGGTCGCGGCAGCTGGGGACGCAGGCGCCGAGGACGCGGTAGGGATTGGGCGCGCACTCGGTGCCGGAGGCGCAGGCGTTCGCGTCGTGCACGTTGCACGGAGGGCCGCAGTATTCATGGACGCAGAGGAGCCCCGGCGCGCATTGGCCCTCCAGCTCCCGTGCGTAGCCCGTGCACCGCGCCCCGGCCGGCAGGGTTCCGCGCGGCACGCAGCGGCGGAGGACCTGGCTCGAGGTGGAGGTGTCCACGGGGTGGCAGGTGTCGGAGGGGGTGCAGTCCGACGCGTCGTCGCAGTAGCGGTGCAGGGGCTGGCAGTCGCGGAAGCCGAAGTCCGGGTGGTGCGCGCACACGGTGTCGGCGGGACATGCGGCATCCGCGTCGCAGCGGTCCTCGCAGAGGAGCGAGCCCCGGGTGTCGGCGTGGCAGTTCGTGGGGACGTTCGTGAGCCGGATGCCGTTGCTCAGCACGACGACGTCGGGAGGCTCGCTCGCGGCGCTGTCCGGGTCGTTGCTGGTTTCGAAGCTCAGGTGGACGGGGTCGTCCGACAGGTCCGCCTGCGCGGCGAGGTCCGGGCCTGGCCACGCGAGCCACACGGCCGTGCCCACAGCGGTCACGAACGCGGTGAAGGCGATGAGGAGGCAGAGCGCACGGGGCGTCACAGGCCGAGCACCTGGCGCATCCAGCGCTGACTCTCCTCGTCCCGGGTCACGAGTCCGTCGAAGCGCCCCGCGCGCATCATCTCCACGAGGACGGTGTCCTCGGCGATGCGCTCGGGTTCGAAGCGCGGGAAGTCCATGTCATCCCATGCTTCCATGCTCCGGGCATAGGCATCGAAGAAACGATCGAGGTTCGATGCGACCGGCAGGACTTCCTTTTCGCTGTGGTCATCGATGAAGACCACGGGTTGCAGCCCGTGCGGGTCCGCGAGTCCAGGCACGAGCGCGAACCGATACGCCAGGCTCGGGACCTGGCCAAACACGAGGCACTCCGGGAAAGGAGCCTCTCCCCGCTCCCGGAGCGTCCTGTTGATGGCCACGACTCCGTGCTCTCCTTGCAGCGGGTAGAGGACGAGCTCCGCCACTCGCGCGTCCCCTATCCGCCTGAAGACAGCTGCGAGCAGGGGGTCCAGGGGCTGCCCTGGGAACAACTCCCGGCCCGTCGAGTCCTCCGTGGAGGCCGTTCCCAGACGCAGCGGCAGCCGCTGTTCGCGGCATTGTGCCATCAGTCGCTCAAGGCCCTTGAGAGGGGACTCCATCCGCGCTCCCTTCACCGCTCCAGCAGCGCCTTCACCGCGCGAAGCGCATTCTGCTCCGCGAGCGCGGAAGCGGATTCCGCGGGGACGTGGACGCGATGGAACCACGAACCGTATTGCTGGTCGATCACCCGGGAGAGTTCCTCCACCGCCTGCTGTCCAGCCGCTGGGACTGCTGCCCCACGGACTCCCAGACCCGGTTGATGCTCCGGTGCACCGTGCGTTCGACCGCGACCAGGTTCGTCCCCTGGTGGATGTCCATGCGCGGGAACAGGCGCGCATACTCCAGGGGGACGCGGTGGTGGATCTCATACTCCTCCATCCGCAAGGGTCCCAGCTCCCTGGCGAGCCGGGGGTTCACGGTTTCGAAGTATTCACGCCGTGCCCATTGCCGTAACCGCTTCTTCGCTTGCCGGTCGAGCGGCTCATGCAGAGCCTTCTCGACCCGGGCCAGGATGTGTCGCAGCTCGGCCTGTTCTCCTGCTTCGAGCGCCGCCAGCCCCTCCGCCTCCGCCTTCATCCAGATTCGCTGGAGGGCTTCACGTTCAGCGGCCGGCGTGCGGATCAGCACCGTGCGAAACCACTGCGCGCCCTTCGCGCCGCTCCTGCCGAGCACCGAGACCACCGTGGGCGCGACGGCCTCCATCGCCCCGAGCATGCCCTTCGCGATGAAGCCTCCCACGTACCAGTACGCGAGCTGCTCGAAGGACCAGACTCCCGCGAGGCGCGCGCTCGGCCGGGACGTCGTCACCCGCCGCCTCTTCGAAGGGCTCCCGCTCGAAGGAGTCACTGCTCGCGCACGCGGTCAACGCGCACACCCAAAGCAGTCCCAGCACCGACGGCATCCGGTGCCAGGACCGCTCTCCACGGGAAACGGGACGCGTCATCGCGCCCCGAGCCCATGGGGAAACTACAGCGCCAGGAGCAGCAGCGACGCCTGCTCCTCGGGCGAGGCCGCGAGGAAGGCGTCCGGCAGCTTGATCTCCGTGGGCGGCGTGAGCGAGGGGTCGCAGCTGCGCGGCCCTTCGTAGGTGCGGCCCGGCTCCTTCGCCTTCAGCCGGTACGTGCAGTCGTGCACGTACACCGTCATCTCCCGCGGCGACAGCGTCAGCGTGACCGGACGGCCACCGAAGCCGCCCTTCGCCTTCACCGTGTCGCCGTCCTTCTTCACGTCCAGGTTCACCACCGAGGACCCGAGCTTGCCCTTCACCTTCTCGTCCTCCAGCCTCAGCGCCACCGGGACGTCCGCCACGCGGCCGCGCAGCTCGCCCGGCGTCCGGGACACCTGGAACGCCTGTCCGGTGACGTTGTCCGCCGTCATCCGCAGGTTGAACTGCGTCCGCGCGATGTTGAAGGAGACCTCATCCTGCTCGGAGCCCGCGAACGCGCCGCCCACCCCCGCGAGCACCGCCAACACCCCCACACCCCGACGCAATGACCGACCGTAGCGATTCATGGACACGCCCCTCCGGGAACGCACTTCGCCAGCACTGACAATGTGCAACGTGCCCGGGGCGGCGCCATATCGCCCGAGCACGGGCCCTTGCTCGCCGGGGGCTACTTCCCGCCTGCCGCCCCGCTCCCCTGCCCTGCGGCCGGGCCCAGCAGGTGCTTCTCGAAGAACATCAGCGCCGTCGTCTGGGCCAGGTCCCGGTTGGTCTTCTTCTGGAACCCGTGCCCCTCGTCCGTGGCCAGGAGGTACCAGACGTCCGAGCCCTTCTTGCGCACCGCCTGCACCACCTGCTCCGCCTCCGACTGCGGCACGCGCGGGTCGTTCGCTCCCTGCTGCACGAAGAGCGCCGCGCGAATCCTGTCCACCGACCCCAGCGGCGAGATGCGCTCCTGCACCTTGCGCACGGCCGGGTCGCGCTCGTCGCCGTACTCCGCGCGCCGCAAGTCCCTCCGGTACGCCTGGGTGTTCTGCAGGAACGACGGCAGGGAGGAGATGCCCACCACGTCCACCGCCGCCTTGATGCGCTCCGGGAAGAACGCCACCGTCGCCAGCGTCATGTAGCCGCCATAGGAGCCGCCGTAGACGCCCACGCGCGCCGCGTCCAGCTCCGGCCGGGAGGCGACGAAGTCCAGCGTGGCCCCGATGTCCGCCAGGCTCGCCTCGCGCTTCACGCCGTCATCCATGGCGCGGTACGCCTTGCCGTACCCCTCCGAGCCGCGCACGTTGGGCAGCAGCACCGCCAGCCCCAGCTCCGTCGCCATGAGCTGGATCTGCGCGCTGAAGCTCGGCTGGCTCTGGCCTTCCGGGCCGCCGTGGAACATCACCACCACCGGCACCTTCCCCTTCGCGTTCTTCGGCAGGTACAGGAACGCCGGCACCTTCACGCCGTCCGTGGACGGGTAGCGCACCAGCTCCGGCTCCACGAACGTCTCCGGATCCAACCCGCCGACCTCGGAGCGCGTCCAGCGCGTGGTCTTCTTCGTGCCCAGGTCCACCGTGAAGACGTCCAGCGGCACGCGCGCCGACGTCAGCGAGAACGCCACCCGGTCCGACCGCTTCGACGGGAAGCGGAGCTGCGAAAGCACCCCGCGCGGCGTCTCCACCGGCGACAGCGCCTGCGTGCGCGTGTCCAGGAGGTACAACCGGCCGTAGCCCTCCTCGTTGGCGGCCACCGCCAGCTTGCGCCCGTCCGGGGACAGCTCCAGGTGGTCGATGTTCCAGCGCACCGACTTCGTCAGCGACGGCGGCGCCGCCGGGGGCGCGCCCGTGAGCGGCAGCCGGTACACCTCCGCGAAGTCGCTGTAGCGGTCCGTGGACACGTACACGCCCTGCCCGTCGTGCGTGAAGACGGCGGCCTCCACGCTGCCCTTGCCCTCCTTGGGCGTGAGCTGCGTGCGCGCGTTCGTCTTCAAGTCCACCACGCTCAGGTCCGAGTCATCCGCCGCGCGGAACTGACGCACCAGCAGCTTCGAGCCGTCCTCGGAGAACTCCAGCGGCGCCCAGCTGCCCTCCACCTCCGTCACTCGCTTTGCCTGCTTGGGCTCCGCCGTGGGCGCCACGTAGACGTCGGTGTCCTTGCCGTTGCGTCCCGTGCCCGCGTACGCGAGCCACTTCCCGTCCCGCGACACCACCAGCTCCTCGTGCCGGCTCTTGCCGTCCGTCAGCAGCTCCGAGCGGCCCGTGCGCCGGTCCAGCTTGAGCACCTGGAAGAACTCTCCGCCGCCCGTGTCCTGCAGGTAGAAGATGAATTGAGGGTTGCCCGGCAGGAAGCGCGCGCGGTTGATGGGCTCCTTCGTGAAGGTGAGCTGCGTGCGCGCGCCCAGCGGCATCTCCACCACGTGCAGCTGATTGACGTCCGCGAAGCGCGTGGAGATGAGCATCTGCTGACCATCCCCGGTCACGTCCAACAGCTGCGCGGAGCGCGACTCCAGGTACTGCTGCACGCGCTGGGAGAGCGCGGGCGGAACTGGCGGCACGCCGCTCGCCCACAGGTTGGGCAGCCCGGGCAGCGGGGCGATGCCGGGGACGGCGGACGGCGCCTTCGCGGCGGCCGGCGCGGGGGGCGGCTTCGACGGCGCGGGCGCGGGCGTCTGCGCCGCGAGCAGGGACACGATGAGCGGAAGGGACGCGAGGGTCATGGTGCCGCCGACCCTACCAGCGCCGTCGCCCTTCCCGGCACCCACGCGCGCCGTTCCCCCCACCCACGCGATGACGCGTTTTGAACAGGGAATGGCCCCGGGCCGGTGATGCGGTGCGGCGGCCGGCCAGGCGGGGCGGTGTCACGCTCCGCGCCCGGGTGATCGCACCCGCCGTCTTCGCGGGAGGCCCCGCGCCCGTGATGCCAGGGACTTGCGACGTGCGCCGGTGCACACCGTCGGAGGCGGACAGTGGCCCTTGCGTGGGGGTTCGCCCGCGTGGAGGTGATGCCCACCCTTACCCCTGTCGACATCGGTGCCGAGCCGCGTCCGCGGCCCGCCGAGGAGGGGACTTCGACATGGCCTGGATGCGGGGGAAGACACTGCGGGTCGTCGCGCTCACGGCGCTGGGGGTGTTCGCGCCCGCGTGCGGAGGCGGCTCGGCGGAGGACTCCGGCACGCCTCCGACGCAGGACGGCCCGGTGCTCGTGCCGCCCACCCAGGCGCAGCTGCGCATCGTGCAGGCCGCGCCGGGCACGCCCGCGATGGACGTCTACCTCGCCGGCAACCCCACGCCCGTGGCGCGGGCCGTGGCCTATGGCGCCACCACGCCCTACCTCACGCGCGAAGCGGGCGCCGTCACCGTGGAGCTGCGGCCCACGGGCGCGGCGGCGGACTCGCGGCCCGTCGTGTCCCAGCCGGTGGGCATGGAGGCCGGGACGCGCTGGACGGTGGTGGCCGCGGGCGCCCTCTCCTCTTCCGACTCCGACGCGGCGCTGCGCACGCTGCTGCTGCGCGACAACACCGTGCCCGCGGACGGCGGCCAGACGCGCGTGCGCATCGTCAACGCCGGCACGGACGCGCCCACGGTGGACGTGGACCTGGGCAATGACGGCTCGGTGGAGGTGGCGTCCCTCGCGCGCTTCAAGGACTCCGGCGAGCAGGCGTGGGTGCTGCCTTCGGGCGCCGCGTTCCAGGTGGGCCTGCGCACCGGTGGCCGGGCGCTGACGTCCTTCACCGTGCCCGCGGCCGGCTCCGGCACGGACACGCTCATCGTCGCCACCGGCCTCATGTCCGCCCCCGCGCGAGCGGGCGACGGCTTCTCCCTGCTCACCGCGGGCCGCGACGGGACGCTGGCCATCCTGCGGCAGAACCCGACGGTGTACGTGCTGCACGCGTCGCCGGACGCGCCCGCGCTGGACCTCTTCGCCAGCGACCGCGAGCTGTCCGGCGGACTCGCGTACGGCGCGCTGTCCTCGCCGCTCCAGGTGCCGCCGGGCACGTACACGCTGGACTTCTTCGCCGCCGCGCCCGGGACGGAGCGGCCCACGAGCGCACCAGTGGTGACGGCGACGACGCCCACGCTCGTTCCGGGCGAGCGCTACCTGATGGTCGCCGCGGGCTACCTCGCGCCGCCCCGGCCTTCGGCGTCCCCGTTCACGCTGCTGCCCCTCACGGACCGCTTCGCGAGCGACCCCTCCAACCTGCGCCTGCGCTGGGTGCACGCCGCGGCGAACACGCCCGCGGTGGACGTGGGGCCGCTGGGCTCGGAGCGTCGTGTGCTGCCGGACGCGCCCTTCCTCGACGTGCCCTTCGCCACCGCCACCGCGCAGGACGGCCTGCCGCTGCCTTCCGGTGGCACCGTCACGCTGGGCGTGGTGCCGTCCAACGACGCCAACCGCGCGCCGCGCACGAGCTTCTCCGTGACGCCTCAACCGGACACGCGCGTCTTCGCCGTCGCCACCGACACGCCCGGCGCCGCGCCCGGAAGCTGGGACCTCCAGCTCCTGTGGGTGGACACCACGCGCACGCCGTGGACCGTGAGCACGCAGGCCGACGTGCCCTGACCGTCAGAACGCCCAGCCCACGTTGAGCAGGATGCGCTGGGAGAGGAACCACGCCGACTGGTGGATGCGCTCCACGCTCGTCTCGTCCACGGGGCCCAGGCGCAAGGAGTCGTAGGCGAGCGCTTCGCGGCGAGCCCCGAGCCCCACGCCGCCCTGCACCGTGAAGCCGGGCTCCAGCACCACGCTGTACCCCAGGACCGCCGACCCACCCACGGACCAGAAGTCCGCTTTGCTGTCATGGCTCAACAGGTCGTCCGGGAGGTTCCCTACCATCGTGCTGGAGCTCCGCCCCACTCCCACCTCCACGCGCGGTGCCAGCCACAGCCCCTGGGGTGCCCGGCCCGTCAGGTAGAAGCGCACCGAGGGCGCCACGCCGAACTGATAGACCGTGCGGTTGAAGCCCTCCAGCCCGCCAGGCTCCGCTTCCTCGAACCGCGAGCGGTCGTGGTTGAAGGACGCGAACACGCCCAGCCCCACGGAGAAGCGCTCCCCCATCACGCGCTCCCCCTCCAGCGACAGCTGATTCAGGCTCTGGATGGGGACGGACACCGTCACCACGTTGCGCCGCTCCACCGGGAACGACCCCGTGGTGACGCCGTCCTTCGCCAACGCCACCGCCGACAGCAGCACCAGCGACACACCCAGCTTCCACTGCATCGAGACCATGTGATGAACCCCCGTCATGGAGCCGGACCCCCAAGGTCCGCCATGCCGGGGAAGGCCCATCGCAATCGATGTGCCAGCCTGCTCCCAGAGGGCGCCGCGCGCCGGTGAGGCCCGACACCGTGACACCGTGTCTCCAGTGCTCGGAGGCACGGGTGTCAGCGTGTCATGTCATCGCGTCACGGCGGCGTGAGCGCGGCCTGGGCCTGCTCGCGGCGCAGCTGGAGCACGCGCACGTCCGGGTCCACCACCAGCCGCTCCGGCGCGAAGCCCGAGCGCAGCGTCACCCTCGCGGATCCGCCCGCGTCGAGTTCCACGCGCGTCACGGTCTTGGAGGCCTCCTCGGGCGCGGCGGCCTCCGCGGCCTTCGTCACCGCCACCTCCACCGGCATGCGGCCCGCGCCCACGTTCGTCACCGTCGCCGTGGTCACCCACTGGCCGCCCTCCTTCGTCACGCGCGCGTCGGTGACGCGGTACTCGGGCACCACGACCTCGAAGAAGGCCTGCCGGGTGAACCGGTCGAAGGCTTCGGGAGACGGCGCGAAGGGGCGCATCACCGCGAGGAAGTCCTGCAGCACGGGATGGTCGGCGTTGTTCATGTATTGCTTCAGGAAGGCCTGGAGCCCCGCGTGCATCGCGTCGCGGCCCATCAACTCCTCCAGCATCCAGAACGTCCAGCCGCCCTTCTCGTAGAGGACCACCGTGTCGCCGTCGCGCGAGCCGTCCAGCTTCACCAGCGGCTGCTCCGCGTCCACGCGCCGGTCCTTGCCGTAGCGCTCCTCCATGCGCTTCGCGGTCTGCCTGCGCGCCTCCTGCCCGTCGAGCTGTTCGATGAGCTTCAGCGACGAGTAGTGCGACAGCCCCTCCGACAGCACGTTGCCGCCGGGGCCCTTGCCGGGGATGAGCAGGTTGCCCCACCACTGGTGCGCGGCCTCGTGCGCGGTGACGAGCAGCACCGCGTTCGACTCCGGCGTGGTGAGCGTGAGGAACCCGATGGACTCCGAGAACGTGATGTCCGTGGGGAAGCCCTGCGCGTAGTTGTCCAGGCCGGCGAACTCCGACAGCTTCAGCTCCGCCCACGGGAACGGGTGGAACCACTCCGAGTAGTACCGGCGCGCGGCCTCCAGCCCCCGCATCATCTCCGGCACGTTGTAGCCGTGCGCCGGGTCGTGGAACACGACCGTGCCCGCGCCCTCCACGCGGGTCCACTTCCCCGCGATGACGTTGAAGAAGCTCACGGGGTAATCGCTGCGCCACACCGTGGTGCGCCGGCCGTCCTTCACCGTGTCGCTCTCCCGCACGCCCACCGAGTTGAGCGTGTAGGCCTCCGGGCCGCTCACGCGGATGCGAAAGGGGAACGGCATGTTGCTGCCCCAGGCGGACTCCGTGGGCCCCTCGTAGAAGTCGTCCGCGTAAACGCGCGGCTCGTATTTGTTCTCCCTCGGGTCGATGCCGCGCTCCTCCTCGTAGCCCACCACCGGGGCGAACGTGGGCGTCTCGCTGGTGAGCACCACGCCCGACGGGAGGATGAACTCCTTGAACGCGCCGCCCGCGCGGGACACGCCGTCCGGCACGTGGCCTGCGTACTGGAAGCCCACCGTCACCTTCGCCCCGGGCGCCAGCGGTGCGGACGGCGTGAAGACATACAGCCCCGCGCGGTCCTCCGGCGTCACGTCCCTGCCATCCAGCGTCCAGCGCACGTCCGTCCAGCTGTCGCCGCCGCTCAAGGCGAAGCGAGGGAGCGCCACGCCGTGCCGGTTCATCAGCGTGTACGTGCCCTTCATGCGGAAGGCGCTCGCCTCCGGCTCCAGGTCCACGTCCAGGTCCACGTCCGCCAGCATGGGCTGCGGCGCGTCCTTCCACGTCGCCAGGTTCTTCTGCCAGTACTCCTTCGCGTGCTTCTTCGCCGCCGCGCCCTGGTGGCCCTGTCCCACGAGGATGCCCAGCCACACCAACGCCACCGCCGGCACCGCGAGGTACGGCGCCAGTCGCCACAGCCCGAGCGCGAGGCCCGCGGGCTTCAGTCCCTCCAGCGTCGTCACCGAGTCGCGGACGCGACGCCCGTCCAGGCGCACCGCCAGCGCGGTGAAGAAGACGGCCCCTCCCAGCGCGGCCACGCGGTTGAGCACCAGCGCGGCGCGGTCCACCTGGAAGGCGCCCAGGTCCGTCCACCGCACCGCGTCCCACAGCAGCCAGTTCGTCACCCAGGTGAGGTCCCCCCGCACGGCGAGGTAGCCGGTGAGCCCCAGCGCGGCCAGGGCCAGCGCGTACGTGCCGAAGCGGCCTCCCGCCACCGAGCGCGCGGCCAGGATGAAGCCCGTCCACAAGAGGAAGGTGGGAAACAGCAACAGCCCCCACACGAGCACATACGGCGTCAGCGACAGCGGCACCCTGCCCTGCGACACCTGCACCAGCGTGCCCGCGAGCGCCATGGCCGTCAGCAGCGCCACCGCCACCAGGCTGTTCGCCAGCGCCTTGCCCAGCAGCACCGACAACGTGCGCACCGGCGTCGCGTCGTGGATGGGCGCGAAGTGGGAGGCCTGCTCGCGCTCCAGCGACTCCACCACGTAGAACATCAACAACAGACACACGAGCACCGACGCCTGCGCCATCGTGCGCACCGCGAAGCGGCCGGGCACCAGCAGGAGGCTCGTGTCGAAGGGGCCCACCGCCGTGGCGCCCTGGGACACCATCTGCAACATCAGGAGCGGCAGGAACAGGTAGAGCCCTGGCTGCGACAAGAGGCCCCGCCCTTCCGCGCGCGTCACCGTCCACAGCCCCGTCCAGAAGCCCGGTGGCCGCACGCCCATGCGCAGCGCGGACAGCGGCGCCTCCGCGTGCGACAGCGCGACCTGCTTCGGCGGCGCATCGAGGACTCCACCCTTGCGCGGGGCCTTCGTGCGCACCTCGCCCCGGAGCGCGCGGCGGAAGTGGCGCTCGGTCCAGGCCACCGCGCCCAGGCCCAGGGCCATGAGCACGCAGCGGCTGGTGACGAAGAGGGCGTCCAGCCCCACGGGTTGCGTGTTGTAGAAGTCCACGCCCCGGTCCACCTTGATCCACGTCTCCGTGAGCCACCGGAAGCCGCCGGGGTCCAGCGCCATCAGGAACCGGTTCACGCGCGGATCCAACCAGCCCGGGGACCAGTCCCAGAGGAAGAAGGCGCAGAGGAAGAAGAGGCCCACCGGCAGGAAGTACACCGGCACCGCGCGGCGCGTGCGCTCGCCCGTGGCGAAGGCCGCGCCCGCCATGAAGACGATGAGCGGCAGGCCGAACCACACCGCGGCGCTCACGTAGTTCCTTAGCGCGAAGGGCCCGCGGAACTCCGCGTCCGCGCCCGCCGGCACGACGTGGTGGAAGAAGACGAGCAGCCCCATCATCCACGCGAGCGCCAGCACGTACGCGCCCAGCACGCCCGCGAACTTGCCCCACACGTACTCGGCGGATGTCAGCGGCGTGGTGTGCAGGATGGGCTGCACGCGGGCCTCGTCGTCGGAGATGACGGACATGCCCGCGCCCACCGACACGAAGAACATGAACAGCATGAAGGTGAGCAGCAGCACCGTCTGCGCGACGGCGAACGCGCTGGTCACCCACGCCTTCTTGCCGCCCACCTCCGTGCTGCCCGCGTCGATGGTGACGTTGCCGGAGGACACGCCCCACACCACGGCCACCAGCAGCACGAGCAGCACCCAGAACAGCGGGCGCCTCACCTGGTGGCGCCACTCGGTGCGCGCCACGCGCCAGAGCCGGGACGCGTTCACGCGCTCACCGCCGGGGCGGGCACCTGGGCCCCGGGCTCGGGCGCGTCCTTCATCAGGAGGAGGTAGGCGTCCTCCAGCGTGGGCGGCGTGCGCTCGAAGCCGGGGGGCACGGGCGTGCCGGGGGCCGCGTGGATGCGCACGCGGTTCCTGCCCTCGAAGAGCACGGCCTGGGTGACGCGCCAGGCCTGCTGGAAGGCGGCCATGTCGGCCGGGGGGACGGTGCCTTCGAAGAGGGTGTCGTGGAGGGCGGACTTCGCCTCCGTGGGGCTGGTGATGGCCATCACGCGGCCGTGGCGGATGACGGCGAAGCGCGGGCAGAGCATGGCCACGTCCTCCACGATGTGCGTGGACAGGAGCACCGTGCGCTCGTGGGCCACCTCCGCGAGCAGCCGGTAGAAGCGCTGGCGCTCCTCGGGGTCCAGGCCCGCGGTGGGCTCGTCCACGATGAGGAGCTTCGGGTCTCCGGCCAGGGCCTGCGCGATGCCCAGCCGCTGCCGCATGCCGCCGGAGTACTCCTTCACCTTGCGCTTCGCGGCGAAGGTGAGGTTCACGCGCTCCAGCAGCTGCGCGCACAGGGCCTTCAGCCCCTGCGGCGCGGTGACGCCCTTGAGCTCCAGCAGGTAGCGGAGCATGTCCTGGCCGGAGAGGTACGGGTAGAAGCCGAACTCCTGCGGCAGGTAGCCCAGGTGCGGGCGCAGCGCCTCCGGGTGACGCACGAGGTCCAGGCCGTCGAGCGTCACCTCGCCGGAGGTAGGCTCCAAGAGGCCGGAGAGGATCTTCATCAGGGTGGACTTGCCCGCGCCGTTGGGCCCGAGCAGGCCGAACATCCCCTTGGGGACGTCCAGGTCCACGCCACGAAGGGCCGTCACCGGGCCCGGATACACCTTCACCAGGTTGCGCAGGCTGAGCATGTGGCCCGTTCTACGCCGAAGTGGGGGGCTCCATTTCCGGCTTCGCGCGCGAAGGGCACACGGCGCGTCGCGGCAGCGCCACACCGAACCTGTCCGACAGTCGGAACGGCCTGGACGACCGCGTCGGGGCGGCCGGGCGGCCGGCGCCGGGGCGGATTGAGGGGGGCGCGCGGGGCTGCGAGACTCGCGGGCGTCATGCCTTCTTCCCGGCAGCACCTGGACGCACTCACCGGGCTGCGGTTCCTCGCCGCCGCGCACGTCGTCGCCTACCACGTGTATCACCTGGTCTTCACCGGCACGGAGGCACCGCCGGGGCTGCACGGGTTGCTCGACAGCGGGTACGTGGGCGTCAGCTTCTTCTTCGTCCTGTCGGGCTTCATCCTTGGCTACAACTACCTGGAGCGGCCGCCGGACACGCGCGAGGCGCGCAAGGCGTTCTGGGTGGCCCGCTTCGCGCGCGTCTACCCGGTCTATGCGCTGGGGCTGGCCATCGCCGCGCCCGCGTTCCTCAAGGGGCTGCACGACGCGTGGGCGGTGGATCCGTCGCAGGCGTCGCGGCAGGCCGGGGCGCTTTTGCTGGCGCCGCTGCTGCTCCAGAGCTGGGCGCCGTGGACGGCGCTCGCGTGGAACGGCGCGGGCTGGTCACTGGCGGTGGAGGCGGTCTTCTACGCGACCTTCCCCTTCCTGGCGGGCAGGCTGGGCCGGCTGGGGCCCCGGGCGCTCGCGGTGGGCGCGGCGGTGGCGTACGGGGCCGCGCTGCTGTTCCCGGCGCTCTACATGCTGGTGGATCCGGACCACACCGGAGGCACGGCGTCCGCGTACAACTCCGGGCCGTGGATGCTGGCGCTGCGCTTCGACCCGCTGGCGCGGCTGCCGGAGTTCATCCTGGGCATCCTCGCGGGGCGCTTCTTCCTGCTGCGCGCGGGGGGAGCGCCGCGCTCGCGTCCCGTGGCGCTGGCGGTGCTGGGAGGGCTGGTGGCCGCGGCGTTGGTGGGGAGCACGTCGCTGCCCTTCCCGCTGTTGCACAACGGGCTGCTGGCGCCGGTGTTCGCGGCGCTGATTGTGTTGTTGCCCCGGAGCCAGGGGGTGGTGGCGCGGGTGCTGGCGTCGCGGCCGCTGCGGCTGCTGGGAGAGGCGAGCTACGCGCTCTACATCCTGCACATGCCGGTGCTGTTCGCCTGGAAGTCCGTGCTCAAGCGGCTGGGCGCGGAGCCCTCGTCCGCCTGGGCCGTGGCGGCGTTCGTCGTGGGCGTGGGGTGCCTGAGCGTGCTCGCGTACGAGCGCGTGGAGAAGCCCGCCCGGGGGTGGATCCGCGACCGTTGGACGGGCCGCGCGGAGCAGCCCGCGGCGGGGCTCCAGCCCCGGGCGTGAGGCCCTACGCGCTCCTTGCCTGGAGCCGGCGGGGCGCGCCGCGCTTCACGGGGCCCAGCTGCGCGAGCACGCGGCCGATCTCCACCAGCTCCACCGGCTTGACCAGGTGCAGGTCGAAGCCCGCCTTCTCGCTGCGGCTCCGGTCCTCCGGCGCGCCGTAGCCTGTCAGCGCGATGAGGTGCGCGTCCGAGGCCACGCGGCCCCGCAGCTCCTGCGCCACCTGATAGCCGTCCAGGCCCGGCAGGCCGATGTCCAGGATGATGACGTCGTAGGTGCCGGGGGTCGCCATGGCGAGCGCCTCCGGGCCGTCCTCGGCGACCGCGACGGTGTGGCCCCACATCTGGAGCATCTCGCGCAGGCCCTCGCGCGCGTCGGGGTTGTCGTCCACCAGGAGGATGCGCCATTCGCCCCGGCGGGACTCGATGCGCTCCACGGTGGCCTCGGGCCGCGCGGCGTCCGTGAGCAGCGGCAGCGCGACGGTGAACAGGCTGCCCTGGCCCGGGCCCTCGCTGAAGACGTCCACCTGGCCGCCGTGCTCCTCCACCAGGTTGCGCACCAGCGTCAGGCCAATGCCCAGCCCGCCCCGGCTGCGCGCGAGCCCCGCGTCCAGCTGCGCGAAGAGCTCGAAGATGCGCTCCTGGTCCTCCCGCCGCAGGCCGATGCCCGTGTCCTGCACGGACACGCGCACGCGGGAGTCCTCGGCCACATGGGCGCCCACGGTGATGATGCCGCCCTCGAGGGAATACTTGGAGGCGTTGTCGAGCAGGTTGGTGAAGACCTGCTCCAGGCGCGTCCGGTCGCCGTCCACCCAGCAGGGCTCCTGCATGAGGGCTTCGCGCAGGATGAGCCCGCGCTCCTCCATCACGGGCCGGGCGGCGGCCAGCGAGTGCTGCAGCACGGTGTTGAGGTCCAGCCGGCTGCGGCGCAGGGCGTACTTGCCCCGGGTGATGCGGCTGACGTCGAGCAGGTCGTCCACGAGGTGGCGCAGGTGGCTCACCTGCCGCTCGATGACGTCGCGGCGGCGCGCGTCCGCTTCGGACAGGCCGTTCGAGTCCTTCTGCCCGAGCATCTGCACCGCGACGGAGATGGCGGCCAGGGGGTTGCGCAGCTCGTGGGCGAGCATGGCCAGGAACTCGTTCTTCTTGCGGTCGGCCTCTTCCAGGCGCGCGGCGTTCGCCAGGGCTTCGCGCTCCACGCGTCGCAGGCGCAGGACGCTGTTGACGGTGGCGATGAGCTCTTCCGGGTCGAACGGCTGGGTGAGGTAGACGTCCGCGCCCGCGCGCAGGCCCGTGACCTTCTTCTCCGCGGTGATGAAGGTGGCGGAGGTGTGGATGATGGCGACCTCGCGGGTGCGCGGATCCTCCTTCAGGAGCCGGCACACGTCGTAGCCGCTCATGTCGGGGAGCTTCACGTCGAGCACGACGACGTCGGGAGGCGAGTCGAGGGCGAGCTGCAGCGCCTCTCCGCCGGTGACCGCCTCCAGGACGCGGTAGCCCGCCTGGCGCAGGGAGAAGGTGCCCAGGTAGAGGCTCGCGGGCGTGTCGTTGACGTGGAGGACGGTGGCGTTGGCGGTAACGAGCACGGGCGACATTCCCAGGGAGGAGCCAGACCCGATTTCTACCGCGCGGCATGAACCCACGCGAACCGGGATCATCCCCACGCTCCGCACCATTGCTCACCGCACGGCCCGTGTGAACGGGGAGTGTTGGGACCGAAACAGCTTGTCCAGCCTCCGTCCAAGCAGGCAGCCGAACCCAACTCCCCGCCCGGGCTCCTGGCCTTCAGCGCTTCAGGAGGGCTCGGTCCACACGGCGAGCTCGTTGCCGGTGGGGTCGGTGAAGTGGAAGCGCTTGCCTCCGGGGAAGGAGAACGTGTCCTTCACGATGCGCCCTCCGGCTTCGCGCACCTTCGCCAGCGTCGCGTCCAGGTCCTTCGAATAGAGCACCAGCAACGCGCCCCCCTTCGACACCTCGCGCTCCTTGTCGAAGCCTCCGTTCAGCCTCCCGTCCATGAAGCTCGTGTAGTCCGGGCCGTAGTCCTCGAACCTCCAGCCGAACACGGCGCCGTAGAAGCGCTTCGCCTCCGCGATGTCCTTCACGGGAAGCTCGATGTAGTCGATGCGGTGGTGCTGCTCGGCCTGCTGCGGTGCGGTGGACATGGTTGCCTCCTCAAGTGGGAACACCCCCACCTTACGCACCCGCCTCCTCCGGGGATTGGACGAATCCGACCTCCGCCTGCTCGCGCACGTACGCCCCCGGCGTCAGCCCCGTCAGCGCCCGGAATTCCCGCACCTGGTGCGCCTGGTCGTAGTACCCCGCCGCCAACGCCCACTCCGCCCCCTGCAGCCCCCGCGACAGCTCCACCGCGTGCTGCAACCTCGCGATGCGGCACAGCACCTTCGGCGACAGACCCACCCCCGCGTGGAACCGCCGCTCCACCTGCCGCGCCCCCACCCCCATGACCTCTTCCAGCGACCGCACCGGCACCTGCCCCCTCGCTCCCAGGATGAGGTCCACCGCGTGCCGCACCCCCGCGTCCCCCTCCCGCCCGGGCAGCCGGTCCAGCAACAGCCGCTCCAGCAGGGCGAAGCGCGCCGCCATCCCCGCCGCCTCGCCCAGCCGCTCCCGCCACTCGCGCGCCTCGCGGGGCCAGAGGTCTGCCAGCGCCACCGTCGCGTCCGTCAATTCCAGGAGCGGCAGCCGCAGGAAGGGCTGCGCGCCCCCGGGCCGGAAGCGCACCGCGACGAAGGACGCGCGCGCCGACAACGGCACCACCTCCGCCGCCCGCATCGCCCCCACCACGCGCAGCCCCACCCCGTCCGTCAGGTCCACCAGGATGTCCAGACACCCGTCCGGCAACACCCGGTGCACCCCCATAGGCGCCACGCCCGACAGCTCCAGCGCCCAGTAGCACTGGACGTACGGCGCCAGGGCGGCGCACGGCCTGGCCTCCACGTAGCGCATCAGGCCGCGTCCGCGACGGCCGCGCGAGGCAGCCACACCGTGAAGCAGGTGCCCTTCCCCGGCCCGTCACTCTTCGCGCCGATGCGGCCGCCGTGGCGCTCCACGATTTCGCGACAGATGGCCAGGCCCAATCCCAGTCCTCCGGCGTAGTGCTCCGTCGCGTTGCGCGCGCGGAAGAAGGGCGTGAAGAGCTGCGGCACGCTCTCCTCCGGAATCCCGATGCCCCGGTCCTCCACGTCCAGCCGCACCTGCCCGTCCTCCTCACGCAACCGCACCACCACCGGCGTCCCCGGCGGTGAATAGCGCAGGGCGTTCTCCACCAGGTTCGTGAGCAGTTGATCCAACCGCTGCTCGTCCCACCGGCCCACCAGCGCCCCGGCCGGGACCTCCAAGGACAACAAGCCCTGTCGCTCCGGCCGCGTGGACTGGATGCGCTCCACCACCTCGCGCGCCAGCCCCACCAGGTCCATGGGGGCCACCGTCAGCGCGAAGCGCCCGGACTGCAGCCGCGACACGTCCAGCATGTCGCCAATCAGCCGCGTCAGCCGGTCCACCTGCCGGTTCAGCCGGGCAATGGTCTCCCGCTGCCGCTCCGGGTTCATCCCCTGCCCGGACCCGAGCTGACGGATGAGCAGGTCCAGCGTGGCCTTCAGCGGCGTCAGCGGCGTGCGCAGCTCGTGGCTCGCCATGGACAGGAACTGGTCCCGGATGGCGATGGCCTCCCGCAGCTCCTTCTGCGTGCGGTCGATGCGCGCCGCCATGTCGTTGAAGCCCGACGCCAGCTGCGCGACCTCGTCGTCGCCCTCGGCCCGCACCCGCTGCTCCCGCGCGGGCGTGCCCAGCGCGGCGAAGCCGTCCCGCAGCGTCTCCAGCCGCTGTGCCACGTCCCGCCCCACCCACTGCGACAGCAGCAGCGCGATGGCGCCCGCGAGCACCGCGATGGCCACCACCCACGCACCCATGCGCGTCACCGGCGCGAACGCCTCGCGCAGCCGCGCCGTCACCACCACCGTCCACGGCGTGCCCTCCACCCGCGCGTGCGCCACCAGCAGGCGGCGCCCCGTTTCATCGAACACCTCCAGCATCCCCTGCGGCGCCGCCAGCGCGTCCTCTCCCAGCAGCTCCAGCAGGGGCGTGCGGGTGAGCACGTCGCCGCGGTCCGTCTCGCGCAGCAGCGTCCCGTCGCGCCGGTCGAACAGCTCCACGTGGTAGCTGCGCGAGGCGAGCGTCGGCTGCAATCCCAGCCGCTGCAACGACAGCCCGCCCACGAGGACGACCCGCGCGCCGTTCCCCGCGTCCACCGGCACCGTGAAGACGACGAAGGGCAGGTTCGCGCGGGTGAGGAAGGGCCGCGACAGGAGCACCTCGTCGCCGCCCTTCAGCGCGTCCTGGAAGTAGTCCCGCTGCGCGAAGTTGCCGGTGATGCGGTTGAGCCGCACGGAGGGCACCAGCGTCTCCCCGGCGGCGTCCAGCAGCCACGCCGCGTCGAAGAGCGCGACCTCGCTCTCCAGCAGCTCCACCGTCTCCCGCATGCGCTGGCGGTCCCCGGCGCGCACCGCGGCGACAAAGCCCGAGTCCCGACTCTGCGCGCGCAGCAGCGAGCGCGCCAGCGTGGCCGTCTGCTCCAGCCACGCCGTCTCCGCGGCCACCGCCTGCCGCGCCTTGCCGCGCAGCTCCTCCTCCAGGGCCCGCTGCGCCAGGTACGACGTCACCGCGCCCACGCACAGGATGGGCAGCACCGACGCCAGCGCCATGCCTCGGAACAGCCGCCAGCGCACCCCGGCCGGCACCGGCACCCGGCGCAGCCCCAGCAACACCACGCACGCCAGGGACAGCACGCCGTACACGCCCATCCCCATCCACGAGGCGTGCGCCGCCAGCACGCCCATCATGTAGAGGAAGGCGGCGCTCAGCCCGCCCAGGGCCACCCGGGCCGCCCCGGGCCTCCGGCGCCACAGCCCCACCGTCAGCAGGGCCCCCGCCACCAGGAAGACCGCCCCCAGCGGACGGATCCCGCTCCCGTCCCCCTGAAAGGAGAAGCGAAGGAAGCCGTGGGGCATCAGGAGCATCAGCGTCCCGAAGCACAGCGACACGCTGGAGATGAGCACCGTCAGCAGCCCGCGCCCCTGGAAGCGGGCCATGCGCTCCAGCAGGAGCGTGGTCACGAGCAGCGGGTAGAGGAGGGCCCCCGTCCGGCTGAGGGACACGATGCTGGCGGACCACCAGTAGAACGCCACCGCGCCCAGGAAGAGCGCGCGCCCCGCCCACCCCACGATGCCGGGCCAGGCGGGGTACAGCATCGAGGCGAGCATCAGCGCCGAGCCCACCAGGAACAGGCTGCCGAGCGGGCGGACGTACGGGTAGATGAGCTGGAAGACGGCGGCCCCGAACTCGTAGGGGACGAAGACCATCATGGTGCCCACGACGAGCCCGAAGGCCGCCGCGAACCACTCCACCCGTGCGCGCTCCAGGATGCCCACGGGGGCAGCGTACACAACCCGGTGGGACCACGCGGCCAGGTTGTCGCTCCCCTGCGCCACGCCGTCGCCTCTCAGGCTGCTTCCGCGACGGCCGACCGGGGCAGCTTCACCGTGAAGCACGTCCCCTGGCCCGGCCCGTCACTCTTCGCGCCGATGCGGCCGCCGTGGCGCTCCACGATTTCGCGGCAGATGGCCAGGCCCAATCCCAGCCCTCCGGCGTAGTGCTCCGTCGCGTTGCGCGCGCGGAAGAAGGGCGTGAAGAGCTGAGGCACGCTCTCCTCCGGAATCCCGATGCCCCGGTCCTCCACCTCCACCCGCACCCCGTCCGCATCCTCACGCACCCGCACCACCACCGGCGTCCCCGGAGGTGAGTAGCGCAGGGCGTTCTCCACCAGGTTCGTGAGCAGTTGATCCAACCGCTGCTCGTCCCACCAGCCCACCAGCGACTCCGTGGGGAACTCCAGCGTCAGCTGCTCCGCGCGCTCCGGCCGCGTGACCTGGATGCGCTCCACCACCTCGCGCGCGAGCGCCACCACGTCCATGGGGGCCACGGTCAGCGTGAAGCGCCCGGACTGCAGCCGCGACACGTCCAGCATGTCGCCAATCAACCGCGTCAGCCGGTCCACCTGCCGGTTCAGCCGGGCAATGGTCTCCCGCTGCCGCTCCGGGTTCGTTCCCTGGCCAGAGCCGAGCTGACGGATGAGCAGGTCCAGCGTGGCCTTCAGCGGCGTCAGCGGCGTGCGCAGCTCATGGCTCGCCATGGACAGGAACTGGTCCCGGATGGCGATGGCCTCCCGCAGCTCCTTCTGCGTGCGGTCGATGCGCGCCGCCATGTCGTTGAAGCCCAGGGCGAGCTGGGCAATCTCATCATCCCCCCGGGCCTGCACGCGCTGCTCCGCCGACGGCGTGCCCAGCACGGCGAAGCCGTCCCGCAGCGTCTCCAGCCGCTGCGCCACGTCCCGCCCCACCCACTGCGACAGCAGCAGCGCGATGGCGCCCGCGAGCACCGCGATGGCCACCACCCACCCGCCCATGCGCGTCACCGGCGCGAACGCCTCGCCCAGCCGCGCTGTCACCACCACCGTCCATGGCGTGCCCTTCACCCGCGCGTGCGCCACCACCATCCGGCGCCCCGTGTCGTCGAACACCTCCACCAGCCCCTCCGGCCGCGCCAGCGCGCCCGGCTTGACCCGGTCCAGCACCGGCGCCCGGGAGAGCACGGCCCCGCGCTCCGTCTCACGCAGGAGGCTGCCATCGCGGTGGTCGAAGATCTCCACGTTGTAGCCGGGGGAGGCGAGCGTCGGCTGCAACCCCAGCCGCCGCAGGGACAGCCCGCCCACCAGGAAGGCGCGCCGGCCCGCGCCCCGGTCCATGGGCACGGTGAAGACGATGTACGGCTCGCCGGAACGGGTGACGAAGGGCCGCGACAGCCGCACCTCGGCGCCGCCCTCCACCGCGTCCTGGAAGCAGGCGCGGTGCGCGAAGTCGCCGTCGGCCCGGTCCAGCCGCGCGGAGGGCATCAGCGTGTCGCCGGCCTCATCCAGCAGCCAGGCCGCGTCGAACAGCCCGGACTGGCCCTCCAGCAGCGCCATCCGCTCCCGGATGCCCTCGCGGTTCCCCTCGCGCACCAGGGCGACGAAGCCCGGCCCCCGGCTGTACACGCGCAACAGCGAGCTCGCCATGGCGGCCGTCTGCTCCAGCCAAGCCGCCTCCGCGGCCACCGCCTGCTGCGCCTTGCCGTGCAGCTCCGCCTCCAGCGCCTTCTGCGCCAGGTACGACGCCACCGCGCCCACGCCCACGATGGGCAGCACCGACGCCAGCGCCATGCCTCTAAACAGCCGCCAGCGCACCCCCACCAGCGACGGCCACCGGCGCACACCCGCCAGCAGCGCGCACGTCAGGGTCAGCACGGCATACGCGCCCAACCCCGACCACGAGCGCCACGACGCCACCCCGACCGTCATGTTCAGGAACAGGAGGGCCAGGCCCCCCAGGGCCAGGCGGCACTGGAGCGGCTTGCGGCGCCACAGCGCCACGACGAGCAGCAGCCCCAGCAGGACGAAGAGCCCCCCCACCCACCGCCCATAGGGCCCCATCGCCGCCAGGCCGAAGCGCACGAAGTCCTGGGGCGCCCAGATCATCAGCGCCCCGAAGCCCAGCGCCACGCTGGACAGGAACACCAGCAGCAGGCCCTGGCCCCGGCGCAGGGTGAGCCGCTCCGTGACGAACAGGGCCATCAGGAGCAGGTAGAGGACGGTGCCCGTGAGGCCCACGGACAGGACGCAGACCCTCCACCAGTAGACCGCCAGCGCCGCCAGCATGAACGCGCGTCCCACCCGGCCCACGAAGGCGGGCCACGCCGGGTACATGAGCGCGACGAGCATCATCCCCGCGCCGACGAGGAACCCGCTCCCCAGCAGCCGGATGTGCGGATAGATGAATTGAAAGAGGACGGAGCCGAACTCATAGGGCACGAACACCATCGAGGTGCCCACGACAAGGCCGACCGCCGCCGCGACCCACTCCACACGTGCGCGCTCCAGGAGTTCCACGGCGGGCACCCTGACACAACCCGCCCGCACATGCCGGACGGGGGTCAGCGGAAAGGGTTGTTCGTCCGGTGGCTATCGTCGCCGCCAGGCATCCAGCAGGTGGCCCACCACCGCATCCACACCGACATCCCGCGTAACCTGCGTGAAGACGAAGGGCCCCTCGCCGCGCATCTTCCGGGCGTCGCGCTCCATCACGCCCAGGTCCGCCCCCACGTGCGGTGCGAGGTCCGTCTTGTTGATGATCAAAAGGTCCGACTGCGTGATTCCCGGCCCGCCCTTGCGGGGCACCTTGTCCCCGCCGGCCACGTCGATGACGTAGACCGTGTAGTCCGCGAGTTCGCGGCTGTACTGCGCGGCCAGGTTGTCGCCGCCGCTCTCCACGATGAGCAGCTCCGGGTGCAGCTCCTCCATCAACTGCTCCAGCGCGAGCAGGTTGTGGCTGATGTCCTCGCGGATGGCCGCGTGGGGGCAGCCGCCGGTCTCCACCGCCTTGATGCGCTCCGGGGACAGGGCCTGGTTGCGCACCAGGAACTCCGCGTCCTCCTTGGTGAAGATGTCGTTGGTCACGACGCCCAGGCGGTACTGGTCGCGCAGCTTCTTGCACAGCGCCAGCACCAGCGCCGTCTTGCCGCTGCCCACCGGCCCGCCGATGCCAATGGTGAAGGCGCGCTGCGAATAGTCGCGCCGGTGCGGCTTGTCGCGCGCGTCGAAGTGGCCCGGGTGGTCCCAGTCCTCGTGCGTGTGTTCGTGCCCGTCCTGCCCATGGCCGCGGTGGTCGTCGTCGTGCATGTCGCGATTCCTTTCGTGTCTGCCTTCAGGACTGGAACAGCCGGGAGTACAGCCGGTCATGCGTCGCGCCCACCAGGTCCCAGAGCGGCGCGGGCTGGGCCAGGTCCTCCACGCCCAATGACGTGCATTGCTCCAGGACGGCATCCAGCAGCGGCGTGGCCGCGTGCTGCACCTGGTGGGACTCATGCGTGCCGATGACGCCCATGCGCACGCCCGCGGACAGCGCGCCTCGCAGGGTGAGCGACAGGAAGAGGCGCTGCGCGTCCTCCCGCTCCACGTCCAGCGCGCGCAGCACCGCGCCGAACACGGGCGCGTGGTGGAACTTCACGCCGGCCGCGCGGGCCGCCTCGCGCACCGGACCCACGGCCTCCGGGAAGATGCGCGCGCAGGTGTCCAGGAAGGCCCGCCCCTGCGTGCGGCTGGCCCGGTTCGCGACGTGGTTGGTGAGGAACGCGTCCGCTCTCGCGTCCAGCGCGGGCAGGGAGCCGGGCTCGCGCCACGCCGCGCCCAGCAGCGGCAGGCCGCCCAGGCCCGCCTGCCACACCAGCGCCTCCACGAAGCGGCGCACGTCGCCCGGGCCGCGCACCTCGCCGGCCTGCACCGCGGCCTCCAATCCGCCCGAGTGCGCGAAGCCCCCGGTGGGAAAGCCCGAGTCCGCCAGCTGCAACACCCTCCAGCCGGAAGCCATGGCGCGCGCCCCTTTCAGAACAGCGAGTAGCGCTGCGCCAGCGGCAGCCAGGCGGCGGGCTCGCAGCGCAGCAGCGCTCCGTCCGCGCGGACCTCGTAGGTCTCCGGGTCCACCGTGATGACGGGCAGCGCGTCGTTGAGGCGCATGTCCTTCTTGCCCAGGTCGCGGCAGTTCACCACCGCGGACAGCCGCTTGGTGAGCCCCAGCCCCTGCACGGTGCCTTCTCGCAGCGCGCGCCCGGACACGAAGGCGACGCTCGTGGAGCCCCGCGCCCGGCCGCGCGCGCCGAACATGGGGCGCATCATGAAGGGCTGCGGCGTGGGGATGGACGCGTTCGCGTCGCCCATCTGCCCCCACGCGATGAGGCCGCCCTTGAGCACCAGCTCCGGCCTGGCGCCGAAGAAGGCGGGCCGCCACAGCACCAGGTCCGCCAGCTTCCCCACCTCCACGGAGCCCACCTCGTGGGACAGCCCGTGGGCGATGGCCGGGTTGATGGTGTACTTCGCCACGTAGCGGCGGATGCGCAGGTTGTCGTTGTCGCCCTGCTCGCCGGGGAGCCGGCCGCGCTGCTCGCGCATCTTGTGCGCCGTCTGCCACGTGCGGGTGATGACCTCGCCCACGCGGCCCATGGCCTGGCTGTCGGAGGCCATCATGCTGATGGCGCCCAGGTCGTGGAGGATGTCCTCCGCTGCAATCGTCTCCCCGCGGATGCGGCTCTCCGCGAAGGCCACGTCCTCCGGAATCTCGCGGTCCAGGTGGTGACACACCATGAGCATGTCCAGGTGCTCGTCCAGCGTGTTCACCGTGTACGGCCGCGTGGGGTTGGTGGAGCTGGGCAGCACGTTGGGCGCGCCGCACACGCGGATGATGTCCGGCGCGTGGCCGCCGCCCGCGCCCTCCGAGTGGTACGTGTGGATGGTGCGCCCCTTGAACGCGGCCAGCGAGTCATCCACGTAGCCGGACTCGTTCAGCGTGTCCGTGTGGATGGTGACCTGCACGTCCTCCGCGTCCGCCAGCGTGAGGCACGTGTCGATGGCGGCGGGCGTGGTGCCCCAGTCCTCGTGCAGCTTGAGCCCGATGGCGCCCGCGCGGACCTGGTCCAACAGGCCGTCCGGCAGGGACGTGTTGCCCTTGCCGGTGAGGCCGATGTTCAGGGGCAGCGTGTCCGTGGCCTCCAGCATGCGCGCCAGGTTCCACGCGCCCGGCGTGCAGGTGGTGGCGTTGGTGCCGGTGGCGGGGCCGGTGCCGCCGCCCACCCAGGTGGTGATGCCGCTGGCGATGGCCTCGTCCGCCTGCTGCGGGCTGATGAAGTGGATGTGCGTGTCCAGGCCGCCCGCGGTGAGGATGAGCCCTTCACCGGCGATGACCTCCGTGGTGACACCCACCACCATGCCCGGCGTGACGCCCGCCATGACGTCCGGGTTGCCCGCCTTGCCGATGGCCGAGATGCGCCCCGCCTTGATGCCCACGTCCGCCTTGAAGATGCCCGTCCAGTCCACCACGAGCGCGTTGGTGATGACGCAGTCGAGCGCGTCCGCGTCGCCCGCGCCCGCGCGCTGGCCCATGCCTTCGCGCAGCACCTTGCCGCCGCCGAACTTGCACTCGTCGCCGTAGACGGTGGCGTCGCGCTCCACCTGGAGCCACAGGCCGGTGTCGCCCAGCCGCACCCGGTCTCCCGTGGTGGGGCCGAACATGTCCGCGTAGTGGCGTCTGTCCATGGTGCGGCTCATGAGCGGCCCTCCTCTTCCTTCTCGTCGTTCCCATCGGCCTCGGACTGGTGACCGAAGCCCTGCGCGCGCACGGCCTGGAGCAGCCGCTCGCGGCCCGCGTCGGACACCTTGCCGCTGCCCAGCGCGTTGCCGCCGCGCACCACCTGCTCGCCCGCGATGGGGACCAGCGACACGGTCTTCACCTCGCCCGGCTCGAAGCGCACCGCCGTGCCCGCGGGGATGTCCAGCCGGTGGCCGTAGGCGCGGCCCCGGTCGAACACCAGCGCGCGGTTCACCTCCGCGAACGCGTAGTGGCTGCCCACCTGCACGGGCCGGTCGCCGGTGTGCGTGACGCGCAGGGTGATGGCCTCACGGCCCGCGTTGAGCTCCAGCGCGCCGTCCGCCGCGCGCACGTGGCCGGGGGGACCTTCCGGCGACGCGGCGGGCACGGTGAAGCGCTCCAGCGGCGGCACCGGCAGGAAGCTGCCGTAGAGGGCCAGCGACAGGTCCCCGTGCTCCGCCACCACCGGGTGGTGCACCGTCACGAGCTTGGTGCCGTCCGGGAAGGTGCCCTCCACCTGCACCTCCGCCAGCATCTCCGGCACGCCGTCCATCACCTGCGCGCGGCCCAGGAACCGGCGCCCCAGGTCCATCAACTCCGCCACGCTCCGGCCGTCACGGATGTACTCCAGCAACTGGGTGGCGATGAGCGCCACCGCCTCCGGGTAGTTGAGGCGCAGGCCTCGCGCCAGCCGCTTCTGGGCGACGACGCCCGCCTGGTGCAGGAGCAGCTTGTCCACGTCACGGGGGGACAGATGCATGGGGTCCGACTCCCTGGGCTCTTCGGGGTGCGGGATGCGACGGCCGGCCAGACCCTAGCGCGACGCGTCAGCCTGGGCCAGGATGGGAGGACGTCCAGTGTTGTCCTCCCCCTCCTGGAGTCCCCCATGAAGAGCTTCAAGGCCGGCTTCCCCAAGACGCCGAAGGCCCCTCCCGCCCCGCCGAAGGTGACGAACACGGTGGCGCAGGGGACGACCTCCACGAAGCCCCCGGCGCAGGTGACGACGCCCGCGAACACGCCCGCCGTGTCCCGGCCGGGCACGCCGGACAAGACGCCGCAGGGGGACGGGTTCAAGCCATCCGGAAGTCCCCAGGCCTCCTCGTCGTCGCGCCCGAACATCGACGCGCACTCGCTCCAGGGGCCGCAGTTGCAGTCGCCCCACCTCTCCGAGACGGAAATCGCCGACCTGGCCATGGGCCGCACGCCGGGCAAGGGCAAGGCCCCCGCGGTGCGCCCGGAAATCCAGCAGGTGGTCCAGGAGATGAAGCAGGAGGTCCCGGGCTCGGAGGTGCTGCGCTACACGGACCAGGGCGGCCACCCGATGCTGAAGAGGCCGGGCCTGCCCGCGGGCACGGACGCGGGCGTGTGCAGCGCGATGACCTCCGAGTGGATCCGCACCGGCAAGGAGGCCGGCGGGGATCCGCTGAAGGGCTCGCAGTCCTTCGGAAAGCTCACGGACAACCACTTCGGCAAGCTCATCGACAAGCAGCACGCCGAGCACCTGCAGGGCGACGCCCTCTCGAAGCTGAACGGCGCGGTCCTGGCCGACGCCGAGAAGCTCCAGGACGACGTGAAGCAACTCCAGGGCAAGAGCGCGCAGCGCAAGCAGATCAACGAGTTGCTCACGAACCCGGGCCTCACGACGGAGCAGCGTCAGGGCCTGGAGGCGCAGCGTGGCCAGCTGACCCGGGAGCTCAAGGAGGGGATGGCGAAGCTCCACCAGGACAAGGACGACATCGCCCAGAAGCAGGAGGCCATCGGCCACCTGGTGGACGACTTCCGCACGGGCCGTGGCGGCGGTCACCCGGGCGTGAAGGTGCAGGACTTCGAGCCCATCGACGGGAGCACCTTCGCGCAGAAGCTGTTCGACGGCACGAAGGAGAACGGCCACTACCGCATCGGCCTGCGCAAGGGCGGCGAGGCCGCGGAAGGGCACGTGCTGGGCCTGCACAAGACGGACGGCCCCAACCGCCTGCTGGACGCGAACACCGCCGAGTGGAAGACGGACAACCACAAGGACGCGGTGAACCTGACGGCCGAGCACATCGACCGGCTGTATTCGAACTACAGCGCGTTCGACATCACCCGCTATTAGTCACACCCGCCGGGCCCACGGGTCGTCCCCCAGCAGGCCCGGCAGGAACGACAGCCAGTCGCGCGTGGTGCCGAGCAGCGTCTCCAGCGACACGGCCGCCACGCGCAACAGCAGGCCGTCCTCGCCCAGGGGGCTGGCGGAGACCACCTCCCGGGCGCGGGGCTTCACCGGAAGGCCCGCCACGCGCGCGGCCAGGGCTTCCCGCGCGGAGGCCAGCGCGGACCCCACCAGCAGCACCGACGCCAGCGCGTCGAAGCGGCCCAGCCGCTCCGGCAGCGCGCCGTGCGCGGGGTCCAGCACCCACCGCTCATCCACCAGCGCGCGGCCCTCCCGCGCGACGCGCAGGCGCGAGGCGTAGTGCAGGAACGCCCAGCGCTCGCCCCGCGCGCTGCGCCCCGCCGTCACCACGTCCGCGAGCACCAGCGACGCGCCCGGCGCCAGCGTCACGTCCAATGTCTGTGAATAGCGGGCGCCGGCGAAGCAGACGGTGGGGTCCGGCACCCACGCCAGCAGCGCGTCCCGCCCCACGCGCGCCTGGAGGTCGCTGCGGCAGCCATTGGGCGAACGGTAGACGCGGTTGGCCCCCTGCGTGGCCAGCAGCGCGGAGGCGCCGTCCGCCACGTCCACCTCCAGCCGCAGGTGGTCCCCGTCCACCAGGCCGCCGCCGAAGGAGGAGGTATAGGCCCACGCCGCGTGGCCGTGGTTGCGCGGTGTGAGCAGCCGCAGGGGGCTGTGCGCCAGCGCGGTGCGCACCACGGTGCGGGGGCCGGAGCGCTCGAACGCGAGCCGCGCGACGCCCGCGCGGGCGGCCTGCATGCCCGGGCCGGAAAGGGCGGGAATCACCCGCCCGTTCTAGCATGGCGACGACGCACCGGGACCGCCCGAAGCCGTGGGCCCGCGCCGGCCCGGGTAGCGTTTCGCGTTACAAAAACAGCGTCGGGCGCGCCTCCCCGCGGGTGCCCATGAATGGCACGCAACCTGCTCTTGGGCGGCCCGCCAATCCTGACAGCCCGTGTCAGCAATGGCGGAACCTTCTTCCCAAGGGACTGCACCATGCCCCGTCGTTCCCCCCTCGCCCCGTCCTGGCTTCGCGCCCTGACCCTCTCCTCGTTCGCCATGGGCGGCCTGCTGGTGGCCGCGCCCGCCCACGCCGACGAATCGGAGGAGGCCCCCGCCACCATCGTCGACGTGTCCATGCAGGACGGCGAGCTGACCGCGCGCATCCGCTGGGCCGCGGAGTCCTCGTCGCTGCCCGGGGAGGTGGAGGTCCTGTCCTATGACGGCACGGACAAGCCCACCGCGAGCGAGCGCCTCTCGCCGAAGGCCGGCGAGGAGACAGAGGTGAAGCTCACCGGCGCCGTGCAGGAGCCGTGGGAGACGGGCTGGGCGCAGAAGCTGGTGCTGCGAAGCGACAAGGGCGAGGAGCTGGCCAGCCAGCCCTATGACGTCAGCCTCGCCTGCGAGGACGAGAAGACCTGTCAGCTGACGGCCGCCCCGGGCATCTCCGCCAGCCGCGAGGTCCTGCACGTGAGTGACGCCCTGCAGAAGACCCTCACCACCCTGGAGAAGGAACTGGGGGAGAAGGAGTTCGACCTGGTGCACGAGGTGGCCCGGCGCGAGCCCGCGCTGTACGGCGAGGTCCTCGGCTACGCCCAGGGCCTGGTCCGGTACGGCCCCGCCACGGGCTGCCGGTGCTCCTGGGAGGCCTCCCATGCGCGCAGCAACACGCAGGGGACGGGCCTGGGCGCGGCGCACGAACTGTACGCGCGCCCCCTGAGCAGGACCCGCCCCTCGAACGCGCGCCTGTCCGCGCAGGGCAGCAGCCGGGTCACCCTGAACCTGCGCTGCCAGTCGCTGGGCTCCATCCTCCAGCAGCACATCGGCATCCGGCAGCCGGGGGGGCTGGTGAAGTCCGTGCTCATGCCCCAGCCCGTCTACAGCACCTGCGCGGGGACGTGCAGCGGCCGGTTCAGGCACTTCGGCCGCATCACCGGCATCGTTGGCGCGTACAGCCCCACGCCCTTCCCCCCGCCCACCATCCTCAACGCCACGGCCAAGGAGCAGAGCAAGTACCACCTGGGCAACAGCCTGAGCCCGCTGCTGAACGAGACCCGCTTCGCGCACCCTGACAGCCACTTCGACGTGTCGGCCACCGTCAGCAACTCGGGCAGCGGCTCCGGCTACGTCCAGACGTCCGGCGAGGCCTTCTATGCCTACAACGGCAACATCGACTTCTGGCAGCCCCAGGCTCGCGCGCGGGGTGGCTACGCCATCGCCGTCGAGGGCGTCGCGGTGTGCCCTGGCGGAGGCCTGAACCCCGTGGGCCGCGCGTGGGACAGCGCCACCGGCATGGGCAACCAGACCGTCCTGACCCAGAGCATCAACGCCTTCTTCGGCCTGTAGCCCTCCGCGCTACACCCGGCGGGGTTCGCGTAACGCGGAGGGATACAATCCCAATGCAAGAAAAGACTTCGCGAAAATAGTTTGAATCCAAGCATTCCCTCCGAAGCCAGCGACAATCGCAGACACGCCGCAATCCCAGGTACGGGGCCTGCCCTGACGGGAAACCGCCCTCCGACCTCAAGCGTCGGGGGGCGGCCCCCTTCCGCGTAAGGGATTGCCACATGCCCCCTCACTCCTCGCAAGGCCTGCCGGGCCTCGTTCCGTCCTGGCTTCGCTCGCTGGCCGTCTCCTCCTTCGCGCTCGGAGGCCTGCTGCTGTCCGCGCCGGCCCACGAGGACCTGCCCGCGTCCTCGAAGCGCGTCTCCCATGACGGCAAGGACACCGTCGGACCCTCAGCGGCTCCAACCCGCTGTGGCCGCGGCTCAACTGCTCGCGGTGGATCCGCTACGACGGGTGGGATGGCCTCGTGCACCGCCCGGGAGGGCTGTTCCCCGCGCCTCGCCCGCTTCGACCACCTGGGCCGCGTCAGCGCGCGCACGTCCATCAGCAACACCGCCAGCGCGCAGGAACAGGCCACCTGGCGTGTGAACAGCGGCGCGCCGCTCATCGCCAGAGCGCCACGCAGAACGGCGCCGATGACCGGCAGCTCACGTCCACCGTCGGATTACGGCACCACGCAGGGCGGCAGCCAGCCGCTCCGCCTGTACCTGAGCATCTGGAGCTTCCTGGACCGAGCCCGCGAACGACAACACCCCGGAGGCCGGCACCGCGAAGGGTTCCGGCGTCCGGGGTGCGTGTGTCAGGGCGACCCGACCCGCCTCCGGAAGACGACACCGGACCCACGGGCCTTCACCCCTCCGCGAGAGACTACTTGTCCGTCGCGTCCTCGACCTTGTCGCCGGCCTTCTCCATGGCGTCGCCCGTGGCGTCGGCGGCGTCCTCGGCCTTGTCCTTGGCCTTGTCGCCGGTCTCCTCCATGTCGTCCTTGGCGGCCTCGCGGGTGTTGCGGTGACAGCCCGTGCCCACGGACAGGGCGCCCAGCGTCAAGGCCAGCAGGGTCAGCTTCTTCATGCGGTACGACTCCTTCGCTTGAGGGGGGTGGCGGTATGTGTCCCGCCCTCCCCGGTGCGCGGCGCAAGGTAGGCACTGTCCATCATCTGCCAAGTGCCTGCCTCCGGGGATGGTCCACACCGGACGTCCGGGTTGTCCGGGCCCGCCTGAAGGTGTCGGGGCGCGCTGCTAGGGTGCGCCTTCACGAGGGGGCCTGTCTTCGCGCCCCCGGAGGCCCATCCATCCATGGCGTTGTCGTCCTTCCGGCCCTCGCGGCCCACCCTGTTGCTTGTCCTGGCGCTGACGGCCCTCTGGGGTTGCAGGTCCGACGACCCGAAGCCCGTCGAACAGCTGTTCTCCGACGTGCAGTTCGACCTCACCGTGCCGCCGGAGACGCCGGCCAACGCGGAGCTCTTCCTCACCGGCCCCAGCGCCACGTTCAGCGGCACGGACGGGCGGGGCCTGGAGCTCGTCTATCAGGGGGGCCGGGTGTTCAGCCTGAAGGCCCGGCTGCCCAAGGACACCGCCTTCACCTATGCCGTGCGGATGACCGCGCCCACGGCCCAGGTGGCGCTGGACGCGCAGGGGGCGCCGGAAGCCGAGCGCACCGTCACCGTCCATGAGAACGAGGAGAATGTCGCCCTCACGGTGGAGCGCTTCGGCGCGGAGGGGGGGCAGACAGGCGCGAGGACCGTGTTCATCGTCCAGGTGCCGGACATCACGCCGGTGGAAGCCAAGGTGTGGCTGTCCGGAAACCAGCCGGAACTGGGGAACTGGAATGGCGCGGAGGTGGAGCTCTACAAGGCCGTGGACAACGCCTACGCCGGCGCCGTCACCTTCGCCCTGGGTACGGGACTGGAGTTCAAGGTGACGCGCGGCTCGTGGGAGACGGTGGAGAAGAGCGACACGGGCGCGGAGGTGGCCAACCACACCTTCACCACCGGCGGCGGCTTCGAGCGCGTGCCCGTGGTGGTCAAGGGCTGGGCGGACCTCACCACGCCCCCGCCGCCTCCGCCGCTCACCGGCGACGTGCGCTACCTGCGCAACGTCGTGCCCGCGGACCCCACGCTCAAGCCGCGCGACGTCATCATCTGGCTGCCGCCCGGCTACGAGGCGGACACCGCGCGCCGCTACCCGGTGCTCTACATGCACGACGGCCAGAACCTGATGGACGTGAGCACCGCGTTCGCCGGGGAGTGGAACGTGGATGAGACGGCGCAGGCGCTGGTGGAGTCCGGCCAGGTGGAGCCGCTCATCATCGTAGGCGTCTACAACACCAGCGACCGCATCGCGGAGTACACGCCCGTGCCCTTCCCGCCGGAGTACCCGGACGCGGGCCGCGCGGACGTGTACGGCCAGTTTCTCATCCAGGAGCTGAAGCCGCGCATCGACGCGGAGTTCCGCACGAAGCCGGAGGCGGAGTTCACCGGGCTCGCGGGCTCGTCGCTGGGCGGGCTGGTGTCCATGTCGCTGGGGCTCAAGCACCCGGACGTCTTCAGCCGCCTGGGCGTGGTGTCGCCGTCGGTGTGGTGGGCGGACCGGGAACTCCTCTCGGAGGTGAACGCCCTGAGCACGAAGCCCGCGCTGCGCATCTGGGAGGACATCGGCACCAACGAGGGCTCCGGCAGCCAGGCGGAGACGGTGTCGGATGCCGAGGCGCTGCGCGACGCGCTGGTGACCAAGGGCTGGGTGCTGGGCAGCGACCTCAAGTACACGGTGGTGGAGGGAGGCCAGCACAACGAGGCGTCGTGGAGCGCGCGCTTCGGCGACATCCTGCGCTTCCTGTATCCCGTCAAGCAGTGACGAAGCCGCCGCCCCCCACTACCCCGGATGGGCGCTACCTGGTGGTGGATGGGCGGCTGTGGCGCCGTTCCAACCCGGCGCTCGGGCCCCGGCAGCGGGCGCTGCTGGTGGCCGCGCTGATGCGAGCCCGCGCCGACGTGGGCCGGGCGAAGCGCGCGCGGGACGTGGCAGCGGAACACCGCGCCCGTCAGCGCGTGCACCGTGCCAAGGTGGGCCTGGGGGAACGGGGCCCGCCGTGGTGGACGGACGGGACGCCGGACCTCAACCGGCGCCTCGTGCGCAACACCCCCTACGCCACCTGGTTCCAGGGCCTGCCTCCGGCCCCGTGAACCGGTTGTGACTTGAACGCCTACCTCCGGGTGTGAAACACGCCTCCCGTCTCAAAGCTGCATTCCCTCAAAGACAAGGAAGTGTTTCATGCGTCACGCCTGGACTCGGCTGTGGTGGCTGGTGCCGTCGTTGCTCATTGCGGCGTGTGGTCCGTCGCAGGAGCCGGTGGCGTCCGCGGAGGCTCCCGCGGAGGTCGGTGCGAGCACGCGGCCGGTGCTGTACCCGCCGCCCGCGCCCCCGAGCGGCAACATCGTGGACAGCACGGCGTTCCTGGGCCCGGTGGGGCTGAACGACGCGGTGCAGACGCGGTTCACGACGAACCCGCAGTACCTGTCCTTCAGCTTCACCGTGGCCGCGGGCGCGCAGGTGAGCCTGGAGGTGACGCACCTGGGCAGCAGCATGTACCTGGACACGGGCCTGTTCATCTACGGCCCGAAGAACGCCAATGGCAGCTATGGCACCACGGTGCTCGCGCAGGACGACGACGCGGGCTACGGCCAGCTGTCCAAGGTGGCCAGCCTGACGCTGGCCCAGGGCGGCGAATACCTGGCGGTGGTGAGCACCGGCACGGGCGCAGGCAAGCAGTTCCGCCTGGCGCTGGGCTGTCTCAACAGTGCCTGCGCGCAGGATGACCTGTTCACCGCGTGCGACCTGGACGTGGCCACGCGCATCGAGGTGTGTGACGAGAGCGTGGTGGAGACGCAGCAGGTGACACCGGCGCAGGCGCTGCCCCAGTGCACGGACGCGCAGGACGCGCACAACGCCTGGCTGGCGGAGTGCGCGGTGCCCTCCGGCCAGAAGGCCTGGTGCGCCAACGGCGAGGCCGCCTTCACGTCGCGCATGTGGCCGGTGTGCAAGGACTTCTACCAGCGCTACTACGGCGCGGGCCCGCTGCCCCTCGCGGCGCTGGAGGACAACGACGCCATCAACGAGGCCCGGGCCACGGGCCACACGTGGTGCAAGACGGGCGAGAACTTCTGCGACGAGTTCCTCTGGACGTTCAACGTGCCTTCCATCGCGGGCACGCAGGCCACGCAGCTGGACTGGGTGGTGGAGGGCGCCTTCGCCGCGCTGCCGGAGCTGTCCACCGACCCACGCGTGCAGTTCACGCGATATCCGAACCTGACGTACGCGGACTTCGCGAGCCGCATCGCGTGGGCCTTCCCGGACCTGGGCCAGGTGCTGCCGCAGGAGCTGGGCAACGGCACGGAGGTGCCGCAGGTGGCGCACTTCTACGACGACCCGCTGGTGGCCGCGGGCGCGCACGACTTCCACAACCTCTACATCGTCTACTTCCCCGTGTCGCACCGCACGGCAGTGTTCTGGCTCATCCAGCACGAGTACTGAGCCTGAGCCGGGCCGCGCGCCGCCAGCGGCAGCACGTCCTGCACCAGGTGGAGGAGCACGCGTCCGGGCTCCTCCACCATCATCATGTGGGCGGAGTGCTCGAACCAGACGAGCTGCCTGCCCGGCGCACGCACCCGCTGGAGCCAGTCCGCCGCGACCTGCGAGGGCGTCGTCGTATCGTGCCGCCCCGCGAACAGGATGATCGGGCAGCCGAAGTCCGTGACCCGCAGGAAGTCGAACCGCGCCATGTCCGGCAGCAGGCGCGGCAACGACAGCTGGGAGCCCAGGTCCATCGCCGCCACGTCTTGAGCGGTGTAGTCGGGGGAGAGTTCGGCCAGGTTGAGGTAGTGGAGGATGCCGTCGCGGCCATGCACCAGGCCTCCGAACGCGTTGGACCACTTGCGCTCGATGCCGATCTTCTGGAGGGGCAGCGACCCGTCCGCTTCCGGATAGGGCGCGAGCGCCTTCAACTCCTGGAGGGCTTCCGTGTGGTGGGCGGCCTCCGCCGCGGCGAGCGTGAGGGCATAGCTGACGCGCTCGTTCTCCTGGCCGCTGATGACCTGCCCCATCCCCACGTAGGCGAACAGCAGCTCGGGATGGCGGTGGGCCAGGCCCAGTCCAACGAGGCTCCCCCAGGAGTGTCCCAGGACGAAGACCTTGTCCTTGCCATAGCGGCTTCGCAGGTACTGGACGACCTCGGCGGCGTCCTCGGTGATGCGGTCGAGCGACAACGTGGAGGCGATGCGGGCAGGGTCGTTCGCGGTGTACGTCTTGCCGCTGCCGCGCTGGTCCCACTGCACCACGGTGAAGAAATCCTCCCAGCCGCCCTGGAAGGCCCAGCTCGTCGGCAGCTCCGGGGAGGCCGGTCCCCCGTGGATCATCAGCAGGATGGGATTGTCCCGGTCACGCCCCCGGACGGATATCCACTGCTCGGTCCCGCCCACCGGAATCTTGAGCAGCTCCTCCACCCCATCCCGCGTCACGATCTTCCGCGCGTCCGCGATGATGGCCCGCGCGTCCACGGCCGGCACGGGCGGAGTGGAAGCACACGCCACCCCCAACATGAGGCCGCAGACCGCGAGGCATCGCGCGAGCACGGCGAGGCAGAGGCGCAAGGGCGAAGTGGGCGACATGCCCGGCGACCCTTCATGAGACGCAGCGGGCAACTGGGAACGCATCGGCTTGATGGGAGGTCTCCTGGGTCAGCGCGGGCGCACCGCGTCAGCCGGTCATCTCCGTAGACCGCCAGAAGCGCGTTCACAAACCCTGCGCCGCCGAAACCCTCCGCGAGCACACACCAGGCGGGACGCTGCGCCGTGTCGTGACGGTATGCCCGAACGACCGCCAGGACAGGTCACGGACGGAGGCGCCCTGCCGGGAGCGAAGTCCACCAACTGGTCCGACTGTCGGACCAGTTCGCGCCGCCTGCCGTCCGAGGCCGCGCTGTCCCGGCAGGCGACGTGAACGGTGGGCCGCGCGTCCATGTCAGACCCCTCTGGTTGGATGGGCGAAGCATTGGCGAGAAGGGTGGCGGGAATGGTGCGGGTGGGGCTCGTGGCGTACGTGGAAGAGCAGCTCGAGCAGGACATTGCGCTGGGGCGACTGCCGAGGAGCGGGGTGCTGGCCTCGGAGCGGATGATGGCGCGCCGCTATGGGGTGAGCCGGGGCACCGTGCGCGAGGCCTTGCGGCGGCTGGCGGCACGGGGCCTGCTGGTGCAGCACCCCGGGCGCCAGGCGCGCGCGGTGGCGCTGGACGAGTCCTTGACGCTGGAGAACCTGGGCCTGGCGCTACATGACGAGCGCTCCCAGGAGTGTCGGTGGCTCCTGGAGGGCTTCTTCAGCCTCAAGCGGCAGGTGCTGGTGGAACTGCTCTCCGACTGCTGTGCGAATGCCTCCGTCATGGGCCTGGGGCCGCTCGAAGAAACCCTCTTCCAGCTCCGGGACGCGGCGCGCTGGCACCCCGGGGAGCGCTGTGCGCAGCTGGAGTTCGAGTTGCTGCGGCTGGCGGCCCAGGCGGCTGCCCGTCCCGGGCACCTGCTCCTCATCCAATCGCTGCAACGGGCCTTCAGGGGCATCGCGGCCCGGCTGCTGCCCTTCATGGGCGGTGAGTCGCTGCGCGAATGGGCCATCTGCGCGAAGGACGCCCTGCAAGAGCGCGACTTGCAGGCACTCCAGCATCAGCTGCCGGCGCTGCTGAAGGCCTGTGATGAGCGGATGCTCGACCAATTCACCCCCGCGCCTCAGAAGCATGCGTCCCCCGAGGCGCCGCACGTTCAGGAGTGCGGCCGCAGCGCCCCCTCGTCGGACCCTGCGCCCGAAGCACTGCACTGCCTTGAGACGGGTAGTTCCGACGTCCTCGCGTCAGTCCTCACCGGGCAGGACGATGCGATGGAGACATCCCCTTGCGTTGATGCGCATGAACCCGGCGCATCCGGGCCAGCCGCCGAGGCCACCGACGACACCGCGGCGCTCACGGGGGAACTCCGCTCCCATGCAGAGGTTCTCCCCTGGGGCCGCGACAGCGGGACGCCATTGTCTTCAGCCGCCCCGGGGCCTGCTCCCTGCGAGCACGGTGAGAAGTGCATCCGAGAGGACATGACGGACGCGGCTCCGGACAACCTGCCCGAGCCTCCATCCACCGACTCGGGAGGACACACTCACGTGGTGCTCAAAGAGGGTGATTTGCCTCATGCTCCCTCCACCACGGGGGCGACGGATTGCACGCCTTCATCGCCTCCTCCGGGAGATCCACGGCTTCGGTAGCGGCGACAGTCCCTCGCGTCCAGTGCCGGACTTGTGAACGAACCTCCAGCGGCCTCGTCAGAAGGCGTACCGCACGCGGCAGTACGGCAGGTGCCTGGCGAGCAGGGCCTTGAACTCCGCCACGTGGCGGCCCTTGAATCCGGTGCGGTAGCGCACGTTGACGCCGCCCCCCTGGGACACCTTCGTCTCCTGGATTTCAGGCCGCCACAGCAGCTCCTCCGCCTTCGGGTGCCAGCCCAGGTTCACCTCGTGCAGGCCCGCGTTGTGCGTGAGGAAGATGATCTCGCATGCGAGCTGCTTCTTCGCTCGCTCGCCGATGGCCGCGTCCACCTGCTGGAACAGCTCCACGTAGCCGTCCTGCCAGCCCTCGTGGAGGATGACGGGGGAGAAGTTGAGGTGTACCTCGTAGCCGGCCGCCACGAAGTCGTCGATGGCGGCGATGCGCTCCGCGATGGGGCTGGTGCGCACGTCCAGCAGCTTCGCCGGCGCATGCGGCATCAGGCTGAAGCGGATGCGCGTTCTGCCCTTCGGCTCGTAGGTGAGCAGCTCGCGGTTGACCAGCTTGGTGGCGAAGCTGGCCTTGGCGTTGGGCAGCGTGGTGAACAGCCGCACCAGGTCCCGCACGTTGTCGCTGATGGCCGCGTCCGCCGAGCAGTCGCTGTTGCACCCGATGTCGTAGACCCACGCGTGCGGGTCCACGGTGTTGGGCTCCAGCTTGGGCCCGCGCTTGTGCGCGTGCTTGCGGATGGCTTCCTGGAGCCGGGCGATGTTCACGAACACCGTCACGGGGTTCGCGTAGCCCTTGTTGCGCGGCACGTAACAGTACGCGCACGCCATCACGCAGCCGTTCGCGGTGGAGGGCGCGATGAAGTCCGAGCTGCGGTCGTTGGCGATGAAGGACAGCGTCTTCTTCACGCCCAGCACCAGGGTGCTGCCCTTGATGCGGTTCCAGGCCTCCACGTTGCCTTCGTTGCCAAAGAGGCCGGGGATGCGCTGGTGGGAGACCACCTCCACCTGCTCCGCGTCCGGGTAGCGCGCCAGAATCTCCCGCCCACGCGCGTACTCCCTCACGGCGGGCTCTAGATAGATGCGCGACACCTTCAGCAGCCGGTCGAGCGGGCCAGGGCCCTCGGGGACGGCGGCAGGGCGCGGGGCGGGTTCCGGGAGGAAGAGGTCCAGGTTCGTCACGCGGTGGATGTAACCGCGTTCCGGCTCGCATGCACTCGCGGTGGCCCACCGTGATGCCGGGCGGGCCACCGGACAGGCGCCTGCTGTCAGCGCTCGGACGGAACGACGGGGCCCTGGGAGAGGCGCTCGGGGGCGTCCAGCTCCCGCCACAAGGCCTCCGGCAACGGAACCGGTGCGTTCAGCGCGGCCGCCACGCTGGCGGTGGGCGCGTAGACGCGGTGGTTGTTCACGCGGAAGTCGCTGTCCTCCACGGTGGAGATGACCGCCGCGCGCCCCAGGTCGTTGATGGGCGGCCCGTCCGCGCGGAACGCGACGCGGTCCACGAGCAGCAGCTCCGCGGCGCCGGGCGGTGTCACCCAGACGGTGTAGCGCTGCGCGAGCAGGTCCACGTTCATGCGGAAGTGGTACGTCTGGCCGCGCACGTACGGCACGCGACGGATCCACGAGTAGCCCGCGCCGTTGCGCACCTGGAAGATGCCGTCCTCGCTCATGCGCAGCGCCATGTTCAGCCGGTTGAAGGCCGTGACCTCCGTGGAGCTGTCCGTCCAGCCCACCACGCCGCCGCCCAGGTTGTCCCGAAGCGGCGTGAGGTCGAACTCCACGATGCGGACGCCCGTGTTGCTCGTGCCCAGCAGGTGCTGGCTGCGCGGAAGGCTCAGCTTCGAGTACCAGGGGTAGTTGGGGCGCGGGTTGAAGCGCAGCAGCGCCTCCAGGAAGTAGTAGTCGCCGTAGATGAGGCTGACGTTGATCTCCTGGCCCGCCGGGTAGTTGCCCACGCCGTGCAGCAACAGGCCCGGGCTGTTGGTGCCCTGCGCCAGGTACGCGGGCGAAGCCAGCGAGTCGAGCATGGCCAGCGCGGCGTTGCGGTAGGTCGTGCGCCGGGTGGCGTCCGTCTCCAGGGTGCTCAACTCCAGCAGCGCGGAGGCGACGACGGCCGCGGCGGAGGAATCCTTGGACTGGCTGGGGGCGTTGAAGTCCCAGTTGGGCACGCGGTCCGCGGGCAGGTTCGCCAGGTAGTAGTCCGTCACGCGGCGGGCCGCGGTGAGGAAGCGCGCGTCCTGTGTGTAGCGGTACACCATCGTGAAGCCGTAGATGAGCCACGCCTGCCCGCGCGCCCAGGTGGAGGTGGTGGAGTAGCCCTGGAAGGTGCCCCGCGAACGGATGGTGCCGTTGTTGTTGTAGTCCACGTAGTGGAACGAGCTGCCATTGGTGCGCACCGCGTCCTGGAGCGTGCGGAGCGCGTGGTTCACCGCCATGGTGCGCCACACCGCGGGGCCGCCGTTCTGCGCGCCCCAGAGCAGCAGCTCGATGTCCATCATCGTGTCGGTGACGAGCGGGATGTTCCAGTTCGGGTTCCAATCACAACACTTGATGATGCCGACGGTGCTGTTGTAGCGCGTGGCCAGCGACGCGGCGGAGGTGAGCAGCACGTCGCGGTAGTAGGGGTCGCCGGTGAGCCGCCAGGCATTGCCGTAGCTGTTGTACATCTTGAAGCCCAGGTCGTGCGTCTCCGTGTTGGTCTTCTGGACCTCCAGGGGACGCGTCCACATGTCCGCGCGGTCGCGCCAGTAGGGCTCGTTGGCGACCTGGAACATGAACCACATGCTCCCGGGGAAGAAGCCCTGGGTCCACGCGATGCGGTCCGTGTTGGCCACCGTGGTCCACGTCCCGTTGGACAGGGACGCCTTGGGCGAGCGGTTCACGCTGGGCAGCTCAAGAATCGTGTCCGCGAGCTGCGCGCGGGCGAAGGTGAACACGCGCACCGCGTCCGCGTCCGTGAAGGCATTCGCCACCGGCGCCACCAGCAATGCCAACATCCACCACAGCTTCACTCCCGGCATGGACAATCGCATACACCCTCCTCGGTCTGACAGGCGCGGAAGGTGCCGGTGTGCCACCCTGAGGGCCAGTGGCCCGGGGTCGCAAGCGTCCCGTCCCCCCCACCCTGGCGGAGGGACGGGATGTGCCCTATCCGACCCGGGGCGCCGTCCCGGTGAACACGGGCTGCGTGTAGCCTGCGGGCTTGTCCCCCACGGCGGCGTGGCCGTGCAGGTTGAGCTGATAGGGATTGGAGAACATCCCGTGGGGGAACGGCACGGGCGGCGCGCTGGCCTCGTCCAACTGGCGGCGCAGCCCTTCGGGGATCGTGAAGTCGAGCGCCGCGAGGTTGCCGTCCAGTTGCTTGGGATTGGTGGCACCGATGATGACCGACCCCACCCCGGGCTGCGTGGCCACCCAGTTGAGCGCCACCTGGGACATGTCGCGGCCCAGCTCCCTGGACACCTGCTCCAGCGCGGCGACGATGCGCCAGTTGCGCTCCGTGAACAGGCCCAGCTGCTGGCCGCCCACGGCGGAGGTGAGGCGGCCATCACCCTGGGCGCCGGCTTCGCTCGGCCGGTACTTGCCTGAGAGCAGGCCACTGCCCAGCGGACTCCAGGTGGTGATGCCCAGGCCCAGCGTTTGCGCCAGCGGCACGTACTCGTGCTCCAGGCTGCGCTCCACCAGCGAGTACTGGAGCTGGAGGTTGATGAGCGGCGTGAGCGCGTGCGCCTCCGCCCAGGTCTGCGCGCGCGCCGCGTACCAGGACGGCACGTCGGACAGGCCCGCGTAGCGGATCTTCCCCGCGCGCACGAGGTCGTCGAACGTGCGGACCACCTCCTCCGCCGGGGTGAGCCGGTCCCAGGTGTGCAGCAGGTACAGGTCGATGTAGTCCGTGCGCAGCCGCTTCAGGGACGCCTCCACCGCGCGCAGCATGTTCTTGCGGCTGTTGCCGCCCGCGTTCGGGTCCCCCGGCCGGGTGGCGTTGTACGTGTACTTGGTGGTGAGGACGACGCGGTCCCGGTCGCCGCGCTCCTCCAAGAACCTGCCGATGAGCGTCTCGCTGGTGCCGTGGGTGTAGAGGTCGGCGGTGTCCACGAAGTTGCCGCCCGCGTCCAGGTAGCGGTGGAACAGCGTCCGGGACACGTCCTCCGTGGAGCCCCAGGGGCCGCCGTACGTCCCCTCCTTCCCGAACGTCATCGTGCCCAGCGACAGCGGGCTGACGCGCAGCCCCGAACGGCCCAGCAGGTAGTAGCGATCCATCGACATGATGTGACTCCCTTCCAGCGACCTATCTGGACTGAACAATCCAGATTCAGGCATGTGAAGACGGCGCGCGGGGCTTCCCGCGCGGTGGAACCGTGAGCGCTACCGGGCCTTGAGGCCCGCGAGGGTGAAGTCCACGACGTCGCGCAGGGCCTCGGGCGGGGTGCCGGCCTTGGCGCTCAGGCGCAGGCCACCGATGGCGGCCAGGAGGAAGCTGGCGGCGACGCGGGCGTCCAGCTTCGGGCTGAGCTCGCCCTTGCGCTGGGCCTCCTTCACGACGCGCTCCAGCGCGCCATGGCCCACGGCGCCGCCGGTCTTGAGCAGCGTGGCGACCTCCGCGTCCGCGTGCGCCAGCTCCGCGGTGGCGTTCACGGAGAGGCAGCCCCGGGCTCGGGCCTTCTGGGTGCCGTTGGGGATGGAGAGGAGGTACTCGCGGATGGCGCCCAGGGGCGACGGGTGGGCGCGCAGGCACTCCATCAGGTGGGCGCTGTACTCCGCCTGGTAGGCGCGCAGGGCCTCCAGGTAGAGGCCGTGCTTGTCCCCGAAGGTGTCGTACATGCTCTGCCGGCCAATGCCCATGGCGCGCAGCAGGTCATCCGTGGAGGTGGCCTCGTAGCCCTGCTCCCAGAAGACCTGCATCGCCCGGCGAACCGCCTCGTCGCGGTCGAACTCCTTCGTGCGTGCCATGCCCCCTACGTAATGATTCTGGACTGACCTGTCAAAACAATCAGCCCGGGGCCTTGTCAGCGCCTAGAAGCCGGGCGGGCGCTCCCCGGCGACTCCGGACGCGCGCTCCAGGGCGAGGCCCACGCGACCCAGGGTGCCCTCGTCGAAGAGCTGGCCAATGAGCGTGACGCCGTGGGGGACTCGGCGCGGGGTGGCGAAGGTGGGCACGGGGCGCTTCGGGTCCGGGGCCCAGTCGCTGCGGGCCTTGGACACCTCCACGAAGCCGGTGCGCAGCGTGAGCGACGGGTGGCCCGTGTGGTTGGTGATGGTGAGGGCCTCATCGCGCAGGGACGGCACGAGCAGCACGTCCACCTGCGACATGATGCGCGCCATCTCCTGGGCCACCTTGCGGCGCAGCCGGTCCGCCTGGACGTAGTCCACCGCGGACAGGAAGCGGGACTGACGGAAGAGGTTGGGCCACGCGTCGGGCGTCTGCATCTTCAGCGCGTCCACGCCGTGGGTGAGCGTGAGCTCCTCGAAGGCGGCGGCGGCCTCCGCGAAGAGGATGACGTTGAGGGTGGAGTACGGCCAGTCGGGGAACTGGACCTCCACGGGCGTCAGCCCCAGTCCCTTGAGCTTCTCCAGCGCCGCGCGGTCCACGTCCGTGGCGGGGCTCTCCTTCATCCACGCGGGCACGTAGCCCACGCGCAGGCCCTTCACGCCCGCGTTCGCGTCGAAGTCCAGCTTCGCGGGCACGCTCGCCACGTCGCCCGCGTCCGGGCCGTTGAGCGCGGCGAGCACCAGCAGCGAGTCCTCCACCCCGCGCGTCATGGGCCCCAGCTTGTCCAGCGACCAGCACAGCGTCATCGCGCCCGTGCGCGGCACGCGGCCGTAGGTGGGGCGCAGGCCGGTGATGCCGCAGCGCATGGACGGCGAAATGATGCTGCCGCCCGTCTCGCTGCCCAGGGAGAAGCCCACGAGCCCGGCCGCCGTCGCCGCGCCCGGCCCCGCGCTGCTGCCCGAAGAGCCCTCCTCCAGCAGCCACGGGTTCTTCGTCTCGCCGCCAAACCAGACGTCGTTGAGCGCGAGCGCGCCCAGGCTGAGCTTCGCCACCAGCACGGCGCCCGCGCGGTGCAGCCGGGCCACGGCGGCGGCGTCGGTGGTGGGCACGCGGTCGCGGAAGGGCTCGGCGCCGTAGGTGGTGCGGATGCCCGCGGTGTCCACCAGGTCCTTGGCTCCCCAGGGGATGCCGTGCAGCGGCCCCTTGTAGCGGCCCGCCGCGAGGTCCCGGTCCGCCTGGCGGGCCTGCTGGAGCGCCAGCTCCTCCGTCAGCGTGATGACGCACTGGAGCTTCGGGTCATGGCGCTTCAGCCGCGCGAGGTAGAGCTGCGTGAGCCGCTCCGACGTGATGGCGCGCGACTCCACCCAGCGCGACAGCTGCGTGAGCGGCGCGAAGGCGATGTCCTCCTCCTTCGCGGGCAGCGGCACCTTCGCGTCGCGGCTGCGCACGAAGCGGTCCTTCGCGGGAGCCGTCGGCTTGAGCCCCGGCAGCGAGGGGTTCCATTGCGAGGCGGGCGACAGCTCGGGCTCCAGCGCGAGCTTGCGTGGACCGGTGCGGCGCTCGTGCAACGGCGCCAGGGACACGCGCCAGTTGCCGGCGGCCTGGGTGCGCTCGGCGGGCGTGAGCTGGACCTGCATCAGCTTTTCGGCTTCCGCGAAGGTGGTGGGGCTGACCTCCGGGCCCACCGTGGGGCCCGCGCCGAACGTGGGCGGCGCGCCAGCCGGGGGTGCGGACGTGCCCGCGTCCGGCGCCGCGGAGACAGCGGTGCTCGCGAGTCCAATCACGGTGTGGGTCAGGAACTGACGACGCGAGCTGGCCATGGCTTGAACCTCACGGATGAAGCGAAGGGGGCGCCAGTGTGCCACCTCCTACGAGCGGTGCACGTCGCGGAAGGCGAGCATGTCCCCCAGCCGCTGCTCCTTCGCGTCGTCGAAGCCGCACGTGGCGTCCCAGGCGGCAGGGTTCTCGTAGGTGCCGAACAGCATGTCCCAGACGGGGAGGTCGCCGTAGTTGTTCCGGTGCTTGCCGTACTCGTGGTGGATGCGGTGCATCTCCGGCCGCTGGAAGAACCAGCCCACCCAGCGCGGGGTGCGGATGTTGGTGTGGTAGAAGTATTCGCCCAGCGCGCAGCAGGCCGTGTAGATGGCGCCCGCCGCCGGGCTCAACCCCAGCACCGTGTAGACGAGCAGCCCGCCAATGAGGCTGTTGGCCGCCATCTCCAGCGGGTGCTTGTAGAAGCTGGTGATGACCTCCAGCCGCCGCGGGCTGTGGTGGATTTGATGGAACAGCCGCCAGAGCACGTCGCTCTCGTGGCGGGCTCGGTGCCACCAGTAGAAGACGAACGTGGCGATGAGGTAGGCCAGCACCCCGCCCGCCACCGGGCCCACGTGCCGGGACAGGTGGAAGAGCGAGGACGCGGAGAACCACCGGTCCCAGGTGTACCCGCCCAGCACCACCACGCCCACCTGCGCCAGGTTGATGAGCACCACGCGCAGGTGCCAGCCGCGCACCCGGGGCAGCTTCCAGCCCAGGGGGAGTTGCTCGATGAGAAGACAGACACCCGCGATGAGGACGAGCCAGGGCAGCATGGAAATCCTTTCCGTGAATGCGGACCGGTCCCTTCTACGAATGACGCCCCCGCGGATGTCTTTTCGCCCGGGCGGACACTGTCACCTGGGAGGATGGGGACGGAAGGGACGGCGGCTGGCATCCTCCCGGGCATGGCGAGGAACAGCACCCTGACGGCGCGGTTGGGCTACATCGACACGCAGGCCACCTTCGTGCAGGCGGCCCTGCTCGCGGCGCATGGAGCCGGGGCTCGCGCGGGCGGCTTCCGCGTGTCGGACGTGCGCTTCTTCTTCCTCTTGTTCACCAACTGGGTGGAGCACGACGTCACCCGGCCCTCGCAGGACATCGACCTGACGCAGGTGCGGCGCACGCTGGAGCGGCTGGTGCGCGCGGGGCACGCGGAGGCGAGCACCAGCGCTCCGGTGAAGGGGCTGCCCCGGGGACGCCGCTACGTGCTCACGGGGGAAGGGCTGTGCTCGCTGGCGGAAGGGCTGGCCGCGCGGGAGCGGGCGCCGCTGGAGGAGGCGCTGTTCGCGGTCTGCTTCGCGGCGAGCTACCGGGACGCGGTGCTGTCGCGCGTGGAGGGCCGGGCCAAGGCGTTGTCTCCTGCGGTGCGCCGGCGCGTGGAGCGGGCGTTGGATCCGCTGCGGCTCGTGAAGGAGGCGCAGCGCACGTCGGCGGCGGTGCTCGCGGACCTGGAGGAGCGGGTGGAGGCGGGCCTGCGGTACGAGGAACAGTCGCGCAAGGCGCTGGCCCGCGCGGAGCCCGTGGCGGAGGTGGTGCGCGCGCTGGAGGCAGCGGGTTCGTACCAGCTGCACCGGGTGCGTCCGCTGGGTGAGGTGTTGCTCACGCTGCCGGAGGACCTGCGTCAGTTCGAATTGACGGAAGGCATGGGCCTGCGCTCGCGGCTGCTCTTCGCGCCCCTGGCGGAGCGGGCGCGGGCGGAGCACGCGGTGCTGACGCGGCTGGAGGCGCGGCTCACCGCGGGCAGGACGCCAGGGTGAGCCGCGGGCTGGGCCCTAGCGCAGTGCCCGGGTGAGGCGCGCGCCCAGCGCCAGCGTCAGGCCATCCTCGATGAGGCCCGCGGCCAGGGCGGGCACGCGCAGCCGGAGCGTGACGAAGCGGCGGAGGCCATAGAAGGCGTAGCTGGAGGCGACGGCGGCCACGGCTCCGACGAGCGCGAAGCCAATCCTCGGGCCCTTGCGGTCGCGCGACACGGCGGCGCCGGTGATGGCGCCGGAGAGGATGCGGCCCGTCAGGGGCGCGAGCTTGATACGCGGCGGGGTCGTGGGCGCCTTGTCCCCCACCAGCTCTCCGAGCGCGAGGACGCCCAGGCGTTTCGCCACCTTCTTCGACGTGAGGCCCGGCAGGGCGCGTTTCAGCGCGCGGGGCGGCTTGCGAGACAGCTCGCGCGTGAGGAGCGCGGGCGCCGTCATGCTCCGCATCCCGGCGAGGACGCCGAAGCCCGCCGCCGTCCACAGGTCATTGTTCGTTCGCATGGGTCCAACCCCCAGCCGCGTGGTGAAAACTGGAGGGTGGGCGCGCTACGCCTGTCCGGCCACCGTCAGGCGGGCAGGCACTCAGGCGGCCGGCGTGCCGGGAGGCGCGGGTTGCGTTGGCACGCGCAGCATCAGTCCCGCCACGACCAACACCGTGAGCATCCACTCCTTCTCCTCGAACGGGGGCCGGCTGTGGCTGCGTGCTCATCCCGCGAGGCTATGCCGCGCCGGGGACACCCGCGTCCAGCCGCCGCTTCAGGTCCTTCAGCCGTCCCCGGACCTCGCGGGTCAGGGTCCACTTCAAGAGCGGCGTGAGCCAGCCGAAGGGACGCCGCAGCTCAAAGGCATACGTGAAGGTGACGCGCGTGACGCCGGGGCCGTCCTCGTCGAACCGCCACGAGCCCGCGAAGCTCTCGAACAGGCGCGGGCCCCGCGTCATCTTCACCGCCGTGACGGCGGGCGGCTGGAAGGACACGTACTGCGTCTCCATCCCCAGCCCGTGCCACGACACGCACCAGGCCTTCACGCCGGGCCCGGCCTCGGTCGCGCCGTCCATCAGCACCGCCTCGCGCAGGAACGTGTCCCAGACGAGCCGCTGCCCGTAGTCCTGCGTGTACGCGAAGACGCGCTCGCGCGGACAGGTGATGCGGATGGACTCGGTGAACCTCATCCTTCCGTGTTGCGCAGGAAGTCCGCCACCTGGGCGAAGCGGTCGTCCAGGAAGCCGCGCAGGCCGCCAGTGATGCCTCGCTGGTCCATGGCCTTGCGCATGCAGCGCAGCCACGCGTCCCGCATCCCCGTGTCCACCGGCAGGTGCCCGTGGCGCATGCGCAGCCGGGGGTGGCCGTGCGTCGCGCTGTAGTGCTGCGGCCCGCCCAGCCAGCCCACCAGGAACATGCCGAAGCGCTGGCGCGTACCCCGGTTCACCTTTCCCTGCGAGTCCAGCTCGTGGATGGCCGCGAGCGCGGGCTCCTCCGCGTCCATCACGTCGTAGAAGGCCTCCGCCAGCGCGTGCACGGCCTCCTCGCCGCCCATGCGGGTGAAGGGGGTGTCGTCCAGCGTGGGGACCCAGCCGTCCGACGGCGGGGGCTTCAATTCCATGCTCATGGCTTCCTCATGCCGCCCAGCGCTTCGGCCGGCGCTGGAGGCTCTTCAATCCCAATCCTTCACAGAACGCCTTGAAGCGCGCTTCCGGCACGCCCTTCCACTCCAGGTCCGCGAGCGACGCCGTGCCCGGCAGCGGCGCGTCCTCCACCAGCGTGGCCAGCGTGCGGTACAGCCGCGCGTCTTCACGGTGCGCCTTCAGCGTCGCCGCCAGCTTGTCCGCGCCCCGCACCTTCACCGTCCACTCCGCCGCGCTGTCCGGGATGGCCTCCAGGTGCCCATACGCCTGGAGCACCGCCGCCGCGCCCTTCGCCCCGAAGCCCGGCAGCCCGGGGATGCCGTCCGCGTCGTCGCCCATCAGTGCCAGCAGGTCCGGCACGCTCTGGGGCGCCACGCCCAGCTTCGCCATCACGCCCTCCGCGTCCATCACCTTCTGCTGCCGCCGGTCCACCTGCACCACGCGCTGGCCGCGCACGCACTGGCCCAGGTCCTTGTCCGGCGTGAGCAGCCGCACCTGCTCCACCTCGCCCGCCCAGCGCGCCGCCGCGGTGGCCAGCGCGTCGTCCGCCTCCTGGTCCTTCATGGACCAGACGCGCACGCCCAGCGCCGCAACGGCTTCCTCGACGAGGTCGAACTGCGCGCGCAGCTCCGGCGGCACGCCCTCGTCCCCTTTGTAACCAGCGAACAGCGCGTTGCGGAACGAGCGGATGGGGTTGTCGAACGCGACCGCCACGTGCGTCACGGCCTCCTGCTCGTCGTGCAGGAGGGCGAGCAGCGAGTCCATCACGCCCGCCGTGGCCTTCACGTCGCGTCCATCCGGCGCGGTGGTGCCCGGCCGGGGCGAGTAGTGGGCCCGGTACAGCTCATACGTGCCGTCCACGAGGTGCAGGCGCATGTTCCCCCTCTAGCGTCCCTCCCGCCGCACGGCCAGCGGCCTGTACGCGGCCCCGGTGGGAACCCGCCCTGCGCGGCATCTGCCGCTTGTGCGCCTCGTTCCCTACACGACGCCTGTCAACCCCCTTGGCCAGCGTGCCTGGCGGGGACGGGTCGCCGATGCCGACTGGCGGCACACCGCCCATTTTCTGACCGACTCCCTCTGGGCCGCGCCGGAGCGTCCCAGCATTTCCACCGGCATGAGGTGATCCATGCGCCCGAAGCTGTTCGCCGCCGCCCTGCTCTGTGTCGCGGCCCTTGGCTGTGCAAGCACGCAGGTGATTCCCACGTCCACCCATCAGCAGCGCGTCCAGGCGGAGGCGGCGCTGCGCTCGGCGGAGAACTCGCAGGCCCCGAACGTGCCGGAGGCCGCGCGGCACCTGGAGTTCGCCCGCCAGCAGATCGCCGACGGTGAGCGGCTGATTCAGGAGGGCGAGCAGGAGGCCGCGGAGCTGCGCTTCCGCCAGGCGGCGGCGGACGCGGACCTGGCGGCGGCGCTGGCCCGGGCGGTGCCCCTGAAGAACGAGGCGCGGCGGGCTTCCGAGCAGGTCGAGTCCATCCGCGGCGGTCAGTGAGTCCCCCACCTCTAGCCTTGTGAGGAGCGAGTCATGCAGCGTTGGAAACTTGGATGGTTGGCGGTGGCGGGAGCCTCCGCGCTCTCGGTGGGGTGTGCCCATGGGCCCCCGCCCAGTGAATTGACGGCGGCGCGCCAGGCCTATGACGAGGTGTCCAGGAGCGCCGAGGGCCGCGAGCGCCCCGCGGACGTGGCGGCGGCCCGCGCGGCCCTGCAGGAGGCGGAGAACGAGTACGCGGAGAGCAAGGGTTCGGTGAGGACGCGCTCGCTGGCGTACGTGGCCCTGCGCAAGGCGGAGATCGCCGAGGCGCGCGGCGAGGCGGACCTGGCCGCGCAGCAGCGGGCCCAGGCGGAGGCGACCCTGCGCCAGCAGCAGGAGTCGCGCGCGCAGACGCTGGCGCGTCAGCAGGAGGAGGAGCGCGCGAGGTACGAACAGCAGCGCCAGCTGTATGAGCAGCAGCGCCAGCAGTACGACGCCCAGCGCGCGCAGGAGGCCGAGCGGCTGCGCACGGCGGACGCGCAGCAGCGCCAGCAGCTGGAAGCGGAGATGCAGCGGCGCCAGGAGCAGCAGCAGGCGGAGGCGCAGCGGCTGGCGGAGCTCAACCAGCAGCTCCAGCAGCGCACGCAGGAGCTGGAGCAGGAGCGGCAGGCGCGGCTCCAGGCGGAGCAGCGCGCGTCGCAGGCGCTGACGCGGCTGCAGGACGAGAACGTGAAGGTGCGCGAGGAGGCGCGCGGCACGGTGGTGACGTTGTCAGGCAGCGTGCTCTTCGCGACGAACGCGACGGAGCTGTTGCCCGCGGCGCGCGACCGGCTGTCGGAGGTGGCGACGGCGCTGAAGGAGTCGAAGAATCCGTTGCTCATCGAGGGCCACACGGACTCGCGCGGCACGGATGACTACAACGAGCAGCTGTCGGAGCGCCGCGCGGAGAGCGTGCGGAACTTCCTGGTGAACCAGGGCGTGCCCGCGGAGCGCATCCAGATCCGCGGCATGGGTGAGGAGCGGCCGGTGGCCTCGAACAGCACGGCGGAGGGCCGCGCGAACAACCGCCGCGTGGAGATCGTGGTGGAGCGCAACGTGGCCGGAGCGCAGCCCTCGCGCACGGGCGGCGTGGGCGGCAGCGGTGGCCAGCAGCCGGAGCCCCGGGGCAACCATGAACAGGGCCAGAACGCGCAGCCGGAGAGCACGGGCGGCAGCGGCACGGAGCCTGAGCCGCACGGGGCGGGCATCGACTACCAGAGCCCGCAGCCGGAGCAGGGCTCGGGTGACGGTGCCGCACAGCAGCAGGTGCCGCAGCAGCCCATGGACCACGGGCAGTGACGGTGTGAAGGAGAGGGTTGGACCCGGGGGCTCGTCGCGGAAGGAACGCGGCGAGCCTCTGTTGCATCATCCGTGAGCAAGCACGCGTGCTTGGTGGAATGATGCCAAGCCATGAGATTCATCGAGGAGCTGAAGGAACATCTTCAGAACGTGCGATCGGCGCAGGACGGCCATCAGGCCCCGCTGCCGTTCATGCCAGATGCCAGATGGATTCGGGCTGAGTTCGTTCGACTCTTCGAACAGCTTGAGCGCACACAGCTTGCCCCAGAAAGCCTGAGGCACCTCCACCACGGGTGGAATCTGGATGACCGTGTGGTGAGCTTCGCCAGCAACCTCGCGATCCTGCTCCAAGAGGGCTTTCTGTGCGGTGAGCCTCGAGCGCTCGTTGAAGAGCATGTACGACTGGGAATGGCGCGTCACATGGGCCTCGACCTTCCGGCATCGTCTCTCGCACGCCAACTGGAGATTGACCGACTCGCCCACAAGGCTTGGCATCAGGCGCCTCCGCCAGGCACAGCGCAACTGAACAAGCTTGCGAAATACGCCTTGGAGATTCGTGCTGTGCGTAGGAAATCAAACCGGAATGAGGTGACTTCCATTGGAGAAGTCCTGCTGGCGCTGAGCGGACGTGATGCAATCCAGTGGCTCCTTCAAGTCGAAGCGGCCCAATCCATGGGACCTATCGACGACTGGCGATTGAGCAGAGAAACCGCTGAATATCTTCTTGGGCATCCGGAGGAGCTTCGTCCCGAGTTCGAATGGGAGTTGGAGGAGTACGCAATGGATCACTCCTGGGAAGCCATCCGGCGGCTCGGCACGCTCGGCATCCTGGAGTTCATCAACGAGATGAGAGATCTGTACGACATCGAGACTCCCTACCTCGGCTACAGGCTTCTGAATGAGGGGAAGCGCGTTCTGGAGTCCTTGCTGACGCCTACGGAATCACCCTTCTCCGTTCTTGCGGCCACGCTTAGTCAGGATGAATCACTGACTGCGTTGGAGAAAGAGGGCGGCGGAAAGCCCGGTCTCGACACGGTCTTCAACTCCTCTGCCATCGCCACCGCCCGGCAAGCCCGGCTGGTCGTCCACGAAATCCGGAACGCGCTCATCCCCGCGCAGGTCGCCCTAGGTTCGCTCTACAACTCCGTGGTCGGCAGTCAGGTCGAAGCGGAGGTCGTCCGCTTCCGTCCACGCATCGACCCCGGTATCGACCGCGCGCTGAAGTTCGTCACGGACCTGCTCAAGACTTCCGAACTGGCCGCACGCGCTCCCGAAGGCTTCGACGTTCTTCGAGTCCTCGCGGATGCAGTCGCCAGCCTCGCCACATCGCTGCGCATCCAGCTTCATGTGGCCCCGGATCTTCCCTCCCTGTCGGGCTACCGGGAGCGGTTCGTCCTCGCCATCGTCAACCTGCTGCGGAACGCCGAACAGGCTGGCGCCAAGCAGGTCCTCATCGAGAGCGCACTGGAAGCCAACAACCGGAACATCCTCCTGACCGTGGACGACGACGGCCCCGGCGTCCGCCCCGAGGACCGGGAGCGCATCTTCCAGCGCGGTATCTCCCTCCGCTCCGGTGGCGCGGGCGAAGGACTGGCCCTGGTCAAAGAGGTCGTCGAGATCGAACTGCACGGCAAGGTCGCCTGTGTGGACAAGCCCGATGGCGGTGCCCGTTTCCGGATGCGGCTGCCTGTGGCAGAGAGGACCCCACGATGACTCCTCCAGGCACCGTACTGGTCGTCGATGACGAGCGGCCCTTCTTCGAGACCTACCAGGACATCCTCGTCCCGGAGGGCTACCGCGTCGAATGGGCTCCCGACAAGAAGACCGCCCAGGCCCGCATCCAGGAGTCCTCCTGGGACGTCGTCGTGCTCGACCAGCGCCTCCAGGGTTCCTCAGGCGGCGACTCCGGCATCGACCTCATCTCGGAGATCGTCCTCACAGGCGCCAAGGTCATTGTCGCGACCGCCTACGCAGACGCGAAGATGATTGAACGGGCCTTCAAGGACGGCGCCTACGACTACCTGGAGAAGGTCCCCACCCTCCCCATGATGTTGCGCATCAAGGTGCGCAACGCCTCCGAGGCCGTCCGGGAGCGCCGCCTCGCCTCACTCACCCACGCCCAGCGGGAGAAGGAGATCCAGGACCTCTGGGCTGCCTGCCAGACTGAAACCAACGGCAACCGCAAGGGCCGCCTGCTGGAGGAACTCCTGGTCCTCCTGTTCAAGACCGTGCCCGGTTTGATGAACACCAGCACCAACCGGACCAGCGCGGACGAAGAGATCGACATCGTCATCCGCAACGAATCCCAGGACCCCTTCTGGGCCGGCGAGCGCAGCAGCTACATCCTCGTCGAGTGCAAGAACTGGTCGAAGCACGTAGGCCCCGGCGAGCTGATCATCTTCCGCGACAAGCTCGTGAACCGGGGTGGGCGCTGCCGCCTCGGCTTCTTCGTCGCGGCCGGAGGCTTCACCGAGGGCTTCCACACCCGCTCCGCCACCTTCCGGAAGGACGACCACCTGGTCGTCGCCATCGGCCCGACGGAACTGGACGCCCTGGTGCGTTCCACGAATCGCAACGAGACCTTCAAGAAGCTCCACGAAGACGCGGTCATGAGCGGGAACGGCCCGGCCTGACCCCGGCCCCCCTTGTTGCCAGCCTTGATGCAGAGATGAAGCCCGGCTCCGCCATGATCGACAAGTCGCCCGTCCTGCTCACCACCGAGCGCCTGCACCTGATGCTGCTGCCGCCCGACGCGGCGGAGCGGGTGCTGGCGTACCACGTGGCCAACAAGGACCACCTGGGCCCGGTGTCACCGGCCCGCCCTGCGACCTTCTTCTCCACCGCCTACTGGCGCACGCGCCTGGCCCAGGACCGCGAGGACTTCCGCTACGACGTGTCCCTGCGCGTGTTCATCCTCCCCAAGGGCCCGTCCCTGGCGCTCGCGCCCGTCATCGGCAACGCCACGCTCGCGCACATCCGCCGGGGGCCGCTCCAGGCCGCGGACCTGGGCTATGGCCTGGACAACCGCCATGAAGGCAAGGGCCTCATGACCGAGGCCCTCCGCGCCTTCTGCGACTTCGCCTTCGGCGCCATGGGCCTGCACCGGCTCCAGGCCAACCACCTGCCGGAGAACCTGCGCAGCGCCGCCGTCCTGCGCCGCCTGGGCTTCATCCCGGAGGGCTACGCCCGCGACTTCCTCCTCATCAACGGCCAGTGGCGAGACCACGTGCTCAACTCGCTCGTGGCCCCCGCCGAACCCGGCGTCCGCGGCGGCCCCTGACCTACCGCGCGGGCGCCCGCACCTTCGGCTTCGACTCCGGCGCCGCCGGCAGGTTCGCGTCGAACCAGTCCAGCGTGCGCAGGAGCCGGTCCTTCAGGTGCTCCGGCTTGCGCAGACCGTGGCCCTCATCCGCGTAGATGACCAACTGGGTCTTCACCCCCAGCGTCTTCAGCGCCTTGTGGAACTCGTAGCCCTGCGACGCGGGCACCTCCACGTCCCGCTCGCCGTGCAGCACCAGCGTGGGCGTGCGCACCTGCTTCACGCCGTTGATGGGCGAGGAGCGCGTGTACACCTCCGGCTCGTCGTACACCGACGCCCCGAAGTACGGCAGCATCCACGTGTCGATGTGGTTCGTGCCGTAGTAGCTCTGCCAGTTCGCGATGCCCGCGCCCGCCACCGCCGCCTGGAAGCGCTGCGTCCGCGTCACCGCCCACATCGTCAGGAAGCCGCCGTAACTCCACCCCGTGATGCCCTGCCGCGCCGGGTCCACCGGCGCCGACGCCAGGACGGCATCCAGCCCCGCCATCACGTCGTTGAAGTCCCCGAAGCCGAAGTCCCGGCGGTTCGCCTGCACGAACGCCTCCCCCTGGCCGTAGCTGCCGCGCGGGTTGGGCATGAACACCGCGTAGCCCCTCGCCACGAACAGCGCCGTCTGCGGGTTGAACGTCGACAGCACGCCCGCCGCCGGCCCTCCGTGCACCACCGTCACCATGGGCACCTTGCGGCCGGACCCCTCCGGCACCGGCAACACCAGCCAGCCCTGCACGGACTGCCCATCGCTCGTCCACGTCACGCTGCGCACGTCGCCCACCGGCACGCGCACGTCCGCGTTGAGGCGCGTCAGCGGCTTCCACGCCCCCACCGGCCCCGTCCACACCTCCGGCGGCTGGCTGAAGGAGTCGCGCACCACCGCGCTCGTCACGCCGTCCTTCCCCAGCGACACCGCCACGTGCTCCGGGCCCTTCCACAGCGTCGTCACCGCCCCGCCGCCCGGCGCCACCGCCATCAGCGCGGCCTCGCCCTGCGCCTGCGCCCCGAACACCAGCCGCTCCGCCGTGGGCCAGAAGAGGTCCGTGGCCGTCGCCTTCAGCCCTTCCGTCACGTCGAGCGCGGGCGGCACCTTCGCCGGCAGCGCCCCCTTCTCCCCGAACCGCACCTTCGCCGCCAGCCGCTCCGGCACCGACACCACGAGCACGTCCCCGCCCGTGTTGCCCTCGTCGCTCATCAGGCCCTCGATGAACGCGAGCCGCCGGCCGTCCGGACTCCACGCGGGCTCCGCCACCTGCCACCGGGGCGCGTGCAACAGCGACGTCTCCCCCGTCCCCGCCTCCACCGCGTACACGCGCGCGTTCCACCAGTTCGCATCCCCCGGCGGCAACGAGGCCGTCACCGCCACGCGAGCGCCATCCGGGCTCCACGCGTACTCGTGGATGAACAGGCCCGCGGGCGACACGAGCCGCAGCCGCGCGTCCTCCACCGTCACCACCGCGAAGCGCTTCACCGGCGGGGACGCCTGCACCACGCCCGTCTCCCGCGCCGCCGGCCCGCGCGGCCCCTGCGCATCCTCCGCGCCCTCGATGACGAGCAGCCCCACGACCTTCCCGTCCGGCGACCACTTCGGCGCCGCCAGCACGCCCTTCAGCGTCGTGAGCCTCCGCGCGGGCCCGCCCGCCCCCGACGCGTCCGCCACGTAGAGCTGCCGCGCGCGGCCCTCGCCCGCCGTGGAGAGGAACGCGAGCCACCGGCCGTCCGGGCTCCACGACAGCGAGCCCTCCGCGCACGGCGCGCCGTCCTTCGACGCGGTGACGCGCACCGGCGCCCGCTCCGGATGCGCCAGCTCCCGCACCTGGAGCCGCGCGGCCTCCGCGGTCCCCGGCACCGACTCCACCCAGGCCACCCGCGTGCCGTCCGGCGACAGCGACACCTCGCGGATGCGCACCATGCGCTGGAGCGCGTCGTACGTCGCGCTCGCCTCCAGCCGCGCGGGCGCGGGCGTGGACGGCGCGGGCACCGCCCCGGACGCCAGCGCGCCCCACACCCAACACCCCACCGCCACTGCCAGGCTCGCCACTCGCATCCGCCGCCTCCGGAAAAGGATTGCCCCAGGGCGGCGGAGTGTAGCGGACCTCCCGCTCAGTGCAGCTGCGTGGGCAACATGGGCAGGCCGTGGAAGAAGCGCCGCCCGCTCTCGAAGCGGTGGTGGAAGGTGACGCGCTGATCCAGGTACAGCCGCGCCATCTCCTCCTCGCCGTACGCGCGGAAGAACGCGGCGCGCGCCTCGTCACACGCGCGCTCGTACTCCACGCACAGCGCCTCCCACTCCTCCGGCGGAAGGTCGCCCTCCGGCCAGCCCTCGCCGGTGAGGCCGTAGTCGCGCTCCATCGCGTCCAGCTCCCCGGCGCGCAGCCGCACGCGCGGATCCTCCGCGATGGCCTCGTCCGCCATCGCCGTCAGGATGTGCGCGACGAGGAAGAAGCCCGCGTCCGGCGGCACCGCGCCCGCGTCCCGCGCGCTCCGGAACGTCACCAAGAGCTGCGCGTCCATCTCCTCGCCGCCCAGCTCCGCCAGCTTGTTCGCCAGCCCGCGCCACCGGGCCTCTGTCTCGAGGGCCTCCCGCCGCATCCCGTCCAGCTCCTGCTCACCCATCTTTTTCATGGTGTCCTCTCCCGGCCCGCGAAAGGCCCCTTCCCACGAAGGTTCCCATCCCCGTCTGACGCGCGGGCCCGGCAAACCGTGCTGTCCCCTTTTTCCGCGACGTCCCGGCGCGTCAGGTGCCGGACGCCCCGGCGCGGCGCCGTCGCGTGGCGGACGCGCGGCTGGCCTCGGGGGGACGGACGGGCCAGCGGCCAGGCCGGGCATTTCCGGCTGTCCGGGTGACGAACCGCGCGGCCGGTGATTGCGTCCGGCGGAGGCGCTTCGCGGCGCCGGGTGTCACCCTCCGGACGCTTGGGGCGGGCCCGGGCGTGGCGCGCACACTTGGAAGACGACGGTGGTTGCCGCCGGGCGGGGGATGTCGCATCCGCAAGACATGGGGCCCGCGGTTGGTGGCCCGTCTCCAGGAGCCCCACTGGTGCCCGAGCCCGAGGTCCGCTTGCAGCCGAAGTCCCAGGTATCGCCCCGCACGGTGTTCACCGTGTGCATCGTGGTGCTGGGCGTGATGGCCCTGGCGATGCTCGTCGTCAAGACGCGCCTGGCGCTCACGCTCACCGGCATCGCGGCGCTCATCGCGCTGGCGCTGGAGCACGGCGTGTCGCGGCTGGAGAAGCGCGGCCTCAAGCGGTGGCTGGCCATCACGCTGGTGCTGGTCGCGCTGTTCCTCGCCATCGCGGCGCTGGGCCTGCTGGTGATTCCGGACCTGGTGGAGCAGGTGGACGCGCTGGTGACGCAGTGGCCTCACCTGTGGAAGCAGATCCGCGGCACCGGCATCCTGCGCGCGCTCAACCAGCGGCTGCACAGCCTGGGCTGGAACGAGCGGCTGGAGGAGGCCACGCCCGCGCTCGCGGGGCCCCTGCCCTCGCTCCTCATGAGCGCCATCGGCGGCGTGGTGGGGCTGCTGGGCGGCATGCTCACCGTCTTCTTCCTGGTGGTGTTCATGCTGGTGTTCGGCGGCGGCGTGCTCCGGCGCCTGCTGGACCTGGCCCGGCCCGACCACCGGCTGCGGTACGTGCGCGTGCTGCGCAACGTGTACACCGCGACGGGCGGCTACCTGTCCGGCATCACGCTCATCTGCGCCATCAACGCCACGCTCACCACCACCATGCTGGCGGTGCTGGGCATGCCCTTCTACCTGCCCCTGGGCGTGGCCAGCGGCTTCTCCAGCCTGGTGCCCTACGCGGGCCCCATCATCGCGGGCGGCATCATCACGCTGCTCACGCTGGCCACCGGCGGCCTGTGGAAGGCGCTGGCGGTGTTCATCTACTTCCTGCTCTACGGCCAGCTGGAGGGCAACGTGATGGCGCCGCTCGTGTTCAAGCGCACCGTGCACGTCAACCCGCTCGTCACCCTGCTCGCCGTGCTCTTCTGCGTGGAGCTGGCGGGCATCGTGGGCGCGGTGGTGGCCGTGCCCGTGGCGGCCACCGTGCAGATCATCGTCCGGGAGGTCCTCCTCTTCCGCCAGGAGCGCCGCGCCGGCGCCGTCCTCCCCGAACCCTGAAGGGCCGGGCCCCGATGACCGCTTCGCCGCTCCAGCTCCTGCTGACGCACGGCTCCGGCCCGCTCGTCTTTCTCGTGCTCGTGGCGGGCGGGCTGGGACTGCCGTTCCCGGAGGACCTGGTGCAGCTGGCGGCGGGCGTGCTGTCGCACCGCGGGGCCATGCCGCTGACGGCCGCCATCGCGCTGTGCTTCATGGGCGTGCTGTGCGGGGACACCGTCCTCTTCCTCATGGCTCGGCGGCTGGGACAGGCCCTGTACACGCACCGGCGCACCCGCCGCCTGTTCACGCCCGAGCGCCGCGAGCGCGTCCAGGGTCTGTACGCGAAGCACGGCTCCCGGGTCGTCTTCATCGGCCGGTTCATGTCCGTCCTGCGCGTGCCGGTGTTCGCCATGGCCGCGGCGGAGGGCATGCCCCTGCGCCGCTTCCTCCTCTGGGACGGGCTGGCGCTGTGCCTGAGCTCGCCCCTGGTGGTGACGCTGGGCTACCTGGGCTCCGCGAGCGTGGACCGCGTGGCGAAGGGCGTGGGCCGCGTGGAGCACTTCGTCGCGCTGGCGGGCGTGGCCGCGCTGCTCGTCGCGCTGGCCGTGCGCCACGCGCGTGAACGGCGTCAGCCCCGCCCGTCCACCTGAGCCCGGCGCACGGCGGCCCCCCGCGCCCCACCTGGAGCAGAAGCAAGCAAGCTCACACTTGCTCCCGCCAGCACGGCCCACGACTGGAGATTTTCGTTAACTCTTGACGGGTTTCCCTGGACGAACATCCCAGTCCGTCGCAAGCCGCGCCTCCCGCGCGGTGAAGTCCGGCGCCCGCTTCCGAGGCCTCATGAAACACCCCAGCACTCCCCAGGCCAGTTCCACGGCGGCGTCCCCCCCGGAGTCAGGGATGGACTGGCTGTCGGGCGGCGGGGAGATGGGCCGGTTGATCCGCGCCATGGACTGGTCGAAGACGCCGCTCGGGCCGGTGGAGACGTGGCCGCAGAGCCTGCGCACGACCGTCAGCCTGTGCCTGTCCTCCACCTTCCCCATCCTCATCGCGTGGGGGCCGGAGCGCGTGCAGATCTACAACGACAGCTACCGGCCCATCTGCGGCGCGAAGCACCCGGAGTCCATGGGCCAGCGCTTCCGCGACTGCTGGGCCACGGCGCTGCCGGTGGTGGGCGGCGTGTTCGAGAAGGCCGGCACGGGCATTGGTTCCTACATCGAGAACCAACGCATGTTCCTGGACCGGCACGGCTACCTGGAGGAGGCCTTCATGACCTTCTCCTTCAGCCCCATCCGCGACGAGTCCGGGGGCGTGGGCGGCCTCTTCCACCCCATCACGGAGGTGACGGAGAAGATGCTCAGCGCGCGGCGCACGCAGACGCTGCGCGAGCTGTCCGCCCTCTTGGGCAAGGTGAAGGCGGTGGAGGACATCGGCGCCGCGCTGCCACAGCTGCAGGCGGACGCCGCGCTCGACGTACCCTTCCTCCTCTTCTACCGCCGCGACGAGGCCGCGCCCCGCGTCCGCTGGGTGGGCGGCCTGGGCCTGCCCCCGGGCACCGCGTGGAGCCCGGAGGAGGCGGGGCTGGACGGGCCGTGGCCCTTCGCCACCGCGGGCGCGGACGCCGTGAGCGTTCCTGGGGAGCCGCTGGACGTGGCCCTGGGCCCGTACGAGGAGCCGCCCGTGCACGCGCGCGTGCTGCCCATCCACCCGGCCGGCATGGCGGAGCCCTTCGGCTACCTGGTGGCCGGCGTGAGCCCCCGCCGCGCGATGGATGACGCCTACCGCGGCTTCTACGAGCAGCTCCAGGCCACGGTCACCAACGCCGTCGTCAGCGTGCGCGCCTACGAGGCGGAGGCGCAGCGCGCGGAGGCGCTGGCCGCCATCGACCGGGCGAAGACGGCGTTCTTCTCCAACGTGTCGCACGAGTTCCGCACACCGCTCACGCTCATCCTGGGGCCGCTGGAGGAGTCGCTCGCGGACACGGCCGAGCCCCTGCCGCCGGCCCAGCGCGCGCGCCAGGAGCTCACCCACCGCAACGCGCTGCGCCTCTTGAAGCTGGTCAACTCGCTGCTGGACTTCTCGCGCATCGAGGCGGGCCGCGTGAAGGCGAGCTTCCACCCCACGGACCTCGCGCGGCTCACCGGGGACCTGGCCAGCGTCTTCCGCGCCGCGATGGAGAAGGCGGGGCTCCAGTACACCGTGGACGCCCGGGACCTGGGCGAGCCCGTCTACGTGGACCGGGACATGTGGGAGAAGGTTGTCCTCAACCTGCTCTCCAACGCGTTCAAGTTCACGCTCCACGGCGGCGTCACGGTGCGGCTGGAGCGCGAGGGAGCGCGGGCGCGGCTCACCGTGGAGGACACCGGCACCGGCATCCCGGAGGCGGAGCTGCCGCGCGTGTTCGAGCGCTTCCACCGCGTGGAGTCCTCGCACGGGCGCACCCACGAAGGCACCGGCATCGGGCTGGCGCTCATCCAGGAGCTGGTGAAGCTGCACGGCGGAACGCTGGGCGTGCGAAGCACGGAGGGCGAGGGCAGCACCTTCTTCGTGGAGCTGCCGCTGGGCAGCGCGCACCTGCCCGCCGAACAGGTCCATCAGGAGGAGGGGGCCCCGCACGCGGGCAAGCTGGGGTCCGCCTTCAGCGAGGAGGCCCTGCGCTGGCTGCCGGACGCGCCGGAGTCCGTCCCGCTGGCGGTGCCGGAGCGGGTGACGCCCCCCACCCGGGCCAACGCGCTGGGGGATCTGGGCTCGGGGCTCGCGCTGCCGCAGGGGCGCGGGCGCATCCTCGTCGCGGACGACAACGCGGACATGCGCGCGTACGTGAGCGGCCTGCTGGCGCCGCACTGGAGCGTGCGCGCGGTGGCGGACGGCGAGGCGGCCTTCGAGGCGGCGCTCGAGCTCAAGCCGGACCTCATCCTCAGCGACGTGATGATGCCCCGGCTGGACGGCTTCGGGCTGCTGCGGAAGCTGCGCGGCGACATGCGCACGAGCGGAGTCCCCTTCGTCATGCTGTCGGCGCGCGCGGGCGAGGAGGCCCGCATCGAGGGGCTCCAGGCCGGCGCGGACGACTACCTGGTGAAGCCCTTCTCCGCGCGCGAGCTGCTGGCGCGCGTGGACAGCCAGCTCCAGCTGGGACGCGCCCGCCAGCAGCTCTCCGACTTCTTCATGCAGGCGCCCACGGCCATGTGCGTGATGACGGGGCCGGACCTCATCTTCACGGTCATCAACCCGCTGTTCGCGCGGCTGATGGGCCGGGACATGCTGGGCAGGCCCGCGCGCGAAGCGCAGCCGGAGGGCGGCCACGGCGTGCTGCTCAAGCACCTGGAGCGCGTCTACCGCACCGGCGAACCCTTCGTGGGCCGCGAGGTGCCCGCGCGCCAGCCGGACGGCCGGGGCGGCCTCAAGGAGCTGCTGCTGGACATGGACATCCACGCGCAGCGCGACGGCGAGGGCCACATCCTGGGGCTGCTCGTCGCGGTGCAGGAGGTGAGCGAGCGGACCCACGCGCGCCAGCAGCTGGAGGCCCTCACGCGCGACCTCCAGCACGCGCTCGCCGCGCGCGACACCTTCCTGGGCGTGGCGTCCCACGAGCTGAAGACGCCCGTCACCGCGCTGATGCTGCACCTGGAGATGACGCGCCGTCGCCTGTCACCCTCGCGCGGCGAGCCGCCCTCCGCGCAGAAGCTGACGTCCGCGATGGAGTCCGCGCAGCGGCAGGTGGAGCGGATGTCGCGGCTGGTGGACGAACTGCTGGATGTCTCCCGCATCCGCGCCGGCAAGCTGGACTTCCACATGGAGGAGAGCGACCCGATGGAGCTGGTGCACGAGGTCCTCGACACCTTCCACGAGCAGCTGGAGCAGGCCGGCTGCGTCCTGCAGCTGCGGGCGGAGCTGGGCCTGCGCGTGTGGTGGGACCGCTCGCGCATGCAGCAGGTGCTGACGAACCTGGTGTCCAACGCCATCAAGTACGCGCCGGGCACGCCGCTGGGCATCGGCCTCCGGAAGCACGGCGACCGGATCATCCTCTACGTGTCGGACGGCGGCCCGGGCATCCCGCAGGAGCACCAGGACCGCGTCTTCGAGCGCTTCGAGCGCGGCGGCCCGCCCCGCTCCGTGCACGGTCTGGGGCTGGGCCTCTTCATCGCCAAGCAGATCGTCCAGGGCCACGACGGCGAGTTGGTGCTGAAGAGCGCCGCCGGCCAGGGCGCCACCTTCATCATCGACCTGCCGCTTCCTCCCCGGGCCCGGGCCTGAGCGCGCGCGCCTGTCAGTGCGCGACGCTTGGGGGCTTCACCGGCCCGGGCAGGATGTTCTGGTTCACGTGGAAGAGGTTGTCGGGGTCGTATTGCCGCTTCACCGCCACCAGCCGCGCGTAGTTGTCGCCGTAGGTGGCCTGCACGCGCTCCTGGCCCTCCTCCATCATGAAGTTCACGTAGGCGCCGCCCGCGGAGTACGGGTGCAGCGCGCTCCAGTAGTCCTTCGCCCAGGCGGAGATGACCCCGGCCTGTTCCGGTGATGGATCCACCCCGACGATGACCTCCGACCAGCGCGCGTCGCGGAAGCGGAAGGCCGTGTCGTGCGGGCCCACGCGGTGCGCCGCCCCGTCGATGGGGTAGAGGTGCATGGTGGACTGCATGGACGGCAGGCGGCTGGCGAAGTCCACGTGGCGCTCGATGGCCGCGTCCGGCAGTTCGCGCACGAAGTCCGCGCGCCAGTACCACTGGTGCCCCGGCGGGTAGAGCGCGTCGAAGGCGCTCTGGAGCATGGGGAAGGGCATGGGCATCACGCCGTGCAGCGCGGGCTTGAGCGCCTTCACGGGCGCGAACAGTTCGTCCGCGCGCGCGGGGTCGCCCGTGTAGCACCACACGACGCCGCACATCTTCTGGAGGTGGAGCGCCTCCGGGAAGGGCGGCGCGGGCGGCACGGTGAGGAAGGCGAAGAAGCCGCTGAGGTCCTCGGGCGCGTTCGGCAGGAACTCGCGGTACCAGCGCATCACCTCCGCCGCCCGGTCCAGGGGCCAGAGCGTGGGGCCGCCGAGGACGGTGTCCACGGGGTTGGCCCGGAAGAGGAACGACGTCACCACGCCGAAGTTGCCGCCGCCGCCGCGCACCGCCCAGAACAGGTCCGGGTGCTTGTCCTCGCTCGCGGTGACGAAGCGGCCGTCCGCGAGCACCATGTCCACGGCGAGCAGGTTGTCGATGGTGAGGCCGAAGCGGCGCGTGAGGTATCCCAGCCCGCCGCCCAGCGTGAGCCCACCCACGCCCGTGGTGGAGATGATGCCGGAGGGCACCGCGAGCCCGAAGGCGTGGGTGGCGTGGTCCACGTCCCCCCAGACGGCGCCGCCCGACACGCGCACCGTGCGGGCCTCCGGGTCCACGCGCACGCCGCGCATGCGCGACAGGTCGATGACCAGCCCGTCATCCACCAGCCCCAGGCCGCCGCCGTTGTGGCCGCCGCCGCGCACGGCCAGGGGGAGCTTGCGCTCGCGCGCCAGGGCCACCGCGGCGATGACGTCCGCCACGTCCGCGCACCGGGCTACCATGGCCGGGTGCTTGTGGATCATCGCGTTGTAAAGCTGGCACGCCTCCGCGTAGTCGGCGTCCCCTGGCTGGATGAGCGCCCCGCGCAGCTGTGCCCGGAACAGCTCCACGCTGTCCGGCGTCAGCCCGGCGGGCAGGCGGGGGCCCGTCTGCGGACGGTGGGTTTCGAGTGTCACGGCGGTTCCCTCCGATAAGACGGCACCGGCACGGCGCCTGACCCAACGGATGTGCACGGTGACGGCCCAAAAGGCACCGGGAGGCGGGAGGGGGCCTCGCGGCACGCGCCGGCTGGCGGGAGCGGACGCAGCGCTCCGCCACTCCGCTCCCCGGAATCAGCCCGCGGCCACCTCGCGCAGGCTGTCCTCCACTCCGGAGAGCAGCAGGTCCAGGTCCGCGTCCGGGATGTTGAGCGCGGGGGCGATGTAGACCGTGTTGCCCATGGGGCGCAGGTACAAGCCGCGGCGGCGGGCGGCCTCGTACACGCGCCAGCCGCTGTCGGCGAAGTAGCCTCCGCCGCCCAGGTCCACCGCGCCCACCATGCCTACCGCGCGCGGGCGCACGAGCCCGGGGAGGGTGGCGGCCATGCGCTCGAAGGCGGCCTTCACGCGCGGCGCCTTGCGCTGCACCTGCCCCAGCACGTCCTCGTCGCGGTACACGGCCAGCACCTCGCGCGCCACGGCCGCGCCCAGCGGGTTGCCGCAGTACGAGTGGCCGTAATACAGCGCCCGGTCCTTCGCCCCCAGGAAGCCCTGGAAGATGCGCTCCGACGCGAGCGTGGCGGCGAAGGGCAGCAGGCCCCCGCTGAGCGCCTTGGCCAGGCACAGGAGGTCCGGCACCACGCCGGCCAGGTCCACCGCGAAGCGCGCGCCGGTGCGCCCCATGCCGGTGAAGACCTCGTCGGCGATGAGGAAGGTGTCCACCGCGCGGGTGGCCTCGCGCACCTCGCGCACGAAGTCCGGTGACGACATCCACATGCCCGCCGCGCCCTGGATGACGGGCTCCAGGATGACGCCGGCGATGCCGTCGGGGTCCTGGGCGAGCGCGGCCTTCACCTGCGCCAGGGCCCTGGCGTGGCCGTCGGGCTCGGCCGGGGACGGCACGTGCACCACGTCGAAGAGCAGCGGGCCGAACACGTCGCGGAACTCGTGCACGCCGCCCACGCTGGTGGCGCCAATCGTCTCGCCGTGGAAGGCGCCGGTCAGCGTGATGAAGCGGGTGCGGCGGGGCCGGCCGTTCTGCGCCCAGTACTGCGCGGCCATCTTGATGGCCACCTCCACCGCGGTGCTGCCGTTGTCCGAATAGAAGACGCGCGACAGTTTCTGTCCGGCGGGCACGTCCGCCCGGTCCGCGCCCGGGGCAATCGCGGTCAGCTCCTCGCCCAGCCGGGCCGCGGGGCCGTGGGTGATGCCCGCGAGGGAGACGTGGGCCAGGCTGCCCAGCTGCTCGGTGAGTGCGTGCACGAGGCGCGGGTGGCGGTGTCCCAGGGTGGACACCCACCAGGACCCATTGGCGTCCAGGTAGCGCTGGCCGTCCGCGTCATGGAGCCAGACGCCCTCCGCGCGGACGACGACCAGCGGATCCGTCTTCGCGATGTACTGCTCCATGGCGGTGTAGGGGTGCCAGACGTGCTGCTTGTCGAGTCCGACGAGGGTTGCCCGATCCACGGTGGAGGCTCCTGGGTGCGAGGGGAGTGAAGCCCGGGGTGACGCGCCGCGTGCCCTTCTGCCCTCCCCGGGGACGGCCCGCAACGTCGCGGTGCGACGGGTGGGACGGGCGCGAATGGGTGGCCGCACCGGGCCTTATCCACCAGCGGACAGGCGGCGGAATGGGACGCTCAATGGCGTGCGTCCGGGACGGGACGGTGGAGCCGGGGCGGTGCCGGTGACGTGGGAAGCGCTGACATTGCCGTGACAGGGGGGGTGTTAGCCCTGTGTCCGTCAGAACGGGAGAGTCATGGCCATCGTCATCTTCTTCATCAGTCACTGGCTGCTCTGCGTCTTCTTCCAGAGCTTCTTCCAGCACCGTTACGCGGCGCACCGCATGTACAGCATGGGGCCGCGCACGGAGAAGGTGATGCACCTGCTCACCTATCTGGTGCAGGGCTCGTCGTACCTGTCGCCGCGCGCCTACGCCATCCTGCACCGCGAGCACCACGCGTTCTCCGACACGGAGAACGATCCGCACTCACCGCACTACTTCAAGGACGTGATGCGGATGATGTGGCACACGAAGGAGCGCTACACGGGCATCCTGACGCGGAAGATCCAGCCGGAGCCGCGCTTCGAGGGGGGCTACCCCGAGTGGAAGCTGGTGGACGAGACGCTGGGCCAGTCCTGGTTCGCGGTGCTGGGCTGGGTGGCGCTGTACACGGCGTTCTACGTGACGTTCGCGACGTCGCCCTGGCAGTTCCTGCTGTTGCCGGTGCACTTCGTGATGGGGCCGGTGCACGGCGCCATCGTGAACTGGTGCGGACACAAGTACGGCTACCGGAACTTCCAGGGCAGTGACAAGTCGCGCAACACGCTGCCGGTGGACGTGCTGTGCATGGGGGAGCTGTTCCAGAACAACCACCACAAGTACGGCAGCAGCCCGAACTTCGCGGCGCGCGCCTTCGAAATCGACCCCACGTGGCAGGTAATGCGCGTGCTGTCGAAGCTGGGCGTCATCCGCATCACCACGCCCCAGCGCGCCGTCTACCCGGAGCCGCGCGAAGTGGCCCGGGGAGCACAGGCGGCCTGAGCGTCGGCCCAGCCTTGAAGCAACGCGGGGGAGCCGTCCGTCATGGACCGCTCCCCCGTGGTGTTTTTCAGGCCTGCTTGAGCGTGGCGGCCAGCGCTTCGGCCAGCGTCGTGGTGGGCCGGCTGATGAGGCGGCTCAGCGTGCGGCCGGTGTCGTTCAGGTCGCCCCGGGCGATGCCCTCGTCCGCGTTCGCCAGCACGTCGGCGTAGCCCTTGGGCAGGCCCGCCTGCATGAGCGCGGAGGCGAAATCGGAGGGTGGCAGGTCCTGATACGTCACCGTCCTGCCGGACTGGCGCGACAGCTCCGCCACGTACTCCTGCAGTGTGAAGCCGGTGTCGCCCGCGAGCTCGTACACCTGGTTCTCATGGCCCGTGCCGGTGAGCACCGCTACGGCGGCATCCGCGTAGTCCTGGCGGGTGGCGGGAGCGACGCGGCCGTCCTTCGCGCAGCCCCGGAGCACGCCCTGCTCCAGCGTCCGCTTCGCGGCCTCCGTGTAGTTCTCCAGGTACCAGCTGTGGCGCAGGAACACGAACAGAAGCCCTGACGTGCGGATGGCCTTCTCCGTGTCCAGGTGCTCCGGCGCCAGCACGATCCGCGACGTGTCCGCGTGCAAGATGCTCGTGTAGGCCAGCAGCTTCACACCGGCCTTCTTCGCCGCGTCCACCACGGTCTGGTGCTGCTTGCGGCGCTGTCCGACTTCGCTCGAAGAGATGAGCAGCACCGTGTCCCCCTTCGAGAACACGCCGTCCCACGTCTCCGGGTGGCTGTAGTCCGCCTTGCGGACCTGCACGCCACGCGCGGCCCAATCGCGTGCCTTGTCCGGATTGCGAGCCACGACCGCGACCTGGTTCGCAGGCACCTTCTTCAACAGGCCGTCGATGACGAAACGGCCCAACCGGCCCGTGGCTCCCGTGACGACGATCATGGCTGCCTCCATGTTGCTTCTTGCAGGGAGCGTTCCAGGCCCCCGGATATCCAGGTGGGCCCCCTCCCGCCCGGTCCGGTCCCAACTGGTCCGACTGTAGGACCAGTTCGTGCGTTTCGCCGCCAGCGTGGGAGGGCCAGCAGGGTTCTCACCTTCTCATCCCTGGGGACTTCACGTCCGACGCTTAGAGGAACTCGTCCACGATGAAGACGCCGCCGCCGGAGAACTCAAGGACAGCGGTTCCGGGGGCTGAGCCGGGGAGCTTCCGCATCTGCCCCTTGGCCGTCCGCGCCACGGCACAGATCGGCACCCGCTGTGATGCACCCGGTGGAAGTGCCTCGAAATAGCGGATGACTGCCTGGGGTCCGCTCGTCCACACGTAGCCGTAGAGCCGCGCCGGTGCCTCCAGCGTCCCCAGGTCGTCGTTCAACACACTTTCGACACGCCCGTCGTGCAGGGTGATGGACCGGCTACGCATCTGGTTCACATCGAATTCGATGCTCGCGCCGTCCCCCACGGCCAATCGCAGATAGCGCATTGCCTTGAGCGCCTCTTCCGGGCACTTCTCGGGCCCGGGAGTTCCGTCGGGCCGCAGGCTCACCTTCCCTGTCGCGGTACCGGCGCAACCCGTGATCAGGGCCATGCAGAAGAGACCGCACGCGAACTCAAACGTCCTGGAAGCCATCCCGTGGAGCTTACCCAACAGCCACGTCGCCATGGCGGAGGCCGTCATGCCGGTAGAGCTCAAGCGTCACAGGGTTCCTGCCCGAGGCTTTAGAGGAACTTGTCCACGATGAAGACGCCGCCTCGCGAGTACTTGAGGACGGCGATTCCCGGGGGAGAGCCGGGGAGCTTCCGCATCTGTCCCTTGGCCATGCGAACCACCGCGCAGATGGGCACCCGCGCTGCCGAATTCGGGGGACGCGCCTCGTAGTAGCGGATGATCACCTGGGCACCAGTCGTCCACACGTAGCCGTAGAGCCGCGTGGGCGAGTCCAGCGGTCCCAGGTCACTCAGCAGCATGCTCTCGACCCGGCCCTCGTACAGCGTGACGGGTTCGGCGTCGCCCTGGTTCACATCGAACTCGACGAGCGCGCCGGCCCCCACCGGCAGCCGCAGATAGCGCATCGCCTCGAGCGCTTCTTCCGAGCACCGCTCGGGTCCTGGAGTCCCATCGGCTCGAAGCGACACCCGTCCCATCGTCGGGCCCGCGCATCCCGAGGCCAGTACCGACAAGACAAGACAGCACAAACGTTCGAGCATCCTGGAGACCATGGCCCGGCTCTTACTCACGCACCAACTGGGGGTCCAACAGCACAGCGGCCATGAGACGCCCATCGTGCTGGTAGATCTCCAGCGCCAGCTCCTCGAACCTTCCCTCCGGGTTGAGGAACGCACTGCGGTCCACCACGAACGCGATGGCACCTGTCTGGCCCATGGCGATCGACTCGCGTTCGGCGCGGATGGCCACGGTCCTCGGCGCGCGATTGGATGACGCGAAGAGCTTCGTCTGGGACAAGCGCCAGGTCCGGCTCTCGCTCTGATTCGTCACGCTGAGCATGACCGCTGCCTTGCCCTTGCCCGAGTAGACAGTCATCGAGAGCTGGGCATCCACGTCATATCCACGCCACGTGTGCTGCCGCTTGAACGGGGTCTGCGCCCCCGCCCCCGCCACCAGCAGCGCGGCCAGCGCGTGGTCCGCGGAGGTCTCCTCCTCACGCAGCCGCGCGTTCTCCTCCTCCAACGCATTCTTCGCCCTGAGCGTGCGCGTCAGGACGGAGACCAGGGCCTGATAGCTCTCCCGATCCTTGTAGACGTCCACCTGCTGATCCGCCCTTCCCGACTCCTCCACGGGAGGCCTCAGCAGGAACGACAGCGCCGTCCCATCCGCGAGCGTCACGAGCAGGGGAACGCTCTCGTCAGGAGCGAGGGCACGAAGAGGCTCGATCACCACCCGCTTCCCCGCGACCAGCAGCGGCTCGAACCGCCCCTCCCACCCCAACAGCTTCGTCTTGAGCGGGTCGCAGGGCTGCTCGAACCGGAGCACCGTCACGATCTGACCCGCCACATAGAGGCGGTGGGCCGCGTCGTCCGGATGCTCCGACAGCACCAGGGTCCGGACCTGTGCCCTCTCACGCGGGCCCGCCATGGCAGGGGCAGCAACGAGGATGAACAAAGCAACGAACCAGCCAGGTAGGGCGTGTCGCATCGAACCTGGACCCTACCCAAGCCGCCACCCCACGCCAACCCTCCGGACCAACAGCCTCGGTCCGGAAGGCCCGCGCTGGAACACTCAGCCCTGCTTCAGCGCCGCGCCGACAGCCTGACCGAACGGGGCCGTGGGCCGGCCAATCAGCCGGCTCAGCGTCCGGCTCGTGTCGTTCAGCTCCCCGCGCGACAGCCCCGCGTCCGCGTCCGCCAGCGTGTCCGCGAAGGGCTTGGGCACCCCCACCTGCTGGAGCGCCGCGGAGAACTCCGCCACCGGCAGGTCCACGTACTTCACCGGCTTGCCGGACTGGCGCGACAGCTCCGCCACGTACTCCGGCAGCGTGAAGCTCGCGTCTCCCGCCAGCTCGTACACCTGGTTCTCGTGGCCCGTGCCCGTCAGCACCGCGACCGCTGCGTCCGCGTACTCCTGACGCGTCGCCGTGGCCACCCGGCCGTCCTTCGCGCTGCCCTGCACCACGCCGTACTGGAGCGCCGGCGCAATGTGCTCCGTGTAGTTCTCCACGTACCAGCCGTTGCGCAGGAACACGAACGGAATGCCCGACGCGCGGATGGCCTCCTCCGTCGCCTTGTGCTCGCCCGCCAATGACAGACCGCTCTTATCCGCGCGCAGGATGCTCGTGTAGGCCAGCAGCTTCACGCCCGCCTTCTTCGCCGCTTCAATCACCGCCGAGTGCTGCGGGAAGCGCTTCCCCACCTCGTTCGCGGAGATGAGCAGCACCGTGTCGCCCTTCCCGAACGCCCCGTTCAGCGTCTCCGGCCGGTCGTAGTCCACCTTGCGCACCTGCACCCCGCGCGCGGCCCAATCCTTCGCCTTGCCCGGATCGCGCACCGCCACCGCCACCTGGCTCGCCGGCACCTTCTTCAGCAGGCCCTCGATGACGAATTGCCCCAGCTTCCCCGTGGCTCCCGTGACAACGAACATGGCTCCGCCCTTTCCTTCCCGCGCTCCAGGCGCGAAATCGAACTGGCACTTACCCTAACGGGGGTACTCACTTTCCGTAAGTACGCACCTCATGGTAAGTGTCCCGTCATGAAGGCGAGCAAGGGCAGTCAGCTGCTGGAGAAGGTGAAGCAACGCGGGGACCTGTACGCGGCGGCGTGCCCCTCGCGCGGCGTCCTGGAGCACGTCACCAGCCAGTGGGGCGTGCTGGTGCTCGTCGCGCTCAAGGAGGAGGGCACCCACCGCTTCAGCGAGCTGCGCCGCAAGGTGGGCGGGGTGAGTGAGAAGATGCTCGCCCAGACGCTCCAGGCCCTGGAGCAGGACGGCTTCGTCCACCGCGAGGCCCACCCCGTGATTCCCCCTCATGTGGACTACAGCCTCACCCCCCTGGGGGAGGAGGTCGCCGTCCACGTGGAGGCGCTGACCACCTGGATTGAAGACAACCTCCCCCGGGTGATGACCGCCCGGACGAAGGCCCCTGCCCGCAAGAAGGCCTCGTAGGGAGCCGGGCCTCGGGCCCCGGGCCCCCTCGCCCGGGTGCCCTCCAGCGGGACGAACGGGAGCGAAGGAGTCAGGCCCGCGTTAAGACTGCTCCCGTGCCCGCCGACACCCCGCTCCAGGTCCGCATTCTCGATGCCATCCGTGATGTCCCGGCCGCCCAGTGGGATGCCCTGGTCGCCGAGGGCGCGCCCCCCTTCGTGCGCCACGCCTGGCTGTCCGCCATGGAGGAGAGCGGCAGCGCCACCGAGGACACCGGCTGGGCCCCGCACCACCTGACGCTGTGGCGGGGAAAGAAGCTGGTCGCCGCCGCGCCCGCCTACCTCAAGTTCCACAGCATGGGCGAGTACATCTACGACTTCGGCTGGGCCAACGCCGCCGCCCAGCTGGGCGTGGAGTACTACCCGAAGCTGCTCGTGGGTGGCCCCCTGTCCCCCGCCACCGTGCCGCGCTTCCTCACCGCCCCGGGCGAGGACGCGGGAAGCCTGCGCCGCGCGCTCCTCCAGGCCGCCGTGGACAGCGCCCAGGAGCAGGACTGCTCCGGCGTGCACGTGCTCTACCCCACGGATGAAGAGGCGGACTTCCTGGAGGAGGCCGGGCTCGCGCGCCGCATCACGCTCCAGTTCCATTGGAAGAACCCGGGCTACAAGAGCTACGACGACTACCTGGCCCGCTTCGACTCCAAGCGCCGCAACCAGCTCAAGCGCGAGCGCGGCGCCGCGGCCACCCAGGGCATCCAGCTGCGCACCGTGCGGGGCGCGGACCTGACAGAGGAGCACGCCCGGCGCGCGTACACCTTCTACACGTCCACCTGCGAGCGCCACGCCTGGGGCCAGGTGCAGCTCACCCCGGGCTTCTTCGAGCGCGTCTTCCGCGACCTGCCCCACGCGGTGGAGATGGTGGAGGCGGTGAAGGACGGGAAGGTCATCGCCGGGGCCTTCAACCTGGCCACGCCGGAGCGGCTCTACGGCCGCTACTGGGGCTGCACGGAAGAGCACCCCTTCCTGCACTTCAACGTCTGCTTGTATCACTCGGTGGATGACTGCATCCGCTCGGGGCGCAAGGTGTTCGAGCCCGGCGCGGGCGGCGAACACAAGGTGTCGCGCGGCTTCGAGCCCACCGCCGTGCACAGCGCCCACCTGATTTTCGACAAGCGCCTGGACAAGGCCGTGCGGAGCTTCCTGCGCATGGAGCACGCGCGGCTGGCCCCCGCCGTGGAGGAGGCGGAGCGCATCTGCGGCCTCAAGCCGTGGGGCGCCCTCCCGGCCCCCGGGTCCACCGGAACCTGAAAACCTGAACGTCTGTCCGCCAGCCCACCGGCCAGTGGGCATCCGCGCGCGGTTCAAGTTGTGAAATCGGGGTGAACCTCTAGAGTCCGCCCCCATGAAAGTCCCGGAGACAGAGGAAGACTTCATCCAGTGGTACGAAGACTGCTGGGCGGACCGCGACGAGGTGGAGTACCCGAAGCTGTTCGGCGCCATCCGAGAGGAAGTAGACCTCCTGGAGGGCACCGGCGTGCTGGAGGGGTGGCTGGAGAGCGAGCTGGCCCAGGGAACGGAGATGGATCCGAACTGGCTGCCCATGGGCGTGCGTGTGGCGCCCCCCAGCGCGGAGTACCCCTACTGGACCTACGTGACGAGCGGCCTGTCCAACCCCTTCACGGTGGCCCCCGGCGAGGAGCTGGCGGACGACGCCCGCAGCGGCCTGGGCTACGAGATGGTCATCCACACGCCCGAGGAGGAGCGCTGGCCGGTGCTGCGCCTGCTGGACATGATGGCCTACAACCTCGTGTGCGCGCGGCTGTTCGCCATGGGCCACCGCTACCCGGTGGACGGCACCCTCACTGGCGGTGAGACGAAGCTCGCGGGCTTCGTGTTCGTCAAGGACGCCAACCGCCCCAGCCACTTCACCCTGCCCAGCGGCCAGGTGGAGCTGCTCACGCTGGTGGGCGTGACGAAGAACGAGATGGCCTTCGCGCGCTCCAACGGCATGGACAGCCTGATGAAGCGGCTGGCCGACCCCGCGAACCCGAGCACCGCGTACATCACGCGGCCGGAGCGCGACGAGGTGAAGCTGTAGTCCCCGTCCTGCCGCCGCGCGCTAGCCGGTGCGCGGCGGCGAGGACTCCACCAGCGCGTGCAGCACCCCGGGCTCGAAGGGCTTCTCGATGCGCGGCAGCGGCACGGCCTGGAGGAAGGCGCGGGCGCGGTCCGTGAAGCTGCCGCCCGTCATGAACACGAAGCGCGACAGGAGCTGCGGCCGGCGCCGCGCCAGCTCCGCGTGCACGTCCATGCCGGTGAGGTCCGCCATCATCAGGTCGCAGAAGATGCGGTCGAAGGCGTCGTCCTGCTCCAGCAGCGTCAGCGCCTCCCGGCCGCTGTGCGCCACCACCACGTCGTGCTGCCGGCCGAGGATGCGCCGGAGCACCGAGGTGAGCTGAGGCTCGTCGTCCACCACGAGCACGCGCTTGCGTGACGCGCCCTCCTCCGCGCGCACCGCGGGCACGCCCGGGTGCACGGGCCGCTCCGCGATGGGCAGCCGCACCTGGAAGGTGCTGCCCAGGCCCGGGATGCTGGTGGCGGTGAGCTCGCCGTGCATGCTGCGCACGAGCCCCAGGCAGATGGACAGCCCCAGGCCGCTGCCCTCGCCCACGGGACGGGTGGTGAAGAACGGCTCGAAGGCGCGCTGGAGCACCTCCGGCGTCATGCCCAGGCCGGTGTCGGACACCTCCACCAGCACCCACGCGCCCTCGCGGCGGGTGGTGAGCGTCACGCGGTGGCGCTCGAAGTCGCCGGAGGGGATGGCGTGCGCGGCGTTGATGAGCAGGTGGAGGAACACCTGGCCCAGGCGGGCCTCGTGCGCCAGCGCGGGCGGCACCTGGCCGTAGCTGCGCTCCACCTGGGCGCGGCTGCGCAGGTGGGTCATGGCCATGGAGACGCCGAACTCCAGCGCCGCGTGCACGTCCACGGGCCCCAGGCGCAGCTCGTCCGCGCGGGCGAAGGTCTGCAGGTCGCGCACGATGACGCGGATCCGCTCCGCCCCCTCGCGCGCCTCGCGCAGCGCCTCCAGCGCCTCGTTCAGGGCGCCCTGGGCCCCAGGGCCGGCGTCCGGGCGGCGGGCGAGCGGCGTGAGCTGCTCCACCGCGAACTGGAGGTTGCCGGTGACGTAGGACAGGGGGTTGTTGATTTCGTGGCCCACGCCCGCGGCGAGCTGGCCCGCCATGGCCAGCTTCTCCGACTGCACCAGCCGCTCGCGCGCGGCCATCAGCTCGTGCGTGCGGCGCTGGGCGAGCGCCTCCGCCTCCAGGCGGCCGGAGCGCTCGCGGGCGAGCAGCGCGTCGCGCTCCGCCTGCACGCGCTTCTTGTCGGTGATGTCGCGCGCGTAGGTGGAGATGTTGCGGCCGCTGGACCAGACGTGCACGTCGTGCCAGCGGTCCCGGCCGGTGCGCAGCTCGAAGAGGCGGTAGCTCTCCTCGGCGGCCACCTCGCGCAGCGCGCGCTCGAACGGGGTGCCGCACAGCTCCGGGCACGCGTCCCACAGCACGCGGCGGAAGAGGGTCTCCGGGGTGCGGCCGGTGAGCGCGGCGGCGTTGCGGTTCACGTAGGTGATGCGCCAGTCCGTGTCCACGGTGAAGAAGACGTCCGGCATGCTCTCCAGCACGTCGCGCACCCAGTCCAGCGTCTCGCGCAGCCCCTCCTCCACCCGCTGGGAGCTGGTGATGTCGCGCAGGCGCAGCAGCACCCCGTCACGCCGCAGGGGCACCGCGGTGCCCTGCATCAGGATGTCCCCTTCGGTGAAGTGGTCCGCGTGCAGCCGGCCGGACTCCACCACCTGGCGCAGCAGGTCCATGCGGCCGGCGATGCCGTCCTTCGAGGACACCTCGCCCAGGCGCCGGCCCGGGAGGAACTCCGGGACGCGGCCCAGCGCACGCGCGGCGGCGGGGTTCGCCCACAGCCACTCGAAGTCGAGGATGGAGCCGCTGTTGGAGCGCACGGCACGCAGCACCATGCACGCCTCGGGGTGTTCGCGCTCGGCCTCCTCCAGCGCGGCCAGGAGCGAATCCGGGAGCGGAAGGGCCACGGTCGTTTCGGTCCCGGACGACATCCGCCTCCTCGCGGCCCCGGCACTGCCCACCCCCCGGGGAGCCCGCATGTCGCCACGAATCTCACGGCGGCTCAAGTCAGCCTCAACCTTCGTATCTTTCTAAACTTTCTCGAATTACAGACAAGTGAAAGTGGAAGCGGTAAGGAGTCAGAAGGACCGACCCATCGACAGCGAGGTCGGCCACACTCGCCCCCGCCATGCGCCCTACCCTCATCACGCACGTCGCGTTCGAAGCCCTGCACCTGCCCCTGACGGAGCCGTTCGCCATCGCCACCGGCGCGCAGCACGCGGCGGAGAACGTGCTCGTGCGAATCATGCTCGCGGACGGCACGGTGGGGCTGGGAGAGGCGGCGCCCTTCACCGCGGTGAGCGGGGAGACGCAAGCCAGCACGCTCGCCGCGCTGGAGCCGGTGCGCGGGCTGCTGGTGGGTCGGGACGTCCAGGCGTGGCGGCCGGCGTCGGAGTCGTTGGGGGACGCGCTCGCGCTGGCGCCCTCCGCGCGGTGTGGCGTGGAGATGGCGCTGCTGGACGCGCTCGCGCGGCACCACCGGATTCCGCTGCACGCCTTCTTCGGCGGGGTGGGGACGGCGCTGGACATCGACATGACGGTCACGGCCGGGGACGTGGCGCACGCGGTGGCGTCCACGCGGGCCATCCTGGGGCGGGGCATCGACACGTTGAAGGTGAAGGTCGGCGCGTTGGATCCGGACGCGGACGCGGCGCGGCTCGTGGCCATCCACCAGGAGGCCCCGAAGGCGCGCCTCTTCGCGGACGCGAACGGGGGCTACGACGTGGCGGAGGCGCTGGCGTTCCTCAAGGAGCTGGAGCGCGCGGAGGTGCCGCTGGCGCTGTTCGAGCAGCCGGTGCCGCCCTCCGACTTCGCGGGGCTCGCGGAGGTGACGCGCCGCTCGAAGGTGCCGGTGTGCGCGGATGAATCCGCGCGCTCGGTGAAGGACGTGCTGCGGCTCATCCGTGAGAACGCCTGCCACGGCATCAACATCAAGACGATGAAGTGCGGGATGGTGGAGGCGGTGACGATGTGGAGCCTCGCCCGCGCGGCGGGGCTGGAGCTGATGGTGGGCGGCATGGTGGAGAGCGTGCTCGCGATGAGCGCGTCCGCGCACCTGGCGGCGGGGCTGGGCGGCTTCACCTATGCGGACCTGGACACGCCGCTGTTCATCGCGAGCCACCCGTTCCAGGGTGGCGCGACGTACGCGGGCGCGCGGCTGACGCTGGACGCGGACGCGCCGGGGCACGGCGTCACGCTGCGCTGACGCTTCAGCCCTTCACCAGGGAGGCGGCCACGTCGAGCGCCCTCTCCCGCTGCGGATCCGCGCCGGCCGCGTACGGCAGCGCGTCCGGGACCTCCACGTCCACCGGGACGCCCACGCCTTCGATGCGCTCGCCGTCCGCCGTCACGTCCATGACGGCGAGGTAGAGCAGGTCCCCGTTGGACAGCCTCTGCGGCCCGCCGCCCAGCACCGCGCCCGCGGTCCGCTCGCCCACGAGCGTCGCCAGCTTGTGGCGCTTCATCGCGAAGGCCACCAGTTCCTTGCCGCTGCGCGAGTTGCCGTTGACGAGCAGCACCACCGGCTTGCGCCACGACGGCGCGTAGGGCTGCGTCTTGCCGTCTCGGCCGGTGTTGGCGAGCACGGGGACCTGGGGATTGAAGAGGTTGACGAAGGCCGGATTGCAGCCGCCCCAGCCGTCGCGGAAGTCGATGACGAGCGCGTCCGCGTCCGCGAAGGCGTCCTGGAGTTCTTCCTCCAGGGCCTGCTGGTACTCCTCGCCGGTGCACGCGTAGACATGCTGGTAGGCGACGCGGCGGCCCTGGCGCTCCACGACCTGCCCGCTGGCCTTCTGGACCGCGAGCCATTCCTTGCGCGGGTTCATGCGACGGGGCGTGACGGTGAGCGACAGGGGCGCGGCGCCCTTCACGCGCTCCACGGTGAGGCGGGTGGCGCGGCCCGCGCGGTTCGTGAAGGCGTGCCACGGATGGAAGGGCTTGCCCTCCACGGTGACGAGCCGGTCCCCGCGCAAGAGGCCCGCCTTCGCGCCAGGGCCGTCCGCGAAGACATGGCGGACGAAGAAGCCGTCCGGGGTCTCCCGCACGTCTACGCCGATGCCGGTGGCCTCCACGTTCTGCTGCTTGAGGAAGACCTGGAAGATGGAGGACACCTCCGCGTGGCCGGGGCTCTCCTTCGGGTAGTAGGCCGTGTGCGAGGCCTTCAGCTCCGCGAGCGCCGCGTTCGTGCGCCGGGTGAAGTCCTCCACGTCCTTCGCGTCGGCGGCGTAGCCCTGGTGCGCGTCGGCCCAGGCGGTGCCCTTCGCCGCATCGAAGAAGCGGGTGCGCACGAGGTCGACGATTTCATCACCCCGCTTCGCGTAGGGAGCCGTCGCCGCCTGGACGCTGCCCGCGAGGAGCAGCCCCGCCACCCACCACCGCGTTGTCCGGACCGCCATGCGTGCCCCTCCCGGAAGGACTTCACGATTCTTCACAGGAGCGTCGTTGAGAGGGAAGGAAAGGCATCCTGGCGCCTTGCGGTGTGGCGAACCCGGCCGGGGCGGTTAGGGATGAGGGGCCCATGTTGGATGCGCCCTCCTCATCGCCCAGGCTCGCGCTCGTCTCCGAGGACCCCCTGGCCCGGGGTGCGCTCGCACGGGTGTTGAGCGAACAGGCGGAGGCCTGGACGGTGGTGGCAGCGGGCACGCAGGTGGAGCTGGAGGCGACGCGAGGCGAGCCGCCCGACGTGGTCCTCTGGGACACGGGCCTGCGGCTGGAGGAAGGCGCGGCGCCGGACCTGGGCGCGCCGGTGCTGGCGCTGGTGGCGGACGAGGCGGCGGGGGAGCTGGCGCTGGGGGCGGGCGCGAGGGGCCTGCTGTTCCGCGACGTGGCGCCGGGGATGCTGGGGGCCGCGCTGCACGCGGTCGCGCGAGGCCTCACGGTGTTCGAGCCGGGCCTGTCCCAGGTGCGCGCCGCGCCCCGGAGCACGGCGCCGACGGGAGCGCCGGGGCCGGACACGCTGACACCGCGCGAGCGCGAGGTGCTGGGATTGCTGGCGGAGGGCCTGTCGAACAAGGCCATCGCGGACCGGCTGGCCATCAGCGAGCACACCGCGAAGTTCCACGTCAACGCGGTGCTGGCCAAGCTGGGCGTGCAGCGGCGCACGGAGGCGGTGGTGAGGGCCGCGCGGATGGGACTGGTGACGCTCTAGCCGCCGACGCGCAGCTCGCGCAGGTGTTCGACGACCCAGAGGAACACCGGCTCCACGTCCTTGTACTGGTTGTTGGAGATGGCCATCACCAGCGCCTCCGCCTCATCAATCGTGGCCTCCACCTCCAGGCCCATGCAGGCCAGGGCCTCGCACATGGCGAGCCAGGCGATGCGCTTGTTCCCGTCCACGAAGACCTGCTTCGTCGCGATGTAGAAGAGCAGGTAGACGGCGAACATCAGCCCCGGGACCGCTTCTGGCCCGACGCTGTACTCCTCCGCGGTCCAGGCCGCGCCCAGGGTCGCGCCAGGGCCCAGGGCGTCGCGGACGCCCAATCTTCCGCCATGCGCGGCGATGCCCTTGGCCTGAAGCTCCTGGAGCCGGGACAAGCCACAGAACCGGTCATACGGCTGCGAGTCACTCATTGCGCCAACCTCCGCAGCAGCTCACTCCACTTGCGCAGGGCATGTGCGTCACGTTCCTCCGCGGGAGGAACCGGCACGTCGACGCCCTCCTGGCGGATCCAGATGAGCCGGGGCCTGGGGCCCATGGCCACCATCGCGGAGACTTCTCGCAAGCGAGAGGCCCGCTCCACCTGCTCCGCCGTGGCGGTCACCGTGAGGACTCCGCCCTTGCGGAGCTCGATGCGGAGCTCCGGCGTGTTCGATACGCCGATGACGCCGTGAACCACTTCCAGGTGAGGCAGCATTCGGGTCCCTCCCTCAACGCGCGACGAAAGTCTCCAGGAGGCGTCCTTCTTCGTCCAGGAGCGCATCCAGCCACTCGCGCTGGAAGGAGGGAAGGGGCCACGGCCTGAGCTGGAAGTGGGTGGCCGCCACTGACGCCATCAGGGCCCGTTGGACCGCCGCTGCCGCCAACGCACGTCCGGCTTCGTCTCCGGTCAACAGGGCCCCCTGCTCCATCAACTCGTGGCCCGTCACCCGCTCAACGGAGGATCCCCCTTCCGTGATGCGCACGCCCAGCTTCCACACGGCCTGTCCCAGCCGGTGCCGCTCCTCGGGCGTCAACTGCTCCTGCGTCCGCCTCAGCCGCCCCAGCAACTGCCTGGGACCGTTGATGAACAGCGCCCCCATGGCCGCGGCGTCCAGCTTGCCCTGCTCCAGGAACAGACACGCCCGGACGATCCACGCCGACTGGTACAGCGGCGCCTCTTCCAGCACCCCGTCGACCTCCGCGTGCGCCAGGTCCTGCTTCTTCTCCAGGGCATGGATCACCGCCCGATGGAGCCGCGCGTCCACGGGCTCGCGCTGGGGCGCGGAGGTCTTCGGCACGGAGGCACAGGCGCAGAGCAGTCCACCCAGGACCAGCACCGTCACGAACCGCCAGGGAGCCATCTTCATCCCCCCAGCCTAGCGGGCCTCCGGACAGGCTCCGCCAGATGCTTGCCCGGTGCCCCCCATCCGCGCTCGCGCTGCTACACTCCCGCGCCTCCATGGCCAACCAGGATTGGGTCTCGCGCCTGCTCACCGGGCGTGCGTCGGCGGACAAGGGCCTCAGCGTCCACCTCTCCGAACGCGACGGCGGCAGCCTCCACGACAAGATGCGGCAGGCGTATTGGTGGATCACCAACAACGCCGTCATCTGCCCGTACTACGACATCGAGTTCGGCGGCACCGCCGCCCTCAAGAACACCGCGGGCGACGAGGTCCACCTCCCGGAGGACATGAGCTACAGCTCCTTCGTCCTCATCCCGCTGCTCACCCTGTTCACCTGCCGCCGCGCCCTGCTCGTCGGCGGCCCGGGCCGCGGCAAGACGACGTCCGCCATCCTCATGGCGCTGCTCTCCGGCATGGGCCGCGAGGACGTGCACCGGGGCATCCAGCGCGGCCACCCGCAGCTGTCCATCGCGGACCTGCTCGGCGCGCCCCTGCCCTCCGACATGCTCAAGGCGGAGGACCTGTCCGCCGTGAAGGTCAGCTGGCGCAAGTGGATTGGCCAGCGCGTGAAGATCATCGACGAGTACAACCGCATCCCCACCAAGACGCAGTCCGCCCTGCTGTCGCTCTTGGGCGAGGGCTATGCGGAGATGATGGACCAGTACGTCTACACCGGCCGCTCGTCCTGGTTCCTCACCGCCAACGACGACCAGGGCGGCGGCACCTTCCAGGTCATCGAAGCGCTCAAGGACCGCCTGGACGTCGTCGTGCGCGCCGTGCCCTTCAACTCCGGCTTCGTGGACACGCTGCTCCAGCGCATCGAGTCCGACAAGTCCCCGGAGGAGCTGCTCCCCAAGGACATCGTCTTCACCCCCGGCGAGCTGGAGAAGGCCTACAACGCCATCCTCGCCGTGGAGGTGCCCAAGGGCGCCCTGGAGCGCGTGGCCTTCTTCCTGGGCCAGCTCGACTTCTGTCGCATGGCGTCCCCGCGCTTCGAGTTCAAGCACAAGGACACGCTCAAGCTCGCAGGCCAGACCGTGTCCGCCGTGTGCAACGAGCAGTGCCCCTTGGACAAGAAGGTGCACCTCTGCACGCAGACGGAGAACGGCACCAGCGTGCGCGCGTACCAGACCATCCTCCACTTCGCGAAGGCGCTCGCGTTCTTCCGCGGCCACCGCGCGGTGGAGCTGGAGGACTTCCGGCAGATCATCCCCTGGGTGCTGCACGAGAAGCTCACCCCCAACGCGCGCAGCCCCTTCTTCGAAGCCAAGGGCAACAAGATGTTGCTCCAGGACCGCGTGGCGTGGATCCGCAACATGTTCGACATGGCCATGGCCCGCTACGGCACGCACGCGCCCGTGCGCCAGAAGGTCGTCGCGCTGCGCGCGGAGCTGGACCTGGGCCTGGCCGGCGTGGACCTGCGCACCACGGAGAAGCGCCTGTCCGCCGTCACCGTGCTGATGAATGAATTGATGACCCGCCAGGAGCTGTCCGGCCCGGTGTACGAGGACCTCATCCACTTGAAGTCCCTCTACAGCCGCTACCGCAACTACGCGACGTGGCTGAAGGAGAACCCGGGCGGTCAGGGGCAGCCATGAGCACGTTCGTCGAAGACCTGGAGAAGCAGGCCCGCGGCCGGTTCGTGCGCTGGGACTCCGCGCTGTGGGACGAGTTCCTCAAGGGCCCGGGGGTCCGCATGGGCCGGGCGCTCACGAGCGGTGACGCCGCGGCGGGAGAGGAGACCCTGCGCGACTACCTGCGACTGGGCGCCGAGGGCATCGGCCTGGGCTACCTGTATCCGCGGTCCGCCGGCAGGGAGAACTTCTTCACGCTCGCGTGGACGGACCTGCTGCCGCGCCTGCTGCCGGACCTGCGCCAGGAGGAGCAGGCCCCGGCGCTCGCGCGCATGTGGAACCTCGGCGAGAACCTGGAGTCCGCGCCGCCCTGGGTGCAGCGGCTGTTCTGCCGCCTGGGCGCGACCCTGGCCTCGCTGGAGGACCTGGAGGGCCACCTGCACACCATCGCCAACGAGGCCATGGAGCCGCCCACCCAGACGCTGGGCGACACGTCCACCGCGCAGTGGGTGGACCTGTCCCAGGAGGACGCACGCTTCATGCCCGGGGAGATGCACTTCCTCGCGCCCGCCGTCGTCTGCGTGCACGACCGGCACCGCGCCACCGCCGCGGGCGGACGCGACGCCGCCACGCAGGGCGTGTGGCTGGTGAAGAAGCCCATGTTGCTGGGGCCCATGGGCTGCAACGAGCGGCTGGAGCCCTCGACGGGCAAGCCCGCCAAGGCGCTCACCTCGCTGGCGCAGCGCGACCCTCGCGCGGGGGACTGGTACAGCACCCAGCACAACGAATGGCGCGCGGTGGCCACGATGCACACGTCCCAGTGGCTGGCGGTCATCCTGCCGGCATGAGCGCGGGCGCGGCCTTCACCCCGGAGGAGGTGGAGCGGTGCTGGCGCGAAGCGCTGGCGCTGTGGGACGTGCACGTGCAGTTGAGCCCGCCCGAACCGCACCAGCCCTTCCGGCCCGGAGAGGCCGCGGCGAACGAACCGCTCGCGTACATCGACCTGGTGCGCCGGCAGGTCTTCGTGAACTTCGACCTGCTCATCCGCATGGGCGCGCGCGACAGCCTCACCGCCGTGCTGGCCCATGAGATTGGCCACCACGTCCGCTTCCCGCACACGCTGGGGTGGGACGCGGAGCTGCGCGTGCTGGAGCAGCGTCTCATCCCGGGCCTGGGCCAGTCCCTCACCAACCTGTTCTTCGACCTCCAGGTGAACGAGTTCGTGGGGCGCACCCGCGCCGACGCGCTGTGCGAGGTGTACCGGGGCTTCCAGCGCACGCCCGACGGACGCAAGAAGAACCAGTCGCCGAAGAAGAAGGACAAGAAGGACGCGGACCCGGGAGGCACGTCGCCGCTGTTCTGCTTCTACCTGGCCATCTACGAGGAGCTGTGGCGCAAGGAGCCCGGGCACCTGGTGCCCGCGGATCAATTGAGCAGGTTGGAAGAGGCCTACCCGGGCTTCCGCGCGCAGGCGCGCATGTTCGTGCAGACGTTCTACACGCTGGCCGACGGGCGGCTGCAATTCCTCTACTTCTGCGCCAGCTTCATCCGCTTCATCGACCTGCCCTCGGAGGTGAGCTTCTTCATCCCGCTGGGCGGCGACCTCGGCATCCCGGATGAAGGGGACCTGGACGCGGCGGTGCAGTCCGGCGGCCGGTGGGAGGACGCACTGAAGGAGGCCCGCGCGAACGGCTGGCTGGACGACTCGCACGACACGAAGGAGTCGGAGCCGCTGGACACCATCCGCCGCGCGACGGCGCACCTGCCCGGCACCGACGGCGGCCGGCTGCGGCGCGCGCTGGTGGCCCGGTACTACCGGCGGCTCGTGGACCAGCACATCCTCAAGCTGCCCGCCTCGCCCGCGAAGCCGGAGCCCTACCTGCGCACGATTCCGGAGGCGTGGGAGTACGGCGACGACCCGTCCACCATCGACTGGACGCTCACGGTGATTGCGCAGGGCCCGCTGGCCGCGGTGAACCCGCTGCGCCGCGAGCTGGAGGCGGACCTGCCGCCCCCGTCGGACCTGGGCGTGCCCGCGCTCGAAATCTACCTGGACACCAGCGGCTCCATGCCCAACCCGGAGCAGCAGCTCAACGCGATGACGCTGGCCGCGCAGGTGCTGTCCGCCTCGGCCATCCGCAAGGGCGCCACGGTGCGCGGCATCATCTACTCGGCGGACAACCCCGTCGTGTCCCCGTGGATGTACGACGAGGAGACGGCGCGCGACTTCTTCCTGCACTACATCGGCGGGGGGACGTGGTTCCCGGTGGAGGTGATGGAGGCGCTGTCCCAGGAGCGGCCGGACGCGCTGCGCGTCGTCATCTCCGACAGCGACTTCCTCCACAACATGCAGCAGGAGGGCGCGCTGCCCCGGCTGATGCGCGGGATGAGCCGGTCGCGCCGGGTGGTGGCCTTCCTCGCGCTGCCGGATGACGCCCCCGCCCTGAAGGTGCTGGCGCCGGTGCTGGGCAGCCCGCGCTTCCGGCTGGCGACCGTGCAATGGATGTCTGACTTTGGCCGTGCCGCCGCGGCGCTGGCCGATGCCCTGTTGGAGAAATGATGGCGGTCTCGATTCCCCACATCCGTGAGCAGCTGGCGGCCATGCCCCTGCTGTCGCCGTATCCGCAGGACCTGGCGGTCGCCATCGTCTGCGACACCTTCCGCATGGCCAGCCAGCGGCCCCCGTCCCAGGCCGAGTGGGCGAAGCTGGAGCAGCGCCTGAAGAACCCGCTGTTCCAGGAGCAGGTGGGCATGCTCGCGTACGTGTTGTTGACGTCCGACCTGCGCAAGAAGACGGTGCTCTACCTCACCCCGGACCGCACCCCGCAAGCGCGCCTGCAGCAGTTCTTCGAGGAAGTGCATCCCCTCACCGCGGAGATGATCCGCTCCAACGCCTTCCGCCAGGAGGAGTTCCTGCGCAAGTGGCTGGCGGCCATGGGCGCGGACGTCGAGGGCGAGACGGAGGCCGAGTCCAAGCGCCGCCTCAAGGACCTGGACTACCGGCAGGCCGTGACGGATCTGCGCAAGGTGGAGGAGGCGCGCAAGAAGGAGGCGGACCGGCGCCAGGAGATGCTCCAGGAAGCAGCGCGCAAGGACGCCGAGGCCCGGGGCTGGCGCGAGTGACGCTCGGGGTCGCGCCCAAGGCACGCATCCGCCGAGACAGCCACACGCAGCGCCCGCACCTGCCGTGGGCGCTGGACGTGGCGGCGGGGCTCGCGCGGCACGCGGCCACGGGGGACGAAGCCGTCGCCCGCGCGGAGCTGGAGGCACGCCTGCCGGCCCTGCGTGAGGCGCTGTTCGGTTCACCCTACTACGTGCGCGTGCTGCGCGAGTCCGGCCTGCACCCGGGCGACCTGCGGCGGCTGGAGGACCTGCGGCACTTCCCCGCGTTGGACCGCGCCACGCTCGCGCGCCACTGGGAGGACGTGCCCACGCTGCCCGCCGCGTCCGACGAGTGCGTGGTGGTGAAGAGCTCCGGCACCACCGGGGATCCGGTGAACGTGCTGCGCGACCGGCGCGACTGCCTGCTCATGTGGGCCGTGCTGCGCTTCTTCACCGGCCGCGCCAACACCGCGCCCCCGGCGCGTCCGCGCGTGGTGCTGCTGGACGCGCTGCCGGGCGGGCTGGAGTACTCCGTGCGCCTGCCGCTGTTCCACGACGGCGCCCTGCACCGCGTCTCCGTGCTGCGCGACGACGCGGTGGCGCGCCTGCGACGGGTGAAGGCCGCGGTCGTCTTCTCCGACCCGGAGGGGCTGCGCTGGCTGCTCGCGCACCCGGAGGTGCCTTCTCCCGGGCTGGTGCTCACCTCCGCGCAGCACCTGCCGCACGCGCTGCGTGACGCCTGGAGACAGGAGCGCGGCGTGCCGGTCCTCAACTACTACGCCGCCACGGAGACGGGGCCGCTCGCGTGGGAGTGCCTGGAGGCCGCGAACCGGGGCCGCTTCCACGTGCTCACACCGGACGTCTGGCTGGAGCCGGACGGGGACGACGTGGTGGTGACGCGGCTGCGGCCCAGCGTGCTGCCGCTCTTGCGCTACCGGCCCGGGGACACCGGCACCGTGCGGCGCGACGCGTGCGCCTGCGGCTTCCACGGCTGGACGCTGACGGGCTTCGGGGGACGCGGGGCCTGCGCGTTCCACACGCCCGACGGACGCGCGGTGGACGCGTGGTCCCTGGCGTGGGTCTTCAAGCACCACCCGCTGCGCGCGTTCCGGCTCACCCAGGTGACGCGCGAGCGCTTCACGCTGGAGCTCTCGGGCGCGCCCCCGGACAGCGTGGCCTCGCTGTGCGAGCGGCTCACCGCGGCGCTGCGCAACCTGGGCTGGGCCGCGCCGGTGGTGGAGGCGGCTTCGGGGATGCAAGCGCGCGGCGAGGGGGGCCCGTCGCCGGTCGCCAAGCCGCTCCCCTTCCGTTGCGAGCTGGCGCTTTCAGGGTAGGTCAGGCCCTCGCACTGCCGTTTGCCCTGGATTCCCGCGCCTCGCATGAAGATTCTCCCAGGGCGATGTACCCGCGGGGAGGACAGATGAAGACTCGGAAGCTGGGCAGGCAGGGCCTCACGGTTTCGGCGCTGGGCCTGGGCTGCATGGGCATGTCGGAGTTCTACGCGGGCCGCGACGACGCGGAGTCGGAGGCCACGCTGCTTCATGCCCTGGACAAAGGCATCACCTTCTTCGACACGGCGGACGCCTACGGCCCCGGCCGCAACGAGGAGCTGGTGGGCCGCGTGCTGGGGCCCCACCGCCAGCGCATCGTTTTGGCCACCAAGTTCGGGCTCGTGCGCGACGCCGCGAACCCCCAGGCGCGCGGCGTCAACGGCCGGCCGGAGTACGTGAAGCAGGCGTGCGACGCGAGCCTGAAGCGCCTGGGCATGGACGTCATCGACCTGTACTACCTGCACCGCGTGGATCCGAAGACGCCCATCGAGGACACCGTGGGCGCCATGGCGGACCTGGTGAAGGCCGGCAAGGTGCGCTTCCTGGGGCTGTCGGAGGTGAACTCGGAGACGCTGCGCCGCGCGTGCGCCGTGCACCCCATCACCGCGCTCCAGTCGGAGTACTCGCTGTGGAGTCGCGACCCGGAGGACGGCGTCCTGCAAACGTGCCGCGAGCTGGGCGTGGGCTTCGTGCCCTACAGCCCGCTGGGCCGCGGCTTCCTCACCGGCCAGTTCAAGCGCATCGAGGACCTGCCGGAGGACGACTACCGCCGCCACTCGCCCCGCTTCCAGGGGGAGAACTTCCAGCGCAACCTCCAGCTGGTGGAGCACATCGACCGGCTCGCGAACCAGAAGGGGTGCACGCCCGCGCAGCTCGCGCTCGCCTGGGTGCTGGCGCGTGGGCAGGACCTGGTCCCCATCCCCGGGACCAAGCGCCGCAAGTACCTGGACGACAACCTGGGCGCCCTGGACGTGACGCTGACGGAGCAGGACCTGGCGGCCATCGAAGCCATCGCGCCGCCGGGCGTGGCCGCGGGCGAGCGCTACCCCACCACCATGCAGGGCCTCCTCCAGCGCGACACCTCCAGCGAGGCACGCTGAGCACCGGCCCGAGGCCAGGCAGCCCCCCGAGCCCATGACCGTCCCTGTCCCCTCCCCTCCCGAACAACCACCCACGCCCCGGCCGTCGCTCGCGCCCCCGGTGCCTCCTGAAGGGGCTCGGCGGGAGGAGGGCTCCGCCCTGCTCCGCTACGGGCTGGCGGTGACGAGCGTCGCGGTGGCCTACGTCGTCCAGCGGGCGCTGTGGCCCATCGCGGTCAGCACGCCGTACCTGGCCTTCTTCGGCGCCGTCGTGTTCTCCAGCTGGCGGGGGGGCTGGGGGCCGGGGCTCGTGTCCACGGCGCTGTCGCTGCTCCTGGTGCAGTACTTCTTCCTCCCGCCGGTGGGTGCGTGGCGGCTGGATGCGGCCAACGTCGTCGCGCTGGTCTTCTTCCTCGCGCTCTCGCTGTTCGCGACGACGTTGAACGTGCGGCTGCGCCGGGCCAACGCGGAGCGCGCGGACCTGCTGGAGCGCGAGCGCGCGGCCCGCGCCGCCGCCGAGTACGAACGCGCGCGGCTGCGGGAGTTGTTCATGCTGGCGCCCGCGCACCTGGTCATCTTCCGCGGCCCCCAGCACGTCTTCGAGCTGTCCAACCCCCTCAACACCGCGATGCTGGGCAACCCGGAGCGCCTCCTGGGCCTGCCCGCGCGGGAGGTGGGCCCGAAGGAGGAGGCCGAGCGCGTGGGCCAGATGCTGGACCACGTCTACACGACGGGCGAGCCCTTCATGGGCCGGGAGGTGGCCCTCAAGCTGCCGCAGCCGGACGGCTCCATCCGCGAGTACATCTTCGACGTCACGTACACGCCCACGCGCGATGTCCGGGGGCAGGTGGACGGCGTCGCCGGCTTCGCCTTCGACGTGACGGACCTGGTGCGCGCCCGTGCGCGCGCGGAGCGGCTGGCGCGCGAGCTGTCGCACAACGAGGAGCACCTGCGCCTGCTGGCGGGGGCCAGCTCCTTCCTGGCCACGTCGCTGGACTCCAAGGCCACGCTGAGCAACGTGGTGCGCCTGGCGGTCCCCACCGTGGCGGACTGGTGCATCGTCGACATGACGACGGGGGACGGCGGCATCCAGCGGCTGGAGGTCGCGCACGCGCCCGGCGAACCCGCAGAGCTGCGTGAGCCGCTGTGGGCTCCGGCCCCGTACGAGGCCATCGCGCCCGCGCTGGGGGGCGCCATGCCGCTGCTGCTCCGGGGCCAGCCCTTCTTCATCCAGGACGTCACCGAGGAGGGCTTGCGGCAGCTGACGAGCGACCCCGAGCGGCTGGAGGTGTTCCGCAAGCTGCGCCTGCGCTCCCTCGTGCTGGTGCCCATGGTGGCCGGGGAGCGGCCGCTGGGCATCCTCAGCTTCGGCACCACCTGGCGGTCCGGCCGCGGCTACACGGCCGCGGACATCCCCTTCCTCCAGGAGCTGGCCAACCGCGCCGCGCTGTCCATGGAGAACGCGCGGCTGTACCAGGAGGCGCGCGAAGCGGTGCGCCTGCGCGACGAGTTCCTGTCCATCGCGAGCCACGAGCTGAAGACGCCGCTCACGCCGCTCAACCTCAAGCTCCAGGCGCTGCGGCGCGAGCTGGACCGCACCCCGGGCCCGGTGCGGCGCGAGCTGGTGGAGAACTACCTGGACGTCGGCTCGCGGCAGCTGAAGAAGCTGGCGGAGCTGGTGAACGACCTGCTGGACGTGTCGCGCATCGCGGCCGGGCGGATGTCCCTGGAGCCCACGCCGGTGGACCTGGTGGAGCTGGTGCGCGACGTGGTGGCCGCCTACGAGGGCCCCGCCGCGCGCTCCGGCTCCACGCTCCAGCTGGAGTGCGCGGACGCCGTGACGATGGGCCTGTGGGACCGGCCGCGCCTGGAGCAGGTGGTGGTGAACCTGGTGGACAACGCCATCAAGTACGGCCAGGGGCGCCCCATCCACGTCCGCCTGGAGACGCGCGAAGGCAGGGCGGTGTTGACGGTGCGGGACCAGGGCATCGGCATCGCGGAGGACTCGCTGCCGCGCCTCTTCGGCCGCTTCGAGCGCGCGGTGAGCGGGCGGAACTACGGCGGCCTGGGACTGGGCCTCTACATCACCCGCACGTTGGTGCAGGCCATGGGAGGCACGGTGCGCGTGGAGAGCCACCTGGGCCAGGGCTCCGTCTTCACCGTGGAGCTGCCCCTGCAAGCGGAGGCCCCCGCGGCCTGATCAAGAAGCGGCGCGAGCGCGAGGCAGCTGCGCGTGGGGCTCCCAAGGGCCGCTGGAGCCCAGGCAGTGGCGGCAGGTGGCCAGCGGGGTGTCGCGTTCCAGGTAGGCCAGGAGGCGCGTGAGCAGGTCCGGAGCGTCGAGCGGCACGCCGTCGCCTTCCGCGAGCGCGGGCAGGTGCGGGTGCTCCGCGGCGAGGACGGTGGCGACGTGGGGCGGGCGGGTGCAGGTGTAGAAGCGGCCCCGGTGGACCAGGTGGCAGCGCTGCTTGAGCCAGCACTTCGCGAAGACGTCCTGCACCTCCGCGTCGGACGCGAGCGGCGCGTCCGGGGTGATGCGCTGGAAGCGGTCGATGGCCTTCACGGTGAGGTGGACGCCGTGCTGGTCGCAGCGCTCGGTGATGCGCGCGATGGAGCGTTCGGGCAGGGGCGCGGACGTGTAGAACGACAGCGTCATCCGGTCGAGCCGTTCGTACACGGCGTCCGGAGCGCTCTGGGCGAGGAAGCCGTTGGTGGTGACGGACACCTGTTCAGCGATCCCGGAGGCGCGCACGACGTCCAGCACGGCGGGCAGGTCCGGGTGGAGGAAGGGCTCACCGCCGGTGAGCTTGAAGACGTTGGGCTTGAGCACGCGAGAGAGCCGGCGCAGGTCTTCACCCAGCGCCTGGGGGGACACGGCCCACGCGGGCAGGTGCGGCGACAGCGGGCAGCACTGCGCGCAGCGCAGGTTGCAGTGCGTGGTGACGTGCGTCTCCAGGGACCAGGTGAGGACGCGGCTGTCGTGAAGCTCGTAGCGCACGGCGCGGGAGTCTAGCGGCTCTGCCGGGCTTCACAGAACGCCAGCACCTGGGCGAACGGATACTCGGTCAGGGTGCCGAAGAGCTTGTGCCCGGTGAGCTTCGCCTTGGAGAGCGCGGGGCTGCTCAGGCCACAGAGGAATCGGGCCGCCTGCCTCGGGTGTCCCAGTGCCTCCGGGTGCTTCGCCACGAGCGTCTGGAACGTGGCCACATCCAGCTGTTCGCGCAGGTCCGGCCGGGGGTGCGGTGGCGGCAGCACGCGCGCCACGCCCGTGCGGCAGTAGGTGCAGTGGCCGCATGGGGCTTCGCGCTGCTCGCCGAAGTGGGCCACCAAGGCGTTGCTCTGGCAGCCGTCGTGCGTGACCAGTCGGAGCACGTCGCGCACCCGTGACACCTCCTGGACCTCGCGCTTCTGGAAGCGCTCCTGCAACAGGGCCACGAGCGCCTTCGTGTCCTCGTGCTCGCGCAGCCGCGTGAAGCGCTGGCGCGGTTCGGCGACCTGCACCTCGGCCCAGCCCTGCTCCTGGAAGTAGTCGAGCGCCTTCACCACCCGGTCTCGCGGCTGCTCCAGCGCCTTCGCGACCTCGGCGACGTCGAACGTGTACCAGGTGCGGCCCTTCTTCGCGTGCGCGAACAGGTCCTTCACGAAGCGCGCGCGCTCCCCCTGGAACCTGCCGATGAGCGCGTCCACCGTCCCCGCCGGCTGCACCTTGTAGCCCGCGTAGAACGGCGTGCCCTGGCGCAGCACGCCCTCCAGCTCCAGGTACGTCAGCGCCGTGCGCAGCACCAGGGGCCGCAGGTCGTGACGGTTGCCCAGCGCGTACAGGTCCAGGTGCAGCTCCGGGCCCGAAGACAGCAACTCCTTCACCAGCGCGCTCAGCGCCTCCGGCAGCGGCGTGTCCCCGAGCGCGAAGTTCTCCAGCGTGGGCACGTCGTCCGGGCACGCGAGCAGCTCCACCACGGAGGGCTTGCCGTCACGGCCCGCTCGGCCGATCTCCTGGCTGTAGCTCTCCAGGCCCTTGGGCAGGTTGTAGTGATACACGGCGCGCACGTCCGCCTTGTCGATGCCCATCCCGAACGCGATGGTCGCCACGACGATGTCCTTCGCGGAGTGGGTCCACGCCTCCTGCACCCGCTCGCGCTCCTCGGATTCGAGGCCCGCGTGGTAGGCACTCGCGGGCAGGCCCTCCGCGCTCAGGAGCGCCGCCACGCGCTCCGCGGTCTTCTGCAGCGTCACGTAGACGATGGTGGAGCCGGGCGGGCGCGACTTGAGCCGCTCCACCAGCAGGGCGTCGCGCACCTCCGGGCCGGTGGGCGTGGTCTCCAGCGTGAGGTTGTTCCGGTAGAAGCCGGTGACGACCGCGTGCGACTCCGGGATGCCGAAGCCGTCGCAGATGTCGTGCACCACCTGCGGCGTGGCCGTGGCGGTGAGGGCCAGGATGCGCTCGGCCTGAAGCGTGCGCGCCGCCTGCGCGAGCTTGAGGTAGTCCGGCCGGAAGTTGTGGCCCCACTCGGAGACGCAGTGCGCTTCGTCCACCGCGAAGAGGGAGATTTGGAGCTCGCTCAGCAGCCCCATGAAGCGCTCGTTGTTGAAGCGCTCCGGGGCCACGTAGAGGAGCTTGAGGGTGCCGTCGCGCAGGGACTCCGTCACCTCGCGCGACTCCTCCAATGACAGCGAGGAGTCCAGCCGCGCGGCGCGGATGCCTCGCCGCTCCAGCGCGTCGATCTGATCCTTCATCAACGCGATGAGCGGTGACACCACCACCGTGAGCCCGTCGAGGAGCAGCGCGGGGAGCTGGTAGCACAGCGACTTGCCGCCGCCCGTGGGGAACACCGCGAGCGCGGAGCCCTGGGGCTGGAGCAGCGCCGTGAGGACCTCACGCTGTCCCGGCCGGAAGGCCTCCAAGCCAAAGCGCTCCCGCAACACGACATCCACCGCGTCCGCCTGCATGTCCCGCCCTTCCCTGTTCGCGTGAAGCGAAGCGTCTCCCCGGGAGGATAGCCCACCGTCTCCGAGCTTCCCCCTGATACGACCGGACGCAGCCCCTATGATGGAGACCGCATGCCGACCCGGCCTCCCAACGCGTCACCCCAGGGAAGGACTTCCACGCGCGGCCTGGCTCCTCGGGCGGTGAGCGACCTGCTGTTCCACGCCCGCGCGTCCAACGCGGAGCTGCGGCCAGAGGTGGAGCCCCTCCAGGTGGCGCTGCCGCGAGTCCTCCGTGAAGCGGCGGCACGCGATGAGGAAGGGCTCGCGGCGCGGCTGCTGGCCGCCTGGTCCGACACCGTGCGGGCGCATGTCGAAGCAGGCACGCACGAGGTGAGCCTGAGCGGCGGCGTGGACAGCGCGGCCCTGTGCGCGATGGCCGCCCGGCATGCTCCGGGGAAGGTGCGCGCGTGGACCATGGACGTGCACTTCGCGGACGCGGTGGAGCGGAGCAACGCGCGGCGGATGGCGAAGGTGACGGGCGCGGAGTTGGTGGACGTGCTCATCCCGGACTCGGTGCTCCCGGACCTGTTCGAGCACGCGGTCCTCGCCAACCAGACCGTCATCCTCAACGCCCGCGCCGTGGCGAGCGACGTGTTCTATCTGGAGGCCCGGCGGCAGGGCGCGGGCCCCATCCTCCTGAGCGGCGCGGGAGCGGACGAGGTGCTCCGGGGGACCCCCGGCGCGCTGTCTGCCGCGAAGGCTCGCGTGGATGAGGACCGGGCCCTGGCCGCGCAGGTCTTGAGGCACGAGGCCCTGGTGGCTGTGGACAACTTGCGGGCGCCGCTCACAGTCGGCTCGCGCGATCATGAAGAGGCCTCCGGAGCGACCCGGGGGGCTGTGGACAACTCGGGGAGGCCCCTGGAGGGGGCGCCGCGTGGCGATCAGGAATCAAAGCCATCCACGGGGCGTGCTCCCTCTGGAAATGACGGCTCCGATCAAGCCGTGGGACGCACTGAAGACTCCACCCCTGTGGACAACTTGAGGGCTGTTTCCGAGGGCGTGAACAGCGATCACGCTCCGCACGCCCCCCCTGTGGACAACCTGGGGACCGTGCTCGCCGCGCTGCCAGCGCCGTGGGATCTGCCAGCGACGGATGCGCTCCCCACCGAGGAGCTGCGCTACGCGAAGTGGGTGCTGTCCGAGCTCATCCTCCCGCCCGAGCTGCGGGGCGCCCGGGCCCACGGGCTCACGGTCCGCACGCCCTACCTGGATGAAGGCTTCGCGCGGGTGGCCCTGGCCCTGCCGGAGTCCGTGCTGACGCGGGACGGGTTCGGCAAGTGGCTGTTCCGGCACGCGGTGCGCTCCCTGGTGCCGGAGGAGGTCCGCCTCGCGCGCAAGACGCCCCGGTATGGCCACACCGCGCTCTCCAGCCCGGTGAGGTCGCGCTGGCTGGAGCTGTATCGCGCGTGGCTCTCTCCCGCGAGGCTGGAGCCCCTCCAGGTCATCGACTCGCGAGCGGTGCTGGGCTTGCTGGAGCGCTACGTCCGCCTGCCGCCCGACGGTGCGCAGGCCGGACCGATGGATCGGTTGTTGATGCGCCTCGTGTCCCTGGCCATGCTCCAGGCCCACACCGAGGCGCCTCCCTGAATGTCCCGAGTCCTCATCGCCACCTCGCCCGAGAAGGGCCACCTCAACCCGATGGTCGGCGTGGCCCAGTGGCTGCGCCGCCTGGGGCACACCGTCGGCTGGCTGTGCATCCCCGAACCCGCGCCGCAGCTCGAGTCCCTGGGCGTGGAGGTGCTGCGCCTGCCACACGTCGAAGCCGCGCCGCCGGGAATCGAGACGGGAGGCGAGGCGCTGGCGAAGCTGGTGCTCGATGACGTGGCGCTGGGGAAGTGGATCCGCGGCCTGTTGCTGGACGCGGCGCCCGCGCTGCTGGAGCCCGTGCGCGAGGTGGTGCGCGCCTTCCGTCCCGACGTGATGGCCCTGGACGGGATGCAGTACGCGGCGGTGCTCGCGGCGCACACGGAGGGCATCCCGTGGGCGGGCGTGTCCTCCGCGCTGACGCTGCTGGAGCCGCGGCCGGAGATTCCCCTGCTGCGCAACGTGCGAGCGCTCAAGGACGACCGTCAGGCCCTGTTCCGCCGTCACGGCTTCGACGCGCGCTTCCGCACCTGCGAGTGCCTGTCGCCCCGGCTCAACGTCATCTTCGCCACCGAGGCCTTCCTGGGCCCGGACGCGGGAGTGCCCCCGGACACGCTGCTCGTGGGCCCGTCCATCCCGCCCGAGCCCCGGGGCGACGAGGTGCCCTTCCCCTGGGAGCGCCTGGGCGACAAGCCGGTGCTGTACGTGTCCTTCGGAAGTCAGATCTCCTATCAGCCGGAGCTGTTCCGCCTCATCGCGGAGGCCGCGAAGCCGTTCAACGTGACGCTGGTGTTGTGCGCGGGCGAGCTGGCGGACACGGACTTCCCGAGCACGCTGCCCGGTGACGTGGTGGCGGTCCGCTACACGCCGCAGCGCCAACTGCTGGAGCGAGCGGCGGCGTTCATCTCCCACGGCGGCGCGAACTCCGTGATGGAGGCGATGACGGCGGGCGTGCCGATGCTGCTGCTGCCCGTATGCAACGACCAGCCCGTGCAGGCGCACTTCCTGGAGAAGGCCGGAGCGGGGCTGGCGAGGGACCCGCGGACCCTCACGGTGGAGTCGTGCCGGGAGGCCATCGCGCAATTGCTTGCACCGAAGTCATCCATGCGCGACCGCGTGGCGGAGGTTTCCCGCTCCTACCGCGCACACGACGGCGCGAGGACCGCCGCCGAACGCATCGCCGGGCTCGTGGCGTGAGTCCCCCGAGGTGGAGTCCTCGCAGGCATCACCCCGAGGGCGTGACGCCGCTGGAGGTGTGGAACCTGCCCGTGTTCGGGCGTGAGCTGTGGGAGCTGCTGGGCTCGCCGTGGGTGGAGGACGACCGGCGCGCGGGGGTGCCCGGAGCCAAGCTCGCGGCGCGCGTGATGCCCGCGCTGGCGGAGGCGCTCTTCCTGCTGGTGAAGCAGCACGCGCCGGACGCGGCGTACCTGAGTGGAGGGCTGGCGGAGCTGGACGGCTTTCCCGCCGCGTTGAGGGAGGCCACGGCGTCGCTGCGCTGCCCGGTGCACATCGCGTTGTCACCGCGCTTCGCCCCCGTGCGCGCGGGGCTGCGCATGCTGGAAGCCACGGGCGCGCGAAGCCCGCTCTGCGTGGACGTGGGCCAGACGAGCATCAAGGTCGCGCGTCCCGGCGCCACGCGCGTCTTCGAGCGGGACCTCGCCACGCTGCCCCCGCTGTTCATCGGTCAGCCACGTCCCGCGGACGGCCATCATCTCAGGGACACGGTGGCATTCATCGCGGGAGCGCTGCGGACGGTCCTCGCGGAGGACGCCCGCGTGCCTCCGGACGCCCTGTGTCTGGCATTGCCGTGTCCGCTGGATGAGGACCTGCTGCCCGGAGGCTGCACCTACGGCTTCGAGGGCACGGCCTCGCTGGTCCCGGACATCCTCGCCCACGCGGGCCTGCCGGATACAGGAGGCCCGGTGTTCGTGCTCAACGACGCGGAGCTGGCGGCCGAATCCGCGCGGCGGGCGCCCCAGGTGAAGGGACACCGCGTGCTGTGTCTGTCCCTGGGCTTCGGCCCGGGGGGCGCCCTGCTCGACAGGGCCTGAGCCTGGTAACCTGGTCGTGGACCCGTGCCCACGCCCTCCGACAACGACCAGGCCATCCGGCTGGCAGCCTTCAATGCCTTGCAGGCGTTGGTGGACCTGTATGGCGAAGTCCTTTCCTGGGACCGCATCGCGGAGGGCTTCCAGCTCCACGGCGAACAACACCTCTTCGCCAACCGGACGCGCGGCATCTTCTGGCCCCGGCAGATGCAGGAGACCGCGCCGTCCATCAAGACCACCGTGCCGCGCGGCTCACGGGTGGCGCGGTACGACGATGACAACGTGGCCTCGGACGGGGCCTTCCTCTACAAGTTCCAGGGAACGGACATCGAGGGCCGCGACAACCGCCGGCTCATGCGCGCGCAGCAACTGGACGCACCGCTCATCTACTTCTACGGCATCGAGCCCGGCTTCTACCGGCCGCTGTGGCCTGGGCTATCCTCTCATTTGAAAACTTCCTGCGGAGAACGCATGGGTAGCCGAGCCGGCAAACCCAGAGGGAGAATCTAAAATGAGGGGCTGCTTCAGCCGCAGCCCTCATCAGATGGGCGGCATACGTGCCAGCCCGTACGGACTCCTCCTGAGGGCGAGCGAGACGCGCACAGTTCCTCGAGCTGTTTCGGGTCGCGTCACGAAACTCAAGCAGACTCGCGGGCGATCTCCTGGCCCCTCGTAGGACGTCGTTCACCAGCCCGTTCGCAACGCTCTCTGTAGGACGAACCAACTTCGTTCGCACCGTCCCAAATCTGCGAATCATTGCGAATCCAGCAGGTTGCGCGTCGTGAGCCGGGGCGCTCTCTCGGATTCGAACTGTCCCGCGACGAATGCGGGGGCCATTCACCGATGGACACCGCGTGTCGGCAACGCATCGACGGAGATTCCCCACTTCGGCGGGTACCACTGCGGGATCGGCACTGGTCGGGGCGCGTACTTCTGTTTGATGCGCGTTCGCCCCAATTCGCCTTCGACGTCTGGGTGGGCAACGCGCGCGTACTTGCTGACCTCGCAGAAGACGTTCTGGCAGTCGATGAGCTGAAGGCTTCGTCCCCACAGATTCCGAAAGCTCATGTCGAGGCGCTGGAACTCGGCCTCGGCGCGCTCGGCCATGACCTGGATGATCTCGGCCTCCGTCAGCCCCGCCGTATCCTTGAAGCACTTGCGGATGCCATCGCGCGCGCCAGGGCCAGCGACCACGAACTCCATCTCCGAGAAGTCAGTGAGCTCACTGTAGTTGAGGTCGATGGCGAACTGAAACGCGAGGAAGTCACCCAGCGACGGGTAGCCGCGCAGCAGCTCGAACGCGGCTCGGAGTGAGCCCACCTTTGCGAGCTTCTTCGGGGCTCCGTCCTTCATCATGAGTTCGACGAGCCGGAGGTGGTTCCGGTGCTTGCGTGGGCTGCCGAACGCAGGCGACGGCATGATGTACGCTGCCGAGTACACGCGCTCGCCGTCTTCGAGAAGCTGGTCCAACACCTTCGCGTAGGTGTCGAAGGAGAACTCTCGCCAGCTCAGCACGCCAAGCTTCGCGCTCAGTGCCTCCCACGTCTCGATCTTGTTGAAGAGCTTGAACAAGATCGTGCGGAAGAAGACCTCCTCGGCCTTCTGCGAGCCCTCGTAGATCACGTGCCGAATCAGGTACTGGCTCACGCGGTCAGACGCGCGATACGTATTCGTGAAGCGATGAACGCTGAGGATCGGGTCCTCGGTCCACGGAGGCATGCTTCCGAGCACGCGGCGCATGAACATCTCCTGGCGCTCCGAGGCGAAGCGCCAGTAGGTGTCGAACACAGGAGTCGGCTTGAGCACGCGGCCCCCCGGCAGCCGAATCTCGTAGGTCGCTAGCATGCTCAGTCGGTCCACTCGGAGCCAGTGCGGTTCTTGCCGAAAAAATCGCGCGAGTTATCGGGGTTCACGCGGCTCTTCCGCAGGTAGGCCTCGTGAATCCAGCCTTGGACCGTCGCCGCATCCTCCGACCAGTTGTGGATGCTCGCGAATCCGCACTTGATGTTGTCGTGGAGTCGAGGAGGGAGCGTCCGGTGATTGTATTTGGACTTGTCGATGCGTGGGTACGACGGCAGCAAAATGCCGAGCAGGCCAGACCGAGGGTTGTACTCTGTGTGTCGGATCGACGACCCGATCTCCCAGTCGACGTGCTTGCGCTGCCAAGTCTCCTCGCCGATCAGGACGACAGTCACCGAAGTGTCGCGGAGGTACTCATCGCGGATCTTCTGACGAATAGTATCCGTCGGCAGGTTCGGGCTGATGTCGCCCACCTGCACCGAGCCCGGCACGATGGCGCCGAACGCGTTCCCGAAGCGCAACTCGAAGATATTCTTGTAGTTCTCGTCGAGCGCGTGGTGGTAGCTGACGAAGACTTTGTGCTTGCTGCTCATGTCGCTCCTCGCGAAGTAGAAGGAAGTCCCTTAGCGTATTCCTCGTTCGCCGCGTGAGGCGTGTAGCTGAGTCGGCGCTCGACGAGTTCGAGCGCCACGCGGCCGCCTGGTCCGGCGCACAGGGCGCGGAAGACGCCGTAGCCCTCGAGGATGGCCGTCTCCCACTGCCATAGCGGCACGGCTTCGACCTCGAAGCCCTCGACGAACTCCTTGACGGTCTTCAGCAGGTCGAGGTCGACGTGGTCGAGCCCCTCGAAGAACTTGAGCTGCTTCGCGCGGCTGAAGACGATCGCTGAAACAGCCTCTTCGATGATGCCAGCGCGGGCACCGTCCTGCGCCTCGTCGATCCTCGAGTTGCTCTTGCGCTTCGTCCGCATGAGCGCACGCACTACGGGCGACCATCCGAGATGCACCGCGTAGGCGAAGTGAAAGATGTCGTGGAAGCGGTACCCGTCCGGGTCCTCGATGTTGTCGGTGAGGCGGTCGCCGAAGTTGATGTCGTTGCACCGCAGAATGACGGCCCGCCGGGCGCCGCGTGCGCGCTCAATGAAGTCGACCTGAAGGCGCCGGGGGAGCTGCTCCTCAACCGGAAAGTCCTCGTCAAAGAGCGGCGCGTAGTTCTTCTCGTCGGGCCACCGACTCTTCGTCTTCGCCGTGTTGCGCCCAGAAGCGTCGCGCAGGCAGACGTTGGCATCGTTGCTGATCACCGTCAGCAGAGTCCAAGTGCGACGCAGGAGCGCGCGCATGTCGCCGCCCTTCGAACCACTGACCGCTGCGAGCACCTCGCCCACCGCTGCACCGAACTCAAGGTGCCCCATGAGCAGGGGGCCATCCGCTGCCGAGATCACGATCTTGCCCGGCACTGGAAGCTCGTCGAGCAGTCCAGGTGCGACGACTGATGCTAGGCGCACGAAGTACCAGAGGAAGTCGCCAACCTCCTCGACCATCCTCTCGCGGTAGACCGGGTACGCTTCACGTTCACGGCGCGCCTTCTTCAGCTCGGCGACGACGCTTCCGGCCTCGCCGATTAGGCCCGCCGCCAGCAGGGCGGCGTGGTCCGGCTTGCCCGTAAAGCTGTCTGTCTTCGCTGCCGTTGCCGCGAACTCCTGCAGCCAGCTTTTCTGCGGGCTCCGCGTCATCGCGCCCTCCGTCGAGGTGGCTGCTTCGAAGGAAGCTGCGTGCTCCTGGGCGCAAGGAGCGACGCGCGCTGATGCTTGGCGAACTCCAAGGGTTCGCCCTGCACGCCCCACTTGCCTTCTTCCTCGAGCCAGGCAGCAAACGCAGCGGGCAGTTCGTCCTCAAAAACGCGGTGGCCCCGACCCGCGCAGATGTCGTCCCTTTCTTTGCCGAAGGCCCGGAACTTCTTCGGGATCATCGGTGCGGACCGCCCCCAGTAGACGAACTTGCTCGCGACGAGCAGGCGATCAACGCCCGTGTCCCACTCAAGATTGGCCTGATTGAGGCGCCCCTTCTCCAAGCTGTGGTGCGAATCGGCCTGCGCCCACCGCTTGCCGACGCGGTGATAGATGTTGTCGCCGTAGAGGACTTGCAGGCTGCCGGTCAGGTTGGGCCGCTTCTGAATGAAGCGTTTGTCGTTCCAGTAGCTGTCGAAGTCGAGGATCTCGCTCACCTGCATCGCGTAAATGAGGCGCCCCGAGTACCCATACGCGACCTTCGCGCCGGTGCCGACGACCCAGTCTCCCACGGACGCGTGCTCGCGAATCTTCGGCTTGCACGTGGCCAACGTGCAGAACTTGAAAAACGGATTCGGGGCGAACCCGAAGTCACGCGCGACGACATAGGAGTAGAGCCTCATCCGCAGTCATACCTCTTGACGGTCCAGTCGCCCGAGGTTCGAGGGCTTCCGGTGGCAGGATCATCCCACCCGGTGATGTTGCCGTTGATCGCGTCGACGACACGCTCACTTTGCCAGCCAACAATCGCGGCGGCGTGCTTCCCGAGTTCCTCGGGAATGTCGGCGTCCGTGGCACCTTGCGCGTAGACCCCGATGACGTTCTTCCCCTCCTCGATGGCGTACTTGATCTCCCAGTTCACCCAGTCGCTCTGCGCGGTGTCGTGCGTGATGAGCACGACGAGCGTGCTCGCCCACTGGATGCGCGGCGCAAGGATCTCGCGCTTGATGTAGTCCTCATTCGACGCGGTGTTGGGCTTGTCGCTGTTGATCGAGCCGTCGCGCACCACCATCCCGGCTTTCGAGATCAGGTCCTTCAGCTTCGGCAGAAGAGCGTCGTCCTCGTGGACGTGAGAGATGAAGATGTTCTTCTTGTCCGACATGCTCCTCACTCCGCGTCGCCAGCGACCGCTGGCTGGTTGCATTGCTGCAGCCCGTGAAGGACTAGCTCCACGATGCGCTCGGCCGAGCGCGACGTCGCCAGCTCACGGTTCTCCTCGACCGTCAGCCCGTTCTTGAGTCCCGAGATGCCGCACGCCTTCAGTTCGGCTGCGATCGATTCAAATTCGTCCCACTGGAGGCCGCGTTCGACGTAGAGCTTCTTCAGCTCCTCGGCGTACGGCAGGGGCTGGTGGTGTGCCCACGTCAGCTCGGTCCGCGACACGCCATCGAGAGCGTCCAGCACGAGCCGCGCGCAACCGCCGAAAGCTCCGACAAGATACACAGGACGCTGCGCCCGGATGGCGAGCAGTGCTTCCTCGAGTACACCTGGCATGCGCCCCAGGTACCCGTCGGCGCGATGCCCAAGCCTCCCGCCGACCACGACGCGCGCCGCGAGTTCGTTCGTCTGCCGTTCACGCATCACGGTGAGCCCTCGAGCCCAGGCAAGGCGGTGAACTGGGGAGCTAGGCAGGATCTCGACGTCCGGCGACGCAACGAAGGCTGGATCGAGCGACTCGTCGATGTCCGTCGGTCGGTCACAGCGAAGCATGTCGACGAGCTGACCGAGGCGAGCTTCGTCGCGAACCGAGGCAAGCATCGGCCACGGGAGGTACGTGACGAGTTCGGCGGGAGCTTGCTCCGTGGTCGGTATTCCACGAAGGTGCTCCACGATCGGGTCGCGCAAAAGGTCCGCGAGACGCAGCGTGTAGCCGTCGGCCTTGAGGTTGCCGCCATAGGCCAGCCTGACTCCAGCTACAAGAAGGTAGCGAGACAGCTCGAGGAAGATCGAGTCCAGGTGGGCCCGTCGCAGGCCGTAGCGCGCAAGATCCTCGGAGGCCGACACCGACAGTGCCACCATGAGGTCGCGGCTACGAAGGTCGTGGGCAAGCGCGTGGCGCTGTAGGGGCGTCTCGACACGAACACCCGTACGCTCGAGTACCTCCAGCTCCTCTGGGCCGAGGGGCGGATCAGGATACAGGACGACGGGCTGGTCCTTGTCCTTTCTGTGGTGGACGATGGTCACCAGCTCCGGGCCTGCCGACAGGACCACGTCCCCTTCACGCTTGCGCTGCTTCAGGCTCTCTTCGGCGTAGGCGTGTCGGAGTACCTCACGAAGGAGGAGATCAACGACGCCCTGAGCGTCGTGATCGTGCCCTCGCCAGCGGATGACCGGCGTGTTGCCGGAGTACGGGAACCTGCGCGTCTCCCTCTCTTGGACCGCATCGACGATGACGACAGGCCGTTGATGGTGCTTCGCGAAAAGCACCTCCTTCCGACACCACGAGCGCGACGAATACGAGTCGGTCACGATCGCCAAGAGCGCCGCGTCCTTGACCCCCTTCTCGATCTCGTGAGCGAACCTTGAACCCGTCGAGATGTCGCCGCTGTCGAACCATGTCTTCTCGGGCTGGGTGGCCGTCAGATGGCCGAGCAGCGTCTTCACGACGCGCGGCTCGTGATCGAGGTCCATCTTGGTGTGACTGAGGAAAATGGTGACCGGCGGCGCGTCCTCGTTTTCGGGGCGGGGTTGAAGCCGACGAATCAGAAGATGCACGAGACGTCGCGCGATGAACTTGTGCCGCTCCTCGACTCCGTCGATCGCCCACGCACGGAGAAAGTTCGTGTCGTCGAGCCGCTTGTCGATCGGAAACGCGCTCTCGGTGAGCTGCACCGGCATGAATCGATGTCCGGCGGCCTCCGTGAACGACCGGAGCTTGGTCACGTACTCGCCCCACGTCATCCCGCTCTTCGTCGGCTTGCGTGCAGCAACAGCCAGATGGTCGTCGGCCAGCAACACCACGAGTACGCGGTCGGCCTCGGTGGCAACGCGAGGCTCCGGCGGCTCCCCGGAGCCATCGTTGGGCGTGAAGAACGTCGGAACCTGAAGCCCTGGCACTGCCGGGTCCGCGTTTAGCACCTCGTGGAGGTAATCGGCAGCGGTCGCGGCCTCCCTCGAATCCGGGTGGAACTCGAACTGGACGAGCAGCGGAAACTTGTGGCTCATCGTGCCCTACTTCCGGCGGGTTGAACGTGGGCTTTCGGGGTGATTTGCGTCCGCACATGACAAGGATACAACCTTCGGAAGCAGCTGGGATCGCAAGCCAAACCTCTGGTCGACGATTTCGTATCCCCTGACTTTTGCGGCAATGCCTTTGCCCCTCACGAAAGGACTTGACGATGCCCAGCTGAAGCATCCCTCATTTTCGATTTTCCCTCTGGGATTGCTCGCTCGGCTCCCCATGCGTTCTCCGAAGGGAATCTTCAAATGAAGGGGCTAGCTCACCTCTGTGGATCGTCTACATCTCCGAGGTGGACCGCGCCTCGCGCTCCTTCCACGTCATGACGTCCGAGCCCGAGACGGTGAGGCAGCGCTTCATGGCGGACGCGAAGCTGCTGTCCCTGGAGCGGCGTTACACGACGGTGCGGGCCAAGAAGCGGCTGCATCAAGCGGTCTTCCATCAGCATGTCCTGAACGCTTACGAACGCCGCTGCGCCGTTCCTCGCATCAAGCTGTTGGACGGCGCCCACATCCTTCCGGACCGCGACGAACGCGGCCACGCGGAAGTCCCCAACGGACTGGCGCTCTGCCGACCCCACCACGGCACCTTCGACACGAACCTAATGAGCTTCCATCCCGACGGCATCATCGAGCTGGCGCCCAGCCTGCTCGCCACCCAGGACGGCTCCACGTTGGAGCACGCGCTGAAGGGCTTCGTGGGCAAGACGCTCCAGACTGCGCCCCAAGAAGCTCTACCTGGAAGAGCGTTACGAGCACTTCCGCAGGGTGGGCTAGGTTCGTCAGGGGGGGTACCGGTATGACCGAGGCGCCCGTGAGCAGGATCTCATGAGCGCGCATGCCCCTGGCGAGGACACGGAGCGACTGCTCCTCACCGCACTCAATGAGGACGAGCCCCACATCCATGGCGAGGCGCGCTGGACCCTCGCCGACAGGCGTGTTCCCGAGATGGGATTCTGGGGACCCGACGACGTGTGCCTGGGGGAGTGGTGGGACGGATTCAACGCCGCATGGCCGAGTTCGCGGCCGGAGGAACCTACACACTCGACTCCTGCGACCAGGGCTGCCCGGCATTCCCCTTCGAGCGCCGCGACGAGTCCGTCCTCCTCTCGATTGTCGCCGGCCTTGGCGGTGGCGCCGCGAATCCCGACTGGCAGCAGGGGACGTTTGCATGGGACGACTGGGAGGAGGAGGTCCGTACCTTCCAACGAAGACTGCGGGAGTGGGTCCAGACAAGGAGCCCACGGGAAATCCCAGCGGAGTGGAAGGCGCGATTCTCGGAGTCGGTGTAACCGCGGTCAGTCTGTCTGAAGGACCAGGCACCTCTCCGGAGGGAGAGGCGTCCTGCCCGAACGGGTAGGTCCCCGTCCTGCCCGGTCCGCCGATGTGGCGCGATTTCGAGCCCTTTAGTTTCAGGCTCGAAAGGAACACGCCATGTCCACCGACACCCTCCAGTCCCTCTCGCAGTCCATCTCCACCGTCGTCGAGCGCATCGCTCCCTCCCTCGTCCGCGTCGAGGCCCGCCGTCGCCGGGGCGCGAGCGGCGTCGTCTGGGATGCCGACGGCCACATCCTCACCACCAGCCACGCCGTCGAACACGAGGGCTCCATCCAGGTGGGCCTCGCGGACGGCCGCTCGGTGTCCGCCGAGCTCATCGGCCGCGACCCGAGCACCGACCTCGCGCTCCTCAAGGCCGACGTCACCGGACTGACCGCGCTCGCCCCCGCGCCGCTCGATGACGTGAAGGTGGGCAACGTGGTGCTGGCCATTGGCCGGCCGGGCCGCACCGCTCGCGCCACGTGGGGCATCGTCAGCGCGTTCGGCGGGGACTGGCGCACGCACGCGGGCGGTCAGGTGGACCGCTACCTGGAGACCGACGCGGACCTGCCGCCGGGCTTCTCCGGCGGCGCGCTGGTGGACGCGCAGGGCCGCTTCCTGGGCATCCCCACGGCGGCCTTCTCGCGCACCGCCGCGGTCATCCTCCCCGGCGGCACGCTGACGCGCGTGGCGAACTCGCTGCGCGAGCACGGCGGCATCCGCCGCGGCTACCTGGGCGTGGGCGCCTACCCGGTGCGCCTGCCGCGTGAAATCGACGGCACGAAGGCGGGCCTCATCCTGCTCTCCGTGGATCCGGACGGCCCCGCGCAGAAGGCCGGGCTGCTGCTCGGCGACGTGCTGGTGAGCCTGGGCGGCCAGTCGCTGCACGGCGTGGAGGACCTGCTGGGCTACCTGGGCGACGAGAAGGTGGGCGCGTCCATCCAGGCGAAGGTGTTGCGCGCGGGCGAGCTGCGCGAGGTGCCCATCACCGTGGGCAAGCGGTCTTGAAAGGAGCCGACCATGAAACTGTTGCAGCAGCTGTCGGATGACCTGGAAGGACTCGTGGCCGGCGCGGCTCCGGCGGTGGTCGGCGTGGAGCACGCACGCGGCCACGGCACCGGCCTGTTTCTCACACCGGACGGCTACGTGCTCACCAACAGGCACGTGGTGATGCGCACGCCCAGGCGCCTCACCGTGCAGCTCCACAACGGCGAGGAGCGCCGGGCCACGCTGGTGGGCGCGGATGCACCCACGGACCTCGCCGTGGTGCGCGCGGAGGGAGACGGCTTCCCCACGCTGCCGCTCGCGGATCCGGAGACGGTGCGCGTGGGGCAGCTGGTGATGGCCATCGGCAATCCCTTCCGCCTGGAGCAGTCGGTGTCGCTGGGCGTGGTGAGCGCCATCAACCGCGCCATCACGCTGCCCGACGGCGTCATCCTGGAGGGGATGCTCCAGACAGACGCGGCCATCAACCCGGGCAACTCCGGCGGGCCGTTGCTGGACACGCGAGGGCGCGTGGTGGGGCTCAACACGCTGGTGCTGCCCTTCGCGCAGGGCATCGGCTTCGCGGTGAGTGCCACGACGGCGGCCTGGGTCGCCAGCCTGCTCATCCAGCGCGGCCGGGTGGACCGGAAGTTCCTGGGCATCGCCGCCACGGCGGTGAACCTGGAGCCCGCGCTCGCGAAGGACACGGGCCAGCCGCGAGCGGTGCGCGTGCTGAAGGTGCAGGAGGGCACGCCCGCGGATGACGCCGGACTCCAGCCGGACGACCTGCTGCTAGGCATCAACAGCCGGCCAGTCAGCAGCGTGGACGACCTCCAGCGGCTGATGGCGCTCGCCACCGAGGAGGAGGTGCACCTGGACGTGCTGCGCAAGGGCCGCCGCAAGGACGTCTCCGCGCGGGCCCGCCAGCGCCGCGAGCCGGTGGCGGCCTGAACCCTCCGGGGAAGCTCACGGCCACGTCAGCATCAAACCCACGCCATCCGGCGCGGGCACCAGACGGGCCGTGAGCTCGCCGTTCAGCTTCGCGTTGAGGAACGTCAGCACGCCGTCGAACACGAGCAGGAACACGCCCTGCACGAGCACGCTCTTGCCCCAGCCCCTCAAGCGCTCCGAGTCCTTGCGCAACCCGCGCTCCCACAACCACCCGCCGAAGGCGATGTAGCCCACGTCCAGGCCCGCGTTGAAGAGCAGCACCTTCTCCATCCGCTGCCCTTCGGACAGGCTGCGCGCCAGGTCCCACGTGGCCGGATCCGCCGTGGCCTGCCCGTGATAGCCGAGCCCCGCGATGACGAGGTTCACCACGTTCCAGGCCGCGTTCGCCTGGAAGAAGGCCCGCGTCTCGCCCTCGCTCGCGAAGTGCCCCGCGACGCCCGTGCCGATGTTCAGCACCGCCCAGCCGAACAGGATGCCCATGGCGGTCTGGTTCACGCGCACCGCTTCCGCGTTGTGCTCCGCGAGCCACGCCTTCGCATCCGGTGCGGGCGCCTCCTGCGCCACCCCTGGCATCGCGAAGAACAACAGCACCAGGACACAGCAGGAACGTACGAGGCGGGCAGAGGCCATGGCGGCACTCTAAGCCCCCAGACGCACCTCCCGCCCGGTACGTTCAAAACCTGTCCGACTGTCGGACAGGTTTCCGCGGCGCGGCGCTACCGGTCGCCGTCGTCGCTGAGCGGCGGCGCCTCCCTCGCGGGCTCCGTGCCCTTCTGCGCGCCGTAGCCGCCAATGCCCTTCTGGAGGATGCGGTCCTCGCCCACGTCTTCGTCCGTCACGTCACCCCGCTCGGTGCCGGGACGCTGGTGTCTGGCTTCCCGCTCCAGTTCCTCCGCGCTTTGGGTGTCCGTGCGCTCGGGCCCTTTCACCGGCGGCCCCTTGTTGCTGGCCATGGTCGCGTCTCCTGTCTGGATGTCCTGCCCTCCAGGACAAGGTCCGGCGCGCCCCCTTCCCCGACAAGGTCACGCCGCCCACCGGGCCCTCGGGGGCACGGCGTGCCGTCGCGGGTCGGGCTAGCATCACAACTGTCCGCCCTTTCCCGGAGCCTCCCGCCATGACCGACCCGGAGCCCCACGCCCGTCCCCCGCAGGACGCAGTCCCCGCGGGGTGTCCCGTCACGGCCGGAGGGAAGCAGCCCGGCCCCCATGTGCCCGGCCCCGTCTACCGCAAGCCCTTCTGGCGGGCGCGCCTGCCCGAGGTGGGCCGGGAGATCGCCTCCCTGGACGCACGGCGCGACTGCCAGCGCATCGTGCACCTGCTGACCAACTACGAGTTCCCGTTCGACATCGTGCGGTCCACGGAGATCGCCCTCTTCCACACCTACGGCAGCCGTTCCGTCTCCCGCCTGCTGGACCGCACGGGCGAGTTCCGCGAGCACGGCCAGAAGCGCTACGACGACACGCGGCTGCTCATCGCGCGGTTCATGCAGTGCGGCTGGGACGTGGAGGCCGGACGTCAGTCGCTGGAGCAGATGAATCACATCCACTCCTTCTTCCGCATCCCGAACGAGGACTTCCTCTTCGTGCTGTGGACGTTCATCGACTTCCCCATCCAGTGGATGCAGGACTACGGCTGGCGCCCCTTCACCGCGCACGAGCGCGAGGCCTGGTTCCATTACTGGTGTGAAATCGGCCGCCGCATGGGGCTGAAGGACATCCCGGCGGACAAGTCCGCCTACGACGCCTTCATCCGCGACTACGAGGCCCGCGAGTTCGTCCCCAACGAGGCCAGCCACCGCGTGGCGCAGTCCACCGTGGACATCCTCGCAGGCTGGGTGCCGCGTCCGCTGCGCCCGCTGGTCTCCCCCATCAGCCTCAGCCTGGTGCCCCCGCGCCTGCTGCCCGCCATCCAGTTCGAATCCCCACCCGCCTGGGTCGGCGGTCTGGTCCGGGGCGCCCTCAAGCTGCGCAAGCACGTCAAACGCCACGTCTCACTGGAGCGCTATCCCTCCACCCTGGAGACCACGCTCAACCGCACCTACCCGGGCAACGCCTACCGCATCGAAGGCCTGGGCCCGGACTACGCCCACCGCGAACCGGAATGAAACCGGGTGAAGTCATGCAGAGGCAGAGCGGATCGCGTCGTGGATCCACTCACGCGTGCTCTGCCTGCCAAACCGGTCAGACATCTTTCCCAGCCGCCGGGCATCGAACGCGCCTCGCTTCAACGCGCGCGTCAATGCACGCGACAGGGCGGCCGGCACGACACTGACGCTCCCCGCATTCTCGAAGAGGTCCACCACGAACCATTCCGGTGTCGGGGGCTGGGGGAAGGCGACCCGCCGCAGCTCGAAGGTCCTGCCTCCCAACTCGAAGCGACCCGAGCGCTTCGTGTTGTAGACGAGCGCCGAAGCAAAGACCGCGGTGGAGCCCAATCCGAGCGCATTCCACCGGTCAGGCCCGGTGAAGACGAACGGACTGCCCTCCAGGAACGCCTTCATGATGGCTTCGTCAGACGGCGCCACCACGCCGAAGCGTCCCCGCTTCGGGCAGGCATAGAGCCCGTGTGCCAGTGGCACCAGCACGCCCTCGCCCACCAGCCGCCGGGCCAGCCGGGGGAGCGTTCGCCCCCCACGGGGCCAGCTCCTTCGTCCGGTAGACGCGGCCCGGTTCCAGTACAGGATGGACGGCGGCAGGCATGGTGGTACGAAATTTCCCGAAGAAAAAGGACAACGCCAATATCGACACCCCCGGTCTGGGTGTCAGTCCGACGCGAACAGCTCCTAACAAATGCCAGGACAGAGGCGCCGTAGGAGCATGACGCAGCAACCGAGGACGCGGAAGCCGAAGTGGACGTCGTCCCTACGCTCTTCGCGGACTCGAAGTTGTCGCAGTTGGTTCTTCCACGCCAGCGTGCGCTCTACGACCCAACACGAGTTCGCGGACCAGGCACCACAAGCTGAGAGGATGCCCCTTGCGCTCGGCCAGCCCAGCCCTGACTTTCGGCAGGTGCTGTCAGAGGTTCCAACCGGCTCACCTTGGACTGCTTTTCCACTGGCGAACGTGCCGTGCGAACCAGGAAGCCGCAACTGCTGCCAGCTCCGCAGGAGCCCCCTGTTCAATCTCGATTCCATCAGGGGGTCCTACGTCAACGCCTGCTTCTTGCGCCGGGACCCCATCGTCCCAGTTTAGAAGACCTGGACTCCAGCCACCACGAATCGCTCGGCCATCGAAGTCGAGTCGCAGTGTGTCGCGAACTGATCCGCCCTCGACGAAGTCCATCGACACGATGAGCCACGGATGTCCCTCGGCGGTCTCGTGCCGCCACACATCAAGCTCGGGTTGGAGATGCAGCAGAGCCTCAAGAAACCTGGCCTCGGCATCAGTCCTCGCAACGTCTTGGAGATCAGAGATTGGCATTTGCTTATGTCAGGTGCTGTAAATGAAAGGGCCCGTGTCCCTTCGCGGGGACACGGGCCCTGGAACCTCACGACGCGCGGCGGCTCAGCTCTTGTACTTCACGGAGCAGCCGTAGGGCTCGGAGGTCGCGGTGGGGACCTGCTTGCCGTTGAGCAGCGCGTCCACCGCCGTCTGCACGTAGTTCACCTTGGTGGCTTCCTTGCCGCGCGGGTCGTTGTCGATGGCGCCCGCGTAGCGGACCACGCCCTGCGCGTCGATGACGTACATGTGCGGCGTCGTCTTCGCCGCGTAGCTCTTGCCCACCTTGCCGTCCGTGTCGATGAGCACCGGCTGGCTGAGGCCCTCCTTCTTCTTCCACTCCGCCGCGCTCTTCGCGTCGTGCGTGGAGGACGAGTCCACCGTCAGCCACACCACCTTCTTCGCGTCGAAGCCCTTCTGCGTGTTCTGCATCGTCTTGGCCTCGTAGTGCCGCTTCACGAACGGGCACTCCGGGTTCGTCCACTCGAGCACCACCACCTTGCCCTTGTACTCGGACAGCGAGTGGGCCTTGCCCGCCTCGTCCTTCAGCGTGAACGCCGGAGCGGGCTTGCCCACCTCCGCGGTGTCAGCGGCGAAGACGGGCGCGGACACGAACGCCGCGGTGAGAGCCAGTGCCTTGAAGACCTGCTTCATGACGGAACCTCCAGTGAATTGAACGCTGCGTCCCAACGAACAACACAACCCCGACTTCAATCCCAGCTCAAGGCCGGGCACACACCACCGAGCCACCCTTCAACGGCGACCCACACTCCGCCGCGCGCTGCACCGCCTGGATGACGCTGTCCGCGGTGAGCAGCTCGTTGAGCACCTCCGGCTTGTCCGGCGCGCCCGGGCTCAGCACCAGGTACATGGGCACGCCCGCGCGGCCGTGCTCCGCCAGCTTCGTGGTGATGCGCGCGTCCCGCCGCGTCCAGTCCGCCACGAAGAAGGCCACGTTGTGCTTCAGGAACGCCTGCCGCACGTCGTCGCGCGACAGCACGGTGCGCTCGTTGAACTTGCACGTGAGGCACCAGTCCGCCGTGAAGTCCACGAACACCGGCTGCCCCGCCGCCAGCGCCGCCGTCACCGCCGCCTCGTCCCACGGCTGAGAGCCGCCATGCGACGACGCCACCGCGCCGCGCGTCTCCAGCGACGCCTGCGCCTCCTCGAAGCGCAGCGCCACCGCGCCCGCGCCCACCAGCACGAGCACCGCCAGCGCCACCGTCACGCCCCGGCGCCCGCCCTCCAGCCCCTGCGACTGGCCGTACAGCCACGTGCCCAGGCCCACCGCGATGAGGAACGCGAGCAGCCGCGCCATGCCGTCCACGCCGGCCAGCCCGCCCATCACCCACACCAGCCACACCGTCGTGCCCAAGAGCGCGAAGCCCAGGAACTGCTTGCCGCGCTCCATCCACATGCCCGGCTTGGGCAGCCGCTTCGCCAGCCCCGGCACCAGCACCAGCAGGCAGAAGGGCAGCGCCAGCCCCAGCCCCAGCGCCACGAACACCGCCACCACCGTGGCCGCGCCCGCCGCGAAGGCGAAGCCCACCGCCGTGCCCAGGAGCGGCGCCGAGCACGGCGTCGCGAGCACCACCGCGAGCACGCCCTCGCCCGCGCTGCGCAGCAGGCCGTGGCTCTGGTCCACCTTGCCCGCCAGCGCCGTGCCGTCCGTGCCCAGCGTGTAGACGCCGAACAGGTTGAGCGCGAACGCCACCACCACCGCGCTCACGCCCGCGACGAACAGCGGCTCCTGGAACTGGAAGCCCCAGCCCACGCTGTTGCCGCCCGCGCGCACCGCCAGCACCGCGCCCGCCAGGAGCAGCATCGTCGCCAGGATGCCGCCCGCGTACGCCGCCGCGTGCGGCGCGACCTTGCCCTTCTCCTCCGCCACCATCCGCGTGAAGCCGTACGCCTTGATGGCCAGCACCGGGAACACGCACGGCATCAGGTTGAGCAGCGCGCCGCCCAGGAACGCGAACAGCAGCGCGAGCCCCAGCCCCATGGGCGCCTCGGCCGCCACCGGCGCCGCCGCCACCGCGGGCTTCACCTTGCCCAGCGCGTCCTTCACCGACGGGACCTTCAAGGGGTCCGCGCCCGCCACCGGAGCCCCGGCCGCCGCCACCACCGGCGCGAGCGCCGTGTCCACCTCCACCGCCGTGAAGCCCGTGGCCTTCGTGCCCAGGCGCAGCGCGCCCGTGAGCCGGGGCTCACTCTTGGGCACCACCGACGACGCCTGGCCCTCCAGCGCGAACGTCCCCGGCCCCTTGCGCTTCAGCGTCACGCTGTCCACGCCCGCGATGCGGCCGGGCACGAAGAAGTCATCCTCCACGTTGCCCGCGAAGGGCTTGCCGTCCGCCGTCGTCACGGTGAGCGTGCCGGTGAACGGCTTGCCGGCGGTGAGCGACGTGCCATCCAGCGCCAGGGCCACCCGCGGCGCGCCTTGCGCCCCCGCGGGCACCGGCACCTGGGCCTGCGCGGCGTCGAACCGCGGCGCGAACTCCGCGTCCAGCACCGTCTCCGGCCCCACCGGCACCGTGCGCGACAGCACCAGCTGCGCGGGGATGCAGTGCACCTTGCACGCGAGCGCGTCCACCGCCGTCGACACCGTCAGCGTGCCCGTGGCCTTGTCGGACACGTGCGCGGGCGCGAACAGCAGCACCTCGTCGTGGTAGCCGTGCGTGGTGATGAAGCCGTCCGGCGTGCGGAACGTGCTGGGGAAGGGCCAGCGCAGGTCGCCCACCGTGATGCCCGGCGCGTCCCACGCCACGTCCGTGGCCAGGCCGGAGTCACCGGGGTTCTTCCAGTAGACGTGCCACTCCGGGTCCAGCCGCAGGCGCACGCCCACGCGGAAGTCGCCGCCCGCCTTCACCTGCGTGGCGTCCAGGAGCAGCGCGCCCTCCAGGCGCGGGTCACCCTCGTCCGGCGCGGTGCTGCCCACGGCGGTGGACGGCAGCGCGGCCTGGGCCACCGTCGCCAACAGCAACGCGCCCACCGCGCCCAGCCCACCGAGCCGGCTTCCAGACCTCTTGCTCCACGGATGCGTCATGCGACTCCCGTTAATCCACCTGGAAACGCCGTGCTACCTGGGATGCGTCCCCACAGGGTGCACTCAACCTTCCGGGCAGCCGGGCATTCCGCACGCCCGCACGCCCGGCGTCAGGGGCCAACACCGGCCCCGCGCCTTCCTTCGTACGTTCAAGGACTCCGGGCGGTTACGACTCCGTGTTGCCCGTCTTCCAGGGCAGCAGCGCCGCGCCGTCCAGGGTCCCCGCCTTCGGCGCACCGCCGTTCGCCACGGCGGGCAGGGCGGCGCGGGCCGGGGGTGGGCCGTCATGCACCGGGGCCTGGGCGGGAAGCGCCGGCCCGATGCGGCTCATGGTGATGCGGGACACCTCCGACTGCGCCCGGCGCACCCCCAGGGCGGACGGCTGGGCCGCCCGGCGCTCCACGGCCCGGCGCAGGTCCGCCAGCCGGTCCACGTGCCGCTGCGCGGGGACGTCCGCGGAGCCCAGGCGGGCCAGCTTGTAGAGCCCCTTGTCCGCGCCCTCGAGCGCCCGCTCGGCCGCGTCCTGCTGGCGGCGGGAGAGCGCCTTCCACGCGGCGGCCTCGTGGGAGACCAGCTCCAGCTCCGCGGACACCGCGCGCACGAAGCGGCCCTCCTCGCTGTCCGGCAACAGGCGCGTCACCGGCACGGACAGCCGCCGGGTGTCGCCGTTCTCCGTGTACGAGGCGGTGACGGTGAGGTTCCAGTCGCCCTTCTCCAGCACGCCCGCGAAGAGCACGCGGCGCGGGAACGCGTGGGACACCGCGCCCAGCGCGGCGCTCATCGCGTCCCCCTCCACGCGCGACGGGTAGCGGTGCCGGCAGCGCAGGTCCGCGAAGCCCGTGGGCAGCACGTACACGCGCGCGTCCGCCACGACCTCGCCGAACAGCTCCGCCCCCAGCGCGCCCACCGCCAGCGGCAGCCCTTCCGCGTCGTCCACGTGCGTGAAGCCCGTGCCGGACGGGCCGGTGAGGGCCTCCAGGATTTCGGGCAGGTAGTGCCGCCCCAGCCCCAGCGCGTGCAGCGCCACGCCGGAGTCGTGCACCCGCTGGCCCAGCACCTTGAACTCGCCCAGCGCGGTGGGGCCCACGGAGGGCTCGCCGTCGGTGAGCATGAGCAGCTGCGGCCGGGCGCCCGGCACCAGCACGCGCCGCACCGCCTCCGCGCCCTGCTCCACGGCCTCGTGCAGCGCGGTGCCCTCGCCGGACTCCAGGCGCGACAGCGTCTTCAGGAAGGAGGCCTTCGCGCTCGGCTCCATGGCGCGCACGGGCAGCACCTGCTCCGCGTCCGCGTCGAAGGTGAGCAGGCCGACGTAGTCCTTGGGCCCCGCGCGCTCCACCAGCGCGCGCGCCGCCTCCACCGCCGCCGCCAGCGGCGCGCCCCGCATGGACGCGCTGCGGTCGATGACCAGGTTCACCGCCACCGGGGCCCGAGGCGTCTCCGCTTCGGCCTCCAGGGTCACCAGCAGCAGCACTTCGCGGCCGCCTTCCGCGTCGCGCTCCACTGCCCAGGCCGTCTGCTTCATCCGCACTCCCGCATGGTGGGTGGGCCCCATCCCGCTTTCGCCGCGATTCGTCGCCACGGCCCCCTGGCCCCGGACGCCCCTGCGCTGGCCCGCGTCCGCCCGGAAGTCCTGTCGCTGTTGCTGGGAGGATGTCGGGTTTCCGGTCGTGAAAGCAACGTGTCCGGCCCGACCGGGCCCGCCGTCCCGCGCCCCATCCCCTCGCCGGCGATCAACGCCGCAAGCCCCCACCCGGCGCGCCTCGGGACGCCCTGCGTCACCCACAGACACCCGCGTTTCGGCAGATTCGTTCAACCCTTTACGGATTTACTTCTGGAGGGTCCGGCACCGGTCATTTCCGGGGACCGCTCTTCCCAGGCTCGACCTGGCCCGAAAGGCCGGGAGCACCGGTGTTCACCGCACTGCATCAGCTTCCAGGAGTGCCAGCCGCGCCCCCGGACCTTCGACGTGGGCCCCCGCGCAGTCCACCGGCCGCGGGGGCTCCGGTTCACTCCGCCACGTGCCAGCCGCCCCAGGCCTCTTCGTCCAGGTGGCCCCAGCGCCGGTCCTCGGTGGGCTCCAGCGGCAACACCGTCCGGCCGAACTCGCCCTCGGCAGACAGCTCCAGGTCCTCGCGGCCCTCGTCCAGGTACGTGCTCTCGTCGTGGCTCATGTCCGGCTCCTCGGCGCTCCATTCACGGGGTGTACGGCCTTTGACGGCTCGCGTCCCCTTGGACGCCCTGCGTCGGTCAACCGGGCCCGCCCCATGCGGAGCCCTTTACAAGCTCATCTTGACCGATTTACCGACATGTTGGGAGCCCGCCTCTGTTTTGTAAAGCCCTCGGGACCCCAAAGTTCCGGGACCGTCTGGCGGCGCACGCCCGGCAGCCTGCCCTCCGGAACGACGGGCGCGGCTGTTTCCGGCACGAAAGGCCGGGGATGGAGGCTAGAAGGGCACCCGCCTGGACGGCGGTCTGGAAGCAGTGCAGGGACCGCTGCCGGACACGCCTTCCGCACAGCGCTTGATTCGCGAATCACCCCTGCTAGGGTTGACTGCCACTCCAGAATTGCCGCAGCGCAGCAACCCGGCGTTGCCCGCCGTGCGGCCTCAGAGGGTCCCGAGGTTCCATGAACCCCATCATCACCGGCCTGCTGCTCGCAGGCTTCGTCTCCGTCTTCGTCATCACGATGTCCGGCCGCGTGGGCGTGCTGCTCGCGATGAAGAAGGAGAACCGGCTGGACCACATCCCCTACCGCGTGGCGCAGCTGGTGCGCTTCGGGTTGGGCCAGAAGCGCATGGTGGACCCGGAGGAGTTCACGCCGGGCCTGTTCCACATCTTCATCTACGCGGCGTTCATGGTGCTGGCGGTGCGCACCATCATGATGTTCGTGATGGGCTTCTCGTCCACCGCGCTGGACGTGCTCACCGACCTCTCCCACCCGGCGTGGGACGCAGCCCCGCCGCTGCTCCTGCTCTACAAGGTGTACCTGCTGGCCAAGGACACGGTCGCGGCGCTGGCGCTGGCGGGCGTGGCGTACTTCGTGTGGACGCGCTGGAAGGTGAAGCCGGACCGCATGTCCCAGTCCTGGGAGGCCTACCTCATCCTGGGCTTCATCGCGGGCCTGATGATCACCGAGTTCATGTTCGGTGGCAGCCACATGGTGGCCGCGCACGCCGCCGCGCAGCAGGTGCCCATGGGCGCGACCCAGGTGCCGGCGGCGCCGTCCGCGATGGTGTGGTGGGAGCCGGTCACCAGCCTGATGGGCCTGGCGATGATGCCCCTGGGCGCCACGACGGCGCACGTGCTGGGCGTGGCGGGCTTCTTCATCCACCTGACCCTCATCCTGGCGTTCCTGAACTTCCTGCCGCTGGGCAAGCACTTCCACATCATCACGGGCCTGCCCAACGTCTTCTTCCAGCGCACGCACTCCACCGGCAAGCTGCCCACGCCCAACCTGGAGAAGGAGGAGTTCGGCGCCGCCACGGTGAAGGACCTCACCTGGAAGAACGGCCTGGACCTCTACTCCTGTACGGAGTGCGGCCGGTGCCAGACGCACTGTCCCACGTACATCACGGGCAAGCCGCTCACGCACAAGGGCGTGAACCAGGACCTGAAGCACTGGATCTGGGACAACGAGCGCTGGGTGGAGGAGGGCTACGGCCCCAACCACGTGAAGGAGCCCCTGCCTGAGATTGTCGGCAGCGCGCTGAAGGCGGAGACGGTGTGGGCGTGCACGAGCTGCGGCTGGTGCGAGCAGGCCTGCCCGGTGTTCATCGAGAACGTCCCGCGCCTCATCGACATGCGCCGCTACCAGGTGCAGGTGAAGGCGGAGTTCCCGCCCGAAATCCAGCGCGTGTTCGAGGGCATGGAGCGCCAGGGCAACCCCTGGGGCATCGGCCAGGACCGGCGCGACGAGTGGGCGGAGGACCTGGCGCTGCCCACCTGGGGTGACGGCGGCGAGTACGAGTACCTGTTCTTCGTGGGCTGCGCGGGCAGCTACGACGACAAGCAGAAGAAGGTGAGCCGCGCGCTGGTCAAGATCATGCGCGAGGCGGGCGTGTCCTTCGCGACGCTGTCCAAGCAGGAGATGTGCAACGGCGACTCCGCGCGCCGCATGGGCAACGAGTACCTGTACCAGACGCTGGCCAAGACGAACGTCGAGTCCTGGAACGCGATGGGCGTGAAGGCCGTCATCACGCAGTGCCCGCACTGCTTCAACACCATCAAGAACGAGTACCCGGAGTTCGGCGGCGAGTACCGCGTCATCAACCACACGCAGCTCATCAACGAGCTGCTCAAGGACAAGCGCATCCGGCTGTCCTCGGTGATGAACGCCGGCACGAAGCTCACCTACCACGACCCCTGCTACCTGGGCCGGCACAACGGCGTGTACGACGCGCCCCGTGAAGTGCTCAAGAGCATCCCGGGCCTGGAGGTGGTGGAGATGCAGCGCAGCCAGCGCGAAGGCTTCTGCTGCGGCGCCGGTGGCGGCCGGATGTGGATGGAAGAGCACATCGGCACGCGCATCAACCACAACCGCATGAACGAGGTGGCCCTCACGCTGAAGCACGCGGAGGACCCGACCACGCCGTTCCCCGACGCCGCGGACAAGAAGAAGCCGGGCATGGTGGGCGACTACAAGGAGCAGGGTGGCAAGGGCATCGTCGCGGTGGCCTGCCCGTTCTGCTCCACCATGCTCAACGACGCGAAGAACGACACCGGCCGTGAGCAGATCCAGGTGAAGGACATCACCGAGCTGGTCGCGGACTCGATGGAGACGAGCAACAAGGGCGGCACGGTGAGCCCCAGCCCCGTGGTGAGCGCCAAGCCGGAGTAACGCGGCTCTGGATGTAACGAGGGCCCGGTGGCTCCCCGAAACGGGAGCGGCCGGGCCCTTCGCTTTTGCTACTTGCGGCCCTTGGGCGCGTTGCCCTCCGAGCGCAGCACGCGCTCCAGGCGTTTCGTGGCGCCGTCGTCGCCCAGCTTGCCCGCGACGTAGGCGCCCGCGGAGGCGAGCTTGCGGCGGAAGTCGTCGGGCGCGACCTCGGACGCGCGCGAGGGGCGCGCGGGGATCTCTTCGATGCCCTGGTTCCGGAGCAGCGTGCGCGCCATGTCCTTCTCGTCGGCGGTGGCGTGGGAGGACAGGAGCGCGCAGACCCGGAGGTGGCCGTAGGCGGCGGCGGCGACGAAGGGCGTCTCACCCACGGAGTCCGGCAGCGTGGGGTCCGCGCCGGCCTCCAGGAGCACCTGCACCAGGTCGTCCTGGCCCGAGCGCGCGGCCATCATCAGCGGCGTGCGCCCCTCGGCGTCGAAGGGGTTGGGGTCCGCGCCCGCGTCGAGCTGGGCGCAAAGGGCGGCGCGGTCACCCGCGGCGACGGCATCGAACAGGGACACGGTGCGGACCTCCGGCAAGGACGCGCGGGAGCATGGCGGTTCGGCGGACGCGATGCCAGGGCAGGGCCCCGCGCCTGGGCTCTACGGCCGGGGCGTGGAGGGCATTGCCGTTTCGCGCCGCCGGGTGCCCGCTTAAGGGGGAGGCAGGAGGCATGGCGTGGCCCTCTTCGCGGCGCGGGTCCTGGGAGCGACGTTCGTGGTCGTGGGCCTGTCCATGCTGGTGATGACCTGGGGCTCCTACCGGCGGGACATGGGCATCCTGCGCGAGGGGCTGCACGCGGAGGGCACGGTGGTGAAGAAGGAGTTCCTCGCGGCGCCGGACGACAGCGACTACGTGCTGCATTACGCCTTCACGCCGCCGGACGGCACGCGGCGGGAGCACCAGCGCAACGTCTCTCCGGAGCTGTGGAGGCGGCTGCGCGTGGGGGACCGCCTCCAGGTGCGCTACGGCCAGAGCGACCCGCGACGCAGCTTCCCCGAGGGCCAGGGGGTGACGTCGCTGGGGCTGGCCCTCTTCGTCAGCGTCGTGCTCGTGCTGCTCACCCTCATTGGAAGCGTGGCGCTGTTCGGCAGGGCGGTGCCCGAAGCGACCCCGGTTGCCTCCGCCTCCCTCCCCCCGTCATCCTGAGGCCGCCATGCCCATGAACGCGATGCTGATGGGGGTGCTCGTCGTGGGAGCCGCGCTCGTGACGTTGGTGCGGCTGCTGCTCCAGCATCAGCTCACGCTGGAGCTGCGGGAGCAGGGACTGCACGCCCGGGGTGAGGTGACCCACGTCCGCAGGAGCTGGCTGAACGCGAGGCACCGCATCGTGGAGTACGTCTTCCCCCTGCCGGACGGTGGGGAGATCCGCGGCGAGTACACGGAGCACCGCAACGGGTTGCTGTCCCAGCGCGCCTCCGAGGGAGACTCCCTGGAGTTCCTCTACCTGCCGGACAACCCCCACCGGCACCAGCGCGTGGGCGCGGAGGTCGGGCTCTTCACCGTCCTGACCGGAGTGCTCGGCCTGGTGGTCGTCATGGCCCTGGCCATCATCCTGGTGATGAACGCACCCTCGAAGAAGTCCCCGGCGCCGCGCGGGCCCACGCCCGCGGGCAGGCTCCGGACCTACGACGAGCCGCCCCCGCGCGCGAAGCCGCCTCCCCCCACCCGGGAGAAGCGGCAGGCAGGCGCGTATTAGTTGGGCCCGTAGAAGGGCTCGTTCGCGGCGGGCACCGCGAGCGTGACGGAGCTGGCCGTGGAGGACACCGGCGCGCGGTAGATGCTGGGGTCACCGCCGGAGTCGTTGAAGAGGAAGCCCAGCTGCGTGCTGCCCGCCCAGCTGGGGAAGCTCTCCTGCACGGTGCTCGACGTGTAGTCCGTCAGCCGCCGCAGGGAGCCGCTGATGCCCGTGGCCGTCACGCTGCCCACGAAGATGCGCGTGCTGCCGGACGACAGCCGCCCGTCCAGCGCCACCTGCCGGCCGTCCGGGGACACCACCGCGCGGTTCGCGATGGCCAGCACCTCGTTGCCCAGCGACACGTAGCTGGGGCTGCCGCCGCCCACCGGCACGAACGCGAGCTGGTTGTACTGGAACGTGTTGCTGCCCGCGGGCGCCAGCACCGTGTTGCCGCTGGGGAAGAAGGACGGCGAGCCGTAGGAGATGGTGGTGCCCGGCGTCAGCTCCGTGAAGCCGCTGCCATTGACCCCGATGCGCCCCAGCGAGCTGACCGACCCCGAGCCCCGGTCGAACGCGAACACGATGGTGCGCCCGTCCGGGCTGAACGTGGGCCCGCGGAAGTTGGTGCACGTGCCGCACGCCGCGTCGTTGCTGCTGATGAGCGTGGCCACCGAGCCGCCGGAGGTCGGCACCGTCTGGATGGACGACGTGCTGCCCGAGCGCTGCACGAACACGATGCTGCTGCCGTCCTTGGAGATGGAGGGCGTGTACGCGCCGCCGCCCGTCGTCAGCCGCTGCGGGCTGTTGGGGTCGCCGTCGTCGTCCACCACGTAGACGTTCCGGTCGTCGCGCACGAAGGCGAAGCCCTGGTCGAAGAGGACGTCGCCGATGGTGCCGCCACCGCCCGCGTCATCCAGGGGCTCGCACGCCCCCAACATCCCCACCGCCACCACACCCCCGAGCCATCGCCGCATGCCCATCATCCTGTCTCCCGCTGTGCCGGCCCTGTCACTCACACCGCGCCCGAACACTACAGGGCGCGCGGGACAAGACGTCAACGCATCCGGAGGCATTCACGCGCACCCGTGTCCGGGAGCGCGCACGGGTGTTCAGCGGTTGAGGCGGTTCAGTTCGTTGCGGCAGACGTTGCAGGGGCCCAGCGACTTGCGGTCGATGTCCTGCGGGGACTGCGGGAAGAACATCACGCAGCGCGAGTCCTCGCAGTACGACAGGCCGATGAGGTGCCCGGCCTGGTGCACCGCCTCCACCTGCACGCGGCGGCGGAGCGTCTCACCCTCCGCGCCCTGGCGCAGCCGGAACAGGCTCATCACCGCGACCTTGGACTCGCGGTCCGCCTGGCCGAAGATGAAGGGCGAGTCCGGTTCGAAGAGGTCCGCGTCCGTCACGCCCATCACCAGGTCCTGGGGCGCGTCGTCCAGCACCGTGCCCAGCCGGCGCATGATGGCGTTGCAGTGGTACTGGCTCCGGTCCTTGTTGAAGGCGTAGGCCGGCGACGACAGCGCCATCCGGCTCACGACCGTGCTGACGCCCAGGTGGGTCGCCAGCGGATCCTGCAAGCCGTTCACGAGCGCGGACGGTGGACTGCCCACGGTGACCAGCAGGAGCGTCTTCTGCGGCATCAGCCCACCGCCTTCTACCTCCGGACGGACGACGGGGACCGCGTCCCCCCGGAGCGGAGTGGCTGGGGCGCAAGGATTCGAACCTTGATAATCAGAGTCAAAGTCTGACGTCCTGCCATTAGACGACGCCCCAGCAGGTTCGCACGCGTACTCGTGGGCCGATACTACGGCACTTTGACGGGCGCGGGAACCCACTCTGACGATGGGCCCCTCCGGTCGTGGAGTGCGGGGGTGGATCACCCGGACGGGCTGTCATCCACCCGACAGGCGCCCCCCTCCCCCTCCAGGCCTTCAGCCCTTGAGCACGGCCAGGGGCGTGAGCCGGACGCGGGGCGTCACGAGGTCCGCCTCGTCCTCCAGCACCTCGGTGAGGTCCCGGTAGGCGGCGGGCGCCTCCTCCACCAGGGCGTGCGCCCGGCCCGGGTCGAACACCACGCGGCGCAGGGCGTGGACCAGCGCGTCCGGGCGGATGCGGGCGCGGGCCTCCGTGCGGGTGAGGACGCGGCCCGCGCCGTGCGAGCAGGAGCGGAAGGCGCGGGGCTCCGCGCGTCCCTCGACGACGTAGGAGGCCGTGCCCATGGAGCCGGGGATGAGCCCCCGGGCCCCCGCGGCCAGCCCCACCGCGCCCTTGCGGTGGACCCAGAGCGCGCGGCCAAAGTGTGGCTCGGAGGCGACGTGGTTGTGGTGCACGTCCACGGCGCTGTCCGCGTCCGGCGCCACGCCCAGCACGTCCGCCAGCACCGCGAGGGCCCGGGCTCCGAGCACGTCCCGGTTGGCGCGGGCGAAGCGGCACGCCAGGTCCAGGTCATGGACGCAGGCCTGGCCCTCTTCGGTGTCCGTGCGCAGCGCGGGCGGCGTGCCCTGGCCCAGCGCCCGGGCCACGCGCTGATGGTGTTCCCCCACGGCGCCCCCCACGCCCCGCGAACCGGAGTGGATGAGCAGCCAGAGGTCCCCCGCCCCGTCTCGGTCCAGCTCCAGGAAGTGGTTGCCGCCCCCGAGCGTGCCCAGGTGACGCGGCGCCAGCCGCTCCCAGGCATGGGCCAGCTTCTGGGTGGACAGCGGCGGGGCTTCGAGCCCGGGAGGCAGGGGCAGACCCCGTCCCCGGTGCACCGCGTCCCCCACCGGGATGACCCGCGCGAGCTGGGACAGGAGCCGCTCCAGGTCCGCGCGTGACAGCGAGGCGGCGGGGAAGGCGAAGCGGTGCGCGCTCACGCCGCAGCCCAGGTCGTTGCCCAGCGCGCCGGGGACGACATGGGCCTGCGTGGCGAAGACGGTGCCCACCGCCACGCCCGACGCGAGGTGCACGTCCGGCATCACCGCCACGTGCTCCGTGACGTAGGGCTGCGCGGCGAGCTGCTGGAGCTGCTTCAGGGCCGCCGCGGGCACCGTGCGCGCCCAGGCGAGGAGGGGCACCGCGCCCGGTGGGACTTCGAGGACGCGGGGCATCATGCGTCACCTCCGTCCTTGTCCTCGGCTTCGGGCTCCGTGCGCGGGGCGGTGCCCACGAGGACGAAGCGCAGGTGCGGGGTGCGCTTGAGGTTCAGGTGCTGCGCGAGCTGCGAGCGCAGGTAGCCCTCCGCTCGGGTGAGGGCCTCCTTCACGTCGGTGGGGTCCGCGTCGTGCGGCAGCGTGTAGCCGAGGCTCGCGATGCGGCCTTCGGGGGACAGCTCGCACGACGTCAGCGCGACGCCTTCGAGCCGGGGGTCGGACAGCTCGCCACGGAACAGCAGCGAGAGCTCCTCGGAGAGGGTGGACTGGACGCGCAGGTGACGCGCGGACGGGGCTTCGGAATGGAACAGCGAGGAGCCCGAGCGTCGGGAGGACGCGCGGGGACGGCGATGCCTGGAAGAGGACATGAACGAAGACGGATTCCTGCTGGCCGTGCCGGAGCACGGCCGGGGTGTGCACGCGAGTGACCCGCGCGGACACGCCGTCTGGACCTCACGGCGAAGGCGTCCTCCACGGCCGCGACGGCGCTCACGAGGGCGCTGGCTTCGGACGGGAGCTGGACGCCGCCGGTGACGCTAGACGCGCGACCCCGCGGAGCGAACCGAGACCACCCTGGAGACACGTCCCATGGCACACCTCCCGCCGCGCCACGGCGCGGACCGTCCACCGGACGCGGGGGAACACACGCATCCGTCCGCGCCCTGACGCGAGGGCCACCCGGGCCCTGACAGGCGGCGCTGTCCTCTGGTGACCAGCCGCTCCATCCACCATCCGACGCGGGGCGCCGGTCGGATTGGCGGGGCGACCGTCCCCATGCAAGCAGGGGGCGGGAGGCTTCATGGCCGAGACTTTCGACGTGGTGGTGATTGGGGCGGGGCCCGCGGGCGAGAACGCGGGCGCGCGGGCGGCGGCGGGTGGCTTGAAGGTCGCGCTGGTGGAGCACGAGCTCCTGGGCGGCGAGTGCTCCTACTGGGCCTGCATGCCCAGCAAGGCGCTCTTGCACCCTGGCGAGACGCTGTGGCTGGCGAAGCACACGCCCGGCGTTCGCGAGCTCATCCAGGGCCCGCTCAAGGCGGACGCCGTGCTCAAGCACCGCGACCAGATGGTGTCCGGCTACGACGACAAGTCCCAGGTGAAGTGGGCGGAGGGCGCGAAGCTCACCGTCATGCGCGGCCACGGCCGGCTCACCGGCCCGCGTAAGGTGGCCGTCACCGGCAAGGACGGCAAGGTGCGCGAGCTGGAGGCGAAGCAGGCCGTCGTCGTCGCCACGGGCAGCAAGCCGCGCCTGCCGGACATCGCGGGGCTGAAGGACTCCAAGCCGTGGGACAACCGCGAGGGCACCGGCGCGAAGGCGGTGCCGGGCCGGCTGGTGGTGCTGGGCGGCGGCGTGGAGGCGGTGGAGCTGGCGCAGGCGTGGCGCGAGCTGGGCTCGGAGGTGACGCTGGTGCAGCGCGGTCCCCGCGTGCTGAAGCGCTTCGAGCCCTTCGTGGGCGAGCAGGTGGCCCAGGCGCTGCGCGACTCCGGCGTGCGCGTGCTGCTGGAGACGCAGGCCACCAAGGTGCAGCGCTCCGGCGCGCAGGGCGAGTACACCATCACGCTGACTGGCGGGGACACGCTGCGCGCGGACGCGCTGCTCGTCGCCATGGGCCGCACCGCGCGCACGGACGACCTGGGCCTGGACACGGTGGGGCTCAAGCCCGGCGCGTCCATCGAGGTGGATGATCAGCTCCGCGCCAAGGGCGTGGACGGCGGCTGGCTGTACGCGTGCGGAGACGCGAACGGCCGCAACCTGCTCACGCACATGGGCAAGTACCAGGCGCGGCTGTTGGGTGACGTCCTCCTGGGCAAGCCCGTGAAGGCGTGGGCGGACGCGAAGGCCACGCCGCAGGTCATCTTCACGCACCCGCAGGTGGGCAGCGTGGGGCTCACCGAGGAGAAGGCGCGCAAGGCGGGCGTGCCGGTGAAGACGGTGCAGTACGAACTGGGCAACGTGGCCGGCGCGTCCGTCATGGGCCAGGACCTCAAGGGCACCGCGAAGCTGGTGGTGGACGAGCAGCGCCGGATCATCGTGGGCGCCACGTTCACGGGCCCCGGCGTGGGGGAGATGATCCACGCGGCCACCATCGCCGTCGCGGGCGAGGTGACGCTGGACACGCTCTGGCACGCGGTGCCGTCGTACCCCACCGTGAGCGAGGTGTGGCTGCGGCTGCTGGAAGCCTACGGCCTGTGATTGCGGCGGGGCGCCCCCGCGTGGAATGGTGCGCGCCCCACCGTGCCCCCACTCGTGAATGAGCACCGCTGAGCCCGCCCGCCGCCACGCATCCCTGAAGGTGGAGTGGGCGCTCCTGGGGGTGCTCGCCGTGGCGGCCGTGGCGGTGGGGCAGCATCCCCGGCGCGGCGCGGACTTCCGCGTCTACCTCACCGCCGCCGAGCGCTTCCGCGAGGGCACGGACCTCTACCGCGCCGAGGACGGCACCATGCCGTTCAAGTACGCGCCCGTCACCGCGCCCCTGTTCCTGCCCTTCACCGCCGTGCCGCCGCGCGCGGCCGTGGCGCTGTGGAACCTGGGCTCCGTGCTCGCGCTGGGCGCCGTGTCCGTGCTCACGCGCCGCGCGGTGCCTGCCGCTGGAGAGGCGACGCCATGGGCGTGGGCGCCGGTGCTCGCCACCGCGGTGCTGCTGCCCGCGTTCTCCTTCGAGATCTTCTACGGCCAGGTGGACGCTGTGCTGCTGTGGCTGCTGGTGCTCGCGGCGGTGGGCGCGGAGCGGGGCCGCGTGTGGGGTCCGGGCGCGGCGTTCGCCGTCGCATGCCTGCTCAAGCCCCCGGCCGCGCTGCTGGGGTTGTTCTTCCTGGCGCGCAGGCACTGGCGCGTCGTGGGGACCACGGCCCTCTTTGGCGCCCTGCTGGTGCTGCCCACGCTGGGCCGCTACGGGTGGACGGGCACGCTGTCACAGCTGCGTGACTGGACGGAGACCCTGGCGCGCACCACGCCGCCGTGGGCGCTGGGTCACAACCCGCAGGGTCTGCCCACGCTGCTGCTGTCGCTGGTGCTGCCTCCGGAGTCGCTGCCTCCCGCCGGCGCGATGACGCTGGCGCAGGCCGTGGCGCTCGGGCTGTTCGTCGTGGCGCTGGTGTGGGCGCGGCCCGGGCCCGTGGAGCTGCTCGCGTTCTGCTGCCTGGGCGTGACGCTGTTGTCACCATTGGCGTGGCGCGCGAACTACCTGCTCGCGTGGCCGGTGATCCGCGCGGCGCTGGAGGGACGCTCGCGCCTGGGGCAGGCGTGCGTGGCGGCGGTGGCGCTCATCGGCATGGCCGTGTCGGACGCGGTGCTGGGAGCGGAGCTTGCCCGGCGCGTGCTGCTCTTCCGGCCGTTCGCGGTGGCGTACTCCGCGCTGCTGATCGCGCTGGTGTGGCAGACGCGGCGTCACGGGACGCCCACCGCTGTTCTCTCCGACAAGGCCGTGACGCACCTGCCGCGCAATTTTTTGAACGCTCGCGGTTCGTGACCCAATCGAGACACGGCCGGGGACAAAGTGTCACGGAGCCTGAACCTTCGTGACACACGGCGTCGCTATATGCGTCCCCGTCATGTTCGAAACGTTCGACAGCGCCTCCAGCGCCCCCGCCGCCCGGCGGTTCGCGCTCTCCACGACCGCGTCGGTCGCCGTCTTCGGACTCATCGCCGTGGCGGCGATGACCGCAGCCAACACCGTGAAGGAAGTCATCAAGGAGAAGAAGGTGGACGTCGTCTTCCGTCCCCCTCCCCCTCCGCCGCCTCCCGTCGTGGAGGTGAAGCCGCCGCCCCCGCCGCCTCCGCCCGTCGCGAAGCCGCCGCCGCGCGCCGCGCCTCCCGTCGCCAAGGCCGCGCCTCCGCCCGCCGTGCCCACCGTCGCGCCCGCGCCGCTGAAGGCCCCGGACGCGGTGCCGCTCGACAAGCCCCCCGAGGCTGAGAAGGAGGTCGTCGCCGCGGCGCCCATGGCCGTCGGTGGCACCGGCACGCTCGTCCCTGGCGGTGTGGTGGGTGGCACCGGCAGCGGTGAGGGCATGGCCATCGGGGGTGGTCGTGCGCAGCCCATCAACCTTCCGGAGACGGGCACGCCGCCGGAGCCGCTGGCCGCGAACCTCATCCCCGAGTACCCGTCCGACGCCCGCTCCAAGGGCCTGGAGGGGCTGGTCATCCTCAAGGGCGTCGTCGAGGTCGACGGCCGCGTCACCGGCCTCAAGGTGATGCGCGGCGATGAGCCCTTCGCCAGCGCCGCGCTGGCCGCCGTGCGCACGTGGCGCTTCAAGCCCGCCGTCGTCTCCGGTCAGCCGACCGCCGTCTTCCGCATCTTCAAGGTCCCCTTCCGCCTCAAGTCCTGACGCCTTCCTTCCCCTCCCGGAAAGCCACCGCCATGAACTTCAATCTCAAGGAAATCTACGCGCACATGGGCGTCTTCGCCCTGGGCATCGCCTGGACGCTGATCGCCTTCGCGGTCGCGTCGCTGGCGGTCTTCTTCGAGCGCCTGTTCGTCTTCTTCCGCTCGCGCGCCGCGTCCCGCCAGTTCGCGGGCCGCGCCGGTCCGCTGCTCGCGCAGCAGCAGCACGACGCGCTGGTGAAGGAGGCGGACGGCAACAAGAGCAGCCACCTCGCGATGATGCTGGGCGGCGGCATGAAGACGTTCCTCGCGAAGTCCCGCGCTCCCGCCGGCAAGCTGGGCGCCGTGGAGCTCACGCGCCGCGACCTGGTGCGCATCAACGAGCGCATCACCGCGGACGTGCGCCGGGGCATGTCGGTGCTGGCCACGGTGGGCTCGGTGGCGCCGTTCGTCGGTCTGCTCGGCACGGTGGTGGGCATCATCGAGGCCTTCGCCGGCATCGCGAAGGAGGGCTCCGGCGGATTGGGCGCGGTGTCCGCCGGCATCGCGGAGGCGCTCGTCGTCACCGCGCTGGGCCTGCTGGTCGCCATCCCCGCGGTGCTGATGTTCAACTTCCTGTCCACCCGCGCGGACGCGCTGCTGCTGTCCCTGGAGCAGGCCCGCAGCGAGTTCATGGACCACCTGGAGGACATGGCCGGCGACAAGCGCGCGGTGGCGGGCCACGGCGGCTCGCACGGCGCCACGGACGTCGTCTCCACGCGGACCGAGGCGGGCGATGTCGGCCACGCGTAGGAGCCTCACGCCGGAGATGAACGTGACGCCGCTGGTGGACGTGGTGCTCGTCCTCCTGATCATCTTCATGGTCGTCACGCCGCAACTGGAGGCCGGCGCCGCGGTGGAGCTGCCCGCGGCGATGAACCCGGATCCGGAGAACAAGAACCTGGAGCCCACCACGGTGAGCCTGGCGTCCAACGGGTCGTTCTACCTGGACCGCAAGCAGCTGACCCGGGACGCGCTGGTGGTGGAGCTCAAGGCGCTGCACCAGGCGAAGCCGGACGCGCCCGTGGTGCTCAAGGCGGACCGGGGCGTGGCGTACGCGCAGGTGCGCGGCGTGTTCAAGGCGATGCAGGACATCGGGTTCCCGGGCATCAGTCTCCAGGTCATCGACCGGAAGAAGCAGTAAGGGGAGGCACGCGCCATGGCTTTCGACGTCGGTGGCAACAAGGGCGGCGGTGTCCGCCCCACGATGAACGTGACGCCCCTGGTGGACGTGGTGTTGGTCCTCCTCATCATCTTCATGGTCGTCACGCCGCTGATGACCAAGAACCTGTGGATGAACGTGCCCGCGAAGCCGGACAAGAAGGAGGAGGCCACGCCTCCGCCGCCGGACGCGAAGCCGCCCGTGGTGCTCACGGTGGACAAGGCCGGCACGCTGCGCATCAACCACGAGGAAGTGCCCCGTGACCAGGTGGTGGCCCGCCTGCAACGGATGCTGAACGCGCGCGCGGACAAGATCGTCTTCTTCGACGCGAGCGACGCGGTGCCGTACGGCAGTGCCATGGAAGTGCTGGACCTGGCGCGGGGCGGGAACATCACCGTCGCCGTGCTGCCGGACCGGCTCGCGGACTGAGCGCGAGCCTCGTGTGTCCCCGCGCGCGGTGTGCGCCGCGCGCGGGTTCGTGACGCCGAGTTTTCCCGCCGCCGCCACAGACGTCACAAACCCTTCATCCCAATGCCACGGGCGTCGCGTTGAGTGCGCGTCGCTGTCGGCAAGGAGAGCCGTGTTGTCTCGTTCGAACTTCGTGCGCGCCTTCGTGGCGTCACTCGTGCTCATCACCCTGCCTGCCTTCGCGCAGGCGCCCGGCGCGGACTCCACCGCGCCCGCCGCGCCTTCGCCCTCCGCCTCTCCCGGCCAGCAGCCCGCCGGAGAGCTTCCGCCTCCTCCGGGCACGACGCCCGCGCCGTCGCAGCCGGACGGAGCGCTGCCCACCAGCCCCGCGCCGTCGCTGGGCACGCAGCCTGGGAGCGCCGCGAACCCGCAGCCTGTTGCTCCCGCGCAGCCGGGAAGCGCGCCTGCGCAGGCCGCGCAGCCCGTGGATCCTTCGGCTCCGGCCGCCGCGCAGTCCGGCACTCCGGCCGACGGTGCCACTTCTTCCGAGGCCACGGCCTCCGACGAAGCCGCCATGGGCGATGAAGCCGTCGCCGAATCCGCCGCGCCGCCGCCGGGCTTCACCGGCATCTACGGCCGCCTGACGGACGAGGCCAACGGTGAAGGTCTCATCGAGGCCACCGTGAAGGTCGTCACGGGCGCCGACAAGCAGGCCCTCACCGACCTGGACGGCAACTACAAGCTCGCGCTGCCGCCGGGCAAGTACGACCTGCGCGCCTTCTACGACGTGTACCAGGGCCGCCGCATCACGGGCGTCATCGTCACGCAGGGCAAGGCCACGAAGCTGGATGTCGCGCTCAGCGCGGACGTGGGCGCGGTGCAGGAGGTCGTCGTCGAGGCCCGCTCCGACCGCCGCGCGGAAGGCGCCCTCCTCCAGGACCGCAAGAAGGCCGCCGCCGTCTCCGACGCCATCAGCGCGCAGGAAATTGCCCGCACGCCGGACTCCAGCGCCGGTGACGCCGTGAAGCGCGTGGTCAGCGCCACCGTGGTGGACGGCCGCTACGTCCTGCTGCGCGGCCTGGGTGGCCGCTACGCCACCACGCTCCTCAACGGCGCGCTGCTGCCCAGCCCGGAGCCGGACGAGCCGAGCGTGCCGCTGGACCTGTTCCCCACGAGCCTGCTCGCCAACCTCAACGTGGTGAAGAGCTACACGCCGGACCTGCCGGGCACCTTCGGCGGCGGCACGCTCCTCATCGAGACCAACACCTACCCGTCCCAGTTCGAGTTCAAGCCGCGCCTCACCCTGGGCGGCGACACCGTCACCACCTTCCGCGAGCGCAACTCGCAGGCGCAGGGCGGCTTCGGTGAGACGCTGGGCTTCGCCTCCTCCGACCGCGCCCTGCCGGACGCGCTCCCCCGCGACCACCGCCTGGGCGCGGGCGGCGAGTCCGCGCAGCAGTTGGAAGGCCAGTGGGAGAGCTTCACCAACGTCTGGGAGAAGCGCACCACGCGCGCCGCCCCCAACCTGGGCCTGGGCGCGTCCCTGGGTGACACGCTGCGCTTCGGCAACCAGCGCCTGGGCTACCTGGCCACCGTCAACTACGGCCACCGCGACGGCGTGCAGACGGGTGACTTCGCCCGCGCGGCCCGCGACGAGTCCGGCAGCCTCATCTCCCAGGACGTCGCGCGCACCACGCAGGGCTTCTCCACCGCGAACCTCAGCGGCCTGGCCAGCCTGGGCTACCAGTTCGACCGCGACAACGAGCTGACCCTCTTCAGCCTCTACACGCGCGGCACCGACACGCGCACGTACTCCGCCAACGGCAACAACAACGTGCGCGGCGACACCTACGCCAGCACCCGCCTCCAGTTCATCACCCGCGCGCTGTCCTTCACACAGCTGCGCGGCTTCCACCGCCTGGGCCTCCTGGGTGACTCCGAAGTGGACTGGCAGGCCAACGTCTCCCGCGTGGACCGCGACGAGCCCGACACGCGCGACACGCTCTACAGCGCCGCCACCAACGACCCGGACGCGCAGCTGTCCTTCCCCAACCAGCCCAACAGCGGCGAGCGCTTCTTCGCGGAGCTGGGCGAGACGTCCACCGGCGGCAGCCTCAACCTCACCCTGCCCTTCACCTCCGACTTCCGCCTGAAGGTGGGCGGCCTCACGCAGGTGTCCTTCCGCGACTTCAACGCGCGCCGCTTCCGCTACCTGCTCACCGAGGAGCCGGTGGACCGCACCCAGTCCCCCGAGCAGCTCTTCTCCCCGGACAACGTGGGCACCTCCATCACCGTGCGCGAGACGACGCGCGCGGACGACGCCTACAACGCGTTCCTGGGCATCTACGCCGGCTACGTGTCCGCGGACTACAAGCCCGTGGAGCCGCTGCGCCTGGTGGGCGGCGTGCGCCTGGAAGCGTCCTCGCAGGAGCTGACGCTCAAGGACCCCTTCACCGGCGTGGAGAGCGACACCGGCGGCGCGGATCAGCACTACCTGGACGTGCTGCCGTCGCTCAACGCCACCTACGCGCTGTCGCCGGAGGTGAACCTGCGCGCGGGCTACAGCTACACGCTGGCGCGGCCCACCTTCCGCGAGCTGGCGCCCTTCATCTTCTTCGACTTCGTGCGCCGCCGGAACGTGTCCGGCAACCCCGACCTGCTGGAGACGCGCATCCACAACGTGGACCTCCGCGCCGAGTGGTTCGTGGGGGAGAACGACGTGCTGGCCGCGAGCGCCTTCTACAAGCGCTTCCAGAACCCCATCGAGCGCGTCATCCGCAACCCGGACTCGGGCGACCTGGGCTTCGAGAACGCCGCGGGCGCGGACAGCTACGGCGTGGAGCTGGAGGCGCGCACGTCGCTGGCCCGCTTCAGCCCCACGCTGCGCCCGGTGCGCGTGGGCGCGAACCTCACGCTCATCCAGTCGCAGGTGGACCTGGGTGACTCCGCGGTGGTGGGCGCGCAGACGAACAAGGACCGCCCGCTCCAGGGCCAGTCCCCCTACGTCATCAACGTGAACGTGGGCTACGAGCGGCCGGAGAGCGGCACCGAAGTGGCCGTGCTCTACAACGTGTACGGCCAGCGCATCAGCGAGGTCGGCGTGCAGGGCCTGCCGGACGTGTACGAGCGGCCCTTCCACCGCGTGGACCTCAGCCTCACCCAGAAGCTGGGCGCGACGCAGCTGAAGCTGACCGCCGCGAACCTCCTCAACGCGTCCGTCACCCTCCGCCAGGGGGACGTGACGGTGCAGACGTACAAGCCCGGCGTGGCGTTCACCGCGTCGCTCGGCTGGGCCCTGTAGCTCCTCCCATTTCCCCTCCGAAAGGACGCACCGACATGAAGAGCCTCTTTGCCTCCGTCCTCACCCTCTCCAGCCTGGCCCTGCTGGCCGGCTGCGGCGACGACGACAAGAACGACAACACCCCGGACGGCGGCGACCCGCAGGCCACCGAGCAGGACGTGAAGGGCAGCATCACCGGCGACACGACGTGGAAGGCCGGCACGACGTACACCCTGAAGGACTACGTGTTCGTGGAGAGCGGCACGCTCACCATCGAGCCGGGCGTCACCATCAAGGGCGACACGGGCAGCGCGCTGGTCATCACCCGCGAGGCGAAGCTCAATGCGGTGGGCACGGCGGAGAAGCCCATCGTCTTCACCAGCTCGCAGGCGGTGGGGACGCGCGCGGCGGGTGACTGGGGCGGCGTGGTGCTGCTGGGCAAGGCGCGCATCAACGTGGCCGGCGGCGAGAACACCATCGAGGGCTTCTTCGCCACCAGCGGTGACACGCGCACGAAGTACGGCGGCACGGACGACGCGCACGACTGCGGCAAGCTGAAGTACGCGCGCATCGAGTTCGCGGGCTACGAGCTGGCCGAGGACAACGAGCTCAACGGCCTGACGACGGGCGCGTGCGGCAGCGCGACGGACATCGACTACGTGCAGGTGCACAAGGGCGCCGACGACGGCGTGGAGATGTTCGGCGGCACGGCGGGCCTGAAGCACCTGGTCATCACCCAGCCGGACGACGACGGCCTGGACTTCGACCTGGGCTGGCGCGGCAAGGTGCAGTTCCTGGTGGTGCAGCAGAACGCCACCGTGGGCAACCGCGGCATCGAGGCCTCCGGCAACAAGAACGACAACGCCGCGCAGCCGCACACGATGCCGGAGATCTGGAACGCGACGTTCATCGGCTCCGGCCGTCCGGCGGGCACGACCCCGGCGCAGGAGGGCCTGGTGTTCAACACGGGCGCGGGCGGCATCCTGCGCAACGTCATCGTGGCGAGCTTCGCGGACAAGGCGGTCGACGTGGACGGCACGGCCTCCGCGGCGCTGTGGAACGCGGCCACGCCGGAGCTGTCCATCCAGAACGCGTTCTTCTGGTCCAACAAGGGTGACACGGTGTCCATCCCCAACGCGCCGAACCCGAAGAAGGACGCGGCGGGCACGGTGACGGATCCGGACGTGAGCAAGTTCGTGGAGGCGGAGAAGGTGCTGGCCGCGGGCCTGAACAACAAGGTCGTGGACGCGCAGCTGACGGCGGCGCTGAACCTGGACGCCCCGAACTTCGCCCCGGCGGCGGGCTCCCCCGCGCTGAACCCGGACAACGCGGCGACGCCGGGCGCGGGCTTCGACGCCAGCGCGCGCTTCGTCGGCGCGGTGGGCAGCAGCAACTGGCTGAACGGCTGGACTGCGTTCCCGAAGAACTAGCCCTTCGGTGAACACATGACCGCGTGCTCCCGGCAGCGCCGTACGGGGGCACGCGGTCTTCTTTTTTACAGGCTACGACTGGAGGCTCGCCGGCGCGTCGTCCTGCACGGAGTCCGGACCGTTGCTTCCGTCCGTGAAGAGGTTGGCCACCGGGCGCAGCTTGGGGGGACGGCCGCGGCGGCGCGGGGCGTTGTCGTCGTTGCCCGGCGCGGCGTTCACCGGCTCCACCTGGGCCCCGCCCGCCTTGCGCACCGGACGCGGCAGGTGGATGGCCTCCAGCTTCGCGCCCAGCTCCCCGTCGTCCTCCGCGAACACCTTCGCGTACGCCAGCGCGCGCTGGCCCTTCTGGAGCAACGACTCCTGGCTCTCGTTCAGCGCCTGCCTCGCCGCGTCCAGCGCCGCCTGCGCGCGGGCCACCGCCTCCGCCTTCTCCCGCACGTGCGCCGCGGACTCGCCCAGCACCGCCGTGTCCACGTCCGGGAACTTCACGTCCGCCAGGTCCGTGGCGAACAGCTCGAGCAGCGCGCGCAGCGCGGGGGAGATGGAATCGTTCTCGGGGGAATCGAACATGGGCAGGCCTCCTCACAAGGCGTTTGAACGCCGCCTATCTGCCCAGATGTTCAGTGCCCTTTCAAGGGGGTCTTTTAACCGGCCGGAAACTCGGCCCCGCATCCACCGTCAAGGCCCGCGCTGATCAATCCACCCGCACCAGCCCTACGTCCCGCACCCCGGTTGACGGATCCACGTCCACCGCCAGGAAGTGCCGGCCCACCCCGTCGAAGCGCTCCGGGATCGCGCCGCCCCCTCCGGAGATGAACGCCGGGATGCCCGCGTTCGAGAACGAATAGTAGGAGTGGATGTGGCCGTAGAGCGTCAGGTCCACCCCTGCCCTCGCCATCTTCCCCACCAGCCCAGCAGCCTCGTTGCGCATCGCGAAGCCTCCGCCCCGGACGCCAATCGGATCCAACGGGGGAATGTGCATCGCCACCACGTGCACGGCGTCGCGCGCCTCCTCCAGCCAGCCGTCCAGCGCCTCCTCCACCATCGGATCCACCGTGCTGCTGCCGGAGTCCACCAGGCTGAAGTGCACGCCCCGGAAGGTGAAGTGCTGGCTGCCACGGCCCACCAGCCGCTGGTATTCGCGCGCGTCGTCCGAGAAGGTCTCGTGGTTGCCCAGCGTGGCGAACAGCGGGATGCGCGAGTCCGCCTCCAGCCGCTGCTGGAACTCCTCCAGTTGCTCGCGCGTGCCGTACTCCGTCAGGTCCCCCGCGAAGAAGATGAAGCGCAAGGAGGGGTCCTGGTTCAGCCGCGCGTAGATGTCCCCCACCTTCGACAGCGCCTCCTGCACGTCCGCCAGCGCGGCGAAGCGGAACGGCTCGCGCGTGTCCCAGTCCGGCGGCGCCACCGTCAGGCGCGCCGTCGTCCCTGGCCTCAAGGCCACGCGCCACGCCTTCATCGTCGGGTGCGCGTCCGGCAATGCCTCCACCGTCAGCGGCGTGCCCGCTTCGTCCACCGCGTCCAGCACCGCGGCCGGCATCGCGTTGTGCACCGTGAACAGCCAGTCCGTGCGCGCATCGGCTCCAGCGGTGACGCGCGTGGTGAACACCGGCGCCTGGCCCCACAACTCCAGCGTGCCGGATGAGAGCGTCCGCACCGACGCGAGCCCGCCTTCCACCTCCACCGTCAGCGCGTCCGCCTGCGCCTGACCCACGCGCGTGTCGCGCACCGCGCGGTCCTCGCTGGGACGCACGCAGCCCGTGGATAGCAGGGCCGCCGTCAGGCCCAGCGCACCCAGCGCCCGAAGGCCGTGCCGTGAACGTGCGCCCGTGACAGCGGATCCTCTCCCCGCGTTCGCGTGGATCCGCGCCGCCTCGTGCACGCCCCTCCGCACCGCGTCCTGCTCGCGCGCCCCGCTCACGTGTCACCTCCCACCGCGTACACCAGCGCCAGCCGCCCCGTCAGCGCCCCGCCCGCCTGCGCCTCCGCCGCCACGCCCCAGCGCTCCGTCAGCAGCACGCGCCCCCTCAAACCGAACGACCCGATCATCCCGCCGCCTCGGCCCCGGAGCCCTCCCACCAGCCCGTCCTTGCGGTGGTCGTAGAAGAGGACCGCCTCGCCCCGGAGCGGCCCGCCGCGCCCCAGCCACACGCCGTAACCGAACGTGTAGAGCAGCTGGCCGTACAGGTTGTCGTCGTCCACGCGCCCCGGATAGCTGTAGCCCTGGAAGGACAGCCCCACGCCGCCCTCCACGAACGAGCCCGAGAAGCGGGGACCGAAGCGCGCCATCGCGTAGCGCCCCTTGAGCGCCAGCTCCCCGCCTCCCAGCGTGAAGCCCTCCGTCGGATAGCGGTGGTACGTCGCGAAGCCCTCCACATCCAGCGCCGTGCCGTCCCCCAGTCCCAGCATCCGCTCCGGCGCGCCCCACAGCCGGTACGCCGCGCCCGCGCGGATCAACGTGTTGCCCTCGTCCGGCGCCAGCCGCGCGGACGCCTCCAGCCGCACCGCCGACAGCCGCGCCACCGCGCCCAGCGCGAAGAAGTTCCGGTACTCCGCCGACGCGTCGTTCACGTACTGGTAGCCCAGGTCGAACTCCAGCGGCGGCAGCGTGTCCGGCACCCGCCCCGGGTCGAACGCCGGCGACGTCACCGCGTACAGGTTCGCCAGCATCGACAGCGAGAACACCCCCGCCCCCGTCAGCGTCACCGCGTACAGCGGCCCGATGGTCTTGCGCGACGCGCCCGTCAACGCGATGGGCACCAGCCCCGCGCCAATCAACCCCAGCCCTATCGCCTCCGCCGCGAACAGCCCCCGCGCCGTCGCCGGGTCCCCCGCCGACCACGCCCCCAACCCGTGCAGCAGCAACCCGGGCACCACCGCGACCGCCACCGGCAGCGCCTTGAACGGCGGCCTCGGCCCGCTCTCCGTCAGGTGCACGCGAGGCGCCGACACCCGGCCCCCCTCCGGCGCCACCTGGGATGCCGCGCTGGCGCCCTCCGGCGCCACCACGGGGCCGGACTCCGCCGCGGACGCCGTGGGCACCGGCCGGGGCCCGTCCTCCGTCAGCACCCGGGCCATCACCTCCGGCGGCACCACCGACGGCGCGGCGGCCCGGCGCGGCGGCACGTCCCGGGGGATGTCACTGCCGCCCAGCTCGGGGCCGCTCGCCAGCAGTTCGAAGGCGGACAGAAAGCCCCCGCCGTCCTGCGCCCACGCGGCCCCCGAGGCCAGCACCAGCCCCAGCACCACCGCGAAGGTGGCCCGCGCACTCCACACCGGGCGCCCTTGCCCCATGACCGTCGTCTCGCTTCCCTGGGGGCGGCCTTCCAACCCCGCCCCACGCCGGCCCGAAGCCCGGAATGGCGCAGGTGATAACCCCGCCCCCGGAATGCGCTGAACGAAGCAGCGTGAAGAAGTGTGAACAGGCACAACAGTCCGCCTCACGCCCCCACGGCCCCCACCTGGGACGTCCCGTCATCCCCAAGGGCGGTTCCGACCCACCAGGGCGCCCGTGGCAGCCCGTCCAGCACCCGGAGCGAAATCTTCGCATGCCATGCGAGCGCGCCCGGGACTTTCAGCGGAAGACGAGTATGCTGGGGCTTCCCCAATCCCGGCCCCGCCTCCCGCCCGTGGCAGAACCCAGTCCCCAGCAATTCGGCAAGTACGTCCTGGTCTCCAAGCTTGCCGCGGGGGGCATGGCGGTCACCTACCGCGCGCGCATGACGGGCGCGATGGGCGTTACCAAGCCCTGCGTCATCAAGCAGATCCTCCCGCACTTCGTGGACGACCACGACTTCGTGGAGATGTTCATCAGCGAGGCGCGCCTGGTGGCGGGCCTGACGCACGGGAACATCGCGCAGATCTTCGACTTCGGTGAAGTGGACGGGCAGTACTTCATCGCCATGGAGCTGGTGCACGGCCAGCCCCTGTCGAAGGTGCTGCGCCGGGCGTCGCGCGCGGGCATCGGCTTCATGCCGCAGCCCCTGGCGCTGCACATCGCCAGCAAGCTGTGCGAAGGCCTGGACTACGCGCACCGCCACGTGGGCGAGGACGGCCAGATGCTGGGCCTGGTCCACCGCGACGTGTCCCCCGACAACGTCCTCATCTCCTACGAGGGCGAGGTCAAGGTCATCGACTTCGGCATCGCCAAGGCGACGAGCGCCGTGGAGGCCAAGACGTCTCCGGGCACGCTCAAGGGCAAGTACCCGTACTTCTCCCCGGAGCAGGCGCAAGGCAGGCAGGACCTGGACGCGCGCACGGACGTGTACGCCGCGGGCATCGTCCTCTACGAGATGCTCTGCGGCCGGCGCCCCTTCGAGGGCGAGTTCGTCACCGTGCTGCCCCGCATCGTCACCGGCGACTGCCTGCCCCCGTCCGCCATCAACCCGACCATCGGCGAGGACCTGGAGACCATCATCGCGCACGCGATGGCGGTGGACCGCGAGGCGCGCTACCAGACGGCGAAGGACCTGAGCGAGTCCGCGGTGGAGCTGCTCTACCGGGACACGCCCCGCTTCACGCCCACGATGCTGAGCCAGCTCATGACGTACCTCTTCGCGGAGGAGCTGGCCGCCGAGGGACGCAAGGTGGAGCTGCCGCCCGGCTTCAAGGAGCAGCTGGCGGCGTGGCAGTCGCCGGGGTCGGAGCCCTCGCAGGGCCGCGCGCGGCTGCCGTCCAGCAACGGCCGGTCTTCCAGCCCGGGCAACCCCAGCAGCCCCGGCGTGGCCCGCCCGTCCAGCCCGGGCGTGGCGCGGCCCTCCAGCCCCGGCGTGCGCGCCCCCAGCGCGTCCGGCCTGCGCCCCGCGACGGATGGCAGCGCCCCGCGCCGCTCGGCCACCCAGGCCACCGCCGTGCGCAAGAGCACCACCGGCGTGCGCCGCGTGACGCCGGGGGGCACCCGCGAGAACACCGGCACCGGCCGCCGCCCCCTGCCGCCCGAGCTCCCGCCCGAGCCGGACACCGATGGCGGCACCGAGCCCACGGCGATGCCCCGGACGCTGCCCACCCTGGCCGCGCCGCGTGACACGCCGGTGGAGACGGCCATCGCGCCCGAGCCGCCGGAGCCCGAGGAGCAGCAGGCCCCCCGCGCCCGCACCACCGCGGACGACGCGCGCGAGCAGCTGGCCGCCGAGGCCGCCGAGCGTGAGGCCAAACGCGTGAAGCAGGTGCGCCAGCTGAGCATGGTCGCGTTCGGCGTCACCGCCGTGCTCATCGTCATCGGCCTGTTGATCCACTTCCTGTCCCCGGCGGAAGAGGGCGAGGGCTCGGACGCGCCCGTCGTCCTGTGGATCACCTCCAACCCGGCGGGTGCCGCCGTCGTCGTCAACGGCCGGCCGGTGGGGAACACGCCCAGCCGCATCATCGGCGCGGATCAGCGCACGCCCCACACCATCGTCGTCACCCGGCCGGGCTACCGCGCCTGGACGCGGCGCTTCACCCCCAACCAGCCGGAGGTCCACGTCAAGGCGGAGCTGGAGGTGGCGCCCGGCACCACCCAGATGGTGTCGGAGATCCCCACCGCCACCACGCCCGACGCGGGCGCCGAAGCCCCGGACGCGGGCACCGCCGCCGCGGTCGTCGCCGCCACGGCTGCGCCCGCCGAGGACGGCGGCACCGCGACGGAGACGGACGCAGGCCTGGCCTCCAACGACGCGGGGGCCCTGGCCGAGGCGGAGCTGCCCGACCGCGACATGCGGCACGTGGAGTACCCCACGCGCCTGCTGGTGCTGCGCCCCATGTACAACGCGCTGCCCCTGCCGGAGTACCCGACGGCCACCATCGACGTGTCGCCCGGGGCCGCCTACTCGGTGTGGACCGAGGGCAGCGCGGCGCTGGCGGAAGGCGACGGCACCGCGTCCGGCACGCTCGTCTACTACGCGGAAGGCGACCTGCCGGCGGACAACGCCGTGGGCTTCATCAGCAGCGCGCCGCGCACCATCAAGGGCGCGAAGAAGCTCCATTTCTTCGCCCTGGACGACACCGGCCCCGAGGACAACCGCGGCTCCATCCGCGTGCACCTGCGGCAGTCCGCGTACATCCCGCCCCGCTCGGTGCTGTTCGAGGCCGACAAGAACGCCGTGCAGGTGAAGCCCCTGCACCAGATGCTGCTGAAGGGGCTCAACCCGAAGTCCACCTACGCCTTCACCGTGCGCGACGACTTCGCGGAGGTGCGCTCCGGCGCCCAGGGCCGCGTGCACACGGTGCTGTGCGTGGAGAAGGGCCCCAGGGCCGAGTCCGTGCGCAGCACGCACCGCCTCTTCGAGACGGGCAAGCGCTACCAGGTGTCCGGCGTGCAGGACCTGCGCTGCGTCTTCCCCGACCTGCAGCTGGGGGACAACCAGGGCGCGCTCGACTTCGACATCGTCGACGTGACGAACATGTCCCGCAAGGAGCGCGCGGAAGCGCTGCGCGGGGCCAAGAGCTCCGAGCGGTAGCGGCCGGGCAGCCGGGCCCCCGCCTGGGCGGCCGCCCCGAAGGCAGGCGTCTGATCCAACACCGGGCCCACCCTGACGCGCTGCTCCCGCGCTCGGGGGCAGTGCCTACCCTTACGGACATCCACTTCTTCTCCCACGGAGTCCGTCCATGATGCCTGTCCTGTCCTCCACCGGCCTGGTGCTGCACAACCTGGGGCTCGCCGTCGGCTTCGGCGGTTCGCTCTTCGGCAAGGTGGCGCTCAACCCCGCGGTGAAGGTGATTGGGTCCAAGGCGGAGCGCGGTCAGGTGGTGAACGCCGCGTGGAACGGCTTCAACATCGTCAACGCGGCGTCGGTGGGCCTGGCGGCCATCACCTGGCTGGTGGGCCGCTCGCGGCTGACGGGCCGGGAGATCGACCGCACCACGCGCGGGCTGGTCATCGCGAAGGACGTGCTGCTGGGCGCCACCGTGGCGCTGGGCGCGGCCAACATCTTCGGCGGGGCCTTCCTCGCGAAGCAGGCCCCTGAGGGCGCCGTCCCCGTGGAGACGGGCCTGACGCCCACCGCGGGCACGCCGGAGAAGGCCGTGAAGACGATGCGGGCGCTGGACGCGGGCGGCATCGCGAACATCGCCGCCATGGCGGGCGTCATCGGCATCACCGCCATCCTCAACATGCGCGCGGGGGCGTCCTCGCGCTGGTCACTGGTTGCCAGGTTCCTTCCGTAAGGGCTCATGGGGGCCGCCGTGCTGCATCCGCGGCCCGGCTCGAAAAGGATGGGAAGGGCGCGTGGGCGCGGAGCCGAGAAACGGCACCGGGCCCACGGGTCTTTGTACCCGGGGCCCGGCGTGATGCTTCAGGCAGGACGTGCGGTGGACCTCAGATGTCCAGGTTCTGCACGTCCAGCGCGTTGCGCTCGATGAACTCGCGGCGGGGCTCCACCGCCTCGCCCATGAGCAGCGAGAAGATGTCGTCGCTCTCCACCGCGTCCTCCACCCGCACCTGGAGCAGCGTGCGCGTGGTGGGGTTCATGGTGGTCTCCCAGAGCTGCTCCGGGTTCATCTCCCCCAGACCCTTGTAGCGCTGCAGGCCCAGGCCCTTCTGCGCGTCCTTGCGGACCGCGGCCAGCACCTCCTGCACGGAGAACGCCGTGACCTCGCCCGCGTCCACCTGCACGCGATAGGGCGCCTTGCCCAGCGAGTGGAACACCTCGCGCAGGGCGACGAGCTCCAGGTACTCCGGCGAGGACAGGTAGGCGTGGTCGAACACGGACTCGCGCATGGAGCCGTTCACGTCCGTCGTCACCACCAGCTTCTTGGACGCGTGCTCCGCGTCCTGCTCCAGCCGCGTGGACAGCCGGCCCACCACCTCCGGCATGCGCCGCTGGCAGTAGTCGCGCATGGTGGCGAGCTCCGCCTCCACCGCGGCCTCGTCCGCCAGCAGGTCCGCGCGCAGGTTGGTGGCCTGCACCAGCGCGTCCACGATGCGCGCGTCGCGGCGCTTGGCCTGCTTCTCCAGCCGCTCCTCGTAGGTGATGACCTTCTCCAGGAGCGCCTTGAAGTCCGCGCCGCCCAGCTCACCCGCGGGCGTCTTCACCCGGCAGTGCTCCGCGGCGATGCGCAGCAGGTACTCGTTGAGCGCGCGCTCGTCCTTGACGTAGCTGTCCTTCTTGTTGCGCGTGACTTTGTAGAGCGGCGGCTGCGCGATGTAGACGTAGCCCCGGTCGATGAGCTCGCGCATCTGCCGGTAGAAGAACGTGAGCAGCAGCGTGCGGATGTGGCTGCCGTCCACGTCGGCGTCCGTCATCAGGATGATGCGGTGGTAGCGCGCCTTCTCCGGGTCGTAGTCCTCCGCCCCGATGCCCGTGCCCAGCGCGGTGATGAGCGTGACGATCTCGGCGCTGGTCAGCATCTTCTCGAAGCGCGCCTTCTCCACGTTCAAAATCTTGCCGCGCAACGGGAGGATGGCCTGGTTGCGCCGGTCCCGGCCCTGCTTCGCGGAGCCACCTGCGGAGTCACCCTCCACGATGTACAGCTCGCTCTCGTGCGGGTCGCGGCTCTGGCAGTCCGCGAGCTTGCCGGGCAGGCCGCCGCCGTCCAGCACGCCCTTGCGGCGCACCGTCTCACGGGCCTTGCGCGCGGCGATGCGCGCGCGGCACGCGTCGCCAATCTTCACCACGACCTTCTTCGCGAGCGGCGGGTTCTCCTCCAGGAAGGTGGCGAGCTGATCATTCACCATCTGCTCGACCAGGCCCTTCACCTCGCTGTTGCCCAGCTTCGTCTTCGTCTGGCCCTCGAACTGGGGGTTGGAGAGCTTCACGGAGATGACCGCGGACAGGCCTTCGCGCGCGTCCTCGCCGGTGGGCGTCTCCTTCAGGTCCTTCCAGAGGCCGCCCTTCTCCGCGTAGCTGTTGAGCGTGCGCGTGAGCGCGGCCTTGAAGCCGGACAGGTGGCTGCCACCCTCGTGGGTGTTGATGTTGTTGGCGAAGGTGAAGATGCGCTCGTCGTAGCCATCGTTCCACTGCATGGCGATTTCGAGCGACACGCCCTCGCGCTCCGACTTGATGTAGACGGGCTTGTCGTGCAGCGCCTCCTTCGCCTTGTTGAGGTACTCCACGAAGGAGGAGATGCCGCCGTCGAACTTGAAGTCGTGCTCCTTCTGGGTGCGCTCGTCGCGGATGGTGATGTGCAGGCCCGCGTTGAGGAACGCCAGCTCGCGCAGGCGCTGGCTGAGCGTCTCGAAGTTGAAGTCCACCGTCTCCATGACCTGCGAGTCCGGCTTGAAGTGGATCAGCGTGCCGACCTTGTCCGTGGTGCCCACTTCCTGCGGGGAACCGTTGGACACGCCGCGCGCGTAGGACTGTTCGTAGACCTTGCCGGCGCGCTGGATGCGGACCTTGAACCACTCCGACAGGAAGTTCACGCAGGTGACGCCCACGCCGTGCAGGCCGCCGGACACCTTGTACGCGCCGTTGCCGAACTTGCTGCCGGCGTGCAGCTCCGTGAGCACGACCTCCAGCGTGTCCTTGCCCTTGAACTTGGGGTCGGGGTGCGGGCCCACGGGGATGCCGCGGCCGTTGTCCTGGACGCTGAGCGAGCCGTCCACGTGGATGATGACCTCGATGTCCGTGCAGTGGCCGGCCAGGGCCTCGTCCACCGAGTTGTCGACGACCTCGTAGACGAGCTTGTGGAGCCCGTAGGTCATCGTGTCGCCGATGTACATGCCAGGGCGCTTGCGGACGGCCTCCAGCCCTTCGAGCTTGGTGATGCTGTCCGTCCCATACTCGGCGGGCGGCGCGGCCAGCGCGGCGCCGGTAGCGGGGGTCTTTTCCATGTGAAGCGTGTCCTTGGGAAAGGCTGCCGTTGCGACAGGGCTGTGCCTGCTGTGCCTACCACCACCGGGCATCCCGGACAAGGTTCGGGAGCCCGCGCAAGGCTGCGGAAAGATTCATGAATCAGGCGTCGAAACGCGAGGGCGGGAGGCGGTCCTCCAGCGCCGCGATCAACTCTTCATAAACAGCCTTGCGGGCGAAAAGATGTCGGGTGACGAGCACCCTTCCCTCTTCCTTGAGGAAGAGCCCGAGCACGCTCCCCCTCCGGCCGACCCGGCGCACGGAATCAATCTGTCCCCAGTGCAATTCGAGCGGCTGGCCGCTGAAGGGACGGGCCACCCGCACGCCCGCGGAATCCAGGGTGATGCCCCACCGGGCGCGGGGGCGCAGGCGGTGGACGGAGACGAGGAAGGTGAGCATCAGGCCGGCGCTGATGCCGGCCCGCGCCATGGCGACCAGCCCCCCGCCGCCCCGGTAGTCCGCCAGGGCCCAGGCGGTGAGGACCGCCAGGAGGCACGCGCCCAGGATGAGGGAGATGCGGGTGGGACGCGGATCGAATGAAAAGAAGCGCGGGGTCATGGCTTGGAAGGGATGGAAACCTAACCCCCTGGCGGACCGTGCGCGCGTCCTTTCCTCCGAGGCTGTTCTTTGGCCGTCGTCCCCACGCATAGGCTGCCGGCCCGCATGACGGATGCCGAACTCACCTCTCGACTTCTCACCAACCTCATCGCCTTCAAGCGCCTCCAGGCAGAGCGCGGCTCGCTGCGCCACCTCCAGCTCCCCGGCGTGGACGCGTTCGCCCTGCCGTCGTACCAGGACGCGCACTTCCAGCAGGTCCTCTTCACGGACGCGGACGCGCTGGCCGCCGCGCTGCCGGCCGTCACGGCCTTCTACCGGGAGCTGGGGCTTTCGCGCTGGCGCGTCACCGTGACGCCGGGGCAGCGGGACGCGCTGCGGGTGCTGGGCGGGAACGGCTACCGGCCGGACTTCACCGTCGTGGCCATGGGGGCCTGGCTGCACGAGCTGCCGGACCAGGCGCCCGGGGTGCCGGTGGAGACCGTGGAGGACATGGGCGACCTGGTGGAGCTCAACGTCCAGACCTACGGCCAGGAGTGGCGGGACATCCTCGCCGTCTGGCGGCGGCCGCCGCTGCCTGTTCCGGTGCACACGGTGGTGGCGCGAGAGAACGGGAAGGCGCTGTCCTGCGGGCTGGCGGTGGACGTGGCGGACACCGCGGGCGTGTACCTGGTGGCCACCCACCCGGACGCGCGGGGGCTGGGGCTCGCGTCGGCGGTGATGCGCGGGCTCATCTCCGAGGCGCGCCGGCGCGGGTGCACCGCGATGGTGCTCCAGTCCACCCCGGCGGGCCTGCGCGTGTACCGGCACCTGGGCTTCCGCGACATCGGCGCCTGGGAGCACTGGGTGCCGCCGCGGGCGGGCTGAGGCTTCAGCCGGAGCTTCACCGGAGCTTCAGCGCAGCGCCTCCAGCTCCTCCAGCGTCTCCAGCACCCGCTGGGGGTCCTCCGCGCCGTGGAGCCGGTCCGCCAGCCCGCGCCCCGCCAGCCTCGCCACGTGCGCCAGCCGCATCAGCCGCGCGCGGCCCACGTGGCCATCCACCAGCGCCACCACCAGCCTCAGCGGCTGGCCGTCCGGCGACTCGACCTTGAGGGGCCGGGCCAGCGTCACCAGCGCCGCCACCGGGGCCGCGCCGGCGACGAACGCGTGCGGCACCGCGACGCCGTTGCCCACCTGGGACGGGACCTCGCCCTCGCGCCGGCGCAGCCCCTGCGCCAGCGTCGCCGCGTCCACGCCGGGCAGCGCCGCCGCCAGCCGCCCGGCCGCCACGTCCAGCGCGTCCTCGTAGTCCCCGCAGGAGAGCTGCACCACCACCCGCTCCGTGGACAGCAGCGGCGCCAGCGGCGGCACGGGTTCGTCGCCGCGCACCTCGCGCAGGGGGAACTCCGCGTCCAGGAAGGCCCGCACGCGCGCCAGCTGCGCGCCGGTGAGCTTGCGCCGCGCGATGTCCAGCAGCAGCGTGCCCGCGGCGGGCACGTCCTCCAGGTAGCCCGCCACGTACGGGCTCACCCGGTTGGCCACGTCCATGAGCAGCCCCGGGGGCACGTCCAGCTCCCGGGCGATGGCCGTCAGCCGCTCCTGCGTGGGCGGCGCGTCCACGCCGTTCTCCACGCGGCTGAGGTACGCGCTGGACACGCCGATGCGGCGCGCCAGGTCGCGCAGGGACAGGCCCGCGTCGACGCGCAACAGCCGCAGTGTGGCACCCAGGTGCATGGCGCTCAGCTCCGCGCGCCGACGGGCTGCGTCGTCTCCGGAGACGAGCCCTGCGTCCGGGCCCCCTCCGGCGTCTGGGCCAGCACCGCCGCCCCCTCCGGGTGACGCACGAGCAGCAGCGAAGCGGGCGCGCCGCGCACGATGCGCTCGCGCTGCACGCCGAACCACCGGTCTTCCAGGCCCCACTCGGCCCCCAGGCCCACCACCACGAGGTCGTAACCCGCCTTCGCTTCTTCCAGCGCCGCGTCTTCCGGCGACGCGTGGCGCACCACCTTGAGCTTCACGGAGGCGCCCTCCTCCGCGGGGAACAGCTCCTCCACCTGCGCCCGGCCCGCGCCCGCGCCATCCGGCGACGTCACGTGCAGCACCGTCACCTCCGCGCCGGCCTGCTTCACCAGCCGCCGCGCCAGCCCCAGCGCCGCCCGGTCATGCCGGCTGCCCACGAAGGGCACCAGCACCCGGCGCACCTGCGTCAGGCCGCGGTCCACCAGCACCGCCACCGTGCCGCCCGCCTCCTGCATGACCTCGTGCACGGTGCCGCCCAGCACCGTCTGGCTGAACAGCGGCTTGTGCCAGCCCAGCAGCACCAGGTCCGCGCGCTTCGCCTGCGCCGTGCGGCAGATGTCCCGCGCGGGCTCCGACGACACGAACGACAGCGTGCGCACCGACAGGCCCAGCTTCTCCGCCCGTCCCACCAGGGGCGCCAGCGCGCCACCGGGCGCGGCGGACGGGTCCAGCGCCTCGTCCCCTCGGGCCTTGAGCGACCGCTCCGGCGACAGGAGGTGCAGCGCGTAGAGGTTCGCCTCGTTGCGCTCGCCCGCCAGCGCGCGCGACAGCACCGCCATGCCCGGGCCGGCCTGCCCGTGCGACACGCACAACAGCACCGTGTACGCGGACGGAGGCAGCGGCGGCTCCGGCGCCCGCACCAGCTGTTCGCGCGCCTGCTCCTCCGGTGAATACAGCAGGCGCAGGAACGGCGTGGTCATGAAGGTCGTGACCAGCGCCATGATGACCATCATGGTGAAGAGCGTGGGCGAGATGACGCCCAGGTCCAGGCCCAGGTTGAGCACGATGAGCTCCATCAGGCCGCGCGTGTTCATCAGGACGCCAATGGCCCCCGCCTCCTTCCACCGCAGGCCCGTGAGGCGCGCGGCCACCGCGCTGCCGCCGAACTTGCCCAGGCACGCGAGGACGATGATGGCACCGCACGTGAGCCACGCCTCCGGGGTGTCCAGCAGGCCCAGCTGCGTGCGCAGGCCGCTGAAGGCGAAGAACACGGGCAACAGCAGCACGACGGCCACGTCCTCCAGCTTCTCCGCCAGCGCCGCCGCCAGCCCGCCCTCCTTGGGAATCACCGCGCCGAACATGAAGGCGCCGAAGAGCGAGTGGATGCCGATGTATTCGGTGGTCCACGCGGAGGCGAGCAGGAGGATGAGCGTGATGGCCACCACGTTCTGGGTGAGCCCCTCGCGGTTGGCCACGCGCGCGCCCAGCCGGGCGAGGAACGGCCGCACCAGCAACAGCATGAAGCCGATGTAGAGCAGCGCGAACAGCGTGGTGAGCCCCGCGTGCGCCAGGTCCGACGCGCGCACCAGCGACACCACGAACGCCAGGATGCACCACGCCGTCACGTCGTCCACCGCCGCGCACGCGATGGCGATGGCGCCCAGCTTCGACTGCATGAGCCCGCGCTCGCTGAGGATGCGCGCCAGCACCGGGAAGGCCGTGATGCTCATGGACACGCCCATGAACAGCACGAACGAGGAGAACGGCACGTCCGGGCTGGACAGCGACTTGTAGAGCCACAGCGCGCCCGCCGCCGCGCCCAGGGCGAACGGGACCACGATGCTGGAGTGGCTGATGGCCACCGACGCGTGCCCCCGCCCCTTCAGCAGCTTCGGGTCCAGCTCCAGGCCAATCAGGAACATGAAGAGCACCAGGCCGACCTCGGCCAGCATCTTCAGGAACGGCATGGACTCCGGCGGGAACAGCCAGTGCATGGCTCCGGGCGCCAGCCAGCCCAGCAGCGACGGGCCCAGCGCGATGCCCGCCACCACCTCCGCGATGACCAGGGGCTGCCCCAGCCAGCGCGCGCCGCGGCCAATCAACCGCGACACCGCGATGATGACGATGAGCTGGACCAGGAGCTGGGCGAGCATGTGAGGATTCATCTGACAGGCCTCGCTGGGAAAGTGTTAAGGACGCACTTACCAAGCCCCCACGCGCAGCGTCAACCCGCGCGAGCAGGGCCGCCCGCGAGGGAAGGACATACCCGGAGTGTCAGGCGGCTTCCGGCGCCTTGTGGGCCGCCACGGCCTTGAGCAGCGTCTCCACGTCCACCGGCTTGCGCAGGTAGCTGCAGGCGCCCATCTCCTCGGCGACCTGGCGGGCGTTGGCGGAGGCGGAGAAGACGAGCACGGGGATGTCGCGCCACGCGTCCACCTCGCGCATCTGGCGGCCGAACGTCGCGCCGTCCATCACCGGCATCATCATGTCCAGCAGCACCAGGGCAGGCAGTATCGACTCCGTGCGGAGCACCTCCAGCGCCTGCAGGCCGTTGCCCGCCCCCAGCACGGTGTAGCCCGCGTCGCGCAGGACCTCCTCCAGCGCCTCCCGCAGGTCCGTGTCGTCATCCACCACCAACAGCGGCCGGCTCACTCGCGCGTCTCCTTCTCCAGCGGCAGCTCCAGCGTGAAGCGCGCGCCCTCTCCGGTGGCGGGCTCCGCCCAGGCCCGTCCGCCGTGCGCTTCCGCCGCGCGGCGGGCCAGGTACAGCCCCAGGCCCAGGCCTCCATACGAATGCGAGCTCACCGCGCGGCCGAAGCGCTCGAAGATGCGCTCCACCTGGTCCACGGGAACACCAATGCCCCGGTCGCGCACCTGGATGCGCGCGAAGCCCCCTTGCCGCCCCACGTCCACCTCCACTGGCCGTCCCGGACCGAACTTGAGCGCGTTGGATATCAACGCCGCCACCGCCTGGTCCACCCGAAGCCGGTCCCACGTCCCCCAGAGCCCGCGGCGGGGGGACTGGCGCAGCTCACAGCCGGCCGCGCGGGCCTCCGCCTGGAAGCGCTCCAGCACCTCCGCGACCAGCTCCTCCAGGTCGAAGCGCTCGGGCATCAGCGACAGCTCGCCGCTCGACAGCTGGGACACGTCCAGCAGGCCCTCCACCAGCGTGCCCAGCCGGCGCACCTGGCGCACGCTGCGCTCCAGGCGCGTCACCACGTCCGGCTCCAGGTGGTGCGCCTCCGAGCGCTGCAGCAGCGTGCCCAGCTGCAGCCGCAGCGTGGTGAGGGGGGTGCGCAGCTCGTGCGCGGCCACGGTGAGGAACTCGTCGCGCAGGCGCACCGCCTCGCGCGCCTCCTGGAAGAGGCGGGCGTTCTCCAGCACCAGCCCCGTGCGGCGCGCCAGCTCCTGCGCCAGCGCCAGGTCCACCGGCGAAAGCAGGCGCTCGCCCAGCGTGCCCATGGACAGCACGCCCAGCCGGCCCTCGTTGCCGGGCAGGGGCACGTTCACCACGGAGCGCAGCCCCAGCCCCTCGATGGCGCGCTGGTGCGCGGCGTCCCGGGTGATGGGCTCCGGGCGCTTGCGCACGTCCGGCATGAACTCCGGCTGGCCGGTGCGCAGCACGTGCGCGGGGCCCGCGGCGGACTGGGGGTCCAGCGGGAAGCGCTGGTCCAGCTTCCACGCATGGGCGCGCCGCTCCGCGTCCGGGTGCGCCAGCGCCACCAGCCGCAGCCCGCCCTGGTCCGGGTCCTGGAGGAAGAAGGCGCACCAGTCCGCCACCCGGGGCACCATCAGCTGCACCAGCTGGTCCAACCGCGCGGCCTGCTCCAGGGACGCGGTGAGCAGCTCGCTGGCCCGGGCCAGGATGTCCCGGTCCACCTCCGCCCGCGCGCGCTCGCGCCGCACGCGCGTCTCCTCCAATTCGCGCGCCACCGCCGGGCCCAGCCGGGCCATCCGGTCCTTGGAGAAGCAGTCGCGCGCGCCCGCCTTCATCAGCGTGACGGCCTGCTCTTCACTCAGCTGGCTGGACAGGACGATGAGCGGCACGTCCTGCCCGTGCGCGTGCAGCAGCGCCAGCACGTCCAGCGCGGTGAAGCGCGGCAGCCGGTAGTCGCACAGCACCAGGTCCCAGGCCTCGGCGGCCAGCGCTTCCCGCAGCGCCTCCAGCGAGTCCACGCGCCGCGCCGTGGGCAGGTAGCCCGCCTGCTCCAGCTCCGCCGTCACCAGCGCCGCGTCGTTGACGCTGTCCTCCACCAGCAACAGCCGGAAGGGCGTCATACCCGGGCCCCGCCTGTCTCCATTCGCGTGACGCCTCCCATGGGGTGTGGGCCTCTCTCACCACATGCTAGTGGTCCTCCCTGTCACGCCAGCGGGAGAAATGGGGGACGTTCAGCACCAAGCAGTGGCTGGTGAACGTCCCGCCAGAGGGCCCCACGCAGCGGGTGGGGTGCGTCCGGACTACCAGGAAACGTCGTATTCCGTGTCCAGCAGGGACAGCTGCCGCCCGTGCACCTGGATGTCCTGGGCGCCCACGGCCTCCAGGGCGGCCTGGAGCACCCCCTCGTGGTACGGCGCGGGCATGAAGTCCCGGCGCATCACGAAGCGGGCGCTGTGGTCCCCGGTCCAGAGCACCCCGCGCTCTCCGTAGCTCACCGCGACGCGGTAGTTCTCGACGATGTGCTGGAGCATCTTCCGGGGGTTGCGGCCGGCCGCCTGCATCAGGTCCCGGCCGAACATGGAGGCCAGGAAGTCCACCGTGGCCTGCGTCCCGATGTAGCGCAGCGACTGGGCCCAGTCCCCCAGCTGGGGCCTGAGCAGCCGCGTCGCCTCGGCGGACATCGCCAGGAAGCGCGTCACCGGGTACAGCTCCGCGGGGTTCAGCTCCTTCAGCCCGGACGCCGACAGGCACTTCGCCGCGGCCGCCTCGCCCTGGAGGAAGCCCACCACGCCCACCACGCCCTGGAAGAACATCCCCCGCGCCCCGTCTTCCGGGGTCGCGGCCAGGCACCGCTCCGTCAGGTGCCACGCCGCGCTCTCCTCCGCCCTGCCCGCCGCCCTCGACGAACCTTCCACCGGTCCGCGATCCATACCCACCTCCACATCAGGCGCTGGAATCAGACCACCCGTTCCACGGGTCCCGTCCGCCAGCGCAGCCCTTCCCCCTCACAGGTGCCGGGGCCCACGCCCCGCTCACACCTTGCAGCCTATTCACACATTTCCATTAAAACGCCAAGGAATCCGAGTAAGCCCGGAAGTACCTGACATTATCCAGGAGCTTACACAAATCTAATGGGAGTGCGGACAGCTTTTCTCGTAGCCTGAGAAAAAAGTGGGGGTCGGGCTCCTCACCCGGGCCTCACCCGGAGAGCGCGGCCTGGGCGGCGGCGAGGCCCGTTCCCGCGGCGGCGGCGCGGTGGCCGGCGGCGTGGAGGGCCCGCTCGATGGCGCCCACGGTGACGAGCACGTCCCCGGCGCTGACGCGGTTCATGTGGCCCACGCGGAAGTAGCGCGGCTTGATTTCCGGGTGGAGGCCGCCGGCGATGGCCACCCCCTGCGCCTTCACGCGGCCCACGAAGGACGCGTCCACGCCGTCCGGGTAGTAGACGGCGCTCAGGGTGTTGGCGGCCACGGCTTCGGAGGTGGGCACCAGTTTGAGCCCCAGCGCGCTCCAGGCGGCGCGGAAGGCGCGGGCCATCCGGCGGTGGCGCTCGAAGCGGGCCTCCATGCCCTCCGCGAGGATGTGGCCCAGGCTCACGTCCAGCGCGCACACCAGGGACGTGGGCGGGGTGGCGAAGTAGGCGGGCTTGCCGGACTCGTAGGCCTCCATCACCGGCAGCCACTCCGCCCAGTCCGCGTACACGCTGGCGACGGGGGACTTGCGCGCCTTCCAGGTGGCCAGCGCGCGGGGGCTGACCGTGAGGAGCGCCAGGCCCGGGGGCACGCCCACCGCCTTCTGGCTGGCGGTGAGGTACACGTCCGCGCCCCACGCGTCCTGGTGGAAGGACTCCCCGGCGGTGGCGCACACGCCGTCCACCACGGCCAGGACGCCGTGCCTTGCCGCGGCCTTCACCAGCGGCTCCACGGGCGCGAGCACCGCGGTGGAGGTGTCCACGTGGGTGACGGTCATCAGCTTGAAGCCGCCCCGCTGGAGCTCCGCCTCCACCTGGGCCACCTCCGGGGCGCCGCCCACGCTGGCAGCGCGCACGTGCGTCACCTTCGCGCCGTGGCGCTCCAGGATGTGGGCCATGCGGTCGCTGAAGTAGCCGGTGTTCACCACCAGCGCGCGGTCGCCGGGCTCGACGAGGTTCGCCACGGCGAGTTCCATGGCCAGCGTGCCGCTGCCGGAGACGACGAAGGGCTGCGCGCCGGGGGCGAGCGACACCTCGCGCAGGCGCTTCAGGGCCCGGCCGAAGGTGGCGATGAAGCCCGCGTCCAGGTGCCCGGGCACCGGCGCCGACAGCGCCTGCAACACCTCCGCGTCCACGTCCACCGGCCCGGGAATCATCAACAGGTCTCTCACGGCGCCACACCCTCCTGGAGCCCTCCGGGCAGTGGAGGGCGGTCCCCCACTGTGGCCAGCGCGGGCCCGGCTTGTCCACGCTGGAAAAGGAAGACGCCGGAGCCCCCGTGCAGAAGGGACTCCGGCGTCGGACACTTCAGGAAGCGAAGACGCTGACTAGCGGTACGTCGCGGTCACGCTGTCCGCGCGGGCCACCTGGCCGGCGGTGAACGTGTTCATGCAGTTGTCGTCGGTGTAGTCCATGAAGTTGTAGATGGGGTCCGCGCCGCCACCGGAGCAGGTGTCACGACCGGCGGGGCAGCCGAACGCGGCGGAGGCCTCCGGAGGCGTGTCGCTGACGGAGTCGCCCGGGTTGTTACAACCGCCCTGGAACGTGTGGTACAGGCCCAGCCAGTGACCGACCTCGTGCGTGCCCGTGTCACCCTCGTTGTAGGGGGCCGCGGTGCCGCCGGGGACGCTGCTGTAGAGGATGACCACGCCGTCCATGGAGGGCTGGCTGGTGTAGCTGGAGGGGAACGTCGCCCAGCCCAGCAGACCGCCGGACAGGTTCGCCGTGTAGATGTTCAGCGCGGCGGCGGTGCCCTTGCGCAGGGCGGACTTCATCTTCTTCTCCGCCGCGGAGCCGCTGCGCAGGTTGTACCAGGTGCTGTTCGTGGTGCGGTCCGTGCCGGCCAGCGTGAACTTGAACGGGGTGTTGGAGTACGCCGCGTTCAGCACGTTCATCTGCGCGGTGATCTGCGAGTCCGGGATGTCGCCGTTGGCGATGCCCGAGCCCTGGTTGATGACGTGGAAGTACACGGGCACGCTCACCGAGCCCACCGCGCGCTTGGCGCTCACGCCGCGGGCCGCGATCGCCGCGTCAACCTCGAGCTTCTCATCGGCGGTCAGCTCGACCGTCGCACAGCCACGGTGCGGCACCGCCTGCTGGGTGGCGGTCTCCTCCGCCGGAGCCTGCTCCTCGGGAGCCGGGGCGCTGCTGCTGCAGCCCGCCAGGGACATCAGGGTGCCAAGGACCACCGCGACACGGCCACTGCGCTGCGCGACGAAACGAAGCATTGTTTCCCAACTCCTAGAAAAGTGGGGGAGACACCAATACACGTACGAAACAGTTCTAGTCAACGGGTGCGGTAAAATTGAATTCCCGGCGAAACCCGTTGAAGACAAACCAAGCGTCACAGGCCGGGATACGGCCTGTCCGTGTTTCATCCAGGAAATGGAAAACGCCGGAGCCCCCTGTTTGGGGACCCCGGCGTCGTCACATCGGCCACGGCCGCTCCGCTCTTTTTAGCGGTACGTCGCGGTCAGGCTGTCCGCGCGGGCGCTCTGGCCGGCGGTGAACGTGTTCATGCAGCTGTCGTCGCTGTAGTCCATGAAGTTGTAGATGGGGTCCGCGCCACCGCCGGAGCAGGTGTCACGGCCGGCGGGGCAGCCGTACGCGGGCGACGCCTCCGGGGGCGTGTCGCTGACGGAGTCACCCGGGCTGGCGCAGCCGCCCTGGAACGTGTGGTACAGGCCCACCCAGTGACCGACCTCGTGCGTGCCCGTGTCGCCCAGGTTGTACGGGGACGCGGTGCCGCCGGGCACGCTGCTGAAGAGGATGACCACGCCGTCCATGGACGGGCTGCTGGTGTAGCTGGAGGGGAAGGTCGCCCAGCCGAGCAGACCGCCGGACAGGTTCGCCGTGTAGATGTTCAGCGACTCCTTGCCGCCCTTGCGCAGGGTGGTCTTCATGGAGCGCTCGGCGCTGCTGCCCTGGGCCAGGTTGAACCAGGTGCTGTTCGTGGTGCGGTCCGTGCCCGCCAGCGTGAACCGGAACGGCGTGTTCGCGTACGCCGCGTTCAGCACGTTCATCTGGCTGGTGATCTGCGAGTCCGGGATGTTGCCGCTGGAGACGCTGGTGCCGTTGTTGATGACGTGGAAGTACACGGGCACGTTCACGGAGCCCACCGCGCGCTTGGCCTGAACGCGGCCCGCGATCGCGGCTTCAATCTCCAGCTTCTCATCGGCCGACGGCTCGATGGTGGCGCAGCCGCGGTGCGGGATGGCCTGCTGGGTGGCGGTCTCCTCCGCCGGAGTCTGGGGCGCCTGCTCCTCGGGAGCCGGGGCGTTGCTGCTGCAGCCCGCCAGGGACATCAGCGTGCCAAGGACCACCGCGACACGGCCACTGCGCTGCGCGACGTGACGAAGCATTGTTTCCCGACTCCTTGAAAAGCAGGGGGAGCGGGGAATACGCCTTCAAACCCATCCAAGTCAATACACAGACAGTCTTGGAAACACTGCGAAACCGTATGGGCTCACACGGTGTCTCGCCGCGTGAAACATGGGGGTCTGTCTTTGACCCAGGAGGCGTTTCGCACCCCGGCCTTCCTGACGCGGCCGGATGGCCCGGGGCGTTGGCTCAGGGCGTTGAGGAAGGCGTGGCAGGCGCGGAGGCCGGGGTGGCGGGGGCGCCCGCGTCCGCGGCGGGCGTGAGCGGGGTGGGGGCCGTCTGCGGGGCTCCCACCTGGTCCAGGGACTCGTGGTTGCTCACGGAGAAGCGCACCAGCGCGCGGAGGATGCGGTTGCGCTTCACGTTGCCCAGCACCTCGCGCAGGTCGTCGTAGACGGTGGGGTCGTTGACGAGCGCGCCCAGGGTGCCGTCGCCCTTGGCCACGGTGGCGGTGATGGTCTTGATGTCCGCGGCGGCGCTGCCCAGGTCCGCGAACATGCCCTTCGCGTCGCCATAGATGAGCTGGTGCACGGCGCCGTTGGGGCTCTTCTTCGCGTCCTCCAGCAGGCCCGCCAGCTGGCCGGCGGCCGCCCCCAGCTCGCGCATGGCGACCGCGCCGTCCTGGCCGTAGATGAGCGCGTGCGCGGTGCCGTCGCCCCGGCGCACCTCGCCCAGGATGGCCTCCACGTGGCTCAGGGCCCCGTCCATGCGCTTCGCGGCGCCGGACGCGTTGACGAGCAGCGTGTTCACCTCCTGGCCGGTGCGCGGGTCGTAGATGAGGGCGTGCAGGGCGCCGTTGCCCTTCTCCACCTCCTCCATGATGGAGCGCAGCGAGGCGACGCTCTTGGCCAGGTCCCGCGTCAGGTCCGGGTTCGAGTACGCCTTCACGGCGTCCTTGAGGGACTCGCTGATTTCGACGGAGTTATCCATGACGCGGCTGGCGCTGCTCATCAGCTTGGACAGGTCCCCGCCGCTGCTGGACTTCACGACGCCGCCGGGCGCCACGGGCGGCTGGTCCGCGCTGCCCAGGGAGATGTCCACCGCCTTGTCGCCCAGCACGCCCATGCTGGTAAGCCGGGCCACGGAGTCCGCGCGGACGCGGTCCGCGTAGGCGCTGGCCACCTGGAACTCCACCTGCAGGCGGCTGTCCTTCAGGTCCTGGGAGAAGGACACGCTGTTCACGCGGCCCACCTTCAGGCCGCCAATCCACACGGGGGACTGGTCGCTCAGGCCGTCCACGCTCGCGAAGTAGGCGCGGAAGAGGACCTGGCGCTGGAAGAGGTTGGACTCACGGCCGATGAAGAAGACGACGACGCCGGCCACCGCGAGGCCGATGGCGACGAAGAGGCCCGCCCGCACGGCCAGGCGCTTTTCCTTCGAGGTCGAGGTGAAGAGACTCATGGTGTTCCCCGGGGGTTCAGCTCCAGGCGGCGCGCGTCGATGAAGGCGCGCACCTCCGGCACCTGGGAGCGGCGCATCTCCTCCGGGGTGCCCACCTGGACGATCTTCCGGTTGGCCAGCATGGCCATCCGGTCCGCCAGCACGAAGGCGCTCACCATGTCGTGCGTGACGACGATGGACGTGGCGCCCAGGCGCTGCTGCATCGACTCAATCAACTCGTTGATGGTCTGCGTGGTGACGGGGTCCAGGCCCGTCGTCGGCTCGTCCCAGAGGATGACCTCCGGCTCCGTGGCGATGGCGCGCGCCAGGCCCACGCGCTTGCGCATGCCGCCAGACAGGTCCGACGGCATCAGCTTCTCCGTGTTGGGCAGATCCACCAGCTCCAGCTTCTCCGCCACGCGCTTCTGGATTTCGGCGCGGGACATGGTGGGGAAGTGTTCGCGCAACGGGTACGCCACGTTGTCCGCCACGCTGAGCGAGTCGAACAGCGCCGCGCCCTGGAACACCATGGCCACGTGCTTGCGGACCTCCAGGAACTGCGCCTCGGAGAACTTCGCCAGGTCGTAGCCTTCGAACAGGATGCTGCCGCCGTCCGGGTGCAGCAGGCCGATGAGGCACTTGAGCAGCACGCTCTTGCCCACGCCGGAGCCGCCCAGCACCACCAGCGTCTCCCCGGCGCGCACGTCCAGGTCCACGCCGTCGTAGATGCGCTTGGGGCCGAACTGCTTCATGAGGCCGTCGAAGCGGATGAGCTCCTCGCCCGGCGTGGGCTTGCGGAAGCGGAACGGGACAGCGGGGTCTGCGTGAGCGGAGCGGGCCTTGCGCATGGGGGCGTGCGGCTTCAGAAGTAGAGCGTGATTTTCGTGATGAAGAAGTCCGCCAGGCACACGGTGACGGAGGTGATGGCCACCGTCTGCGTGGTGGCGCGGCCCACGCCCTCCGTGCCGCCCTCCACCGCCAGCCCCTTGAAGCACCCCACCAGGCCGATGATGAGCCCGAACACGGCGCCCTTGATGACGCCGGAGACGAAGTCGCCCATCAGCACCGCGTCCAGCGCGCCCTGGAAGAACTGGTCCAGGGAGATGCCGTACTGGGACTTCACCACCAGCGCGCCGCCCACCAGGCCCACCACGTCCGAGAACACGGTGAGCACCGGCATCACGATGAGGCACGCGAACACGCGCGGCACCACCAGCTTGCGCAACGGATCCGCGCCCAGCGCGCGGATGGCGTCCACCTGCTCCGTCACGGTCATGGAGCCCAATTCCGCGGCGATGCCGGACCCGATGCGCGCGCCCACGGTGAGCGCGGTGAGCACGGGGGCCAGCTCCCGGAACAGCGTGAGGATGACGACGCGGCCCACGGTGTACTGCACGCCGAAGCGGGCGAGGAAGTAGCCGAACTGCAATGAGATGACGAGCCCCGCGAACGTCGCGGTGAGCAGCGCGATGGGCAGCGAGCGCACGCCCAGGGACTCGGTGTGGAAGACGAGCCCGGCCCAGTCATAGGGCGGGCGCACGGCGCGGCTGAACACCTGGCCCGTCATGACGGACAGGGCGCCCAGGGACTCCATGCGCTCGCGCAGGCGCTCCTTGAGGCTGGGGCCGCCGCCGGCAAAGAGCTTCGCTTCGGGCATCATCGCTGGCGCTCCGCGTGGAAGCCTTGGAAGAGGCTCTCGAAGTCCGCCATGCGCTGGTCGGCGGTGCCCACCGGGGCGACGTAGCTGAAGTCGAAGACGCAGTTGTCCTTCTTGAGGACCACCAGCTCCAGCTGGATGGGCACGCCGTCGAGCTTCGCGACGTAGCGGCTTCGCAGGGCCTCACGGCCGTCCAGGGTGAAGCTGCGCTGGCCCAGGTCCTGGCGCTCGGTGAAGCCCATGAGCAGGTGCTTCGTGAGGACCTGGAGGGACGGGTCGTCGTGGTCCCGGCAGGTGGAGTTGGTGGCGATGACGCGGCCGGTGTCGCCCCGCTCCACGAAGGCCAGGTCGTTGTCGTCGAAGCCGCGGCGCTCCCAGACGTCGTTGGACAGCGGGCCGACGCGGTACTTCACGTCGGACTTCTGGAGCACCGAGTCCTCGAACGTCGCGCGGTGGCACCCCGCGAGGAGGGCGGACAGCACGAGCGTCAGCAGCAAGCGCGACATGGCACCATTTCGTTCGTACCGGAGAGGCCCGGTGGGACGGGGTGCTCGTCATGGTGCACGCCCGGCGGGTCCGCAAGAACTTCGACGGAGCGAACGTCGACTCACGGACGCGCGCCGGACGAGGGCCCGACGCCCTGTCAGGTCCCCGGACATCTCGTGCGCACGCGGTCGTGGGAACACGAAGGAGACCGGGGGCGAAGGCCGTGTATTCCGAGCCATGCGCCGGGGGCCGCTCTCCCGCCGTGTCCCCGGTCGGACTGGGGAAGGCGGGCTGCATGCGCACATGGGGAAGGCGCATGTTCAGCCGGGAGCCGGGGGATTCTCCCGAGGAGGATTCGATGGACGGCGGACTGGCGATATTCGGATTCGGGCTGTTCCTCTTGTCGATTGCCAGCCTGTACGCGCGCACCGCGTACTGGCTGGCGTGGCCGCTGCTGGCGATCTCCATGCTGGCGATGGGGATGGCGTTCAGCGAGTCGAAGCGCCTGCGGGACCTGTCGCTGGGGGTGGCGGCGGTGCTGGGGGTGTTGTTCATCGCCGCGCTGGCGACGGGCACCGTGTGGTGGCTGACGCTGGCGGTGTTCCTGTTCGCGGTGGCCTTCGGGATGCTCTGGGCGGAGTTCCGCTTCGAGTACTTCGGGCACGTGACGCGGCAGGAGTTGCCGCACCACCACGCGCGCCGGGGACCGGTGCACTGGCCCTGGCAGCGGCGGCGGGTGCACTGACCCGGGTTATGCCGGGGTTTGTTCGGTGGCCACCTGTCCCGCGTGGACGGTGAGCCACAGGGTGTCACTGGCGGCGGCGGCTCGCACGAGCCCCGCGTCGGTGGTGGTGAGGAAGACCTGCGCGCCGCTCCGGGCCAGGTAGCCCATGAGGTAGGCATTGCGCTCGGGGTCCAGCTCGCTGGAGACGTCATCCAGGAGCAGCAGGGGGAGGAAGCCCATGGAGGCCTCCAGGTTTTCAATCTCCGCGATCTTCCATCCCAGCACCAGGGCGCGCTGCTGGCCCTGGCTCGCGTAGGCGCGCGCGCTGCGGCCCCCCAGCGTCACGGAGACATCGTCCACATGCGGGCCCACGGAGGTGAAGCCGCGGTCCAGGTCGCGTCTCAGACGCGCGGAGAGGGCCTCGCGCAGGGCGGTAGCGAGGGCGGCCTCGTCGGCATGGGCGAAGTCGGCGCCGAGGTGCGCGGGGTGGTAGCCGTAGACGGCGGGGTCGGCGGTGCGGCCGATGGACGCGAAGGTGGCCTGGGCGCGGGGCGCGAGCTCGGCCATCAGCGCGCGGCGGCGGGCGTAGAGGCGGGCGCCCGAGCGGGCGAGGGTCTCGTCGTACGCGTCGAGGTACGCGGCGTCGACGGTGGCGCCGTCGCGGAGCAGGCGGTTGCGGTTCTTGAGGGCCCGGGCGTACTCGCGGCTTTCCTTGAGGAAGGCGGGGAAGCGGTTGAACACGGCGCGGTCGAGGAAGGCACGGCGCGCGTCGGGGCCGCCCTTGATGACCTCCAGGTCGTCGGGGGTGAAGGCGACGACGGAGACCCCGCCGAAGTAGTCCTCCAGGCTGGAGGCCTTCTTGCCGTCCACGAGGGCCTGGCGGGTGCCGCCGCCAACCTCGACGGAGATTTCACGCTCGGCGCCCTTGAGGAGGAAGCGGCCGGTGACGCGGGCGGCGGAGGCGCCCCAGCGCACGAGCTCCGAGAGGCGGCCGGCGCGCAGGGGCTTGAGGGTGGCGAGGAAGTAGAGCGCCTCCAGGAGGTTGGTCTTCCCCTGCCCGTTCTGGCCCACGGCGATGGTCGCGTGAGGGCTGGGTGCGAGCTGCACCGTCGGGAGGTTGCGGAAGTCCTGGACCTGGAGCGAGAGGAGGCGCACAGCGTCACCGTGAAGGGGGAGTGCTTCGTACTACAGGCGTCCCACTACCCGATGAAGATATCCGCCTCTGGCAGGGCAGCGGCGCGCTCAAGAATCGTCAGTGCCGCGTCCAGCCTGGGCCTCACGGCGACTGTGCCCTCGCCTGGCTGCTCCTCCATCCACTGACGAAGCGCGCGCAGCTCCGTGAGCACCGGACCGAGGTCTTCCTTCTGGAGGGGTACGCCCGTCCTGAACAGGGGCACCCACCGCAGCCCAAGAGCCTCACAGCCGGGAACCCAATACCGGCGGAAGACCTCCTCGGTCGCCAGTGGAACCAGCTCCTCGCTCGTCACGCTTTCCGGAAGCTGCTTCATGAGGATGGAGATCGACATTCCAGTTCCTTGGGCGAACCCGCTCACGGACCATACGTCGCGGTGAAGGACCAGCCCGGGTTTTCCTGCGTCAGGCGTGCGAGCTGCTTCGACACGACTTCTCTCAGCGCAGGACTCCCGTCTTCAATCCTGAAGAGGATGCTTCGATACTTCTTCAGTTCCGAAAGCGGAGGCACCTTGGGAGTTCCTCCAACGGCAGGGCGCGTGGCGCTGGCCTGTGTCATGAGGTTCCTGATCCGAACCGTCGTCTTCTCGTAGATCTGTTTCGCGGCCCATTGCTCGGCGGTCTGCATGGGCTGTCCCGTTCTGGGATGGAGGACATCCAGGTTCCTGGCCGACTTGTCCTCGATGAACATTCCGGGTTGGATCTCATCGAACTCTCCCAGCGGGTTTCCGCGGGAATCGACAATCTCCACGTTCCGGTAACTTCCCGCCACGTCGGACGCGATACCGGGAGCACCGCCACTCGTGGCGGCGCTGGAGCCCGACAGGACGTAGAGTCCGCCTACGCCTGCTCCGACCGCAGTGGCCATCCGCCCCACGGGCACAGCGACGCGTTCCACCACCAGAGCCCCATCGCCGGTGAGGGACAGCATGGGGAGCATGGCTTCTACTCCTCCCGTCGCCGTGGTCAGGGCGACAGTAGAGCCCTTGGCGATACCGCCTCCCGCGTAGAGCGTCGTCAACAGCTTCGCGACAGTCCTCACCTGCTCTCCTCGCGGCATGGAGGCGAAGCGCTCCAGGTACTCGGGAGAGGAAGCGACGAGGGCGGCGATGCCCTCTGGCAGATGTTGAAGTGCCAGGAGGCTGTCCGTTGGGGAGGTGAAGAACTTCCCGATGGACATGGCCAGCTCGAAGAACGCGTCCGCGGCGCCATCCAGCGACCGGCTGAGGATGTCCGCGTCGTCGTACACCTCCACGACGAACCCATTGAACACGGGATGGAGCCGCGCATCCGTCGGTCGGAACACGCCACCGGTGTCGACGTAGAAGCGCCCCAACTCGAAGCCCAACGCAACGAAGGCCCCGTCCTTCCACTCCACCGGCCCTACGCGCTGCTGCGTGCGTCCGTTGATGACCCACGCGAGACAGCCGTCAGGCCTCAACACCGCGAGCCGTTCGAGCCGGGTCATCCGGCGCAGGAGTTCCTCCCGCGACACGCTGTCACCCTCCAGCACCTCGCGCAGCAGCAGGCTCGCACCCATGCGAGGCGGGAAGTTGCCCAGGGTCACGGGCTTCTTCAGCAATACCGACAACAATCGCGCGGCCTGCGTCGGCGTCAGCGCGGATGCACGCAGGGGCAGTTCGTCCCAGGGGTCCAGCCCCGCGAGCACCAGCAGGTGCTCGAAGGCATCTGCCTCCGGGGGGTCGGGGATGAAGGCCCGCTCGGCGACCTGGGCCCGTGCGCTTCGCGCGACCTCCGTGTCCAGGGAGCGCTCGACGTGATGTCGTCGCAGCCGTGAGGTCCCGCTCGGCTCGAGGGCTGCTGCCGAGCCCTGCTTCAGGATGCCGCGGTGCCCGGCAGCACAGCCCGTGAGGAGCAGGACCGTGCTCAACAGCAGCACTTCAGCGCGCATTGTCCACCCCCACGCCCAGAGACGCGTAGGCGCCCGGACGCAGCGCTCCGTCCGCCTCCGGAAACAACAGCGTTCCTCCTTGCCCCAGCGCGTACAGTCTCCCCGCGAAGCGCCAGCGCAGGTCTCCGGACACGAGGTAGCGGGCCCCTTGCCGTCCCAGGCCCATTCCCAGCACGCTCACGGCGACTTCCAGGTTCCGCTCGAAGAGCTGGAGGGCGAGGCGTCCGTCCGTGTCCACGCGTCCCCAGGCGAAGACCTCTACCGCCCAGGAGAGGGTCAGGTGCCGCTGCGTCCTCCCCACCAACCGCTCCGCGTCCCAGCCCACATCGGCTTCAGCGTAAACAGACGCACCCTCCGGAAAAGACGCCTCCGCCAGGGGCTGCTCGGAGGTGCCCACCGCGCGAAAGCGCGCCAGCTCGTAGTCCGGGCCGAAGGCCCCTTGGCGGAAACCTCCGTGCTGCCGCCGCGCCTCCAGGCGCAGCCGCACGTTCAACCTGGTTGTCTCCGCGTCCGCCCCCACTCCAGCCACCGCGCCCCAGGCGCCACCCGTTCCAGGATGGCCTCCCCAGCCGGCCAGCAGGTGCAGTTCGAAGCCCGGACGCGTCCACACCACCGCGGTCCCATCCAGGTGAGCCAGCGTGACCTGAGGCGAGGTCCCCTCCCCCTTGCCACCCTCGTGTACGGCGGATACGGCCAGCGTGTACCGTCCGGCTTGGGCTGGCTGGCCGAAGAGGATGTGCTCCAGGTCCACCTCGGCTTCCGCTCCGAAGAGCCGCGCGCCAAGGACGTCCGAGGCGAAGACTTCCCCGTAGAGCGGGCCGAGGGTCCCCGTGAAGAAGCCTCCCGCCGGGTGGTAGTCGGGGTTGATGCGGTTGGAGTAACGCCGCACCAGGTGCCCGGACAGCAGGCTGTAGCTCTCCAGCGCTCCCATCCACAGCGCCCAAGGGGCTTTGTTTGACCCCAGTTTGAGGGCTCGAACCACCTGCCCCCAGTCCGACGGGCTGTCCCAGTCCTCCTGGCGGAAGGCGCCTGCGTTCCGCTTGCCGTCCCACAGGCGCAGCCTCACCGGCGCACCCAGGTTGACGGCGAACTCCGCGCCACCATCCAGCATCAGCGTGGGAGCGACCTGGACGAAACCCTCGCGTGTTCCGCTGCCTCCGCGAGGCAGCAGGGCAAGGGTCGACACCTCGAGCCGGGTCAGGAGGTGCCAGTCCTCCACTGCGCTGGGCGGTTCCAGTTCCAGGGCCTGAAGGTGAGGAGTGCTGCTCGCGGACTGAGAGGCGTGACGAAAGATGGAGGAAAGTTCGCTGGCGGTCGCATCCGGGGCTTGTTCCCGTGCGACCACTCGGTCGGGCCATGCCCACGCCAGGAGACACAGCGCCACGCCCCACCTTCCGCTCATGGACAATCCCCTCACCTTCCGTGAAGCCTCCGCACGGCCATGCGAAGCAGGGAGTATCAGGGCGGGCTGACTTGACGACCTGGACCGGAGGGAAGCGGCACGGAAGGCGAAAACCTGTGCAGTTTCACTTTCGGACCACTTGCCGTGATTGGACCAGATCAGGTGATCGCCGTGGGCCTTCGGGTAGTCGAGCCCGCCTTCGATCCGCTCTCCGAGCGTCTGCAATGTCATCCGCGCGGTGAGCAGCGCGACCTGCTCAACGTCCATCCCAAGCCCGCAGGGTTCTCCTCGAAGGGTTTTACATAGAGGAGCCTCTCTTCAGGGCTTGTGTCCGAAGAGGTTCGGGGCCTTCTGAGGACGAATCGCAACCCATCGTTCAGCACCAACAGGAGCAATCCCTGCTCCATGAACAACCGTTGCGCTTGTTCGTTCGGCAGCCGCTGTCAAATACCGGCCTCGTCCGAGAAGACGAGGAAGAGGTCGATGTCATGGAGGGGACGGATGGCTGTATTCCGACCATACGACCCCGACAGGATGGATTCCTTCGGCCCCAGGCGACGGCGCATCGCATTGAAAACGAACTCCTGCTGACGCGTAGCCTCGCGCGCTTCCCCCTCGCGCAACCGCAAGTCCTGCATGAACCGCTCGAACGCCTGGGCCACGGTGAGCATTGTCGGAGCCTCCCTCTGTAAGGGAAACGATGGAGACCCCGGGAATTACCTCCGGCCCCTTCGACGTCACTCTCAGGAACTACAACGGCACCCATCGGTCCTGGCCGGGGCGCGTGGATTCCCGGGTGGAGGCGTTTTTCACAGCGCCGCCGTCGCCCCCGTCCAGTGCCGCGCGGCCCAGCCCAGTGCAGCCAGTCCCACCACCAGCGCGCTGTACTCCACCAGCGTGCGCAGGTCGCCCTTCTCCGACGCGGGCGTGAGCAGGGCGCGGAACACCGCCACACCTCCGATGAGCAGGAGCAGGTTCTCTCCCGTGAGGAACCACGTCGCGCCCAGCACGGCCACCGCCAGCCACCGCTGCTTGCGCGCCAGGGCCCGGAACCCTCGCGAACCGTCCAGCTGCCACAGCGGCACCAGGTTGAACAGGTTCAGCCACGCCGCCGCGTGCGCGATGGCGCCCAATGCCTTCCATCCCGTGAGCACCGCCGCGACCAACACCACCACCGCCGCGGCGCTGCCCCAGATGGGCCCCGCGAGCCCCACGCGCGCGTCCTCGCGCTCATCCACCGGCACCTGCTTCAGGCGCACGAACGCACCCAACCCCGGGATGAACATGGGCGCATCCGCCTTCATGCCCTGCCGGCGCAGCGACGCCACGTGCCCCATCTCGTGCACGTAGATGCACGCCACCAGCCCCAGCGCGAAGCTCCAGCCCCACATCGTCCAGTAGACGCTCACCGCGAACAGCATGGAGAACAGCGTGCTCGCCTGCGTGAGCCCGAGCAGCAGCAGCTTCCCCTTGCCCAGGAGCAGCGCCAGCACGAACTTGAACTTCCACAGCATCAGGCCCACCGCGCCCATGCTGGCCAACACCTTCGGCATCCCCGAGCGCTTGCGCTCCGCCTCCGCCAGCGGCACCGCCAGGCCCTGCGCGTCCGCCTGCTGGCTCAGCGCCGTCACCCGCGCCGTCACCTGCGCATGCTGCGCCGAGCCCGGCGGCAACAAGTCCAAAGCCTCGCGCCACAGCGCCAGCGCCTCCAGCGGCGCGCCCCGCTCCGACGCCGCCTGCGCGTCCGCCGCCAGCTGCGTCAGCCGCTTGCCGTGCACCAGCTTCCGGCATGACGGACACGTGAGCAGCCGGGGCGCCAGCTCCGAACCACACCCCTCACAGCGCTGCGCGAGGAGCGAAACCGCGAGCGCCTCAGCCAACGGCCTGCTCCTGCTCCGCCGGCGCCGCCTCACCCTGCGCGGGTGCCTCCTGCAGCTTGAACGGGCCCGCGATGTTCAACACCGTCCGCTTCGTGCGGCGCCACGCCTCGAACAGGGCGAAGCCGTAGATGAGCCCGGAGATGGGGCTGTTGATGCCAACGAGCACCGGCGCCGCCACGGTGACCACGCCCGCGACGACCAGGTTGCGCCCCGGGGACGGCGGCTCGGCCGCATCCACAGCGGCTTCGGCCTCGGCTGGAGGCGGCGCCTCGATCTCCTTGTAGACATCCGGCGCGAGCGAGCCCGCCACCGCGAAGTACGTCAGCCCCACCGCGAGCGCCTGGTAGACCCAGCCGCCGCGTGACTCCGAGCCCTTGAACACGGCGGTGCCCACCATCCACCCCACCAGGATGGCGATGAGGCCGATGTTATAGCCCGTCAGGCCCACCACCCAATACACGAGCGCCCCCGCGATGGCCGCGCCAAAGCCAAACACCGACGCCATCACGAAGCGCTTCGACTTCGAGCCGCCCGTCATCGCCGACTCCACCTGCTCGCGGCACTCGGGACACAGCAGGCGCTGGTTCGCCTCGAAGTAGACGCTCCGGATGGCGCGCTGGCAGAAGGAGCACTTCGTCGCCGAGGGGGCTTCGGTGAACTCGGCGCGGTCGAACTGCAGCGATGCCTCTTCGGAGGCAGGCGGAGGAACAGGCTGGGTCATGGGCGGGGTGACAACCGGAAAAGGAGACGGCCCTGTCAACCTAACAGAAGCCTTCCAATCACCCCAAACCGGCGTCTGTCTTCAGCCACCCTGCCGCAGCGCCGCGTGACGCGCCGCCTGCACCAGCGCGACCAGGTCCCCGTTGCGCGCCACGTCTCCGCTCGCGGGCTTCGCGTGCTCCGGTGAGAACAGCCGCGCGGGCGTGCGCGCCTGGCCTCTCAGCATCACGAAGAGGCGCAGGGCGTCCCGCAGGGCCTCCGCCTCCGGCCCCTCCTCCGTGCGCGCTCGCTGCGCGGCCTGCTCCAGCCGCGCCCACGCGACCTCTTCACTCCACGCGCCCCGGGGCCGCTCGCGCGACAGGGCCGCCAGCGCCGCCGCTGTCTCCACCAGCCCCGCGCGCCCTTCCGTGAAGACGCTCCGCGCGGACAGCCGCAGCGCCGGGTCCTCCGACAGCGCGGCCCGCCAGGACAACAGCGCGGGCAGCTCCAGCTCGCGCGGAACCACCGGCGCCAGCTCCGCCTCCAGCACCGCTCGCACGCGAACCCTCGCCACGTCGTGCCAGAAGGCCGCGTGCAACAGCAGCTCCGGCCCGCTGCGCGCCACCCGCGTCGGCGCACGGCGCATGCGCCGCTGGAGGAAGTCCTTCACCCTCCCCCGGCTGTCGTAGCGCTCCAGCCGCTCCCACAGCGCCACCAGCGCGGCGGCCCCCAGCGGCAGCGCCCGCGCCAGCTCCCGCGCCTCGTCGTCGGAGAACGCCGGCGCCCCTTCCGTCACCGGGCGCTTGAACACGCGCTCGAACACCTCGCCCGCGGCGCACGCGGCGCGCAGCTCCGGCAGGTTGCGCGGCAACAGCTCCACCGCCTGGGCCCAGACACGCCCGCCCAGGAACGGCGCCGCGTCCAGCACCTCCGTCTCCAGGCGCAACAGCCGCGCCCCCAGCGTCGCGGGCACGTCCGCCGCTTCGTCATCCGACGCCGAGGCCAGCCGCCGCTCCGCCGCGCGCTCCACCGCCTCGCGCAGGCGCTCCACCTCGTGCATCAGCCGGACGGGCGCCGCGTCTCGCGGCCAGCCCTCCGCCTCCACGCGGCGTCGCAGCGCGGCCAGCGTCGCGTCCACCTCCGGCTGGGCCGCGGCCACCTCCCGCAGCAGCTCGAAGTGGTTGCGCGTCCGGTCCTTCCAGAAGAAGGACTCCAGCACGCCCTTGAGCGTGCGGTAGCGCAGGCGCGTGGCCTCCAGGAGGTCCGCTCGGTCCTCCAGCCGCGCTTTCAGATCATCCGGACGGGTGGCCACGCCCCCATCATAAGGAGCCGCCGCGCCGGGCGCAGGCCTCCCCTTGGCGCGGAGCGTCAGGCTTGGAACGCTGCCCCCCTCCCGACGTGGGAAGGTGGACGCCAGCCCGGCTCAGACGCGCATGGGCATGACCACGGCGGTGAAGCTGCGGTCGCCGGGGCCGTGCAGCACGCCCGGGCTGTGCTCGTCGCCCAGCTCGAAGCTGACCTCGTCCGTGTCCGTCACGCCCAGCACGTCCATCAGGTAGCGGGCGTTGAAGCCGATGGTGATGTCGTTGCCCTTGTAGTCCACGTCCAGCGCGTCGCGCGCTTCACCCAGGTCCGGGTTGCTGGCGGTGATGAGCAGCTTGCCCTTCTCCAGCCCGATGCGGATGGCGTTGCTCTTGTCCGCGGACAGCAGCGCGATGCGCTTGAGGCCCTCCAGCAGGCGCACCTTCGGGACGAGGACGACCTTCTCGCCCTCCTTGGGGATGACGCGCTGGTACTCCGGGAACTGCCCGTCGATGAGGCGCATCACCATGGTGAGGCCCGGCTTCTTGAACAGCGCCGAGTTCTCCGCGAACCCCAGGTGGCACTCCGCGTCCGGGGCTTCGTCCAGGAGGCGCTTCAACTCCATCAGGCCCTTGCGCGGGATGATGACGCCGCTCTTGAGCTTGAAGTCGCCGGACATCTCCCGCTCGATGAGCGACAGCCGGTGGCCGTCCGTGGCCACCATGCGGACCTTGCCGCTGGACTGGGGCTCGAAGAAGACGCCGTTGAGGATGTAGCGCGTCTCGTCGCTGGAGATGGCGAACTGGGTCTTCTTGATCATCTCAAGAAGGACGTTGCCGGAGATCTGCACCAGCGGCGCGCTCTCCTCCTTGGGCAGCTTCGGGTACTCCTCGGCGGCCATGCCGACGATCTTGAAGTGCGCGGAGCCGGAGGAGATGTCGACGTAGTTGTTCGCCAGCTTCTTGAGCGTGACCTCCGCGTCCGGGAGGTTCTGCACGATGTCGAAGACGTACTTCGCGCTCAGCGTGACGGCGCCCGGCTTGGCCACGTCCGCGGCGTGCTCGGACACGATGCCGATGTCCAGGTCGAAGGCCGTGACCGTGATGCTGCCCTTGTTCGCCGTGAGCAGCACGTTGGCGAGGATGGGCATCGTCGTCTTGCGCTCCACGATGCCCTGGGCGCGGTAGAGGGCCTTCTTCAGCTCGTCGGCGGCGATGCGGAATTCCATCGTGGGCGTCCTTACAGGTCACGGCCCCGGAGGCCGATCTCTTGGGGCGCGGGTGTACAACGAACAGGCACCGTCTTGGCACCCCTTTCTCGACGGGCTCCGGCCCATGTAGGACATGGAGCAAAATCGCCCCTGGCACCCTGGCCGGCGAGCGCGCGGCCGGGCAGAGTGGACCCGGTCGTGTCCCTCCCGCGTTGAAGGAGGACACCCCGTCCTCCTTCCGGAGTCGCCATGAACGCCCGCTCCCTGATCCTGTCCGCCGTGCTCGTGCTCGGCCCGGTGGCGTGCAGCACGCCGTCCTCTCCCCCCGCGCAGCCGTCCGGTGACGTGTCCGGCGCGGCGGCCCCCACCGACCTGAAGCGGACGGAGGTGGACGCCCCCGCGGGCGCCGCCAACGAACCCGGCACGGCCGCCCCCACCCCCTCACCCGGAGACGCCACCATGACCACCAGCACCGTCTACATCGTCAAGGACAACGGGAAGCGCTGCTTCGCGCCGCCCTGCGACCACTACGACCTTTTCAGCGCGGACGCGCCGGACAAGAAGCTCCAGTCCCTCCACGAAATCGACCTGAGCGCCGTCACTGGCGGGGACGACGCGAAGATGGGCGAGCTCCTGCAGCGCGCCGCCAAGGGCGGCCCCGGCCTCAAGCTGGAGGGCTCGCTGGACAAGCGGCTCAAGGCCGGCCCCGCGGGCGACGCCATCGTCCTGCGCGCCACCCGCGTCGTCGGTTGAGCTGCTTGCGCGCCGGGACCGACTCCTGAGCCGGTCCCGGCTGTCGCTCAGAGCCGCACGCCCACCTGGAAGCCGGGCCAGCGCTGCATGCGCGTGTCCGCGTCGATGGCGTGCGAGCGCACCGGCAGCGTGGTCAGCTTCGCGAACTCCGGCTCGCCCCACGTGAAGGCCACGTTGTAGGTGGGGCCGGCGAACACGGCCAGCCTCGGCATCACCTGGAAGCCCAGCATGAGCCGCGCCTGCGTGAGCAGGGTGTTGGACCCGCCGGAGAACGGATCGCGCGTGGACAGCACCTGGCTGCCCGCGACGTCCACGTCCGCCCAGAAGCGCGAGCCCAGCGGGATGTGCCCGCCCAGGCCCAGGCCCAGGCTGAAGCGCTGGACGCGGTCGTCCGGTCCAATCCCCGCGAGCAGCGTCGTGTAGAAGTGCCTGCCGCCGAACTTCAGCGCCAGGTTGGTGAGCTGCACGTCGCTGCCGAACACCTCCAGGTGCAGCTGGCCCTTCTTCTCGTAGGAGACCAGGCCCACCGGCGCGCCGTGCACCTCGTCGGAGACGTTCACGAGCCCCAGCTGCATGCCGTGCACCGTGTCCGCGACGTTGATGAGCCCCAGCTGCATGCCGGACACGTCACCGCCCACGTTGATCAACCCCAGCTGCATGCCGGTGAGGGACGGGGCGCGGTTGAGCAGCACCGACCCCTGGATGCCCCGCGCGGCCGTCGCCACGGAGTTGATGCCCAGCGTGAACTGCACGCCCTTCATGGTGCCGTTCGCGTGATTGACACCCAGTGACAGCTGCACTCCGGTGGCGTCCGCCGTGGTGACGTTGGCGCCCAGCGCCGCCTGCACGCCGCCCAGCGCGCCGCGCGCCACGTTCGCGCCCAGGGCCAGCTGCCCCACGCCGTCCACGTCCCCGTTGGCCACGTTGAGCCCCAGCGTCCCCTGGGCGCCCCGCACCGCGCCGCCCGCCACGTTGGTGACGAGCGACAGCTGCGCGCCAGCCACGTCCGCGCCGGACGTGTTGAAGCCCAGCGCCATGGCCAGGCCGGACACCTCCGCGTCGTACACGTTGCCCGCCAGGCCCAGCGCCAGCCCGCCGCCCAGCGCGGTGCCGCCGTTGACGACGCCCAGCGCGAAGCGGTTCTCCACCTGCGCCCGGCCCGCCCTCAGCGTGTTGGTGCTCATGCTCGGCACGAGGCTCAGGTTCACCGGCAGCAGCTGACGGCCCTGTGGGGACAGCGCCGGGCCGCCCCCACCGCCGCCGCGCATCACGGTGGCCTCGTGGCCCACGCCCAGGAAGTCACCGGGCGAAAGCGGCGTGCGCGCGCCCTCCTTCAGCGTGAAGGCCGCCTCGGACACGCCGCCGTCCCACTCGCGCCGGGCGCGGTAGGCGCCGGGGGCCAGGCCCAGCTCGGTGGCGCGGCCGGACACCTTCTGCACCTCCACCACCAGCGTGCCCACCGCGTCGCGCACGTACAGGCGGCCCTCCAGCGGCTCGGTGAGGACCAGGCCCGCGGTGGTGGCGCGCAGGTCGGTCATCACCAGGTCGCCGGTGCCGGCCAGCTCGATGTCGTAGTTGGGGTGCTGCGCGCCGCCCTGCGTGCGCTCCGTGCGCGCGAGCGTTTCGTGGAAGGCGAACTGGTAGGCCTCCGTGAGGGTGACGCGGCCGTCGTGCGTGACGTCCGCGGCGCCGCGCAGGCCGGACAGCAGGTGGTGCGTGAAGAACGAACCGCCCAGCCGGTCCGACTCCTGCGACGCCTCGTCCGCGCTGGACGAGGTGAGGATGGCGTGGCCCTTCACCTGGATGCCGGAGTCCACCAGGAACGCGGGCCGCGCGACGCCGCCCTTCTTGCGCGCGAACGCGCCGGACGCGCACGAGTCCAGCACCGCGATCCTCACGTCCGCGGGCAACCCCTCCAGCGAGCGGCGCAGCTCGCCGTAGTCCAGCCGCTGGCCCTTGAGCAGCAGCCCCTCGTCGTCCGAGTGGCCGGAGTAGTACAGCAGCACCTCCACGCGGCGGGCCCCTGAAGCGCGGACGCCTTCCGCGAGCTTGCGCACCCGGTCGAAGCCCGCGAGCACCCCCGCGCGGTCCACGTCCATGAGGAGCACGCGGTCCTGGGGCAGCACGCCGCCCAGCTCCGACAGCACCAGGGCGAAGGCCTTCGCGTCGGTCTCCGCGTAGCGCAGCCGCACGCGCTCCGGGCCGCCGTCGTTGACGCCCACGAACAGGGCCAGCCGGCGCACGGCGGAGGCTTCCGCGGCGTGGGCGGAGGTGGCCGCGCCCAGCGCGAACAGGAGGATGACGAGCGCTCTCATGGGGAGGGCTTCTCCAGCAGGAAGGACGTCTGGCCCAGGCCCGGGGGCAGGGTCAGCGGCGCGGTGCGCGCCTCGGGGGAGGTGGCCAGGACGCGCGCGGCGGCCATCACGCCCTCCAGTTCGAAGGGGGCGTCGGCGGTGATGAGGAAGAAGCGCTCGAAGCCCGGGGCGTCGTCCAGTTCGTAGGCGCGGGGCAGCAGGTGCGTGCCGCCGCGCTCCAGGGGCGCGGACGTGTCGCCCATGTCGGGCAGGTGCGGGGTGACGGCGCCCCGGCCGTCCACGGAGAGGATGACGCCGTGGGCGTGGCCGGCGGCCGTGTAGGAGAGCTGCACCACGTCACCGGCCTGGGCGGGGGCGCCGTCGGTGAGGCGCTCGGTGCGGGTGGCGGCCTGGCGGTGCACGTCGAGCCGGGGCTGGAGCCCCTTGCTGCGCGTGGGCTCCAGGACGCCGGGGGTGCCTCCGGTCCCCGTCGCCGACCACGGGTCGCGCGCCTCCTGCTCCTGGGACGACGCCCCCGGCCGGACGAGGACGAAGAGGGTCGCGGCGGCGAGCACCGGCACCAGGGCGGGCAGGAAGCGCCAGGAAGGGCGCGACGGTGGGGCCTCGGCGCGGGGCGCGGCGGGGGGGCCGGCGCGGGCGACGCGGGCCTTCACCTCGCGGGCGACGCGGTCGGGGGGCAGGGCCTCCAGGGTGGTGCGCGAGTCGGCCTCCAGGGCAGCGAGGCGCGCGGGGCCGTCGGGTTCGCGGGACAGGCGGTCGCGGGCGGCGGCGAGCTCGTCCGGGGGCAGCTCGCCCAGGGCGATTCGCTCCAGCAGCCAGTCCGGGGTGCGGTGGGGGGACGTCATGCGGCCTCCAGCTCCTGCAGGACAGCGGACAGGGCCCGGAGGCGCTTGCGCACTCCGGACACGGACAGGCCCACCTCGCGGGCGGTCTCCTCCAGCGTCATGCCGTCCACCAGGTGGAGCACGGCGATGTCGCGGCTGGACGCGGGGACGCGGCCGAAGAGGCGGTCCAGCAGGCCCCGGGCGGCGGTGCGCGCCTCGGTGTCGCCGGACGCGGCGATACGCAGCACCAGCTCGTCGTCGCGGTCCTCGGGGCGCCGCTTCGCGCCGCGAAGGCGGTTGAGGCACACGCGGGTGGCGATCTGGTGCAGCAGGCTGGAGGGCCCCGCGTCCTTCAGGGCGGCCTGGTAGCGCAGCAGTTGAACGAACACGTCATGCATGGCGTCCACGGCCTGTTCCTCGTCGCGCAGCAGGAAGCGGCAGCGCCGGAGCACCTGGGGGCCATAGCGTCGGTAATAGGCCTCCACATCGACGGACACCGCGCGCGCCTCCCGGTTGGCCAGGGGAACACCGGTGCCCCCGAAATCTGTCACCGGCCTTTTTCCGAAAGCGGCGTCCCTACCCCGTTTCCCCCCACCCCGGCCACCCCGGGCCGGGAATTCCCGGATTCCATCCACCCACCCAGGGAGTTCGCTTGTCCTGCAAGCAGAAAAGCAGCCGGTCGACGCATGGGCCGGCGAACTGTTCACTTCCGGGTGCGGGCGACGGCTCCAGGGTTTAACGAAAGCAGGGACCCCCCTACCCTGCCCCGTCCGCCACCCGCCCGGTTCTCGTGATCCAATCGACCCCTGCCATCGACACGCTGCGGGCGCGGTATCTGGCCGCGCAGCTCTCCGGAAACCGCCAGGAGGCCCTGCGCCTGCTCGTGGATGAGGGCCTGCTGTGCGGCGTGCCCATCCAGGACCTGCACCTGGAGGTCATCCAGGCGTCCCAGTACGAAATCGGCCGGCTCTGGCAGGAGAACGCCATCTCCGTGGCCCAGGAACACCTGGCCACCGCCATCTCCCAGTACGCCCTGGCGCACCTGTACCGCCACCTGCCCCGCGACCCGGCCAACGGCAAGGTCGTGATGATGGCGTGCGTGGAGGGCGAACTGCACGAGGTGGGCGCGCGCATGGCCAGCGACTTCCTGGAGATGGCCGGCTTCGACGTGCGCTTCCTCGGCGCCAACGTGCCCGCGGACCACCTGGCCCGCATGGTGCGCGAAACCCCGCCCAACCTCCTGGCCCTCTCCGTGACCATGCCCTTCCACATGCCCCAGGTCCGCGAGGCCGTGCGCAAGGTGCGTGAGGTCTCCCCGTCCCTGCCCATCGCCGTGGGCGGGCTCGCCTTCGACTGGGGTCCCGTGCTCGAGGAGGAGCTGGCCGTGACCTTCTTCGGCAAGAGCGTCCGCGAGCTGGTCTCCTCCGCCTGCCGCACCCTGGGGGTCTGACACCATGTCGAACGTGAGTCTCCAGGTGGAAGCCCGGACCGCGTCCCTCGCTCCCAATTCTGTTCAAGCTTTGTACGAGGATCCGTTCTGGGCCGCGCGCTACGGCCTCGCACGCGCCCGCCGCTTCGGTGACGAGGACGCCGTCTTCCACGTGCGCTACCTCGTCCAGGCGCTCGACGCGTCCCGCCCCGCCATCCTGGAGGACTACGCGCGCTGGCTGCGCACCCTGCTCGTCACGCGGGGCATGTGCTCGCTGCACCTGGATCAGCACTTCGAGGGGCTGCTGCGCGCCCTCCAGGCGGAGGGCTTCGGCCCGGACTCGCTGCCCTTCACCTACGTCCAGGCCGCCCGTCAGGCGCTGCGCTATAAAGAAGGCCCCGCACACACCCTGGAGGCGGACGCCCCCGGCCTCATCAGCGCGGTCGTCCGGCGGTTGGAGGGCCCACTGCCTTCCGGAAGCCGCCCGCGCCTGGAACAAGAAGTGCGCCTCCAGCTGTCCTATCTCTCGGACGCGCTCGCGCTGGGCCGTGCGGACCTGTGGGACGCCCACCTCCAGTGGTACGCGGGGTTCTGGCCCCAGCGGGGGCTGGCGCCCGTGAACCTTCTCCAATGCCTGGACGCGCTAAAGACCGTCCTGGGGAGCGCTCACCCGGAAGCGCGAACGTTGCTCGCGCGAACGCCAGTTTCGTGGGAGGAGACGCACTCATGATGCAAGAGGATGATCGCGCCTCCGGGATCTTCGAACTCCTCAGCCGCGAGCTGGCGTTGGCCTGCGATGCGGAAGGCACGGTCGTCTGGCGGGATGAGCGCGCGGCGCGCATCCTGGGCGTCAAGCCCGGCCAGTCGCTGAAGAGCCTGGCCAGCCACGGCAGCGAGAGCAAGGTGGAGAAGCTGCTGGTGCAGGCGCGCGACGAGGCCGTGGACGGCTGGGAGCTCATCCTCCAGCGCGACCACAAGCCCGCCGCGTTCGCCTTCCGCGCCCGGCCGCACGACGGCGGCATCGCCCTGGTGGGCAGCCTGGTGCCGGAGGACTACGGCGCCGCGCTCACCCAGGTGAGCACCACGCTGGGAGAGCTGTCCGCGCTCCACCGCGAGACGGAGCGCCAGCAGTACGAGCTCAAGCGCCGCGCGGAGGAACTGACGCGCCTCAACCGCGAGCTGGAGGAGTCCAACAAGGGCGTGAGGAGCCTGCACGCCGCCCTGGACGAGAAGGCGGAGAGTCTCCAGCGCGCGTCCGAAATCAAGAGCCGCGTGGTGGCCAACGTGAGCCACGAGTTCCGCACGCCGCTGCACTCCATCCTCGGCCTGTCCAAGGTGCTGCTCAACCCGCTCAACGGCAGCCTGGCGCCGGAGCAGGAGAAGCAGGTCCAGTTCATCCGCGGCTCGGCGGAGTCCCTCTTCGAGCTGGTCAACGACCTCCTGGACCTGTCCAAGGTGGAGTCCGGCAAGACGACGCTGCGCCACAGCCGCTTCGTCGCCTCCGACTTCATGAGCGCGCTGCGCGGCATGACGCGGCCCCTCTTGCCGCCGGACTCGCCGGTGACGCTCACCTTCGAGGGCCCGGAGGCGCCGCTGGAGCTGGAGACGGACGAGTCCAAGCTCAGCCAGGTGGTGCGCAACCTGGTGTCCAACGCGGTGAAGTTCACCGAGTCCGGCACCATCACGGTGACCGTGGCCCCGGGCCCCAAGGACACGGTGGTGTTCACCGTGAAGGACACGGGCATCGGCATCGCGCCGGAGAACCACGAGCGCGTCTTCGAGGAGTTCATCCAGGTGGACAGCCACCTGCAGCGGCAGGTGAAGGGCACCGGCCTGGGCCTGCCGCTGGCGCGCAAGCTGGCGGAGGTCCTGGGCGGCTCGCTCACCGTGAAGAGCACGCTGGGCCAGGGCGCCACCTTCACCATCACCCTGCCGCGCGTCCACCCGGAAGTGTCGGAGATGACGGGGCTCACCCAGCGCAGCGAGAAGCTGGACCCGGGCCGCGCGCCGGTGCTGGTGCTGGAGGACGACCGCCAGACGCTGTTCCTCTACGAGAAGTACCTGGCGCGCTCCGGCTTCCAGGTGCTGCCCGTGCGCACCGTGGAGGACGCGCGCAAGGTGATGCAGCGCGTGCGCCCCGCCGCCATGGTGCTGGACGTGATGCTGGAGGGCGAGACGAGCTGGAGCTTCCTCGCGGAGATGAAGAACGGCGAGCAGACGCGCGACATCCCCATCCTCGTCGTCACCGTGACGGACCGCGAGCAGAAGGCGCGCGCCCTGGGCGCGGACGAGTTCTGGCTCAAGCCCGTGGACGAGGTGCGCCTGCAGAAGAAGCTGGCGTCGCTGGCCCGCGTCGGTCCGGTGGAGCGGCTGCTCATCATCGACGACGACGACGTGCACCGCTACCTGCTCAAGCAGCTGCTCAAGGACACGCCCTACCAGCTGCTGGAGGCCTCCAACGGCCGTGACGGCGTGCGCATCGCGCGCGAGAACGCCCCACACCTCATCTTCCTGGACTTCGTGCTGCCGGACATCACCGCCTTCGACGTGCTGGACGAACTGAAGGCGGATCCGCGCACGCGCGACATCCCCATCATCCTGCACACCTCCCACCAGCTGCAGGAGGCGGAGCGGGCGCGGCTGTCACGCGAGACGTCCGCCATCCTGGCCAAGCACACGCTCAGCCGGGAAGTGGCCATCACCCGCATCCGCGACGCGCTGTCCAAGGCGGGATTGGGGAACCGGGAACTGCGCGAGGCGAACCCCCGTGGCTGAGCAACCCCGTCTGGCAACGGTCCTCAACGTCAACGACGACGAGGCCAACCGCTACCTGGTCAACCGCATCCTGGAGATGTCCGGCTACCACGTGCTGGAGGCGGCCACCGGCATGGCGGCGCTCCTGCTGGCGGAGGAGCACCGCCCGGACGTCATCGTCCTGGACGTGAAGCTGCCGGACATCAGCGGCTATGAGGTCTGCGCGCGCCTGCGGGCCAACGCGGCCACGGCCGCCATCGCGGTGATGCACACGTCCGCGACGTTCGTCACGCCGGACAAGAAGGTGCAGGGCCTGGAGGGCGGTGCGGACGCGTACCTCACCCAGCCCTACGAGCCGTCGGAGCTCATCGCCACGGTGCGCTCGCTCTTGCGCCTGCGCCACGCGGAGCAGCAGGCCCGGCTGCGCACGGACCAGCTCATCGAGATGGACCGGCGCAAGGACGAGTTCCTGGCCATGCTGGCCCACGAGCTGCGCAACCCGCTGGCCGCCATCATGACGGCCATTGGCATCCTGGAGCGCAAGGCGTCCACGGACACCAAGGAAGCGCGGATGCACGGCATCATCCAGCGCCAGACGAACCACCTGGCGCGGCTGGTGGACGACCTGCTGGACGTCAGCCGCATCACCCGGGGCAAGGTGGAGCTGCGCCAGGAGCCGGTGAGCCTGACGGAGGTCCTCCAGCAGGTGCTCTCCATCCTGCGCCCCCGCGTGGAGTCCCGCGGCCTGACGCTGGAGGCCCACCTGCCGCGCGCGCCGCTGTGGCTGGAGGGTGACGCCACGCGCCTGGAGCAGGTCTTCACCAACCTGGTGGACAACGCGGCCAAGTACACGGACCAGGGCACCGTCACCGTGGAGCTCTTCCAGGAGGGCGTGGACGGCAGCGCGCAGGCGGTGCTGCGGGTGAAGGACACCGGCATCGGCATCCCGCCTGAGAAGCTGCCCGCCATGTTCGAGCTGTTCGCCCAGGCGGACACGTCCCTGGAGCGCTCGCGCGGGGGCCTGGGCATTGGCCTCACCCTCGTGCGCACGCTGGTGCGGATGCACGGCGGCAGCGTGGACGCGACCAGCGGCGGCCTGGGCCAGGGCAGCGAGTTCGTGGTGCGGCTGCCCCTGCTGCCCGCGGACCGCGTCCCCCGCTCGACCGGGGCGAACCTGATGGACACGCGGCGCGCGCGGCGCATCCTCCTGGTGGAGGACAACTCGGACGCGCGCCAGTCCATGCGCGAGCTGCTGGAGCTGTGGGGCCACCAGGTGGCGGTGGCCCAGGACGGCATGCAGGGCGTGGCGCTGGCCCTGGAGCACGCGCCGGAGCTGGCGCTGGTGGACATTGGCCTGCCGGGGCTGGACGGCTACCAGGTGGCGAGGACGCTGCGCGCGCGCGTGGGGCAGCAGCTGCGGCTGGTGGCGCTCTCCGGCTACGGCGACCCGGAGGCCTACCAGCAGGCCCTGAAGGCCGGGTTCGACGTGCACCTCACCAAGCCGGTGCGGCCCGCCGACCTGGATCGCGTCCTGTCGAACCTCTGAAGGCGGTTCGCGCGCGGTCCGGTGTCCCCCAAAGCCGGGAGGAGCGGGAGGGGAAGAGGGCTACCGCCGCTGGAGCGCGTTGGCCACCAGGCCCAGCAGCTTCACCTGGGCGGGGTCCAGCTGACGCACGCTGCGCAGAAGCCGGCGCACTTCCGGGCGCTCCGGAGTGGGCGGCGGGGCTTCGCTGGCGCGCGACGGCGGCGCACCCTGCGCCGCGAGTCCCAGCAGCTCGTCCGCGGAGACGTGCAGCTCGTGGCACAGCTTCAGCAGGGTCTGGACGCTGGGGAGCATGCCGCCGCGCTCCAGGCGGCCGTACACCTCCGTGGCCACGTCGATTCGCTCGGCGACGTCGGCCTGCGTAAGCTCCATGCGGCCCCGGGCGACCCGTGCCGATGCGCCGATGGTGGTTGCGAGTTTCTTGTCCATGCCTTTGCTTGCCGACCCGAAACGTTTGGCCGACGGCATAGGACGTATAGAGGCAGACAGACAGAACTTGCCGGGTCAGCCTCCCATTGTTCACCCATAGGGTCGCTGCGCGGGAGGTGGACTTTCAGAGTCCGGGCAACCCCGACACCCATGCCACTTCTGAGACGGAGTGCCCTCTGGAAACGGCCTCCACGGCGTGCATCCCCGCGGGTTTCCGGGCCTGTCGGGAGGTGACCCATGACGTTGGAGCCGCCGTTTCCTACGGTGTTCGAGCGTCCTGCCGCCACTGCCACCCTTCAGGGTTGGCTCATGTTTCACGTCTTCACCCGCCGGGCCTACCGCGAGGCCACGGTGGATAGCTCCACCGTGCCCAGGGCGCGCGCCAGCTCCGCGCGGGAGGTGGCCAGGTCGTACGTCGCCTGCACCTGCTGGGCGGCGGCGTTGGTGAAGGCCACCTGCGCGTCGCTGACCTCGATGATGTTGCCCACGCCCGCGCGGTAGCGCCCTTCGGCCAGCCGCAGTCGCTCGCGCGCGTTCACCTGGGCCTCGTCCGCGGCGGTGAGCGCTTCCCGCGTGGCCACCACGTTGAGCCGGGCCTGCTCCACCTGGAGCCGCACCTGCTGCCGGAGCGCGTCCTTCTGCGCCTGGAGGTCGCGCAGGTTGGCGTTGGCCTCGCGCGTCTGCGCGTTGACGAGCCCGCCCTGGAACAGCGCCCAGCTCAGCTGCAGCCCGCCCTGCGCGCTCAGCGTGGCGCCGTTGACCGGGTTCGCGCCCACGTTGGACACGTTGCCCGTGGCGCTCAGGCTGGGCCAGTGGCCGCCCTTCGTCACCTTCACCTGCGACTCCTGCGCCAGAATCTGACGCTCGCGCGCGGCGACGTCGGGACGGGCCTCCAGCGCGCGCTTCACCAGCGCGTCCAGCACTTCGTCCTCACCGGCGACGGCCGCCACCGTCACGTCCTGCACGGTGTAGTCGGTGGACGTCTCCGCGCCCATGGTCTGGTTGAGCTGCGCCTTCGCGGTGGCGTAGGCGTTCTGCGCGCGGATGAGCGCCACCTGCGCGTTGGCCTTCGCCGTGCGCTGCTGGAGCAGGTCGATTTCCGGCCGCGACCCCACCTGCACGGACGCGTTCACCTGGTTGAGCCGCGCCTCCTCGCTCTGGAGCGTCTCGCGCGCCACGCCCAGCAGGGCCTTCTGCGTGAGGACGTTGAAGTACGCGGAGCGCACGTCGCGCAGCACGTCCTGGAGCACCTGCTGCTGCGAGTCCTCCTGCGCGCCCGCGCTCTCTTTCGACGCGTTGTAGCGCCCGGACGTCCGGCCGAAGTCGTAGATGAGCTGGTTGGCGGAGATGCCCCCGCTGAAGCGCCGCGTGGAGCTGGACACCACCGCGGTGTCGCTGCCCGGCACGTTCTGGATGACGGCCCGGTTGCTGGTGCCCAGCGTGTAGCTGGCGCTGGCGCTCACCTGCGGCAGGAAGCCGGAGAAGGCCTGATCCACCCGGGCGTACGCCGCGTCGGTGTTCGCCTGCGCCGAGCGCAGCGTCGGCTGGTGCTCACGCGCTGCGGTCTCCGCCTCCGCCAGGGTGATGACGCGCCCCTCGGAGGCGGCGGACGCGGACAGGGACTGCCGCACGGCGGGAGGCGTCACGGGCGCCGCCGGGTCCTGGGGCATCGCCGTGGCCGGAGCCGGCGTCTGGGCCCCCGCGACCACGGGCAGGACCCACAACGAAAGCGTCAACGAAAGCGCGCGCATCACTCGTACCTCAGTGCATCGATGGGATCCAACAGGCTCGCCTTGCGCGCCGGGTACAGCCCGAAGACGACCCCGACCAGGCCGCTGAACCCGATGGCCAGCAGCGCGACGTCCGGGCGGACCAGCATGGGCCAGCCGAACTGCGCGGCCAGCAGCTTCGCCACGCCCAGGCCCACGGCCGCGCCGATGATGCCGCCCAGCACCGCCAGCGTCAGCGCCTCGATGAGGAACTGCGCCAGGATGTCGCGCGGCCGGGCGCCCACCGCCACGCGCACGCCAATCTCGCGCGTCCGCTCGGTGACGCTCACCAGCATGATGTTCATGATGCCGATGCCGCCCACCACCAGCGACACCGCCGCGATGGCCGCGAGCAGCAGGCTCAGCGTCTCCGTGCTCTGCTGCTGACCGCTGGCCACCTCCGCCAGGTTGCGCACGTCGAAGTCGTTCGCGTCGTCCTCGCCCAGGCGGTGGCGCTCCCGCAGGAGGTTCGTCACGTCCGTCTGGGCCTTCGCCGTGAGGTCCGCGCTCGCCGCCTGCACGAACACCGCGCCGGTGATGTACGCGCCCAGGCTCTGCGCCTGCACCTGGCGGCGGAAGGTGGTGGCCGGCACGAACACCGTGTTGTCGAAGTCCTGGCCCACGGGCGACTGGCCCTTGGGCGCCGTCACGCCCATCACGGTGAAGGGCGTCTTGTTGATGCGGATGACCTGCCCCACGGGGTTGAAGCCCTTGCCGTAGAGGTTGTCCACCACCGTCTGGCCCAGCACCGCCACCTTCGCGCCCGCCTCGTTGTCCGCGTCCGTGAAGTGCGCGCCCTTCGCCATGGTCCAGCTGCGCACGGTGAAGTAGTCCGTCGTCGTGCCGATGATGCTGGTGTTCCAGTTCTGGTCCTCGCTGAACACCTGCGCGTTGGAGCGCATCTCCGGCGCCGCGCCGCGCACGGTGGACAGCTGCGTGCGCACGGCCTCCAGGTCGTCCCAGGTGATGGTGGGCTGGCTGCCGAAGCCGCCCCGGGCGCCACCGGACCTGGACGAACCCGGCAGGATGATGAGCAGGTTGGTGCCCATGGAGTCGAAGACCTTCTGCACGCTGGCCTTCGCGCCGTCGCCAATGGCCACCATGGCGATGACCGCGCCCACGCCGATGATGATGCCCAGCGCGGTGAGCACCGAGCGCGTCTTGGAACGCAAGAGCGCACGCAGCGCCAGGACGACCGTCTCCAGGATGTTCATGTCCCCACCTCCTCGGCGGGCACCACCGCCGGGTTCGGCGTCTGGCGTCTGTCGTTCACGATGCGCCCGTCCTTCACCACCACCACCCGCTGCGTGTACTCGGCCACGTCCGGCTCGTGCGTCACCAGCACCAGCGTGAGGCCTTCCTTCTGCAGCTGCTGGAACAGCGCCATCACCTCCACCGTGGTGCGCGAGTCCAGGTTGCCCGTGGGCTCGTCCGCGAGGATGACGCGCGGCCGGCCCACCAGCGCCCGCGCGATGGCCACGCGCTGCTGCTGACCGCCGGAGAGCTGCTTCGGGTGGTGGTCCAGCCGGGCCCCCAGCCCCACGCGCTCCAGCGCCTCCTTCGCCCGCGCGCGGCGCTCCTTGGAGGGCACGCCCGCGTACAGCATGGGCAGCTCCACGTTCTCCAGCGCGGTGGTGCGCGCCAGCAGGTTGAAGCTCTGGAAGACGAAGCCCAGGGTGCGGTTGCGCACGCGCGCCAGGCCGTCGCGGTCCAGGCGGGCCACCTCTCGGCCGTTGAGCAGGTACTCCCCGGAGGTGGGCCGGTCCAGGCAGCCCAGGATGTTCATCAGCGTGGACTTGCCCGAGCCGGAGGAGCCCATGATGGAGACGAACTCGCCCGGCTCCACCGTGAAGTCCACGCCGCGCAGGGCCCGCACCTCCACGTCGCCGGAGCGGTACACCTTCGCCACGTTCTTGAGCTGGATGACGGGGGGTGCCCGCTTCGTTTCCGCGTCCATCGGTCTGCCTCTGTCCCTTCCCCTGCCCGCGATGAAAGTGATTGGAACGGCCGCGTGCCTAGAACGGGCCCCGGCGGCCGCCGCCCATGCCCCGGCCGCCACCCGCGCCGCCGACGGGGCTCGCACCCGAAGGAGCCCCGGTGGACGTCGAGCCCGCCGGCGAATTCGCCGCGGTGATGACGCGGTCGCCGGCCTTGATGTCCCCTTCCACCACCTCCGTGTACGTGCCATCCGTCATGCCGGTGCGCACGTTCACGGCCACGGGCTGCGGCTTCTGCTCCGGCTGGCGGCGCAGCACGTAGACGGTGCGCGTGCCCGCGGGGGGCGGCTGGGCCGCCGCAGCCTGCGCGGGCGCGTTCGGCGACGGCGCGGGGCGGTAGCGCAGCGCCGTGTTGGGCACGGACAGCGCCTGGTCCTTCTGCTGCGTGACGATGGTCACGTTCGCCGTCATGCCCGGCTTGAGCTTGAGGTCCGGGTTCGGCACGTCGATGACGGCCAGGTAGGTCACCACGTTCTGCACGGTGATGGCCTCGTTGCGGATCTGCCGGATGACGCCGTCGAAGGTCTCCCCCGGGAAGGCGTCCACGGTGAAGGTGGCCTTCATGCCGGGCTGCAGCTTGCCCACGTCCGCTTCCGCGATGCTGGTGTTGACCTGCATCTTGCGCAGGTCCTCCGCGATGGTGAAGAGCACGGGCGCCTGGAGGGACGCGGCCACCGTCTGGCCCACGTCCACGCTGCGCGAGATGACGATGCCGTCCGTGGGCGACACGATGGTCGTGTACTTGAGGTTCACCTCCGCCTCGTTGAGCGCGGCCTGCGCCTGGGCCACCGAGCCCTCCGCGGCCGTGACCTCCGCCTGCCCGCTGGCGGCGGCGGACTCGGCCGTCTCCAGCTCCGACTGGGAGATGAACTGCTGCGCGCGCAGCTCCTTCGAGCGCGCGGCCTGCTTCTTCGCCACGTCCGCGTTCACGCGCGCCTTCTGGAGGTTCGCGCGCGAGGCCGTCATGTTTGCCTTCGCCCGGTCCAGCGCGGCCTGCACCAGCTGCGGGTCGATGCGGGCGATGACCTGCCCCTTCTTGACCTGCGAGTTGTAGTCGACCATCAGCTCCTGGATGCGGCCGGAGACCTGACTGCCGACCTGCACCGTCACCAGCGCCGCCACGGTGCCGGTGGCCGTCACCCTGGCCGTGAGCTTCCGGGCCTCGGCGGGGGTCGTCTCGTAGGTGACGGCGTCCGCCTGGCTTCCGGCGCGCATGCGCCAGAACACCCCCGCGCCCGCCACCACCAGGATCGCCAGGACCCAGGCCCAGCGCGGCACTCCGCGCTTGCGACCCTCGTCCTCGTCCAGCTCCACCGGCGCCAGGGCCGGCGCTTCCCGCGGCATCTCGCTCAAGGCCTTCATGCCCCTTATCTACGTTTTGAAATGTTTCGGCGAATCTCGTCTCTATTACGAAAGATGACCCACGGCGAGGCGACCCTCCGCTGTGTCCGCCGCCCCCACTCCGGGGAGCACGACGCGCGCGGTGGTGCCCTGGCCCGGCTGGCTCTCCAGCGTGAGGTGGCCGTGGTGCGCGTCCAGGATGCGGCGCACCAACGCCAGCCCCAGCCCCACGCCGCCCGTGGTGCGGGCGCGGCTGCGGTCGGTGCGGAAGAAGGGCGTGCCCACGCGCGCCAGGTCCTGCGCGTCGATGCCGATGCCCTGGTCCCGGACCTCCACCTGGACGCCGCCGCCCTCCGCCCGGGCGTGCAGCCTCACGGTGGTGCCGGCCTCCGAATACTTCCCCGCGTTGTCGAGCAGGTTGTCCAACACGCGCCGCAGCAGCACGGGGTCTGCCTCCAGCGCAGGCAGCGCGCCGTCCACCTGGACCTCCAGCCGGTGCTTCGGCCGGGCGGAGCGGAAGCGGGCGGCGGCCTTGTCCACCAGCGCGTTCGCGTCCACGCGCTCCAGGCGCAGGGGGGGCACGCCGCCGCTCGCGCCATCCGTCACCAGCTCCAGGCGGGACGTGGTGAGCACGTCGGACACCAGGCGCTCCAGCTCCGACAGGTCCTCGGTGATGTCGGGCAGCAGCTCGCGCGCGGTCTGCGCGTCGCCCTCCGCGGCCAGGTCCAGCGCCACGCGGATGCGGGACAGGGGCGTGCGCAGCTCGTGTGACACGTTGGCGAGCAGCTCCTTCTGCGAGCGCAAGAGCTGGGTGATGCGGCCGGCCATCTCGTCGAAGGCCTCGGACACCAGGCCCAGTTCGTCCTTGCGGCGCAGGCCCGCGCGCACGTCCAGCCTCCCCGCGCCGAACGCGCGCGCCGCGCTGGCCAGCTTCTCCAGCGGGCCCGCGAGCGTGCGCGCGAAGGCAACGGAGGTGATGGCGGTACACATCAGCACGAGCCCCACGATGATGGCCGTCTGCCGGTCTCCATCCGGCGGCGGGGGCGGCGGGGGCAGCGACACGGAGGCGTAGACCTGGATGGGGCCCGGGTAGGGACTCACCACCAGGAGGCGGCCAGGTCCGCCCCCCAGCCCGGGGAACGGGCCGCGCGGACCGCTGCGGGTGACGCGCGAGGCGACGGCGGAGAACTCCTCGGAGGTCAGCGGCGGCACGGGGTCCGGCCGCGTGTTGCCCAGCAGCGTCCCGTCCGCGGCGCGCAGCGTGACGCGCATGCCCATGCGCTGCTGGGCGCGGTCGAGCGATGCCTGGAGCGCGGCGGGCTGGTCGCGCAGGTTGGCCCACTCGTCGACGAAGTAGGACAGCTCGTCGTCGAAGCGGTTGCGCCAGGACTCGTTGCGCAGGAGGTCCCGAGCGAGCATGAGCGACACGCCCACGAGGATGATCTGGATGACCCCCACCAGGTAGATGCGGGGGAGCAGGCCCATGGGGAGGCGGAAGAACTTCACGACTCCGCCTCGGTCTCCGTGGCCAGCATGTAGCCGGCGCCGCGGACCGTCTTGAGCAGGCGCGGGTTGCGGGGGTCCACCTCCAGCTTCTGACGCAGGCGGAAGATGTGCACGTCCACGGAGCGGTCGAAGACCTCGTCCGCGCTGCCCTTCACCAGGTCGAGCAGCTGTTCGCGGCTGAGGACGCGGCCGGCGCGCTCGGCCAGGACGCGCAGCAGGCTGAACTCATACGTCGTGAGGGACAGCGGCTTGCCGTCCAGGGACGCGCTCAGGCTGCGGGGGTCCAGCACCAGCCGGCCCGCGTGCACGGGGTGGCTGGTGGGGCCCACCTTGCCGCGCGCGCGGCGCACCTGGGCGCGGATGCGGGCGAGCAGCTCGCGCGACGAGTAGGGCTTGGGCAGGTAGTCATCCGCGCCGGACTCCAGTCCCAGGACGCGGTCGGCCTCCTCGCCGCGCGCGGTGAGCATGATGATGGGCACGTCCGTGCGGGTGCGCAGCTCGCGGCAGACCTCCAGGCCGTCGCGGCCGGGGAGCATGAGGTCCAGGAGGATGACGTCGTAGGTGTGGCGGGACGTCTGGAGGAGCGCGTCGGTGCCGGACGCGGACACGGTGACGATGATGCCGTGCTCCTGGAGGTAGCGGGCGGTGAGCCGCGCCAGGCGTTCATCGTCCTCCACGAGGAGCACCTGGATGGTGGCCTCCTCGGAGGCCGTGGGGCGTGGCGTGTTCTCCATGGTTCGGGTCTCCGCGGGGGATGCGGACCGCCTCCGGGCCGCGACCTGCAACCTCCCACCCGTACATTTCCAGGGGGCTACGGGCCCATGACGAAATATTACGAACGGCGGTCCGCAGGGACATCCCAGGGGCTTCCAGGGGGACGGGCGCAACGGAACGGAAATTCAGCCCTCGCCGTGCATCCGGGCGAGCCCCCGCCGGTCCACCTTGCCCGCCGGGGTACGCGGCAGGGACTCCAGCAGCCGCAGCGTGCGGGGCAGCTTGTACCGGGCGAGCCGGCCGGCACAGAAGGCCACCAGCGCCTCCAGGGTCGGATCGGCGCCCGGCCGGGGGACGACGAGGGCGCGGGGGACCTCGCCCCACTTCGGGTCGGGGACGCCGATGACGGCGACCTCGGCGACATCGGGGTGGCCGGCGAGGACGCTCTCGACCTCGGAGGGGTGGATGTTCTCGCCGCCGGAGATGATCAGGTCCTTGGCGCGGCCCTCGATGCGGAAGAAGCCCTGCGCGTCGCGGGAGGCCAGGTCGCCGGTGTGCAGCCATCCGTCCACGAAGGTGCGAGCGGTCTCCTCCGGCCGGCGCCAGTAGCCGGCGCAAAGGTGGGGGCCGCGAAGGAGCAGCTCACCCACGTCTCCGGGGCGCTGTTCGCCGTCAATGCGCGCTTCGACGTGGAACAGGGGCACACCGACGAAGCCCGCGTGCGAGCGCATGACGGCGTCGGGGAGGAAGAAGTTGTTGGGGCCGCCCTCGGTGAGGCCGTAGCCGGTGCGGAAGGGAATGCCGCGAGCGAAGAAGCGCTCGAAGACGGGGGCGGGACAGGGGGCGCCGCCGCTGATGAGCAGCTTGAGGCGGGAGAAGTCCACGGCCTCGAAGCGGGGATGCCGCTGCATCTCGATGAACATGGTGGGCACGCCGAACACGAGGTTCACGGAGCCCGAGTCGATGAGGTCGAAGGTCTGCGCCACGTCGAAGGCACGGCACACGACGGAGGCGCCGCCCACGTACACCAGGGGCAGGGCGAACACGTTGAGGCCGCCAGTGTGGAACAGGGGCGCGTTGACGAGCGCCACGTCGTCCTGGGTGAGGCCCCAGCTGACGACGGTGTTCACGGCGTTGGCGGTGAGCGAGCCATGCGTGAGCACGGCGGACTTCGGAAGGCCGGTGCTCCCGCCGGTGGAGCACAGCACCCAAGGTGCATCCGCCTCCAGTTCGAGGGAGGGCAGCGCGCCGGTCAGCGTCTCGCGCGAGCAGAAGAGCGGATCCGAAAGGGAGACCCAGTGCGCCGGAAGACGTGAGCGCAAGGCGTCCACTTGAGGGCCGAACTCCGGACCGAAGCAGACGACGGAGGGAGCGACATCGGAGAGCAGGCCGTGCAGCTCCTCCACGCCCAGGCGCCAGTTGAGCGGCTGGAGCACGGCGCCCAGCTTGGCGCACGCGAACACGAGGTCCAGCGTCTCCACGCCGTTGAAGGCCAGGACGGAGACGCGGTCACCCACGCCCACGCCCAGGTCGCGCAGCAGCAGCGCGGTCCGGTGGGCGGAGTCATTCCACTCCGCCCACGAGATGCGCCGCCCACCCCGGAGCGAATCAACGAGCGCCGTGCGCTCCGGGGCGAGCGAAGCCCGCCGGGCCAGCCAGTCGTGGACGATGGGCACCCTACGACTCTAAGGCACGCCACGCCCCCTGCGGGGGAGACTCACCGGAGTTTGCGTCGAGTTTGCGACCACCCTACACTCTGAAGGAGATCCGCAAACACGCCGCGAACTCGCACGGAAACCGCCATGATGCGCCACATCCGGGACCAACTGCGCCCTACCCTGGAGAAGGTTCAGGAAGGGCACCCTGCGCAGAAGCTGGAAAGCGTCACCCTCGACTTCAAGCGCGAGGGGCGCAGTGCCGATGACTTCATGCGTGAGCTCGCAGGTGACGCCATCTGCTTCACGAACGCGAACGGAGGAGCGCTCGTCATCGGAGTCGATGACAAGCAGGGCGGACCCGCCGCGTTCCTGGGAACGAGCCTGGAAGCCGAGCAAGTTCGCCGGCGCATCTACGAGCTGACCCGCCCCTCCCTGCTGGTCGAAGTGGAAGAGCACCTCTTTGCCGGGGTACGCCTGCTCGTTGTCTTCGTTCCCCAAGGCATTGAAGTGCACTCCGATCCACAAGGGCGTGCACGGCGGAGGCTTGGCAGTGACTGCCTGCCCATGAGCCCGGAGGAGATCGCCAGGCTGCGCGATGACCGCCGGAGCTTTGACTGGTCCGCGCAGCCCAGCGGACGTGACATCCAGGAGGCTTCGCCCCTGGCCCTTCAGGCCGCGAGGGAAAGCCTGGCCACCCTCACGGATGAGCGCCGGAACTACGCGCGTCTCAGAAGCCCCCAGGACCTGCTACGTGCCCTGGGGCTGGTCACCCAGGAGGGAGAGCTTCTCAAGGCAGGCGAACTGCTCTTCTGCGACGCGTCTCCTTCACCCGCGCTCCAGTACCACTACCGCCAGACCCCCGGAGGCGAGCCGCTGGCCATCCAGCGCATTGATGCGCCCCTGGTCCTGGCGTTCGGCGAAATTCTCGGGCTGATTCGAGCCAGGCTCAACCAGGTGCCCGTATCACTCCCCAACGGACAACTCCTGGATGTCGCCGACTTTCCGAGCCTGGCCATCCGGGAAGCCATCGTCAACGCGCTCGTCCACCGGGACTACCGGCTCCAGGGCGCGGTGCTCATCGAGCACTCTCCCCAGGTCTTCATCGTGAGCTCGCCGGGACCGCTCGTCGCGGGCGTCACACCCGAGAACATCCTCACGCACCCACCCAAGCCCCGCAACGCGCTCCTGGCCAAGGCGTCGCGCACACTCGGCTTCGCGGAGGAAGCGGGACGGGGCGTCGACCGCATGTACCGCGAGATGATTCGCTCCGGCCGCGAAATCCCGCACATCGAAACCTCTAGCGAGTTGGTCCAGGTCAAGCTGGTGGGAGGCGCGGCCAGGACCCAGATCACCCGGTTCATCGCCCAACTTCCCGAGCAGGAGCGGGATGACACGGACACGCTCCTCATCCTGTTCTGGCTGCGCCGCCGTCGCACGGTGACCGCACAGGAAGCAGCCCCCCTGCTTCAGAAGTCCGTGCCGGAGGCCGAAACCATCCTGCGCAGGCTGGCGAGCAATGACCCCTCCATCCTGGAGGCCACGCGGCAGACCGCGCGCAACGCCCATCCCGCCTATCGGCTTCGTGGAGAGGTTCTCAAGGAGCTGGGCTCCGCCGTGGACTACCAACGCCGGACGGTGGACGAGCTGGACCGGAAGGTCATGACCCACGTCCGTGAATATGGCCGGGTCAACAATCGCACGCTCCAGAACCTGTTCGACATCGACGTCACCCGTGCCCGGGACGTCCTCGCGGACATGGTTGAGCGGCAACTGCTCATCAAGGTCTCTTCCCAGCAGCGCGGGCCCTCCGTTGAGTACGGCCCCGGCCCGAAGTTCCCAGGAAAGGCTCGCGCCAGGAAGACCGCGGCCTCCAGACCCGCCAAGGCAAAGACGCGCGGACGCCACTGACCCGCGAAGCACGGACGCGCGGAACGCGCCCGTGCCTCACGTCACATCATCAATCCCGCGAAACGAAGTGCGCGGAGATCTTGTTCCACACCGCCGGGGTGATGCCCATGCTCAGGTGGTCATAGGCCATGCCCTCCTGCTTCGCGTCGGCGGTCTTCTTCGTGGACGTCCAGCCCTGGGTGAGCTGGGTCATCGCTGCGATGCTCGCCTCGAAGAGGACGCCGTCGCTGCGCAGCGTGGACGTGGTGGACGTCATGCCGTCCGTCTCGAACGGGGTCGCCCCGCCCGCCGTGCCGTACAGCACGTAGAGCGACGGCAGGCGCGAATCCAGGCCGTGCTCCGCCAGGCGCGTGATGAACTTGCCGCCCATCTCCATCGCCGCGTTGATGCCCAGGCCGTCCATGATGCGGTACTTGCCGTACATCAGCGAGTCGTACGCCTCACGGTTCTGGTTCGTGTTGTACGCGTGGTACGCGAAGCACGGCGAGCCCACCGGGTCGAACGCCGTCGTGCGGCACACGCGGTGGTCGCTGGACGCCATGTAGCCCGCCGCGACCCAGGGGTTGTACGGGTTGTAGACGAGCTTCGTGTCCAGCCAGGGGAAGTAGCGGTTCTCGTCCGGATCGATGTCGTCCCACGCGGACGCGCTGCGGTCCGGAATCGGGTACGTGCCGCGCAGGTCGTACGCCGCCTGCAGCTGGCCCGGGTACGCCGTCACGTACTTGCCGCTGTCGTTCACCGCGCCGAAGAGGCTCATGTTGTAGTCGTCGAACTTGAACGACGACGCGGACAGCCCCTGGTTCGTGTTCAGCGTCTGCAGCGTGCTGCTGGACACCGGCGTGCCCGTGCTGGACAGGCCCGTGATGTTCGACAGGTAGATGCGGCGGAAGTAGTCCGTCCACACGCCGCCGGAATCCTTGCACACACTCTCCGCGTAGGGGTTGTTGAACCAGGGCACGCTGTAACCAAACGTCACGCACTGCATCGCGGAGAAGTACGTCCACGGCATCGGGCCACGGCCCACCGGCGCGTTGGAGGCCGTGCTCGCGATGGTCAGCGTGTGGATGGGGTGGCGGAAGTTCAGGTCGATGCCCTTGTGCGGCCCGGACAGCGGCACGTACACGCGCACCGAGTCGTCATACGCCGGCACCTGCGACGCCTGCTCCTTCGCAAGACGCTCGAAGAAGCGCGTCGTGCTGAAGCCGCCCCACGTCGCCGCGTTCTCCAGCCAGGGGTCCACCGCCAGCACGCCCTTGCTCCACGCCACCACGTCCACCCGCGCCACGCCCGGGTGCAGCGCCTTGATGCGCTGGACGGCGTTGGCCACGTGGATGGCGTGGTTGAAGTTGTCGCCGTGGAACGAGCCGAACGTCACCGCGTACACGCAGCGGCCCTTCGACTCCAGGTCCTGCACCATGCCCGTCAGCTGCGCCGCGCCGCCGTAGGTGCCGCCCGTACCGTTGTTCCCGTTGGGGAACATCCAGACGTTTCCGTCCTGGATGGCGCCGTGCACCAGCAGCGTCGGCGTCAGGTTGACGTTACAGGTGCGCGCCGCGGTGGCCCGCCCCTTGTGCAAGAGGACGAAGCGCGCCTCCGGCTTGGTGGGGCCGGGCGTGGGGCAGGTGGCCCCGGACGTCGTGGCACAGCTGTTCGCGTAGTAGAGGTTGAACGCGTTCACCAGCTGCTGGTTCAGCGAACCGAAGTACGTCCGCAGCGGGTAGTCGGTGGACTGGTACGTGTCCTGGTCCCGCAGCTTCAGCGTGCGCGGGTTGTAGTACTCCGTGCGGAAGCGCTGCTTGCCTTCCAGCAACTCAATCTGCCCCCAGGACCACGAGGGCGGCGTGTACGTGCCCACCACCCGGTAGTTGCCGGTGAAGGTGGGGACGGCGTCGAAGTACGGCGCCAGGTCCGCGTCCAGCGGGGCCTCGGCCGTGGCGACGGACTCCTGCGCCGGGGGGGCTTCCGCGGGGGGTTCCGCCCCGCAGCCTGCCATCAACAATGCGGCCGTGAGTGACAACGTCCAGGTGCTTCGCATGCGTACCTCCGTTGGGGGTTACGGGTGCGGCGACAGCAGACTGCGACAGGCCAAAAGGACGCACGGGACACACGACGGGCCCCAGGGTCTTCCCGGAAGGGCCCTCGCGTGCCTTCAGCGCGCGTCAGGAGACGGCGGAACGACTAGCGGGCGTGCTCCTGCAGGAACGGGACGAGCAGGTCGTGGAACTCCTTCGTCTTCTCCAGGTGCGGGCTGTGGCCCGTGTCCTGGAGGACGACCTCGCGGTAGCGGCCGCCGTTGGCCGCGTAGCGCTCCATCACCTTGCGCATCTGCGACACCATGGGCTGCGGCGGGTACTTCTCATCCCCGGGCCAGCCGGGCACCGCGCCCAGCTTGCCCAGGAAGCCGAAGTCGAACAGGGACGTGTCGGAGACGATGGCGTCATCCGCGCCGCGGATCCACAGCACGTCCGGCCCGTTCTTCAGCTCCGCGAAGGAGGAGGTGTTGTAGTAGGCGGGCGCCATGGCGTTGTTCATGCCCGTGGTGCCCGGCGCCACGCCCGGCCAGTTCGGGGACTGGGCGAAGTTGCCCGGGTACAGCTCGTCCGACACGTGCGTGTCCAGCACGGAGCTCAGGAGCATCTCCTCGTCCGGGTGCCGGAACGGCGGCTTCACGTAGCAGCCGTTCATCACGTTGCGCGGCGACGTCTGCGACTCCGTGGAGCGGTCCTTCGTCTTCAGCCGCTGCACGAAGTCCGGGTTGGCCGTGCCGCCGCCGGAGCCCGCGAAGTCCGCCCAGCACGGCGTGCCGTCCGCGTCCTTCGTGCCGCCGAAGCCGTAGGGCGACAGCGGCGCCTCCACCACCAGCCCGGCCACGCGCTCCGGGTGGTCCAGGGACAGCTGCATCACCATGCCCGCGCCCGCCGAGTGCGCCACGAACACCGCGCGCTTCAGGGACAGCGTGTCCATCAGCGCCACCAGGTCGTCGCTGAAGTCGCGCATGCCGCGCGTCGCGTGGATGGTCTTCTCCTCCGTGTGCCCGTAGCCGCGCATGTCCGGCGCGATGCCCCGGAAGCCCTGGGGCAGCGTCTTCATCAGCGACTCGAAGAACGCGGACGAGGAACAGTTGCCGTGCACGAAGATGACCGGAAAGCCCTCCTCGCCCACGAGCCGTGCGCGCACCCGGAGCCGCTGCGTGGGGATGTCCCGGATCTCGACCTTCCTGGATGTATCAGCCATGTGCGCGCTCCTGGTTGCGTTGCGTTGAAGAAGAAAACCCGTGCGTCAGGAAGCGGCCCGCGCGTCCGCGGCGATGGCCGCCTCGCGCAACTCGCGCTTCAGAATCTTCCCCGCCGCGGACACCGGCAGGGCCTTCACCAGCTCCACCCGCTTGGGGACCTTGAAGCGTGCCACCCGGCCCTTGAGGTGCTCGAGCAGCGCGTCCGCCGAGGCCTCGGCCCCGGGCTTGAGCACCACGTAGGCCCGGCCCGCCTCGCCCCACTTCGCGTCCGGCACGCCCACCACCGCGCACTGCTGCACGGCGGGGTGCTCGTACAGCACGGACTCCAGCTCCAGCGGGTACACGTTCTCTCCGCCGGAGATGAACATGTCCTTCTTGCGGCCCGCGATGGTGAAGAAGCCGTCCGAGTCCACGCGCGCCAGGTCCCCGGTGTGGAACCAGCCGTCCGCGTCGATGGCCTCCTTCGTCGCGGCGTCGTCCTCGAAGTAGCCGGAGCACATGGAGGGCCCCTTCAGCACCAGCTCCCCCACCCCGCCCACGGGGACGGGCCTGCCCGCGTCGTCCACCAGCTTCGCGTCGATGAAGTAGTTGGGCCGGCCGATGGAGCCCGCCTTGGACACCGCGAACTCCGGCCCCATGCTGAAGATGCCCGGGCCGAACTCCGTCATGCCGAAGCCCTGCTTGAAGGGCACCGGGTGCACGGCCTGCCACGCCTGGAGCAGCGTCACCGGCAGGGGCGCGCCGCCGCTGGTGACGAAGCGCACGGAGGAGAAGTCCGTCCCCTTCCAGCGCGGCGAGTCCATCAACTGCTGGTACTGCGTGGGCACCGCGAAGAAGAGCGTCACCTTCTCCTTCGCGACCAGGCCCAGCATCTCGTCCGGGTCCCAGCGGCGCATCAGCACCACGGTGCCGCCCACGGTGAGCAGCGGCAGCGTGTAGACGAGCAGCCCGCCCGTGTGGAACAGCGGCGTGTGCGTCACCGTCACGTCGCCCTGGCGGATCTCATGCACCAGCGTGTTGAGCGTGTTCCACGCCACCATGCGGTACGACACCTTCGCGCCCTTGGACCGGCCGGTGGTGCCGCCGGTGAAGAGCAGGCAGAGGATGTCCTCCTCGCTCACCGCGTCGTTGGTGACAGGAGCGGCGGGCGCGTACGCCATGGCCTGCGCGTACGGATCCGCGCCGGGCAGCCCTTGCGCCTCCAGGGACACCAGCCGCAGGCCGTCGCCCACGTGCTCGCGCACCTGGGCCACCGCGTCCTTGAAGTCGTCCCCGAACAGCAGCACGCGCGGGCGGATGGCGCGCACGCCATCCGTCAGCTCCGCCGCGTGCAGCCGCCAGTTGTAGGGCACGAAGACGGCGCCCAGCTTCCCGCACGCGAACAGCGTGTCCAGGTACTCCACGCCGTTGTGCGCGACGATGGCCACGCGGTCGCCGCGCCGCACGCCGGCCACGTCCCGCAGCCAGCCCGCGAGCGCGTTGGCGCGCGCGTTCATCTGTCGGTAGGTGAAGCGGCCCGCGTCCTTCCGGGCCACGTCCACCACGGCCACCGCGTCCGGCCAATAAAGGGCACCCCGCCCCATCCAGTCCCCGATGAACATGCGAAGAACTCCTGTCTGAATGAGGCGGGGTGCGGGGGGGTAAGGTCAGGCCGTCCAGCGGTAGAGGGCGGACGCCATGGCGAGGCCACCGCCGCTGGCGCAGAAGGCGACCAGGTCGCCCTTCTTCACCTTGCCCTGCAGCACCGCGTCGTCGAGCGTCATGGGGATGCAGGCGGAGCCCGTGTAGCCCCACTTGTCCATCGTGTAGTGCGCCTTCTCCATGGGCTGGTTGAGCGCCTTCATGGTGGCTTCGATGGTGCGCAGGTTGAGCTGCGTGAAGACGAACAGCTTCACGTCGTCCAGTGTCTGGTCCGCGCGCTTGAGCAGCGTGTCCAGCAGCATGGGCCAGCGCTCGGTGTTGAACGTGGAGGGGAACTTGCGCACGAACTGCACCGCGGGCTTGCCGTCCGTCAGCGCCAGCGTCTCCGCCGTGGCGGGCCGGTTGGTGCCGCCGGTGTAGATGCCCAGCGCGTCGTGGTACTCGCCGTTGGCGAGCAGCTTCGCGCCCAGGAAGCCCGGCTTGTCGGACGCGCCCAGCACCACCGCGCCCGCGCCGTCCGCGAACAGCGTGCAGGTCTTCTTGTCCTTCCAGTTCACGTACCGGGTCATCCCGTAGGCGCCCACCACCAGGATGCGCTGGTAGCTGTCGTCCGCGGAGATCGTCTTCGACGCGACGTCCAGCGCCGTCACCCAGCCGGCGCACGCCGCGTTGATGTCGTAGGTGCCCGCGTTGACCGCGCCCAGCTTCGCCTGCACCACGGACGACGTGCCGGGGGAGAGGTAGTCCGGCGTGTCACTGGCCACGAGCACCAGGTCCAGCTCCTTCGGATCCACCTTCGCGCGGGCCAGCGCCTCCTTCGCGGCGGCCACGGCCAGGTCGCTGGTGGCCTGGTGGTCCGCCATCACGTGGCGCTGCTTGATGCCCACGTTCTGCTGGAGCCACTCGTCCACCTTCTCGCCCAGGATCTTCTCCACGTCGGCGTTGGTGAGGAGCTTCTCGGGGACGTAGCGGCCGGTGGACAGGATGTTCGCGTAACGCATGACGGGGATTCAGCTCCGGGGACCGCGTGACGGACGGCGGGGGGACGGCTTGGGGGGGGTGGGCTTCGAAGGCTTCGCGGCGGGCCGCGAGGGGGGCGGGACGGCCTGGAGGTGGGACGGCAGGCCGTGGGACAGCAGCGCCATCGCCGTGTCGAGCACGCGCTCCAGGCCCGGGTCCTCCTCCCAGAGCACCCAGCGCATGCCCAGGAAGTCGCCAATGCCCATCAGGCAGTAGGCGAGCGCCTCCGGGTCCATGCGGCGCACCTCGCCCTTGTCCATGGCCTGCGTGAGGCCGCGCACGTAGCCCTTGGCGAAGCGGTCGTAGTAGCGGCGGTAGCAGTCCGCGTCCACGAACTCCGCCTGCCGCACCACGCGGTAGAGGTTCGGGTGCTGGCGCACGAACTCGAAGAAGGCGCGCAGCCCCTCGCGCTCCACCTCCAGGCGCGTGGTGCACGCGGCCGTGGACTCCGCGATGAGGCGGCGCAGGCGCGCTCCCAGCTCGTCCACCACCTCCACGAAGATGGACTGCTTGTCGGGGAAGTACACGTAGAAGGTGCCCAGCGCGACGCTGGCCTTGCGCGTGAGGTCCGCGATGGACGCGCGCTCGTAGCCCTTGTCGCCGAACACCGCCTCCGCGGCCTTCAACAGCTTCTGCCGCGTCCGCTGACCGCGCGGCGTGACGGGGACGCGTTCTGAAGTTGAAGGGCGATTCATCTTTCAGAACGGGTAGCACCCGGCCGACCGCCCTGTCAAAAGCGGATGGATGGCTCCTTGCGTCAAAGACAGACACGGACGCGCGGCGTCAAACACCTGCCGTGACAGCGCCGGGCCGTGAGCGCGGAAGTGTCCACCACGCCCCCCTTTCGCTCGCGGGAGCACTCCCTGGCGACCCCTCCAGCACCACCTTTCGCCTGCCTGCCGGGGGACTCCGGAGGTCGGGCGGAGGCCCCTCCGGCGGCACCAACCACTTTGCATGCAAACGGACTTGCACTCCGGGTCGGATGCATATAACTTCACCGTCGACCGCCAAGACCGCTTATAAAAATAAGGTCTAAAGCCCCATGGACGCCCTGGATTATCGCATCGTGGACATGCTTCAGCGCGATGGCCGGGCCACGCAGCTGGAGCTGTCACGTGGGGTGAAGCTGTCCCAGCCGGCGGTGGCGGAGCGCATCCGCAAGCTGGAGGAGAAGGGCGTCATCACCGGCTACACGGCGCGCGTGGACGCGACGCAGCTGGGCAAGGACATCACCGCCTTCATCGGGGTGAGCATCGAGCACCCCAAGCACTTCGAGGGCTTCGCGCGGAAGGTGGCCGAGCTGGAGGACGTGCTGGAGGCCCACCGGGTCGCGGGGCAGGACTCGTACGTCTTGAAGGTGAAGACCGCGAATACGCGGACGCTGGACTCGCTGCTCGTGGAGACGCTGCGCACCATTCCAGGTGTGACCCGCACGAGCACCACCATCGTCCTGTCGACCTTGAAGGAAGACACGCACGTGCGTGTCCCCGATGAGCTGTTGAACGGAGAATGAACATGAGCGCGGACGCTATGAGTGCACCCCTGCCCCCTCCTCCGGCCTACCGGCTGTCCCAGCGCATGTCCCGGATGAAGACGTCCGCGGTGCGGGAGATCCTCAAGATCGCCGAGCGCCCGGACATCCTGTCCTTCGCCGGCGGCCTGCCCGCCCCGGAGCTCTTCCCGAAGGACGCCATCGCCAAGGCGTTCGCGGAGACCTTCGCCAGCGACGCGGACGGGCGCTCCGCGCTCCAGTACAGCACCACGGAGGGCTTCGCCCCCTTGCGCGAGTGGATCGCCGGGCACCTGGCCCGCAAGGGCCAGAACGTCCACGCGGACCAGGTGCTCATCACCAGCGGCTCGCAGCAGGGCCTGGACCTGGCGGGGAAGATCCTCCTCGACCCGGGTGACCTGGTGGTCGTGGAGGACCCCAGCTACCTGGCGGCGCTGCAGACCTTCGGCGGCTACGAGGTGGAGTTCGCCACCGTGCGCAGCGACGACGCGGGCATGGACACGGACGACCTGGCGGCCCTGCTGAAGAAGCGCCAGCCGAAGCTGCTCTACGTCATCCCCAACTTCCAGAACCCCAAGGGCACCACCCTGTCCCTGGAGCGCCGCAAGGCGCTGGTGCGGCTGGCCCAGGAGCACCGCTTCGTCATCCTGGAGGACGACCCGTATGGCGAGCTGCGCTTCAAGGGCGTGCACCTGCCGTCGCTGGCGTCGCTGGACGACCAGGGCGTGGTGCTGTCCCTGTCCACCTTCTCCAAGACGCTGGCCCCCGGCCTGCGCCTGGGCTGGGTGACGGGCCCCAAGGCGCTGCTCAAGCCGATGACCATCGCGAAGCAGGCCACGGACCTGCACACCGCCACGCTCGCCCAGCGCGCCACGGCGCGGCTGCTGGAGACGTTCGACTACGCGGGCCACATCCAGGCGCTGATGCCCATCTACGCCCAGCGCGCCAACGCGATGCTGGACGCGCTCAAGGCCCACATGCCCCAGGGCACCCAGTGGACCCGGCCGGACGGCGGCATGTTCCTCTGGGTGGAGCTGCCCGGGGGGCTGGACGCGGCGAAGCTCCTGCCCCTGGCCGTGGAGCAGAAGGTCGCCTTCGTCCCCGGCGCGCCATTCTTCGCCAACGACCAGAAGCCGCAGTTCATGCGGCTGAACTACTCCAACCGCCCGCCCGAGCTCATCGTCGAGGGCATGAAGCGGCTGGGCTCCGTCATCTCGGACGCCCTCTAGTTCCAGCACCCGGCCCCCAACGCACCGCGTCGGGGGTCCGGGCCTCATGAGAAGTTGAAGCTTGATTCAGGTTTCAGCCTCCGCGGCGCTGGCCAGGGCCCGCGCGGTGTGCGTACCCTGCGCGCGTTTTTCGGACACGCCCAAGGAGAGGCACATGCAGCTGAAGGACCTGAAGATCATCGTGACGGGTGGCGCGCAGGGCATGGGCGCGCACTTCGCCCAGCGCATCCACGAGGCGGGCGGCCAGGTGGCCGTTGGCGACGTCAACGAGGAGAAGCTCGCGGCGCTGCCCGCGGGCATCCACCGCCGCAAGCTGGACGTGTCCAACGAGCAGGACGTCACGGACTTCGTGCAGTGGGCGCACGGCGCCATGGGCGGCCTCAACGGCCTCATCAACAACGCGGGCATCCTGCGCGACGCGCTGCTCGTGAAGAAGGACCGCACCACCGGCCAGGTGAAGAAGCTGTCCACGGCGGACTGGAACGCCGTCATCGGCGTGAACCTCACCGGCGCCACGCTGATGGTGCGCGAGGTCGTCTCCAAGATGGTGGAGACGGACCAGCGCCCCGGCGTCATCGTGAACATGTCGTCCATCGCGCGGCACGGCAACCGCGGCCAGTCCAACTACGTGTCCGCCAAGGCCGCACTCGCCGCCAACACCGTCACCTGGTCGCGCGAGTTCGCGCCGTTCGGCATCCGCGTGGGCGCCATCGCGCCGGGCATGATTGAGACGCCCATGACGCAGGGGATGAACCAGAAGGCCCGCGACGCGCTGGTGGCCGCCATCCCGGTGGGCCGCATCGGCGAGCCGGAGGACATCTGGGTGGCCGTGAAGTTCATCGTGGAGTGCGACTACTTCAACGGCCGCACCATCGACGTGGACGGCGGCCACAACTTCTAGGCCGCCAGGCTGCAACCGCGCTCCGGACGTCAGGCGCTCTTGCGCTTCCGGGGCGCGGCCCGCGTGGACTTCGCGCCCACGCCCTTGCGCGCCTGCGCCGGAGCCTTCACGTCCACCCAGCGCTCCGCCCACTTGCCCAATTCGTCGATGACCTTCCAGAACGCCTGCCCCTTCTCCGTCAGGCGGTACTCGGAGCGGATGGGCGGGCCCGGGTCGACGTGGCGCTCGAGGATGCCTTCGGCCTCCAGGTCCTTGAGCCGCTCCGACAGGACGCGCTCGCTGATGGTGCCGATGCGCTCCGTCAGCTCCCCGAAGCGGCACGGCCCGTCCATCAGGATGCGCAGGATGACGCCCGTCCAGCGTCGGCCCAGCAGGTCGGCCGCCGCCAGGAACCGCGAGCACAGCGGACTCAGGTCGTCATGCATCGTGTCGCCTCCGCCCGGAAGTATAGCGCCCGCCCCCTCCGCCCGGCACGCACTTACTTTTTGGAAGTTGCTTGCGAAATAAAAGTGACGCGGATAGCCATGGGGTGTTCGCAACGGAGGACGACACGCATGGCGACGACGAACACGGCCTTGGACGCGGAGGTGCTGGCGCGGCTCTTCACGGAAGCGCGCACGCACAACGGCTGGCAGGACCGGCCGGTGACGGAGGAGACGCTGCGCCGCATCTATGAGCTGGCGCGCATGGCGCCCACCGCGGTCAACAGCCAGCCGGTGCGCCTGGTGTTCGTGAAGAGCCGCGAGGCCAAGGAGCGGCTCAAGCCCACGCTGTCCCCGGGCAACGTGGACAAGACGATGCAGGCGCCGGTGACGGCCATCGTCGCGTACGACACCGCGTTCCACGAGCAGATGCCCAGGCTGTTCCCGTCGCGCGACATGAAGAGCGTCTTCGCCGGGCAGACGCCGGAGGCGCGCGAGCAGGCGGCCTTCCTCAACGGCTCCCTGCAGGCGGGCTACGTCATCCTCGCGGCGCGCGCGCTGGGGCTCGACTGCGGCCCCATGGGCGGCTTCGACAAGGCGAAGGTGGACGCGGCCTTCCTCCAGGGCACCGGCTGGAAGTCGAACATCCTCCTCAACCTGGGCTACGGCGACCCGGCGAAGCTCTTCCCGCGCAACCCGCGTCTGTCCTTCGAGGACGCCTGCCGGATTGACTGACACCGTCCAATCCCAGACAGCACACTGGTCCCGCCGTTCAGTGGCGTCCGGCCGCTACAATCCTGAGTTTCTAGGTTAATCAGGAAGAAGCAGCCCCGCCGTCGGTTCCACAGGGGTGAACGCGGCGAGCAAGCTTCTTCCCGGTGCGACAGCGTGGGCGCCCCCAGCGTGGGTGCCCGACTTTCGCGAAGGCGGGATAGACCGCCGGAGGGCCGCCTTCCGTTACAAGGGAAGCGGGGCCTGGGACAGGAGGCGTTGGAGCGGGACTAGTACAGCTGCTCGAGCGGCATCATCGTGCCCGCCTCGAACTCCGGCGCACGGCGCAGCTGGTCCAGCACGCGCGGGGCGCACCTCACGTGCAGCATGGGCAGGGAACCGCCCGGCTCGCTCATGGCGCGCACGGCGCCCACCAACTGGTGTGCCTCCAGCCAGCGCATGAAGCTCTCGCGAAAGCGGGCGTTCTCCGCCTGGCCCTCCTTGTAGAGCTCCGCGCGCGAGCGCATGGGGGCCCGCGGGGACGCGGCGGCACGCTTCGGCGCGGCCGGCTCCCGGGGCATCACCGTGACGTCGATGTCGCCGCTCGGCTGCGCGTCACGCTCCAGGCCACCGGCGCCCGGCAACGCGCGCACCGTGCCTCCGCTGCCAGGCAGCGGACGCACGGCGGCGACGGAGGACATCCGGGCCGATATGTCTTGGGGTTCGCCCGGCACGCCATTCTTCCTGCGCATGGCCACATCCTCCCCAGGTCCGGTGCTCACGTGGCACCGGCCCCGGCAACTACCGCGTCACCTGAAAACAGCCAGGCCCTTCCCCGTCCGGTGGTTCGCCGAGCGAGGAAGCTTGATGGCATTGGCCAGAATCAAATCTCTCACTTCCAATGCCGTCAAGTCAGGGGCACGGCAACGATACAGTGCAGCGATACCCGCGACATAAGGCGCCGCCATGCTCGTGCCACTCATTCGTTCATAGAACGCCTGATTGTTGCAGCGGCGTTCAGTAGACGAATACACGTTCACCCCGTAGCCCATGACATCAGGCACGACACGCCGCCCCACGGCGCCGCTGGCCGAGAAAGTGGCCACGTTGCGCTCGAAGTCGACTGCCCCCACAGCCAACGCCTCGGGAAAGGCCGCTGGGTAACCAACCGTGTCGGGTCCACTGTTACCCGCCGCGACAATGGGCAGGATGTTGCTGTCCAGAAGCCGACGCAGCATGGCCTGCAGGGCGCGCTGGTTGAGCAGGTAGTCCGCCTCGGAGATGCCCGGGGGCGGCTGCAGCGGGAAGCCCAGCGACAGGTTGACGACGGCGGGACGTGACGCGTTCTCCGGGCGGCTGAACTGGTGGAGCAGCCACTCCATGCCGGCGGCCACGCGGCCCAGGCTGGTGCGGATGGTCTCCGATTCGATGACGGACGCGGCGTACAGGTCCACCTCCGGCGCGACGCCGTGGTGCACGCCCGCGGCGATGCCGCACACGTGGGTGCCGTGGCCGTCCGGGTCGAAGCCGCGCACGTCGCGCGCCGGGTTGTGCGGCGAGTTGGGGAAGAGCGAGACGTAGCGGAACTGGATGGTCTTGCTCGCGTGCTCCGGGTGGTCCGCGTCCACGCCGGTGTCCAGGATGCCCAGCATCACGCCCGCGCCCCGGATGCCCTGGGCGTGCGCCAGGGGGACACCGGACTCGTCAGGCCACTCGCGAGTGGCGAGCGAGCTCATGCCACGGTTGCGCGGCCCCGTCTGGCCGGCGGACACCGGGCCGGGGAAGGACAGGGGCACCACGTCCGGGATGAACTCGAACTCCGCCGCCAGCTCCCCCCGGGCCGCCTTCTCCGCGTCCTGGGAGTAGAAGTGCGCCATGGTGGCGCCGATGAGGGGCATGAACCGGTAGCTGCCGACCTCCTCCGTGCCGGACTGTTCCGTCACGGGAGCGCCGGGCATGGGCGTGGCGTCGACGTCGCTGGCCTTCTTGCCGCGGGCACGCTTGCGGCCGCGGGGCTCCTGGTCGCTGACGGCGGGCTTCACGCCGGGCAGCGTCGCGGACCGCAGGCCGAGGGCGGTGAGGGCATCCGGTGCCTTCTGTCCGGCGCTGAAGCGCAGCGCGGTGCTGCGGCTGAGGACGCGCTCGCCCTGCGCCGTGCCACGCACTCCGGGCCGGGCCTGCGTCTCGATGGACTCCTTGGGTACCAACAGGAAAGACTTCATGGCTGTGCTCCTTGAACCGCCTATCCGCGCCGGGCCCCGAAGGGAGAGCACCTGCGGTACGACCACGTCCACCTGGGGACCCTGACAAGCCCCTTCGGATCCGGTGGGTCGGGCTCGCGGGCGTCGCCCGGAGCCGTTGCATCACCTGCCCTCCCCTCTCCCCATGCGCTGGGGGCCAACCGGGGGATTTGACCGCGCCCCCCTGACAAAAAATCACGGGATTTCCGTAATAGACACCCATTGTCTGGTGTCTCGGTCCTCGCTCGGCTTCCCCGAACCTCTGGAAACACAACGGATTCCCTCCGGGGGACGAGGGCAATGGCGAGGGGCGCACACGGGCTCTGTCCGCCAGCGGATGTGGGGAAGGGGCAGGCAGGAGGGGCGGGGGCCCAGGAGGGCGTCCGGGTGGGGCTTGCGCATCCGGCGGGCGTGGGGGTGAAAAAGAGGTGGAGGGAAGCCCGGGATGCGCCGATTGTTCGCGTTCCATCCTCCGGGCCAGTGCCCGGGCGGGTCCCTGGCCTTTCTGGAGCCCCCTTGATTCCCTATTGGCATGCCCCCTCGTTCAAGCTGGGGCCCCTGGAGCTGAACCCCTTCAACGTCTTCGTGGCGGCGGGCATCCTCCTGGCTGCCCGGCTGCTGACGAAGCAGGCGGAGCGCGAGGGGTTGGATCCCAACCCGCTGGCGGACTTCGCGATGTGGGGGGTGGCGGCCGGCATGCTCTTCGGCCACTGGGTGCACCTGTTCTTCTACCACCCGGAGGAGCTGTCCAAGAGCCCGTTCCAGATCCTCCGGTTCTGGGACGGCCTGTCGTCCTTTGGCGGCCTTCTGGGCGGCATCGTGGCGGCGGTGGTGTTCTTCCGGGTGAAGAAGCTGCGCTTCAACGACTACGCGGACAGCTTCGCGCTGGGCGTGGCACCGGGCTGGGCGGTGGCGCGGCTGGGGTGCTTCGCGGTGCACGACCACCCGGGCAAGCTGACGGACTTCTTCCTGGCGGTGCAGTTCCCCAACGGCAACCGGCACGACCTGGGCTTCTACGACGCCATCGTGCTGTTCGCGCTCACGGCCCTGCTGTACGCGGTGCGCGACCTGCCGAAGATGAAGGGGCGGCTCTTGCCGTTGCTGGCGCTCCTGTACGCCGCGTCCCGCTTCAGCCTGGACTTCCTGCGGGCCACGGACCTGTCGTACGTGGACGCGCGCTACTTCGGCCTGACGCCGGCGCAGTACGGCAGCCTGCTGCTGGTGGTGTACGGACTGTGGGGCCTCTTGCGCAAGCAGGCGCCGAGCTCCTCCTCACAGAAGCCGTCCGCGCCGCAGGGCCGGGTGGAGACGGCGCGGTAGCAGGGTCCATGGGCAGGTCCGCGATTCGCTGGGAGGGGGGTTCCACGTGAGGGCACTGGCGTACGACGCGCTGATGGCGCCGCTGGGCTGGGCGGGGCTGAACGCCGCCCGGCGGCAGCTGGTGGAGGGGCTTTCCGGCAAGGTGCTGGAGGTGGGCGCGGGCACGGGCCTGGCGCTGCCGGCCTATCCGGACACGGTGGCGTCGGTGACGGCGGTGGACGTGGACCTGGAGGCGCTGGTGCGGGCGCGGGCGCGCAGAAGCGGCGTGGCGCTGCTCCAGGCGGACGCGCAGGCGCTGCCGTTCACGGACGGCTCCTTCGACGCGGTGGTCTCCAGCCTGGTGTTCTGCTGCGTGGACGCGCCGGCCACGGCGCTCGCGGAGGTGATGCGCGTCCTGCGGCCGGGCGGTGAGCTGCGCCTGCTGGAGCACGTGCGGGCGCCCCACCGCGCCATCGCCACCGCGCAGGACCTGCTGACACCCGCGTGGCGGCGGCTGTCCGGCGGCTGCCGCCTCAACCGGGACACCTTCCGGCTGGTGGAGACCGCCGGCTTCCGCATCCTCAAGCGCGAACAGCGCCTGGGCGGCGTGGGCGAGTTCATCTTCGCGCGGCGGCCCTGAGCAGGGTTTGACGCGCCGGGAGCCGATAGACCAGACTAACATGGAAAACCTCATAGCGCCCCATGGGCGAGGAGCGTCTCCATGAAGTGGATGGCGTTGGTGTCATGCGTGGCCTTGGCGCTGGGCGTGCTGGTTCCCGTGGTGGCCTATGCCACGGAGCGCTACGAGGGCCCGTGCCAGGTGGTCGTCGAGTGCAACGACGGGAGTGTCGTCGCCTGTGCCGGTGAAGAGGAGTGCACCTATCGCGCGGATGACTACGGCGGAGGAATGGTGACCTGCCGGGATTGGCTCCAAGACACCCGGGTGTACTCCTGCCACTAGGCGTCCCCGACCGGGGTGGGCCAGACCCTTCCGGGTGTCGTTTCCGACCTGTCAGGACAGGTTTTCGGATGGGATGTCAGAGGTCTCTTTAGGATGGCGTGTATCCCCGCGGCGGACCTACCCGCCGCGTCCCATCCCAAAGAGGCCCTGACGCATGACGCGGTTCCTTCCTGCCCTCCTCGCGGTGCTGCTGTTCGCCGGCTGTGGACCCGACATGGCTTCGGGTTCCGAGCCCGACCTCGTGAGTGCTCCGGCCGCGCTGGAGGACTCCGACCGCGGGGGTGGCGCCAACGCACGTGAGGGCTCCGTGCGGCTGTCCACCGGCGTCACGCTCCGCTACGTGGAGCAGGGCCGTCAGGACGGGCCCGTCGTCGTCTTCCTGCACGGCTATACGGACTCGCACCACACCTGGGACCTGGACCTGCCGCGCTTCCCTCGCGACTTCCACGTGTACGCGCTGGACCAGCGCGGCCACGGTGATTCGACCCGTCCGCTGTGCTGCTACACGCAGCAGGCGTTCGCCCGGGACGTGGTCGCCTTCCTGGACGCGATGCACGTCTCGCGCGCCGTGCTCGTGGGCCACTCCATGGGCAGCTTCATCGCGCAGCAGGTGGCGCTGGACTTCCCCCACCGCGTGAGGGCGCTGGTGCTGGTGGGCTCCGCGCCCACCGTGGCGGGCAATGAAGTGGCCCTGGGCCTCAAGGAGGTCGTCGACACGCTGACCGACCCCGTGGACCCCGCCTTCATCTACGAGTTCCAGGCCAGCACCTTCTACGCGCCCGTGCCCCAGTCCTATCTGAACACCCTGGTCTCGGAGAGCTCCAAGCTGCCCGCGCGCGTGTGGCAGGACGCGCTGGACGGGCTCATCGCGGAGGACCACTCCGCGCGCCTGGGCCGCATCCGCGTGCCCACGCTGATCATCGGCGGGGACCATGACGGCTTCTTCTCCGTGGACGAGCAGCGCGCCCTGGCCCGCGCCATCCCCGGCGCGAAGTACCTGCTCTATCCGGAGACCGGCCACGCGCCGCACGCCGAGCGCCCGGAGCGCTTCGTGCACGACGTGCACCAGTTCCTCAAGCGCCTGTAGCCCGCGCGCTTCAGGCTCCGGCCGCTCCAGCTTCCGGGCGGCCGGAGTCATTCCGGGCCAGCACCACCACCGCCACGAGGATGAGCAGGCCGCCCAGGCCCTGCCGGAGCGACAGCCGCTCACCCAGGAAGATGGCGCCCAGCACCACCGCCATCACCGGCTCCAGCGTGGAGAGCAGCGACGTGTTCACCGGGCCAATGCGCTTGAGGCCCGCGAAGAACGTGAGCATCGCCACCACCGTGGACAGCAGCGACAGGCCCGCCACCGCACCCCAGCCGCCCAACGTCTGGGGAAAGGACGGGCCCTTCACCAGCATCAGCGCCCCGAAGGCGAGCCCCGCGGACAGCGGGACGACGGTGCTCGCCGCGAGCGGTCCCGCCGGCCCCGCCACCCGCGCGCTGGACAGGACATAGAGCGCGTAGATGACCGCCGACAGCACGCCCAGGGCAATGCCCAGCGGCTTCGCGTCCGGCCCCGGGTCCACCGTGAGCGCCGTGCCGCACAGGGCCAGCCCCACCGCGAGCCAGCGGGGACGGCTCAGGTGCTCACGCCCCAGGGCCACCTGGATGACGGCCACCAGCGCGGGGAAGAGGTAGAGCAAGAGCGCCACCAGCCCGGCGGACGCGTGCTGGAGCGCGATGAAGTAGACGCTGCCTTCCGTGAAGTAGCCCACCGCGCCCAGCAGCACCAGGCCACCCAGCACGCGGCCCCGGGGCCACGTGCCGCCCTTCGCGACCATCACGGCCGCGAGCACCAGCCCCGCCAGTGAGAAGCGCAGGAACAGCAGCGTGGGCATGTCCGTGCCCGCCGCGTAGGCCAGGCGCGCGAACAGGCCCAGCGCGCCAAAGGAGGCGCCGGACAGGGCGACGAGGAGGAAGCCGGTGGTGCGGGTCTGCATGGCGCTTTTCAGCGCGCACGCTGACGCAAGACCCGGCCCGCTGTCACGTGGGCCGGCGGCGCGGGCTCACCCGTTGGGCCTACCAGTTCTTGACCGACCCCAGGTCGAACACGTCCGGGAAGCCGCCCTTGCGCAAGAGCTCCGCGGCCACCGCGCTGCGGCCTCCCGCCGCGCAGTACACCACCACGGACGTGCCCACCGGGCCCACCTCCGAGAGGCGCTGGGCCAGGACCTGCACGGGGATGTTGCGGGCGACTTCCGGGTGTCCCTGCTGGAACTCCTCCGGGGTGCGCACGTCCAGCAGCACGGCGCCCTTCGCGACGAGTTCGTGGGCCTTCTGCGAGCGTTCCTGAGGCGTCATGGGTCCCATTCAATCAAAGCATGGGGCTCCGCCGGGCTGAAAACTGGAGGCGTTCGCACCGGGCGCTACAGTCCTGTACCGATACCCATGCGACTCGACAAGCACACCCTGCTCCACCAACTGGCCGAGCGGCTCCAGCAGAGCGACCGGCTGGCCCACCGCGCGGAGGCTGACGCCCGCGAGGCCGCCCGCAGCCTCGCCACGGAGTCCGAGAAGAAGGAGGACGGCCGCGCCGCCATCGAGTACGGCAGCCTCGCCACGGGCCAGGCCCAGCGCGCCCGCCGCCTTCAAGAAGAGCTGCAGGCGCTGACCGCCTTCGGCCAGAAGGAGCTGCCGCGCTTTCCGCGCCAGGGGCCCGTGGGCCTGGGCGCCCTGGTGGACTGCAGCACCGAGGACGAGGACGGCTTCGCCGAGCGCACCTTCTTCGTGCTCCCCGCCGGCGCGGGCACCGAGCTCACCGGCCCCGGGGGCGACGGCTTCCTCTCCGTCATCACCCCCAGCTCGCCCGTGGGCCGCGCCCTGCTGGGCAAGAAGGCCGGCGACGTGGTGGAGGTGACGCTCGCGGGCGAGGTGCGCGAGTGGACGGTGCTGGAGGTCGCCTGAGCGGACTGGCGGCTACTCGCCCTGGGTCGGCCCCGGCGCCGCGTGCGCGCTGAGCCACTCCTCCGGGATGTCGCCCCGGGGCAGCTCCAGGATGAACGTGGCGCCCTGCCCGGGCGTGCTGACGGCGCGCACCGTGCCGCCGAACGCCTCGACAATCTGGCGGGTGATGTAGAGCCCCAGGCCCAGGCCGCCGTAGTGCCGGTCGCTCACCGCGCGCTCGAAGCGCTCGAAGATGCGCGCCAGGTCGTCCGGCGCGATGCCGATGCCGTGGTCCTTCACGGTGAGCCGCGCCAGTGAGCCCTGCGCCTCCACGCCCACGATGACGGGCTGGCCCGCGCCGTACTTGAGCGCGTTGGACACCAGGTTCGTCACCACCTGCTCCAGCCGCAGCCGGTCCCAGCGGCCCACCACCGGCACCGGCGCCTCCAGGCCCAGCTCCGTGCCGGCCTGCGCCGCCGCGGGGGAGAAGCGGTAGAGGATTTCCGCGGCCACGCTCGCCAGGTCCAGCTCCTCCAGCTCCAGCCGCAGCCGGCCCGCGGTGATGCGCGACACGTCCAGCAGGTTGTCCACCAGCCCCGACAGCCGGCGCACCTGGCGCTGCACCACGTCCAGCGCTTCGGCGACGCGCTCGGTGGGCACCTCCTTGCCCTCGCGCGCCAGCACCACCACCTGCTTCTGCAGCAGCTGCACCTTGAGGCTCAGCGGCGTGAGCGGCGTCTTCAGCTCGTGGCTCGCGATGCCCAGGAACTCGTCGCGCTGGCGCACCGCCTCGCGCGCCTCGCGGTACAGCCGCGCGTTCTCCAGGTAGAGCGCGGTGCGGTGGGCCAGCTCCGTGAGGAAGTGCTCCTCCTCCGCGCCGAAGGCCCGCGGCCCGTTGGAGCGCAGCAGCAGCAGCGCGCCCAGCACGTTGCCGCGCGCGCCCAGCGGCACGCTCAGGCAGCCGTGCGGCCCCAGCTCGCGCATCAGCCGCGCGTGCTCCGCGTCCAGCGCGAGGGCCGCGACGTGCTCCTCGGACAGGAGGGGCAGCCGCCCCACCGCCCCGGACACGAACGCCCCGGGCAGCCCGCCCGGCACGAGCGGCTCCAGCGGATAGCGCGTGAGCAACTCCCGCAGGAGCGCGTGCCGGCCCGGGTCCGCGTGCAGCGACGCCGCCACCCGCAGGGCCTCCTGCCCCGCGCCACCCGGGCCCCGGAGGACGAGCAGCGCGCCGTCCCCCAGCGAGGGCACCAGCAGCTTGAGCAGCGGCTCCAGCCGCGCCTCCGCGTCCACCGACGTGCCCAGCAGCGCCCCGGCCTCCGCCAGCAGGCGCGACGCATCCAGCACCGCCACGGGCAACGTGTCCAAGGCATGCGTGCGCAGGAGCGCCGCGGCGACCTGCCCGTCCGCGCCCCGCACCGGCACCGCCGTGCACCGCAGCGCGATGCGCGTCCCATCCGGCCGCAGCACGTTCCACACGGAGGCGTCCACCGCTTCGCCCGCCAGCGCTCGCGCGAGGGGCGACTCATCCGGCGGCAGCGGTGTGCCGTCCGCGCGCACCCATTCACACCCAGGCAGGCGGGCGTGCTCGATGTGGAGGGGAACCGGGATGCCGAAGTGCGCCGCGGCTTGTGCGTTGAATGAAGGCACACGGCCCGTGCACTCGACGAGCACAACCCCTTCCGCGTCCATGACGCGCGTTGACAGGAGCGGGGCATCCCCGTCCGTCACGCGGGCATCCGAGGCTGGAGAGGTGACGCCGGACATGCCGAGGCTTTCCGCACGCATCATGGTGTCATCGCCGCCTCCCGGGAAGAAAGGAAGACAGAAGCCAGAGCCCACTCCATCCTCAAGGACAGGGAATGCTTTCCATCGTCACGCTCTTCCCGCAGGCCCCCTTGCCTGCATGTCGGCGATCCTCAATCGTTCGACTGTCCACGTCCGCGTCCCCAGGCGTTCCGCCCGCACGGCCAAGTTCTTCCACCGCGAGTCCCCAGCATGCAGATGCCGTTCACCCGGCCTGACGGCACCACCCCCACCGAGCGCCGCTTCCGGCAGGTCATCGACACGCTCCAGGAGGTCGTCTTCCAGACGGACACGGAGCGCAACTGGGTCTTCCTCAATCCCGCGTGGACCGAGGTGACGGGCTTCCCCGTGGAGGAGAGCCTGGGCCGCTCCGCGCTGGACTTCGTGCACCCGGACGACCGGGAGCGCACGCTGGAGGTCTGCAAGACCCTGCTCACGCGCGAGCGCGAGTTCGTCCAGCACGAGGTGCGCTACCTCACGCGCGACGGCGGCTTCCGCTGGGTGGAGGTCTTCGCGCGGGTGACGTTCGACGACACCGGCGCGCTGGTGGGCATGGCGGGCACGCTCAACAACATCACCGAGCGCAAGCGCACGAGTGACGCGCTCGCCCGGCGCGAGCGCTACCTCACCGCCCTGGTGGACATGCAGCAGCGGCTGCTGTCGGTGCCGGAGGGTGGTGACCTGTACGGCCCCGCGCTCGCGCCGCTGGGGCAGGCCTCCGGCGCCAGCCGCGTCTACGTCTTCGAGACGTTCACCGACGCGAAGGGGGCGCTGCTGTGCAGCCAGCGCGCCGAGTGGTGCGCGCCCGGCGTGACCGCGGAGATCGACAACCCGATGCTCCAGGACCTCCCGATGCGGCCCATCCTGGGGCGCTGGGTGAACCTGCTGGAGCGCGGCGAGGTCGTCACGGGGCGGGTGGCCACCTTCCCCGCCGTCGAGCGGGACCTGCTGGAGCCGCAGGGCATCCTCACGCTGCTGGTGCTGCCCCTGCGCGTGCAGGGCCGGCTGGTGGGGTTCGTGGGCTTCGACAACTGCTTCGAGGCGCGCGAGTGGGACCGGCTGGAGGTGGACCTGCTGTCCGCGGCCAGCGGCGCCATCTCCGTGTCGCTGGAGCGCCGCGCGTCCGAGCGGGCGCTGCGCGAGCACGAGCACCGCTTCCGCCAGCTCGCGGAGAACGCGTCGGACGTGCTGTACCTGTACCGCTGTGAAGCACCGCGCGGCTTCGCGTACGTCAGCCGCGTGGCGCACGCCAAGCTGGGCCTGGGGCCGGAGGCGCACTACTCGGATCCGGAGCTGTGGTACCGGCAGGTGCACCCGGATGACCGGGCCGCGCTGGAGCGGCTGCTGGAGTCGCCCCAGTCCGTGGACGGCTCAACGGTGGAGCTGCGCTTCCTGCGCCCCGACGGCAGCCTGCTGTGGCTGGAGCACGTGGTGGCGCCGGTGACGGACTCCGCGGGCCGCGTGGTGGCGGTGGAGGGCCTGGCGCGCGACATCACGGAGCGCCGTCAGGTGGAGGAGGCGCTGAAGCGCTCCGAGGCCAGCCTGCGCGCGCTGATGGAGGGCTTCCCCGACCCGGCGGCCATCGAGCGCGACGGCCACATCGTCTACGCCAACGCGGCGCTCGTCACCGCGCTGGGCTTCGCGCGCGCCGAGGAGCTGGTGGGCCGCCGGCTGTCGGAGTTCCTGGCGGACGTGCCGGGCACGGGCGTGGCGTCCGTGGACAGCACGCCCCTCACCAGCGAGCGGCGCCTGGTGCTGCGCGACGGGCGCACGCGCGTGGTGGAGCTGGCCAGCCTGCCCCTGCGCTTCGACGGCCAGCCCGCGGTGGTGTCCATCGCGCGCGACGTGACGGAGCAGCGCCAGCTCCAGGCGCGGCTGACGCTGGCGGACCGGCTGGCGTCGGTGGGCACGCTCGCGGCGGGCATCGCGCATGAAATCAACAACCCGCTGGCCTTCGTGCTCTCCAACCTGGGCTTCCTGTCGGACGAGTTCCGCCAACACCTGTCCCCCGGCCCCGGCGTGCGCGGCGTGCGCCCGCCGGACGTGGCCGAGTGGCAGGAGGTGCTGGGCGAGGCGTGCGAGGGCGCCGAGCGCGTGCGCCAGATCGTCCGCCAGCTGAAGACGTTCTCGCGGCCGGATGAAGAGCGCATGACGCCGGTGGACGTGCACGCGGTGCTGGACTCGGTGGTGATGATGGCCGCCAATGAGATCCGCCACCGCGCGCGGCTGCGCCGGGAGTACGGCACCGTGCCGCAGGTGATGGCCAACGAGGGCCGCCTCTGCCAGGTGTTCCTCAACCTGGTGGTGAACGCGGCGCAGGCCATCCCGGAGGGCTCCGCGCACGACCATGAAATCGTGCTCGCCACGCGCGCGTCCGGCGAGCAGGTGGTGGTGGAGGTGCGCGACACGGGCAGCGGCATCGCGCCGGAGGTGATGGGGCGCATCTTCGATCCGTTCTTCACCACCAAGCCCGTGGGCGTGGGCACCGGCCTGGGGCTGTCCATCTGCCACGGCATCATCAGCGGGCTGGGCGGCGACATCCTCGTGGAGAGCACCCTGGGCCAGGGCAGCACGTTCCGCGTGGTGCTGCCCTCGCCGCGGCCCGACCCCGTCGTCCGCCCGCCGGAGGCCCCCGTGCCCGCCGCGCCCGTGGTGCCGCGAGGCCGCGTGCTGGTGGTGGACGACGAGCCCGCGGTGGGCCGCGTGCTGCAGCGGCTGTTGCGCGGCCACGACGTGGAGGTGGCCACGAGCGGACGCCAGGCGCTGGAGCGCATGTCGCGCGCTCCGGGCTTCGACGCGGTGCTGTGCGACGTGATGATGCCGGACCTCGCCGGCCGCGACGTGTACGAGGCCGTGCGGCGCGAATACCCGGGCCTGGAGCGCCGCTTCGTCTTCGTGTCCGGCGGCGCCTTCACCTCCGGCGCGCGCGAGTTCCTGGAGCGCATCCCCAACCCGCTGCTGGAGAAGCCCTTCGACGAGGCGCGCGTGCGCGGCGCCGTGGAGGAGCTGGTGCGGCACGGCCCGCCGGACGCGGCCTGACCCCAGGCGGCCTCCGGTTCGGATCCGCCCCATCGGTCATCGGGAGGAGGGTCCTCCCAGTGACCGATGCGCCCGGGTGACGGCTCTGCGAGCGTGTGCTCGTCCGCTCGCACCCCTTGGGGGAAGGTCCGCCGCGCATGAACCGCACCAAACTGCTGCTGTCCCTTGCTGGCCTGCTGTTCCTGGGCGCGCTCGCGCTCGACGCGCGTTCGCTCTTCGCGAAGACCTCGTCGCACCCGCCCATGGGCAACACGCTCCCCAACGGGCACACGCGCCGGAGCACGCCCACCCCGGGGGCCCTGGACCGGACCCACACCGTGGTGCAGCCGGATGAGACGCCCGTCAACGGGGTGCTGCCCGTCGTGCTGGGCCGGCCCGCTTCCGGCAACGCCGGCACGGTGGAGCTCACGGGCAAGCTGTCCGGCGCCTACGTGAAGGCGGGGCCGGGTGAGGCCTTCGCGGTGTTCGAGCTGTCCGCGCGCCTGCCGGAGAAGACCCAGCGCGTGCCGGTGAACCTGGCGCTGGTGGTGGACCGCTCCGGGTCCATGGATGGCGGCAAGCTGGCGGACGCGAAGCGCGCGGCCCAGGAGCTGGTGCGGCAGCTGCGCGAGGGCGACCGGCTGGCGCTGGTGCACTACGGCTCCGACGTGACGGTGGTGCCCAGCGTGAAGATTGACGAAACCACGCGCCGCGAGCTCCTGGGCACCATCGAAGCCATCCAGGTGAACGGCGGCACGAACATGAGCGGCGGGCTGGTGGCGGGCGCGGAGGCGGTGCGCGCGTACGCCAGCGACTACCGGGTGACGCGCGCCATCCTGCTGAGCGACGGCGAGCCCACCGAGGGCGTGACGTCCAACAACGGGCTCTTCTCCGAGGTGGGGAGGATCCGCGAGACGGGCATCACCGTGAGCGCGCTGGGCGTGGGGACCGGCTTCAACGACACGCTGATGCGCGGCATGGCCGAGCGCGGCGGCGGCTTCTCCGGCTTCATCAGCGACTCCTCGCAGCTGGCCACCATCTTCACCCGCGAGCTGGAGCAGGCCGCCAGCACCGTCGCTCGCAACGTGAGCCTGACGCTGACGCTGCCGCCCGGCGTGAGCGGCGTGGAGGTGATGGGCCTGCCGTCCACGCGCGAGGGCAACACCGTGCGCATCCCCCTCTACGACCTGACGGGCGGCCAGTCCGCGCGCGTGGTGGTGAAGCTGACGCTGGACGCGCCCTCGGACGCGAAGGACATGAACGTGCTGGACGCCGCGGTGGCGTACGTGGACGTGACGGCCAACCAGCCGTCGCAGGTGACGCTGGCCCTGGGCGCGAAGGTGACGGACGACGTCCAGGTGGTGCACGCGAACCTGGACCGCGACGTGCGCGTCCACGCCATCCGCGCGCTGGGCACGCAGCAGCTGCAAGCGGCCGCGGAGGCGATGAAGAGCGGCGACCGCACGGGCGCGCTCGACCTGCTGGGCAACGCGCGTCGACTCTTCGGCACCTCGGCGGCCGCGCTCTCGGGGGAGCTTGCGGACGTGGACCAGACCCAGGCAGCCTATGGGAACGCCCGGAGCGACGCGGACGTGCGGGATGCGTCCATGGCGCTCAAGAAGAAGACGATGAAGAACTTCGGGCAGAGCAACTCCTACTAGTCACTCCCGACGTACGGAACGGTGCGCCATGTCGCTCTCCATCCAACTCATCCGGCGGGAGGACTTCGAGTCGCGCTGCCTGTCCGCGCTCGTGGGCGCCGGGGCCATGGCGATGGTGGCCGGCGTGGCGCGGCAGGTGCTGCGCGTCCCGGTGGATCCGGGCTACTTCGCGCTGATGGCGGCGGCCGTCACCGCGGTGAAGCCGAAGGCGGCGGAGAACGCCCTGGTGCGCGCGGCGATGGTGCTGCTGCCCGCCCTGCCCTATGTGCTGGGACTGCCGTCGTCCTGGCAACACGCGGTGGCGGGCGCGCTCGCCGCGGGCCTGCTGGCGTGGCGGGGCAACGGGCGCGACAGCGTGGGCACCCCCGCGCAGATCGCGCTGTGCGCCGGGGCCGCCGCCGTCACCACGGCGCTGGGGCTGTACGTGCAGGACGTGCTCGACGCGCGCTTCCTGCCGGCCCGGGGCTACTTCCCGCTGCTGGTGGACTACGCGGTGGTGGCGCTGTTCTGGAGCATCGGCACGCTGCCGGCGAACCTGGCCATGGACCTGGACGCGGTGGCCACCCGGGGCATGCGCCTGGAGGCCACGCTCACCGGCGAGGTGCGCGGGCTGGTGGCCCGGGCGCTCACGCTCTACCGCCAGAGCCTGGAAGAGGCGCACAAGCTGGCCACGGGCCCGGGCCGGGAGAAGCTCCAGGCCGTGCTCGGCAAGCTGGCCCGGGACGCCTTCACGCTGGCGGAGTCCCACACGGAGCTGGAGGCCCAGCTCGCCGCCGCGTCTCAGGGGAGCGTGGACTCGCAGGTGCAGGAATTGAAGAAGCGCGCCCAGGACGCGCAGGACGGCGTGGCCCGGCGCCAGTTGGAGCGCGCCGCCGCGTCGCTGGGTGAGGAGCTCAACCACCTGGACGCGCTGTCACGCCGCCAGGAGCGCCTCCTCGCGCAGCTGCACGCCCAGGTGGCCCTGCTGGAGCGCGCTCGCGTGTGCTTCATCGGGGCCCGGGGCGCGTCCCCCCTCGGAGGAAGCGGCGACCGGGTCCAGGCCCTCGCGGACAAGCTCTCCGCCCTGGACCTGGAGTCCTCCGGCGCGGAGGGGGCGGCGCAGGCCGCGCGCGTCCCCGCGCTCCGCTCCTAGGAGGCTCCAGGGCCCACGGCGCCCTACTTCGCCGACGCGCGGGTGGAGGCGCGGGTGCGCTTGCGCGCCGGGGCGGCCTTCTTCGCGGCGGTGACGCGCGGGGTGTGCAGCTCGCTGGCGATGCGCTGCTCGATCTCCTCGCGGGTGCGGCGGCTGACCTCCAGCGCGGCGTTGATGCGCTCGCGCACGACGTCCGCCTGGGCCTCCGCGGCGGCGCGGTACTCCGCGATGTCCCGGCGCAGCTCCAGGCGCCCCTCGCTGGCGTTCGCCGTGCCCGCCTTCTTCCGGGGCGTCGTCTTGCGCCGCGCGGGCCGCCCGCCCGCCTGGTTCCCGGTGTCCTGTGGTCCCTGTGCCTTGCGCGCCATCTGTCTGCCCCCTCGTGCGATCGCTCGCGTGTGGGCGGAAAGGTGGGGTTTGTGCCCCCGGCACGGAAGTCTGGCCCCGGGTCGGATGGAGGCCAGGCAGCCGGACAATGTAGGTGCGCGGCAACAGTGGAGCTTCTCAACGCCTCCAGGAAGGCGCTAAGAGGACCCCACCGTTCCTGGGCCAAAGGGCAGCTGGACTGATAGCTCAGGAACCCCCGCATCACCCCAAGGGCCGGGATGCGAGCAAGCCTTCGAGCCCCGCGCACCCCGGCTGACCGGGACCCGCGCTGGAGCGAACAGTGAGGGAATCCCCGTGGCGGTCTCTTTCCTGAACCGGAAACACAACCTGGACCGGATGTCGTTGCGCGACCTGGTCTATTCGTTCTTCACCTACTACGCCGTCGTCGCCTACATCCTCATCGGCATCACCTGCATCGTGCTGTCGGTGAAGTGGTTCGAGGCCCCGGCGCGCATGGCCGCGGCGGTGCTGGTGGCCACGGTGGCGTACCCGTTCGGCTGGTACCTCATCCACCGGTACATCCTGCACGGTCGCTTCCTCTACAAGTCCGCGGCGACGGCGGTGACGTGGAAGCGCATCCACTTCGACCACCACCAGGACCCGCACGACCTGCGCGTGCTCTTCGGCGCGCTGCACACCACGCTGCCCACCATCGCGCTGGTGCTCACGCCCATCGGCTACCTCATCGGCGGCCGGTCCGGCGCGGCGGCGGCGCTGGGCTGGGGCATGGTGACCACGTGCTTCTACGAGTTCTGCCACTGCATCCAGCACCTCAACTACGCCCCGCAGCAGAAGTGGCTGAAGGACATCAAGCGGCTGCACATGTCCCACCACTTCCACAACGAGCAGGGCAACTACGGCATCACGAACTACTTCTGGGACCGCCTGTTCGGCACGCTGTACGAGAAGGCGTCCGACAAGCCCAAGAGCCCCACCGTCTTCAACCTGGGCTACACGGCGGAAGAGGCGGTGAAGTACCCCTGGGTGGACAAGCTCTCCGGCGGCACCCGTGGCGACGGCCACCCGCGCCGCTTCTGGAGCGCCGAAGGGCTGAGCGCGCCGGAAGCCTCCAGCGAACAGCAGTCCTGACAGTCCTTCCCCCCGCTTCACCCCGGACCTCCCCGCGCGCTCCAGTCGCCCGGGGAGGTCTTCGTCTTTCAATGCCTGTCACGCGGAGAGCTGCTGGGCCTCGTCCTGCTGCTGCTCCTCGCGAAAGCGCTGGGCGTTCATGGGCGGCAGCGTGTGCACCCGCGCCACCAGGCACGCCGCGCTGCCCCCGGCCAGGTGGAACTGATCCAACCGCACGCTGACGGGCCTGCGCCCCAGGCCGCGCAGCACCGCCTCCACGCGAGGCACGCGCGCGCCGATGATGACGGTGTTGCCCACCTCCACCAGGTTGAGCCCGAACGCGAGCGCGTCCTCGCGCGCGATGGGAACCACCTGCTGGATGCCCTCCGTGCGCGCCAGCATCCGCAGGGACTCCGGCGTGAAGGCCTCCGGGCACACCAGCGCGGTGCCGTCGGACAGCACGGTGAGCGCGGTGTCCAGGTGGTAGAGGTACGGGTCGCACAGCTCCAGCGGCGTCACGGGCGCGGAGAGGAAGGCCTCCAGCACGCCCGCGGCGCGCTGCGTGGACCGCATGCCCCAGCCCAAGAGGGCGCCCCGGCCCGCGGGCAGCATGGCCACGTCGCCCCCTTCGATGTGCACGCGCGGAGGCTCGATGACGTCGAAGCCGCGCGCGGAGAGCCACCGGGCCCTGGCGAGCTGCTCGTTGCGGCGCTGGCCATGGCGCATGGTGGCGAGCAGCGCGCGCAGCTCGCCCTCCTGGGAGACGAGCACCGCGTTGTCCTTGGCGAATACGGAGTCGAACGCGCCGTGGACGAAGGGCAGCTCGAAGAAGGTCCCGCCCGCCTTGCGCAGGGTGCGCAGGAACTCGCGGTGCTGGGTGCAGGCGCGGCGCCACGCGACGGCGCCGGGCTTCATATGCGGGTTGATGTTCCAGGCGACCTGATACGCGCAGTCGCGGGAGCGGACGTGGTCCTTCTCACAGCGCACCTGACTGACAGCGAAGGTGGCGGGAGCGATGTGGCCGGTGTGCAAGGTCATCCCCATACATGTGGCCGGAAGGCACTCCCGCCTTCCGGGATGTGTAGAGAGGGTGCGCACCATGAGCGGGCTTGGCGAGGTGGCTGGGGAAGCGGGGACGGAGGACGCACGCCTGTCTGAACGGCTTCACCGGACCCTCTTGCGTTTCAACCGCGCACGACTGGCGCCGGGGTTTCCCACCGAGGGCTGGCGAGCAGCCGTGCAGGAAGAGACGCAGTTGCGGTTACTTGAAGGCGAGTACGTGGAGGCCGAGCGACAGCGCGTGGCGGCGTGGGCCGCCGAGGCACCGGAGGACGCGGACGGGTTCATCGCGTGGTTCGAGGACCTGAAGGAGTCCGGTCCCGGACAGCATGATCCGCTGTTCCCGTGGCTGGCCACGCAGGCCACGCGTGAGCAGATGAACTGGTTCCTCACGCAGGAGGTCGCGGGCGAAGCGGGCTTCGACGACCTGGTGGCGCTGACGCAGCTGCAGCTGCCCACGCAGGCGAAGCTGGAGCTGGCGCGCAATTACTGGGACGAGATGGGCCGCGGGCGCGAGGACGCGATGCACGGGCCGATGCTCGCGGAGATGGCGGCGAAGCTGGGGTTGCGGCCCACCGACGAGGACACCGTGTGGGAAGCGCACGCGCTGGCGAACCTGCTCTGCGCGTTCGCGTTCAACCGCCGCTACACGTTCCACGCGGTGGGCGCGCTGGGCATCGTGGAGGAGACGGCGCCGGGCCGCACCGCGTGCGTCAACGAGGGCCTGAAGCGTCTGGGCTTCGACATGCGCGTGCGGCGCTATTACGCGCTGCACTCCACGCTGGACGTGAAGCACTCGGAGACGTGGAACAAGGAAGTGCTGCGGCCATTGGTGGCGGCGAACCCCGCGTGCGCGCGACCCCTGGCGGAAGGGGCGCTGCTGCGGCTGACCGCGGGCGCGCGGTGCTTCGAGCGCTACCGCCACGAGCTGGGCCTGGACCTGAAGTCGCTCAGCTGAGAGCCGGAGCCTGGCCGTCCTTCCCCCCGGGACCTTGCGCGTGTGCGCTGGCCTGGGGGGTGCGTTTCCCGAAGGACGGTCCGTCCGGGAGGAGGGGATGCGCGGCAGCCGGAGCGGACGCCAGCTTGGGGCGGTTCCCAAGGCCGAGCTGGAGGTCCCGATGTCCCTGTTCCGTTTCATCCCCGCCGCGGTGCTGCTCCTGACGGCGTGCGCTTCCCCGGGCACGTCCATGCAGGAGGTGATGCGCCGCACCGAGCCCCTGATGCCGAAGCGGCCGGATCCGCTGACCTACGGCACCCGGCCGGAGAACCCGGTGCGGGTGGGCTGGGGCGACAAGGGCGTGATGGCGTACTTCAAGCTGCTGCGCGGCCCGCAGGGTCAGCCGGTGGCGTGGCGCCGCATGGGGGACTGCTGCGAGTTCACCCAGGTGGATGGCCAGGGCCAGGGCCAGGGGAAGCTGTCCATCTTCGAGGTGACGTACGACGGGCTGGACACGCCCGTGGTGCTCTACGTGGACGCCTTCACGGGCGGCAACGTGTACGCGCCCTGGGGCTTCTCGCTGGAGGGCCAGGGGGACTCACCGCCCGTGCCCGGCACGGAGCCGGAGGTCATCGACCTCTGAGGCCCCGCGCATCAATCCCATGATTCCTTGAAAGCTCCCGGACTCCTGCGTCCCCAAAGCACGCGGCCACCCCTTCCTGGGTGGGTCGTTCGTGCCTAGATGCAAGGGTCGACGGGAGTATGACTTTCCCCCGGCTGTTGACCGTCACGCTTACAACCTCCCTCTGTGCATGGGAGGTGCGGCCCCCTTGGCGCTGCGCTAAGCGTTCGACCGCTCTCCCGACGGAGGAGGAACCGTGGCGGCTGTGAAGAAGAAGCGTTGGCCGTATGTGCTGGGAGGCATCCTCGTCCTCCTGATCGCCATCGTGGCGGTGGTGCTGTGGCGTCTGGACGCCATCCTGCTGAAGACGGCGCGCGACCAGGCGGCGACGTACTCGCAGAAGCTGGGGCGCCCCATCGAGATTGGCGACGTCTCCACGAAGCTCTTTCCCTACGTGGGCGCTCGCATCCAGAACGTCACCGTGGGCCCCGCCGAGGGCGAGGAGCTGCCGCTCGCGGAGGTGAAGGACGTGACGGTGAGCGTGGCGGCGATGCCGCTGCTCACCTCCAAGGGCAAGGACATCCGCGTGCGGGACGCGGAGGCGTCCGGGCTCACCGTGAACGTCATCCGCCTGGCGGACGGCACCACCAACGTGCAGCGGCTCCAGGAGAAGCTGGCCGAGCAGCAGCCCAAGGAGCAGCCGCCGGAGGAGGAGTCGCAGCCCACGGACCTGTCGGGCGTGCACGTGGAGCGCGCGGCGCTCACCGACGGCACCATCCGCTTCGTGGACCGCGCGGCGGGCGCGCAGGCGCGCGAGCTGGCGGTGAAGGACCTGGACATCGAGGTGAAGGACCTGCGCGTGGGCCAGCCCCTGAAGGTGGACCTGGCGGCCGCGGTGCTCGCGGAGAAGCAGAACCTCAAGATGACGCTCGCGGCAGCGCCGCTGCCGGCGACGCTCATCCCCACGCCGGAGCAGGTGACGCTGAAGGCGGAGCACATCGACCTGTCGCCGCTGGGGCCGTTCCTGCCCCCGGACGTGGGGCTTCAGGCGGGCACGCTGGACGCGGACTGGAAGGCGGACCTGGGCGGCGCGGTGCCCGGCGGCAAGGGGCCCACGAAGCTCGTGGGCGTCATCAAGGCCCTGGGGATGAAGTTCGCGGGCTCGGAGGGCGGCAAGGCGCTGGACGTGGTGCTCGACACGGACGTGACGGGCGACATGACCACGGGTGACCTGGCGCTGGACAAGCTGAAGCTGGACCTGGGCCCCGCGGCCATCACGGGCAAGGGCAAGGTGAAGGGGCTGCTCACGGACAAGCCCGCGGTGGAGGGCTTCGAGTTGGTGGGGCGCAACCTGGATCCGGCCGTGCTCGCCGAGTACTACCCGCCCCTGCGCAAGCAGCTCAAAGGGATGATCGCCGGCCCCATCGGCCTGGACGTGCGCGGCAGCGGCACGCAGGACGCGCAGGCCCTCAACATCGCGGTGGACCTGACGCCGGTGCGGCTGCGCGTGCCGGATCAGCTGACGAAGGAAGCCGGCGGCGCGATGAAGCTGAACGCGAAGGTGACGGGCGCGGCGGCCAGCGGCGGCGCGCTCCACTTCGACGCGAAGGCGGACATGAACGGCGTGGACCTGCGGCCGGGCCTGCTGGTGAACAAGGCGCCGGGGCAGCGGCTGGAGGTCGCGGCGGCGGGCACGTACGCGCCGGCGAAGACGGGCAACGGGATGACGGTGAACGTCACCAGCATGAGCCTGGGCGCGCTGGACGACACGGTGACGGGCAACGCCACGGTGGCGCTCGCGGGCACGGGCAAGAAGGCCACGACGACGTTCAAGGCGAACGTGAAGGCCGCCCGGCTGGATGCGGAGAAGTTGTTGATGAGCGAGCAGGAGGTGCTGGCGCGCACGGGCGGAAAGCCGCCGCCGGAGCCGCCGGTGGAGGCCAATCGCTTCAACGGCTACCGGGGTGACATCCAGTTCGCCATCGCGTCGCTGCGCTACACGGCGATGGACCTGAGCAACGTGACGGGCGTCGTGAAGATGGTGGACGACCTCATCACGGTGGAGAAGTTCTCGACGGGCATCTACGGCGGCAAGGTGGTGGCGGACGGGACGACCATCCGCCTGGGGCCCGCGCCGGAGGCCCGGCCCTTCACGGCGAAGGTGCAGGTGCAGGGCCTGGAGGTGGCGCAGGCGCTGGCGGCGCGCACGCCGAAGCAGGTGCTGACGGGCAAGTTCAACGGCAACGTGGACGTGCAGGGCGTGGGCTACACGCCGGAGAAGCTGCAGCAGACGCTGCTGGGCGGCATCAACGGCAACCTGCTGGAGGGCACGTTCCTGGGCAAGGACCTGGTGTCGTCCGTGACGGGGCCGCTGGCCAAGGCGCTGCCCTTCGCGAAGGCGCTCAAGAGCGGTGACGTGACGTCGCTGGGTGGGGACCTGCCCTTCAGCGTGACCATCAAGAACGGCGTGGCGCAGCTGAGCAAGCCCATCACCTGGACGCGGCCGGAGGCGGCGATGAGCTTCGACGGCGGCATCGGGCTGGACGGCACGCTGAACCTGACGGGCGGAGTGTCGCTGACGCCCGCGACCATCAAGACGCTGACGGTGGGCAAGGTGACGCCGACGGAGGCCATCCCGGTGGGAGTGAAGCTGGGAGGCAAGGCGTGGAGCCCGGACGTGACGGGCGTGGACGTGAAGCCCGCGGCGACGACCATCCTGAAGCTGGCGGGGGCGTCCGTGGCGGGCAACCTGCTGGGTGAGAAGGGCAAGGCCGTGCAGGACATCATCACGGGCGGCCAGGACAAGGCCAAGGCCGAAGCAGAGGCGCGCGCCGCCGAGGAGAGGAAGAAGCTGGAGGACCAGGCCCGCGCCGAGCAGGAGAAGGCGAAGAAGCGCGCCGAGGAAGAGGCGAAGAAGCGGCTCAAAGGCATCTTCGGCGGGAAGTAACCGCCGGACGGGCCGTGAGCATCACGCGCGCCGCGGAGCTCTTGAGGGAGCTTCGCGGCGTTCGTGTATCGGCGCACTGGCGTACGGACGATGAACGCGTTCCTGCGCGGCTTCCGCGTCCAGTCCGCGAGTGCCGTCTGGGACCGGGTCCAAGCCGCTCGCGCGGCGTCCTCTCGGGTCCCCGTGCTGCTTTGCACTCCGTTGGTGGCGCTGGCGGACGCCTTCGATGTCGAAGACGTCCTGCGCCTGGGCTGAAGGCGCTACTGCCCGGGGGTGCCGCGCGCTTCCCAGCCGGCCCCGGTACCCATCGGGCCGCCTCGGGGACCGCCACCGCGCCCGCCCATGTCCTCGCGGCGCATCTCCTGGTACTGCGTCAGCTGCTCCGCGCTGAGCACCTTCTGCATCTCCGCGTCCGTCTGCGTGCGCAGGTCGCGCATCTGCTGACGCATGTCACGCCCCGGCCGGCCTCCCGCCATCGACGCCGTCAGCTCCTGGCGCTTCGCGTCCTCCGCCTGCATCGCCTTCGTCAGCGCCTGCTCCTGGCTGTAGTTGAGCCGCGCGTTGGTGACGAAGGCCTTGAGGCGCTCGGAGCGCTCCGCCTCCGCCTGGGTCCGCATCTGGTCCACCTGCTGCTGCCACTGCTGGCGCTGCTCGGTGCGCTGCTCGTCCTGCACCGTGCGCATCAGCTCCTTCAGCGTCTGGCGCCCGCTGTCGGTGGTCATCGCCTCGCCCACCATCACGCCGCGCAGCTCCTCGCGCAGCTTCGCGACCTCCGCCTCCAGGCCCGCGGGCGGAGGACCGCCCGTGCCCGCGGAGACCGTGCCGCCGCCCTGCTCGAAGGCCATCATCCGCCGGGACAGCAGCTGCACTGTCTCCTCCAGCGCCTTCACGCGCGTCTGGAGCGCCCGGACCTCCGCCGTCGAGTCCTGCACGCGGGGCGCATCCTGGGTGACAGGGGCCTCCGACTTCCCAGGCCCCCACAGGGCCACTCCGAGCGCCAGCGAAGCCAACCCCACCGATGCGATGCCGAGAATGCGGTTCATGATGCTCTCCCTGACGGAACTCCCGGCCGCCTATTCCATCCCGCGCCCGGAGCTCCGCCCTGCGCCTGCATCCTCCCACCCGCCCTCCTCCCAGGGAACCAACCGTCGACGCGCGCCTGCCTGCCCCCCGTGTCGCGAGCGTTGACCTCGTCCAGCCGGGCGCGGAGAGTCCCCCGCCATGACGCTCCGTCCCATCGCTGAAGTCGGCGCCGAGCTGGGTCTCGCGCCGGAAGACGTCCTCCCCTGGGGCCGCGACCGCGCCAAGGTGTCCCTGGACGCCCTGGGGCGCAGCTCGCGCCAGGGCCGCATGGTCCTGGTGTCGGCCATCAACCCCACGCCCCCGGGCGAGGGCAAGACGACCATGTCCGTGGCGCTGGCCATGGGCCTGCGCAAGCGGGGCCGCAAGGCCGTGGCTGCGCTGCGCGAGCCGTCCCTGGGGCCCGTCTTCGGCGTGAAGGGCGGCGGCACCGGCGGCGGGCAGGCGAGCCTGGAGCCGGCGGCGGACATCAACCTGCACTTCACCGGCGACCTGCACGCCATCACCAGCGCGCACAACCTGCTGTCCGCGCTGGTGGACAACGCCGTGTACTACGGCCACCCGGTGGCGCTGGAGGGCACGCGGGTGCGCTGGCGGCGCGCGATGGACATGAACGACCGGTTCCTGCGCAACGTCATCGTGGGACTGGGCGGCAAGGCGCACGGCGTGCCGCGCGAGACGTCCTTCGACATCACCGCAGCCAGCGAGGTCATGGCCATCCTCGCGCTGGCGGAGAACCTGAAGGACCTGGAGGCGCGGCTGGGGCGCATCGTGGTGGGGCAGGCGCCGGACGGCTCGCCGGTGCGCGCGAACGACGTGAACGCGGCGGCGTCCATGGTGGCGCTGCTCAAGGACGCGCTGATGCCGAACCTGGCGCAGACGCGCGAGGGCGGGCCGGCCATCGTGCACGCGGGGCCGTTCGGCAACATCGCGCACGGGTGTTCGTCGGTGGTGGGCACGCGGCTGGCGCTCGCGTACGCGGACGAGGTGGTGACGGAGGCCGGCTTCGGCTTCGACCTGGGCGCGGAGAAGTTCCTGGACATCAAGTGCCGGAGCGCGGGCGTGTGGCCCCGGGGCGTGATGCTGGTGGTGACACTGCGGGCGCTCAAGCACCACGGCGGCGCGGCGGCGGACAAGGTGGCGGAGCCGGACCGCGAGGCGCTGCTCAAGGGCTTCGGCCACCTGGAGAAGCACCTGGAGTCGGTGGCGGCGTTCGGCCTGCCGGCGGTGCTATGCGTGAACCGCTTCCCGCAGGACACGGAGAGCGAGCTGGACGAACTGCGCGCGTTCGCGAAGGCGCGGAACGTGGGCATCGCCGTATGCGACGGGTTCGGCAAGGGCGGCGAGGGTTCACTGGAGCTGGCGGACACGGTGCTGGCGATGCTGGACGCGACGGACGCGGCGCCGCCGAAGCCGCGCTTCCTCTACGCGTTGGAGCAGACGCCGGAGGAGAAGATCCGCGCCATCGCGCGCACGGTGTACGGCGCGGACGACGTGGCCTTCACGGCGGGGGCGCGCAAGGACCTGGAGACGGCGCGGGCGCTGGGAGGCGCGGGGCTGCCGGTGTGCATGGCGAAGACGCACCTGTCCTTGTCGGACGACCCGACCAAGACGGGCCGGCCCCGGGGCTTCACGCTGACGGTGCGCGAGGTGCGCCTGTCCGCGGGAGCGGGCTTCCTGGTGGCGCTCACCGGAGAACTGCTCACCATGCCGGGCCTCCCGCGCGAACCCGCCGCCCGCCGCGTCACCGTCCACCCCGACGGCCGCATCACAGGCCTGATGCAGGGCGAGTGACGTCAGGGGTAGGGCCTAGCGTCTCCCGCCGTTCACTCGACGGGAGCACGCCACCCTGCCCCACCCGAAGCACGCCCAGCCCTGGCGCATCCACTTCTTCCAGCGACATCCGGAGGACGACCCGGCGCGCGCCGTGCCTGCCCGCGACTTCCTGGACGCCTGTCCGGACGCGGTCAGCGCGAAGCTGCTCGCCGTCGTGAAGGCCGTGGCGGACGCGCCGCCTCCCGCCTTCAGTGGCGGAGGCAAGTGGGAAGCCATGCACGGCGCCATGGCGGGGATCAATGAAGTCCGCGCGGATGGCAGGGGCCGGCGTCACTACCGCCTCTTCTGCCTCCTGGATCGGGAGGGTGAAGCGCTGGGCCTGGGCGGCCCGAGCCTCGTCCTCCTGACCGGGAGAGCGAAGGCGTTCCGCACCGTGCTCTCGGAGTCCGACTACGCGAAGGTCCGTGCCCTCCGGGACGAGTACCAGCGCCGCCGTCCCCGGAGCGTGTGGGCCGGCTGAGGCGCGGGCTACTTGCGGCGCACGCGGGGGGCGGGGGCCCGTGGCCGCACCGCCTTGCGGCGCTCGGGTGCTGGCACCAGTTGCAGGCGGCAGCCCAGCGCGGCGGCCAGCTTCGTGACCGTGGACAGCGTGGGGTTCGCGGAGGGCGCCGTGAACAGGCGGCGCACGACCTCCGGCGGGGTCTCGGCCTTGCGAGCCAGGTCCGCCTTGCTGAGGCCCGCCTCCTCGCGCCGCGCGTCCAGGGCGCGGATCAGCCGGTCCGCCGCGTCCACCTCCGCGCGCGCCTTCGCATACGCCTCCGCGAAGGCCGGGCGCTTGAGCTTCTTCTCGAAGTAACGGTCGAATCCCGTGGGGGTCATGGCAGGGCTCCAGGCTCCAATCCGGGCGTAGCATACAAGTTACGCCTGACAACGCCTCCTGACAGTCCCCCCTCAACGCACGACGGGCCGCCCCGGTGCGTCCGGAGCGGCCCGTGGGCCCTGCTGGCTTCGCGTGCGGACGGCTAGACGCGGAAGGCGGTGGACAGCTCCTGGAGCTTGCCCAGGGACGTGTTGATCTGCCCCACCGCCTGCTCGGCGTTGCTGGTGGCCATCACCACGTCGCTCATCATCTCCGACAGCTGCGTCACCACTTCCGTCATCTGCGTGATGCCCGCGTTCTGCTGCGTCACCGAGGCGACGATCTGCCGCGCCGCCTGGCTGCTCTCCTGCACCACCTGGGTGATGTCCTTCAGCGTCGTCGCGGAGGCGAGCACCTGCTCGATGCCCTCCTCCATCTTCTGGCTGTCCCCCTCCGCGATGCCCACCGTCTCGCGGATGGCCTGGTTGATCTCCAGGAGGATCTTCCCGATGCGCTGCGTGCTCTGCAGCGACTGGCTGCTGAGCGCCCGCATCTCCTTGGCCACCACCGCGAAGCCCCGGCCCTCCTCGCCCGCCCGCGCCGCCTCGATGGCCGCGTTCAACGCGAGCACGTTGGACTGGTCCGCCAGGTCCTTCACGCTGCCGATGATTTCACCCGCGTGCACCGCCTGCTCGGACAGCACGCCGATGCTCCCCACCAGCGCGCCCACGCGCGCGCGGATCTGCTGCAACCCCTCCGCGCTCCGCTCGATGGACACCTGCCCGGAGGCGCTGTACGCGTCCGCCTGCGCCGCCACCTTCAGCACCATCTCCGCGCGGCTGGCCGCCATGCCGGACGTCTGGGCGATCTCCGCGATGGTGGAGCTGGCCTCCGTGAGGCTGCGCGACTGGCTGGTCAGGAAGTTGAGCTGCTCGTGGCTCGCCGCGTTCAGCCGCGCCGCCGCCGCCGTCAGCTCCGTCACCACCGCGTGCAGCGTGTTCGGCACCGAGCCCAGTCGCGTCATCAGCGTCTGGATGCTGCGCGCCAGCTCCCCCACCTCGTCCTGCGAGCTCGTGTCGATGGCCAGCGACAGGTTGCCCTCCCGCACGATGCGCGTCGCCGTCGCCGTCAGCCGCGCCAGGGGCGCCGTCACCTCGCGCAGCAGCCACACCGTGGCCACCGCGAGCGCCAGGATGCACCCGAGCGACAGCACCAGCACCCACGTCAGCGTCGTGCCGTGCAGCGACGACACCTCCATGAAGGCCTCGCGCTGCGACGCCTCCTGCTGCGCCGTCACGGACTCCAGGCCCTCATGCACCGCGCGGTACGCGGGCTCCAGCTTCCCGAGCGCGGCCTCCGCGGCCGCGTCGCTCCGGGCCGCCAGCGCCACCACCTGCGACGCCTCCTGCCAGTAGCGCGCGAAGGCGCCCTGCAGCGCCTCCAGCTTCGGACCGTCCACGTCCGGCAGCGCGCGCAGCGCCGCGAGCCCCTTGTTGAGCTCCGCCACCTGCGCGTCCAGCGTCTGCTGCTTCACCGCGTGCAGCGCCACCGCGTCGCCCACGTCCTGGTGCAACGCCGCGAAGCCCGCGCGCGACGTCTGCGCCTGACTCACCGACGGCGCCAGGCTGGAGCCGATGCGCTCCGAGGCCGCCCGCGTGCGCGAGCCCAGCGCCACCGTCACCGCCACGATGGCCACCAGGAACGCCGCCGCGACCACCGGCAGCACCATCATCTTCTGCTTGAGCCTCAACGCCATCACACACCCCCTCGCGGGCCCACGTCACCCATCCCGATGAAGCGCGGTCGTGCACCCGCGCCGGGCCTGCTGCGCCAGCTCATTGTCGCTCATCCTTCCGCGGCCCCAGCGGGGCCCCCGACGGCCAAGGCCTCGTCAGCGCACGTAGGATAGACAACACCTCTCCCCCCGACTCAAGCCCGCGTCCCTTGAAATATCCTGCAAACGAGTCGGCATTGCCCCGCAGGGTCATACGGGACACTTCATCCTGACAGGTGGGACCCGTGGCGGAGGATGCCCCACGTTCGCCTGGAGGGGGCAGGCAGGCAGCCGGGCGCGATCATTCCAGCACCCCGGTGAGCGCTTCAGCCGCCAAGGCCGGCACGGTGCGGGGGAGCCGCGGCGTGCGGGTGCAGGGCGGACTCGGCCCGCGCCAGCAGGGCGTGGGCTTCACTCGCGGTGACGGTGGCGAGGAGCGCGTCGCGCAGGGTGGGGGCGTGCAGCAGGGACGCGATACGCGACAGCACGTTGAGGTGCAGGCCCGCCGTGTCGGGCGGGGCCACCATGCCCACGAAGAGGTGTACGAGGCCGTCCTCGGGTTCGCCGAAGGCCAGGCCTCCCCGGTGCAACCCCACGCAGGTGACGATGCGCCGCGCGCCCTCCACGCGGCAGTGCGGAATGGCCACGCCGCCCTCCATCGCCGTGGTGCCCAGCCGCTCGCGCGCCTGGAGCGCCCCGGCGAGGATCTCGGGGGGAACCTCCGCCTCCGGCGCCAGCAGCTCCGCCAGCTCTCCCAGCAGCGACGCGCTGTCGCGCGCCCGCAGGGCCGGGCGGACGGCCTGGACCGACAGGAAGTCCATCCAAAGCATGTGCATGCCTCCTTCGCCTTTCCTTGTCCGCGCGGGCCCGGTGCTCAGACGGCGACGGCCACGCGTTCGCGTCCCACCATCACGATGCAGGCCGCGAGCACTCGCGCGCTGAACGGGTCCCGTTCGCTGTCGTCGAAGGACTGCGCGAGCACCTCCGGGTCGTCGTCGAGGAACAGCGTGGAGCCCACGCGCTCGAAGACGTGCGCCAGCAGGCCGCGGCAGCAGGTGCAGCGCCACGCCTTCTCCAGCGCACGCGCGCCCTGGCGGCGGGCGTCCTCCAGCCCCTGCGCCCCCAGCATGCGCACCGCCTTGAGCGAGCCCTCCTCCTGGGCCTGCTCACGACGCACCGCGGGCCTCCGCGACGGGGCCCACGCGTTCAAGATGGCGACGATTCCCATGGTGTCTTCGCTCCTGGTTGCCGGTGTTCTTCCATCCGGCGCCCCCTTCCAAGAGCATCCCGCGTGCCGCCACTCCTGCCCGCCAACCCCCTGTTCTTGCTGGGGAATCCCCCGGACTCCCGCTCCGGGCGGTTTCATCCTGCACGCTGGCGCCTTGCAGGATGCGGTGCGAAAGCGCCCGCGCTACCGCCAGGGCTCCAGGCGGGCGCGGCAGTCGACCTCGCACTCTGGAAACTCGCGGAGGAAGTGGGCCTGCTCGCGGCAGCGCGACAGGAAGTCCCTGCCGCCAGTGCCTTCGCACAGGGCGTGGAAGTGCTCCCAGGTCCGCTGGAAGAGCGCCGCCCGCGCCTGGGGGGAGGTCTCATGGAGGGCCCTGCGCTCGGAGCACGTGCCGACGAACACCGCCGCCGCCAGGGTCCACAACAACAGCCAGCCGGGCAGGTCCCGCCACCACGGGCGGGCCAGCCCTCCCCTCACGGGAGCAGGACGCGGATTCGGAGCCACCATGCCCCCGCGCAGGGCAAGCCGCGTGCCACGCTCAGCGCGAGGGACGCGGGAGGAAGGGCCCCGCCTCGCGGCGACAGGCGTCGTCACACTCGGGGAAACGGACGAGGAAGTCCGCCTCCCGGGCGCACTTCTTGGGCCAGCGCGAGGCGCCGCCGTCGACCAGGCACAGCAGGCGGAACTCGGCGCGGGTCTCCGTGAAGAGGGCTTCCCGCTGCGAGGGGGAGATGGCTTCCAGCGCGCGGTTCTCCCCGCCCTGGAGCCAGATGAAGACGCCCACCAGCACCAGGAAGACCAGGGCCAGCCAGGTGCCCTTGCGCAGCCAGATGCTGGGCGGCGGGGCCAGCTCCTTCGCGAAGATGTTCTTGTCCTCGCCCCCTTCATCCGGGGGCGTCTCTTCGTTGCCCATGGGCTTCCTTCCATCCATGGCGCGTGCCAGCCGCACGGCCGCGCCGCAGCAGACACCAGCCCGTCCGGGGTTGCACCTTGCAACCGCCTTCCGGGGCGCACCGTGCCGGATGCGATGCACCCGCCGTGACTTGCGCCGCCCGGCATCCGACAGACGGGCCCGGCACACGGCATGCTCTTAGACTGTGTCCATGGAAGTGCGTGCCAGTGCCGAGGCGATGGAGCGCCCCATGCGGGTGCTGGTGGTGGACGACGAGCGAAACATCCGCCACACCCTGCGCGTGTGTCTGGAGGGCCTGGGCTGCGAGGTGCGCGAGGCCGCCACGCCGGAGGCCGCGCTGGCCGCGCTCGCCCAGGGGCCGGCGGACCTGGCGTTCGTGGACCTGCGGCTGGGCAACGCGTCCGGGCTGGAGCTGCTGCCCCGCCTGCTCGCCGAGTCACCGGCCCTGGACGTCATCCTCATCACCGCCTACGCGACGTTCGACACGGCCGTGGAGGCGGTGAAGCGGGGCGCGCGCGACTACCTGCCCAAGCCCTTCACCCCCGCGCAGATCCGCCACGTGCTGGAGCGCGCGAAGGCGCAGCGGGAGCTGTCCTCGCAGCTGGGGGACCTGGAGGGGCAGCTTGCGCAGGCGGTGCCGGAGGCCACGCTGGAGACGGCGTCGCCGGCCATGCACGCGGCCATCGGCTTCATCACGCGCGCGGCCACGTCCGACGCGGCGGTGCTGCTGCGCGGAGAGAGCGGCACGGGCAAGGGGGTGCTGGCGCGGGCGCTGCACTTCATGAGCGCCCGGCGCAAGCGGCCGTTCGTCACCATCAACTGCCCCACCCTGTCCGAACAGCTGCTGGCGAGCGAGCTGTTCGGCCACGCGCGCGGCGCCTTCACGGGCGCGGTGAAGGACCAGCCGGGGCGCGTGGAGCAGGCGGAAGGGGGCACGCTCTTCCTGGATGAAGTGGCGGAGATGAGCCCGTCGCTCCAGGCGCAGCTGCTGCGCTTCCTCCAGGAGAAGCAGTTCGAACGGCTGGGGGAGGGACGCACGCGCAAGGCGGACGTGCGCGTGGTGGCGGCCACGCACCGCGACCTGGAGAAGGACGTGGCGGAGGGACGCTTCCGCGAGGACCTGATGTACCGGTTGAACGTCCTGGAGGTGAAGCTCCCCGCCCTGCGCGAGCGGCCGGAGGACCTCATCCCGCTGGCACGCCGCTTCGTCGCCTTCTTCGCGAAGGCCGCGCAGCGTCCAGCGCCGGAGCTGTCGCCCGCCACGGAGGCGATGCTGCGGGCCTATGCATGGCCGGGCAACGTGCGCGAGCTGCGCAACGCATTGGAGCGGGCGCTCATCGTGGGCGCGTCGGGCGTGCTGGAACCCCAGGCCTTCCCGGAGCGCATCGCCGCGGCGGTGGGGCCGGGGGTGAGCCTGGGCGGGCCGCACACGCTGGAAGAGGTGGAGCGTGAACACATCCTGCGGGTGATGGCCTCCGCGCCGACGCTGGACGAGGCGGCCCGGCTGCTCGGCATCGACGCGTCGACGCTGTGGCGCAAGCGCAAGAAGTACGAAGCGGACGCGAAGCCGGAGACGTGACGCGCGCGGCCTGTGCACCAGTGCATGCAGGCCTGACCCCTGGGGGTGAGGCGTGCAGGGACACTCGCCCTTGCGAGTGGATTGCGCCCTGGCGCGCGCATGAAGACCCTGGCTCGTCATGAACCTCATCGACGTGCTCATCCAGCAGCACCGCGACGCCGAAGCACTCTTCGAGGCCTGGCGTCACACTCCCGACGAAGAGAAGCCGGAGCTGTGCCTGCGCCTGGCTGAAACGCTCACGCTGCACACCACCCTCGAGGAGCGCTGGGTGTACCCCGTCGCGCGAACCGTCGTCGACGGGCCGCACATCGACTTCGCCGTGGAGGAGCACGGGGAGATGATGCAGCTGCTCTCCGAGCTGCTGCGCATCCGCCACGACGCGCGCCGCCGCGACGCCACGGTGCGGCAGCTGGAGGCCGTGGTGGCGCAGCACATGTCCGAAGAGGAGCGCGAGGTGCTGCCCCGGCTGCGCAAGATGGACTCGGGCGTGTTCGGCCCGTCCAGCGAGGACATCGTCCGCTCCGCGTCCGACGCGCGCCGCGAGGCGATGCGTCAGCTGGAGACGTCCGCGCCGGTGTGACGCCGCTTCAGGCCTCCGCGGGCTGCGGCAGTGTGAACCAGAAGGTGCTGCCCTGCCCTGGCGTGCTCACCACGCCCAGCTCGCCGCCGTGGGCCTGGACGATGTCCCTTGAGATGGACAACCCCAGGCCGGCGCCACCCGCCGGTGCGCCCGGGGCGCGGTAGAACTTCTCGAAGATGCGCGCCTGCTCCTGGGCGGGGATGCCCTCGCCGGTGTCTCGCACCTCGAAGCGCACGTGGGCTCCGTCGCGCGACACGTGCACGGACACCTCGCCGTCCTGGGGCGTGTGCTTCACGCCGTTGCCCACCAGGTTTCCCAGCACCAGGTGCAGCCGGTCCGGATCCACGCGCACTGTCTCCACGTCCGGTGACAGGGATTGCGACAGGCGCACGCCCCGGTCTTCCGCCAGCGTGCGCTGCGCGGCCAGCGCGTGCTCCACCAACTCCTCCGTGCGCACCTCCCGCACGTCCAGTTGGAGCTGCCCGGACTGGATGCGCGACAGGTCCAGCAGGTCGTCCACGATGCCCTGCAATCGCTCGCAGTCCTCGCGCGCCGCGAAGAGCAGGTCCGCCTGCTTCTCCGTCACCTGCCCCACGACCCCTTCGGCCACCAGATGGATGGCCATGCGCAGCGACGTGAGCGGCGTGCGGAACTCGTGCGCCACCGTGGCCACCAGGTCGTTCTTCAGTTCGTCGAAGCGCCGCAGCCGCGTCACGTCCTGTAGGATGAGCGTGGCGCCCACCACGTCTCCCGTTTCGCCGTGCACCGGGCTGCCTCGCGGCAGGAGCCACCGGCCGCCCTCCGGGGACGCCTCCACCCGCACGGCCTCCTCGTAGCCCCGGGGCTGGTACGCGCCCCTTCCGCCCACGACGTGGGCTCGCACGCGCTCCAGCACGGCGCGCACCTCCGGCTCCACGCGGCCCAGCGCGTCCCCGCCCTCGTCCAGCCTCAGGCGCAGCACCTCTTCCGCCGCGGCGTTCACGTTGAGCAGCCCGCCGTCCGCGCCCAGCACCAGCACGGGGTCGGGCAGGCTGTCGATGGCCGCCTGTGACACGGCTTGCGCCTGGAGCAGCTCTCCCAGGCTGCTCTTGCGGTACTGCCCCAGCCGCTCCGCCATGGTGTTGAAGTCCCGCGCGAGCTGCGCGATTTCATCCCGCCCCTCCACCACCGCTCGCGCCTCCACGTCGCCCTGCCCCAGGCGGCGCACCGCCTGCGACAGCACGGACACCGGGCGCAGCGCGCGCTGCACCAGCGACGTGGTGAAGAACAGGCCGAAGCCCAGCGCCGCCACCACGGCCAGTGCCATCAGCGTGTTCACCCGCTCGCTCTGCTGGCGCAGCCGGTCGCTCTTGCGCACCATCGCGTCCTGGTTCAACGCGAGGATGGAGGACGCGGCCGCCTTCGCCTCCTGGAAGGCCGGCGAGAGCGACTCGAAGTAGCGCGTGCGCGCGGCCTCCGCGTCACGCTCCTGGAGGAACGCGTCGAACTCTTCCCGGTACTTCACCCACGCGGCGCGCAGCCGCTGCGTCGCCTCCGCCTCGCCAGGCTCGGTGATGTTGCCCAGCTGGACGCCCAGCTCCGTCTCCAGCGGTGGGCGCTGCGCGGCCTGCTGGGCCAGGCCGCGCTCGCGCTCTCCCGCGATGATGAACAGCGCCGCGCTGTCCATGCGCTCCAGCTGTTCGGTGATGCGCTGGGTGGCGAGCACGCTGCGGTAGTTGTCCTCCAGCACCCGCTGGCCGGAGCGGCCCACGCGCGCCAGGGTGACGACGGCCGTGGTGCCCAGCAGCAGCAGCGCCACCACCAGCGGGGCCTGGGCCAGCAGCAGCCGGGAGCGCAGCGTCATGGGCGCTTCTCCTCGTGGGGCTCGAAGGACACGACATGGATGTCGAAGCCGTCGCCTTCGCGCAAGAGGCGCGCGTCCGCCGTCATCCCCAGCCGCTGGCGCCACTTCGCCTGGTTGGAGCGGCCGATGATGATGTGCCCCACGCCGTGCGACCGGGCGAAGTCCAGCAGCGCGGCCACCGGGTCGCCCGCGCGCAGGCGCACCACCTCCGCGCCCAGCTCCTTCGCCTTCTCGATGTTCGTCAGCAGGTGCCGCTGCGCCTCCGCGTCGATGAGGTTCGGCGCCTCGCGCGGCGTCTCCACGTACACCACGAACCAGTCCGTGTTGAGCCGGCCCGCCATGCGGGACCCGCGGCGCAGCAGCGTCGCCGCGCGCGGAGGGTTGCTGGAGAGGGCCACCAGCACGCGGCCCCAGGCGCCTCCCTTCGGTGAGGGCTCCTCGCCCGCGCGAACCTCTCTGCCCGTCGTGGCACGGTCCAGGCTCTCCGCCACCTCGCGCAGCGCCAGCTCCCGCAGCGTGGAGAGGTTGTCGCCGGTGAAGAAGCGCTCCAGGGCGTGCGGCACCTTGTCGGGCGCGTAGATCTTCCCGGCCTTGAGGCGCTCGTGCAGGTCCTCCACCGCGAGGTCCAGGTTCACCACCTGATCCGCCGTCTTGAGGAAGCTGTCGGGCAGCGTCTCCCGCACGGTGACGCCGGTGTTGCGCTCCACCAGGTCGTTGAGGCTCTCCAGGTGCTGCACGTTGAATGCACCAATGACGTTGATGCCCGCGGCCAGCAGCTCCTGCACGTCCTGGTAGCGCTTGCGGTGGCGGCACACCGGCAGGTTGGTGTGGGCCAGCTCGTCCACGACGGCCACCTGGGGCCTTCGCGCGAGCACGGCGTCCAGGTCCATCTCCTCCACGGTGACGTCGCGGTAGCTGACGCGCTGGCGGGGCACGGCCTCCAGCCCCGCCACGAGCGCCTCCGTCTCCCGCCGGCCATGCGTTTCGATGAACCCCAGCACCACGTCCACGCCGCGCGCCTTGAGCGCGTGCGCCTCCTCCAGCATGCGGAACGTCTTGCCCACGCCCGCCGCGAAGCCGATGTAGAGCTTCAGCCGGCCGCGCCGGCCGCGCTCCACCAGTTCCAGGAAGTCCTCCGCGCGAGGTCGCCGCGTCGTCATGCCAGGGTCCTCCTCTTCCGGGGAGCCCGCCTCAGGGGGACGGGGAGACGGGCTGCGCGGCGCCCAGGGGCGTCGCGGGCGGGGAAGCGGCCCCGCCGAACTGCCGGTCCATCGCGAGGTTCAAAGTCAGCACGTTCACCCGGGGCTCGCCCAGCACGCCGAACGTCCGGCCCTCCACCTGAGACGCCACCAACGCCCGCACGCGCGCCGGGTCCACGCCTCGGGCCTTCGCCACGCGGGGAACCTGCCACAGCGCGGCCTCCGGCGACACCTGCGGATCCAACCCGGACGCGGAGGCTGTCACCAGTTCGCCAGGGACGGGGCCTCCGGCCTCGGGGTTCTCGCGGCGCAGCCGTTCCGCTTCCGCCACGGCGCGGTCACGGAGCTTCTGGGAGGTGGGCCCCAGGTTGCTGCCGCCGGAGGCCGTCGCGTCCCAGCCCGTGCCCGCGGCGGAGGGGCGCGGCTGGAAGTAGCCCGCTTGAGTGAAGCCCTGGGCGATGAGCGCGCTGCCCACCACGCGGCCCCGGTCGTCCTTCACGAGCGACCCGTTGGCCTCATGGGGGAACAGCACCTGCGCCACGCCGGTGACGGTCAGGGGGTACAGCACACCCGTGAGCAGCAGCGTGACGAGGCTGACTCGCAGGGCGGTGAGGAGCGCGGAGACCATGGTGGCTGTGTTCCTTTCTTGCGTGCTCACGCCAGGCCCACGGTGGTGAGCAGCACGTCGATGACCTTGATGCCCACGAACGGGACGATGACGCCGCCCACGCCGTAGAGGAGCAGGCTGCGGCGCAGGAGCGCGGCGGCCCCCAGCGGGCGGTAGCGCACGCCCTTCAGCGCCAGCGGGATGAGCGCCACGATGATGAGCGCGTTGAAGATGACGGCGGACAGGATGGCGCTGAACGGCGACGTCAGCCCCATCACGTTGAGCGGTGCAATCTGGGGGAAGACGCCCATGAAGAGGGCCGGGAGGATGGCGAAGTACTTCGCGACGTCGTTGGCGATGGAGAACGTCGTCAGCGTGCCGCGCGTCATCAGCAACTGCTTGCCCACCTCCACCACCTCCAGCAGCTTGGTGGGGTTGGAGTCCAGGTCCACCATGTTGCCGGCCTCCTTGGCGGCCTGGGTGCCGGTGTTCATCGCCACGCCCACGTCCGCCTGCGCCAGCGCGGGCGCGTCGTTGGTGCCGTCGCCCGTCATGGCCACGAGCTTGCCCTTGGCCTGCTCCGCGCGGATGAGCGCGAGCTTCGCCTCCGGGGTCGCCTCCGCCAGGAAGTCGTCCACGCCGGCCTCGCGCGCGATGGCGGCGGCGGTGCGCGGGTTGTCGCCGGTGATCATCACCGTGCGGATGCCCATGGCGCGGAAGCGGTCGAAGCGCTCCTTGATGCCGCCCTTCACCACGTCCTTCAGGTGGATGATGCCCAGCACCCGCGCGCCGTCCGCCACGGCGAGCGGCGTGCCGCCCGCGTCACCGATGCGGCCCGCGGCCTCGGTCAGCGCGTCCGGGACGCTGCCGCCCTGCTCCCGCGTGTGCCGCACGATGGCGTCCACCGCGCCCTTGCGGATGCTGCGGGGGTGCGGGTCCACCAGGTCACAGCCGCTCATGCGCGTCTGCGCGGTGAAGGGGACGAACGTGGCCTGGTGCGCGCGCAGCTCGCGCGGGCGCAGCTTGTAGGTGTCCTTCACCAGCGTCACGACGGAGCGGCCCTCCGGGGTCTCGTCCGCGAGGCTCGCGAGCTGCGCGGCCTCCGCCAGCTCCTCCATGCGCACGCCCGGCATGGGCAGCAGCTCCGAGGCCATGCGGTTGCCCAGGGTGATGGTGCCCGTCTTGTCCAGCAGCAGCGTGTCCACGTCCCCCGCCGCCTCCACCGCGCGGCCGCTGAGCGCGAGCACGTTCTTGCGCAACAGCCGGTCCATGCCCGCGATGCCAATGGCGCTCAGGAGGCCACCGATGGTGGTGGGGATGAGGCACACGAGCAGCGCCACCACCGCCGTGCCGGACAGCGGCACGCCGGAGTAGAGCGCCAGCGGCACCAGCGTCACGCACGCCAGGAGGAACACCAGCGTGAGGCCCACCAGCAGGATGTGCAGGGCGATCTCGTTGGGCGTCTTCTTGCGGGCCGCGCCCTCCACCAGGCCAATCATCCGGTCGAGGAACGACTCGCCAGGGTCCACGCTGATGCGGATGACGATGCGGTCGGACAGCACCTTGGTGCCGCCCGTGACGGCGGAGCGGTCGCCGCCGGACTCGCGGATGACGGGGGCGGACTCGCCGGTGACGGCGGACTCGTCCACGCTGGCGATGCCCTCCACCACGTCGCCGTCACCGGGGATGACGTCTCCGGCCTCGCACACCACGCGGTCGCCCTTGCGCAGGGCGGGTGCCGCGACGCGCTCCTCCTGGCCGTCGTCGTTGAGGCGGCGGGCCTGGGTGTCCTGACGCATGCGGCGCAGGGCGCTCGCCTGGGCCTTGCCCCGGCCCTCCGCCACGGCTTCGGCGAAGTTGGCGAAGAGGACCGTGAACCACAGCCACAGCATCACGGACACGGTGAACCACATGGGGGCGCTGGCTTCGTGCTGGGACGTGAGGTCCTTGAGCACGAACACGGTGGTGAGCAGGCTGCCGGCCCACACCACGAACATCACCGGGTTGCGGGCCACGTCGCGCGGGTGGAGCTTCTTGAGGCTCTCCCACACGGCGGGCTTGAGCAGCGCCGGGTCCAGCAGCGACGCCGGCTTGGACGAAGCAGCCATGGTCAGTACACCTTTCCGGCCGCGCCGAGGAAGTGCTCGACGATGGGGCCCAGGGACAGCGCGGGGAAGAACGTCAGCGCCCCCACGATGAGGATGACGCTCACGAGCAGGCCGGTGAACAGCACGCCCTGGGTGGGGAAGGTGCCGGGCCCGGCGGCCACGACCTTCTTGCCCACCAGCGAGCCGGCCAGCGCCAGCACCGGCACCATCATCAGGAAGCGGCCCGCGAGCATCGACACGCCCAGGCTGACGTTCCAGAACGGCGTGTTGGCGTTGAGGCCCGCGAAGGCGCTGCCGTTGTTGGCGACGCCGCTGGTGAACGCGTAGAGGATTTCGGACAGGCCGTGGGGGCCCGCGTTGTTGAGCGAGGACGTGCCTTGCGGAATCACGGCGGACACCGCGGACAGGCCCAGGATGACGAGCGGGAAGATGAGCACGTACAGCATGGCGAGCTTCATCTCGCGCGCTTCGATCTTCTTGCCCAGGAACTCCGGGGTGCGGCCCACCATCAGGCCCGCGATGAACACCGCGAGGACCGCCATCATGAGGATGCCGTAGAGGCCCGCGCCCACGCCGCCGAAGATGACCTCGCCCAGGTGCATGTTGACCAGCGGCACCAGCCCGCCGAGCGCCGTGAAGCTGTCATGCATGGAATTGACCGCGCCGCACGACGCGTCGGTGGTGACGGTGGCGAACAGTGAGGAGGCGGCGACGCCGAAGCGCGTCTCCTTGCCCTCCAGGTTCCCGTCCTGGGCGACCGCGGCGGCCAGCGCGGGGTTGGGTTGGGACTCGGCGGCATAGCTGGCCGCGGCGCCCACGAGGAAGAGGACGGACATGGCGGCGAAGAGGGCCCAGCCCTGCTTCGTGTCGCCGGTCATCTTGCCGTAGGTGTACGTGAGGCCCGCGGGCAGCACGAAGATGAGCAGCAGTTGGACCAGGTTGGTGAGGGGCGTGGGGTTTTCAAACGGGTGGGCGCTGTTGGCGTTGAAGAAGCCGCCGCCGTTGGTGCCCAGCATCTTGATGGCCTCCTGCGAGGCCACCGGCCCGAAGGCGAGCGTCTGCTTCGCGCCCTCCAGCGTGGTGACGCCGTGGTACGGCGCCAGGTTCTGGATGACGCCCTGGGACACGAAGAACAGGGCCGCGACGAAGCTCAGGGGCAGGAGCACGTAGAGCGTGGCGCGCACCAGGTCGCCCCAGAAGTTGCCCAGCGTCTTGCGGCCCTCGGGACCTGGGCGGCGGGTGAGACCGCGCGCCAGCGCGAGCGCGACGCCCAGGCCCGCCGCGGCGGACGTGAAGTTCTGCCACGTCATCCCCAGCATCTGGGTGGCGTAGCTCATCGTGGATTCGCCCGCGTAGGACTGCCAGTTGGTGTTGGAGGTGAAGCTGGCGGCGGTGTTGAAGGCCAGCTCCGGGCCCACGGCGGGCAGCCCCTGCGGGTTGAAGGGCAGCAGGTGCTGCAGGCGCTGGACCGCGTAGACGCCCAGCACGCTGAAGAGGCTGAAGGCGAGCAGGGAGGCCGTGTACTGGCCCCACGTCTGCTCCTCCTCCCGGGCCACGCCGCACAGGCGCAGCAGGCCGCGCTCCACGGGGCCCAGCACGCGAGGCAGGGGGCGGGCGTCCGTTTCGAGGACGCGGAAGAGGTAGGCGCCCACGGGCTTCGTCAGGGCGAGCACGAGGACGAAGAACAGCAGGGTCTGCGACCAGCCAATGAGGGTCATGGCGAGGCTCCTAGAAGCGCTCTGGCCGGAGCAGGGCGTAGACGAGGTAGGCGGACAGCAGGACCGCGAGCGCGGTCCCGGCGACGTATTCAAAGGTCATGGCAGGGGACTCCTCACAGGCGCTCGCAGCCGTGGGAATAGGCGTGCGTGAGCGCGAAGAAACCAGCGGTCACCAGGATGAGGACGAGGTCCATGGCGGGAAGCTCCGCTTCGGGTTCAGAAGGTGGCGGTCGCGCCGACGACGACCAGGGTCTGGGTGGAGCGCGGCAGGGGCGGCCCTTCGTCCCCGCGCGTGGGTCCGTCGAAGACGTTCTGGGTCGAGTGGTCGTGGCGCGCCTCGGCCTTGAGTGTGAGGTGTTCCGCGGGCTTCACTTCCAGGGTGAGCGTGCCCTCGGCCAGGGTCTGCGCGGTGCCGCTGATCAGGCCGTCGCGGTCGCGGTACACCTCCGCGCGCGCCGTCATGGCCACGGGGGTCGCGAGCTGGACACGGACGTTGGCGCCCGCCGCGTACCAGAGGGCGGCGGAGGTCCCGGGGCGGGCCTGCCGGCCGACGTCCGCGGTGGCGGAGAGGCTCACGGTGCCGGTGGCCTTCAGGGTGACGACGGTGTCCGCGAACAGACGCAGGGCCTCCGCGTCGCCGGAGCCCTCGTTGCCCACGAAGGTGTTGAAGGCCGCGCTCAGCCGGTCCCCGGCGTAGGCGACCTGGGTGCCCAGGGCCTTGCCGCCGTTGTTGTCGCCAATGGTCTGCCAGCCATTGAGCAGATGGAGCTGCGCGCTCCAGCGCTCATCGAAGCGCCAGGTGCCCTTGAGGCCTGCCTGGTAGTAGGGCGAGAACTCGCCCATCCAAGAGCGGGTGTAGGTCCAGTTGAGCTGGGATTGGAAGGACTCCAGGCCGATGTGGCTGGGATAGATGCCCGCCTCCAGGGTGAGGGGGCCCTGTTCGAAGGACAGCGAGGCCTTCTGCACGTAACGCCAGACGTCGGGGCCGGTGGCGTCCTCCTCGGGCTCCGCGCGGTGCAGGACATCCATGCCGGTGCCGAAGCCGAGCAGCACGTGGAAGCCCACGGGTTCTGGCTCCAGGCTCACGCCCAGCGAGCCCAGGTTGACGGTGATTTCATTGTGCCGGCGGGCGGTGGTGCCGGTGCCCGGCAGGAAGTTCACGTCGCTGCCGGGGCGGTTGAAGTTGTAGCCGTAGTAGGCGTCCACGCCGCCCTCGACCTGGAGCTGGGAGCGCACGGAGGAAGAGGACGTGGCCTCGGGGGCCTGGCTCAACAACAGCTGAAGCAGCGAGGAGGCAAGTTCGGGGGCTGACATGAGGTCCACCTTCCCAGGAGCAGTTCCTGTACCGCCCGCCGGGGGCGGAGCGTGCAGCAATTCCAGCGGGTTACGGAAGCGGCCCGTGGGGCCGGGTTGCAAGATGCAGGAATGGGGGCCGGCGAGGGTCGCAGGGTGAAAGGGGGCGACAGCGGACGGGCAGGCACCGGCGAGCGGTTACAGTGGAGCGCGGAGGGGGTTGGCGTGCATCCGTACCGGTGGAGCGAGAGCATCGAACCCAGGCTTCAGCAGGCGACCGAGCGGATGCGCCGGCTGCGTGCCACCACGATGCCGCCTGCCGCGGTGCAGAGTCTGCGGCGCTGGTTCCGGATCCATCACACGTACAACTCGAATGCGATCGAGGGGAACCGGCTGACCCTGCCGGAGACTCGCGCGGTGGTGGAGGACGGCATCACCATCGCGGGCAAGTCGCTGAAGGACCACTTCGAGGCGGTCAACCTCGCGCACGCGCTCGACTTCGTTGAAGCGCTGGCCCGCAAGGAGACCGTGCTGGGCGAGCGCGATGTGCGCGAGCTGCACGGCATCGTCCTGCGCGGAATCGACCCTGAGAATGCCGGTGTCTATCGGCGCATCAACGTGCGGATCGGCGGCACGGAGCACGTCCCTCCGGAAGCGGTCCGGGTGCCTGAGGAGATGCGGGCCTTTGGTGAGTGGCTGGCCGGGGCCAAGAACGAGCATCCCGTGGTCGTCTGCGCCATCGCGCATGCGTGGTTCGAGACGATCCATCCCTTCGTGGATGGGAGATGAGTACGAGCGCGCGGCCCGTGAGGTCATTGAAGTCCGCGAGCCTGCGATTGATTACCTGGCGGAGCAGTTGGGCAAGACGCGGACCGCGACGGCATCCCAGTTCGGCCGTTGGTACGAAGCGGTCCGTGTGCTTCATGGATCGCTCGTGGACTTCGCGGAGCAGTTGATGGCGAAGTTCCCGGAGGGAGATCGGCCGCGCCTTCGGGTGTCCGAACTCCCTGCATTGACGGAGCGTGAGTGGGCCTCCATCCAGAAGGCCCCCTATTGGCTCTTCGGCCTGGTGGGTGACAGCCACGGCGCGCACATCGATCTTTCCTTCAGCGCGATCCCGCCGGGAGGAGGGATCGGCGGATGGAACAAGGAAGGCGCGGGCGTTCGGCTGACCCTGCCCAGCACGGACGCCGTCCCCCTGGAGCACCGCATCGAGGCGCTTCCCACGGGACACACCTTTCGCGTGCTACGTGACGGGAACGCCAGTCAGGCCGAGACCGAGGTCTCCGTGCTCAAGCTCGCAACGGAGCTCTGGACCTCTGCCATCAACCACCTACTCCAGGCTCGCTGACGTCAGGGACTGCTGGACACGGAGGAGTCGCAGTCCGAGGTGCACTTGCCGGAGCAGGTGACCTGGCCGGGATACGAGTCCAGGATGGCGCACTCGGTGCCGCCCGTGCAGGACACGAGCTTGCTGCACACCTGGGTGTCATCCACGCAGCGCGCCTTCGACACGCCGTCCAGCTTGAGCACGAGGCAGGACAGGCCCTGCGGACACTGGGGCAGGTTCACGCCGCACTCCTGCGCCAGGTCCAGCGACTGGCCCTCCCGCAGCTTCAACCGCCCCAGCTTCTCCCCGTCGTCCGAACCACAGGCAGCGAGGGTCATCACCGTCAGACAACAGCCCAGCATTCGCATCCAGCGCATCGTGGCTCCATGGAAGGCGTGAAGCCTCAGCCCGGAGCAAGGCGTGGACCAGGAGGGCTGCTCAGGGATTCCGCGCGCTTGGATGGAGGAACCTGCCTCGGAATTCTGATGCGGCCTCGGATCCCTGGCGGCCCGGGTTCATCGACCCGAGCCCTTTTCCAACGCTACCCCACGGTTCGCGCCAGGATTGAAGCGCTCCTCGGACTGGAGTGTCACCGGAACGCATTGACCACGACGGCAGACGCCATGGAGCCATCGAGAATGGCCGTGCCGGGCTTTGACTCGGGTTGCTTCCGCATCTGGTCCTCGCTCAGCCGTGCCACCGCGCAGATGGGCACCTCGTCGCCGTCTGGTGGGTGGGCCTTGTAGTACCGGACGACGACCTGCGGCCCGCTCGTCCAGACCTGTCCGTACAGCCGGGTTGTCGTCTCCAGTGGGCCCAAGTCGCGCATGAGGACGCTCTCAATCGGGCCATCGTAGAGGGTGCTGCGGCGTGACCTCATCTGGTTCGCGTCCAGTTCTACGAGCGCGGCGTCACCCACATGCAGCTTCAGGTATCGCATGGCCTCAAGCGCCTTCTCTGGACACTCCTGCGGTCCAGGAGAGCCGTCCGAGCGCAATGAAACTCCACCCGTCGTGGTGCATGCTGAGGACGCGGCAAGTAGAATGACAGAGGGGATCAGCAGGGCTCGGCTGGTGGGCATGATCGGCACCTTTACTGCCGAATCAGGGTGCGATCCATCCGCACCAGGACCTGCTGGTTGCCGTCAGACCGGAAAATCTGAAGCGCCAGGTCCACGAGCTGCCCGTTCTTCTCGAAGGCGCTTTTGTCCGCCACGACGGCGATGGTTCCTGACTGTCCTGGAGCAATCGCGGAACGGGTCATCCGAAGCGCGAAGGGCTGCTTTGGATAGCTCGTCATGTCACGCGTCAGGTAAGCGTCCGCGAACTCCCATGTCTCGCCGTAGCCGGTGTTCGACAGGTAGATTACGGCGGCTGCTTTGCCTTGGCCTGAGTAGACCTCAACGACCATTTCCATGCCCGGATCCTTCGGGCGGGCGGATGCAACGAATCGAAACGGCGTCTTCTTCGCCTGCCCATTCGCCAGAAGCGTCGCGTAGGCGTGGTCGATGGAGTTCTCCTCCTTGCGATGGCGCTCGTTTTCCTCGGCCAGGGCGTCGTTCTTCTTGAGGGCGTCCATCAGGGCCGAGTGCATGGCCGCGTAGCTCTCCCGGTTTTTGAACACGTCAACCTGTTGGTCGAGAATTGGCGGCCACCCACCACTGTCCTTCTCTCTCCACGGAGGCCTCACGAGGAACGGGATCTCGGTTCCATCAACCAGCGTCACGACCAGGGGGAGCCCTTCATCGCTGTCGAGATCCCGGATGGGCTCGATGATGACCTTGTTGCGGACCACCGTGAGCGGTTCGAGGCGGCCCTCCCAGCCAATGACCTTCGTCCTGCTGGGGTCAACGGATGCCTCGAAGCGCAAGGCCGTGATGACCTGCCCTGTCACGTAGACGGTTTGGGTGCCATCTGAAGGGTGCTCGGAGAGCAGGATGGTCCGCTGCTTGGGACGGTCGCACTTGTCGCCTGCCTTGGCGGTCACCGCGCTCAGAAGTGCGAGAAGCAGGATAGCCTCTGCGAGTGGGCTAAATCGCATAGACTGGACAACGTATCAGGATGGCAGAGCGGCAGCCAACCCAGCGGCACCCAGCAAGCCGTCCATTTCGGGAGCATCTATGCGGTGGGTGGGGCTCATTGCGTCACTCCTTTTCATGGGAGGGTGTGCGACGGCGCGTGTCGTCCACGTGGATGTTGGAGACGGCAGGCAGGTGGTTCACGAGTCCCGGGATGTCGAGCCCGTCGAAGTGGGTGAGGACGCGTTCAAGGCGGCCCTCACGCAGCTCCTCCTGGACATGCGCATGGACGTTGCCTTCCGCGAGACCGATGCGGCCGACCAGCGAGGCTGGGTGAGGTCCCGGTCATTGCTCGCATCCGCGAAGGGGCTCTCGGACTCGGGGGCTGGGGCGTCTCTGGAGTCCCTGTATTCGCACATCTGCCCCGACGGCGACGAGTGCTTGACCCTGGTGGGCGGAACGGGGCTTCCCTTCTCGCGCAAGGACCGGACGTTGATGGCCCTGTCGTTCGCGCTGGATACGGTCTGGGGGAGTGTCGAGGCGGAGATCGGCAAGATGCTGAACCCGGTGGTGCTCAAGGCCATGGTGACCTCGGCCGCGTTGTCCGTGCTCCTCACGATGACGCTGCCCGAACCCGTCACGAAGGCCATCGTGGTGGTACTGACGGCGGCGATGGTGGCCTACCTGGGGGTGGTGCCGGTCTGGGAGATGGGCCGGGGCTTCGTGCGGCTGTGGGACGAGGCAGAAGGTGCGACGAGCATCATCGAGTTGCAGGACATCGGACACCGCTTCGGGAGGGTCCTCGGTACGAACGGCACACGCGTCCTGATTCTGCTCGTTACGGCGGCCCTTGGCGGCAAGAGCGCGATGGCGGCCCAGGGGCCCAGGCTCCCGGGATTCCCCCAGGCCGCGATTCGGGCGCAGGCTGAGTCAGGCTTCCAGCTCACTGCCGCTTTGAACGGCGGGGTGGGCTCAATCTCGTTGCCGGCTGCTGGTGTGCTCAACGTGGCGCTGGCTCCGGGAGCCGCGGCTGCACTGGCGATGTACTCGGATGGGCGGTTTCCGGGTGACGAGACGGGACCTGTTCATCACATCTGCACGAACAAGAACCCCCTCTCCGATGCTACTGGCGGTCCTTGGACGCCACGGTGCGAGAAGGTCTTCAAGAAGGCCGGGATGACGCTCGAAGATGCAGCGAACAAGGTGCGGCTCAATGGACACGAGGGGCCTCATCCCGAGCGCTACCACAAAGAAGTGATGGGCCGCTTGGAGCGATCTGTCGAGCGATGCCGAACGACAGAAACCTGCCGGGCCAGCTTGATGAAGGAGCTTGCGAGGATAGCGAACGAGCTTCTGACACAGGGCTCCGACTTGCGGAGTCTCATTGTGAAAGTGGAGGGGTGAGGTGGAGCGCCATTTCTACTGGGTAAGGCTGGGTGACGTGCCGCAATGGCTCATCGAGACGCCGACACGAGGAACAGGTGAGGCGTTTGACGAGCCTTGGATGTTCGCGGATGGCCGTGTCCTTGAAGAACCAGGGCGTATGAAGGCCCTCATCACAACCCCAGGCAAGAGGCGGGCGTTCGTATTCTCCGTGATAGAGCAGGCCCCCATCGTCAGCGAGGCCATCGCGAACGTCTTCCGGGCACTGGCCCCCGATGACGTCCAGCTCTTTCCGGTGATGGTGGAGGGAGAGTCCGACCCGTTCTTCGTCGTCAATGCCACCAAGGTGGTTGATGCCATAGACGAGGCCCGGTGCCGGGAGGTGCATCACTATGACGAGGACGACCCTGCCCCTGGATATGAAGGGGAGTACAACTGGATCTACGGACTGCGAATCGACCCCATGAAGACCGAGGGCGCGCAGGTCTTCCGGCTGATGAAGTTCAAGACGGCGTTCATCGTGTCGGAGGACATCAAGAACGCCCTTGAAGCAGTCGGGAACCTGGGTGTGTCGTTCGAGCGCGTGACGGGAACGCCCGAGCCCCACTGACCCTCTCAGGGCCCGAAGCGCGCGAGGAAGACCTTGTACTGGAGCGAGACGAAGAGCGTCTTCGGCGCCACCAGCCCCGCTTGGGCGAACATCGCGAACAGGGCGGAATCGGACTCGATGGGCTGCATCTTCGCGTAGGCCTGACGCCGGGCCTCCAGCTTCTCTGAAGTCACGCCGTACGCCCGCAGCCGCCGCAGCTCCACGTTCGTCAGCTCGGGGTCCTTGCCGACGCGGCAGCCCAGCACCAGCGGCGCTCCCGGCTTGAGCCTCCGCGTCACCTCTCGCAGCAACTCGACGCGGGCCTCGTCTCCGTCCACGTGGTGCAGCACTCCCATCAACTGCGCGCCATCAAACGGGGGACCGGGCGGCAGGGTGCGCAGCTCGCCCTCGTGCAGGTGCGTGCGCGCGAGCAGCCCCTCCGCCTCCAATCGCTTGCGCGCGACCTCCAGCATCGGGCCCGAGGGCTCCACGCCCGTGAAGCGCCAGCCCGGCACGTTGAAGCGCTGATAGGGCACCAGCTCCGCGCCCGTGCCCAGGCCCACGTGCAGCAGCGACGCTGTTTCCTGGCCGTCCAACCGGGCCGCCAGGGCGCTGACTCCCAGCTCATACGCCGCCTGGTAGCCGGCGAGATTCACCGCGGCCTGGGCGTCGTAATGGGGCGCGCGGTCGGCGCCGAAGCCATGCGTGGGTGCGTGGGCGGAATGATCGTGGGTCATGCCCCGAAGATGCGTCCGACCCGCAATGAATGACAGAGCGGGGATTCAGACGGAGTCGGCGGATCTTTCGATGGAGCCCTACTCCAGGCTCCAACGCCAACCGGGCCCGCTCAGACACGCCCAGACAAAAGGAATGGCTTTCATCTTCCGCGCCCACACGCGCGGTGCGATCCGGATGCCTCCTCAAGCGCCAAGAATTGCCAGCTGCTTCTTCCCTGCCCGTAAGGCTTTATCGAGGTTCTAAAGGAATCAGACCTATCACGTTTTCTTTTCAGTACAGGCACTGGGGGATGCGTGAGGAGAGAAGAACTCGACACTTCCGACATGGAGTACGCCGATTTCGCCGTCCGTTATCAGCCCATCCTGATGGCGGTCGCGCGGAACCTCTGCGGGGGGAACGCCACTGCTCGCGACGACCTGGTCCAGGACATCCTGCTGCGGGCCTTGCTGAAGTGGGACACCCTGCGCGAATGGACGGAGCCGGGGCGCCGCGCGTGGCTGGTGCGGGTGATGCACAACCGCTTCCTCGACCAGTGCCGCCGCCAGCGCACCGAGGCCACCAACGTCATCAACCTGGGCAACGTGCACAAGCTCCTGGAGGAGCCGGAGGCGCCAGACCCGGAGCTGTGGGAGTGCGTCACCGAGGCGGAGCTGCTCCAGGCCGTCACGTCGCTGCCCTTCAACCTGCGCCGGACCTTCGAGCTGCACTCGGAAGGGCTGCGCCACGCGGAGATCGGCCGCCGGCTGGGGGCCCCCGTGGGCACGGTGGGCACGTGGCTCTACCACGCGCGCCTCAAGCTGCGTGACCAGCTCCGCGACATCGCCGAGACCCGTCGGAAGCTGGGGAGCGGATGAACGCACTATGTACCCGCCTCCCCGCCTTCGTGGACGGAGAGCTCCCCCTTGAACACCACGAGGGCTTCCGCGCGCACCTGGTCTCCTGCGTGGCGTGCGGCGTCCGGTTCCATGACCTGCTACAGGCGGACATCCTCGGACGGCTGGCGCTCGCGAAAGCAGCTTCGCCTCACGAGGCCACGGCGGACTCCCCAGCCCCGTGGTCCGTCCCGTTCGAGCCCGCCGAGGTCAGGGTCCCGCCGCCGCGCCGCGGGCGCCCTCACTGGAGCCACCTGGGCGCGCTCGCCCTGGTCCTCGCGCTCGTGGGCATCGGGGCGGCGCGGGTGCCACGTGAAGCCCCCACCCCCTGGCCATCCCTCCAGGCCACGCGGTCCATGGAAGCGCGGCTGACCACCGCGGCCCTGGATGGATACCGCCCCTACGCCCCCCTGCGCGGAGGGGCACCCCTCCCAGCGCTGCTACCGCTGCGGGAGCTGGCCCGGATGGAGGACCAGCAGGACTGGCGGGGCATCGCCTCCGCGTACCTGCTCTCGGGCGATGCAAGGCAGGCGCTGAGCTACCTGGGCAACGCGCCCGCTTCCCCGGACGTGGGCTCCGATCGCGCGGTGGCGCTGGCGCTGGCCCATGCCGACGCCTCCGAGCAGCGGGCGCTCAATGAGGCGCTGGTCGTGCTGGAGGACGCGCTCCGCGACCGGCCAGACCACCCGCAGGCCCTGTGGAACCACGCGCTCGTCCTGCGGAACCTGGACCTGCCCCTGCTGGCGGCGGACGCCTTCGACGCCGTGGCGAAGCTGGGCGAGCCCGGCTGGAGCGCGGAGGCGCGAACCCATGCGCGGGGACTGCGTGAACAGACGCTGGCCCGGGGCCGCGCCTGGAAGCAGGCCTTCGCGGCGACGCAGGACCTGATGGCGGATCCCAACGCGAGGCTCCCGCTGGAGGAGGCCTCGCGGTTGCCCGGCATCGTGCGGCTGGCCTTCTACGACGCGGTCCGCGCGGCGCCCTCGAAGGACGCCGTGCTGCGGCTGCTCCCGCTGGCGGACGCCCTGGACCGGGCCCATGGCGGCGGCAGGGTGCTGCACGCGACCGTCACCCGCGTGGCGGCGCGGGACTTCCAGAAGCGCGGGCCGCTCGCCCGGGACTACGCGCGGTTCGTGCGCGGGGGAAGCCCCTTCCCTCCGGCCTACCTGGAGGCGCTGCGGCGCTCCGGCGAGGACGACCTGTACGTGGGCGCGCTCGGCTACGAGCTCAAGGCGGGACGGCCCGTGGACGTGGCGGCGTTCGTCCGCGCCGCGGACGGACTGGGCGACCCGTGGTTCCACCTCATCGCCGAACGCGAGCGCGCCCAGCAGGAGGTGCGTGACGGCCAGTGGTGGAAGGCGGAGGCGCGCGTGCTGGAGGCGCTGCGCACGTGTGAGGCGGAGCGGTTGGACTACCGCTGCGCCGACCTGCACCAGTGGATGACGGACATGTACCTGAGCGAGCTGCACCGTCCCGCCGAGGCCCACGAACACGCGCTGCGCGGCTGGCGGCTCGCGAAGAGTCACGGGGAATGGCAGCAGGAGCGGACGTTCCTCCAGGAGCTGGCGCAGGTGGCGCGCTTCCACCACGTCGTCCCCACCGCGAGCGCGTACCTGCGGGAGTCGCTGGCGCGCATGCCCGACGACTCCACGCAATTCGGCTACGTGCACCGCAACCTGGCCACCCTGGCGTGGATGGACTTCCGCGTGGACGAGGCCCGCCAGCACATGGAGCTGGTCCTGGAGTCCAGCCTGCCGCCAGGCCTGAATGGCGCGGGTGTGCTCGCGGACCTGGCCCGCTTCGGCCCCATGCCCGGCGCCGCGGACGCGCTGTCCCGCGCCCTCTCCGACCTGAGACAGGGCCAGCCGCGCCCCGGCGAACGCGCGCTGCTGGACGCCATCCAGGGCGAGTTCGAGCTGGAGCGCGACCGCACCGCCGGGCGCGCCCTGCTGCAAAGCGCCCTCACCCAGGCGGAGCCGTGGCCCGACGACGCGTACGCCCGCCGCGCGAAGGCCCGCGCCTCCGCCGCGCTCATCTCCGACGCCGGACGCACGGGCGCGTTCGTGGAGGCGCTGACCCTCGCGGGCCGCCAGCTCCAGGTGCTGGAGGTGCCGGAGCGCTGCGTGCTCGCGGTGTCGGTGCAGCACGAGCGCACGCTCGCGGTGGCGCGTGGGCCTTCCGGCGCGGTGTCCGGGGAGTTCACCCAGACGCGCACGGCCCCGCTGGGACAGGACGCCTCCGGACTGGTGCCCCCCGCGCTCCAGGATGCGCTGCGCGGGTGTGACGAGGTGCAGGTGCTGGCCCCGCCTCCGGTGAACGGCCTGCCCCGGCTGCTTCCTCCGGACATCGCCTGGAGCTACCGGGTGGGCCACGCGACGCCAGGCCATCCTCCGCGGGGGGACAGCGGCAGGCACCTGGTCGTCACCAACGTGGACACACCCGCGGCCCTGGGCCTTCCGCGCCTGCCTTCGATGGCACCTCCCCCAGGGGAAGACGCCCGCCGCGCGATGCTGGAGGGCGATCAGGCCACGCCGTCGCGCGTGCTGAAGGCGATGGTCACCGCCGCCGAGGTGGAGATCCACACGCATGGCGTGTTCAGCCCGGAGCTGTCGGACGCCTCGCTCCTCATGCTGGCTCCGGAGCAGGATGGCCAGTACGCGCTCACCGCCAGACAGGTGCGGGCCCACAGGCTCTTCGGAGCGCCGCTGGTGTTCCTGGCCGCGTGCGGCGCCGCGCGCACCGCGCCCTTCCCGCACGAGTCCTTCAGCCTGCCGGTGGCCTTCCTCGAAGCCGGGGCGCGCGCGGTGCTGGCCGCCACGGTGGACATCCCGGACACGGCGGGCCGCTTCTTCAACAACGTGCGTGAGCGCATCCACGCAGGCGCCGCTCCCGCCGTGGCCCTGCGCGACGAGCGGCAAGCGTGGCTCCAGGCTTCACCCGGTGACCGCTGGGTGCAGGACGTGCTCCTGTTCCAATGAATACCCGTGAGGTCCTTCAAAAAGAACCGGACCTCACACGTTTTCAAGAAGAGGCCGCGAGTGGACGGGCCTCCAGGAGGACGGTCATGAAGAACTGTCGGAGCAGCGCCGATCAGTCGCCGGGGAAGGACATGCGCCAGTCGGATCTCCCGGACAAGCCGCCCCCGGGCCCCGCGGGACTGGACGCGTCGTCCGTCGCGCCTGCGCGAGCCCCGGATGACGAGCCCAAGAACGACCTGCCGGACAAGCCGCCGCCGGGCACGGCAGGCCTCGCTCGCTGATGCGCAGGGAAGAGGCCCACCGGGGGATGGGCCTCTTCGACGCACGCGCTGGAGATTCGAGACCGCCTACACCTACCGCGACGCCATCGACACCTGGGCCGGGGTGCCCTGGGACTGGGGCGCGGTCTCCACGCGCACCGCGGGCGTGGGACGGTTCGCCATCCGCTTGTGGTGCAGACCGGACAGCTTCAGCGCCAGCTCCGGACCGGTGACGCCCTTGGGGATGTAGCCATCCGCCCCGGACGCGCGCACCAGCTCGCGCAGCTTCGACTCGTCCATGGACGAGTACAGGATGAACAGCGTGTCCGGCCCCGCGAACTGGCGCACCACGCCCAGGATGCGGTCACCGCTCAGCGCCGGGATGTTCACGTCCAGGAGCACGATGTCCGGCTGCTCGGTCCGCAGCAGGTTGGCCACACCCAGCGCCGCGCGCGTGGTGACGACCTCGAAGCCGTACCGGCTGATGGAGCGCTCCACCAGTTCGAGCACGAGTGGGTCATCATCCACCACAAGTGCCTTCAACTTGCCTTCCGCCATCGCGTCTCCGCCTTCCAGGACCTTGAGGGAAAGGTCTGAAGTGCATTACGTCCAGGTATGCTGTGCAATATACGCCATACCTGTATTCGTGCACAATGCCCCAAGGCCTGAAGACCCGGGAGCCCCGCACTTCGAGTACGGAAGTCGGGTTTGGAAGTCGCGCGAAGGTGGGGAAAACGCCTCACGCCGCTGGGGCGGCGGCGACCTCATGATGTGACTCCCGGTGAAGTACGGGCGGGCGCGAGCGGGCGGGCGGCCGGGCTTCGAAGCGGCCTTCCGCGCGGGCCCGGCAGTTGTCGCAGCGGGCGCAGTCGTCCTCCAGCGGCTCTTCGAAGTAGGTGCCCAGCACCTTCCAGCGGCACGCGGTGGTGCTGCCGTAGCGCATCATCGCGTCCAGGCGCTCGCGGTCCCCGTCGTGGCGCTCCTCGTAGGCGCTCAGGTACGCGTCCAGCTCCTCGAGCGTGTCGAACGCGCGCAGCTGCTTCACGCCTCGCGCGCCCTTCTCCAGCACGCCCGCGGCCACCAGCTGCGCCACCAGCACGCGGGTGCGCTTGTCGCCCAGCCCGCTCGCTTCGGACAGCCGCTTGAGGGCCACGGCCCTGCCCCGCGCGCACAGCGTGGTCGCGGCCTGGTAGAGGCGCTGGCTCTCGTCGCGGCGCGGGTACTTGCCGCCCAGGAAGAAGCCCTGGATGCGCCGGTCCTCCAGGCGGTACAGCAGCGCCGCCTTCGCGGGCCTTCCGTCGCGGCCCGCGCGGCCCGCCTCCTGGTAGTAGCTCTCCAGCGAGTCGGGGAAGTGGTAGTGCACCACGAGCCGCAGGTCCGGCTTGTCGATGCCCAGCCCGAAGGCCTTCGTCGCCACCACCACCGGCGTGGTGCCGTCCATGAAGCGGCGCTGGCTCTCCTCGCGCTCGGACGCCTTGAGCTTGCCGTGGTAGCGCTCCGCCTCCAGGCCTTCCGCGCGCAGCCAGCGCCACAGCTCGTCCGCCTTGCGCACGGTGGCTGTGTAGACGATGGCGCTGCCGTCGTTGGCGCGCAGCAGCTCCAGCAGCTTCTGGCGCTTGAGCTCCGGGTTCACCGTGCGATGGACCTCCAGCGTGAGGTTGTCGCGCTGGATGCCGGTGCACACCACCACCGGATCCTGGAGGCCCAGCTGCGCGCGGATGTCCTCGCGCACGCGGGGCGTGGCGGTGGCCGTGAGCGCCAGCACCCGGGGCCGGCCGAGCGCGCGGATGGCGTCCCCCAGCGAGAGGTAGGCGGGCCGGAAGTCGTGGCCCCACTGCGAGACGCAGTGCGCTTCGTCCACCACGAAGAGGCTCACGTTGGCGCGCTGGAGCAGCGCCAGGCGCTCCGGGTTCTCCAGCTGCTCCGGGGTGACGTAGATGAACTCGTGTTCGCCCCGGCGGATCTCCTTCTGGAGCGTCTTCAGGTCGCTGGCGCTCAGGGTGGAGTCCAGCTTCGCCGCGTCCAGGTCGTAGCGCTCCGTGAGGTGTTCGCGCTGGTCGTGCATCAGCGCGATGAGGGGGCTGACCACCACCGTGGCGCCGGGCACGAAGAGGGCCGGGAGCTGGAAGGTGAGGCTCTTGCCCGCGCCCGTGGGCAGCACGCCCAGCACGTCGCGCCCCGCCAGCACCGCCTCGATGATGTCCCGCTGCCCGGGCCGGAAGTCCTCCACGCCGAAGCGCTCGCGCGCCTCCTGCTCGAGCTGGGGCCAGAGGGGGGAGCGGTCCTGCGTCGCGATGGGCATGGCCTGAAGGTAGGGATGGCCCTCGTCCGGCTCCTCCCCGTCACGGCCGGTGCGCCTGGCCGCCTGCCGGGCTGGGCAGGAGCGTCCTCCGGGGGAGGTGCCTCCCGGGAAAGCGCAGGAAAGCCGTGCGCAGGCGGGCGTCGCTTGGCACTTTTGGGGGATGGCTTCGGGAACTCCCTTCGACAATGACTTCGCCCTGCTGGTGGCGGTGTTGCCGCCGCCGCTCCAGGAGGCGGTGCGGAAGCTGCCCCACGCGGAGCTGATGGAGGTGGTGATGGACCTGGGCCGGCCTCCGGAGGCGCGGCTGGTGCACGGCGTGGCCCGCCTGTCCGAGACGCCCGTGGACGCGGAGGCGCTCCAGGCGGTGCTCGCCCGGGTGGGGGAGCCGGGCGGCGACAACCGCGCGGGCATCGAGCGCACGCTGCATCGCGTGTCCGCCATCCGCAACCGGCAGGGGCGCGTGGTGGGGCTCACGCTGCGGGTGGGGCGCGCCATCCAGGGCACCATCGACATGCTGCGCGACCTGGTGGAGTCCGGGCGCAACCTGCTGCTGCTGGGGCGGCCGGGCGTGGGCAAGACGACGAAGCTGCGCGAGGTGGCGCGCGTGCTCGCGGACGCGCTGGGCAAGCGCGTGATGGTGGTGGACACGTCCAACGAGATTGGCGGCGACGGGGACATCCCGCACCCGGGCATCGGCGGCGCGCGGCGCATGCAGGTGAGCCGGCCGGACCGCCAGCACGACGTGATGATCGAGGCAGTGGAGAACCACATGCCCGAGGCCATCGTGGTGGATGAGATTGGCACCGCCGCGGAGGCCGCCGCCGCGCGCACCATCGCGGAGCGCGGCGTGCAACTGGTGGCCACGGCGCACGGCAACACGCTGCAGAACCTGGTGCTGAACCCGACGCTGTCGGACCTGGTGGGCGGCGTGCAGACCGTCACGCTGAGCGACGACGAGGCGCGGCGCCGGGGCACGCAGAAGACCGTCACCGAGCGCAAGGGCACGCCCACCTTCGACATCGTGGTGGAGATGGTGAGCCGCGACGAGGTGCGCGTGCACCGCGACACGGGCGGCGCGGTGGACCGGCTGCTCACGGGCGCGGACGTGGGCGGTGAGAAGCGCCGGCAGCAGGACGGCGCCGTGCACGTGGAGGCCGCGCCGGAGGTGGTGGAGGCCACGCCGCCGGGGGGCCGCGTGCCCAAGGGGACGCCCGCGTTGGGAGCGCCCCGCCCCGGCCCCACGCGCATCGCCGCGCACGCGGTGAGCCGCGAGCTGCTGGAGCGCGTGCTGCGCGACCTGCCGGTGGAGGCCGTGGTGGTGGGCCGTCCGGAGAACGCGGACGTGGTGCTCACGCTGCGAAGCCGCGCGAACTCTCCCCGGCTGCGCCGCGCGGCCGAGCGCGTGGGGGCGCGCGTGCTGGCCATCAAGCGCAACAGCTCCACGGAGATCCGCCGCGCGCTGCGCACGGAGTTCCACCTGCTGGAGGGCGTGGACCCCGCGGACGTGCACGCCGCGGTGGCGGACGCGGAGGAGGCCATCCAGCGCGTGCTCGCGGAGGGCATCAGCCTGCCGCTCACGCCGCGCCCGTCGCGCCTGCGCAAGGTGCAGCACACCCTGGTCGTGAAGAACCACCTGGAGGCCGTGAGCGTGGGCAGCGAGCCCCAGCGCCACCTGGTCATCTACCCGCTGGGCACCGTGCTCACGGAAGCGTCCGACTCCGCGCCGGTGGACGTGGAGGAAGCGGAGCCGGACGACGACCTGGAGGAAGACGACGCGTTGGAGGGAGACGCGGGACCGGCGGACGACGACGGCGTGACGGGCATCGAGGCGTCATCCCCGGACGAAGACGGCGCCTAGCGCGTCCTCCCTGGCCGGATGAGCCGGCAGCGCGGGCACCTCGCGTCCACGGGCTCACACGGGCAGCGCACGTGACAGCGCCTGCCGGACCGCCGCGCGCACGGGCGCTGGGACTTCATCCCCGGGGATGCGCCGGCACAGGGACACCGTGCGCTTGAGCGCGTCGCACGCCTCGGTACAGCGCGGGCAGCGCGACAGGTGGTCCTCGAGGCGCACGCAGGTGGCCTGGTCCACCTCCTGCGCGGCGAACTCGGAGAGCTCCTGCGCCAGCTCCGGGCACGCCGGGGCCTGCCCCTGCGCGCCCTCCCCCATGAGCGTGGAGAGGTGTTCGCGCAGCTGGAGCCGCGCGCGGTGCAGCCGGCTCTTGAGCGCTCGCACCTCGATGCCCACCACCTTCGCCGCCTCCTCCGCGGAGAGCCCCTCCACGTCCCGGAGGATGAGCACCTCCCGATGGGCGTCCGGCAGCGCGAGGATGGCCGCCTGCAACACCTCTCCCATCTGCCGCGCATGGGAGACCATGTCCGGGGTGGCCTCCGCCGCGGCGACGTGGGTGGCCGCGGGAGAGTCGAGCGGCTGGAAGGACTCGGGCACACCGACGCGCTTGCGGCGCAGGCGGAAGCAGTGGGTGCGGGCCACCTGGTACAGCCAGGTGGACAGCTCCGCGTCCCCCCTGAACGCATGGATGCCCCGGAAGGCCGTGAACAGCGTCTCCTGGAGCACCTCCTTGGCGTCCTCCTCCGAGCCACACATGCGCAGGCCGAAGCGGTACACCTGCTTCTCGTGACGCGCGAGGACCTCGTCCAGGGCCTTGTCGTCGCCCGTGCGCGCGGCCTCCATCAACTGCACATCGGTTCGCGTCGACATCCGCCCTTCGCCTCCTCACCGGAAAAACGCTCGGCTCCCGGATGCAGTTCTAAAGGGCCCCCGGAGCCACCGACAGGGCCAGCAGGTGCGACGACCGCACGGCCCGCCCCCCGCGTGTCACGGCCACGCTGACATGGGGCCCAGGTTGAAGACGTCCTGGAACCCCTGCTCCTTCAGCAAGCGCTCGGCACGGCTGCTGCGCGCGCCACTCCGGCAATAGACGACCACGGGCGTCCGTGGCGAGCCGAGCTCACCGAGCCGCTGCTCCAGCTGGTCCACCGGGATGTTCACCGCGCCCTGCAGGTGCCCGGCGGCGAACTCCTCCGGCGAGCGGACATCCAGCAGCGTAGCGCCCGCCTCCACCCGGCGGCGCGCCTCGGGCCCTACGGCGGCGTCGTCCGGACGCGAGTGCGCACAGGCAACGACGAGGAGACCCACGAGCGCGGCGGCGGTCACGGCGAGAACGGTCTTCATGAAGCGGCTCCATTCCGGTACCCGGGGCGGATGGCCCCCGGGAAGGTGCGTGCAATCTGGGTGAGAGCCACCGAGGCGGCAAAAGGATTCAGGGGTCCGCCATGACGCAGGCGGCGGGTGGCGCCCCGTCCGCGCCGCACCGCGTGAACTGGTCCGACTGTCGGACCGGTTGGCACCAGGCCGCCCGGACAGGCCCGCCCCTGGGTGCGCAGCGCGCTGCACACGCCCGAGGTGTCACGGGAACCCCTTTCCCTGGGGATTCGCGGGGTTGAGGGGGGCACGACGGTTGCTGAAGGGCCGGGGTACGGTCCCCGCGATGGCGCGGGGGAGCCGCACCGTCTCTTCCGGAGCCCTTCATGCGTCGCATCGCCTGCCTTGCCCTCGCCGCCCTCGCCACCACCGCCTGCGGAGACAACGCGCCCACGCAGGAGGAGATCGACGACGCGAAGGCCCGCGTGGAGCGCGTGGCGGCCTCCACGCACCTGGTGCGCGGCGCGCTGGAGATGCTGGGCCTGATGCCCGTATACTCGTGCGGCGAGCCCCGGCGCTCGTTCCTGAACCACGCCGTGGAGGGCCTGTCCTCCACGGTGGCCTGCGCCACGGCCACGGTGCAGGCCGTGGACGACGTCACCGACGCCGTCGTCGTGACCTTCCCGTCCGGTGGCTGTGACGTGCACGGCCTGCGCTTCACCGGGCGCGCGGTGCTGGAGTACCGCGGCGGCGAGGACCTGATGGAGATGCACGCCGACCTGCGCGAGATGGCCGTGGACGGCCAGCCGCTCCAGGCGAAGGTGGGCTACGGCACGTGCGCGGACGAGACGCGCCTGTTCGCGGACGTGGAGGGCCAGGTGCCGGGCCGCGCGGAGCACCGCTTCCACATCAACAGCCGCGTGGGGAAGCGCGAGGGGCTGCCCATCATCGGCGGCACCACGCTGCTGTTCGACGGTCCGGGCGAGCTGACCGGCCCGTCCGGCACGGACCGCATCACCTTCACGTCGCTCCTGTACGAGGTGGGCAACTACCTGCCCAAGGAGGGCACGGCCCTGGTGGAGACCGCGGACGGGCACCGGCTGAACCTCGCGTTCCAGCCCGTGCTGTGGCGCGTGGGCAAGGTGGAGGTCACCGTGGACGACAAGGACCCGGTGACCGTGCCCGTCGTGCGCTGACGCGTCAGTCCTGGAGCGAACGGGTCAGCCGGGCGATGGCGCCCGGCAGGCCCCTCACGCGCAGCCGGCTGCCCGTCTCGTCGTAGGCCTGAGACACCACGGTGGTGTGCTCGTACACCTCGCCGATGCGGGCCTGCCGCGCGTAGGGAATCACCAGGTCCGCCTCCACCATGGAGGCCTCGAAGAAGGCGATGATCTCCCGGCGCAAGCCGGCCACGTCCTCCGGGCGGTGCGCGGAGAGCTGGAGCGCGTCCGGGTGCGAGGCCTTGAGCGCCTCCTGCGCCGCCGCGTCCAGGCGGTCCACCTTGTTGAAGAGCAGCTTGCTCGGGACGACCTCCGCACCAATCTCGCGGAGCACCGTGCGGGTGACCTCCAGCTGCGCGGCCCAGGTGGGGTCGGACGCGTCCACCACGTAGAGCAGCAGCGACGCCTCCAGCGCCTCGTCCAGCGTGGAGCGGAACGACGCCACCAGGTCGTGCGGCAGCTTCTGGATGAAGCCCACCGTGTCGGAGACGAGGATGCGCGGCCGGGTCTCCGGCTGCATCGCGCGCACCGTCGTGTCCAGCGTGGCGAAGAGCTGATCCGCCACCAGCACCGCGCTGCCCGTCAGCGCCCGCATCAGCGACGACTTGCCCGCGTTCGTGTAGCCCACCAGCGCCACGCGCAGCTGGTCGCGCCGTGCATACCGGCGCTGGTCCTGGTCCTTCTGGATGGCCGCCAGGCCCTCGCGCAGCTCCGCCAGGCGGTCGCGGATCTTCCGGCGGTCCAGCTCCACCGCGGAGTCACCCGAGCCGCGGCCCTGCTGGCGCTCGCTGCCTCCGGAGGATTCGCGCAGGCGCGGGGCCAGGTAGTTGAGCCGGGCGATCTCCACCTGCATGCGCGCCTCGTGGCTCTTCGCGTGCCGGTGGAAGATGTCCACGATGACGCCCGCGCGGTCCAGCACCTGCGCGCCGGTGGCCCGCTCCAGGTTGCGCAGCTGGCTGGGGGACAGCTCGTGGTCCACGACCACCACCGTGGGCTTCGGGCCTGGCTCGATGGCGGTGGCCTCCAGGTCCAGGTCCGTGGCGTCGTCGTCCTCGTCGGGCGGTGCCTCGGCGTCCACGCCCGGATCGCCGGGGGCGTCCGCGCCTTCTGGATCCGCGCCGGCTTCGGCCTCCCACTTCTCGCGCGCCTTGGACGCCCTGCCCTGCGCGCCGGACGGGATGACGCCGGAGCCGCCGGTGAGCGCGGCCAGCTCCTTGAGCTTCCCGGAGCCGAGCACCGTGCCGTTGGCCAAGCGCTGCCTGCGCTGGGACAGGGTCCCCACCGCGTCGAAGCCCAGCGTGTGCACCAGCCGCTTCAGCTCCGCGAGGTCCGCGGCATGCGCCTCGTCCGTGACACCGGGGAGCTGGACACCGACGAGGATCGCGCGCGGACGGTCGGGAAGGGTTTTCGCCATGCGGAGGCTCGTAACACGTCGGGCCCGGCCGCGCCCTTGCATCAATTCTTCAATTTTCCATCTATTCCTGAATAACCAGTTTAAAAGCAACTCAATCCCAGACATCGAGAGAACCTTGTCACCGCGCTCCCGTCGCGGGCTCACCATCCCCAGGAGTGAAATGAAAAATCGATACCTCGTACTCACCGTGATGACGCTGGTGGGCAGCCCCGCCTTCGCGGAAGCGCCTCCGAACCCGGCGGACCTGCGCCGCGTGACGAAGGCGCGCGAGAGCCTGGTGCCCGCAGTGGAGAAGGCCTTCGGGCCCAGGGCGCGCTTCGTCCAGCTCTTCGGCCAGGGCCGGGAGATGCTGGCGGGCGTGGTCGCGGAGGTCCCCGTGGAGCCGCTGGGCACGGATGACCTGCCGCTGCTGGCCATCGTCCGGTACGCCGAGGACACGGGCGCGGTCCGCGTGGTGGCCCCGGAGTTCAAGTACCGCGAGGCGCGCATCGTGGGGCAGGACGTGGCGCTGCTGGACGGCGCGGGCACGCTGCGGCTGCGCGACGCGAACGGGCAGGAGCGGCTGCTCGCCGAGCAGGTGGGCGGCGACCTGTTCCCCACGGCGAAGGGCGACGCGCTGGTGGCCACGCTGAAGACGGGGGTCCCGGGGCCGCATGAGACGGCGGTGGGCATCATCGACCTGAAGGGGCGCGTGAAGGTGCTGGCGGACGGCCCGGGCGTGGACGCGACGCCGAGCATCTCCCCGGACGGCAGGACGGTGGTGTTCGTGTCGGGCCGGACGAGCGTGGCGTCGTTCTTCGTCACGACGGTGGAGGGCGGAGAAGCCAGACAGCTCACCAACGTGGGCCTGGAGAACTGGATGTTGTTCGGCGGCCCGCCGAAGGAGTTCGTGCCCCCGCCCGTCTCCAGCCACCACATGGAATGGTTGAGCGACGACGTGCTCCGCTACAACGCGGGCGGCGGCGTTTTCTGGACGCTCAACGTGCGCACCGGCCACGCGGCCGCGGACGTGGGAGGTGCGAAGTGATGCGCTCGACCCTTCAGCGGCTCCTGGTGACGTTCGCGCTGCTCGCGCTCCCGGCGGTCTCCTCCGCGCAGACGATGTTCCGCTTCCCCGCGTCGCAGCTCGCGGACCAGTGCGGCAACGGCGGCTGCACGGTAAGCGCGTACAAGGACTACGGCGGCCGCGACTACGCCTGCGGCGGCGTGCGCTACAGCGGGCACACGGGCACGGACTACGCGCTGGTGGGCGGGTTCTCCAAGATGGACTACGGCGTCTGGGCGATGAACGCCGCCCGGGGCTACGTCGAGGCGTCGGTGGATGGGTACTACGACCGGTGCAACTACTGGGACCAGGCCAATCCCTATGCCGCGTGCGGCCTCTACACGGCGAACTACATCATCATGCGGCACCCGGACAACACGCAGACCTGGTACTGGCACCTGAAGGCCTACACGCAGCAGTTCGCCCGGGGGACGACGCTCGCCTGCGGCAACTGGATTGCTCGCGTGGGTTCGTCCGGCGCGTCCACGGGACCGCACCTGCACTTCGAGTACTGGGTGCCGGGCTACGGCACGGATGACCCCTACGCGGGCTCCTGCGGCACGCCCTACACGCGGTGGACGGCGCAGGGCGCGTACCGGGGGCTCCCCGGCATCACCTGCCAGTAGGTCGCATGTGTGACGGGGCGGGAGGGGCCCGGAAGAAAGCCCTCCCGTCCTGAACCGGGCGTCGCGCGGAGGAAAACCCGTGAGCGGCGGGGCGAAGCCGTTAGCGTGTCCGGGAACCCCACGGGTCCCTGCCCCGTGGCGCCGGAAGGAAGTGCCCGTGGTGCTTCGTGGAGATGTCGCCGTCCTGCTGGAGAAGGCCCCGTCGAAGCGCCAGGCGCTGGCGGAAGCGGCGTTCGTGTTCTTCGCGGTGCTGGGGCCGTCGTCGGTGGCGCGGCTGGGCAAGGGCGCCGCCGTCGCGGTGGAGCTGGCGCTGCTGGCGTGGGGACTGATGCTCCTGCGTCCCTGGGAGTCCTCGCGGCGCGGCGCCTGGTGGGGCGTGCTGGGCCTGGTGGTGGCGCTGGGCGGCGCGGGCGCGGGTGCGTGGGTGGCGTCGGACGCGGCGGAGGCGGAGAAGGGCTTCTCGCTGTCCATGGCGCCGCTGGTCGTCCGGGCGCTGGGCATGTGCCTGCTGGTGGCGGTGCTGTTGTGGCGCGACGGTCAGGGGCCCGCACAGGTGGGGCTGGTGCGCGAGGGCTGGGCGCGCGAGCTGCTGCTGGGAGTGGCGGTGCTGGTGGGCACGTACGTGGTGCACCTGGCGGCGTCGGTGCCGCTGGCGGCGGTCGCGGTGGCGCTGAAGCTGGCGGGCCAGGAGCTGGAGGCGCGCAAGGGCGTGGCGGCGGCGCTGCTGGGCACGGGGCTGGGCGTGCCGGCGTTCGCGGCCATCATGGTGGTGGTGACGGGCTTCGAGGAGTTCGTCTTCCGAGGCTTCCTGGTGCCCCGCCTGAGGGTGGTGCTGGGCGGCTGGGTGCCGGCCATCCTGGGGGCCGCGGCGCTCTTCTCCGTGGGGCACTTCTACGAGGGCACGCTGGCCGTCTTCCAAACGTTCGTGATGGGCGCCTGGTTCGGCTTCGTCCTCTGGTACCGGGGACGGCTGCTGCCGCTCATCGTCGCCCACACGGCCTTCAACACCATCAGCTTCGCGCTGATGCTGTGGCTGTCACGCTCCGGATTGCTGGAGAAGCTGCCGCCGCTCTGACTCAAGGCTCCGTGCCGTACTCGAAGCCCTCGTAGTCGAAGGCCCGTTCGATGGCCTTCAGGTCCGCCTCGGTGCCTCCGCGGGCACTGACAACCTCACGCCACCGGGCCGAGACGTGAGACTTCATTTCGTCGATAACCCGAGTGGCCTCTTCCATCGATAGGCGGAAGCGGGCGCATTCACTCAACAGGTTGCGCCGATTGGCACGGCGATGCTGGGCGCTTCCCACCTCCATCGCCAGGTCCCGTTCCGTGCTGGCCTGTGGCGCAGGGGTCAGGTCATAGGCGGGCGACAGGCTCCAGTGGACGTCGGGCGCGATGAGCGCATGGTTCCGGGGATGGTCGTCGATGTTCGAGATGAGCGCGTTGAACACCATCCGCGAGAACAGCTCCCGCAGGTCCTGGTCCGGGTCGCGAACCCAGCGTTTCAGTTCATCCGCCAGCAGGAGGTAGGACCAGCCACTTCGCTCCCTCGGTCCCGCGCGCGGCTCCTCGTCCGCGCGAAGCACCGTCAGGGCGCTGACCATCCGGTGACGCAGATAGTTCGGACCGGTCCGTTCGCGGTCGAACCGGCGGACCAGGAGCACGTCCTGTCCCGCGACCCGGATGAGCTTCCCGGAGGCCGCGCGAAGCCCACACTCCCGCGCGAGCTCCAGCATGCCGAGCTCCACCACGGCGTTGTTCCAGCGGTCGCTCCGCGAAGGGAACTTGGCGACCCACAAGCCGTCATCGTCCTCGACGACGTTCTTGGGACGCGCGCCGCCCATGGAGCTGCCGGGCTGCACCAGTGCGTTAACCTGGGGTGACGGTGGCAGCCCCTGCTCGACGCGGTTCGCCTCCTCCAGCAACTGCTGGAGCTGGAGCACCTTGTTGAACTGATGAACAGGGGCGGGCGGCGCGATGCTCTCCCCGAAGGACAGTGCGCCCGCGCGGTCCTCTGGCGAGTTGAGAAGGAAGCCCACCTCGGTCAGGTCCCCACGTCCCAGTTGCCGTTCGATGACCCTGCGTCCCCAGGCATCCGGAGAAGCGTCTCGCAGCGGACCGAAGATGCCCCCCAGCCGCGCCGTCGTGAAGACGCCCTCTCTCAAAGGAAGCTCGAACGGATCCAGCGCGACGGCGCGGGGGTTGGCCAGGTAGCTCCTGCCGTAGACGAATTGCCCCACCCCCTCCTGCTGCACGTAGCGACCACAGGTGACGACGTCGAGCGAGGCCGGAAGCTGGAGGTACACGTAGCAGCCGGACGGATCAGAAGTCGCCATCGAGTCCCCCCTTCGACTTGAGGTCCACCCTCGCGGGCTGACGTGCAGCCTCCAGCGTCTTGCCCTCCTCGTCCCGATCCGGAGAGGCCAGGTCGTTGAACTCGCGCTCGAGCCCCAAGGCCCAGAGCACGGTGAAGTAGGCGCTGAGCGCCGTGGTGGGGCTGCCCTCCTCGATTCGCCGGAGTGTGCCGAGGGCCAGCCCTGTCTTCTTCGCGAGATCCACCTGCCGGAGCCCACGCCGGATCCGGGCGCGAGCGATGTTCTGTCCCAGCGTGGTGATGGCCCGGGCCACGGCGAACGGCGTCGTGTCCTCGGACAGGTTCTGACGGGGCATGACCAATAGATTGCTTCTGACTGCCAGTTAAAATCAATCTATTGGTTCCAGCCAAGCCAGCCCGTCAGGCATCAGCTCGGGCGCCAGCTGCCGGGACATGCGGCCTCCGGCTTCCACCCCGAACCGGCGTCAGGCCTGCGGGGGCGTCGCCTGCGCGGAGCGCCGCCGCAGCCAGTTGCGCAGGAAGGCCTTCACCTCCGGGTGCTGCGACTGGCGGAAGTGGTCCGGCGGGCCGTACTCCACCACGCGCCCCTCGTGCATCAACGCCAGGTTGTCCGCCATGCCGAAGGCGGACGCCACGTCCGGGGTGATGACCAGCGACGTGGCGCCCAGCTGCTGCTTGCCCGTGGTGATGATCTCGTTCACCGCCGCCGTGGTCAGCGGATCCAGACCCGCCGTGGGGTCGTCGTAGAGGAGGATTTTCGGCTGGAGGATGGTCGCGCGCGCGAAGCCCACGCGCTTCTGCATGCCGCCGGACAGCTCTCCCGGGAAGCGCGTGGCCGCGTGCGACAGGCCCACCTTGCCCAGCGTCTCGTTCACCGTCTTCGTGATGTCCGGCTCGGACATCTTCGTGCGCTCGCGCAGCGGGAACGCCACGTTGTCGAAGACGTTGAGCGAGTCGAACAGCGCGTTCGCCTGGAAGAGGATGCCCAGCTTGCGGCGCATCTGGTTGAGCGCGGGCTCGTTCATCTTCGCCACCTCCTCGCCCTCCACCAACACCACGCCCCGGTCCGGCCGCATCAGGCCCATGATGTGCTTCATCAGCACCGTCTTGCCCGAACCGGACACGCCCATCAGCACGCAGGTCGTGCCCTCCGGCACCACCAGGTCCACGCCCCGCAGCGCCGGCTGCCCGCCAAACGACTTGTGCAGGTCCCGCACCTCCAGGGTCAACTTCGGCGCCGGCTCACGGCTCGCGTCACTCATCGCCCCGGAACCCTACCGCGCGCGCCCCGCCGCCGCGCTCCTGTTTCACGCCGCCCCACCGCCTGCCCGCTCCCTCCGCTTCCGACGCGCGCGCCACATCCCCAGGCCGGACAGCCCCAGCGCCAGGAGCCCCGACAGCCCCAGGAAGACAGTCCGCCCCACGCCGCGAGAGCCCGCCCCCGCGGCGGGCCGCACCGGCACCAGCGCCGCGTCCCCCATCACCCCCAACCCCGCCCACATGGCCGCGGGCTCGCCGTCCTCCCACGCCTCGCGCTGGGCGTCGCGCAGCGCCGACGCCGTGCCCTGCCCCGCCGCCAGGTGCCGGTAGTAGCGCTCCAGCAGCTCCGCGGCCTCGGCGTCGCGCATGGGCCACAGGCTGGCCACCACGGCGCGAGCGCCGGACTCGAAGAAGGCCCTCGCGAGGCTCAGCACGCCTTCGCCCGCGAGCAGCGCGCCGGAGGCCCCCCTGCAGCTGGAGAGCACCACCAGCGCGTCCCTGAGCCGCAGCTCGGTGATCTCCCGGGGCTGGAGCAGGCCGTCCTCTCCCGCCGCGCCCGGGGCCAGCACCAGGGCGGAGCGCTCGGGGGATTCGACGTCCACGACCGCGTGCGCGGCCACGTGGAGGATGCGCACCGCGTCCCAGCGGGAGGACTTGAGGGCCTGCTCGGACGCCTCCGTTCCGATGAGCAACCGGGGCTTCACGGCCGTGTCCTCCAGGGCCTCGCTCACGGTGCGCCCCTCGCGTCGCGCCTCCGGAAGCGCGCCCAGGCTCGCGGTCTCCAGGAACACGCCGCCCCTCGCGGTGGCCACCCTCGCGCCTGGGTGGGACTCACTCCGGTCGGGATCCGCCAGGACCAGGGCCTCGCCTTCCGGTGGCCGCTCGGGCTGCGCGCGCCAGTAGTGCAGCAGGCTCGCGGAGGGCACCCGCGCCAGTTCGTACCGGGCCATCAACGGCGGGCCGTCCGCGCGCTCCCGCAGCGCGGCGAAGGGCAGGTCGTGCAGCGGGCCATCCGGCACCAGCAGCAGGCGCGATACTTTCGATGGCAACCCGCGCAGCGCGGGGGCGAGCAGCTGCGCGTACAGCGCCGAGGCGGCCGCGGCCTCCGAACCATCGCGGCGCTCGATGAGGCCCGACAGGAGCGCCACCGCGGGGCGCAGCCGCGCACGCTCCGGGATGCGGTACGCGTGCGTGCCCTCGCGCGTCACCGCCAGCACCCACGCGCCTCCCGCGGGCTCGCCCTGGAGGTCATGGTCCGCGCCCGCGAGGAAGACGAGCAGGGCCTCTTCCTCTCCCAGGTGCTGCTCGGTCGCGGCGAGCGACGCGAATGGCAGCTCCGCGCGACGGGCCGCTGAATGCGGCTCCTGTTCCCGAGGCCGCCCGGTGGCGTCGAGCGACGCCAAGGGAAGCTCCGTGCGCCGGGTCGCGGGGCGCAGCTCGCGCTCACGGCGCTCCAGCTCCTGGAGCTCCGCCAACAGCATTGCTCGCTCCGATGCGGACAGCGCTGGATCCAGCAGCCGCCGCTGGGTGACGGACAGGCCGCGCAGCACGCCGTCCCGCGCCTTCCGCTGCTCTGGTGACTCCTCTTGCGTGGGGAGCGCGCGCGAGGCCACCAGGGTCTCGAACAGCGTCCGCGCCCGCAGGCGCTCGCTCACCGCGAAGGCGCGCTCCAGGGCCTCGCGGGGCGGCACGGCGGAGGCTTCTCCGGCCTCCAGGGTGCGGCCCGCGAGCCGGTGGTAATCGCTGGCCCAGTTGGAGAAGAGTTCGGCCTGGCTGGAGGCGTCCCGCTGCCATTGGCGCAGCACCTCCACCGCGTCGAGCGCGCGCTCCGCGTGTCCCAGGGCCTCCGGCAGCGGGCGCGTGCGGAAGGCCACCGTCGCCCGCGTGCGCCACGCGGAGGCGAGGTAGAGCGGGTTGTCGTGCTCGGCGGCCAGCGACAGGGCCTCGTCCGCGTCGCGCCACGCGGCGTCCACGTCCACCGCCGCGCGGCGTTCGGCGCGCGTCCACAGACAGGCGATGCGCCGCTCGGGCAGGCCCGTCTCCCGCGCGAGGTCGATGCAGCGGCCGAGGACGTCCTCCGCCTCGCTCCGCTCCCCGGCCCCATCGCCCAGCAGCTCCCCCACGAGGCGCAGCGACAGCATCTCGGAGACCTTGCTGCCCGCGCGCCGGGACGCCGTGAGCGCCTCGCGCCCCAGCCGCAGCAGCGCGGCCCGGCCTCCCGGGTCGGGCCGCGCGTCCAGCCGCCGCCAGGCGAGGTTCGCGAGCGCGAAGCGGACGCGCGCCTCCGTGCCCGCGTCCTTCGTGCGCTCCGCAAGCTCCTGGAGCCGCGCGTACACGTCCAGCGCCTCGTCGAAGCGGCCCAGGTTCACGCTCACCGTGGCCAGGGTGCCGAGCAGCTGCTTCTTCAGGCCGTCGGTGCCATCCGGGAAGGCGAGGGCCTCCGCGCGCTTGAGCAGGCGGTACGCGCGCCCCAGGTCCTGGCCCAGGTCGGAGAGCTCGGCCGACTCCAGGATGAGCGCGCGCACCTCCAGCTTCGGGTCCCCGGAGGCCCGGGCCACCTCGCCCACGCGCAGCACCCACTGGTGCGCCTCCTCCGTCTGGCCGCGCATCCCCAGCGCGTTGCGCACGTTGATGCCGGCCAGCACCTCGCCCTCCGCGTCCCCCTGATTCCGGAAGGCGAGCGCCGCGCGGCGGTAGGACGCCTCCGCCAGGGCGGGCTCGGAGGGCAGCTCCACGTGGCCGAGCACCAGCGTGAGCCAGGGGCGGTCCGGGTGCCGCGCGATGAGCCCCTGGAGCCTGCGCCTTGCCTCGTCGCGCGCCTCCTGCCCCTGGGCCTTCCGGAAGAAGCACATCGCCGCCTCGGAGTCCTCCGGGTGGGCGTCGAAGGCCTCCTCGCACCGGGCGAGCGCGGAGGGCTCCGCGGCGGCGGCCCGCGCGGGGGCGCACAGGGCCAGCCCCACCGAAAGGGTGAAGCCGCCCAGGCGTCCCACGCGCTGTCGCCGCCTTCCCATCACGTCAGGGCACGACCTCCACCTTGCATGCCCAGAGGGTGACAGGATCGCTCGTGCCCGTGTTGGGATCCCGGCTGACGGTCTGGGGAATCTCACAGACGGTCCGCTTGGGAGGAGGTGGCGGTTCACCGTGCCCCTCCCGCTCGATGACCAGGACGCCGGCGGAGAGCTTCCCGGCGCCCGGCGGCAGGACGAGCTGCGCGCGAACTCCACCGGACGAAGGCGCAGTCACGCTCACCCGCAGCGGCACCGTCGCGCTCACGGTGCCCGTGACGGCCGCGAGCACGGCCCCGGCGTCGTCCACGATGCGCAGGGTCATGGGCACCGTGGACACCTGCCCCAGGATGCCCGCGTCCACCACGGAGGCCACCACCGTGTCCTGCGCGGCCCCCACCAGCGGCTTCGTGGTCAGGACCACCGTGAACTGCGTGGGCGCGGACTGCGCCACCGCTGAAACGCCCCACAGCAGCGCCATCACGGACAGCGCGCGCACCCATCCCCTGCAAGCATTGACTGTCTTCATCGTCTTCCCCCTCTGTATGTCATTCATTGCGTGTACCACCATCCCCACGTGCGGCTTCGCACGCGTGCACAGCCAAGGACCCGCGACCCGCGGCTCGCGCGGGACACGCCGCCTGGAGCAGACGGCGCCGCGTTCACCGCAGCCGGTTCACGAACGTGTTGCTCCGCTGGACGCTTCCATCCGGCAGCCGGGCTTCCACCTGCCACAGGATGCGGGAGCCGGCGGGCAGCTCCGCGAGCACGTCCGCCGGCACCGTGTATTCGCGCGACGCCAGCCGCTCCGCGCGATGGAACAACTTCAAATCCTCCGACGACACCTGCACGCCCCAGGACACGGCCTGGGGCACTCCGCTCCAGCGGAGCACGAACGCTTCGCGCGGGAGCGCGGTGGCCTCAGGCACGCTCGAGGTGATGGTCTCCGCCGCGCCGCCGCGGATCCGATTCGGGTCCTCCCCCGCCTGCTGCTGCCGCAGCACCACGACCGTGCCCAACAGGACCACCAGCATCGCCGCCATCGCCGCCCACGCGGGCCGCCCCTGCCAGACGCGCCGTGCCGGCTCACGCCGGGCGGACAGGGGCACCACCTTCGCGGGTGCCTCACCGCCTGTCGCGGGGGCGTCCCCGCCCGCCGCTGGAGCCCTGCCCTCCGTCGCCTCCACACCCGCCGACGGAGCCCGCTCCGCTTCCGCAGCCGCCTGCGACATCGCCTTCGCCAACCGCCACGCCTGCGCCCACGCGGGATCCGCCGCGACCTTCTCGACAATCTCCCGGCGCTCCTCGGCCGGAAGCGCGTTCGTCACCGCGAGCCAGACGCGGTCCGCGTCCACCGGCTCCCCTTGCGCGTCATCTTCACGCAGCGCCGTGCGCAGCCGCTCCACGCTCGCGGCATCCAGGGTGTCGTCCTCGGGACGGCGTTCGCTCACGGCTCGATTCCCTTCGTGGAGAGACAGGCTCGCAGCGCGCTCAGCCCCCGGTAGATGAGGTTCTCCGTGCGCTTGGACTCCCAGCCCAGCAGTTCCGCGGCCTCCGGGACGGTGTGCCCCTGCAGGTGCAGCGTCACGGCCAGACGGCGGTCCTGCACCAGGCCCTGAAGACAGTCACGCACGGCCCGGGCAATCTGCGCGGCACTGGCCGCCCGCTCCGGATCTCCTGGCGCCACCGGCTGGGCCGGCCCCTGCTCCACCTCGTCCAACGCCACCTCCTTGCGCGCCCCCAGCCGGCGAAGCTCGTCGATGAGCGTCGTGTACGCCACCCGGTACAGGTACGCGGGCGTCAGCTCCGCGTGGCCCGGACCGCGCCCGCGCAGCTCCACCACCTTCATCATCGCGACCTGCAGCAGGTCGTCCCGCCGGTCCGCGAGCGACGCGGGACAGACGCTCGCGAGCGCCCGGCCCAGGTCACGCCGCAGCGTCTCCAACCCGGCGTCCGGGGATGCACCCGTCCATGGGCCGTGTCGCAACTCCAAGAGGCCTCCCACCGAGCGTCGTTCGGACGCATCATCGGCGGCCAGGAGAAGCCGGGCAATCCGTGAAAATTCCCCGGCGCCCGCGGACCCCCGGGGAGGACAGACACTCGCGGGCTACGGGAGGTTCGCGTCAGCGGAGACGCGGGGATGGGGTCATGAGGCTGCTCCTCGGAAGGGGGCGCCCGGCGGCCGTGAGGGCCGTCCGGTTTCGCGCCTGCACCCACCCAACGGAAATGCCCCTTTTTTCCCCTCACCCCCCGCGTGCGATTCCTCTCCGCGCTATCCCGCCACCAGCGGCAGCGACAGCTCGAAGCGCGTTCCGGCCTGGGACGTCGCGACCACCTCCAGCGTGCCGCCATGCGCCTCCGCGAGCCGCCGCGCCAGGTACAGGCCGAGGCCCAGCCCCGTGGAGCCCGGGTCCCGCGTGAAGCGCTCGAAGAGCGTGGGCACCAGCTCCGCCGGAATGCCCGGCCCCTGGTCGCTCACCGACACCTGGACCCATGCCCCCTCCGGACGTGGCTGCGTTCGCAGCGCGAGGTCCACCGACCGCCCCTGCGGCGAGTGCTTGAGCGCGTTCGCCACCAGGTTCTCCAGCACCTGCCGCACGCGGTCCGGATCCGCGACCGTCACCAGCTCCTCGGGCCCCTCGAAGCGCACGGGGCGCTCGGGCGTGCTCGCGGTGGTGGCCAGCTCCCGCACCAGCCCCGCCAGGTCCACCGGCTGGGGACGCAGGCTGAAGAGGCCCTGGTCCAGGCGTCCCACGTCCAGCAGGTCGTTGATGAGCCGCGTGAGGGAGCGCAGCGACGCGGCCGCGCCCGCCGCGTCCCGCACGTCCTCCTGCGCGTTGTTTCGCGCGGCCCGCCGCTGGATGAGCTGGATGCGCGCCTGGAGCGGCAGCAGGTGGTTGGCCATGTCGTGCGCGAGCACGGTGATGAGCTCCTCGGCCGCCTTGCGGCGCGCCTGCTTCACCGCCAGCTTCGTCAGCTCCTGCCCCAGCTCCACGCGGTGGGCCACCATGCCCACCCAGCGCGCCACGGCCTGGAGGAAGCTCAGGTCGTGCTCGGTGAAGAAGTCGTTCCGGGCCGACGACACGGCCAGCACGCCCCGCGTCTCCATGCCGATGGGCAGGGGCACCATCAGGCTGGAGCGGACCCCCAGCCGGTGCTTGATGCCGGGAAGCTCGTCCGGGTCCTCCTCCAGACGGCCGGAGATGAAGGGGGTCTCCGTCTCGTACACCTGGACCGCGCGCCCGCCGTTGGCCAGCGGCATGCGGTCCAGCCCCAGCGACTTCTGCAGGTGGGCCAAGGGCGTCTGGCTGGTGCCCACCGCCACGAGGGTCTGGGTGGAGTGCTCGATGAGGAAGACGTCCACCTTTTCGGCGCGCAGCAGCTCCGAGATGAGCTGGCCCGCGGTATCCAGCGTGGGGCGCAGCTCGGCCGCGGGCAGGGCCAGCAGCTGCTCCAGCGCCCGCAGCCGCGGATCCGCCCATCCGGCATCCATCCCTGACTTCCAGTCGCTCACGCGACAACGGTGGGGATGCCTGCCGCTCGAAGCCACCCACGGCGGGGACCTGACGCCAGGAGCGCGAGTCCTCCTGGCCGCCCGCTCCCCTGCCCGCATGCCAGCCGCGCCAGGGGGCTCAGCGCAGCTTCATGCCCTTGGGACGGGCCATCAGCCGGTCCACGTAGGCCTCCAGCTTCGGCCGTCCCGTCGAACCGCCGAGCATGCGCTGGTAGATGAACATGGAGCCGATCATCACGTCCGCGGCGGTGAACCAGTCGCCGAAGAGATAGGGGCCGTCCCCCAGCTCGCGCTCCATGGCGTCCAGCGTCTGCGGGTACTCCGTCCATCCGCGCTGCGGCGGCGTGGGGGCCTTGGCCATGTGGTCGCCCATGGACGGCTCCAGCTGCGACGTCGAGTACACCATCAGCGACAGGTACCGGCCTCGCTCCGGCGCATCCAGCTTCGGCGCCAGCCGGGCCTGCGGGTACTTGTCCGCGATGTAGAGACAGAGGGCCGCGTTCTCGAATACGCGGGCCTCTCCGTCCACCAGCGCGGGCAGCTTCCCGGCGGGGTTCACCTTCAGGTACTCGGGCGACTTCTGCTCCCGCTTGTCCAGGTCGATGGGCACGATTTCGTACTCGACCCCCGCCTCATCGAGCATCCACTTGCCAATCACCGCCCGGCTCCGCGGATTGAAATAGAGCTTCATGCAGGCACCTTTCGTGAGCACCACGTGGAATGACCCCGGACTGGAAACGCCCGGGGCGCGGGCCGCATTCGCTCACATCCGGCGTCGCTAGGGGACTGCCTTTGAGGGCGCTCCCAGATTCTGGAGCGCGGCCGCCGCGTTCGCGTTGGCGGGGTCCAGCTCCAAGGCCTTGCGGTAGTTCACCCGCGCCTGCTCCTTGTCCCCGACAGCGAGGTACGCCTCCCCCAGGCTGTCGTAGACGTTGCCCACCTGGGGGAACATCTCCACGTTGAGCTTGAAGATTTCAATGGAGTCCGCCGCGCGGCCCGTCTGGAGCAGCCGGTAGCCCAGGCTGTTGAGCTGACCATCGGAGTAGTCATACGCGTCCGGCTTCGTGGCCTTCAGCTCCCGGTAGCGCGCGACGGTCTTCGCGACGGGCTCCTTGCCAAGCGTCTGGAGCAGCACCTCCCGGATGCCCATGCGGGGCGCCTTGGGCGGGATGCCGTGGAGCACGCTGAAGAGGCCCGTGGCCAGCGGCTTGAGATTGTCGCCGCCCGACGTGTTGTCCAGGAGGATGACCACCTCCTTGCCCTGCGGCACACGGAAGATGCGCGTGCTGAACCCGTTGATGCCGCCGCTGTGCTGGATGGTGGCCAGCTCCGTCTTGCCGTCATCCAGCTTGAGCGGGTCCATGGAGAACCCGAAGCCGTAGTTCTTCAGGCCGGGCGTGAACATCTTCTGCTTGAGGGCCTCCGGCAGCAGCGTGTTCCCGTAGAGCGCGCGGTCCCAGCGGTACAGGTCCTCCACCGTCGAGTACAGCGACCCGGCGGCGTACGGCAGGGACATGTCCAGGTAGGGGGCGTTGACGTAGCCCTCCGGCGTTTGTTCGTAGCCGCTGGCGCGCTTGGGCAGCACCGTCGCATGGACGTCGTAGCCGGAGTCCTTCATGCCCAGCGGCGTGAAGATGCGCTCCTGCACCGCCTGCGCGTACGTCTTGCCGGTGGCGCGCTCGATGATGGCGCCCAGCAGGAAGTAGCCGGAGTTGCTGTAGGCGTATTGCGAGCCGGGCTCGAACTCCAGGTCACCGCTGGCGAACTGCTTCACGAAGTCCGCGACGGTGTAGGGATTGCGCGACACCTTGGAGAAGAAGTCCGGCCGGTTCGTGTAATTGGGGATGCCGGACGTGTGGTTGAGCAGCTGGGCAAGGGTGATGCGCGAGCCCGTGTCCTTGCGGTAGTCCGGCAGCGCGGAGGCCAGCGTGTCGTCGAGCTTCAGCTTCCCCTCCGCGACCAGTTGGAGGACGACCATGGCCGTGAACTGCTTGGTCACGGACGCGAGGCGGAACTTCGTGTCCGGCGTGTTGGGCACGTTCCATTCGAAGTTGGCGGAGCCGTAGGCCTTCTTCAGGATGACGCCCTTCTCGTTGGCCACGAGCGCCGCGCCGTTGAACTGGCGCAGCTGGTGGTACTGCGTCAGCAGCCGGTCCAGCTCCTGCTGCCGCGTCGCGGCGCCGGCGGCGACGGGGATGAACAGCAGGGCGACGGCGAGCACGCCCAGCACGCGCAACGGGTTCCAGGTCATCCGGTCTCTTCCATGCATGAACCTACAGACGTCCCGGTGGCGGAGCGATTGCATCCTCCCGCGAGGGGCGCGTCAGGCGGTGTCGAAGCGGCGGAAGAACCAGCGGTTGAGCCACGCCGCGCAGGCCAGGTACAGCGCCACCAGCGCGCCCAGCGACGCGAGGATGCCGGGCGGCGGCGGCACGAAGCCGAAGACGTGCCCCAGCGGCGTGAAGGGCAGCACGTTGGCCACCGCCACCACGCCGAGCGACGACAGCAGCAGGAGCCGCGCGGGGGCGCTGCGCCCCGCCCCGCCCCGGGTGCGGATGATGAAGATGACCAGCACCTGCGTGGTCAGCGACTCCATGAACCAGCCCGTCTGGAAGAGCGGCGCGCCGGCGTGGAAGCCGTACAGCAGCACCGTGAAGGTGGCCGCGTCGAAGAGCGAGCTGAGCGTGCCGAACACCGCCATGTAGAGGCGCACGAAGCGCATGTCCCAGCGGGGGGGCCGCGCGAGCTGCTCCGCGTCCACCGTGTCCAGCGGGATGGCCAGCTCCGACACGTCGTACAGCATGTTGTTGAGGAGGATCTGGATGGGGAGCATGGGCAGGAACGGCAGCACCAGCGACGCCAGGGCCATGCTGAGCATGTTGCCGAAGTTGGAGCTGGTCCCCATGCGGATGTACTTCATGACGTTGCCGAAGGTGCGCCGTCCCTCCTGGATGCCGTCATGCAGGACGCCCAGCTCCGGGCGCAGCAGCAGCAGCGCCGCGGCCTCGCGCGCGACGTCCACCGCGCCCGCGACGGAGATGCCCACGTCCGCCTCGTGCAGCGACGGCGCGTCGTTGATGCCGTCCCCCAGGAAGCCCACCACGTGGCCGCGCTGCCGCAGCGCGCGGAGGATGCGGCTCTTCTGCGCGGGGGACACGCGCGCGAAGACGGTGGTGTCCTCCGCCCGCGCGCGCAGGCCCAGGTCGTCCAGCAGGGCCAGCTCCGCGCCGGTGAGCACGCCCCGCACCTCCAGGCCCAGCTGCTGGCAGACGTGCACCGCCACCCGCGCGTTGTCGCCCGTCACCACCTTGACGGCGACGCCCGCCTCGCGCAGCGCCGTCAGCGCGGGCCGGGCGCTGTGCTTGGGCGGGTCCAGGAAGGAGGCGAAGCCCGCGAAGACGAGCCCCGACTCCTCCTCCACGGACACCTGCCCGCCCGGGAACGGGCCGTCGCGCCAGGCCAGCCCCAGCACCCGGAAGCCCTGCCCTCCCAGCGCGTCCGCGCGGTCCTGCAACGCCTCGCCCCCGGCCGCGTCCAGGGGCTGGACCGTCCCGTCCGCCGCCTCACGCGCCTCGCACAGGGGCAGCAGCGCCTCCGGCGCGCCCTTCACCACCAGGACGCTCCGGCCGGCCTTCTCCAGCAGCACGGACACCCGGCGGCGCTCGAAGTCGAAGGGCAGCTCGTCCCGCTTCACCCAGCCCTGCGTGCACGCCGCGCCCCGGGCCAGGATGGCCTCGTCCATGGGGCTGCGCAGGCCGGTGGCGAAGTGGCTGTTGAGGCAGGCCCACGCGAGGGTGCGCTCGCTGTGCTGGGAGGCGGCGTCCTCGGTGCGCTCCAGCCGGATGTTCGCCTCCGTGAGCGTGCCCGTCTTGTCGGTGCACATCACGTCCATGCAGCCCAGGTCGTGCACCGCGCCCAGCCGCTTGACGATGACGTCCTGTTCCGCGAGGCGCACGGCGCCCCGGGCGAGCGTCACCGAGACCACCATGGGCAGCAGCTCCGGCGTCAGCCCCACCGCCAGGGCCATGGCGAAGAGGAAGGACTCCAGCAGCGGGCGCTCCAGGGTCAGGTTCACCAGGAGCACGAACAGCACCATGAGGACCGTGAGCCGCATCAGCATCACGGAGAAGCGGCGCGTGTCCCGCTCGAAGGCGGTGGAGGCGACGGGCGCGTCCAGCCCCCGGGCGATGCCGCCGACCTCCGTGTCGCGGCCGGTGGCGAACACGAGCGCGCTCCCCGAGCCCCCCAGCACCGACGTCCCGGCGAAGACGGCGTTGCCCACCTCCGCGAGCGGGGCGTCCTTGGGCGCGAGGCCCGGCGCCTTCTCCACGGGATAGGGCTCGCCGGTGAGCAGCGACTCGTTCACGGTCAGCTCGTGCGACTCCAGCAGGCGCGCATCCGCGGGGACGCGGCTGCCGGTGGCCAGCAGCACCACGTCCCCGGGGACGAGCTCCGTGGCGGGGCGCACCTGCTCCTCGCCGTCGCGCAGCACGCGGGCGCGCAGGGCCACGGCGCCACGCAGGCGCTCCGCCGCGTTGTTGGCGCGGTGCTCCTGGACGAAGTCCAGCGTCACGCTGATCAACACGATGGCGGCGATGATGGCGGAGCTGGTCAGGTCGTGGACGACCGCCGAGATGCCGCACGCCACCAGCAGCACCAGCACCAGCGGGTTGCCCAGCCGCAGCAGCAGCTCCAGGAGGAGCGGCCGGCGTCGCCGGGACTCCAGCGCGTTGGGCCCCAGGGACTCGAGCCGCGCCTCGGCTTCCTGCTGGGACAGGCCCTGGAACGTGCTGCCCAGGCGGGCGCGGAGGGACTCCTCCGGCGCACTCCAGGCGGACGGTCCCTTCCGCTCCGGTGCCGGGCCCCGCCGCCCGCCGGAGCGGCGCGGAAGATGCGCCAGGCCCCCGGCACCCCGGCTGTTCGAGCGTGCGACGCCCATCTTCACAACGTGCGCAGTGCCCTCCAGGAAGCCAGCCGCCCGGCCGGGGAGGAGGTGGGCGCCTGGAGGGCCGGCCTCACCTTGGGCCCGCGCCCTGGCGGGCGTCGTCGTCCTTGAAGGAGAGGACCCCCGGCGCGTCCAGCGCCTGGAGGAAGCGGATCGCGATTGGAACGGCGACGCGGCCTCCCACGCCGCCGCCCTCCACGAACACCGCGAAGCCGATGCCGCCGCGCACCCCGATGAACCACGCGTGGGTTTCGGGCGGCACGGAGGTGCCGAACTCCGCCGTGCCCGTCTTGCCCATGAGCCCCGCGATGCGCGCGGCGGACTTCGCCGTGCCCTCCGTCACCACCGCGCGCATGAGCTCCCGGAGCGACTTGGAAGTGCCCGGGCTCAGCCGGGCCTCCGGACCCGCGTCCGCGTCCGCCAGCAGGCGCGGCGCGTGCCAGACGCCGGAGTCCGCCGCCGCCGCGACCGTGGCCATGTGCAGCGGCGTGACCAGCACGCGGCCCTGGCCCATGACCGCCGACGCGCGCTCGGCGTCGTCGCGGGGTTCCGGGAAGGTGGCGCCCGGCGAGGGCAGCCCCACGTCGTAGGCCACCCCGAAGCCGAAGCGCCGGGTCGCGTCCTCCAGCACTCCCGGGTCCAGCGTCGACTCCAGCTGGATGAACGTCGTGTTGCACGACAGCGCGAACGCGCGCCGCAGCGTGGTGGTGCCCAGCACCTCGGACTCGAAGTTGCGGAAGCGCTTGCGGCCCGCCGTCACCTCCAGGGGACAGTCCGCGCGGGAGTCCGGCTTCAGGCCGTTCGCGAGCAGCGCCTCGGCGGTCACGACCTTGAACGTGGAGCCCGGGGGATAGCGCCCCGTCAGCGCGCGGTGCAGCGCCTCCCCGAGCGGCCGGCTGGCCACCGCCAGGACCTCGCCCGTCGACGTGTCCACCGCGACCAGCGCGGCGGGCCAGGTGACGTCCGTGAGCGCGGCCTCCGCCGCCGCCTGCACGTCCATCCGCAGCGTGGTGCGAACATCACGTCCCGGCTCGCCGTCGAAGCGGTGCAGCACCTCGCTGTCACCCGCGCGGCGCAAGAGCCGCACCTCGCCGGAGGGACGTCCCGCCAGCGTCCGCTCCTGCGCGCGCTCCAGGCCCGACAGCCCCACCACGTCCCCCGCCTGGTAGGGCGGGCCCAGCAGTTGGAGCGCCTCCGCCGTCACCTCGCCCACGCGGCCCAGCGTGTGCGCGGCGAAGCCCTCCGCCGGCGTGAGGCGCGCGGGCTTCTTGCGAAAGAAGATGCCGGGCACCGGCGCGAGCGCGGCGCGCACCTGCTGGTAGCGCTCCGGGCGCACGTCGATGAACGCGACGAACTGCTCCGGCCGCGCGCTCGCGGCGTTCAGCGCGGTGAGCACCCGGGAGGGGTCCACCCCGAGCTGCGCCTGGAGCACGCTGGCCACGGCCGCGCGGTCCTTCACCCGGCCCGGCATCACGCCGATGCGGATGACCTCTCCGGGCACGGTGAGCGGATCCCCGTCCGCGTCGAGCAGCGCGGCGCGCGGGCCCCAGGTCCGGGTGCGGCCGAAGCGATCTCCAGGCCGTGCGGCGGGATGGAGCACCTCCGGCGTCCAGCGCAGGCCCCAGCGCGGGCCCCTGCGTTCGAAGCGCAGCCGGGACTCCACCTCCCAGTCCCCCAGCCCCCGCAGCGTGTGCACGCCACGGAACCTCACCACCGCCGTGGCGCCGTCGTCGGCTTCGAGCTCCGGCTGCTCGAAGCGCGAGGCCACGACGCCCAGGTCCTGCCGCCACCGCGCGTGCTGCGCGTCGAAGTCCGGAGGCGCGTCCACCAGCCCCTTGCGCTGCGCCGCCACGTCGTTGCGCGCCCACGCGTCCAGGTACTGACGGGCCAGGTCCTCCGGCCCTTCAGGCGCGACGACGGGCCTCGCGGCACGTGGCGTACACGCGGGAAGCAGCAACAGGAGGCAGAGCCCCACCCAGGAAATGACCGCCCGTCTGAACACGTGCTCCGTCTACCGCGCCCTCCGCGCCGAGGCGAACATCCTGCGACAGATGTGTCCACTCGGACCGGGGGTCGGAACGTCACGCGCACGCGGAGCACGCGCGTGGATCAGTTGACCGTCTGCTCCTGGGTCTGGCTCGCGCCGTCGCCGGTCGCCGTGACGGTCAGTGTGCCCGCGGTCGCGGCCTTGACGTAGAAGAGGCCCTCGCGCTGCGGGTTCTTGAGGCTCACCACCGTCACGGGCGCATCCGAGCAGTCCGGCAGCAGGTGGAAGGTCGCGCCCGGATCCGACGCGGCCAGCGTCACCTCCGGCACGGACAGCGGCGCCAGGTTGCCCGCCAGGTCCCGACCCTGCACCGCCAGCACCTCCGAGCACGCCCCCACGTCCAGCGTCCGCGCGGGCGTGGCGAAGCCCACCTGGCGGTCCTCGCCCTGCGTCGTCACGTCCACGGAGGCGGCATTCGCCGGGTACACGTCCGGGTCGTACCCGTCACCGCTGATCCGGTTGCGGCTGATGAGGTTCGCGGTCCCGTTGTCCGCGATGGCGGCCTGATAGCTGGCCGTCAGGTCCGTCTTGCTCAGCGTGTTGCCGAGCACCTGGAGGTTCTGCGACGTGGGCGGAGGGTTGAAGTCCGAGTCCACCGCTTGCAGCAGGTAGACGCCAACGTCGTTCTCCGTCAGCACGTTGTCCTGGATGAGCAGGTCGTGGCACAGCTCCCGCCCCGCGCCGTAGTACGCGCCGCCCAGCACCATGATGCCGGAGCCCCAGTCGCGCTCGAACCGGTACGCATTGCCGTTCACCTGGTTGCCCGCCACCTGCCCGGACACGCCATACGCCAGCTGGATGCCGATGCGCGCGATGCGGTCGGTGGGGCCCAGGCCGTCGATGACGTTGTCCTCCACCGTCGCCTCCACCCGACCCAGCATCACCACGCCCGCCTTCTGGTAGCCCGTCAGCTGATTGCCCCGGATGACCACCGTCACCGGCGTGGCACCCGCCGCGCTGTTGCGCACGTCGATGGCGAAGCCCTCCTGGCATCCGCTGTTGTTGCCGGCCTGGTTCACGTCCTCCACCACCGTGTCCTCGATGGTGCCGCTCGCGCCCTCCAGCAGGATGCCGCGCAGCCGGTCCACGTCCCCGTCACACACGTCCGACAGGTTCCGCGCCGTCACGGTCACGTCGCGCACGTTCGCCACCGAGCCCCGGTTGCGCAGCACCGCGCCCTTGTAGTGGTCCCCGGCGCCCTCCTCGGACGCGGTCAGCGTGTGCCCGGCTCCGTCGAACGTGAGGCCGTCCGGGATGAACACCGCGCTCTGGACCACGCAGTCCGCGCGCAGCGTCACCTTCCCCGGTGACAGGGTGATGCCGCAGGGGGACTCCCCCGGACCGCAGCGGCGGCCCGCCCACGCCACGGAGAAGGACTGCCGCGTGCTCGCGCCCGAGGCGTTCGTCACCACCAGGTCCACCGTGGGCGTGACGCCCGCCGGCAGGCAGGTGAGCTCCGTCCAGTCCACCGTGCTCGTCGCGCCGTCCCCCGTCGCCGTGCCGAGCGCGCCCACGTTCGACGTCCACGCGAACGTCATGGCCTCGCCGCGAGGGTCCGTCGCCTTGACGGTGAACGTCACGCGTTCGCCCGCGAGCGCGGACTGCGCGGACTGCGTGATATCGCCGAGGACGGGCGGCGCGGCCGCTCGCACGCATAGGTTCACGAGCTGCTCCGCGCTTCCGCCGAAGCCGTCCGTCACGGCGCCCTTCAACTGGCAGCCGCAGTCCGCGGGCTCCGCCGTCGCGGTGAAGACGGGCGTGGCGGTGGTGCCGCCTTCGAAGGTGCCCTCGCACGTCGCGCTCCAGGCGTACTTCAGCACGTCCCGGGGGCCGTCCTCGTCCGTCACCGCCGCCTGGACCTGGAAGGGCACGTTGAGGCCCACCTGCTGGGCAGCTCCAGGCGCGGACGCCACGGGCGAGCGGTTGAACCGCGTGTCATCCAGCGTCGGGGGCGCGCGCGTGGTGCCCATGCCGATGCGGAACTGGAGCATGGACTCCGCGCCCTGCGCATCCGTGACCCGCACGCGGATCAACGCATCATGGGCGAACTCCGGGTCGACGCCGCCATCGCCGACATCGCGCGGCGGGAACGCCGCCGTCCACGCGCAGGTCGCTTCCGCGCAGTCGAGCACTCCCGAGGTCGCGCTCCACGCGTAGGTGAGCGCATCCCCTTCCAGGTCACTGGCCCGCGCGCTCAACTCCACGGTGTCGCCCGGGGCGACGATGGAGCGCGGTGCAATCACCTCGTGGATGAGGGGCGCGTGGTTGGCCAGGCCCGGCAGGCCGGACGCGGACTGGGGCACCAGGACCACCAGCGCCTCTTCGTACAGCGGCAGCTTCACGCCGGCATCCGGGCTCACGGAGGCCACCACCGCGTCCGAGGCGTTCCGGGCGTCCACGGCCAGCCGGAGCTCCTCCTCGGGGGACTCCGGCTTCACGACGGCCGCCCATGCGACGCCGCCATCCGGATCCGTCCGCGGCGCCAGCGCCTTCGACTCCGTGGCGCCCGACGCGTGCGTCACCATGGTCGTCACCGCGACGGCCTCCGCGGACCGGGGCACCGCCACCACGACCCGCGCGCCCCCCGCCAGCGGCGCCGTGAAGGAGGGCTCCTCCTCCACGCAACCGAACGTGGTCAGCAGCAACGCCCCCACGAGGAGCAACGCATTGGCGGGCTTCAGGGTCACGGCATCCTCGGGGAAGGCGGACGGGAACAGGAACGATACCGGGTCACTCCCGGACGTCCAATCCACGGGGACCGGCGGCCATGTGTGCCCGGCACGCCGTGCAATGCTTGCCAATTCCTTGCGACCCGTGGGCCGGTGCTACGGCAATCCTTGCTCGGCGCTGTACTGGTCCACCCATTGCCCTATCCGGGCAATCACCCGTGCGTGGTCGTTGCCCAGCTCCGGCAGGAGCGCCTCTCCGTACCAGAGCGGGTGATGGCGCAGGTCCGGACGCCTCGCGAAGATCCACTCACGGAAAGCCGAATGCTCCGGCGGATGGCCCAGGTCCTCACGCGCCCAGTCGTAGGCGAAGATGCACATGCGCAGATACGACACGTTGATCGACTGGTAGTCGGGCGCGCCCACCAGGAACATGCCGGGCCGCTCACACCAGAGCCGCATCCAGCCAATCAGGTGGGTGGGGCGGGAGATGGAACCCATCCGGGAATCCTAGCCCCCTCGACAGCGAAGTCCTCTCCCGAGCGTTCGCGCCATCCCCCCGCCGCATGGCCCCGGGCCACGCCGCGATGCTGGGCTCCGCCGCGTGCACCCGCCCGAGCAGCGCCGTCCCCAGCCCTGGCCCATCCGGCTCACCCACTGGGCCAACGTGCCGCTGCTCGCCATCCTCGCGGCGAGCGGGTTGCAGATCCTCGTCGCGTATCCGCGCATGGGGCCTCGCGGCCGGCCGTTCGCGCTCTATCCCTTCCAGGACGCCATGCCGCCAGCGTGGCTGCGCCTGGGGGACTGGCTCGCGGGGGCGCGGAGCTGGCACTTCGCGTTCGGCTGGTTCCTGGCCCTCAACGGCGTCGTGTACGTGCTCTACCTCGCGCTCAGCGGCGAGTGGCGACGCCGCCTGTTCCTCCCGCGCCGCGATGCTCGCGACGCTGTGGCCACGCTCGCGTACTACCTGCGGCTGCGCCCCGCGCCCGTGCAGACGGGCCTCTACAACGGGCTCCAGCGGCTGGCGTACACCGCCACCCTCGTGATGGGCGCGCTGTCCGTCCTGTCCGGCCTCGCCATCTACAAGCCCGTGCAGCTCCACTGGCTCATGACCCTCTTCGGTGGCTACGACCCCGCGCGCTTCATCCACCTGCTGCTGCTCGCGCTGTTCGCCCTCTTCACCGTGGGCCACGTCGTCCTCGTCGCCCTGCACCCGCGCACCTTCGGGGAGATGATCACCGGCGGGAGGAAGCCCGATGTCTGAGCGCATCCTCACGCGCCGCCGCGTCCTCCTGGGCGCCGCCGCGCTCGCCACCAGCGCCTGCGATTCCCAGCGCCCGCGCGAGGGCTTCCTCGGCGTCATGGACCGCTTCAACCAGCGCGCGCAGACCGCCCTCTTCCACCCCGCCCGGCTGGCCCCCGAGGAGCCCGTCGAACAGCTCACCCCGCCCCGCGACTTCCCCCACTACTTCATCTCCGACACCGTGCCGTTGGCCCCCGCCGGCTGGCGGCTGGAGGTCGGTGGACTCGTGGCCCGGCCGCGCGCCTTCTCGCTGGAGGAGCTGCGCCAGCTGCCCCGGACCGACTTCCGGATCCGCCACCACTGCGTGGAGGGCTGGAGCGCGGTGGCGTCATGGCACGGCGTGCGCGTCAGCGACCTGGCCCGGGCCGTGGGCGCCGACCCTCGCGCGGGCTTCGTGGAGTTCCGCTCGTTCGACCAGGGCTACTACTCCTCCTGGGACGCGCCGAGCGCGCTGCACCCGCAGACCGTGCTCGCGTACGGCATGAACGGCGCGCCGCTCATCCCCGGCCATGGCGCGCCCCTGCGCCTCTATTCGGGCGTGAAGCTGGGCTACAAGATGGTGAAGTACCTCACCACCGTGCGCTTCCTCCCGGAGGCCACGGGGGGCACCTGGGAGGACCGCGGCTACGAGTGGTTCGCCGGCGTGTAGCGCGCGGGCGCTCAGCGCTTGGTGTTGACGACGCCCGGCAGGAACGGCGTGAAGCCGCGCCTGCGCAGGCTCTCGCGCTCGGCGATGAGGGCCGCCAGGGCGGCCTCGCGCGTGGGGAAGTGGTTCACCGCCGCGCCATGGATGGCGCCGCTGGTGTTGATGAACGTGAGCGTCATCTCGTCGCCGCCGTAGCGGAACGAGCGGTGCGTGTTGCGCTCCAGCACCTCGCGCCGCACCTTGCCGAAGGTGCGCCCCGCGGTGTGGCGGACGATGAGCCCGTCCAGGTTGATGAGCAGGTCCACGCGGCCTTCGAACTTCGCGAACTGCTCCTCCACCTCGCGCCCCCACCGATGCACGTCCTCATCCGTCGCCAGGATGCAGTCGGTGAAGTTCGCGGTGACGACGTCGTGCTCGGCGTCGCGCTCGAAGGACATACCCCAGGCCATGTCACGTCCTCCTTCAGGCCTGCGCGGCGTTGCCCGCGAGGAACGCCGACAGCAGCGCCGCCGTCTCCGCCGGACGCTCCACCTGGGGGTAGTGCCCCGGGCCCGGCAGGTGCGTCAGGCGCGCGTTCTGGATGAGCCCCACCACCGCCTGCTTGAGGAACACCGGCGGCAGGAACGGATCATCCGTGGCCACCACCAGCGTGGGCGCCGTGATGGCGGCCAGCCGGTGCGCGAAGCCACCCGCAGTCCAGGAGTCGAAGCACTGCTCGATGGCGTCCTTGCCCACCGTGCCCGAGTCCTTCAGCAGGGCCTCCAGCGACTCCGGCGACAGCTGCTTGCACGCCAGGCCCAGGATGGTCTTCTGCTTCTCCCGGTCCCCCGCGGAGGTGCGGAACAGCCCGGCCGCGTCCGGCGGCAGCGGCAGCCCCGACGCGGGCACCGTGTTGAGCAGCACCAGGCCGGTGACGCGCGCGGGGGCCTCCGACGCGACCCACTTGGCGATCTGCCCGCCCATGCTGTGGCCCACCAGCGTGAAGCGCTGCGCCTTCGCGTGGTCCGCCACCGCCAGCACGTCCTTCGCGTACTGCTCCAGCGAGTACCCCGACGTCGGCCGCCCGGACGGTCCGGTGCCCCGGTGGTCCAGGACCAGCAGCCGCAGCCCCGTCATGTCCAGCTTCTCCAGCATCGAGTCCCACACCGCGCCGGACACCATCCACCCATGCACCAGCACCACGTCGCGAGGACCGTCCCCCAGGACCCGGTAGTGCAGGGGTGTGCCATCCGTCGCGTTCGTCGTGGGCATGGGGGTCTTCCTCCGAGGGGGGAACAGCGGGAAGTCGTGGCTTAAAGGGGAAGCGTAGCAAGCCACGATTGGGACGTGGCCGTCCACAGGCTCCTCGGGGGTTGGATGGAGGGATGAAGGGCGGGCTGCCCCAGCAGGGAGACGTGACGGGTGGGAATGAGGGGTGGGAGCGGGTGGGCGCTTTGCGGCAGACTCGGGGGCGTCATGACGGATGGACGCAGCGGGACGGCGGGAGCGAAGCGCACGGTGTACTGCGAGGACGCGCTCGCGTGGCTGGAGGCGCGGCCGGTGCTGGACGGGTGTTCGGTGGTGGCGTCGCTGCCGGACGTCTCCGAGTTCCCGTCGCTCACGGTGCCCCAGTGGAAGGACTGGTTCGTGGGGGCGGCGGCGAAGGTGTTGTCGCGGGTGCCCCCGGACGGGGTGGCGGTGTTCTACCAGTCCGACGTGAAGAAGGACGGGGCGTGGGTGGACAAGGGCTACCTGGTGTCGAAGGCGGCGGAGGCGGCGGGGTGCGACACGCTCTGGCACAAGGTGGTGTGCCGCCGGACGCCGGGGACGGTGACGTTCGGGAGGCCGGCGTACTCGCACCTGCTGTGCTTCAGCCGGGGGCTGAAGGCGGACGCGGGGAAGTCCACGGCGGACGTGTTGCCGGACCCCGGCGAGGTGACGTGGACGCGAGGCATGGGACTCAACGCGTGCCTGGTGGCCTGCCGCTTCATCCTGGAGCAGACGCGCACGCGCACGGTGGTGGACCCCTTCTGTGGCCACGGCACCGCGCTCGCGGTGGCCAACGCATTGGGCCTGGACGCGGTGGGCGTGGAGCTCAGCCGCAAGCGCGCACGCCGGGCGAGGAACCTCCAGGCGACGTGGACGGGCGGCAAGCTGGAGCTGTCCAGCACGGCTGGCGACGGAGAAGAAGAACCGTCGCCGGGCGAGACCTGACGGCTCAGGCGTCGTCGTCCTCGAAGGACGCGCGCAGGTAGCTCAGGGGCAGGAACAGACGCCGGGGCCACTCCGGCGCGCCGGGCCCGGCACCGACGAGCGGCCGGTAGCCGAAGCGTGCGTAGAAGCGGGCCGCGAACGCATCCTTCGCATCCACGACGACGAGCACGACGCCCGCGTTCTCCCCGATGGCCAGCGCGCGGCGGTGCGCGTCGTCCAGCAGCTGCTCGCCCACACCCGCGCCGCGGACCCGCGAGTCCCGGGCGAGCCTTCCGAGGATGACCGCCGGAAGCGGATAGCGCGGCAGGCGTTTGATGACCTCTTCCGGTGCCTCGTCTCGCGACACCTGCCCCACGGAGAGCGTGTAGTACCCGAGCACCCGGGGCCAGTCGGGCCGGGTGTCCGGCCGGCGCAGCACCCAGGTCCGGCTGACGTCACGGCGCTGGTTCTGGCCCGCGTCCTGTCGGAAGAAGCGGTTGAGCGCTTCGTGCTCGCACTGGAAGCCGCTGGCCGCGTCCTCGTGCGTCAGTGCTTCCGTGTACGGCGCGGGAATGACGGGCGGTTTCCGGCTCAAGGGCGCTCGCGACGGCGGCGACGGGAGAGCTCACGCAGCGCACGCGTCGGCTTCGCGGGCGCCTCCACCGCCCTGGCCACCCGGTCGAAGTCCTTCGCGGGCAGGACGATGGACTCCTCCCCCATCGTCCTCCACTCCAGCCGGGTCAGCGCTGGCGAGCTGTACTCGCGCAGGGGCTGCCCGGGCTCGTGGGGCACGAAGGCGAGCCGCGCGCCCCGCCGCGCCTCCAGCACCACCTTGTCCAGCAGGCTGATGGCCTCGGTGATGATCTCCGAGACGTCCCCGCCCAGCTCGCGCCGCAGCCGTTGGACCTGCTCCATGACCGGATCGGAAACGGTGGGTTGCAGTCGGTGGGACATGGCGAGCACTCCTGACTCACTTCTGACGCGGAAGTGAATCACTTATCCCTCACGCCCGGGAGATGCAATCCGTGCCGCTCAGGCCGCCTGCGCTCCCGCGAGCGCTTGGGCCACGTCCTTCTCCAGTTGGATGAGGAACGTCTCGAACAGGCGCTCCTCCAGCGCGAGCGCGGGCTCCAGCGTCACGCCCGCCTTCTCCAGGCGCTGCTGACAGGCGTCCTCGATGGCCCGGCGGTGGGACTGCTCCTCCACCACCACGCGCCCCAGCTCCTCGCGCACCACCGCCTGCCGCGTGGCCGCCTTGTAGAGCGGATAGAGCACCATGGCCCGGCGCTCCACCACCGCCGTCGTGAGCAGGTAGTGCAGGTACACGTCCGCCGTCCCCGTCACCCCCGTCACCCACTCCGCCAGCTGCCGGTCCAGCGCCTGGAACCACGCGGACGCCGCGCCCACGCTCAGGAACTCCGTCACGTCCTCGCGGCCCGCGACCTCACAGGCCAGCCGCTTGAACGTGAACGCGTGGCGCGTCTCGTCCGCCAGGTGCGCCAGCACCTCCAGCGACGGATGCCGGTCCGCCACCGTGCGCGAAATCTTCCGCGCACCAATGAACTCCAGCAGCGACAGCGTGTGCAGCCACCGCACTTCCAACTCCGGAACCTGGACCAGCTGCCGCAACACCGCCTGGATTCTGTCACGCATGGGGCGCCCCTCTATCGCGCCCCGCGCACCCTCCCAAGCACTGTCGTTCCGGACAGGGGGAATCCACCGCGCTCCGCGCCTCCCTGCCCCCCAGGCCAGGGTCGGCGGACTGGCCAACAGTGTCCGTGCCCCCGCGTTTGACCGGACCCGCCCCTCCGCACTTTGCTTCTCCCTGTCGAGGGCTGCGCCTGGTGCCGGGGGGTTGACCAGCATGCGTCCACATCGCGGAGACCCGCATCCGTCCGGGCACCACCCTGCCCTCGCCACCGCGTCGCGGGCCCGCACCGGTGCGCGCGCATGAAGTCCCCGCCCGTGTCCTCGTGCCGTGGCGTGAGCGCCTTCCGGCGCTGGATGCGCTCCCAGGACGCGGGCCGGCTCCTCTCCTCGCTGCGCGCGCGGCCCCTCGCGGGCTTCCTCCTCCGGGGCTCGGCGCTCGTGGGCGTCGTCGCGTGGGCGCCCGGCGTCCACCCCTTCTTCTCCGTGCCCCCCACGCCCGCGCTCGCGTGCTTCCTGCCCTGCGCCGTCCACCGCGTCGCCTTCGCCTGGGTGCTCGCGCGCCGCAGACGCGTGAACGCGGGGGGCTGGCTCGCGTGGCTGCCGGGCCTGGCGCTGCTGCACTTCTTCCTCGCGAGCCTCATGGCGCTCGCGGAGCTCCCCGGGGCGCTCGTCTTCGGCGTGCTGCTCATCGGCACCGCCGCCGTGCATGGCCGGCGCTACCGGGTGACCTGGCGCGAGCCCTTCCTCGCGGTGGGCACGCTCGCGGCCCTGCTGGGCGCCCTGCCCCTGGCCCGGAGCGCCCAGCACGTGGTGCTCCTGGCCGTCGTGGGCCCTGCCGCGCTGCTGGCGGAGCTGTACCTGGGCGCGCTCGCGGTGCGCTACGACCGGGCCCGCGCGGACGCGGACCGCCTGCGCGCCGCCGTGCACGCGCAGCTCGTGGAGCAGCAGGAGCGCGACGTGGGCCGCCTCACCCAGGCGATGGCGGAAATCCTGGGCCACCACGAGGGCATGGACCAGGCGCTGCACGAGGCCGGCACCGCCGCGGACATGATGAAGGCGTTCGGCGCGCAGCGCGGCCTGCTCGCGCGCAGCGGCTTCGAGGACCAGGCCCGCCAGCTCCAGGACAGCCTGCGGCAGCTCCAGGAGATGGTGAAGGAGGTGCGCGCCAAGAGCCGCCGCTTCGCCGGCACGGAGCCGGAGGCCGTGGACCTGGGGCTGGTGCTGGAGTCCGTGCAGGCCCAGGTGTCCCTGCGCTTCCCCTACGTGGACATCCACGTGGAGCTGGAGCCGCACGGGCCCCCTCGCGCGCTCCTGCGCGGCGGACCGCTCACGCTGCGCCGGGTGGTGGAGAACCTGGTGGTCAACGCCTGCGAGGGCAACGGCGAACAGGGCGCGTCCCGCGTCTTCATCCGCGCGCGCACCGAGCCGCTCAGCGGACGCCTGGAGGTGGAGATCGAAGACGACGGCCCCGGCTTCCCCCCGGAGCGACTCAACGCGCCCGCGGAGGAGCTCTACACGACCAAGTCCCAGGGCACGGGGCTGGGCCTCTACACCAGCGAGTGCCTGCTGCGCGCCAGCGGCGGCCTGCTGCACCGGCACAACGGACCGGGCGGCGGCGCCCTGCTCCGCATCCTGCTGCCCCGGGAGTACCCATGAAGCCCCTGAGCGCCCTCATCGCGCCCCTGTCCGGTCCGCTCGCGCGCGGGCGGGACGCGAACGAAGTGGTGGCCCCGTCCAGCGCGGACCCGTCTCCGCTCACGCCGTGCGACGTGTGGACGTACCAGGAGGCCCTCGCCGCGCGCGGCCTGGTGCGCCAGGGCCATGGCCCCCGGGTGTACGGCCACACGGGGCTGGTGGACCGGCTGCCCCCGCCCGGCACTCCGGGGCCGGAGCTGATGGAGCGCCTGCGGGGTTCGCAGGAGACGCTGCTCGCGGAGCTGGCGCGCGCCATGGGTCCCTTCCCGGACGGCGGCGACGTGCTGGACGCGGGCAGCGTCCTGGGCGGCAACGCGCTGTACTGGGCCCAGGAGCACCGCGCGCGGGTGACGACGATGGTGACCGTGCCCACGCACCTGGAGCACGTGCGCAGGTTCGTGCACGAAGCCGGCATGTGCTCGCGCGTGCAGCCCCGGCTGTGCTCGGGCGAGCCGCCGCGAAGCCGCGAGTGCTACGACGCCGTCATCGCCGTGGAGCACACCTGCGCCCAGCCCCGGGCGGAGTGGCTGCGCGGCGTGCACGCCCGGCTCAAGCCCGGCGGACTGCTGGCCGTCGCGGACTGCTTCTGGGTGCGCCCCAACGCGGTGCACCCGTCCGAGGACGCGTGGCGCAAGCAGCTGGGCAGCGTGACCGCGTTCCTCGCCGACGCGCGCGAGGCGGGCCTGGAGCTGGAGGCGCACGACGACGTGTCCGCGCGGGCGGTGGGCTTCTGGACGCTGAGCTCGGAGCTGCTCATCCACGAGCACATGGCCTGTGCTTCCGGTGAGGCGAAGAACCTGCGCGCCGCGCTCAACGCCGTGCGCGCGGAGTCCCGGCGTGAGCACCTGTGGCTGCAACAGGGCCTGCTCGACGGAGGCCTGGAGTACGCGCTGCTCGTGCTGCGCCGCGAAGCGTGAAGTGCCGTGTTGGGACGGGCGGCCCGGCGAGCGCTCACTCCACCCCTCGCGGGGCGGGCGGCCCGGCGGCGTGCAGCCTCCGGACGATGCTCCCGCGACGCCCCACCCCCAGCCTTGGGTTCGTCACAACCAACACGGGGGTTCGACATGAAGGGTTTCACGCGATGGGTGGTGCTGGGCGCGGTGGCGGGCGCGATGACCCTGACCGGGTGTCAGAGCAAGGAGCGCTCGAAGGAAGGCATGGGCGGCTCCAGCTCCCAGCAGGGTGGGACGGGAGGCACCGGGGGCGCCGGCATGGGCACGGGGTCTGAGCAGAACACGAGCCCGACGACCCCGAGCACGAGCCCGAAGACGGAGCCGAGCACGGGTTCGACGATGGAACCGAGCACGGGCGGCGCCGGTGACGCGGGCATGGGCGGCGCCGGTGACGCGGGCATGGGCGGCGCCGGTGACGCGGGCATGGGCGGCTCCGGCATGGACCAGGGCGCGGGTGGCTCCGGCAGCACCACCGGCAGCGACACCGGCGGCTCCATGACGCCGGGCTCCGGCGGCGACATGGGCTCGTCCAGCGGCGGCCACACCACCGGGACGGGCGGCAACACGGGTGGCTCCGGGAACGAGACCACCCGCTAGGCCGATGCATCGAGACCTCGGGACGGCGCGGGCGGGCGATGCCACGCCCGCGCCCTTCCCTTTCAGAGCTTCACCATCAACGCGCCGGTGAGGCGGTTCTCCGTCTTCACCAGGTCGGGGCTCCAGCCGTCCACGAGCGAACCGGGCGCGCCCTGGTTGCCACCGGGCGGCGTGACGCCTCCCGGGCCGGAGAAGTACGGCACGTTGGCGGCGCGGTGGTTGAACTCCACGCGGAAGGTGATGAACGGCTGGGGGATGACGTCCGCGGCCACCTGGAAGTCCCAGGCGCGGTAGCGGTCGCCCGGGTTCGCGGTGAAGTACGGCGTGCCGGAGGCCGCGGTCGTCCCGTTGATGGGCGGCAGCAGCACCAGGTAGCGCCCGGGGTTGGTGATGGCGCCGCCGCCCACGGTCAACGCCAGCCGGTCCTGGAGGAACCACGCGCGGTGGTACGCCATGAAGCCCAGGAAGTATTGCGACCCGCAGTCCATGCCGCCGCCGAACTCACAGCCCGCGTCGAGCGTGAGCGACGCCGCCGCCTTCGTGACGAAGCCCCCCGGCGTGTCCAGGTACTTCACCATCACGCTGTCGTCGGTGTGCACGCGCTTGCGGCCCGGGTTCCCCAGCGTGTCCGAGCCGTAGTACTGGTTGCCCACCACCGACAGCCAGCCCGTGGGCCGCCACAGCACCTGCCCGCCCACGCCGTACCCGTCGTTGAAGCGGCCATACGACTGCCAGCCATTGACGAGCCACGGTTCAATCTTGAGCGTGTCGCTGACGAAGATCTGCGCGCGCACGCCGTTGAAGAACCACGGCGTGTTCGACGACACGTAGGACGGCTGGTAGGTCCAGTTGTCCGCGTTGTAGTAGCTCCACAAGCCGATGTAGCTCATGAAGATGCCGGCCTGCAGGTTGATGCCGCGCAGCGCCTCGAAGTGGTAGCCGCCGTAGGCCTCGGAGACGTAGCGGTACGCGTCGTCCAGGTTCCACTGGCCGCGCGAGGCGCTCGCGTCGTTGCGCGGCGTGGTCCGTGAGTACATGCCGAACTGGGTCATCAGCCGGCCCATGACGTTCTTGTAGAGGAAGTCCCCACCGATGCCGAGCTGCGTGACCTGCACCTCGCCGTGGCGGAACACCTCGCTGGAGCCGGAGAGCGTGTCGTCCTGGGGGCGGTTGAAGCTGTAGTGGTACGCCGTGTCCAGGCGGAACTCGCCGGTGAACGGGCCGAAGCTGAGCGGCTTCTCGCTCGCGCCCGCGTTGCCGGGCAGCCAGGAGAAGTCCGCGAAGGCCAGCGGCGCGGGGCGCTCCTCGGCCTGCGCGTGGGCGCTCGGCGCGAGCAGCAGCGCGGGGAGGAACGGGAGCCAGGGCAGCCAGGAGGTGACGGGTCTCATGGCCCCTGACGGATTGCAGCCACCGTACCGGGGGGCAGCGGGCGCGGGACTCCAGGAACCTCGCGAGGTTGGAGGGAGGACCGGTGCCCGCGCGTCGTGCGAAACGCAGGGCGCCGACGCTTGCCTTCGCGCGAAGCGCAAGGGGGTTGGACGTACGTCCAACGTGCCGGGTTTCCACCGGTGGACTCCGCGTGCGACCCCAGGACGTCCCCTGTGTCCACCGGTGCATCACCCTTCGGGGTGGGAAAGTCGGGTAGGCGTCGGGACTCGGGTACGGTGCCCGCACGATGCGCTTCTCCTTCGTGCACGCCGCGGATCTCCATCTGGACACGCCGTTCCGGGGAGTGGCCACGCACGGCCCGCTCCTGGAGCGCTTCCAGCAGTCCACCTTCCACGCCCTCGCGCGCATCGTGGACGTGTGCCTGCGCGAGCGCGTGACGTTCCTGCTGCTGGCCGGGGACCTGTTCGACGTGAAGGACCGCTCGGTGCGCGCAAGGCTCGCGCTGCGCGCGGAGCTGGCGCGACTGGACCGCGCGGGCATCCAGACCTTCATCGTCCACGGCAACCATGATCCGCTGAGCGGCGACACCGGCGCGCTGGGGCTGCCCGCGTCGGTGAAGGTGTTCGGCCCGGAGTGGGAGGACGTGGAGGTGCGGCGCGAGGGCCGGCGCCTGTGCCACGTGCAGGGCGTGTCCTATCCGGACGTGGAGGTGCGCGAGAACCTGTCCGCGCGCTTCCGCCGCACCGGCGAGCACTTCAGCGTGGGCCTCCTGCACGCGAACCTGGGCGGCGACGCGGGCCACGCCAACTACGCGCCCTGCACGGCCGCGGACCTGGCGGCGGGCGGGCTGGACTACTGGGCCCTGGGCCACGTGCACACGCGCGCGGAGCACCTGCTGCCCGGCGGCGGCGTGGCGGTGTACCCGGGCAACCCGCAGGGCCGGCACGTCCACGAGACGGGCGAGCGCGGCTGCGTGGTGGTGGACGTGGAGGACGGCGTCGCGCGCCGGAGGTTCGTGCCGGTGGACCGCGTGCGCTGGCACCGGCTGGACGTGCCGCTGTCCGGCATCACGTCGCTGGACATGCTCCAGGCGGTGGCCACGGAGGTGGTGGAGTCGCGCTGCGCGGAGGACTTCGACGGGCACGCGGTGCGCCTGACATTGGCCGGACGCGGACCGCTGCACCGGGAGCTCGCGCGGCCGGGCGCGAGGTCGCAGCTGGAGGCGGACCTGCGCGAGAGGCTGGCGCGGGCGCACCCGCCGGTGCTGCTGGAGTCCTTGCGCGATGGCAGCCGGCCGGAGGTGGACCTGGAGGCGGTGCGCGCCGGGGGCGGCTTCCTGGGCACGCTGCTGGAGGAAGCGCAGGCGCTGTCGCACGACGACGCGGCGCTCGCGTCGCTGTGGGACGACGAGGACCTGACGACGCTGGGGCAGCGGCTCAAGCGGCTGGGCGTGGACGCGCTGGAGGCGCCCCGGCCGGAGCTGGTGACGCAGGCCGGGCAGCGCGGCGTGGAGCAGCTCCACGAGGAGGCATCATGAAGCCGGGCCTGCGCATCAACCGCTTCCAGGTGGACGGCTTCGGGCACTTCCGGGGGTACTCGGGGACGCCGGGGCCGGGGCTCACGCTCTTGTACGGGCCCAACGAGGCGGGCAAGAGCACGCTGCTCGCGTTCCTGCGCGGCGTGCTGTTCGGCTTCGAGAAGCGCGGCCAGCCGGAGCGCTACGAACCGGAGGGCGCGCTCTTCGGCGGCGAGCTGTGGTTGGAGACGGCGTCCGGCCCGCTGGTGGTGCACCGCCACGGCGGCAAGCGCGCGTCGGAGGGAACGCTCACGGTGCGCAGCCCGGAGGGGCAGCCGCTGCCGGAGACGCTGCTGGACCAGGCGCTGGCGGACGTGCCGCGCGAGCTGTTCTTCGAGGTGTTCGCCTTCCGCCTGGACGAGCTGTCCTCCTTCCAGCGGCTCGCGCAGCAGCGCGGCGTGTCGGAGGCGCTGTTCGCCGCGGGCATGCAGGGCGCGCGTCGGCTGCCGGAGGCGGTGGAGCGGCTGCGCAAGGACGCGGACGGGCTCTACGCACCGCGCGGGCAGAAGCCCGAGCTGAACCGCGTGATGAAGGAGCTGGAGGACGTGCAGCAGGCGCTGCGCGAGGCGGGCGACCGGCCCGCGCTCTACTTCTCCACGCGCGACCGGCTGGCGGAGCGCATCGCGGAGGGCCACGCGCTGGAGGTGGCGCGCAAGCAGACCGAGCACGCGCTGGACCACGCCGCGCGGCTGGAGTCCGCGCTGGGGGACCTGGTGGTGCTCGCGCGCGACCGGGCGGAGCTGGCCACGCTGCCGGTGCTGGACACCTTCCCGCCGGGCGCGGAGACGAGGCTGGAGGACGTGCTCCAGCGGCGCAAGACGTACCGGGCCCAGCAGGCGCAGCTGCATGAGCGGCTGATGCCCATCGAAGAAGCGCGGGAGCGGCTGGCGGCCCCGTGGCCCGTGCGCGAGCGCGCCGAGTCCCTCCGCACGGCGCTGGCGACGTACTCGGGGCATTCGGAGCAGCTGCGCGCGCTGCCCGCGCGCAGGGCGGCGCTCACGTCGCGGCGGCGGCAGCTGGAGCAGTCGCTGGGAGAGCTGGGGCTCGCGGTGGACGCGGGCGGACTGCTCGCGCTGGACCTGGGGGCGCGGGCGCGCGGGGAGCTGGAGTCGCTCGCGGCGAGGCTGGACGCGGCGGACTCGGCGCTCGCGCAGGTGGAGGTGGAGCAGGCGCGCACGCGGGAGGAGCGGGCGCGGCTGGAGACAGCGCTGGCGCGGGTGCGGACGGAGGTGGAGTCCCTGCCCGAGGCGCGGCCCGCGCAGGTGCGTCAGCGTCAGGCGGCGGTGGGGCGGATGCGCGCGGTGCGCGGGGACCTGGAGCGGCTGGCCGAGCAGCGCCTGGAGCAGCGCCGGCAGATGGACGGCGTGCGGGCCCCCACGGACGCGGTGCCGCTGCGCTCGCTGTTGCCGCTGTCGTGGGTGGTGGCGGCGGCGGTGGTGGCCATGGGGTTCGCGGGGCTCGCGGCGTGGGTCGCGAACGTGACGGTGGGCATGCTGTGCGCGGCGGGCGGGATGATGCTGGTGGGGTTGCTCCTGCTCGTGCGCCATCGCGTGGAGGCGGCACGGCACGCCAGCCTGGAGGCGCAGGCGGCGCGGCATCGCTGGCGGCAGCAGGAGGAGGAGCGCTTCCGCTCGGTGCAGGCGGCGATGTGCGCGCGCGAGGAACTGCTCCAGCGGGAGCTGCTGCACGCGTCCGGCGCGGCGGGACTCTCCCCGGGCGCTTCGCTGGCGGACCTGGCCGCGCAGGAGGCGCTGCTCGCGGAGCAACTGACGCAGGCCGAGCGGCGCGAGCTGCTCCTGCGGGAAGAGGACACGCTGCGCACGGCCTGGGACGCGGCGGTGCGCGAGGAGCAGCGCGTGGAGGAGGCGCGGCTGCGCGCGGATCAACGCGGGGAGGTGCTGCGCGAGGAGTGGGTGGCGTTCCTGGTGGCGCGCCGCTTCCCCGAGGCCCTCTCCGCGGCCTCGGCGCTGACTCTGTGGCGCGACGCCGCGGCGCTGCGGCAGCGGCTGCTGGACCTGCGCACGGACGAAGAGGAGTTCACGGTGGCGGAGGCCGCCTGTGACGCGGTGACGGCGCGGCTGCTCCAGGAGGCGCGGGCGGCGGACCTGCCCCCGGGCCCGGCGGAGACGGTGGCCGCGCGGGTGTCCGTGGCGCTGGAGGAGGTGCGCTCGCGGGCAGCGGACCAGCGGCACCTGGACGGTCAGCGCGGGGAGCTGCTGGCGGAGAAGGCGCGGCTGGACCAGCTGGTGCTGGACGAGGACCAGGCGTGGGAGGCGCTGCTCACGGAAGGGGGGTGCCAGGACGAGGCCACCTTCCGCCGCCGCGCGGTGCAGGCGCGCCGGTACGCGGAGCTGACGGTCCGGGTGCGCGAGCATGGCCAGCGGGTGCAGGCCCTCACCGGCCTGGGCGAGAACATGGCGCGCGAGGAGGTACACGCGGCGGGAGGCGAGGCGGGCCTGAAGGACCAGCTCGCCACGCTGCGCGAGCGCCACCGCGCGGAAGGCGAGCGGCACAAGGCGGTGCTCACGGAGCAGGGCAGCCTGAAGACGCAGCTGGCGCAGTGGGAGAACGACGACCGCGTGTCGCGGCTGCGCATCCAGGAGGAGACGCTGCGGGCGAAGGCCGCGGAGCTGGCCACGCGCTACGCGGCGGACCGGCTGACGCTGGCGTTGCTGGGGCGCGCGCGCCGGAGGTTCGAGGAGGAGCAGCAGCCCCGCGTCATCCAGCTGGCGAGCGAGCTGTTCTCCGAGCTGACCGCGGGACGCTACCGCCGCGTCTTCATCCCGGCGGGCGACGCTCGGGAGCTGCGCGTGAGCGACGGGGCAAAGGACTGGAGCGCGGAGCAGCTGTCGCGAGGCACGCGGGAACAGCTGTTCCTCGCGTTCCGGCTCGCCGTCATCCGCGACTTCGGAGAGACGCGGGGCGCGCTGCCGCTCATCACGGACGACGTGCTGGTGAACTTCGATCCGGAGCGGGCCCGGGGCGCGGTGCGGCTCTTCGCGAGGCTGGCGGAGCACCACCAAGTCATCGCCTTCACCTGCCACCCGTGGCTGCGCGAGCAGTTCGAAGCGGAAGGCGCCCACGTGCTGGAGTTGCCCGGCGCCACGAAGCCCTCCCGCGAAGCGTCCCAACCCCTGCGGGTGGTCTCCAGCGGCTAGGGAAGCGGCGAACTTCGGCGCACAAAAAAATACTGGGAGCGCGCCCCCTCGACGCGCTCCCAGTAACTCAACCCCTCCCCCGAGGGGTCCCCCTCATCCGGATGCGGCCCCCAAAGACCCGCGTCCGTCCTGCTTTTCCTTCAAAACGTCGACTGCCAGAAACCTTGAGTCCCGGAAGATCGACCCCCGAAACCCTTTCCCCCTCTGCCCGGTCCGCTCTGCGTTCCGAGCCCTTGGACACCGGCGGCTCTGCCCCCAGCATCCCCACCTCGCCTTCAATACGTCGGCCGCGGAAAACCTTGGTTCAGGGCCTGCTTTTTTCCTCCGCTTCCCCTGAAGCAAGGGCTCGGGCCGCCCGCCCCTGAGGCCTGCGTCAGCGCTGCTGCTACAGTCGCCCACCCTGGAGGGGCGCCATGCGGAAGCCGTCGGCGGTGGTCATCGGAGGGGTCGTGCTGCTGCTCCTCCTCGGAGCCGGAGCCTTCTGGTGGCTGCGCCCCACCCCGCCCGCCCCCGCGCCCCCACCGCCCCCCCGCACCGCGCGCCGGCAGCTCCCCGCCACCCCGCCCGCGCCGCCCCAGGGCGCCCTCCAGGTCCGGGGCCGCGTCGTCGACCTCCAGGGGCACCCCGTCGCCGGCATGGAAGTGTCCGCCTCCGTGGGCCTGCCCGGGGAGACCCTGTCGGAGCTGCCGTGCGACGCCACGGACTCGCCCGGCGTCTCCCTGCTCTCGGAGGACTGCGCCTCCGTCTCCGCCTCCCGCTGGGTCCGGGAGCTGGTGGAGGCCCACCGGGGCAGCGCCTTCGTCCTGTCACGCACCACCTCCGCGTCGGACGGCACCTTCACCCTGGAGGACCTGCCCGGGGGAAAGGTCACGCTCTGGGCCCTGGGTCCGCACGGCGCCGGCCTCCAGGAGGACGTCGTCACCGGCACCCGGGACGTGACGCTGGAGCTCGAGTCCAGCCACCCCGTCACCGGCCGCGTGGTGGACGAGGACGGCGCCCCGCTCGCCAACGTCCAGGTGACCGTGCTGCACACCGGAACGGCGCGCTACTTCGAGACGAAGACCGGCGCGGACGGCCGCTTCTCCGTGGGCCCCCTGCCTGACGCGGGCACCTACGGCCTCCTCGCCTTCCACCCGGGAAGGCTCCCCGTGTGGGAGCAGGAGCTGGCCACGGGCCCCATGGTGGCGGACGTGGTGATGTTCGCCCCCCGCCGCATCGTGGGCACGGTGGTGGACGGCGAGCAGCCCGTCGCGGGCGCCACCGTCACGGAAGTCGGCGGCGACCACGTGGCCACCACCGACGCCCAGGGGCGCTTCACCTTCGACGGCCTGTCCCCCGACGACTACACCCTGGAGGCGGAGCAGGGCGGCCTCCAGGCGCGAGAGACGGTGAAGGTCACGGAGGACCAGCGCGAGGCCCAGGTGACGCTGCGCCTGGGCACCTCCTTCTTCGTGGAGGCCACCGTGCGCGACGCCGCCGGCAACCCCGTGGCCAACGCGGAGGTGAACGCCGACCTCCCGAGTGAGATCGCCGAGCACTACGGCTCGCCCATCTTCCAGCCGCTCGGCACCACCGACGCGGACGGCCGCGTGCGCCTGGGCCCGCTCCAGGCCGGCACCTACACCTTCCAGGTGGTGGCGGACCGGCTGCTGGACCTCACCGCCGTCCGCACCGTGGCCGCCGGGGGCCCTCCGCTGGAGTTCGTCCTCGCCCCGGCCCTCCTCGTGGAGGGCCACGTCACCGACACCGCGGGCAAGCCGCTGGCGGACGTCTCCCTGTCGCTGCGTCCGCCGAAACAGAAGCGCCCGGAAGGCGCGCCTCCGCCCGTGATCGCGCGCATGCACATCATGATGCACCCGCCCCGCGAGGCGCCCATCACCTTCGACGCCACCTCCGACGCGGAGGGCCACTTCGCCATCAAGCTGGACGAGCCCGTCTCCGGCACCCTCACCGTCGAAGCGGAGGGCTACCTGCCGCGCAAGCTCCAGGTCCGCGCCCCCACGTCCGGCCTGAAGCTGGCCCTGGACACGGGCGCCACGGTGCGCGGCACCGTGACCAGCTCGCGCGGCACGCCCGTCAACGAGGTCGATATCTCCCTGGTGAAGCAGGAGGTGGACGAAGCCCCCTCCGAAGGCTCGAGCGAAGAGGAGGAGGAGGCCGAGCGCAGGACCTTCGCGGGCTCCACCGGGGAGGACGGCCACTTCGCCATCCAGGGCCTGCCGCCCGGCACCTATCTCGTGTGGATGCGCGCCAACCCGGGCGGCTACGAGCGCCTCATGCCCGACCGCGTGGTGCTGCGGGGCTCGGAGACCGTGGAGCTGGCGCTGCGCCTGGACCTGGACGGCCGCGTGGGCGGCATCGTCGTGGACGCGGAGGGCCGGCCCCTGGCGGACGTCGCCGTGGACGCCACCGCCAAGGAGGACGAGGCCAGCGGCGGCCGCTCGTTCTCGCCGCTCACCGCGAAGACGGGCCCCGACGGCCGCTTCGTCCTGGAGCCGCTGGCGCGGGACTGGGACTACGAGCTGGAGGCGGTGAAGCCGGGCTACGCGCTGCCCCGGCCACCCAAGAAGGACAGCCTCGACGAGGGCCCGGACGACGAGACCCCTGAGCAGATGAGCGAACGCATCCACCGGTGGCTGGAGGACCAGCAGGGCCCCAAGGTCATCGCCCGCGCGGGGAACATGGACGTGCGCATCGTCATGGCCTTCCAGGGCCGCGTCACCGGCCGGCTGGTGAAGCAGGACGGCACGCCCATCACCCGCTTCACCGTGAACGAGGAAGCGGTGCGCGACCCGAGGGGCGCCTTCACCGTCTACGTGGACGAGCCCGGCCCCCAGCACCTCACCTTCGAGGTGCCTGGCCACGCCCTCACCCAGCGCGACGTGGACGTCCCCGTGGGCCGCGACGTGGACCTGGGCACCGTGCGCGTGGACGTGGGCCGCGTCATCAAGGGCCGCGTGGTGGACGACGCCACCGGCACCCCGCTGGCCGGCGTGTCCGTCTCCCTGGCGCTGCCGCTGGACGACGCCCGCAACGCGGAGGACTCCAGCTCCTTCGCGGACGTCCTCACCGGCCCGGATGGCACCTTCCAGCTCCCCGCGGTGGAGTCCCGGCCGTACGTGCTCACCGTGCAGGAGGCGGAGCACGCGTCGCTCCACCGCACGCTGAGCCCCACCGAGGACACGCTCGAGCTGCGCCTGCCGTCCGCCACCCGCCTGGAGGTCTCGGCGCGGGACGCGCAGGGCCGTCCGTCGTCGATCGTCCTGGCGGCCGTCTCGAAGGCGGACCCGGACGAGCAGCGCCTCGCCCCGGCGAGCGACGGCGTGGCCATGTTCCGCGACCTGGCCCCGGGCGACTACGTGGTGAAGATCGCGGGCGGGAACACCGGCAGGGCCGTGCCTCGCGTCGTGCACGTCGAGCCACGTCGCGTCAACCGGGTGGACCTGCCGCTGACGACGACGGGGCTCAAGCTGAAGCTGCGCTGGAGCGAGCGCGGCAGGCAGGGCACCTCATACCTCCTCCCCGGCCGGGTCCCCGCGCCGCCCGAATCGGCCTCCGCCACGGAGGTGCGGTGGCTGCGCGAACAGGCGCTCCCGCCGCTGATTCACAACTCAGGGACCTGGGTCCTCGTCCCTCCCGGGCCCTACACGCTTCTCGTGTTGCAAGAACGTGAGGGACGCTGGCTGTCCTTCCGCGAGGACGTGACGGTGGGCGCGGGCACCGTGCAGGACGTGCAGGAGGTGGAGGTGCCCGCGCTGCCGTGGTGACGAGGCGGGTCCATCATGCCTCGCGGTGTGAGGGAGCTGTGCTAAACCCCACACCCCATGACCCCGAGCGACGCGCTGAGCGCAGCAGACCTCGAACGTCTGGCCAGGGCGGAAGCCCCAGACCTGGCCGAGTCCGTGCTGGCCTTCCTCGACCAGCCGGACCGCACGTCGGACGCGCCGCTGCCACAGGGCGCGCTCTCCTTCGACGCGCTGAAGCAGCTGCTGGAGCAGGCCCGCGCGAGCGGCGACAAGCCCGGCCGCCGCCAGGGTTCGCATGAGGCGTGGCAGCGCTTCCTCGCGCAGAAGGACGTGCCGCAGCCGCCGCGCCTCGCGCTCGCGGACCTGCTGGTGTCCCTGTACGAAAAGAACACCGAGCCCGCGCGCGCCGCCCTCGTCACGCTGGTGAAGGACGCGCCGCTGAAGTTCGGCCTGTGGGCGGGCCTCAAGCGCATCTACAAGCTGTCCGAAGCGCGCCACGACGCGGAGATGTTCGGCGCGCTGGCGTGGCGCTTCGACACGGAGCGCGGCGGCCGGCGCCGTCAGCGCGAGGTGGGCAGCGGCACCCTCACCTACCTCCAGCGCCGCGCGTGGCGCTTCCTTCGCCACCTGGGCGCGGCCGTGCCGGAGCTCTACCCGCAGTTCGCGGTGGAGGTGCTTCGGCACTACGAGCCGGAGACGACGTGGGCGCAGTGCTGGGTGGCGCACCACGTCTGGGCGCACAACAGCAAGGGCTATTCGGCGTCGCGCTTCGCCATCCAGCCGCCCAACGACATGGTGAAGCAGCGCATGTATCCGGACGCGTGGAAGCGCTCGCCGGACGCGCTGATGCGCCTGTTGGACACGTGCCAGTCGGACCCGGCCGCGAAGTTCGCCATCCAGGGCCTGCGCAAGGACCACCCGGAGGCGCTGCGCAAGGTGACGCCCGCGTGGCTGGACCGGCTGGCGCGCCGTCCGCTGGGCAGCGCGCACGACTTCCTGGTGGAGACGCTCCAGGGCTCGCCGGAGTTCCACCAGGGCAAGCTGCGCGCCGCCGGGCTGCACGAAGCGGTGCTCGCGCTGCTCTTCTCCCCCAGCGACAAGGCCCGCGCCTACGCCATCGAGTACGCGCGCGGCCACGCGCAGGACCTGGCCCCGGAGCGGCTGGCGGACCTGGTGGAGAAGGGCGAGGACGACGTGCAGAAGTTCGCCGCCGCCGCGCTGGAGAAGCACAAGCCGCGCGACCTGGGGCTGCCGCTCCTGGGCCGGCTGCTCGTGTCCAAGCCCACCGCGGCGTTCGCGGCGAAGTCGCTGGAGCAGTCCTTCGACCGCGCGGAGCTCACGCACGACTTCCTGCGCGAGCTGCTCTGGGGCAAGCAGCAGCAGCTCGACTGGGCGAAGGGCTACGTCGCCACGAAGTACGCGGCCGGGGAGATGCCGGCGGACTTCTGGAAGGTGGCGCTCACGGAGGCGAAGCAGCGCTCGACGCGCCAGCGCATCGTGGAGGACGTGGCGATGAAGGCCCTGTCCACCTACAAGGTCGCGGACATCGGGCCGGAGTGGGTGCTGGACCTCGTCGCGCACCCGCGCCTGGGCCGTCAGGCGGCGCAGTGGCTCACCCGCGCGGACAGCCTGCCGGGCCTGGACGTGGAGCGGGTGAAGGCGCTCGTCTTCAACAGCAAGTTCCGCGGCACGGCGCTGGAGCTGCTCGGCAACCGCAAGCTCTTCACCGCGCGGCAGCTCACGGTGCCCTGGCTGCTGGCGCTGGCGCGGCGGGCGGACCCGGAGCTGCACGACTTCGCGCACCGCTACCTGCTGGCGAACGTGGTGCCCGCGGACTTCAGCGACTCGGGTGACGCGGACGCGGGCCTGGAGCGCCTGTTCGACCTGGCGCTGGGCGCGAAGCAGCCGCCGCCGGTGCGCGCGTTCGCGCAGATGTACCTGCGCTGCCACCACCCGGGCATCGGGCCGGAGCAGCCGGAGTCCAAGTCCTACGAGCTGCGCCCCCGCGCGCCGCGCAAGGCGTACTCGGCGGAGCGGCTGTGGCCGGCCCTGTTCGACGCGCGCGACGACGTGCGCCGCTTCGCGCTGACCATCGCCCGCTCGGAGCTGCGCGCCTGGGGCTACCAGACGCGGGTGTACGAGCTGGCGGACTCGGAGGCGAAGGAGATCCGCAACCTGGCCTACGACGCCCTGCTCAACGCGGGCGAGCCGGGCGCCGACGCGCGCCACACGCTGCAGCCGGAGGAGCTGGACGCGGGCAAGGTGTTCGCGCTCACGGAGTCCACCAAGCGCAGCACGCGCGAGGTGGCCGTGGAGCTCATCCGCCGGCACTACGCGCGGCTGGGCGGCGCGGAGCGGCTGTCCGGCCTCATGCAGAGCGCGGACCGCGAGGTGGGCCTGTTCGCGGTGCGGCTGCTCTGGGAGAAGCACCGGCCCCTGCACCTGCCGGAGGGCTGGAAGCCCGCGGGCGGCGGCAAGGACGAGCGCGAGGCGGGCGGCACCACGCGCTTTGGCGACGTGGAGGCGCTGCGCACGTTCCTGCGGCGCATGCTGTTCGGCCTGCCGCCCGGGCGCGCGAAGGAAGCGCGTGAGGGCGACGTGCAGCGCCGGCTGTCCGCGAGCGTGGCCAAGCGCCGCGTGGTGGAGCTGGTGCGCGACCTGGGCCTGGAAGACGAGAGCTTCGCCCGCGTGGTGGCGCCCGTGCTGGGCGAGTTCACCGGCTCCGTGGCGAAGGGCGAGTGGCAGAGCTGCCTGGCCTCGCTGGTGCAACTGCGTGCGGCACACCCGGGCGTGCAGCTCGGCGGCATCTAGGACAACGACACCATGGCCAACCTCTCCATCGGCAACATCGAGAAGGTCCGTGCGCTCGCCGCCAATGCGCGCCTGCTGCTCGTGGGCGGTACGCGCGCGGCCGCCGACAGCCGCCTCACCGCGTACGACGCAGCGAACAACAAGGTCCTGTGGACCAGCCCGCTGCCCGCGCACGTGCTGGGCCTCGCGCTGTCCGGCGAGCAGTTCGCCGCGGCGGGCGCGGACGGCACCGTGCGCTTCGGGTCGCTCACCGACGGCACGGTGAAGTTCCAGCTCCACAACGCGCACCCCGGCGGCTGCACGGCGGTGGCGGCCAGCCCCGACGGCAAGGTGCTCTACACGGCCGGCGTGGACGGCTTCGTGCGCGCCTGGGACTGGGACAGCACGAAGAAGCTCAAGGAGTGGAGCGCGTCGTCGCAGCCGCTGCGCGCGGTGGCGGTGGACCCCACGCACACGTACGTGGCCTGCGCGGGCGATGACAGCGTGGTGCGCGCGTTCACGGTGGCGACGGGTGCGCGCCGTGACATGCCGGGCCACGAGGGCGCGGTGCGGGCGCTGGCCTTCACGCCGCGCGACGGCCGGCTCGTCTCCGCGGGCGACGACGGGAAGCTGCGCATCGGCTACCTCGTCGGCGCGGTGGAGTTCGAGGTTCGCGGCGACAAGGACAGCGGCCACGCGGGCTCCGTGCTGGGGCTGGTGTTCCCGCCCACGCCCCAGGCGGAACCCGGGCAGGACCCCGCGGAGCGCATCGCGTCCGTGGGCAGCGACGGCAGGCTGAAGGTCTGGCGCCTGGACGAGCGCCGCAAGCCGCGCACCTTCGAGCTGGGCAGCAAGGCCCTGAGCGCGGTGGCCTTCGCGCCCCCGGCGAACCCCCGTCAGGCGAAGCAGCTGCTGGGCTTCCTCTTCGTGGGCGGCGAGGACCGCCGGGTCACGCGCATCACGCTGGGCACGGACGGCAAGCCCACGGACGAGACGACGGCGTACGGGCACGGCTTCGACGTCCTCAACGAGGCGCTGAAGGCCGCCCTCCCCCGCCGCGAGGCCGCGGTGAAGGAGGCGGTGGCGCTCCAGGAGCCGGAGGCGCTGGACTTCGTCCTGGGCGTGCTGTCCTCGGACAAGGACCTCGTGGCGCGCCGGCTGGCGGCCACGGAGCTGGGCAACCACGGCCGCACCGCCGCGCGGGCGAAGCTGCGCGAGCGGCTCAACGACGACGACAAGACGGTGCGCGCCGCGGCGCTGGAGGCCCTGACGAAGCTGGAGACGGAGTCTCCGCTCGCGGCCCCTCGCGCGGCGCTGGACTCGCGCTTCGTGGACACGCGCGTGCAGGGCCTGCGCCTGCTGGCGAAGCCAGGCAGCGCGTCGCCGCTGGTGCCGGGGCTCATCGCCAGCAAGCTGCCGGACACGAACGCGGAGGTGGGCACCGCCGCGCTGGACGCGCTCACCACCGTGTCGCCCAAGGGCAGCACGGAGCCGCTGAAGCTCGCCTTCGAGCGCGGCCCCGCGGCCCTCAAGGTGGAGGTGCTGCTGCGCGCGTCGGTGGCGGGCCTGCTGGGAGACCCGCGCCTGCAGCCGCTGGTGGCGCGCGCGCTGGACGACGCGGACCGGGACGTGCGCCGCGTGGCCTTCGCGGTGCGCGTGCTGGAGCGCCGCCCGCTGGCCGCCACGCTGGAGGCGAAGGACGAGGAGTTCGCGCGCACGGTGCGGGAAGTGGCCCGCATGCTGACGCTCCAGGCCAGGCGCACGGCCGGGGACGCGGAGGCGAAGTTCACCACCGACGCGGAGCTGGCCGCCTCGCGCGAGCAGCTCTTCGGAAAGACGGCCGCCGGCACGGCGCTGACGGAAGCGGACCTGGAGCCGTTGCTCGCCGCCATGGCGTGCCGCATGCCGGACACGGCGGTGCGAGGAGCGCGCGTGCTGGCGCAGCTGGGTGACGGCCGCGCCCTGGGCGCGCTGCTCCAGCTGTCGCGCGAGGACGACGCCGCCATCCGCCGCGAGACGGCCACCGCGCTCCAGGCGTTGCAGGATCCGCGCGCCCGCGAGCGGCTGGTGTGGATGCTGGACGACGCGGACGGGGACGTGCGCGCGGCGGCGTTGACGGCCGTGGTGGCGCTGGACTCGGACGCGCCGCTGTCCGCCGCGGAGGCCGCGCTGCGCTCCGGCCACGAGGACGTGCGCGTGCGCGGCCTGGACCGGCTGGTGAAGCTGGGCGCGAAGGCGGAGGGCGCGGAAGGCCTGCTGGGCGACGCGCTGGAGGACGAATCCGCCAAGGTGCGCGGCGAGGCGTTCCGCACGCTGTGGGCGTGGAACGACCAGGAGCCGGTGAAGGCGCTGGACCGCGCGCTGGCGGGCCGCTTCCCGGACCTGCGCACCCGCGCGGTGGAGGTGCTCGCGCAGAAGGGCACCGACGACTGGGCGCTGGAGCGGCTGAAGAAGTCCGTGGACGACCGCGACGCGGGCGTGGCCACCGCCGCCTACGAGGCGTGGGTGAAGCTGGCCGGCAAGGAGAAGCCGGAGCCGCACCTGGCCGCGCTCAACACCCCGCACCCGGCCCTGCGCGAGAAGGCCGCCAAGGCCTCCGTGCACGCCCCGGCGGAAGCCATGCGCTCCGCGCTCCTCAAGCGCGTGCAGGACGAGCACCTGGACGTGGCGTTCGCGGCGCTGGAGTCGCTCGACAAGCTCATCCCGAACGAGAACGGGCCGCTGCTCGCGGGCATCGCGGCGACGGCGCTGCCGGTGCGCGTGCGGGCCGCGGAGCTGCTCGCCCCGCGCGGCGCGGAGGACATCATCGAGCCCATGCGCGGGCTCATCACGGACAAGGACCTGGAGCGGATGTACCCGCCCGGCTTCCTCGTCCCCCTGCGCATCCGCGCGTCGCGAGCGCTGGCCACGCTGGGCTCGCGGCGCCTGCTGGGCTTCTATGCCACCACGCTCCTGCCCAACGAGCTGACGGACCTCCAGGAGCAGGGCGCGCGCGGTCTCGCCACCGCGAGCCGCCGGGGTGACGAGGGCGCGCTGCTGGATGCGCTGGGCCACTCGCTGGTGGCGGCGCGTTCGTGGGCCGCGGACGGCCTCGCGCGTCTGGGTGACGTGCGCGCGCTGCCGGTGCTCACCGGGAACCTGCGCCATGAGCACCTGCCCATCCGGCTGGGCGCCATCCTCGCCTTCGCGGCCCTGGGCCCCGAGGGCGACGGTGGCCTCTTGCACGGCCTGGAGGACTCCGCGCGCGAAGTGCAGGAGATGGTCTTCGCCATCGTGCTCGCGCGGGACCTGCGCGCCAGCCGCGAGGGCGGACCGCCGGACCTGCTGACGAGCGCGCTGTCCAGCGGCCGTCCGGAGGTGCGCTACGCCGCGGCCCGCGCGCTGGAGCTGCGCACGGAGCCGGAGGCCTACCGCGCCCACCTGGTCGAAGTGCTGCTGCCGCCGCGTCCGGAGAAGGCCGGCGACATGAAGGACTGGCCCGCGGAGGAAGAGCGGGCCAAGCGCGTGATTGGGCTCGCCGAAGCCCTCTCCAGCGGTCAGCCGGAGCAGCGCTACGCGGCGGCCCAGGTGCTGCTGCTGCGCAACAAGCCGCTGGACTACTTCCGCGAGGCGCAGAAGGTCGCGCGGCCCAGCTCGCTCCAGGCTCCCTGGAAGCCGGAGACCGCCCAGGGCGCCGCGCACGTGGTGCAGCCCTCCACGCCGGAGAAGCAGGGCACGGCCTCCGCCACGGGCAAGAGCTGGCTGCGCCGCCTCTTCTCCGCGGTGAAGCCGGCGGAAGGCGCGTCGGCGACGCCGCAGTCGGCGACGCAGGCGGAGCGTCAGCACCTGCGCCGCCTCGCCTTCGGCGCCTACGTGGGCCTGCTGCGCCAGGTGACCGCGGGCGACGAGGAAGGCCACCGCGTCCGCCGCGACGCCGTGGACCGCGTGGTGAAGCTCACGCAGGAAGGCTACGCGGGCACGTCCGCCGCCGTGGCCGCCCTGCTGCGCGCGCTGGAGGACCCGCACCAGCTCGTGCGCCGCGCCGCGCTCGCGGGCCTCAAGGAGCTGTACCCCGCCGGCAGCGACGAGCCGCTGGCGCTGGCCCTCGCGTCGCTGGCGCCGGACGTGGCGCGCGCGGCGCTGGAGGAGCTGGCGGAGCGCGGTGACAAGGCCCGTCCGCGCGTGACCGCGGCGCTCAACTCGCCGCTGCCGGAGGTGCGCAAGTCCGCCTTCGAGCTGCTGGAGAAGCTCAGCCCGCCGGGCAGCCTGGAGCCGCTGCTGGCCGCGCTGGGCAGCGAGCACGCCGACCTGCGCGTGGGCGTGATTGAACGGCTCGCGGGCGCCAACGACTCGCGCGTCACGGAGGCCCTGGGCCGCGCGATGGGCAGCGAGCACGAGGACCTGCGGCTGCGCGCCGCGGAGCTCCTCGCGTTCCGGGGCGACGACCGGGCGGTGGAGGTGCTGGGCACCTTCCTGCGCTCGGAGACGCCGGCCGTGACCCGCCGCGCGCAGGAGGCCCTGGCCCGCCTGGGGACCTCCGCCGCCGTGGCCGCGCTCGCCGCGCGCCTGTCGGTGGCCACGGAGATTCCGGAGCGCACGAAGCTGGTGGCCGCGCTGGGCCGCACGCACCGCGTGGACGCGCTGGACGTGCTCGCGCGCCAGAGCGTGGAGGACGAGGCCCCGTTCGTGCGCCTCACCTGCGTGACGGCCGCGATGCAGCTCACCTGGCCGCCGGAGCAGGAGAAGCTGGACGAGGACGAGCGCGAGCTGAAGAAGCGTGACGCGGCGCTCGCGGTGCGCTTCCTGCGCGTGGCGGTGAAGAGCCAGGACCCGGAGGTCCGCAAGGCCGCCGCCCGCGAACTGGAGCACGGCAAGAGCGAGGGCCAGGACGCGCTGCTCGTCCAGCTCTTCAGCGACCGCGACGTCACCGTGCGCGCGGCGGCCGTGGAGCACTACTCGAAGCGCGTGGTGGAAGAGGGCGCGGCGGTGGAGCCCCTGGAGGAGATCCTCCGCGCCGGGGCCCGGGAGCTGATGCTGCCCGCGGCGGAAGGCGTCGCCCACCAGCGTCGCGCCAGCGCCCTGCGCCCCCTGCTCCTGTACGCGCGCGCCGGTGAGCCGCACGAGCGCGGCCGGGCCCTGCTCGCGCTGGGCACCCTGGGCGACGTGCGCGCCCTCTCCGAGCTGGAGACGGTGGCCGGCGGAGGCACCCCGGACGCCCCGGCGGAAGAGGACATGGTGTTCGCCGCCATCGAGGCGCTGGGCCGGCTCGCGAACCGGATGCCCGATGGCGAGGACCGCCGCCGCATCGAGGAGAAGGTGGAAGCCGCGGCCACGGATGGCAACGCCTTCCAGCGCCAGGAAGCCGGCGTGCGCGGCCTGCGTGCCCTGGGCGGAGAGCGCGCCCGGGTGAAGCTGGAGGCGCTGCTCGCCGACGGCGACACCGACGACGACGTGCGCCGCACGGTGGCGGAGGAGCTGGGCAGGTTCGGAGACCCGGCCGCCGAGGCCGCGCTGGCCGCCGCGCTGAACGAGGAGGACGACGACCTTCGCGCCGCCGCGCGCAAGGCCTTGGACGTCCTCTTCCCCAAGGAGCGCACGCGGGTGGAGTTCCTCGCCGTGCAGAGCGAGCACGAGGACATCTCCGAGCCCGCCGCCACCTACCTCGCCAGCGAAGGCGACCCGGCCCTGCTCGTGCCCCGGCTGGCCACGCTGGACAACGCGGAGCTGCGTCTCCGCCTGCGTCGAGGCCTCGCCCGCCGTGGCGCGATGCCCGTGCCGGAGGTCATCGCCCTGTTCGGCCACGACAAGCCGGAGGCCCGCGAGGAGGCCGCGCGGCTCGTGGGCACCTGGACGGGTGACGCGCCCGAAGCCGGCGCCGTGGACACGGCCGGGCTGACCCGCGCGCTCGTGGCCGCCGAACGGCGCACCGCCACCGCCTGGGCCACCGCGCAGCCCGCGAAGAAGGACCCGCTGGCCGCCGCCTGGGAGCGCCTGCTCTGGGCGGGCTCACGGCTGGGCGCGAAGGAGCTGGTCGCGACCTCCGCCGGAATCCTCCGCCAGGGTGAAGCCCAGGCCCCCGCCGCCGTGCGCCAGGAAGCCGCGCGGGTGCTGGGACGGATGAAGGCGAAGAACGAGGCGCAGGCCCTGCGCACCGCGCTGGGGGACCCGGACGCGAACGTACGCTCCGCCGCCGCGTCGGTGCTGGCCGAGCTGGTGCCCGCCGAGGCCTCGGCCTGGGCGCTGGAGGTGAAGCCCTTCGACCCGGTGGCCCTGGGCCCCACGGGCGCGAAGGTGGCCTCGTCCGCGCTCACGGCCAGCGAGGCCCGCCGGCTCGCGGTCCCCGCGCTCCTGGCGAAGAAGGACCTGGAGCCGCTCAAGTCCGTGGCCGCCGACGCGAAGCCCGAGGTGAAGCAGGATGCCTGGGCCGCGCTGGGACGGCTGGGTGGAGACGCCGCCGCGGAGCTGCTGAAGACGGCGGCCTTCGACAAGTCGCAGTCGGTGGAGCTGCGCAAGGCGGCCTACCGCGCCCACAAACGTGCACGCCGGGCCGCTGAGCGCGCCCGGAAGGAAGGTCAACCGTCGTGAGCACCGCAACCGCACGTCATCCCGTCGCGCTGAACTACGCCGCGGAAAGCGACGTGGTCGTCACGCCGGACGCCTCGCGCGTGCAGCTGGCCCTGGAGGGCTCGCGCGGCACCGTGGGCGTCAGTGGCCAGGTGAAGGACCCCACCCTCTTCCGCGACGCGCTGGCCGCCGCCTTCGCGGTGCTCTCCAGCGACCTGCGCTACCGGGGCCGCGACCGCACCGCGTACCTCGCGTACCTGATGAAGCAGGGCAAGCGCGCCAGCGCTCAAATCTGGGAAGCGCAGAAGGCCTTCCTCGACAACGCGCTGGAGGGCGAGGAGAAGAAGGACGCCGTCCTGGACCCCGTCCTCACGGTGGATCCGGACCAGGTGTCGCTGGAGGTCTTCTCCCGTGACGAGAGCGCCTACGCGCGCCTCGCCTTCGACAACAGCCTCTTCGACAAGCGCGAAGCGGCGCACGGCTCCACCTTCCTGGACGTGCCGCAGGACCTGCCCGCCCGGCTGGACCGCCTGCGCGCCTACGCCCCGGTGACGCTGGAGGCCCACGTCGCCCCCACCGCGAAGGCCACCCCGGCCACGGAGCCCCGGGCCCCGCGCACGGTGGAGGTCCCCCACGCCTGGCTGCGAGGCTTCCTCCAGGTGCAGTCCGCCGCGACGCTGCCGGCCACCACCTGCTCCATCGCGCCCATCGACCTGTACAACCTGCTCTTCGCGCTGCGCACCCGCCGCTCGAAGAAGGCCCCCCGCGCGCTGCGCTTCGAGCTGGTCCCCGGCGCGCCGCCCCGGCTGGTGCTGGAGCCCTGGGAGCAGGTGCTGGAGTGCCACGGCGGCGCGTACACCGGCAGCGCGCCCGCGGTGGTGCGCACCTTCGGCCGTCAGCGCCTCGCCGCGCTCGCGCGCCTGCTGCCCCACGCGAAGAGCGTGCACGTGCAGCTCATGGGTCCGGGCCTGCCGGTGTTCTGGGTCATCGACCTGGGCGTGGCCACGCTGACGCTGGGGCTCACCGGCTGGACGGAGAGCGGCTGGTCCAGCGCCGCCGCCTTCGACGCGCTGATGCCGCGCGACGTGCCGGACGGCCTGGCGGAGAAGCTGCGCCAGCGCCTGCGCCAGGACGGCCCCCTCCCCTTCGACGTGCTGACGAAGGACGCGGGCGCCCCGAAGGACCAGGTGCGCGCCGCGCTCCAGCTCGAATGCCTCCGGGGCCGCGTCCTCTTCGACGTGGCCCGCGGCACCTACCGCCCGCGCGAGCTGATGCCCACCCCGGTGGACGAGGCCGCGCTGCGCTACGGCAACGAGCGGGAAGCCCGCGCCCACCGCCTGCTCGGCGACGGCGGCCCGGGCTCCGGCGAGGTGAAGCTCACGCAGGTGCACGACCTCGTCGGTGAAGGCACGCGCATCCAGGGCGAAGTGGTGGACCGCGAGGCGGTGCGCAGCTTCTTCCCCAGCTTCACCATGGACCTGGAAGGCCGCGTGAAGGACGCGGGCTGCGGCTGTCCGCACTTCCGCCGCTCCGGGCTGCGCGAAGGCCCGTGCGAGCACATGCTCGCGCTGCGCCTGGCCTACGCGCGCCGCCGCGCCGAGGAAGAGGCGCTGCGGCAGACGCCGGAGGGCCGCAAGCTCATCCGCGCGGAGACGCGCGCGTACGTGCGCCGGGACCCGGCCACGGGCCTGGAGCAGGTGTATCGCGTGTCACTGGACGGCAAGGTGGTGGCCCTCACGTGGGGCCCGCGCCTGGGCGACTCGCGCCACCAGCGCCTGTGGTTCGACTCGGACACGGAAGCCCGGACGGCGTACTTCAGCCGTTTGGAGAAATTGACCGCGGACGGCTACATCGACGCGGCCTCGACTCTGGTGTAAACCCTCAACCAACGGCCCGGCCGCCGACGGGGCGGCCGGAAGGACTCAGGTGCCGGACGACAACTGAATAGCGAGTAGTCGAGAGAGGTCTGGACTGCATCAGCCTCAGCGCCTCGAGCGCGGGAGCGGCGTTGCGCCGCTCTGGTTGAAATGCTGGACACTCTCCGCAAGGTAGCCTGTTCTTGGCTCTCTCCCTCCGGTGCACTGGTACCCGGGCGGGAAGCGGAACCAACGACGCAGCCGCCGTTTTCCCACCCGGGTACCAGTGCACCGGAGGGGAGAGCCGGTGAGGCTACCGTGCCCCAGGTGAGCTGGTGGTGCCTTCCTGGCCTCCCTCGACTACTCGCTTCGTCCCGCACCCCGTCCTGAGCCGCCGCGCCCGTCGAAGGTACCTCGATGACCGCCAAGCTGGAGTCGTTCGTCCCCGCCGCCCCGCCGCAGGCCGTTGCTGAAACCACGCCCGCCGCCGCTCCCAACACCGCCGCGAAGCGCGAGGCCGCGAAGGCCGCGCACGACGCCCTCCTCACGCGCTGGAAGGCCATCACCGACGCCGGCGGCACCGACGAATGGGTGCAAGCGCAGCTCGTGGCGAAGGGCGCGCTCGCGGATGAAGTCGACTTCTCCTCGCTGAAGGAGAAGGAGAAGACGGCCTGGAAGGAGAAGAAGAAGGCCGAAGCGGTGGAGCGCCGCGCGCTGGAGCGCCAGGCCCACGAGGCGTGGAAGGCCACGCACGTGAACCACCTGGGCGTGGGCATCCACTGGAACGAAGCCGGCGGGCCGGACAAGTTCGACCTGGAGCACCGCGAGGAGCGAGCGCGCCAGAACGGCCTGCCCACGCTGGACTCGGCGGAGGACCTGGCGAAGGCGCTGGGGCTGAGCGTGTCCAAGCTGCGCGGCTTCGCGTTCCACCGCGACGTGGACACGGGCTCCAACTACGTGACGTGGAGCATCCCCAAGCGCACGGGCGGCGAGCGCACCATCACGTCGCCGAAGCCGGAGCTGAAGGAAGCGCAGCGCTGGGTGCTGTCGAACGTCGTGGAGCGGCTGCCGGTGCACGGCGCGGCGCACGGCTTCGTGGCGGGGCGCTCCATCCTCACCAACGCGCTGGCGCACCGGGGCGCGGACGTGGTGGTGAAGGTGGACCTGAAGGACTTCTTCCCCACGGTGACGTGGCGCCGCGTGAAGGGCCTGCTGCGCAAGGGAGGCCTGCCGGAGAACACCTCCACACTGCTGGCGCTGATGTCCACGGAAGCCCCGCGCGAGCGCATGTCCTTCCGGGGCAAGACGCTGCACGTGGCGAAGGGGCCGCGAGCCCTCCCGCAGGGAGCGCCTACCTCACCGGGCATCACCAACGCGCTGTGCCTGCGCCTGGACAAGCGGCTGTCGGCGCTGTCGCGCAAGCTGGGCTTCACGTACACGCGCTACGCGGACGACCTGACCTTCTCCTGGACGAAGGCGAAGGCCCCCAAGGCCCGCCGCGCGCAGGGAGCCCCGGTGGCGGTGCTGCTGGCGCGAGTGAAGGACGTGGTGGAGACGGAAGGCTTCACGGTGCACCCGGACAAGACGCGAGTCGCCCGCAAGGGCAGCCGTCAGCGCGTCACGGGGCTCGTGGTGAACGAGGCGAAGGAAGGCACGCCCGCCGCGCGAGTCCCCCGCGACGTGGTGCGCCGCCTGCGAGCGGCCATCCACAACCGCCAGAAGGGCAAGCCCGGCCGCGAAGGCGAGTCGCTGGAGCAGCTCAAGGGCATGGCGGCGTTCCTCTACATGACGGATCCGGTGAAGGGCCGCATGTACCTGGATCAGCTCGCGAAGCTCGAAGCCACCCCGCCCGCGCAGGCGTAGCCGCCGTTCAGCGGGCCCCCGCCTTCGTCCGCCGTGAAGGCTTCTTCGCCGGAGCCTTCTTCTTCTCCACCGAGGGCGTCGGCGCCACGGCTGGAGCCGTCTCCACGACAGGAGCCGGCTTCAGCGCGGCATCCGCGAACGCGCGCAGCCTGCGCGGATACTCCTCCGGAGCGGTCGCGACGAAGTTGCCATGAGACGCGCCAGGGATGCGCCACGTCTGCGCATACGGCGCGACGTGCGCGAACAGCTCATCCAGCAGCGGCTGCCCGGACTCCTCCGTCCCCGCGACGATGAACAGGGGCCGGGGCTTGATGCGGTCCACCGCATCGAGGGTCCGCACCTCATCCAACGCAATCCCCCGCCGCCAGAACGGAATCAGCGCCCCCGTCTGCGTCACGACGCCGAAGCGCCGGAAGTCATAGGCCGCCGCCAGCCAGAGCGTGTTGAACGGCGACAGCAGCACCACCGCCGCGACCTGCGGATCCTTCGCCGCCACCTCCGCCACCGCCGCGGAGCCGATGGAGAACCCCAGGGCCCCGACGCGCGCGGGGTCCACGTCCGGCTGCGCCCGCACATACGCCAGCGCCGCGCGCACATCCTGGCGCTCCTTGTCGCCCCAGGTAGATGTCTCGCCGCCGCTCTGTCCATGCGCGCGCAGGTCGAACAGCAGCACCCCGTAGCCCGCGTCGAGCAGCACGCGGGCCTCCGGCAACAGGTCCATGCGCGTCTGTGACAGGCCGTGCGCCAGCACCCACGCCGCCTTGTTCCGCGAAGGCACGTACCAGCCGCGCAGCTCCACCCCGTCGTCCGTGCGCAGCGTCACCTCGCGCGCGGAGCCGAAGTCCGCGGGCAGCACCGCCGCCGGCTTCGGGTAGTGGAAGTACTGCTCGGAACGCCACGCCGCGCGGCCGGCCAGCGCCAGCGCCGCCACCAGGACGGGCAGCACCAGCACGCCCAGCACCCGCCCCCACCGGATTCGCTTCAAGAGCCCAGCCATGTCCGTCCCTCTCCGACAGCAAGCGACCAGTACCAGAGGCGGAAGCCCCCGCCCCGGGCTTGTGTTGGCACCCTCCAGGCCCTTAGACCCTATAGGCACCAACAGGCCCCTGGTTTACAGTTTAGGCGAACTTTAGCAGCGGCGGCAGAAAGACCGTCCGGGTGAGCAGGCATGAAGACGTCGAAGACGGTCTATGACGCGGTGGTGGTGGGTTCGGGCGCCTGTGGCGGCTGGGCGGCCAAGCAGCTGACGGAGGCCGGGCTCCAGGTGCTGGTGCTGGAGGCGGGCCGGAGTGAGAAGGCGGACCGGGCCCTCCACTTGATGCACCGCGTGAAGCAGAAGCTGGGCTACCGCATCGAGTCGGACTCCGGCCGGACCTCGCGCCAGTCCGTGCAGTCCACGAGCTTCGCCTGGCCCTTCCATCCCCACGCCTTCGTGGATGACGTGGACAACCCCTACACGACGCCGGACGACGCGCCGTTCGCCTGGATCCGCGCGAGGCAGGTGGGCGGGCGCACCGGCGTGAGGAGCCACGGCCGCCAGTTCTACCGCCTGTCCGACTTCAACTTCCGAGCGGGCAGCCTGGACGGCTTGAGCCCGGACTGGCCGCTGACGCTCGCGGACCTGGCGCCGTCCTACGAAGTCGTGGAGCGGTGGATGGGCCTGCGCGGCAACTCGGACGGCGTGGACACGCTGCCGGACTCCGTCTTCGCCGCCCCCGCGCCGCTGTCTCCCGGTGAGGTCCGCCTGCGCGAGAAGGTGAAGGCCCGCTGGCCCCAGCGCCACGTCGTCGCCCGGCGCACCTCGAACGCGCCGGTGACGCTGCCCGCGGCGCTGAAGACAGGGCGGCTCACGCTGCGCTCGCACGCCATCGCCAGCCACATCCTGCACGACCCGACCACGGGCAAGGTGACGGGGGTGTCCTTCATCGACGCGAACTCCGGCACGTCCGAGGAGGTACGCGCGAAGGTGGTGGTGGTGTCCGCGGGCACCATTGAATCCACGCGGTTGCTGTTGCACTCGCGCAACCGGGCGTTCCCGGACGGCCTGGCGAACAGCTCGGGCCTCGTGGGCCGGCACCTGATGGACCACATGTACCTGCAGGGCATCGAGGCGCGCATGGGCCTGCCCTCGCACCTGCAGCAGAAGGAGCACGGCTGGGCGTACATCCCCCAGTTCCGCAACGTCACCGAGCGCCACCCGGACTTCGCGCGAGGCTACGGCGTGCAGGTCTTCACCTTCGACGACCAGATGCACCTGGTGCCCTTCGGAGAGATGCTCCCGCGCCCGGAAAACCGCGTCACCCTGAGCGACACGGTGAAGGACCGCTGGGGCATCCCCGCGGCGCACATCGAGTGCCGGCACTCCGACAACGAGCTGAAGATGACGGAGGACGCGGCCACGTCCTGCCAGGAGATGCTGGAGGAGGCCGGCTGCACGGTGGAGAAGATCAACAAGACGCTCTCCAAGCCCGGCATGGCCATCCACGAGGTGGGCACCGCGCGCATGGGCAAGGACCCGAAGACGTCCGTGCTCAACCCCTTCAACCAGAGCTGGGACGTGCCCAACCTCTACGTCATGGACGGCTCCTGCTTCCCCTCGCAGGGCCCGCAGAACCCGACCCTGACGATGATGGCCGTCACCGTCCGCGCCTGCGCGCACCTGGTGGGCGAGCTCAAGGCCGGCCGCCTCTAGAGTCCCTCGGAAGCTGGAGACGCAAAGGGGCCCGGAAGGACGGGCCCCTTGCACGGCTGGCGCGGATTGGTTACCTACCAGTCAGTAACTAATCCCGCGCCCATGTCCCGTCCCCCTCGAGTCCTCGACCCGGAGATCGACGAAGCCGCCCGAGCCGTGTTCCTGGCCCAGGGCCCGTCCGCTCCGCTGCAGGACATCGCGAAGCGGCTGGGCATCTCGCAGGCGGCGCTGCTGCACCGGGTGGGCACCAAGGAGGCGCTGATGTCCCGAGCCCTCCGCCCCGTGCCCCCCACCGCCCTGGCCCTCCTGGAGCCAGGCCCCAAGGAACGCGTGTCCATCGAGGACCAGCTCCTGGAAGCGCTCCTGCACCACCGGGACTTCCTGCGCCAGTTGGTGCCCTGGTTGTTCGTGCTGCACTACTCGGGGCTCGGCGGAGCCAGGGCCATGCAGTTGGAGACGCCGCCGCCCGTCGCGCTGCGAGAGGGCCTGACGAAGTGGCTCACCCGGGCGAAGCGAGCCGGACGGGTGGACCTGGCCAGGCCCGGGGCCGTGGCGGAAGCACTCTGTGGAGCGCTGGAGGCCCGCTGCTTCAACGCCCACGTAGGAGGAACCACCTATGCCCCCGGCGACGACGAAGCCGTGCTGCGCCAGCTCATCCGGGTGCTGCTGCCCCCACGGGAAGCGCCGGCGCGCGCCCGGAAGAAGCCGCTGAAGAGGAAGCCAGGATGACGACCGCCACGCCCAAGCTGTCCCGCTCCACGGAGGGCCCCGGGCTGATCCTCCTCCTGGGAGCGCTCATCGGCTTCGGGCCGCTGTCCATCGACATGTACCTGCCGGCGTTCCCCTCCATCAGCGAGTCGCTGCACGCGACCGCCGGCGAAGTGGAGCGCACCCTCGCGACGTTCTTCGCGGGGCTCGCGGTAGGGCAGCTCCTCTCCGGTCCGGTGAGCGACCGGTTCGGCCGGACGAAGCCGCTCTACGCGGGTTTGCTGCTGTACGTGCTGGGCTCCATCGGCTGCGCGACCGCGCCCTCGGCGGAGGTGCTCGCGGCCTGCCGGTTCGTGCAGGCGCTGGGCGGTTCGGTGGGAATGGTGACCTCGCGAGCCGTCGTGAGGGACCTGCACTCGGGAGCAGCGGCGGCGCGCATGATGTCGCGCCTGGTGCTGGTGATGGGTCTGGCGCCCGTCCTCGCACCGCTGCTGGGCGGCTGGGTGCTGAGAGCCGCGGGCTGGCGAGCCATCTTCGGAAGCCACGCGGTCATCGGCCTCATCGCGCTGGGAGCGGCCTTCGCCATCCTGCCGGAGACCGCGCCGCCGAGGAGCGGAGCGCCCCGGTCCCGACCCTTCCAGGCCATGTGGGGCATCACGAAGGCACCAGACTTCCTGGGGCCCGCGCTGGCGGCGGGGCTCTCGCAGGCGGGGATGTTCGCGTACATCAGCGGCTCGCCCTTCGTGTTCATCACGTTGCACGGCGTGAAGCCGGAGCACTTCGGCTGGTTCTTCGGAGCGAACGCGGCGGGGCTGGTGGCGGTGTCGCAGCTCAATCACTGGCTCCTGGCGCGCGCCTCACCGGAAAGGGTGTTGAAGCAGGCGGTGCGCATCGCCGCGCTCGCGGGGCTGGCGCTGGTGGCGGTGGCCGCGACGGGCTTCGGTGGACTGTGGGGCATCGCGCTGTCGCTGTTCGTGTTCGTCTCCAGCCTGGGAGCCATCACGCCCAACGCGACGGCGCTGGCGATGGAGCAGCACGCGAAGCAGGCAGGCATCGCATCAGCGGTGCTGGGAGCGCTCCAGTTCCTGCTGGCGGCCGGAGCCTCCGCGGCGGTGAGCGCGAGCCACGACGGCACGGCGAGGCCCATGGCCCTGGGAGTCGCCATCGCAGCCCTGCTCGCCCTGGGAGCGCTCGGCCTGACGAAGCGGGCACGGCGGCCCTGAGCCGCGCCCCCTGCGTCCCGAGTGCGATTGACACTCTGGAACGAGGCACCCGATGGTGCGGTCCGCGATGCTTGCTCCCTTCTACTCTGCCTGTCCGGTCTGCAAGGAGACCGGATCCCGTCCGGTCGTTGCGTTCCGCGAGCTGAGCTACGGCCGTTGCACAGGCTGCGGGCTCATCTACAAGCGCGAGCAACAGCCGGGCCTGGGCGACGGCTACGAGGAGAAGTACTTCAAGCACAACCGCGCGAAGTACCTGAGCCGCTGGGACCACCGGGTGCGCAAGTGCCTGCGGCAGGTGTTGGTGTGCCTGGAGTACGCGCCGCACGCGAAGGACCTGCTGGATGTCGGCTGTTCAGCGGGCTACGTGCTGGAGGCCGCGCAGCGAGCGGGGCTGAAGGCCACGGGGCTGGACTACTCACAGTTCTCGGTGAACCTCTGCCGTGAGCGAGGCTACACGGCCGAGTACGGCTCGCTGACGCAGCTGCCGTTCCCGGATGCGTCGTTCGACATCATCACGCTCAAGCACACGCTGGAGCACGTGGACCAGCCCATGGACGGGCTGCGTGAAATCCAGCGCGTGTTGAGGCCGGGAGGGGTGGCGTTCGTCATCGTCCCGGACGCGGCGTACTACAAGATCATCGTGATGCCCCGGAAGGGCCGCTCGTTCCGGCCGGACCGGCGAGGCTGGCAGCACCACGTGTACTTCTACGAGCACAACCTCGCGGACGCCTGCGCCCGGGCCGGGATGCAGCCAGTGAAGGCAGGCAAGGACATCCTCCGCCGGAGGCTGGCGAAGGGCGCGAGGGCCCCCTACGAATACGTGCGCTTCGCCTTCCTATGGGCCTGGGTGCAGGTGTGCCGGCTGACGCACCTGCGAAGGGAGATCCAGGTCATCGCCCAGAAGCCCAAGACAGACGCCCAGCTCCCCGCCCAGAAAGCCGAAGCCGCCTGAACAAGGGCTCCGGCCCCAGTGCCACGGAGTGGGGGCGTTTCTACTTACCCAGGTGGCGCTTCACGTCGGCAGTCATCACCCCCACGGCCTGTACGGCAGCGCGCAACTGCGCCGCCGTGCACCCGAAGTGGGCGCACCACCAACTCACCTCCCAAGGCTCGTTGACGTTGATCCGCGCGCGGTCCTTCGGTCCCCGGTTCTTGAGATCGTCGCTCATGGCAGCTCCTGTGAAGAGGTTGCGCCAAGAATCGCGACGCCTCGCACACCCCACCATCCCTCGTCAGAGGTAGAGGCCAGGGTCGAAACGCCAAGGTAAAATCCGGGCGGGACCGAAGTGCTCACACCGGGACGGGACCAGGCCGTTCCACGCCGCGCCGACGGATCCACGCGCCCAGCACCACGGAGAGCACGAGCGCAACGGGTCCCAGCCAGTCCCCCCACGCCCCCGCGAGCGAGCTCAGCCGATCCGCCGTAGGCACGCGCATCACGGTGCTGGCGCGCTGGTTGTCCTCCAGTTCGGAGGTCCACGTCCCCGCCGGGTCAATGAACGCGGAGATGCCGGAGTTCGTCACCCGAACCTGCGCCGTACGCGTCTCGATGCTGCGAAAGGCCGCATGCATCAGGTGCAACCGGGGCGCGGGGGTACCGGAGAACCACGAGTCATTCGACAGCGTGAGGAGCAGGTCCGCCCCCTGGCGCACCTCCGCCGCGACGTAGTTGGGAAAGAGCGCCTCGTAGCAGATGAGCGGAGCGACCTTGAGCACGCGGCCGCCGTTCAGCCGGAAGTCCACCAACCGAGGGCCAGGACCGCGCTTCCATCGGCCGGTCCAGGGAAGCCAGGCGCGGAGCGCGGGCGTATCCACCGCGTCCGGAACCCACTCCGTGAGAGGGAACAGCATCGTCTTGCGGTAGGCGGCCTGCGCCAGTTCGCCCGTAGCGGAGGGCCCCAGGAACATGGCGGCGTTGAACTCGCGTTCGCCGTCCAGGTCGTACGTGCCGAACACCAGCGGCACACCCCGCTCCGCGACCCACGCACGGATCTCATCATCCAGGGCGCCGCCGTCCTCGCTCTTCGGAGTACCGAACGTCGTCGGATACACCGTCTCCGGCCACACCAGCAGGTCCAGCGGCGCCGAGCGCAGCAACGCATCCGACATCGCGTAGTGCGTATCCAGGATGTTGCGAACGACCTCGTAGGTCCCCTGCTCCGCGGCCATCTTCTCGATGTTGGTGATGTTCGCCTGAACCGCACCCACCACCAGCGACTGAGCCGAGTGCACCGCCGCACGCACCTGCCCCAGCCTCACCCGCCCGTAGCCCCAGCCAGACACAGCGAGCACGACCGCGAGGACCACCGGCCCCAGCCGCAAGGCCCGCCGGGAAGCCAGCCCCTGCGCCACCGAGACGACACACTCGTTGATGAGCAGCAGGACCAGCGTAAGGCCCGGAGCGCCGGCCACGTCTGCGCCCTGGCGCAGCGTCTCCGAGGCATAGAGGCCGTGGCCCAGCGTCTCGGCGAACAGCTTGGGTGTGAACCACTCGGTGCCCACATACGCGAGGGCGGTGAGCACGGGAGGAACCCAAGCAAGGTGAGGCGCCTCTCCCACCTGCCGGCGCGCGTACCACCGCACCCAGGCGGCGGTAAGGAACTGGAGCTCCAGCACGGGAGCGATGAGCAGGAACACGCCCCAGCACAGCCACACCGGAGCACGCGAGTACGCCGCGATGGCGCCCGGGAACCAGCCGAACACCGCCGCGGTGAACGCCACCGACAGCAGGATGCCCAGGGCCACGGCACCACGAGCGGAGGGAACCCGATCCACCGCCGCGAGCCACGGCGCCATGGCCACCGCGCCCAGCCACACCCAGCCCGGGTTCAGCTGTCCGAACAGCGAGAACAGCACGGTGGTCGCCGCGACGCCCAGGAGCGCCCCGGCCCACCCCTTCACAGACGTCACTGCGAGTCCCCATCCTCGACAGGAATCTCCAGCAGCCGGTGGGGCATGCCAGGGGGCGCCAGCTCCTCGGGCACCACGCGGTTCTCGGGGATGGGGATGGGCTGCCCGTTGGCGTCCTTGGGCGTGAAGTCCGGATGGAACATCAGGATGGCGGCGAGCGGCTGGCCGTTATCCGTCGTCTGGTAGTGGCGCATGAAGCCAGGGGGCAGCTCGAAGTCGTCGGGCACGACAAGCCCACGCTTCAACGGCTTGGTGCCGCGCTGGTACAGCGCCGTCCCGCTCTTTCCTTCCGGGGGGGGCGGCTCATCAACGGGCATGGGAGCGGGCTCCTCCACGGGCGTGGTCGCGGCGACGGGGACTGCTGCAGGGCGCACGGATGGGCGCGCCGGAGCCAGGGAGGGAGCCACCGGCGCGGGGCGCGCGGCCACCACGATGGGAGGCAGGTCGTCCACGGGAACGGGGCGGGAGAGCCACCAGAGGCAGAGCCCCACGCACAGACCGGTGATGGCCAGGGCCCCACCGATGAGCCAGGGACCCACGCCGCCAGGGGATTCGCGCGAGGGCGTCACCCGCGTCACGCCATCGGAATCGGTGCGACGCTCAGGGCCAGGCTGCGGGGAACGCATGTTCTCGGGGGGCCTCCAGGGTGCGTATGCTACGGAAGCCGCTCGCGGAGAGGCAATGCGCGCGCGGCCATGCCCCTACCATGACCGTCGACGCGTCCGGCCCCTTCCCCGTCCACGCCTTCACGCCTCGGCTGCGCGCAGTGGGAGCGCTCCTGCACGCAGTGATGCTGGGCACGCTCTGCTTCTTTACCGCGCTGCTCTTCAAGGACGTGCTCGCGGGCACCCAGACGCTGCTCCCCGAGCCACTGGCGACGGGCCTGGCGGTCGGAGGAGTGTTGCCGTTCATCGCGCTCCACCTGCTGCGCCTGGGCACGAGGGCCACGGTCACGGTGCGTCCAGAGGGGCTGGTGCTCACCCAGCGAGGGGGAGCCCACTTCGAGATTCCATTCGAAGCACTGGAGTCCATCCACCCGTGGCGTCTGCCCGTTCCAGGCCCGGGGCTCACCTTGCGGCTGCGCACAGGACGGACATTCGACCATGGCCTGGAGATCCAGGCGCCCATGCCGCTGCTCGCGGCGATGGGAAGTCGGGGAGAGGCGCGGAACGACCCGCGGGTGAGGTATGCGCAGGCCCGAAGCGAGAAGTGGCGCAGGCGTTGGTACGACCAGGCATTGAAGTACGGCCTGGTGCCCGGAGTGCTCGCGGGCATCTTCTTCCGGGCACACCAGTACATCTCCTTCGGAGGTCCGTTCGGAGAGCTCCAGATGTACGGATGGACGGCGTACCTCACGTCCTTCATGCGCACCTGGCTGCCAGTGTTCCTCGCGCTGTTGCTGTTTGGCTGCTTCTGGAGGGCCCTCGCCGAAGCAGTGTGTTTCAGCGCCGCATGGCTGGGCCCGAGATGGGCACGCAACGTCCGCATCGGCGCTGAATGGAGTTGCCGGGCGCTCTATTATGTCGCCCTCCCCGTGTTTCTCGCGGTCCGCCTGCTGGGCTGATTCGCAAAGACAGTCTCCAGCGAGCGCGGATCAGCGCTCGAGCCAGAGGGGCGGCGGGGAGAAGCGAAGCCCGCAAAGACAAAGCCCCTGGCGCCTTGCGGCACCAGGGGCTTTCAAAAAGAATCCGGCAGCGACCTACTCTCCCACGCGGTTTCCCGCGGAGTACCATCGGCTCTGGAGGGCTTAACTTCCGTGTTCGGGATGGGAACGGGTGTGACCCCTCCGACATTGCCACCGGAAAAACGAATGACGGTGCATACGAAGGGTAAGTTGCAAGCTTCTGCTTGAATGAAGCCTCTTCAGAAGATGAAGAAGCAATTGAGAATAGCTGATGTCTTCCGGGCGGACGCACATGGTGGCGTCCTGGCCT